>JBJTWV010000015.1:0-219860 GCA_046081925.1 Bacteroidota bacterium | reverse complement strand
AGCTAACCATGCCTTTCCTAATGATTTTGGTGCCGTTGACATCATAACATTCCACTACCCAAGAATACGTTTCTAACGGAGCTCGTGAGCCATTTATAGTCCCATCCCAATGCTCACTCATATCATAACTCATATTTAAATAGCCCAGGTAACGTTTACCGCTTACGGGAGGTTGTAGGGGCGGTCTTGCCTTTCATCTCGTTAACCAAGTCAGCCAGGGTGAATTCTTCTCATCAAAAAATATTTTATTGAAATCCCTTGATAATGTGCCTTTGTTGATAAGGTCTTCAACACTACCACCCGATTCAAATGAAGGATTGAATTGAATTAATGGTTCAGGGTATAGATTGCCGGAATCAAAATCTTTTTTAACTGTACCAAGGATAGCTACCCTAATGGTCAATTTTGCAAAAAAACAAGTTAAAGAATGTTGGAGAAGAGAAAATTAATTACTAACTTGACTTGTACGAGCACTTCCCGAGCACGGTGCTCTTCAGAAAGATCTTTATAAAGCAGAAAACAGCAGTTTTTTCTGCAAAAGCGTACATCGAAAACAGATATAAGCTGATCAGATCGAAAGTAACCATACAAGAGATCGATAAGATGATAGCCGATTCAGAGTACTTCAAATGAGCCTATAAGCGATTTTATTATGCCTACTCTTCATTTGTGTCGAAGTAGATGAACGGAAGCGAAAGGTATAATTGATAGGGCAAATAAATGCTTGCAATATATACTCAGACACATTCAATTGCTAGTCAACCGACTCCTTATACAACGGCAGCTCCTTGATCCGGTCGCCAACCTCCTCTGATCCCGTGATCACACCCCGCTCTTCCAGGCTCTTTTCCACCAGGCGACTCTCCTTTTGAAGCGCCCCCAAACTGATCTCCTTCCCGGAACGCTCCTGCGGCGGATTCAGGATCATCGCCCGCTCCATCCGAATCATTTCCTCGATGATATCCGCCGGCAATAAACTCTCACAATCACTCGCCAGCGACAACGCCTCCTTGCTAAAGAAATTATCGACCTGCAAACGACGCTTGATCAGATGCAGAAAACGACCAATGGCCCGACAGACATTCTCCCGATCCTCCGGACTCATCTGCTCCGCAAATTCATACTCCTCGATCTTCTTCAAACTCAACATCACCGGTTCAATCGTGTCCAAGGAGATCACAAACACCCGATGCTTGGCAAACTCATACACCGTGTGACTGAGCTGCTCTAGCACATTGGAGGGCACCACAAAAAAGATGTCAGACCGCACTTGCTCCTTGTCGGCATATTTACTGGCCGCCTCCGCCTGCAAGCGCAGATAGTTCGGAAAATTTTCATGCTTGTCATTCGCCGGACTCTTCGCATCAAACACCACATACTCATTACAGATCAACACCGTATTATCAGGCTCGCCCCGGAAGGGGACCTTCTCAACATACTGTACCGTATGCCTTTCACAAAGCAATCGAATTTTATTCTTGGTATCGGTCTGATGCCGTTGCCAGGTCTCCCGCAAACGTTCCTGTTTGGCCAAATCCTGTGCACGCTGCAACTCCACCTCGCGACGACGATCCTCCATCAGCCCATTCTTAAGATCAGAAAACGCATTCAAGGATTGCTGATGCTCCGATTGACGCAGATCGTTTGTCTTGCGCAATTCGATCAGATCTCTGTCTTGCTCCCGATGTCGCTCACGCAAATCGGCCAGTTGCGACTCCAACACATCCTTGTCGCGCTCGAGCTCATTTACCTTTCGTTCGGTCGACTGTAACAGAATGGTCGCTTGATCATGCTCCCGCCGACTGACCTCCAACTCTCGATAATACTTATCCCGCACATCAACCAATAACTGCAACTCCGACAAGGCATCTACCAGCATCCGCTTGATACGGCCCCATCCGAAAATCCGACCCCAGAAACCAATGGAATTCACTTCCTGCAGAAAATGTTTGAGACTATTCATGTGTTGTATTTTATCGGGTTAAAAAAGCTTCTTCATCGATCAGATACTTCATGGATTCCAGAAACCGCTTCATCTCGTCCAGCGTATGTTGCTCTTCCTTCCATTCGTCCGGACGCGTACAAAGGCGTTGTAAGCCAACCTCGATGGAGTCGGTAAACTCATCCCTCGGATCATCCAGGCTAAGATCATTAATCACCAACCGCTCGCCATCGAAATCAAATAGATACCAGGTATCGGCCGGATAACCCATCGCCATCCGAAATCGCTCCCCAAACGAACAGGGCGCCTCTTCCGAAACAGGACGGAACCTGCCCAATGCCATACATTGATCTCCCTGCGTGATTACCACATCGATCACCCCATGCAACGGACTGCAATGGGCAAACCGTATGGAAAGATCCGCACGCAATGATGCGGGAAGAGCAAGGGCGAGGCGGTCAAGCATTGACCGCAGTTCTGATGTACTTACCATATAAAGGAGTATTGTTTACGATAATTGAACGTGATAGACACCTGTATCATTGCGCTGGATGTCCGAAACCCGAAAACCACCACCGGTATCCGCCACCTCCAGCAAATGGAATCGCTTCCAATGCCTGGGTACCTGCGGAAACAACAACGTGAATTGTTTTAATTGCCCGGCCTGCTGGAAGTAATGACGAGCCGGACTCACCGGCACATGGAACGCCTGCGCAAGAGCTAGCATGTCCTTGGTATCGGGATTCACCAGAAACGTGCTTTTATAAATATTCAGCCATCCGCCGTTTTTATACTTGTCTTTCGATATATACCGGCAATGAACCAATGTTTGCCCCTCCGGCTGCTGCGCCTGCAACGCCAGGGACGTCCACAACATTTCATTCTCCATCGGTTTTTCTTCAGGCTCGCCAAAAGGATACCATTTCATACAGGGTGTGTTTTTGTTGACAGGACAAACATATTTTTGTTCTACGCAAATATGTTGCGTAGTTTTATGGTACGTTTGGCGATGCCCCTGATGAATACAAAACACATTCACACCCAACGGATCCGACAGATCTGTGCCTTCCTATCGGCGGGAGGCGGCACGTTGCAGCAGATGCACGACCGTGTAAACGAGGGGCTGGAAGCAAGGGGACTGGAACCGATCGGCTTACGAACACTGCAGTCCTGCATAGAACGTTTGCGGGCCGGTGATTTCGACCACAGCAAGCAAGCGTTGCCGCTCAGAACCCGTGGTCGCCTGTTCAAGGTCGTTTTCAAGCACAAGGTCTATTCCTGGGCGCCCGACACCGAGAGGCCCGAGTTTGGTGATCTGGACGAGGATGAGCGTTTCACGCTTCCCTTTCTGGCCGGTATCTTGAAGCGATTTGAATCCATCCCCTCGGTGCAAAAGATCTTGCTTCAGCTTCCTGAAATATTCAACGTGCCTGAAGAAGAAATGGAGAGCCGCTCTGCCATTTTCCAGACAGGGCCGGTATTGTATGACCTGCAGAATCCGGATTTCGAAGCCAAGGTCATCAAATGCGTGATCCAGATCCTGTCGCACATCCATCATGGCAGGATCATAACCTTCAATTACGTGCCGGTCAACATCTATGACAATAAGGTGGAGAATCTGACCCTGCATATAGTGGCCCCGCTGCAGATCCGATACTATGAGCATTATTATTACCTCATCACCGCCGATCCGGAAGGGAAAAGAGTGCTGAATTTCCGTATCGACCAGATCCATCAACTGAAAGTGGAACCGATGGAAGATGAAGATGGCACTACCCTGTATTTTGATCGGGAAGCAGTCGAGCGCCGACTGAATATCACCAACCGAATGAAGGATTCCTTGGGCGTTTGGAATCACCCCGAAACGGATCGGTTACATGAAATTCATATTGCCTTCTCCAAATGGGCGGCTAGTTATGTAAAACGCCTCCGCTTGCATAATAGTCAGCGTATCGTACACGAAACCAAGGCCACCCAAACCGTTGTCATCAGCATCAAGATCCGATTAAGGCCGGAAGCCACCGCCGGAGAAGATATTCTCGACCGAAACCCGGAACTTTCTTTTCTGCTCGCCCGCTTCGGGAGCTTTTGTAAGATCGTTTCGGCCGTACCGGTATCACATCGTTGAGTTAAGATTCCTCTGTGATACCCTTTTATATCACTACCTCAAACGATTTTCCAGGTCGAATTCGTATATTGGATGTATGCGTAAATTCTATAGTATGAAACGACTGGGGATGGGTGTGCTTGCCCTGATACTGACGGGTCAGATCAATGCACAGCGGCTAAAAAACAGCAGCGGTTCCATCATCGGGTACGTGGAGTCGGGCCGCGTAAAAAGCAGTAGCGGGTCTATCATCGGCTATTTTGATGAGGGCCGAGTGAAGAATAGCAGCGGCTCCATCATCGGCTACTACCATGGTGATCGGGTCAAAAATAGCAGTGGCAGCATTATTGGCTACTTCGACGGAGAGCGAGTGAAGAACAGCAGTGGCAGTATCATCGGCTATGTTGATGAAGGCCGTATCAAGAACAGTAGTGGCTCCATCTTCGGCTATTTTGACGGCGTACGGCGAATCGAAGCCGCATTGTATTTTTTCTTTTTCTTTTATTGATCAAATTCTAAAATACAAACGAATTAAAACAAATACCACATGAAGCGTTTTGTCAATCTAACAATTATAGTTTTCTCACTAATTATCTGCTGTTCATTTGAGACGGCACCGATCAGAAATTCGGTATTGATCTCTTCTGAAGTTTCAGGACAAACTGTTCTTGAAAGCGACATCAAATATTGTATTGCTAAGGCAATAGGAATTGATAATAAAGTAAAACATGATCAGCGATACACTCCTAACAGATCGCTGGTCATCCCCCAAGAAGATCAATCAAACCGGTATCGGACACTGCTGAAACGAGTGGCATCTAAAACATACCAGTTCAATCTTTCCAGACTTCCTGCCAGCATTGCAATCAAATTTGAAAAAGAGCTATTTGAAGATGATGATAATGATTTTCTGAAAAACATGAATGAGGTTGAATGGGAGATCCAAATTAACCCGAACAGAAAGTATACTGTAAAAATGTATTATTTCATATATGGCGATTTTGATCCGAATGGTCAAATTGAAACAACATTTGACATGAATAACAAAACCTACTCTTCCACTCTATCTGTTGGGCGGGTTGATCCCGATTCCGATGACAACATAGAAACCACAATAAAAATCAGCAACGATGTGGTGAAAGCATACAGTAAAAAGAGATCACAGTAACCGACACGCACAAAAACATTATCTCGCTAGATCGACAATGATCATAGATACATTTGATCGGCCAGACAGGTTCGATTAAAAAAACCGCAGGATCTGAAAGAAATATCTCAATTGCAAAAGTACATCGGTTAAATATTTCTTTTTTGACGCCTACTCAATTGTCAGAATGCGTATATTAGTACATAATAAATAACTGTATGAAACTTATCCGTTTGCTAGCGATCATTTTATTCAGCCATATAAGCTTTAAGGGTGTTTCTCAAAATTCACTTATTCACCCAATGAACTACTTTTTTTCAAAATCCAAATCGGTTGAGGAAAAGTCTTACTATGCCAACGTTTCCGTTGATAATGCGATCCAATACTTCAAGAATATTGGAATGACTAGATATAGTGTTCGTGAACACAATTCCAAAACTATCCGATTTAGAAATTCAGCGAAAACCGTTTTTGTGATGGTCTTTCGCATCAGCAATTCTCGTGTATATATAGTGATGAGTAGAAGCCAATATGTAGATGAGATAAATGCATAAACATTAGCACATCTGTGGCCGGATGCGTCCTTTACTATTCAATATATTTCAAAATCATATATCACACATGAAAAAAACAATAAAAACTATACCGCTATCGTTAGTTTTGCTCCTGCTGCTTCACGCCTGCGGAAATAAGCCAAGTACAAATACGTCATCAGATACGAATGCGACTTCCGGGGTTAATGAAAATAAGAAATCACTCACTCCTCCGCCACCACCCCCTACTCGATAAGATCGATATGATGTTACAGCACGCCGGATCGTAAGGTCTGTAGCCTAAACCGTACCATAGACTTGATGAGTGAAGACGACAACGGCTTGTCCAACGGAAACTGAACCGAGTCTTTTCCCTGCTTGTACTTTGCCAGCTTGTCCGCAAATTGAATATGCGTATTGGGCGTAGCATAAAAGCCAATGTGATGCGCATACCCTCCGAAATAAACAAGGGGTTTCTTGTTGTATTTATAGGCAGGCATACCGTACGAGATCGACTCAACGGCATCGGGCGCTGACTCTCGGATCAACGCACGCATTTGTTTCAAGAAAGCCTGCACCGGTTTCGGAAATTGAGAAATATAATCGGCAACGGAATTAGCGGTTCGCATCGTGTATCGATTTAAAACGTTTTATCAATACGGCTGACTCAGGGGATGGATCATTAATTCGTCGATGACCACATGCGCCGGCTGATCCATGATGAAATGAATACTGCGGGCCATATCCTCGCCCGTCAGCCAGTCGGCATGTGAGGCGTCCCCCTGTGGCTCGGCATGAAACATGGTATCCACCAATCCCGAATACACCACCGAAACCTTGATGCCATCTTTTCGAACCTCCTTACGCACCGCCTCCGAAAAAGCATGCTGCGCATATTTAGTGGCACAATAAGCGGCACCGCCATCAAAGGTTCGCTTGGCCACATCCGAGGCGATGTTGAGAATATGTCCTTTACCCGCCGTTCGCATATGTGAAACCACCTGCTGCGTAAACAGAAAAGTACCCTTGACATTGGTATCGAACATCTGGTCCCAGCTTTCGGACGTATAACTATCCACCGGACCAAATTGCCCCGATCCGGCATTATTGATCAAAAAATCGATTTGTCCAAAATGCTGTGCCGTTTCGGCTACCACTCCTTTGACAAATTCCTCATCCGATACAACTCCCACAAAACCCTTTACGTTCGTGCCATTGACCGATAATTCATCGAGCAATGAATTCAATAAGGTCTCAGTGCGAGCGACCAACGACAAGGTATATCCCTTCGCAGACAACAACTGGGCCAGGGAACGACCGATCCCCTTCGAAGCACCCGTGATCAAGGCAACCGGCATAAAAATGTTTGATCTAAGATAAGAAAACACCCGACTTACCCGAAGGAATCTCGACTGAAAAAGAATGAACACAGTATCTTTGAAACACTATTTCATTCTATATGAAACGCTCCATTCCAGCCCTTTTCAGTCTGATCCTTCTCGTTAGCTGTCAAACCAAATCTGACTACAAATCGATCACGTCCGATCCATTGTTCTATGCCAAAACGGTGAAGGAGCTGAATAACGTGGTGATGCAAAATAATTTTCCGCCCATCATCGCATCGCGGAATTATCTCTATGCCAACATTGCCGCTTACGAAGTGATCGTAGCGGGAAACCCGACAAAATATGAATCCCTTGCCGGACAACTGAACAATCTGCCTACCACCCCCAAACCAACGCCCGGCGCTGAAATTGATTTTCCCTTTGCAGCGGTATTGGCTTTTTGCAAACTGGGCGAATCGGTCACCTTCCCCGAAGGCAGCATGCAGGACTATACAGACAGCCTGAAAAAATTGGTGAAAGACCATGGCATGCCCGGCAAGGTATTTCGTGAAACACAGTCATTTGCAGATACTGTCGGCAAAGTGATCCTCGCCTGGAGTAAAAAAGATAACTACGCACAAACCCGCACGGCGCCCAAGTACGCCGTACTCGATACGCCGGGTCGCTGGGTGCCCACGCCGCCCATGTATTCGCAACCGCTGGAACCACACTGGAACGAGATCCGAACCCTGGTACTGGATAGCGCCGACGAACTCGTGCCGCCTCGTCCCATTCCATTCAATATGACCGATAAAAACAGTGGCTATTACAAAGAAGTGATGAGTGTAAAGAATACCGGCGACAGTCTAACCGACGAGCAAAAACACATCGCCGAGTTCTGGGATGATCTCGGAACCCGCATGAATGTGACCGGTCACGTCATGTTCGTCACCAAAAAATTCTCACCCCCGGGCCACTGGATGAATATCGTTGGCATCGCTGCGCAAAAAGCCAAGCTTGACTTTGACCAGACCGTGATGGCCTATGCCAAAACCGCTATCGCCACCTTCGATGCCTTCATTCAATGCTGGGATGAAAAATTCCGAAGCAACCGCGTACGCCCCGAAACCGTGATCAACAAATACATCGACCGCGAATGGCGTCCCTATCTTCAAACGCCGCCCTTCCCCGAATATACCTGCGGACACAGTACGGTATCTTCTGCCGCCGCCGAGGTGCTGACAAGCGTTTTTGGCGATAACTTCGCCTATACCGATACCTCCGAACGCGAATTCGGAATTGCCGACCGCTCTTTCACCTCGTTCCGTCAAGCCGCACTGGAAAATAACTGGGCTCGATTCTATGGCGGCATCCACTTCCATAGCTCATGCGTGATCAGTACGGAGTACGGGAAAAAAGTAGGCGAATTGGTCAACCAACGGTTGCGAATGCTCCGGAAATAATCATAACCGATGCAACTCCACAGGCTCCTGCTTCTTTCGTCAATCATCTGGCTGCAGGCCTGCCAACAGTCCACCAAGCAATTTCGTACCGTCGATCCAGAAAAAAGCGGCATCACCTTCCGGAATGATATTCTCGAGAACGAGGAATTCAACGTGCTTCAATACGAGTATCTCTACAACGGCGGTGGGGTAGGAATTGGTAATTTCAATAACGACAGTCTGGCGGATGTATATTTCACCGGTAATCGCGTACCCAATAAATTATATCTCAATAAAGGCGATCTGAAATTTGAAGATGTAACAACCCAAGCAGGCGTTGAGGGAGAAGGAAAATGGTGCAAGGGAGTGAGTGTGGTCGATATCAACAACGATGGCCTGGATGATATCTACATCAGCGCAGCCGTTCTTCCTGAAACAGAAAAACGTCGTAACATTCTCTATGTAAACCAAGGAGTGGATTCAAAAACCGGAAACCCGACTTTCAAAGACCTCGCCAACGAATACGGACTGGATGACGCCTCCAATACACACATGTCGGCCTTCTTCGATCACGACAACGACGGCGATCTCGATGTGTATTTATTGGTGAACGATCTGGATGGCACCTACCCCAATGAATTTCGCCCCATTCGGAAAGACGGCAGCTGGTCGAACACCGATCGTCTCTACGAAAACCGATACGACTCCACGCTGGGCCATGCCTATTTCCGCGACATCTCCGCACAAGCAGGCATCCTAATCGAAGGTTACGGACTCGGACTCAACATCTGCGATCTCAATCAAGACGGCTGGAAAGACATCTATGTGTCCAACGACTACCTATCCAACAATCACTTCTATATCAACAACCGAAACGGCACCTACATCGATCGTGCGGCCGAGTATTTCAAACACAGCAGTAAAAATGCGATGGGGAACGATGTAGCCGATATCAATAACGACGGCTTACCCGACCTCATCGAAATGGATATGATGCCCGCCGATAACTATCGGCAAAAAATGATGTACTCCGACATCAGCTATGCGTATTTCCAAAACAGCGCACGCTTCGGATACATGCATCAATATCCCCGAAACACCTTGCAACTGAATCAAGGCATTCTTCACAGCGAAACTGATTCTATCGACAAACCGACCTTCTCCGATATCGCCTATTTCAGTGGTGTGGCGCATACCGATTGGAGCTGGGCTCCCTTATTTGTCGACTTGAACAACGACGGCTATCGCGATCTGATCATCTCCAACGGATTACCAAAAGACATGTCGGATCTCGACTTTATGGCCTATCGAAAAGATGCCGTGGCCCGCACCTCCGCCGCCGAAGTGATGAAACAAATGCCTGTGGTGAACGTGCACAATTACGTCTTTCAAAATAAGGGGAACTTACAATTCACCGATGAAAGCAAAAATTGGGGACTTGACAAACCCAGTTTTTCAGCAGGCATGGCCAGCGCCGATCTGGATAATGATGGCGATCTGGATATTCTTATCAATAACACCAACGGCCCTGCCACCTTGCTCGAAAACACAGAAGAGAAAAATAAATCACATTTCTTTTCGATCCGACTGAATGGAACCGAACAAAATCGCAACGGTTTCGGGAGTTTGATCACCCTGTATAGCGATACCTTGGTACAAACCGCTGAACTCACGCCATACAGGGGATATATGTCTTCCATTTCCGCCGATATACATTTTGGCCTGGGGAATCACGAGCGTATCGATTCGGTCGTCATCATTTGGCCCGATCACAGAAAACAAGTGATCCGAAATCCCAAACCGGATCAGCATCTCACTGCCACGATTCAGGATGCACAAACAATGTATTCCTTTAACCGACAAACCCCCTCCACTCTATTTCAAGACATCACTCACACAATTGGTATGGATCACTTTGCGAGTGAGGTTGATTTTATCGATTTCAACATCCAGCGATTGATCCCCCGAAAACTTTCTCAATTCGGCCCGTCACTTGCAGCAGGAGACCTAAACGGCGACGGACTCGAAGACCTGATCGTCGGCGGAAGCTCTCCGACCTATGCAAGTTTATTTTTTCAATCGGGTAACGGCTCTTTCACAAAACGACCGATAACAACAGACACCAGCATCATGAAGTACCACGACGATGCCGGGATTTGTTTGTTCGATATTGAGCGAGATGGAGATTTAGACATCTACATCGCCTCCGGCGGATGCGAGAACGAACCTCAATCACCCGCTTATCTCGATCATTTATATATCAATGACGGAAAAGGAAATTTCAAGGAGTTATTCGATGCCATCCCGGATAACCGGGCCACCAAATCAGTCGTGCGAAGCGAAGACTTCGATGGAGACGGCGACCTGGATTTTTTTATTGGAGGTCGAGTGATCCCGGGCCGATATCCCGCTCCCACATCCAGTTTTCTTTATACAAATGATTCTAAAAACGGAACGATCAAACTTACGGATGTCACCGCTTCGCTGGCACCTGCATTGCATTCCATCGGACTAGTGACGGATGCGATCTGGTCAGATGTGGACAACGACAAAAAATCAGAGCTGATCCTCACATTGGATTGGGGCGGCATCGAGATCCTCAAATGGAATGGAAAACAATGGGTCAAACAAGAGCAACCCTTACAAAAACAGATCGGCTGGTGGAATAGTATAGAGGCCGCAGATATTGATAAGGACGGCGATATAGATTATGTTGCCGGCAATTATGGGTTCAACGGTTTTCTTAGCGCCAGTACCGAGAAACCCGTTCAGGTTTACGCTAAGGATTTTGATAACAACGGCAGCTTTGATGCGGTATTCACACACACCGAATTAGAAAAGATAGGCGGAAAAGAACGAGAAGTCATATTAGCCGGTCGCGATGAATTCATTCGAGAGATGACGCCATTCAAAGAAAAATTTCCAAATTATTCGAGCTATGCCAAGGCTGATTTGAAAACACTTTTCACCGAGGCACAGAGAAAGGGTGCGTTGCACATCGCAGCTACGCATTTCGCCTCGGTTTGGATCGAGAACAAAGGGAATTTTCAATTTGAGATACATCCGCTTCCATCCATAGCGCAATTTGCGCCGATTTATGGAATAGTGGCGCAGGACGTCAATGCCGACGGGCAAGTTGACCTGATCCTAAATGGAAATGAGTTCGGGATGGCGCCTTACCTGGGAAGAAACGACGCCTTGAATGGATTGGTGTTATTAGGAAATGGGAAATCATTTCGGCCGTTGACGCCGGCTCAAAGCGGATTTTTTGTACCCGGCAATGGGAAATCATTGATCCCCTTGAAGATCGGCACCCGATCTGCACTCGTCGCAGCTCAAAACGGCGGATCGCTGAAAGTCGTTGTCCCCAGATAGCGCAGCGATCCCTAATTTAGGGAGATGAAACAATGGCTGATCCTTGCGTTGTATGTAATTGGTCTGACCGCATGTGATCGTACCAAATCGAATTCGGCCGAACTGCCGGGCGTGGCACTTCAAGAAGCCTGCAACGAGGCGATCACGCAAGTCATTGTACACGATATTTTCACACCCCCGGTAGCCAGTCGTATTTACGCGTACAGCAATCTTGCCTTTTACGAGGCGCATCGGATCGATTCAGAAAATCATCGATCCTTGTTACCCGAATTGAAAGGATTTGATTCCCTGCCCATTCCGGCCGATCGTCAAGCCATCGACCCGCGCTATGCCGCCACAAAAGCCTGTCTGCAAGTGGCGGAAGCACTCATCTTCTCGATGGATAGCTTACGCAAGTCTTTGTCGAAAATAGAATTAAGCTTCTCCGACCTTTCCGATTCCAAGCGTAAAGCCTCACAAGTATGGGCCGATTCTGTTTCAGCACTGATCCTGCGTCGGGCTGCCACCGATAATTATCGACTCACCCGTGGAATGCCCCGTTACAGCTCATTTGGCGAAACGGGTAAATGGCAGCAAACGCCTCCCGAATATGCCGATGCCACGGAACCCAATTGGAAACGCATCATCCCATTGTTGATGGATTCGGCCGGACAATTCAAGGCCGATCCGCCCCCACCCTATAATGTAACGCCCGGCAGTCTATACTATCAAGAGTTAAAAGAGGTTATCGATGTCAGTAAAGCCATCAGCCCGGAGCAAGACACCATTGCGCAGTATTGGGACGACAACCCATTCGTCACCAAACACAAAGGACATTTTGCATACTCCAATAAAAAGATCACGCCGGTAGGTCATTGGATCGGTATGCTGGGCATTTTTGCGCGTCAAACCAATGCTTCCGATCATAAGGCCGCTCTTGCATACGCCATCACCTCTATGGCTATTTTTGACGGATTCATCGCTTGCTGGGAGCAGAAATACCGAACCCTCACCGTTCGCCCCATCACGGTTATTCGCGCCAATTGGGAATCCGAATGGGAATCGCTCCTGCAAACCCCACCCTTCCCTGAATATACCAGCGGACACAGTGTCATCTCTTCCGCTGCCGCCACCACGGCTTCGGCCATCTACGGAGACACACTTTCCTTCCACGACACCACCGAGGTTCGGTATCTTAACCTGTCGCGGCGATTTCGCTCGATCCGACAGGCAGCTGATGAAGCGGGCATCAGTCGACTCTACGGTGGTATTCACTTCCGATCGGCCCTGGAACAAGGAAAGAAACAAGGAAATCGCGTGGGTGAACTTTATCTTCGCTTTCTCAGCTATTAAAGCGATTGCAGTATGAAAAAATGGGGATGGCCGATCGGCGGAGTCATTGCAGCCTTGATCGTTTTTTCGATGTTTCTTCCGGCGACATCAGTGACGCGAAACAGTCGTGCGGTCAATTGCACCAACGAGGCGCTTACACGATGGACAGTCAATCCGACTAACTGGAAAGCCTGGTGGCCGGGCGAGGTATTGAACGACAGCACCATTCAATACAAAGGCAATCCCTATCACATTGAGATCATTTTACTGAATGGATTCAAAGCCCTGCGCGCGGATCGAACCGAACGCATCGAATTTCAATTCATCCCTCAACTGGGAGATAGCAGTGAACTAATTGTAACAAGGACACAGGCTATCGGATGGAATCCGATCGGTCGAATCTATCACTGGGCTGAAAAAAAACTAACAGGCCATTCATCCGACCCGCTACTGGACAATCTGACATTTTTCTTTGACAGCCCCGAAAAAGTGTACGGATTTTCGGTGAAACGAGACAAAGTGATCCACGTTTCCTGGATGTCGGGTAAACGCTTGTACGATCACGAGCCTACATCCAATGAAACGTCCGAATTGCTGACAGCATTACGAACCTATATCGAATCACAGCAAGGCGTAATTCAGGCCGATCCCATTCTGAATGTTCGATCCTTGAATGAAAATTCCTATGAGCTGATGGTGGCCTATCCCACCGATCGAAATCTTACGCCGAATGCAACCTTCACCGTGAAGAATATGATTCCGGGTTTTTTAATGGTGGGAGAAGTGCGAGGCGGACCCAAAACGATTCAACTCGCCGAGCAGAATCTGGACCTATATATGCGTGATCACAAATTACAATCACCGGCCATTTCTTTTCAAACAATGATCACCGATCGGTCAAAGATCACCGACACATCGAAGTGGATAACCCGCTTGAACTACCCGGTTTTCAATTGATCAACGAATGAGACGGAACGAAGCATCGTTCCGGGCTAAGATCCAGGTCTGTTTTCCCTGAATTTGTATAGGCCGAATGGCTCTCACTTGTGCATCGATCGAAAGTCCGGGAATATTATCTGCCTCAAATGAACCTTTACCCCGATTGAGCAAGAGCAGCCCCCGATCAGCATCTTGACGACCCAATTCCACATTATAATCGTGAAAATTCCCGAATAGGATGAGATCGTTACGGCCATCCGTATTCGCATCCATTATAGCAGCAGAACGATAGGTCGATAGCTGTGCACGCTCCGGTAAAACAACAGCTCGAAACAATCCGTTCCCGTCGTTTATAAAAACGGTATTGGAAAAATGATCGGCGTACAAGGTTTGTGCTTGCTTCCATTTTGAACCGGGAAAAAGATCGCGGACGTGAGCCTTCGCAAAATCAGCCGCATACAGATATTTTTTCTTCAACGGCGGCATCCGTTTTTCGAGCTGCGTTTTACTGGAGAAACAGATCTCCTCCCCACGTAAATAGTAGGTCATGATCTGCTCTGCACTGCCATTGTCATCAAAATCATTCACATACAGCCGAACGGGTTGCTTGGCAGATGCTTTTAAGCGAGTATTCAACCCAAAGTTTCCGGCCATCAAGTCAAGATCCCCATCTCCATCAACATCGAAAGGTTGTATAAATTGCCACCAACCGTGTAATTCGGTCACCGATTTTCTGGTTACCCGCTTTCCATCGAATTCATATCGATCGATCCCGCCCCAATCCAGCGAAAGCAATAATTCTATCTTTCCATCCAGATCGATCCAAGTGGCATCCGTCACCATGCCTGGATACGCCAATTCTTTTGAATACTGCTCCGTTACATCTGCAAAACGACCGGTACCATCATTTAGCAATAAAAACGAACGCGGAATTCTGCCATAGGTCCAAGGCTCGGCACGACCTGCCAAGAAAAGATCCACCTTGCCATCACCATTTATGTCACGGATAGCAAGTTTACTTTGAGTGCTGTAGATCCCTGGAAATGCATCTGCCTTTCGCGTCAACGAACCGGTTCCGTCATTCAAATACAAAAGCGGTTGCTGATGTTCATCGCCTCCGTAAAATTCATTGCCACCGGTTGCAATCAGCAGATCGGGGTGTTTATCTGCATTGACATCCACCCATTCGGCACTCACATGCTCCCACATCGAATCCCGACGGAGTTCGGGCTGAGGCATTTTCACAAATCGTCCGGATTTGTTTTGCAGATACACCGCTGCCGGATAGGATTTTGAGGCGCCGGCAAATACATCTTCCAATCCATCACCATTAATATCCGCTACGGCCAAGGCCGGCCCCTCCGTCGACATCATTGCCGGCATCAGCGCCTCTCGATTGAATTCATTGAATTCATTTTCGTGGTGTGCATAGTCAAATTCCGTCGAATCAGTTACATCCACGAAGAGATGAACGGATGCTGCCTTGCGCTTAGCAGAAAAGGAGAGAAAATCAAACTTGGGGAGTGTGTTTGTGTAGCGGATCGTATCGCGTTGATCTTTTTTCAGATTGATGTGCTGCCAACTCAGATCTGGCCAGATAAGTACCGCCGAATCGATAGTGGTTTTTTCCAAACCAACGTGCATCGGGCCAATCATACTCGATTGGAAACCGTGAACGGATTGCTGCTCGTAGGTCCGGATCTGATCGCCCGAATAAAGGATCAGGCGAGCCCCGATGGCCTGTGGATTTTCGCGAGGGCCGATCAATTGCAATGATGCAAAAGAACTTTTTTTATCGCCATCATTATTTCGGTTCTCATAGATCAGCGCCCGATCGTTGATGTTGTTGACCACCAGGTCCAGGTCGCCGTCGTTGTCCAGATCGGCATAGGCAGAACCATTGGAGAAAGTAGGCGGATTTTTGAACAGGCTGTCGGACAGATCCACAAACTGCAACGTTCCGTTATTTCGATAGAATTGATTGGGGATCTTGATCTCGGGAAATGTATTGGTCAGGGTTAGGTCCTCGTCACGGATCGCATTATCACGCAGTTTCCCTTGGATCTCATCGCTTGAAACAAAATTGATATAATCGATGTCGTTCATCCGCTTGGGGATTCCATTGGAGATGAACAGATCCTTGTATCCATCGTTGTCAAAGTCCATCCAAAGTGTCGCCCAGCTCCAGTCGGTCGATTGTACGCCGGCATACTGACCGATCTCTCCGAATCCACCATTTTTACGATTTAATTGAAGATTATTACGGGCATACTGATAGGTATATCCATAGCGGATCTTCTGGTTGAAGATCGTATAGTCATCCTCCGATAAGGAGCGACGCAACATGTAGGGGTCATACGGAAGCATATCCGCAGAGATGATCTCGGGATACGCATCATTATTGATGTCGGCCACATCAACACCCATACTGAACTGGCTAGTATGGCCTATTTGCTTGCGATTCTCCTCTGTGAAGGTTCCGTTTTTCTGATTGATGTAGAGATAATCATCCTCATGAAAATCATTTCCCACGTACAGATCGGGCCATCCGTCCAGATTTATATCGCCCACGGCCACGCCCAGTCCGTATCCGATCTTGGTACTGCGTATACCACAACTGCGTGTTACATCAGTAAAATGGCGTCGGTTTACCCCGCTACTGCTTTGGGTTCCGTCGTTTCGATAAAGTCGATGCCCCGCTAGCGAATCGTATGTGTTCTCAAACACGTCGCGTGGCGCATAGTTACCATCGTGGTTAACGGAGTGATTCAGCAGGAACATGTCCAGGTCTCCATCGAGATCGTAGTCGAAAAAAGTGGACTGGGTACTGAATCCGGAGAAGTCCAACCCGTACTCGGCAGCCCGTTCGGTGTAATGCGGAATACCTGCTGCATCAA
This sequence comes from Bacteroidota bacterium, assembly GCA_046081925.1. GTDB lineage: Bacteria > Bacteroidota > Bacteroidia > Chitinophagales > Chitinophagaceae > JJ008. Next base: position 202,842 of record JBJTWV010000015.1, on the reverse strand, counting down.
TAGTGTCGCAGACAAATAATTGATTACGGCCTTTCAGCACCTTGTAATTTCCAACGGCGCAGAGATAGATATCGAGCTTACCATCGGCATTGATATCGACCAAGGAAACACCGGTGTTCCAATACCCGGTATTCGGAATGCCTGCTTTTTCATGTACCTCTTCAAAACGCATGTCGCCCTGGTTGAGATAGAGTGCATGCGGGCCTTGATTCGCTGAAAAATAAATATCGATCCGGCCGTCGTTATTCAAATCGCCGGAACCTACGCCCGCTCCGTTGTAATAATACATGTAGGAGAAAAGATTGAACTCAGGCGTGGGGGTCAGTTTATTCGTGAACTCGATTCCGGTTCGCTTGGCATCCAACACATCGAACCAGCCTTTTTTAGAGCGGTTGGAGGAACAACCACCGGCCAGTATGGCCATGGTAGTGGCGACAAACAGGATTCGTATCGAGGATGGCTTTATGCGCATCAGGGTCGTTTACGTTTCCAGGCTCGGGGACGATCCTGATTCTGCAGGAACAAATACATGGTTTCGTTACCCATATGTACAGGCTGGATCTGTCGAACTGCTCCTTGCAGGTAGATCCCGGACTGTTTGGCATTCAGGGCTCGGAAGTTTTTCTTGCCGTCGTTGATCATGACCAATCCGAATCCGGCGTCGACGCGACAGAATTGGGGGAGCAGATCAAAATAATTGCCGGCAGTAAGCAGATCAAGGTATCCATCGCCGTTGATATCTTCCGCTACAATACCCGCGATCGAACTTAATTGAGCTTCGAGCGGAAGATCTTGTACGGTAAATTTTCCTTTTCCGTCGTTCCAAGCAATGATGGAAGAGGCTCGATTCACTTCGATCATAGAAGCGCCGGAAAGGTCTTTTCCGAACAGATCCTGCACGGTTTTTTTGGCGAACTCGTGATGCTTGAGGTTTTCTTTTTTCAACGACGGCACCTGATCAGTGATCTCTCGCTTCGTGAGTACGGGCATATCTTTTCCCTGTATGGTTTGGGTCAGGATCTTATCGGAGAGGCCGTTTTCATCGATGTCTTTCACCCAAAGACGTACAGGTCGATCGGTTTGAGGACGCAGATAAAAATTCTCACCAAGGTTTCCGATAATCAGATCCAGATCGCCATCCTTATCCAGGTCAACGGCCTGCATGGTCTGCCACCAACCCTTGTAGGATTCGAGTCCATTTTCGACGGTCGTAAATTTTCCGTTGGTAAATGAATAGGTCTTTGTAGCCATCCATTCACCCGTGATGGTCAACTCCGCGCGCCCATCGCCGTTGAGATCGCTCCAGTTGGCATCGGTGACCATCCCGTATGCATTCAGAAAAGGTGCCACTTGCGCCGTCACATTGGTAAAATGCGCTTTGCCATCATTTTGAAAAATAAAACTGTTGGGAGCGATGCCATAATTCTGCGGCTGACTTCGGCTGCCACTAAAAAGATCCAGATCGCCATCGTTGTCGTAATCCATCGGAACAGCCACGCCGGCATTGGTGCCGGTCAGCGGAAAACTACCAGCCTGCAACGTAAAATTCGCTTTCCCATCATTCAGAAAAAGCAGATGCTGATAAATATTGGAGGTGGCTGATTCAAAGTTGCCTCCGCCCCCCACAAACAGATCGGCGTCCCCATCTTGATCGGCATCAAAAAAGCGAACCACGTTGGCGTCGTTAAATGCATAACTCTGCAGGACCAGGTCTTGCTTTTCAGAGAATCCAGTAGCTGTTTGCAGATAGAGTTTTCCGGCCTGCGCTTTGCTTCCGCCAATGTAAATATCCTTTTTCCCATCGCCATTAACATCCGCGGTGGCTGATTTGGGACCGATACGAGATAAGAGGAAGGGAATATTTCTTTCCGTGTAATAGTCGATGTACTCGTCCTCCAGGTGGGTCGCAAAATTCAATCCCACTGAATCGAACAATGGTTGTTGCAACGACTGTGTGGACGACTGATTTACATGAACCGTACTCTTGGCATGATTGATCACATGTAGTTGGTCGATCGGAATGTTGGTCAACGTGGTGATGGTACGATCGGGCCACGAGATCTGAATGGAGTCGATCTTTGATTGACCAAGTCCGATGGTTTGTTTGTATTCAACGGAAGATTGAAATCCACGGCTGGGCAGAACGGCACGGGTGAGCACCTGATCACCTTGATAAAGACGAATCTCGGATCCGATCGCGAAAAGATTCGGCTGTTTGTATTGAAGCTGTAAGGCGATATAATGGTTGAAAGATTTTTCGCGGGTATTATTTTTATAAAGCAGAGCCGGTTGATTGACGTTGTTGATGAGAAGATCCAGATCACCATCGTTATCAAGGTCGGCATAGGCAGCGCCATTGGAGAAGGTGGCTTTATCCAGTCCCCAATCATTGCCTTTGTCTTCGAATCGAAGTCCGCCCGCATTCCGAAACAGTTTATTGGGAACAGGAACGGAAGGCATTTGATCGATGACGTTGTTGACCTCTTCTTTTTTACCGGTGGTGACCATTTGCATCACCACATCATTGGCAAAAAAGTCGATGAAGTCCTGATCGGTCACGTCGCGATAAATCCCGTTGCAGACGAGTATATCGGATCGGCCATCGTTGTCTGCATCGAAAAACAAAGCGCCCCAGCTCCAGTCGCTGGCCGCGACGCCGCTGAAGAAGCCGGTCTCGTAGAATTGTCCACCGCCATTATTCACCTGCAGCGAATTCTGGGTGTATTGATTGTAAAAGCCTTGATTCTGTTTGAGGGTGAAGACATCGTATCCTTCGAAAGAAGTGTTGGTCTTTAGTCGATAGTCATCATCGGGCAACATATCGGTCGTGAAGATATCGGGGTGTCCATCGTTGTTGATGTCGCCGATATCGGCGCCCATGGAGGAAAGGCTGATGTGTTGAATGCGTTGTTCGAGTTCGTCGCGAAAGGTGCCGTTTCGTTGGTTGATATAGAGATAATCTTTCTCGAAGAAATCGTTGGAGACATATACGTCTGGCCAGCCGTCTTGATTCACATCGCCGACGGTAACGCCCAATCCGAAACTGATGATGCTACCGTAGATACCGGCTTGTTTGCTGACATCAACGAATTTACCGTTGTCATTTCGGTAGAGGTGATCGCCACCGCCTTTGAGAAAATCGGCCACGGGTGCTTGTTCGGCGGGGACCTGTCGGGTGTTGGCGTAATTGAGGGTATTGACGGGTAGCGGGCTGTTGTTGACGAGAAAGCAATCCAGATCGCCGTCGAGGTCATAATCAAAGAACGAGGCCTGGGTGGTGTAACCGTCGTCGTCGAGTCCGTATTCGGCAGCCTTTTCGGTAAAGGTGAGATCGTGGTTATTGAGGAAGAGCTGATTGTGGCGTTTGTTGGAATCGAGCATGTGTCCGGCATTACAGAGGTAGATATCGAGCCAGCCGTCTTGATTGAGGTCGACGAAGACGACGCCGGTGGTCCACTGTTCTTTTGCGCCGAATCCTGCTTTTTCAGAGATATCTTCAAATTGAATATTTCCCTTGTTGAGAAAAAGTTTATTGGAACCTTGATTGGCCGTAAAGAATACCTCGGGCAGGCCATCATTATTCAGATCACCGGTAGCCACGCCGCCGCCGTTGTAAAAGTTGCGGTACTTAAAGACATTGAATTCTTTGGTCTCCTCGAGTGTATTGGTGAATTCGATGCCGCTGTTGGTTACCTCGGTGAACAGGGTATCGCGAGGGGTCTTGGATCGGCACGACCAGGCGGTCAGGATCAAGGTGGCAAACAGCAAGCGATGGGAGGTTCTCATGGACTTGTAAAAGTAATTCAGGCGGCGCGAGGGGCAAACAAAAAAGGCTGCCGTAGGGCAGCCTTTTTTTATTCGGTATAACCGGGATTAGTATCCGAAGTTCTGCTTCAGGTTCGGGTTGGAAGAGAGAGAAATGGTCGGGATCGGATAGACCACTTTGTAGGCATCCGAGCGAACCGCACGCTCTTGTACAGGATCGTTGAATACTCCGAAACGTACCATGTCATTCCGGCGCCATCCTTCCAGATACAACTCACGACCGCGCTCTTTCAGAAGCTCGGTGAGGCTTACGCTTGCCAAAGTGGAAGCATTGCGGAGGGCACGCAGACCGTTAACGATAGCAAGGGGAGTTTCAGCAGCGGTACCACCACGCAGGATAGCTTCTGCCTTCATCAAACGCACATCGGATAAACGGAAGAAGGGGAACTCGTTCTGGCTACCCCAGCCACCGCCGTTGATCTCAGCAGGGTTCAACAGGAATTTATTGGTACGGATACCATTGGCTTCGCTGTTGAAGAAGATACTGGCGTTGCGGGTGAAGATCAGCGGGTTACCGGAACGGTCATACAGCGGACCAATGGGATCGCCGATGTTTCCGGGTTCTTTGGGCTTGGAAGGATTGATCGGACCATACGCCTGACCAACTAGGAAACCGGCGTTCGAACCAACGATGTTGGTGTAACCAGGAACAGTGGCTTTCTTACGAATGTCGCCATCCTCAAAGCTGTCGTAGAAATCGGAAAGGGTGGTGAAACCGTTCCATCCGGAAGGACGTTGGTTGTAGTGCCATCCCATGCAGGTAGCCCATACGTTGTTGGTACCACCACCGGCGCGGTTATCACTGGCATTCTTACGAACGAAGATGTTTTCAGAAGACTGAGAACCATTGTCCCACTTAAAGTTATCCCAATAGTAGCTGTCGACTTGAAGTTGTGCGTTGGCAGCGATCTGGTCGCAGTATTGGATCACCTTGTTCATGTCGGCCGCAGCGAATGTGTACGGACCTGCAGGAGCAGTAGTGGCGGCTTTGTAAACAGCCTTATTGAGATAGCATTTTGCCAACAGGGCCCATGCGGCTTCTTTAGTGGCTTGTGCACGGTTGGTACGATCGTATGCAGGCAAGCCGGCAACAGAAGCTTCAACTTCTGCGATGATGCTGTCGATAACGGCAGCACGAGCGATCACGTTGGGGATCGCTGCAGCAGGTGCAGTAGCCGGGCGGCTTTGAACTTGACCATAGAGATCGCAAACCAGGAAGCGGAAGAATCCACGGAGAAATTGTCCTTCGGCTTTGGTTTGTCCGGTGGATGTTTCAGCGATCAAGGTTGTTTGGAACAAAGCGCCATTCAAGCCATTCCATACATCGTTGATCTGATTGTGGTCACCGGCCCAGGTGTGCAGGTGAAGACGACGCCAAGTACCGAAGTCATCCCAGTCAGTACCACGAGTGGGGCCCATCAACTCGTCGGTTGAGTGCTCTTGCATGGCTTGATAACCGTATTGTCCTACGAGCTGGTTCAATTGCTCGTAAACAGCTTGGATAGAGGGTGCAGTTGGTGCGCCACCGGCGGTTGTCGGGGCGACCGAGTTGGGTCCACCCAGTTCCGGCTCCAGTTTGCTACAAGCCGACAAGCCGAAGAGGGCTGTGGCTGTCAACACCGGAAGGAGGTATTGTTTCATGATGGATTTCATATTATCTATTTTTTAGGTTCAGGTTTTTAGAAGCCAACGTTTACACCAACGGTGATGACGCGGGGCTTGGGATACTGGGTGTAGTCAAATCCACGAGACGGGATCCCGTTGATGTTTTTGTCAACATTCACCTCGGGGTCTATGCCGCTGTACTTGGTGAACAGGGCCAGATTCTGACCGGAAGCAAATGCGGTCAAAGACTTGATGTACTTGTTGTTTTTCACATCGAATACATAGCTCAGGTTCGCGTTGCTCAGGCGGATGAAGTCGCCCTTCTCCAGGAAGCGGGTTGAAACGGAACCGGGGTTGAACGGATTCTCGGGACCATTTCCAACTTCGTTGGTTACGTTACGACCGTTGCGCAAACTACCTTTTAGGAAGAGGGCATTGGCGGTATTGTTGTAGATATAATGTCCACGAACGGTATTCATGAATACGCTCAGGCTCCATTTTCCGTAAGAGAAGTTGTTGGTCAAACCAGCGAAGAAGTTCGGCAGGGCTGTTCCGGCAATCTGGTTAGCGGCACCGTTCGTGTAACGGGCGTTACCATTACCATCGAATCCTTGGAATACAGGCATAGACCAAGAAAAGATCGGCTGACCGTTGGTCAGGGTTTGGGCGAAGGCGCCGGTCAAACCTTGTCCGCTAACCGCACCGGTATTGATGGGTGTGGGCAGACCGTCTACGCTGTTCTTAACAGTAGTCATGTTGAAATTGGCATTCCAGCTGAATTTCTTACCGTTGATGATCTTGTAATCAGCACTGATTTCCCATCCTTTGTTTGAAACTTCTCCATCGAGGTTGATCCACCAGTAAGCTTGGGGAGCGAAACCACCAGGAGTGGGCGCAAAGAACAGCATGTTGCTACGCTTGGTGTTGTAATAGTCGATGGTTAAGGCCAGACGACGATTTTTGCTGACGAGGTCAACGCCGAAGCCGGTGGTAGCTACTTGCTCCCACTGGAGGTCGGGGTTACCCTGTTGAACAAAGCGTGTGATGGCATTGGGACCATTCACTGTTCCGGTTACCGGATCGAATTTCTGTTGCAGGTTCAAGGCCGCATACGAACCGAGGTTGTCCTGGCTTCCCAGCACCCCGTAGTTGGCACGAACACTCAGATCGCTGAGGAATCCGCCCACCAGTTTTTGTATGCTCTCTTCCTGCATTGCGCGCCATTTGAACGCGAAGGCGGGGAAGATACCATAGCGGTTGTTCGAACCGAATTTGGAAGATCCATCCGCACGAAGTGTAGCGGTCAGGAAGTATTTGTCGCTGATCGAGTAGTTCACACGGGTGAAGAACGACTGAAGCGTGTTCTTGTCAAAACCGGGAACAAACTTTGCATAGTTCTTGAAACCATCTGCATTCTTAACGAATACAGCGGTAGGGGCAACCACCGGTGTGTTCAAGCCCCAACCTACACGTCCTTCGTATTCACTCTGGAAGCTTTGGTTAGAGAAACCGAGTACGGCGTTCAGGTTCTGATTGCCGAAGTCTTTGTCGTAGGTCAGGTATTGCTCCAACAAGGTTGACTTGTTGTTCAAAGTCTGCTCCGTCATACGACCGTTGCCTTGGATACCGTTGCCGAGATCACGACCGAAGATGTTGGTGGTACCACCATACGCATTCGAACCCAAACGGGGATCGGCGAAGGCAGTGCGAACCGACTTGCTCTTGTCGTAACCAAATACGATCTTATAGCTGAGGCCTTTGGTGATCTGATAAGAAGCAGAGAGGTTGCTCAACAGACGGTTGATGTAGTCTTGGTCGTCGAAATAGTGCAACATCTGGACCGGGTTACGCTGATCGCCAGGCTGGAAGAAGGATCCGTTGGCGTTGTAAACCGGATTGGTGGGATTGAACTGCAGTGCAGAACCCAACAGTGAACCTTGGTAACCGGCGTTGTTGGACAACGGAGGATATTGGTTCTTGGTGTTAGAGTAAGTCAATGCCAATTCAAGCTTCAGCTTGTTATCCATCAGCGATTTGCTGATGTTGGCACGGGTCGTGAGGCGCTTCAGCGCACTGTTCTCGATGATACCCTGTTGGTTATCGTATGAACCGCTGAGGCGAGCCACCAGACCATTATTATTGTATCCCCAGCTCAAGTTGTAGTTCTGGGAGATCGCACGACGGAAGATCTCTTCTTGCCAATCGGTGCTGGCACCGTTGTCGATCAATTTAACCGCTTCAGCCGCATCAACCGGACTGGAACCTCCATCGATGTTGGCTTTTTTAGCGGCCAACAGGAAGTCGGTAGGATTCATCAGGTCATAACGACGAGCCGTGGTTGCAATATTGGTCGTGGCACTGAATTGGAAAGATCCTTTGGCACCACCGGAGCGACCGCTCTTGGTCGTGATCAGGATTACACCATTCGCACCGCGAGATCCGTAGATCGCTGCGGCAGAGGCATCTTTCAAGACCGTAATGCTCTCAATATCGTTCGGGTTCAAGAAGATCAGGGGATTCTTGGCAGTTGTACCACCTTCAACACCACTGGCGGATCCGAGTGTACCACCTTGACCCAGAGGCACTCCATCTACTACGTAGAGAGGCTCCTGTGCACCGCTGATAGAACCGGTACCACGAATGTTGATGGTTGCAGCCGCGCCGGGTTCACCGGTTGCGGGTGTTACAAGCACACCAGCCGTACGACCCTGAAGCAGTTGCTCCGGAGAGGAGATCTGACCACGATTGAAGTCCTTAGCGGTCACGTTGGATACAGAACCGGTCAGGTCTTTCACCTTACGGCTACCGTAACCGACAACAACTACATCTCCCAATTGGGAAACGGTAGAGGTCAGCGACACGTTGATGGTGGTGTTGGAACCGACCGCTACTTCTTTCTTTTCAAAGTTTACGGCAGTGAACACCAACGTTGCATTGCTGGCAACATTGATCTTGTAAGTACCGTCGGCTCCGGTCTGCGTTCCGCCCGTTGCCCCTTTCACTGAAACAGTGACAGAGGGAAGAGCTGAACCATCCTTCGCGTCGGTTACCTTACCGGTAACTTGTTTGGTCTGTGCTTGTCCGACAATGGACACACAGATTGTTAGCATGACCGTGAGGACCATGCTGGCGACCTTGCGTAAAGTCATATGGCGTTGGTTTTGGTTGGACATAAAACGTAAAAAATAAAAAGATTTAAATCTTAGATATCTGAAAGTCAATTAATTATAACGTAAGGGAGAAGTCCCACACTGAGACAAGGAGTTGATTGGAATCGCTGCATGGACAAGCAAGAAGGCAGTTTAGCGGAGTAAATATAGCCTCATCCCTGTAACCAGCAAAAAAATGTTTAAGAATTTGTTAATGCACACTGCCGGGTGTTAGTTACACGCTTTCAAGGGATTAGCGTAGCACTACCAAAAAAAGAGGCCCGGTAAAACCGGACCTCTTTTTGTAATGAGTTGTATAAAATTACTCCAAGCCACAATTATCGGCAACATTTACATCCGCACCGGCCGTATCAAACACAAATGAATGATTATCACACATATTTTAATGCCCCCGTGCACGACATAAGATAGGTGCCTCCAAAAAATGCAGATAGTTTCATATATTAGTTATCCGGCTAATCTGCCCCCACTATGCGCAACCCCCACCCCCCTCTTCAAACCACCCCACGACTTTTTCCATTCGGATCTTTTTTTATCCTGCTCCTTCTCTCCGCCTGCAGCGCCGGACTTTCCAAACCTGATCCGAAAAAACAACAGGAAACACTCAAACAGGAGCTGAACCAGTACCTGACTTCCATGAAAATGCCGGAAGGAATACTGGAAGACTCCACCCACCTCCTGTCGGCCGAAGAGACAAAAGGATATTATCAAGCCCGACAGTTCGAATCCCATTGGGTGCAGCCAGACAGCATCACTCCCGGCGGCACGTCCATGATCGAACTCGCACAAAACGCCCGCCTGCTTGGCCTCCTGCCAAAACACTACCACGAACAGGAATTGACCGGGTTGATCAAAAATTTTGAGCAGGACACCCTGGGAACCGGCGCCCGACAAGACCTCAAGGCCTGGGCCAAAATGGATCTGCTGCTCACCGATGCCTTCCTGACAATGGCAAGACACCTTCAAAAAGGACACACCCTCGTCGACAGCCTGAAAAAAAACAACACCTACAAGCCCGAAACCTATTCGCAGGCACTTGCCAAAACCCTCGATACACAAGACCCCGCCGGCATACTGAATACACTCGAGCCAACAGCCATCGGATATAAAGAACTGAAAAAAGCCATCCCTGATTTTTTACGCACCGCGAACTTCAGCAAGCAATACACCCGATTGAATTATCCCTACCGCGACTCATCCGCTTTTATCCGATCATTGATCAAACGACTCAAAGAGGATAACTACCTCGATTCGTCGGTGCAACGAATCGACTCGGCCGGATTGGCCGCCACACTCAAACGCGTTCAAACTGCCCGAAACCTCAAAGTCGATGGCAAGTACGGCAGCCAGCTGGTGAACTCGCTCAACAACAGCGACCAGGAAAAATTTTTAAAGGTGGCCATCAATATGGACCGGTATCGAATGGATCGGGAGCAACTGCCCAACCGATACATCTGGGTCAATCTGCCGTCTTTCTTCCTACAGGTATACGAAAATGAAACGATTGCATTAGAATCCCGCGTGGTCGTAGGAAAACCCAGCACCCGAACCCCGCTGCTAACGAGTCAGATCAGTGATGTGATCACGTATCCCACCTGGACCATCCCCGCCAGTATCATATCCGGAGAAATCCTTCCGCAACTAAAACGCGATCCCGGCTACTTGGCCAGAAAGGGCTATTCCCTGTTCGATAGCGACGGTAATGAGATCGATCCCTACGGGGTGAATTGGAGTCAATATGCACGAGGCATCCCGTATCGAGTGGTGCAAGGACAAGGAGATGCCAATGCACTGGGCATAATGAAATTCAATTTCCCCAATAAATACTCCGTTTACCTGCACGATACCAACCAACGAAGTTTATTTGGAAACGACTACCGCTCCCTCAGCCACGGATGTGTGCGTGTTCAAAATTGGGATGGCCTATATAAATACATCATCCGAATCGACAGTACGCAGGCAGCCGGCAGTGGTTCCAAATTCACACCCACCGACTCCGTTCGAACCTGGTTAAGCCAAAAAGAAAGACACATAATCCCGGTGAAAGCGAATCTCCCGGTGTATTTCCGCTACTACACCGCCGCCGGCAAAAACGGCAAACTCGAAACATATAGTGATATCTATAACGAGGATAAGATGCTACGGGAACAACTGGTGAAGGATGAATGATGAAAGTTGAAGGATGAAATGGTGACTGAATTCTTCATCTTTCATCATTCAACCTTCAACCCCCTAATAGTAATACCCGAAAATAATATTCATCTCATCCTGGCTGGTGAGACCGAAGCCTACACCTACGTTGCTTGGATTGTAGTACGTTACCTCAGAAGTAAGCCCCTCACCCGGCTGCAGCACAATGGGCGTGGCAAATGATTTCACCAGCGGGTGCTCCCAATCAGTATTTGTATACACAATTTCGCCATTACGTGCACCCCCGGCGATCTTGATCACAAAGCTTTCGCCCAATTTGTGAAAATGAGAGGTGAGCATCACCACACGGGTAAGCGTATTGAACGTAAATGTTTTTGTGAATGTTCGTCTGGAGTAGGGCGGAATATTGATATCAAAATTATTCAAGTCGAGTGTGCTCGCCTCGTATTGAACCGCGGACGCCGGCACCGTATACATATTTAAATAGTTCTGCCCCGTCAAGGTAAAGTTGGTGCGATTGAAATAATGTGCATTCAGATCCACCGGCGTGGCGGGTGCAAACTTCAAGGCTACCCCGGCAGGCAATGTGATATCCGTGTTGACATCCGTGCCGCCTCCCAGAAAAATATGATTCTGCATCTGCTGCAAAGTGGCTTGATTCAACACGCCCGTGATGGGATCGCGCAGGTCACGCAATAGATCAGTCGGAGGCAGGGTGTTCTGGTTTCGGAACGAATAAAGAACAAAATGATGACTGTTGGACGCGCCTCTCATCTGCATGCGATTCACATATATCGTGCTTGTATTCGGTGTGTTCTTTCGAATGAAAACTTCTCGCTCGAAATTTTTTGGGATCTCGAACGGATCGATAGTCATCTGAAATCCGGCCCCGGCCGGCGGCGGATCCAAGGGCTGCACGCTGACCTGGCAAGCAGCGCTATCCCGCAACACGTTATCATCAACCGAAGAACTGGTCTTGCTGGCACCCGCATTGATCCAGCGACGAATGAACTCCACTTGCCCTTTACTCAGCACCTGTCCGCCCAATGGCATCTGCGACCCATAATTTCCGGTAGCGGAATGATGACTGGCCGTGCAGGTAATCTTGTGATATAAAAAACTCGCATCGGCATCGCCCGGCTTCACCAACTTGTAATTACTGGCAATGGCTGCCGCATTCATCGGCTGCTGATTTACTAATTGATCGAAGGACTGTCCCGCCGCCAGTACCAATCCGTGTTGTGCGAACGAGGCATCTGACGTAGAGGCGTGGCAGCCACTGGTGGCACAGGTCGGCGTCAGGATCTGCTCTTGTATGATATCAAAATCCGGTCGGCCACTATCCGGCGATTTCTTACAGGAATAAACAAGCAGGACCATACAGAAGAGAAAAACACTTGCTAGTTTCATACGTTGCTTTATAATCAAACAAATCTACTCTTTCTCCCCCTCAACTCTCTTCACTCAACCCTCTACTCTCTATCCCCAATTAATCCGTAACCCGTCCCCCTGCATTGATCCAGTTGGTGATGGCCTGTCGGTCGGCCACCGGTAACAATCCACTGGTTGGCATTGGGCTGGGATTTCCTTGCACGGCCCTTGCATTGATCCGGTCTTTGGCCGAAACGATCGCGCAATCATTGCTCAGGTTCACGCCACCACTGGCATTGGAGGCATTATGACAGCTCACACAATTATTTTGAATGATGGTGCGCACCGCCGTGAATAGAGATCCGGCCGCGCGAGTGCCCACTACGATCGACCCTTGTGTTCCCGTGCACCCATTTGCATCTTTGGCTGTGATGGAAAAAGTACCGGTATTTAAACTAGCGAACGTGGCGGCTGATTGAAAGGTGCCTCCGTTCAAGCTATAGGTGTATGGGGCCGTGCCTCCCGAAGCAGCGGCCGTGATCGATCCGCTGGCATTCACACAGGGCGTTACGCCAGTGGGAGTCGGATTGACTGCGATCGTCACCGTGTTACAGTTTACGACGTTGGTCAATGTAAAACTGGCCGAACCACTACAACCGGCAGAACTTTTAGCCGTGATGGTATACGTTCCGGCAGATAGGTTGGTGAATTGTCCGGTAGCCTGAAACGCACCGTTGTTCAAACTATATGTGAACCCGGATCCGCCGCTGGCACTTGCAACAATGCTTCCGTTAGAGGCCCCCGAGGCCGGATTCATGGTGGAGCCGGTAACTGTTACGGTTACGCCCGCGCAAGGGTCTGCCGGCGGATCGTTCTTACTGCAGGAAAATCCCACCAGCACCATGGCACAAAGGGCGATGATATTTATGAAAGTGCGCATACCTCAGATTTATAGTTTCAAAGATATTATAAACGAAACAAAACTATCGGGTCGATGTTCAGGCCTTTTCTGGTTTTGCACTTTCAAAATGCGTATCATAGTCGGAGCGTAACGTGCCCATCCATCGGTCCCAGCACAAAAAATATAGCTCGTAGTTCCCCTTAAAATACCGATGGTGTTGATTATGTGCCGCCGAGGTATTGATCCAGCGACCGAGCCGGGTACGATGAAATCCGGCCGGATACAATTCCCAACCCAAATGACCGTACACATTATACAGGATCATAAAAAAGAAGAAAATGAAAAAGTGAAGCTTATGCAAGGGCAGCAGAAACAAGAAAAGCACGAGGATACCCGCCTCCACGATCCCTTCCAGCGGATGAAACGCATAGGCAGCCCAGGGGGAGGGGTTGGTTGACTGATGATGTACGAGATGAAAGAAGCGAAACAGGCGCGGATGATGCATCAGCCGGTGCGACCAATAGAAATACGTGTCATGAATGAAAAACATCAACGGGAACACGGCAATAAAATAAACCCACCCCATTTCTTCTATGCGCTCATATCGCAACGTGTGTTTGGCAACATCCGGGTTTCCGATAAAGATCAAAGGCACCAACGCAAAAATGCAGATCGTGATGGCAGAATAACCGATCTCGCGTACATAGTCGTTCCATCGGGGAAATCGATCCTGGATCTTTTTGCTTTGCAGAGATTTTCTGAACAAAACATAGAAGAGCAGAAAGGCTAGGCCCGCAATAAAAAAATAACGCCCCCCGATCAGCTTTAAGATCTTCGTATATTGATACAATATGTCACGTTTGAGCTGTAAATATACTCCGAAGGAGCTCCATCCCTCCTCTTTGTTTACTATTAAGATGCGACCTTTTTATATCCTGTTAGCTCTTGTAATGTTATTCTCAATGTACCGCTCCGAATTGTTGGCGCAAACAACCGTATTCCGATCAGGCACGGAAGGATATGCCAGTTTTCGCATCCCGGCCATCCTCCAGGCGCCCAACGGAAATCTGCTGGCCTTTTGTGAGGGAAGGGTAAAACATGCGGGCGATTTTGGTAACATCGACCTTGTTTTCAAGCGAAGCACCGACCAAGGGAAAACTTGGTCGTCCCTGCAAGTACTCGTCGATGCGGGCTCCCTGCAAGCCGGCAATCCCGCACCGGTAGTAGATAAGTTGGATCCCCGCTTTCCGAAAGGACGGATCTTTCTTTTTTACAATACCGGCAATAACCATGAAGGAGAGGTGAGAAAGGGAAAGGGCCAGCGTCAGGTGTGGTATATCGTATCAACCGATAACGGATCCAATTGGTCGGCCCCCGTCAATATCACTACACAGGTGCACCGAACCCAACAACCGGCAGATTGGCGCAGTTATGCCAATACACCCGGCCACGCGCTTCAACTATCGAAAGGAAAATTCAAGGGGCGTATCTACGTGGCGGCCAATCACTCGGCCGGCGATCCGAAACCCCGGTTTGAAGATTATCAGGCCCACGGATTTTTTACCGACGACCACGGAGAACATTTTCAATTGAGTGAATCGGTCCATCTACTCGGAAGCAATGAATCCACTGCGGCCGAATTGTCGGACGATCGTTTGATGCTGAACAGCCGAAATCAAAAAGGAGATGTTCGTACCCGCATCGTTTCCATCAGCCGCGATGGCGGGAGCAGATGGGACAGCATTTATTTTGATAAACAACTTCCCGATCCCGTCTGCGAAGGAAGCTTACTGAACATCGGCTGGAAAAAAGGGAAAGCCGTGTTGGCCTTTTGCAATCCGGCCAGCACGAATAAACGCGATAGCCTGACGCTTCGGATCAGTTACAATGAAGGGCACACCTGGGATCGATCCATCTTGGTTGACCCAACCCCCGGCTCGGGCGACAATCAGGCCTACTGCGACCTTGTTTATATGAAAAAGAAAACCATCGGTATACTGTACGAAAGGAACGGGTATAATGAGATCGTATTTCATCATCGAAAAATCAGATAAAAAATAAGAATGATTTGTATTTTGTTGGGAAATTAACTTGAATCGGTATGCGACAATGTTTATTTATATTTCTGCTCCTTATTTTGGTTTCCTGCAAAAACAATTTGAAAAAGGAGGACAAAGTGATGGGGGGTATAAAAAATTATACTTCTGTCGGATATGATCAAATTCCACGCTCACTTCGATACAAGGGCGATTTTTTCACCGCTTGGAAATGGGATGATCAAAATGGGGAAAATATATTGATCCTCTCCACCGAATCAAATTATGGCGGTTACGACGAAAGTCGTTATTTATACGGTACGCATTTTGCCAGACAAGGCTCCGGGTATGAAATGCTTTGGAAAATGACTGATTATGAAAAAGATTGTTACATGGACCTTACCTGTAATTTTCTTTCCGGATCAACAACTGTTACAGATCTGGATGGGGACGGATTTGCCGAGGTGAAATTGCAATATGAATTAGGATGCAGGGATGCCCGTACCAGCGCATCGATGAAACTCCTCCTGTACGAGAACGGTAAGAAGAGGGCCTTGCGGGGATTGCGATGGATTAGCCCCTATGAAAACCTGGGTAAAAAATACCCTTACAAACTCACTGAAATGTGTAAGGATAATACGCCGTCGCGAGATTACAATGGGGGCCAATATGAGTCAGAAAAAGATTTTCAAGATGCGCCGCCGGTATTCTTGGATTTTGCCAGGGAAGAATGGATGAAATATGTCGAGGAAAAAAGCAGCAGATACTAAATTGACTGATGGCTAAAGCAATTCCGGCCTATACTCAAAATGCATGGTATCATAATGATACCATTTACCGCCCCAAACAAAACCATATTTCTCGAACACCTTCACGATCTTCCAGGGGATCTTGTTCCGATAGGTCAACGAAACATACTCATCCGTGCATTTGCAATCCCATTGCCAATAATGCGATTGGGAGGTGTTGATATCAATAGTGATCCCGTAACTGTGGGTGCTGTTTCGATTGGTACCGGCAATTTTCCGCCAAGTGAAGCTTCCTCCGATCCGACTCAAAAAGGGTTTCAACGTAGTATCGCCATCCAGCTCGGCCGATATTTTCTTGACCGCCTCAGCAACGCCATTGCGTTTATTTATACGAATGGTTTGTCCCACCATTTTTGGACACCAGACGATCTCCTCTAAATTGGCTTGTACCGCTTCCGGAGTGGCTCCATACATTTTTTTGAAAAACGTATCGCATCGAAGCCGGCCCGGATCATGATTCCGCAGAGGCAACGATGTCGTTTCACCGGCCGTATAGGATTGAGCAAACTGGTCCTGTACATCGGCATTGTTCAGCGAATCCAAATAATTCGGGTGTCGCTTACGCGTGTCATACACGATCGTACTTCCATCCCGAAACCAGATCCGGTTATCCCGAATAGCCTTGATTTGTTCACCATACACAGATAAAAGTTTGGCCTTTCGATTGGCTTCCAGCGCAGTATCCACCTCTTTCACCGATGTAGTCGTTATACATTCCCTGAAAATAAAAAAACCGGCAAATCCGATAACGATCAATGACCCAATCGACAATAAAAGGATCGCCTTGTATTTGTTTTTTCTTTTCGCGGCCATATGGTAAAGGTAGGTGGCGAAAGAATAATCGCTCCCCACAAAATCACAGACCCATCATATAATCAATATTGAATATCTTACGGTATCATTCCATTAAACTCAAGAGTATGTCCAAACGGATCCTTGGCTGGAGTCTTTTTTTGTGCGCCGCTGGTGTAGGAAGCTGGCTGTTTCTTCGAGCAGTAAGTGGCCCAACGCCCAAAAAAGAAAACACCTCCCTTGCCAAATCAGGCACCCCCGATAACAATCCGGCCGATTCGATCATCACACTCGTAGCCGTTGGGGATGTGATGATGGGATCCAACTATCCCTCCGAATCCAATTGTCCTCCAAAAAATGTCAAGTTGCTTGATCCCGTAGCGGATCTTTTGCGAAATGCCGAGCTCACCTTCGCCAACCTGGAAGGATCGGTGCTGAACAGCGGTGGCGAACGCAAGCAATGCAGCAACCCCTCGGTGTGTTATGCCTTTCGGCAGCCCGAATATTTTGTGGATCAGATGAAAGAAGCCGGCATCGATCTTTTTTCCGTAGCGAATAACCACCTGGGCGATTTTGGCAACACCGGACGGGTGAACACTTGCCGGGTGCTGGGAGAAAAAGGATTTCGGTTCGCCGGACAAGAAATCCACCCCTGGGACACGATCACCGTCAAAGGGATCCGGATCGGACTCACCGCCTTCGCCCCAAATCGATCCTGCTTACAATTGAACGACTATAACCTGGTTAAAAAAACCGTCACTGAACTCAAGAAAAAATGCGATCTGGTGATCGTTTCGTTTCACGGCGGAGCCGAAGGAAACAGTCGCACCCACGTGACTCGCAAGTCCGAGCAATATGTAGGCGAGAACCGCGGCAATGTGTACGAATTCGCCCGGGTGGCGATCGATGCCGGAGCTGATGTAATTCTCGGACACGGTCCGCACGTACCCCGGGCCATCGACATATACAAAGGACGATTCATCACCTATTCCATGGGTAATTTTTGCACGTATGGACAATTTGGATTGAGTGGCGCCACCGGTATTGCCCCACTGTTTCAGCTTACCATAAAGGGAGATGGAAGTTTTGTGGAAGGCAAGATCACTTCAGTGAAACAATTGGGGGAGGGCGGACCGGTGATCGATGCCGAAAAATCCGCCCAAAAACTGATCGAATCACTCACTCGATCGGATATTCCCGAAGCCCCTCTCAAAATGGATCCGGATGGGAAATTTCGCTTCTGATCGCGAAGCGATAGTTTAACATTCTCTTGAATATCAATACGGCGCCCTTGGGTAAGATTTGGTATTTTTACAAGTCACCTTGAAATCGTATTCCCATGAGGATTTTTTTGCCTTTTACCGCCCTTTCACTTCTGATTGGCTCCTTTGCAACCCCCGTATTCGCAAATAATATTGCTACCGATACCTTAACGCCCATTGCTACTAATACCACCGGTGACCGGGCATTGAAATTGCTAACAACCGATCCCATTTTCACCGAAAACTGGATCAACGATGTCACCTTCACGTATGATAATGTTCGCACCGTCGACCTTCCTGAGGTCACCACGATTCTCATCTCGCAGGCCAGCGAAAAATTCACTCCCACCTGGTACGGAAAACTTTCCTCCGCATACAAATGGAGATGGGGCCGACAACACCACGGTGTGGACCTCGGACTAAAAACCGGCGAGCCGATCTACGCCGCCTGGGATGGTGTAGTACGGTATGCACAATGGAATAACGGCGGTTACGGCAATTGCGTAGTGATCCGTCATAAGAACGGACTCGAAACACTTTACGGACACATGAGTAAATTATTGGTCAGCCCCAACCAATACGTCACCAGTGGCGACATCATCGGATTGGGCGGATCGACCGGACACTCCTCCGGACCACACCTACATTTTGAGATCCGATACAAAGATTTTTCCATCAACCCGGAACTTATCATTGATTACGATACCCGCACCCTTCGGCTAGATACGTTCCAATTCGTTCGGGCAAACATTAAAGGCACCCGCTACAGCGGCGATATCAACGCAGCTCCATCCACCGTTGAACCGGAACTGGTAAAAACAACAGAACCGGTCAAGAGTGATTCGATCAAAACCGCCACGCCCACAGCACCCATTACGGAACAGCCCAAACCCATCACGACCGTGACTCCCGTCACCTCAACGGCAAAGGCCGGAAACGAATCAAAAACAAAAGTGGTTCCGCCTGTCAAATCAAACAGCAAGAAAACACCGCCGACCGCGAAAAAAGAATTGGCAAAAAAGAAAACACCGCCGACAAAAAAACTGCCCACCACCTACACCATTAAACCGGGTGACACCTTTACCTCAATCGCAAAAAGAACGGGTGTGTCCATTGCGAATCTCAAAAAATTGAATCCGAAACAGAAGGAAACCCTTCTGATGCCCGGCAAAAACATACGAATCCGATAAAATATGATCTGGATGGCCTCTACCACTACTCCGGCACTGATGCAACGTGCTACCCTGCAAGCAACCGCGCTGGTTGTTGGACTGTTACTGCTTCTTCAGTGGAACAGTTCCTCTTCAAACGCACCGCCAGCGGGCATGAACCTCTCCACGATTAAAAATGAAGGCTATGACACCATCAACATAGCCGTCGTAGGTGATCTGATGTGCCACTCCCAGCAATTTGAAAAAGCACGCACCTCCACAGGATTCGATTTTCGTCCCGTATTTGAACCGGTGAAAAAATACCTGAGCGGAGCAGACCTGACCTTCGGCAACCTCGAAACTGTTACCGCGGGCACGGAAGCGAAATTCACCGGCTATCCGATGTTCAACACACCGGTCGAATATCTCGATGCTCTCAAAGACGCGGGTTTTGATGTATTGACGACGGCAAACAATCACTCACTCGACAGGCGCCTACCGGGTGTGATCAAAACCGTTGAAGAACTCGATAAAAGAAGCCTCCTCCATACCGGAACGGCACGCTCCCTCACAGAACGGAATACGCCGCTCATCATCACAAACAAATCGTTGAAACTGGGTGCGCTCGCTTACACGTTCAGTACCAATGGAATTCCCATTCCGGTCGGTCAGGAGTTCTGTGTGAACATGATCGATACCGCCCAAATGAAGAAAGACATTCAGGCCTCCCGTGCCGCCGGAGCAGAAGCCATTGCCGTTTTTATACACTGGGGCGATGAGTATGCACGGTTTGCGAACGAAAGACAGCAAAAGCTGGCGGATTTCCTGCATAACCAGGGCGTAATGCTCATCATGGGCTCACATCCGCATGTACTGCAATGGACGCAGCTGCGGGGCTGGGGAGATGTGGTCAGCTTTACGATCTATTCGATGGGTAATTTTATTTCGTCCCAGCGCAAGCAGTACACCGACTGTGGGATCATCGTACGGATTCAGTTGATCAAAAACCGCGCCAGCGGAGAGATCAAATATGGCAAGTTGGATTACATCCCCACGTACGTAAGTACTGCCCGCGGATTCCGGGTGCTGCCCGTAAAAGATGCCATGGAGGCCATTCGACTTGGCGACAAATCCCATTTGGCATATACCCCCGATGCAACCGAACAAGCCCGTATTCAGCAGGTTTGGAAAGAAACCACCCAGCACATGAACAGCAGCGAAAATGGGTTTTGGGTGAGTGACGAAAAATAAAGCCTTAGCATTAGGTTATAAGAACAATCAATTTATTTTTGTAATAACTACTATTCATCATGAGTCGTCTAAAATTCTTATTGCCGATAATTCTCATCTCTGCAGGAACCCAACTATTTGCACAGGGGAGTAAGTATGCCTTTACAAAGCGTGCTAACCTCAGAGTGGGGGCAAACTATAATTTTCAAAACGGCACCACGTTCGATAGTTTATTCCAGTCTTCCAAAGGAGCTGTTGAAGGAAATATATTCTTGGGATACCGATTTGATCCGAGTGCTGGTAAAGCAAACTATTTCGGCGTATTTGGCGCTTTGTCCTCCATCCAGCCTGCCAGTTTAAATCGAATGAGGGCCGATCAAGCCATAACACTTCCTGCCGGATATAACCAAATGAAGGCATCGGTCATTGAAGTACAGGGTGGATTTATTTTCGGAAACTGGTTTCGTATCGCTGCCGGACCTGGCTCTATGGCGATCCCCACAACAGGAAACAACACGATCAAATACAAGTACTATGTTGGAACAACCGGTTTTGTATTTAACATGGGTACACTAAAGCTCAATATGAATGCCTCCTCTCAGTTCGGAGGAGACCTAAAGAAAAATGTATGGCGGGCAGGAATCGGTCTTGGATTTAGCTTTGATTTCTTGAGTGCCCGATGAGGTCCATAGCACAGACGGCACATGGTATGTGCCTGCGTTTCAGCTATTGTGCCCTGATCTCTTCGCTGTTTGGATGCACAGAACCAGCTAGGAGTGTTCCTCCGCCTGTCGCAAACACAGATAGTATTGCCCCCCCTCCCCCCTTTCAGCCGGCCGACTCCCAGCCAATGAGCCTGACGTGGCGGCTGATAAAAGACACCACCCTGAAACCAGGCAGCTTCACGTCATTTCCAACGAACTACACCCCCAACCCCGATAACATCACCGCTTTCCGGGGCGGCAACTTTCGCAATTCCCCCTCCCGAGGGCACATCAATGGGAAACCGACAGGGCTGCAGCTAGAATGGTCCTTCGCCACCCGGAAAAATTCGGTGCAAGCCGGAAACGACGGCAGCAAATACTCCAAGACCGATTGGGGTGGTGGAACCGGATGGACAGGCCAAGCCTCACTGATTCAATGGCCTAGATCGATGAAGCAAGCGCTACAGATCACCGATCCGGCCTTCCTAAACAACGAACAGGCCCGGGAAGTGATCATCGGATCACTCAGCGGTGAGATCTATTTTATCGACTTTGCCACCGGAAAACCAACGCGCGAACCACTCTCGATCGACGGCCCCATCAAAGGCTCCATCACCACCGACCCCCGACTCAACGGAATGCTGTACGTAGGACAAGGCATCCCGAAAGGAAAACGATTCGGCGCCTACCTGATGGATATGACCAAGCGACAAGTGAATTTTCACCTGAACGGCCGGGATCCGGATGCTTCCAGAGGCTGGGGCGCCTTCGATAGCAGCCCGCTGCTCGACGAAAGTTCCGGCACCTTATTTTGGCCGGGCGAAAATGGCCTGATCTATCGGATAAACGTACAAGATAAAGACACCCCCTTTGTGCAAGCCAAATTAAAATACGCACGATCCGGCATGGGGCGATTGGGGCTCGAAGCGAGTATGGCAGCCATCGGCTCGCACGGATTCTTTGGAGATAATAGTGGCAACATCCTTTGTGTTGATCTGCGGAACATGAATCCCGTTTGGCAGATCGACAATCATGATGACACGGATGCTTCCCTGGCCGTCGATCTGGAAGATGACCGATATTATCTATACGTCGGGAACGAAGTGGACCACCGTCAACCCTATGCAAAGTCCTCCCTGCGAAAGATCGATGCACGAAACGGTTCAGTGATCTGGGAGGTGAGCCGCGAATGCGCCGGACATCCACTCAACGCAAAAGAAAACAGCGGCGGCATCCTGGCTACGCCACTTATCGGGAAAAACAAAGGAAAAGACATCGCCATCACGATCTTCTCCCGGCCCGATCGCACACGCCAAGCCGATCTGGTGGGCATAGACAAGAAAACAGGAAAGGAATTGTATTCGATCAGACTTGATTCGTATACCTGGGCCTCTCCGGTCGATTTTTATGACAAAGAAGGAACTATGTATCTGTTCCTCTCCGATGTAAGCGGAAATATATACCTGCTAAACGGAATGAACGGTCAGTTGATCTACAAAGGAAAATCCGGATACAATATGGAATCCTCGCCCATCATTTATAATGACCGAATCATAGTTGGTACCCGAGGCAATACCGTACTCAGCTTCAAAATACTTACGCAGTAAAGCCGTCTTACTTGGCTTTAGCGGATGCCAGTGTTTCTTTTTTGGGATACTGTGGTCGGAAGATCGCAAAGATGCTGCGCAGATCGTACACCGCATAACGAGCAGGTACACTTCGGTTCATACCGGCATAACTCAAGGTGACAGCCTGACGACTAGCATAATCTTTCCAGCAAATAAAAATGGCACTGTGGTCGATATTGTTATTGCTGTGATTGATATGATAAACCCAATCGCCCGGCTGAACCAATTTGGAATCGGCATAGGGCCCGGCCTTTTTTGTCTTGAACACGACCTTCTTGGAAGACTTCACACCCGCCCGAATAAAAACTTCGTTCACGAAATCCCAGCAAGAGCCCAGAATGATGGTCTTTGTGACCAACGCCATTTGCCGGCCGATCTCCAGCACCTGCAAACTGGCCGAATCCAATTGCTTCGCCTGTTGCAAAGAAGCTTCATCCTGACAGAGGCAATAATTCTGCGTTGACCGATCGGCCTGCGCCATGACTGACCCCGAAAAGGCAAGACCCAAAAACAATCCCAAAAGACACTTATTACGCATAAAAAGACGGTTGAAGTACGAATTAGCCCCTCCCCACAACCAAACTGTCGTTGCAAAAAGGGGTTTCAAATGTACGCCATCCGAGCCGATCCGGCAGTAATTATACTAAAAGGTTGTCTTAATTTAAATACAAATTAATGAATATCAATAATATAAGTGTCTCTTCTAATCACAGCAGCGCACATCGACCTATCTTTGGCGACCTGATGAAGCGCTGTTCTCATTTCATTACAACCAAGACCCTGCTCATCCTCGTTGGGATTTTAGTGGGGCTGGGGCCGTTACCGGCTGTAGCGAGAAGCTTGGATAAGCTCTGTGAACTCGACAGTATCCCCACCCCCGATTCGATAGGCGCCCGAAAAGAAAACCCGGCAACACTTTCCCCGTTGGTGTTCAAATATGCGGAACGATTACGGGTTGATCCCTCCTCCATCGACCAAGCAGAACTCTGGCAATTTGTGGAGGATTGGATGGGTGTACGATATGTTTGGGGCGGCAACAGCAAAAACGGGATCGACTGCTCCGCATTCACGGAGCGATTATTGAATGAAGTGTATCAGATCAAATCGAGCCGCCTCGTGATGGGTCAATATGATAAATGCAAGATCATCGACTCAGCCAACCTGCAATTAGGAGATCTGATCTTTTTCAAAACACACAACAAACGAAAAGGACTGACCCATGTGGCGTTCTCACTGGGTGGACGATATTTTATTCATGCCTCCTCGAGCCGAGGGGTCGTGATCGATCAACTCGACAAGAACTACTATCGAAAAACATATCGATATAGCGGACGAATCCTTCCCGATAAAAAAGAGGGATCCATTTCGCCGACGACGAATTCCCTATAAGACCTACCCCACTTATCGCTTCGCGGTACTATGCGCTGCGCCGGATTCCAAACCGGGTAAATGTTGTACCCAGTCGAATTTCACATTTCCTTTCTGTTGAAAATGGTCGATGAAAGCACTCAACAACTCAAGAGAGCGTGGCGTGCGATAAAGATAGTCATGAGATAAAACGACTACATCACGTTTCGTTGACGGCGCCTTCGCCAATTTTTCTTCAACCTGACTGATCAACATATCCAGATCAGCCTGATTCTCGCTGGTTCCCTGATTCCACTCAACATCCCATCCCACGATGAACTCCGGTTGCTTCAACGTATCTAACAAGCGTAACAGCGGACCCGACTGCTTATCGGATCGGGTGGTGCGATTCGGCGTTCGCCATGTATTCTTTCCAGGCAATCGGGTAATAGCAACCCCCTCCGGTAAATTTGATTTATTCTTGACGATATCCTGCCAAACCCCATCCGGATTTCGATAGTAACCATGAATTCGGCCATTGGTAACCGCGTGCGAATGCGTGTGGTTATAAACCTTGAAATTGGGCACCGCCTCAACAGCCCTGAACACACTGTCGTGCCAGGGTGATTTGTTGATCTGTGAGCCGATCACAAAAAAACTGATTCGAATCCCCTTCTTGGAAAGAAGTTGCATCAAACCCGGCGTGGTTGTATACGGGCCATCATCAAATGTCAAATAAATACGGGCCGCTGTATCGACACTGTCTCGCTCCGGCCGAATCGAGTCCGCTATGGCAACCTTCTGCTCACGGGCCACGGAATCAGTAGGTTTTGACTGACAAGCGATCAAGAAAAAACAGGTAACGGAAACAAAGCTGTTAAGGATAGCCAAAAAGGATGCGTACATAGTAAAATTCAGTGTTTTGAGAATATGAAATTACATACTATCCGTCTATCTTCACAAATACCATCGATTTTCATAGCATGAATCGCCTACCCTTCTATATCTGGACCTTGCTCGTCCTGGCTACCCCAACCCTCTCATACGCTTACGTCGGCATGCCATTGGCAAAATTGAAGGAAAAAGGGGTGATCCTGTCGGCTTTGCCCGGATTCCACAATCAATCCGTCAACCTATCCTACACAGCCCCCGGCGGCATTCAATTAATGATCTCGCTGGACGGAAATATCCCAACCGAATCACAATCATTCAGCCGCCCCATCACCCTGTCGCAAACAACACCGGTAACGATCGCCCTGGCAGAAAACGGAAAGCGCAATGACACCTTGTACTGCGGCACCTATTTGATCGGTTTCTCCTCTGTACTTCCCGTCACCACACTCATACTGCCTCCGGCAGGACTTTTTGACCCTGCCAGCGGGATCTACGTAGGCGGCCTCCGTCCTCCCTTACAACGATGGGGGAATTGCTGGGGCTCCACCGAGCGACAGGCTTTTTTTGAACTGTACGATAAGGGGGGAAAAGCGTTATCCCAAGGCGTGGGACTTCGAATTTTTGGTGGCATGACTCGGCAAAATGCCGAGAAGTCACTTCGCGTGATCGCCCGAGAAAAATATGGAAAAGGGAAATTCAAGTACCGGGTTTTCCCCACCAAACAGGCGGACGAATTCAACAGCCTGGTGCTTCGTACCAGCGGCAACGATTGGATGAGAACTCGCTTTCAAGACATGATGATCTCCTCCCTGGCAAAAGACTTGAATGTTGATTACATGGCCTATCAGCCTTCGGTACTTTTTGTAAATGGAGAATACTGGGGCATCCACAATATTCGCGAAAAGATCAATGTTTCCTTTTTGGAGTCAAACCACGAAGCCGATCCCAAACAAACCAATTTGATTCAAGGAGTGAGCGCAGGCGCCGTTCATGGCAGCATTTCCGGCTATAAAGAACTTTTTCAATTTTTATCAGCCCATTCTCCGTACGAGCCGGGCTTTGTAGACTCCGTGGAAAAGCGAATGGACGTCGACAACTATTTTAAATATTTAAGCCTGCAGATCCATATTCACAACGTCGACTCCCGCGGAAACGTTCGGTATTGGCAAGCCAAAAATCTGGACAATCGATTTCGATGGATCTATTATGATGGCGACCTGGGATTTGGAGGTGTACGAGGCGATTATCTCAAGGAACGGCTTAGTCCGGTCGCTACCGCCTGGCACAATCCTCCGCCTACCACCTTTTTGCTTCGCAATCTCACCGCAAACGAAATATTCCGCGATCGCTTCATCACACAATATTGCACGCTTCTATCCACCTGGTTACATGCCGATACCATCGCTTCGCGGGTGAATTATTTCAAATCCTGGCTGGAACCCGAGATCGAAAGGCATCTGCAACGAAAGGACTTCACACAAACAAAATCAAATTGGTTAAGTCATGTTAAACAACTGATCAATTATGCTGCCATCCGGATGCCGCTGGCATATGAACACTTGAAATCGAATTTTAACCTGGGAGATAAATTTCAACTGACCCTCACCAGTCCTCTGCCTGTCGATAAAATGCGATATGTCATCGAGCGAATTCCGCTGCCCTCGCTGCCGTATAAAGGTGTATTTTTTAAAGACGCACGGGTAAATGTTCATATCGACTACCTGCATCCACGCTACCGATTTGTCAGTTGGGAAAACGGATCCACCGACCCCAACAGACTTATATATAAGCCAGCCGACTCGATGGTGAACCTCAACGTCCGACTGGAAGAAACACCCGCATCGTCCCTTCGCGGCGCGATCTGGATCAACAGCATCGGCCATGGCAAAAAAGATCAACCCACCTTCATCGAAATAAATGGCTGGAACAAACGAATGGACAGCGTGTGGTTGATCGATTCGCGGAAGATCTGCACCATTCCGTTTATTGGGACATCCTTACCGATCGTGCTGGTGGAAGACTCCATCGCGTTTCGAAAACAATTTCCGGGTAAACAAGTAAGCCTGCTGCAATTTGACAAGTTGCCAATTAAACAGATGGGCCAAACGCTCTATTTGACAGAACCCTCCGGAGCATGGATCGATTCGGTGAATTTACTGACCTGGGACAGTACCAACAGAAAGAAACCGTATTGGGTCCGTTCAGATGACGGAAAGCTCGTTCTATCGAAAACAGCTCCCTCCTTCACCCTGGCAACTCGCACTTGGTTTAAACATCCCGCTGTATTGATAACACTCGCTGTTCTGACGATCACCGGTCTGGTTTACCTGGTTCGTAAGAAGCGAGCCAAGGTCAATGCCATTCCACCAACGCTGATTTTGATTCTGGCACTTTTTTCTTTTATCCGATCAAATGCACAACCCGAGAATTCGGGCCCGGAAAAATTCAGACAAGTGGACGTTGAGCTGTTACGTCAATCTGCTTTGATATTCAACGGACCAAACCGGATCCAATACCAAAGCTCCTTCTACCGCACCTTTCAACCCATCGACAAACCATTGATGTGGGTGGCCCCTTTCCGATCCGTTGCCATATCAAAAGAAAACTGGTGCAATTCCTATACAGTAGAGGCGTTTAAAGAATTACCCGCCGATAATTTTCGGACGCGGCATATGAAGTTCAGTGAACGAGCCGCCCGCTGTTGGATCGCCGGCACCAAAAAGGACTTTTTTTTGATCGATACGATCAAGAAATTATACCTGGCTCGTGTCGAACATGAAAATGGAATGGAGTCGTGGTACTACCCGATCGTAAATCCGGTACAAACAGCAGATGAACGAACGCCCGGTTCTGTACTGGGTGCTACCGGCGGATTTTATTACTGGCAACTTCGATATCGTTCCTGTTCCATCCTGGCATCTGCACTGATACGATCCGATGGCACCCCCGATCCCAAAGGAATTGTGATCGAAAATCTATGTCCCACGATCTCAGATCCCGAGGCAAGAGTCAAAAATTTCAGTAAAGCCCTATTTGAAAAGATAAGTGAACAGGGTCTAAACACCGACTGGGAAAAAGCGTTGGAAGAAGAATTAAAAAAACAATGATGCGCTCTCTTTTCATTTTACTCCTTTCCCTCACGCTTCCGGTAACGGCTATGGCAACCGTCAACCCAATAAGCGACACGATTCCTTGTGATAGCCTGCTTAACTATAAGTTTTCCAACAATAATGGTAAGGGTGATATTGAGTGGAACGGAATCCGAAACATCCGTGCAGTTCTACCCGGCATTCTGTATCGAAGTGGTGGAAACGGAACTTATAATAATATATTGCCACGCCCTAATGATGGGCCCATGACCTTTCAGGGAGTATTGGATCTGTATGAAATGGGATTCGACAAAGTGTATTACCTCTACTCCAATCGTTTTTCAACTTTATACCCTACCTCCGTGCAACAGCTGTTGGACAAAGTAGGAATTCAATACCGGTCGCTGGTGCCGGTCAACGATTCTCTTGCCAATGTTTTACTGAAATCTGTACATCAAACGATCGAATCGCCCGAGGCCGGGCCCGTACTGGTACACTGTTGGAATGGCTGGCATATGTCAGGACTTGTATCGGCATATGCCCTCATGCAGTTCTGTGATTTCACCGGTGCCGAAGCGTGGGAGTACTGGAAAAAGAATACCGACGGGCACGACAACGGATTCAGCAAGATCAAGACACGGATCATGGGATTCAAACCCGATCCCTCGATGGTTCTGACGGAAAGAGAAAAATCGGAGTACTGTCCTTGCCAAAATCAACAGCTATAATCACATGTAAATGCCTCTTTTATCCCTTGAGCCAATGATCCTTGAATTGAAGCCGATGCGATTGGCAGGCTTCTATAAGGAAATGAGTTTGATAGATAATCACACAGTCACCTTGTGGCAATCATTCATTCCCCATCTCCGATCATTGAAACACCGGGTTGGTCAGCACCTGATCTCCTTACAAGAATATCCGCCCGATTATTTTGAATCCTTTCAACCCGGTCGATCATTCAAAAAATGGGCCCTCGCAGAAGTTTCCTCCATTGAGGAATCAGGAGAATTTGAATACATCACCGTACATGGCATGTATGCGGTATTTTCTTATCAAGGAACGCCTGTTGATTTTAGTGTGGCATTTCAGCAAATACTATTTGAATGGCTTCCTAATTCCGGCTTTCAATTAGACCAACGGCCCCATTTTGAGTGGTTGGGAAAAAAGTATAAACGAAATGAACCTACTTCGGAAGAAGAGGTGTGGGTGCCGATCACCCAAGCGAACGTTACCTAATTCTATTTCGCATTACTCGCCCGTACCTTTCCCATTTCCTTCACATAATCTGCCATGGATCTCTTGAATCCGCCCGCCCAGCCATCCAGCCGATACTGGATACCCAAACGGCGGTCTAAAACAGCATAGGCATAGTCCGTAGTAGGCGGAAAACGCTCCCGGCCGATCCATTGTCCTGGATTTTGTTTGGTAAGGACAACGAATACGAACCGATACTTGGTTGCATCCAGGTATTTTTTCGACTGAATGACCGAGGCCGGCTGGATCTCATACGGCCCTTTATAATGCTTTTCAAACATCTCCGAAATGGTCTTGCTAAGTTGATTTTTATCCTCGTCCTGAACCAGCAATGTCAGATTATCCACGCCCAATGCGGGCGGAACCTCTTCCTTGACATCATTTTTTTGTGCAAATGATTGCGATGCAATCCATAACAGGCCCGACAACAGAAAAACTCGCATAGAAATATTTATGGGTGAATATACACCACCCCAACAAAATGGTATGGCCAAGGCGAATATTATTTCCGACCTTCACACACTGAAAAACGAAGAAATGCAATTGAACGCAAAACTCATTTCCCTGCTGCCCCTGCAAACCGGTAACGGGAAAAACGGTACCTGGAAAAAACAAGACATCATTGTGGAAACCGACGGACAGTATCCCAAAAAGGTTTGTGTGTCCATCTGGGGCGATAAGATCGACGAAAAGAAACTCGTTCCCGGAAATCGCCTAAAGATCGATTTCGATGTGGAAAGCCGCGAATACAACGGAAGGTGGTATACCGATGTAAAGGCCTGGCGAGTAGACCTGGATGGAGAGGGAGGATCCCCGCTGCCCAGCCACGAACCCATTGATGGACCCCATTCCTCCGACGATCTGCCTTTCTAATAATTCTTCTTCAGAGAAAATTTTCTGGAGAGACGCCTTATCCCAGATCCAATACTGCGTTCCACCGATACCGCTTGTGTGGTTGTATGGAGATCCCTACCTGCGTATGAGGTTTAAAAAGTATAATGCGGTGACCCAGAGAAGGAACATCCTCATCAATGAGTAAGTCCATAATAATGGATAGCGGATCCTTATATCCGTACTGACAACACTCTCCCATAAATGTTTCCAATCTCTTACACGCCTGGGTTCTTCGATTATGTCCCACGTAACCGATTTCGCCGGAGGAGGTCGCATGACAGCGGGCACTTTCAAAAAGCGTTCGCTCCGGATATAATAACGGCATCGGCGTTTTCTTATTTAAAAAAGTGAGCAATCCTCGATAATACTCCGATTGAGTCAGCGTCTCCTCACCCGAATACTCGGGATAGACCTTAACAACGGTTTTCGCAAAAAACGCAGGATTCATTCTGGCCAAATTCAGGATGTAGAGCGTCGTTTTTTCCTCTTCCGACAAATAGTCAACCCCCGCGGCCGTATTACAAATCCGGTATTCCGCCCTATTCCATTCGGATGAAAAAGAAGCAAGAGGGGAAAGGGTATCACTTGGCATTATCGCCCCCATCCAAGTTCCGAAAAAGAAAGTCAAAAGAGTTATCATGCTGGCGGGTTTTATCTGTAACGCAAAAAATACAGGATAATGGATATATCCTCAATAAATGTTTTGATAAAATCGATTTATGAAATTCTTGGCTCTATGCCATTCGGAATCAAAATCATAACAAGCTGTATTTGATGACGTTGAGTTAGTTTCAAAAGCCAAAGGGGGGGAGTGACGTAAAAAATTTTACTTTTGGTGAGTACTTCCTATTGCACCCGTACAAATCATGTTTATGAAAAAGCTCCTGCTGTTACCGCTCCTGATCGGAACAATGATCCATGGTAACGCTCAAAGCAATACCACTTGCAACGCTCAATTCACACAAACTTTTGCCGGCAATACTGTCCATTTTATTCCGGCCCTAATGGGCGATTCAGCAACCACCCGCCACCTTTGGATTTTTGGGGATGGGACTGCCAGTGATATGCGAAGCCCTTTTCACACCTATGTTTCTTGTGGCGTCTATACGGTAAAACATATTTTCAAAGCATTTGGACCCAACAATACCATCCTTTGCGCCGATAGTGTATTGCAGACCGTCAGCATTGCCTGTCCACCACCTTGCACCCTGCAGGCTGGATTCACTTCCGTCATTTCCTCCGCCACCCCGCAAGCCGTGACGATGGACTTCTCCAACACCACACTGAACATTCAGCCCGGCGATTCGGTACGTTGGACATTCGGCGATAACTCCGCACCCGCTTTCACAGGGAATGCGCAACATGCCTACACAGCGAACGGAACATACAACGTATGCCTGCGTGTGAAGAGACCCTCATCGGCCGGAAACATTGGTGGGGCCTGCGTCAGTGAATATTGCCGACCCGTCGTAGTATCCGGTATTTCGGGCTGCAACAACCAGGCAAGCTTTACTTCTTCCGTAGCCCCCAATGCCCCACTACGTCGCTTATTCACCAACACGTCCCCCTTACCATCGTCGAATTACACAGCCACCTGGACGTTCGGAGATGGCACAGGTGCCAACTCATGGAATGCCGAACATACCTACGCCGCACCCGGTCGATACCGAGTATGTCTGCGTATCGTATACAGCGCTACCTGCATCGCGGAGAAATGTGATTCCGTCACCATCGTTGCCGCCAATGCCCAGATCCCATGCGACAGCGCACGCGTATCATTCACCTACCGAAGAGAAAATGCCCGCCCCAACCGTATATATTTCTTGACGCTGACCAACACCCCCATTGCACAAGAGACCTGGACCATCACACCGCTTTCCGGACAAAATGTTCCGGTCGTTACCTTGAACCAATACAATCCCATTTACGAATTCACACAAGCCGGCAGTTATAGAGTCTGTCTTCGCGCAGTGATCCGCACAGGCTGCGTGAAGGAATACTGCAATGTGATTCAAGTGGCGGCGCCAACCAACACCTGTATGCTAACGGCTTTCCCGAACCCGGCCCAGAATCAGGTAAGTGTAGTCGTCCTGCTGCAACAACCGCAAACCATTGTAGCCAAACTGTTCAACAATCAAAACACGCAGGTGGGCAGCATCAGTCAAGCGGGAACCACGGGAGCTAATCAGGTTAGTTTCAACATCAGCGCTTTGCCACCGGGTATTTACACTATTCGGGTCGAATCGGGTGGACGGATCTGTACCGCACGGTTCGAAAAAATTTGATATTGCTACGACTGAAAACATAGTGCGCGATACGTATCAAATAACTCGCGCACTAATTTCTTTCCATAATAATCGGTAGCTCTGGCACGATTACGGGCACCCATCAGTTGCACACGCGTCGGGTCCCGAAATAACTCTAGGATACCATTCGCGATGGAGCGTGGATCGGATGGCTGTACAAAAACACCTCCGTCACAAGGCGTTACCATATCTACCATGCCCCCCTGATCGGACGCCACGATCGCCTTGCCGGCAGCCATCGCCTCCAAGCAAACATTCGGAAAGTTTTCCCATAGACTGGGAAACACAGCAACGGAAGCTCTCGATAAAATACCCGGAACTTCCTGAAGAGAAACAGCATCAATGAACTCGACCGCCTTTGCAGCGTTACCGATCTCTTTTTGCAGAACTCGTTTCATCGATCGCTGGCGAAACGGACCCCGACTATCTTTCCCCAAGAAAATAAAACGCGCGGTTGGCATTTCCCGGATTACCAGTGGTATCGCCTTGGCTAAATTCCAAACGCCTTTTCTTGTCTCCAACCGACCAACATAGATCGCTGTTGGTGATCCGTCAGGCAGTTCGATCGATGTAAAGGAAGAATTGGTTTGATAAGGATTCGGAACGGTCAGTACCCGATCCGGATCGAGCTGCCAATCGCGGATCGCGATCGAACGCATCGATTCACATGGTGCCAATACCCGATCGGCATCTGACAACACCTGATATTCCGGGTCGGTTTCTTTTTTATAGGACCGAAACGTGTTTTCGATCTTTCGCCAAAACAACCGGTCATAATAGTGGTCGTTCAGCTGTTTGACCAGATAGGAAGGCGTATGCAATTTGATCCAAAGTCGAACACCGGGAATTGTAGCCCGAATGAATCGAGCTTCGGCACCGTATTCCGGACACTCAATTCCGTCGAACGGAATGATCCCATGAACAATGCGAACCTGCTCGGGCGACAACCGTATGAATTCTTCCCTTGACTGACACCGGATGTAATGGATTCGATAATTCTGTCGCTTCCGCTCCACCCCGAACCGCTGAGGACTGGCCACAAAAACGTCTACCTCAACGTCCAACGAAGCCAATGCGGCAGACACCTGCTGTACATAGGTCGCGATTCCGCCCTGACCGGTATCGGGCGGATACTCATACGATATAAACCCCAAATGCATCTCCCAAAATAACGAACTAATTTTGCCAACGGGCACAACTCTTCAAACTATCCAAACTTTTCAAACTCTTCAAACTTTTCAACCTAAATAAATGTCTCGACTCAAAAACATGACCCGTACGCTCGGCGTTGCCGACGGCCTCGTCTTTTGGTGGAAAGCCAAGCGCAAGGTATTTGGTGAGATTAAGGCCTCCCGCTGGAATACCAGCTTCCGTTTGCGACCGGGCACGACCGATTACGACACCTATGAGCATGTATTCGTGTTGAAAGAATATGACTTCCCCATCCCATTCGAACCGGCTGTCATTGTTGACGGTGGCGCCAATATTGGCATGTCGGCCCTGTATTTCACCCGTCGATTCCCGACAGCCAAGATCATCGCGATCGAACCGGATGCCGAAAATTGCGCCATGCTGCAGCACAATACCCGCAATCATAAACAAGTCGAAATCATTCGTGCGGGCATCTGGTCCTCGTCCGGGCATCTTCATATAAAAGATCACGCTGCCGATGCCAATGCGTTTCAAGTGGAATGGTCGGACCAACCAACCGCCCACTCATTACCCGCCATCTCACTGGAAGAGGTGCTGAATAAAAGCGGTGCACAAACGCTCGATATTGTAAAACTGGATATTGAAGGTGCCGAAAAAGAAGTGTTCCGAGACGGATTTGATTCGTGGCTGCCCCGAACGAAATTGCTGATCGTAGAGCTGCACGACCGAATGGTTCCCGGCTGCTCAAAGTCACTTTTCAATGCCGTTTCCAACTATGATTTCGATTGTGAAACCCGCTGGGAGAATTTGATCTTTTATAATAGACAGCTTCTCTGATCTTCTCTCATCGCTCGATGAACACGCCTGGCCGTTGATCGGTGGTTTTGCTTACCTGATATGTAAGCCGACCATTGATCCATACCATTTCAATCCCCGTAGAGATCGCCTTCGGATCACTGAGATCGGAATGATCGGACACGGTCGCAGGATCGAACAATACCAGATCGGCATAATAACCTGGACGTATCGATCCCCGATTTTTAAGGCCTACATGCGTTGCTCCCATCAAAGTCATTTTATGGATCGCTTCCTCCAACGATAATTGCTTGCGCTCCCGAACATACACACGCAACACCTTGGTGAACGCTCCAAAGCCCCTCGGGTGACCGCCAGACCGTCCGTCCGAGCAAATATTTGCTTGCGGCCAGCCAACGAATTGATGCACATCCTCCTCCCACATAGCCTTGGCAGCGATCGCTTCCACGGAATACGGATAATCGGGATGGGCCATTTTAAATCGGCTCGCTTCCGCTACCAGCTCCATCAGGGTTTTGGATTCCGTTTGCTGCCGGCTGACAGATACTTCAGAAAATGTTTTTCCTACATAGCCAGGGATGGGCGCATAACGTACCAGCACAGAACGAGACGGATCGAATAATTGTCGAACCGCAAATTCAGCACTCACCGGATCTTCATAATCTCTTTTCGGAAACAACACACGCATGGTCGAGTTCCAAAAGTCGTAGGGATACACATCGGCCGTCACATCAATCCCCTCACGACGCGCCTTCTCCAATCGTTGCAGTATGGATGTGGCACGACCCCACTTCTCTTTTAATCCGATCTTGATATGAGAGATCTGTACGGGCATGTGTGTGACACGGCCAATAGTCAAAACCTCCTCGATGGCAGAATCCAAGGTAATGTCCTCACTTCGTATATGACTGATATACCGACCCCCTCGCGCCGCAGCCATCTTCGACAATTGAAGCACCTCCGCCCGGCTCGAATAAAACGCCTCTTCGTATTCCAATCCGGTTGACAAGCCCAACGAGCCCTTACTCATTTCACGCATGAGCATGCCAGCCATCTTTTCTATCTCCTTACTAGTAGCCGGCCGTAACAGATCTGTTCCCATCGTCAATTCCCGTAGCGTACTATGCCCTGTGTAAGTAGCGATATTGACCGAAACGGGACGTCGTTTTATAAAAGCCTTTATCGAATCGATGAAATCCCCGCTGCCGTCTTGACCCGTTACGATCGTTGTGATTCCTTGGCTGTTGGTTGGCAGGGATGACGGATCCTCCTCTAATTCGCCATAATGGTGGCTGTGCGTATCGATAAATCCCGGTGCCAATACCAATCCCCGACCCTCGATCACCGAGTCACTGGCGGTTGGTATCAGATCGCCCACGGCTACAAGAACACTGTCTTTGATGCGAACCGATCCTATATAGGCGGGCGCCCCGGTGCCATCTACAATTCGCACCGATCGGATCAGTACCGTACGCTGAGCCTTCGGAAAAGAGGCGATCAACAAGAAGAGAAGCATTAGCAGAAAGCCTCGCCTCCAATCCAGCCGATTGACAAATGTGTTTTTGAGACACATATGAGTTGTTTTTTTTACCTTACTGCCCACTGTCATATGAATAACCAGTCGCTTCGGATTCAATTTACTCTTTTACTGACGATCGTCCAGTCATTTCTCTACGCACAGGTATCTCCTTTCAACCTGCTGGTGAATGGTGATTTTGAAAACGGTGGAAGCGGCAACGGATTTCAAACACTGGCGCCTTATAATTTTCTGGCCACACTTACGGGCAATTCCAACACGGGTGATTATGCCATCATTCCCAACCCGCAACCGATGAATACGGGGTTTTTTATTTCGGGAACCGACCATAGCGGGTCCGGAAAAATGATGGTTATCGACGGAACCACCATTGGAGGCAATCCAAGATTCTGGAAGGCCGGTAGCAATGGGGGTGGTGTAGGGCCGCTTACTGTAGGACAAACTTATACGTTTAGCTATTGGATAAAAAGCATCGCCACCTCCGTTGTGGACGTATCCACCACGGCAAACATCCAAGTGAACTGGAACAATGCCAGTAACATAGCCCTGGTTTCAGGAAATGTGCTGGCCCCCTACCCGGGAAACACAGCCACCTGGCAAAAAGTGGTTTATTCCTTTACAGCCAGCACCGCCTATGTGAACATCGAACTTTCAAATAATAATACCAATCCGGTCGGCAATGATTTTGCCATCGATGATATAGAAGTATTGCCACCCCCGCAGCCTTTAAGCATCCGCTACAACAAAACAGATCCCTCCTGTCCCAATGCAAACAACGGCTTTATCGCTGTATACGCTACCGGCGGAACACCTCCTTACACCTACAGTTATAATGGCAGTCCCTATACTGCTAATAATATTTTTACGGGGTTGGGGTCGGTCACCAATGCATTTGTGTCGGTAAAAGACGCCGCCTCTCCAACGGCTGCTGTTGTTTTCTCTCCCTCGAACATCACACTGGCTCCTCCTGCTAACCCATTGACTATTCGTCCCGACTCAACTATTTGCAGTGGGGCCACCGTTCCGCTCTATGCCAGCGGAAGCAGTTCGGGTTATACCTGGACCGCCACCCCCAATGATCCAACGATCAATAATCCGAATGCACAGAATACAACTGTCACACCTACCCAGAATACCATCTATACCGTCAGCAGCACCACCACCCGAAACAGAAACCTGATCTTTAATGGAGATTTTGAACAAGGGGATGCTGGATTTGAAAGTCAATACACCTATTTCCCATTTCCCCCCAATCCTGCCAATGCCGGATATGCACAGCGTGCGTACAGCATCGTGAATAATGCACAACAATTCGAACCACAATTTCAACCTTGTGTAGATCATACCAGCGGTACAGGTAAATTCATGGCAATCGACGGTGCCACCACCGCGAATAATAAGATATGGTCTCAAAAAGTGGGCGTTTCCCCCAATACGAACTATACAATACAATATTGGTTACAGTCCATCGATGCGGCCAGTCCGGCCCAGCTGGAAATGCAAGTGAATGGATCGCCCATCACCGGAAATGCAACTAGCAGCACGACTACGGCACCATCTGCCACCTGCCTTTGGCAACAAGTTTCCTATACCTGGAACAGCGCTGCCAACACAACAGCGGATATCACATTGATCGGTCGCAATCTCTCTTCCAACGGAAATGATTTTTCGATCGATGATATCTCGATGATTCAGTCAGTGACATGCACTTTTACTAAAACAACTGCCATTACCGTTACCGCCGGAAACACCCCTGTAACCAATTTCAGCTACAACTCTCCGATTTGTATCAATGGAGGCAATCCAAGTCCCATTTTAGCAAGTGGATTCACCGCGGGCGGAGTATTTTCTGCTTCACCCGCTTTATCGATCAATCCTTCCACCGGGGTGATCAATCTTGCCGCCACCACCCCGGGAACATATACCATTACCTATACAGTTGCGGCCAGTGCCTGCCAATCCGCCGGCAGCAGTAGCACCCAAGTACAGATCAGCAGTAGTATTACGCCCGTCACTGGTTTTAGTTATACCTCACCGGTTTGTTTGAGCGCGGGCAATATCAACCCCAACACGGTAGTTGGTTTTACGACCGGCGGAACATTCAGCAGCACATCGGGTTTATCGATCAATTCATCTACCGGTATAATTAACACGAACGCTTCCACGCCCGGAACCTATACGGTGACATATTCATTGAGCGCTACCTCCTGCCAACCTTCAGCCAATAGCAATACATCCGTTACCATCACTGCCGCACCTTCGCCGCCCATTACTACTCCCCTTGTTCGATACTGTACGAACGACTTGGCAACGCCGCTCACGGCAACCGGTACCAATCTTACCTGGTATACCGTTGCAATAGGTGGCACGGGCTCTTCCGTTGCGCCTACGCCTTCCACGAATATGCCCGGTACAACGATGTACTACGTATCACAATCGACCGGTGGATGCGAGAGCATTCGAACACCCGTGTCGGTCATAGTAACCCTTGCCCCCTCCGTTGATGCCGGCCCGGATGTTGCCATCGCCCCCGGACAATCCATTACCCTAACGGGAATCACCAATGCCGTTAACCCGTCTATCAATTGGTCGCCTCCAGGCACTATTAATGATCCCAACATACTCAGTCCCACCGTTACGCCCACCGTCACAACCAAATACTACCTATATATACAATCGCAAGGTTGCACGGCGGTTGACAGTATGCGTGTTTTTGTGATCGGCAAACTGGTGATCCCAAATGTATTCTCTCCCAATGGTGATGGCATTCACGACGACTGGGTCATTCAGGGAATCGAAGGTTATCCGAATGCGATCGTGGAAGTTTACAATCGGTACGGACAAATGCTGTTTCAGCAAAAAGGATACAACAACTCTAATGCCTGGAATGGGCAAGTGAATGGGAAGTCCGTTCCCGCAGGCGTATACTTCTATGTGATCCGCGGCCTTGCCAGTCCGAACGCCCTTACCGGCACCGTCACCATTTTACGATAATCACCGCTTTCGATAGGGGCATTTGTTAGGACCACGTTAAAAGCCATTTCCGAATCGGTAAAAAAATACTATTTGATTTTTCATGTCGTTTTGGGAGATATCCCAAAATCAAAAAGACATGCTCAAACCAATTATCATTGCCGCTGTAGGGGTGGCGGGAGTGGCAGCAACACTACCGGAAAACAATATCCCCTCGTTCCCTTCCATAGAAACCAGAGCTCCATTGCTCTGGAAAACCAAAATGGGGGCGGCCAGTTTCCGAAGCAATGTTCTCTTTCTTGGAAACAAATTATACATCGGCTCCAACGGTGATAATTTCAGAGATTATGGACTGATCGAAAAAGGCAGCGGTGTATATGCCATTGACCGAAAAAGCGGCAAAGCGGTCAAACATTTTGCTGATGAGACATTTGGCGATATGGATGTGAATGGTCTGTTGATACACAACAACCGCCTCTATTTTGGAAACGACAATGAAGAATTTCTTTGTACGGATCTGGACGGAAAGCTCCTGTGGCGAAACCCCACCTCTGGCGATATTGAGCATGAACCGGTACTGATTAAAACAAATCAGGGCGCTACGGTCGTATATGCAGCCGAATCAGGCGAAATCAAAGCTGTAGACCCGCAAACTGGTAACGCTCGTTGGTCGTATTACGTGCCTGATTTTAAAGGTTGGAAGCCCGGCGATAACCGCTCCTTATTTAAAGTGAAAGCTTGGTTCAGCAATGGTTGGCAGTTTTTCACCAAGCCACTGGTGGAAGATCTGAACAAAGACGGGGTGCAAGATCTGATCTATTGTGGTTACGGCGGTACGCTGCTAGCCATCAATGGAAACTCCGGAAAAGAACTTTGGCACACGAAAGACGAGGAGCGGATAGACGAGGGCGTAGCGCTGGTAGGAACGGGGGCCAACCGACAAATCGTTGGATTGCGTACAGAATGGAGTGACGATTATAAAATCGTAACAAGTGAATGTGTTTTCTTTTCCTTGAACGGGAAAAAAATTAAATCTGTGAATTTGGAAGGTAGCAACGGTGGCAATGGATTGAATTTTTTATCGATCGACAACGAGCATGTTGTGTTGAATAGCCGTACAAAGACCTATTTGATCGGAAGCGATAGCAAGATCTCGACCATCGATCGTTCAAAATCCTATATCGACTCCG
The DNA here is from genome assembly GCA_046081925.1 of Bacteroidota bacterium. Taxonomy (GTDB): domain Bacteria; phylum Bacteroidota; class Bacteroidia; order Chitinophagales; family Chitinophagaceae; genus JJ008. The sequence goes on along the minus strand of JBJTWV010000015.1, from coordinate 162,755 downwards.
GTTATTTATCAACCCGCGAAGAATTCCGGAACGGATACAATCCTCTTTTCGCCAATCGCACGATCACACTGGATAATGGAAAAAAGGGCCTGGTGGTCCTGAATCAACACGATTACGCAAACTACAAAGATGGCTTTCTGGAGATCGTTTCGTTAGATGACTTTTCCGTCATCGAGCGAATCTCCTTTCCTTCCGGAAGTGAAATGCCACCCGTGATCGAGGATGTGAATCAGGATGGAAAACTCGATATCCTGATCTCGGGGTATGACGGATACCTATACTGCTATCAACTTCCCAAATACTAAATCAATATGATCAAAATAACTCCCTTTCGAGCCATCGTTTTCGCATTGATTGCAATCGGCGTATTCGCTTCCTGCTCGGCCAATCGCAAATCCCGGATCTCCCCTCCCTCTCGGGCATTGGATATCCCTTTTGAAACATATCGGTTTCACTCCGACAGTGGTGCCAGCATACGTTTATCGACCGGAACCGAGATGAAGATCAATCCGGGCAGTCTGGTAGACTCAAAAGGAAAACTCGTACACAGCATGGTCGACTTCAAGGTTCGCGAATTTCATCGGGCCGAAGATATCTTCCGGGCGGGGATTCCACTGGATACCCGTGCGAACGGCTCACAACGCTTGCAATCGGCAGGTATGATGGAAATGCGGGCCTATATGGGACAAGAGGAATTGAGTATTGCTACCGGCAGTTCGGTGGGTGTAGGCTTGGCCAGTTATCGGAATGCCGAAGGTTATAATCTCTGGCACATGGAAGAAGATGCCGATTGGAATGTACGGGGCAATTTTCGCACCGACAGCAATCGAGTAAAGTGGCAAACCATCCGCTCCCTGGGTGATACACTGAAAGACCCGGAGAATCCTGCGAAAGAGGATGCGCGGATATTTGAACTGGTAGGAAATATAGAAGAAGCACCATACCTGAAATCGTATCAAAACATGAAATGGCGCTTGGATGATTCCCAGCCCATCGAAACGCTAATTACGGATACCCGCACGAACTGGGAAGGCGTTCGGATCAAATTGGTAGACAAGAAAAGAAATCTTTATTCGCTGACGTTCGGTCAGTATGAATCGGATGATCCCACCAAAGAAAAGGGCCGGGTGAAAACCATATTGGCGAGTCCCCTTACCAGCCGTGGCGATATGAAAAAAAGAATGAAGCAATATGAGGAAGAGGTGGCTGAACTGGATCGAAAAAGAAAGGAACGATTGGAAAAATTGGTACAGAGTCAAAAAGAGGCGGATCTCTTACAATTTTTTGCTGCCGACCGATTGGGTATTTGGAATGTGGATCGGTTGATGAAGATGGAGGACTGTATTCCGGTGATCGTACACTTTGATTTTGAAAAGAAGGCAACGGAGGAGGAGAGCAAGGGTAGTGTTATCGCCTTGTTTGACGCGGAGAATTCCGTCATGCAATTCAAAAGGGATGGTACCGATAAGCAGATCTACCTGCAGAAGGGGAAGGAAATGCGTTTGATCGCCTTTTTGCCCAAAGAGCGAGTGGCTCTGGTCGACAATGCGACGATCCAGCAAGCGCTGGGCACCGGCGCCAAGGAAGTAACACTCCGAACAAGCCAAATAAGTCTAAAGGATTTTCTGATGCCGAAACCGTAAGGCGCCAATCATACTGTTGAATCGAATCAGATCTCTTTCTGCTCCTTTCGAAAAAACAAATAGGAATGAACACAAGGCCAAATACAAATGATGGCGATGATCAAAAAGAAAAGGATGCTAAGCGGAGCTCCCTCCAAAAAAATACTGGCCGGTAACAGCAACAGGCCGCCCACGAACCAAAGTTTTCCAGCCAATTGATGCGTGGAGACCCAGTTTGGTTCACTGGCCAAGGTCCAGGGCAGTTTGAATCCCGTAAAATAGTTTTGCTTCAACTTCGACATATAAATTCCGAAGATGGAAAACATGAGTCCGATGAAAGCGAACAAGAGTTTTTGCAACGGCGCTTCTTGGTGCATCGATGAATACAAGGTGAGCAGATTCAAACAACATAGAAACGTCTGTGTCAACAGGGCTATTTGCTGAAACACCCTATCGTCCGAATCTCCATACCGTTTGGGGTCGATCCGATGTAGGTTTGAGACTAAAACATATACGAATATCCCGACAATGCCCAGTATCAGGGGGCCGATAAAGAGGCTACTCCGGTTGCCCCAACCATCCGGCTCACCATTCAGGTTAAAGTGAATGGGTACGCGCTCGGGTGCATTCGGATATAAATAAGCCGCATAGGCGAATGGCAGCAGCAATAGGAATAAAAATATCATACGCCTCAATCGAGCGGAATTCATAGCAAAAGTTTCAGAAAAGATACGAATGAAAATACACCGCCTGAATGAAGTCGGTTATTTCCCGTTTCGCTTGAACTCAAACAGCTGATCGCCTGATTGAGGCTGCACAAAAATTAGACTCTCAAAACAGGCAACATAACCTTTCAACTCGGGAGCAACAATCACCATTTTGCCCTTTTCAATATATCCAAATCCTTCATCGGTGGTAAGGTATATTCGGCCATCTGATGCAAAATCAAATCCGTACACCGAAGAAGTATTCGCTAAAACCTTCTCCTTTTTAGTCAGGTTAAAAATCATACTGTCTGCTGCGAAATAAAGCTGTCCTTTCGGGTCAATTTGAACCTGCCGGATCAGTTTGTTGGATTTAAAAAACCATCCGACACTGTCTTTTAATACCAGGCCAATACGAGATCCCTGTTTTGCAACACCCCATATAAAAATATTGTCTTGTCGCTTCACCACTTGATAAACGCCCACGTTCATTTTTGTCAATTCTTGTCGCTGAATGGCTTTTGCCGATCGATATCGGATCCAATCGATCATCGTATTTTTTTCTGTATTTGATATGACCAACAGCGCGGTATCGGTCGGGAAAGCGGCGTAAGATGTAATATATCGCTCTGGTCGGGGTGGTATGAACCAAGATGAATCGGCCGGGGTATAAATCCCTCCCAATAAAGGAACTTGTGCTTTGCCAACGGGGTCGATCAATATGCCGGTGATCCGTGAAAATGTTCCGGGCAACTGATAAGACCGAACAGAAAAAGGATCTTGCGCGTGGCTGTAGCTAACCAACATCGAAAGGAAAAGGATCGTTGATATGGATCGAAATCGCAAGATCATCAACGGAAATTACAGTAGAAGGCACAAAAGTTCAATTCCCAATAACCTTTTCTCAACTCGGGTGGCGGAACAGCATCATATGCGGTTACTCGTTTTTTCTGAACGCGCGCCCAACCCGCTTGCTGACGATTGGTCGGTGGAGGCGGCTGCGTTCGCTTATTGGGCGTATAACGATAATTATAAACAGGATAATTGGAAATAGGGGTATTCCCGAATGAGTTTCCGGAAACGTTCCCTTGACTGTTTTGAACATTATTTCCAGTAGCGCCGTTCGGCAAGTTGACATTGGATGAACCTGAAGCATTTCTGGGCTCATTTACAGAACCCGCTGAACCAGAGGAAGAAGAGCCGGACGAAGGCGTGTTCGAGCGCCTGCCCGTTGAATTAGTAGCGGGCGCTACTGAGGGTCTTGAATTAACGTAACTGCCATTATTGCCGGAAGCGTTGAAGAACATTGACTGTGATGAGTTTGAAGAACTATTCTTGTTGGGAGATTGTGAGGTGCCTTTGGTGAGAGAATTGTAAACGGGTGACTCCGGCTCATCATTGCCCGGACGAAAATAGCTACGACCATTTCGAACGGTTTGATAACCCCGATTAGAGGGTACCCCTTCTTCATCATCGGGGAGCTCTTTAAAGAAGTCGTCAATTTTGGCAAAGGTATTGTCCATAATTCCGACAGTCTTTTTTGTTACACCCTTTATAACCTCCAGATTTAATGATACGTGCTCTTTGATCAGTTTATTGGGTATCATTTTATCAAGGGCCATATCGGTCACCTTTTCTTGTATGACCTCGCTGCCATTGCCGCCGGACGAAATATCATCTTTCAGATCTGTGTAGAATTTATAAAGTTTTGATGCGCCATCATAATCTAATGCCTCGGCAATATGCTTCGCTTCAGGGCCTGTCATTCTCTTCATTACGGCTTCTCCTACGGCATCCGAAATTTGTTCCGCTACTTTCTTTCCGACCGGTTCTAAGGCTGCCTTTAAATACTCTTTTTCAAAGTCCATATCGTCCAGCGACTGCGAATTGCGAGTGATCTCAGAGGCGGCTGATTCACGACCACTACTGTTGCCCGCATTCAATGGATTTTCAATGATTTGGTCTTTATCCACGTTTACCCCCGATCCAAAATTGGCGACCGTCCGCTCATTGGCGAGCTGCTGAAGATTGTTTCCCAACTCCATCATCGTGTAATTGGTCTGCGCCTTTAGATCGATCTGGGCTTGTTTCCTCTTTCGCTCAGCTTCTTTTCGCTCAAGTTCGGCTAAATATGCTTTACGCTGATTCTCGGCCGCAATAGCTTGCTTTTTTTCATTTTCCTTTCGCTGTGTTTCCTGTTGTTTGGCCAACTCGGCCTGCTTTTGGGCCTGTGTCTTTTGTAGGTCGGCTTGTTTTTGTTTCGCTTGATTGGCCAAATTCTGTTGGTCTTGAGCACACGACTTGGCTAAACGGTCCAATTCCTTTTGACGCTGATCATAAATTTTTTTTTGCTCCGCCCTGTAAGCACTCATGGTTGCTTGCGGAGAAACGCGCTCCCAGGGAAGATCTTTTGCCACGCAACAGGGAGGTGGTCCGCCGTGCTCACAATATCGACCGGCTTTGATCCGCCAACCTAAAGACGCTGAACAATACTCTCGAACTAAAAAATCTGCCCTACCCATATCCTCTTGCTTAAAACTCTCCAACATCTTTTGAATTTCGGCAGAACAATTGGCGTCTGTAGTCACGGAGGCAGGGCACCGAAGAGAAAACACCGTTTGGAAACTGGCATTACAAAGTGCCGAGCAGTCTTGCACCTGACCCTGAACGCCTAAATAGGTGCCAAAGAACAAATAGAGAAGGAGGATAACGCGAAACAGATTTCTCATACCTTCTATAGTTAGAATTTACTTGAAATAGTAGTTGGCACAGCCATGCCTCTCGTTTCAAAATTCAAGACCTGTCTTTCAATAAGGGCAAAATGGTTATATAGATTTACCAAAGCTTTGGCCGGATCTTTAGCCACATAAAATTCTTTGATCAGCTTATTGAGCTGTGGCTTATCGGAAGCATATTCGGTCAGGGTCGCTTTCATCAAAGTGGGGTGACGGGATAAATGATAGTACACCTCCGCCGCCACCAATGGTTTCCCAAAATCGGCTTCGAGCTCTTTACCTGCCAGAAATGACTTGGAATTTATATTGTCGTCGATGCCCTCGAACAAGTCCCTGAGTTTTTCATTCATGGCCGAGGTGGTCGAGAAGGTATTATTCATGGTGGTCTGCATCAGGTTTATATACGGCTGAGAGGCCGCCGATGAAGCACCACCGATGCTGGAAGCCATTGCTCCCGTAAACGCACCCGCCGCATTGATGATCCCGATGGTTCGGGTACTTCGAATTTTCATGGCCATTTGTTCGGCGGAAGTAAGCTGCTTTTTCAGTGGCTGAATGGCATCGTAATACTTTTTACTTTCTGATAAGGAAATCGTGTCCTTACTATAGGTGCCGTTCAGTTTGGAAGCCAGCAGGAACAAACTCTCCGTGTATTTTCGATCGGAGGAGATGGAAACCTGAGCCCGGGCCATCTTTTCAAAGGTCTTTTCTCGTATCAGTGCCTGCTCTTGCGGACCAATAAAAATATCGTCAGAAGAAGAAAGTGTTGCGAGACATGTCTGAAAGGCGGCTCCGTAATCTTTTTGCTCCGTAAAATATTTTTCTGTGCCAACATACTGTAGGGCCGGACGAGGTGTTCGGTACAAGGGCAAGGCAATCGTTCGCGCTGCCTTTTTTGCCTCATAGGGTACATCCGTCCCATCAAAAAAGTATAATTCACTTTCCTTGAACTTGGAGTAATTCCCATACACATTTTTGACATGCTCGTACGGATTCTCCAACCCACGCTTCCCTCCAAAAACGCCAACACTTATATATTCAAACTTTGGTACCACCTTGTAGTCGGGCACTTTGATAACCATTTCGGCGCCTGGGAGCAATTCGGCAATCGGCGTGAACTTGGGAAGATCAAAGGCACTGCCTTCATCAACTTCTACCTTCTCTTTCTTTCCTAACACCAGCGGCTGACCACCCATCCAGTCGCTCACCTTGATCCAGATCATCTGCCAATCATTGGGTTTGAATGTACGCTCCGCTACTTTTTTTCCATTCTCATAAAATTTGAGCAACACGCCGGAGGGACGAAACTGTCCGGATATGGCATAGGGTACACCAAACGGATAATCGATAAAGACAGGAGCAAGCGTAACCCCCTCACGAATAATCGGGCGATCCCGAAGCAATTCATACAGCGCAAAACTTCGGGACATTCCGGTAGCTGAATCCTGAATCTCACCAATTCCTATATATGGCTGTTCACCAATGTTCGCAAGAGTAAGACGCTCGGCCGGTTTTGGCTTTTTGAATTTATCGATCAGGGCAGCCGGCCCCATCAAAATTGCCTTAACAACCTTGTTTTCTTTTTTCTTTTCCTGTGCACGAATCTCCGATGAGAGAAAAAAGACCAAAGAGGCGGCCAGGAATAAATAAGCGGTTAGTTTCATATTATGCACAATGAAGTAGTAATAAATATAAATCAGAAACTTTTAATAATCGGCCACCGACCAGGGGTATTTCTACGTAACGATGGGCCAATAGAATGACTTACGTAACCTTTCCATTCGAGCCGACATTGAAATTGCTCAAAGCATTGGCGGTCAAACTTTTATAAATTTTAGGGAAGAAGTAAGCTTTGATAATAAACAGACGGGCTCATTGGGGTATGGCTTTTTTCATAGGAATAAAAAGGCCACACTCTTGTACACTAAAAAGTAATCAATAAATATGAGTGACGAAAGTGTGCGCTATATTTCTCATCGGATCAATAAAATGGTTCCTGACCGGGTAAGCTGCTCTGATTGATCAGTCAAATATGTCAACCTCCACACATAAAGTCCGCTAGATTGTATCATTCCACGATAGCGCCCATCCCATTTTTTTGCGGATCCCTTGTTTCAAATACCAATTGTCCGGCCCGGTCAAATACCTGAAACAGAACCAACCGATCTGATCCATAAAACAAGGGGCGAAAACGATCATTTTTCCCATTTAGATCGGGCGTAAAGGCTGATGGTACATAGATCTGACAATTCGCAATGACCTGCACCCCGGATTGGATCGAATCGCGACAGCCATATTCATTTTCAACCAGTAACTCCAACCGATAACTCCCTGGCTGCGCGAACCGAGCCGAATCGCTCGATCGAATGAATACCCTGCCATCGGATAGTCGCCAACTATATTGAAGCGATCCATTTGGATTTGTTTCAGTGAGACTCTGAAAGCTAAGGACTCTGTCAACACACAAACGATCCGTTCTCGATCAACGTTTCACAAACATAGGGCGGCGGGGGGCGCTGTATGAATGAGGATCGTCAACCCAACCATTGTTCGTGGTCAGGTCTAAAAACTAATAATATATTTTGCGAAGTGTCAATCCGTACTCAACCGGCTTGATCTTACCGGATGCATCACTGTTTTCGGTTGTTATACGAACCTCGACCCAGTTTCCTTCACTATCATATTTATAATCATATCGAAAGCGAAGTCCTTCCTTATTCAACGCATACGAGATTTTTCTCTCGATATCAAATGGCCCACGCTCATATGTCACTTCTTCGGTGGATATAAGATCACCGGTAATAAGATTATATTGCGTGATCCGAATCGGATTGCCTTCCTTATTAAGCTCATAATCATGTTTTTAGCTTTCATCTACATATATGATTGGTTTATTATAGGAGTTCAATAAAACTCCCCTTTCGACTTTTTTACCATCCCATATAAATCGCTGCTGGATAATAGTATTGGTGTCTGCTTTGGCTGTTTCATACGTATACGTTGTTCGTGACGGCCTTGAACTACAATTACACCCTCTCTGGTATGATTCAAGTACCCAAAGTCCTGTCTCATGCTTTTTATGCGAAGCTTTTGTGACGATCTTAAACGCCTCTGGGTTTGTTTTTATGCGAACATCAGAATAGTTATATACGCGCACTGAATCAATATAGCCCAACGGATTCAGGAAGGTGACCGACTTTGTCTCAAGTACCCCATTTTTAAAATTTCTATTTGTAGAAAATGTCTCTGATTCAATTTTTTTTGCTCGAACGACCAGCGTATTCTCCTCATAGCTCAATCCATCGGGCTGAGCGCATAAAGATTTTGATGGGAAAACAAAAACAATAAGAGTAACTATATGAATATAGATATAGGGAATACGAACAACGGATATAGTTTTTAACATTTTAGCGGTTTGTGGTTTTAATGAAAGTATCTTATTAAATTAGACTCACAAATAAAAACACACTGTACTTGTGGATAAACGAGATTTTATTCGAAACGCCTCGATGCTAAGCCTTGGTATGTCCCTCGGCTGGGACGCGATGGCTAATGAGTTTACAACAGTCGCTAGCCGCTCCGCAGCAACGCTGGCTAAAGATGAATCCTTCTGGAAGAACATCCGCGAAAAATATTTGCTCAAACCCGATTATATCAACCTGGAAAACGGGTACTATAATTTCATTCCGCAACCCACCCTGGAACGATACATCCAGCACATCCGCGACATTAACTACCAAGGCTCGTATTACATGCGTACCGTTCAGTGGGCCAACAAAAAGAAAATGGCCGCGAAACTCGCCGCCATCGCCGGCTGCGGAGAAGATGAACTGATCGTAACCCGCAACACCACCGAATCGCTTGACCTGGTCATCGCTGGACAATCCTGGAAGCCCGGCGACGAAGCCGTCATGGCCATTCAAGACTATGGCGCCATGCTCGATATGTTCGACCAGGTGGCCGAACGATACAATATTGTACTGAAAAAGATCTCCGTTCCCAATCACCCAACATCAGACGAAGAGATCGTTTCGCTTTACGAACAAGCCATCACATCTAAGACAAAGCTGTTGATGGTTTGCCACATGATAAACATCACCGGACACATTCTTCCCATCCGAAAGATCTGCGACATGGCACACGCCAAAGGCGTAAAAGTTATGGTAGACGGTGCCCACGCCTTCGCTCATATCCAATACAAGATCAGCGAACTGAACTGCGATTATTACGGCACCTCACTCCATAAATGGATGAGTGTACCATTGGGGGCCGGTTTTTTGTATGTCAAAAAAGGAGAGGCGCCAACTCTTTGGCCACTGCTGGCCGATCGCATGCCAAAAGAAGATATATACCGACTCAATCACACCGGCACCCACCCCTGCGCCACCGATCTTGCCATTGCAGATGCCATCGATTTTTACAACCTCATAGGAGCCGATAAAAAAGAAGCCCGATTACGATTTTTGAAAGACTATTGGACCAGCCGGGTCAAAGACAATCCCAAGATCAAAATAAATACACCCCTCGATCCAATTCGCTCTTGCGGGATCGCCAATGTGGGTATAGAGGGAATGACACCTGCCACCTTAGGCAAACGACTGATCGAGGAGCATAAGGTGTACACCGTACCCATCGACTATGCCAACGTACAAGGTTGTCGAATCACACCCAACGTATACACCACCACCACCGAACTCGATCAATTCGTAAAAGCATTGCACACGCTCGCCAACAACTAACAAACTCCAACTTTTCAAACTACCCAAACTTCTCAAAAGCAGACGCTTCGGTCTGCATCAAGACATGTGAACTTGGTACATCGGCTGGACTAATCAAACTATTCAAACTAGTCCTATGTCTGCCTTAGATCTCATTCAATCCGGCCACCGCGTCTTCATCCACGGCAGCGCTCAAACGCCAACTTCTTTCATGCGTGCATTGGCTAATGAAGCACACCGATTGAAAGATGTGGAGGTCGTCTTCATCAGCGTTTACGGCGATATGTATATCGACAAACCTGAATACGCTGACAGCTTTCGGATGAATACCATGTTCGTCTCTGCCTCTGTGCGTCAAGCCGTCAAAGAGGGTAGGGCCGATTACATTCCTGTATTTCTTAGCGAGATCCCCGAACTCTTCAAAAAAAATATTCTGCCCATCGATGTGGCGGTAGTGCAAGTTTCCACACCCGACAAACACGGCTATTGTTCACTGGGTGTTTCGGTGGACGTGGCCCGCTCCGCCGTCAACACCGCCAAAAAAGTTATTGCCGTCATCAATCCCAACGTTCCTCGCACACATGGCGATGGCATGATCCATATTTCTCGATTTGCAGCCACGATGGAATCGAACGATCCAATGCATGAAGCCAGCTTCGGTGAAAAAGCCCGCGAGGCCGAAATACAGATCGGAAAAAATATTGCCGCGCTCATCGAAGATCGAAGCACCCTTCAAATGGGCATCGGTGCCATTCCGGATGTCGTGCTGAAATGTTTGGGCAATCACAAGGACCTCGGCATTCACACCGAAATGTGCAGCGACGGCATCATCGACCTGGTATTGAACGATGTGATCACCAACCGATATAAAAAGATCCATCCGAATAAATCGGTGAGCGGATTCGCCCTGGGCAGCAAACGACTCTATGATTTTGTGGATGACAATCCCGCCTTCGCCTTTCTCGATATCGATTACGTAAACGATCCGCATGTGATCCGTCGAAACCCGCGCGTGGTGGCGATCAACAGCGCCATCGAGGTAGATCTGACCGGACAAGTCTGTGCCGACTCCATCGGATTCAATCAGTATTCGGGGGTAGGCGGACAAATGGACTTCATCCGCGGTGCCTCTCTTAGTGAAGGCGGTAAGCCCATCATCGCGATCGGATCCAGAACCGCAAAAGGAGTATCGCGCATCGTACCCGCTTTAAAACCCGGGGCGGGCGTGGTCACTACCCGGGCACACATTCATTATGTCGTAACGGAATTTGGCGTAGCGAACTTATATGGAAAGAATTTAAGTCAGCGCGCCAAAGCATTGATCGAAATTGCTCATCCCGACGACCGCGACATGCTGGAAAAAGCCAGCTGGGAGCGGTTTCATCATCTTTGATCCAACATCAGACGTCTGCCTTGGATAAAGAGTATACCATCAGAATATAGATCATGATCAGTATTCCTTCCGTTATGATATAAAGGGATATGGAAAAGGATGTGAGCGAAAAAAGTACATGACTCAGCAAGGCAGTCAAGAAAAAAACAGAAGAAAGAGTGCGCACATTCGTTGTAGTGCGAGGATTCTCAAATTGAACACCGATCAGAAAAGTAAGTGCCGTCAACATAAATAATCCGCCGCCGATCGTATGGATCAAACGGGTAGGTTCATGACCCAGTTCATAAAATCCATAGGCGAGTAAAAGACTTAACCCGAGACTTACCAAAGAGGGAACGATGTTGACTTTCATATGTTATGGTTGTGGTGGTTGAATGGGTGGAGGAGTGAGTGCTACCAGTTTCATAAGCTCCGGCACTTGCTGTGCCTCCCGCCAAGCGATAAATCCGGGACTCCATACAAGTGTTGTGGGAGATATTTTTTTATCCAGTATGAGACGTGTAACCTCCGCTTCAGAAAACGGTCCGGCCTGCGCGCCATCCAGAACAAAATAAAATAACATCGAGGCGTGCTGGGCCGCTGGCATTGTAGCTCCCGGAACTTTCATTTGAGCCATCGACTGATTCATTACGGAGATCATTTGGTTGGCGATCGCCATTTCCATACCAAACTCAATCAGCCTGTCCATCGAATAAAAATGATGTGTGTGCATATTCAACAGATTATTCTTTATTTACGGTGCAGGCGGCGGAGGTGGTGGGGGTGGTGGCATCGAAGCAAACAGACCCTGCAATTCCGGAACATTACCGGCGATCTCCCAATTAGCCATACCGGTCTTCCATACATGGGTTTGCTTGGTCAGTTGTCCGGACTGTGTCATTTGCTGAAGCTGTGCCCAATTGAATGGTCCGGCTGTCTGTCCGTTCACGGAAACACTGTATTGTAATTGCGGCGGAGGTGGAGGCGTATTCATTCCCTGTTGCATCTGCTGACCCATTTGATTCATCATGCCTGCCATTTGACCACCCATGGCACCTCCCATCATCATACCCGTCATCATACCGGCCGGATTGAATCCACCGCCACCACCCATGTTGGTCATATTTCCCAGGCCATCAGCGGCGGTTTTCAATACATCGGTTTGCTGATTCAGCGCGTGGGCACCGATGAAGTTGGTCTCAGTTTGAAGCTTTTGTGCGCGTTGAGCCTCCTCGCGCTGAATGCGAAGCGTCTCTTCCATATTTGCCGCATTGATGGCCTGCATATCCTGCAGGTTTTTTATGCCAATATCCGTTTGTGCGGTTGTAACCTTGGTCGTTTGCTCAGCAGTTACTTTTCGAAGCTCTCTATACCCCTCACTCTCTTTATCGATCTCCAGCGTGGCCAAATCGAAGCCTTTCATGTTTACGCCAAATTCATTTTCCAAACGAGGCTTTAAATAGGCAGCTACAATGTCATTGATCTCCAACAGCTTTTTATCCATTTGAACAACCGGGATCTGCTTATCGGCCGGAATATTTGACACCACTCCCTTGATATATTTGGCCAGTGCGTCTTTGATGGTCTTGTGGAAATCCTCGATCTCAAAATTGATCAGACGATTGTTCTTGATGAACGTCTGATAATCGGTGATATTGAAGGTGAGCGTACCGCGCGCAGCCATGGGCACATAAAAATCAGAAAAACGCGGATCGTACACATCAAAATACGGCACGCCAAATTTGATCTGGACGTTACCCGCCAGGTTGATGAAATAGATCTCTGCCTGAAAAGGCGACTCCCCGCCGAAGGCCAATCCCACCAAACTGGTTAGAATGGGAAAGTTGGCTGTCTGGATAGTTTGATCGTAGGGGCCCATGATATAATCCTGCATGGTGCCGTCCTTCTGCTTATAAACGAAAACGGCCATTTCACCATCCTTCACCCGAAGGCTGCTGCCATATCGAATAGCGTTTTCTTTTTTTGTCGAATTAGCCTCCCCCGAGGGGCGCCATTTCCAAACCAGATATTCCTGCTCATCACAGCGGATCACATCCATCAATCCACCTTCCGATTTTTTTCCAAAAAGTCCCATAGTCTATTTTGTTATTAATTAGTCAAATATCAGCCGATCAGATCGCTCTTACGTCAGTTTGGAAATAACGATCAAAACGGTTATGATCACTACAAAACCAATGATCAAATGATAGACCCGCTGCGTATTCCCATTCACCTTGGAACGGCCTTCATTTACCAGTGAAGAAATATCATCAAGGCTTTTCTTGTCGTTTTTCATTGCCAAAGATGCTTTGGTATTGATTTGCTCGAGCTTTTTTAACCAGACAGCATTCCAGGCGCTCTTGTATTTACCCTTCTCACTTACGACTTCAGTATAAGAGATGACATCGATCTTACTCTGGGAGAGTGTGAGAAATTCAAAGATTTCTTCTCTGGAGTTCGGAACCGGGAAATTCATGATCAACTCTTCTTTTCGAACATCTGTAGTACTCCATTTGGCAGACTTCGTCTTGCTAAGCAAAAAGTTGATGGCCTTTAATGGTAATAGGATCCAATAGAAAAACAACCACTTCAATATAGTACCAATGCCAATGCTGGAATCGCCCGACTCCTGGAATGGACTATCTGTGCGAGTGCGCTCCAACTCATCCAGTTTCTCAAAAAATTTCGTGATGTTCTGAGAGGCTTGAATATTTCGGAATTCGGTACCGCAATCCGAACATTTGGTGGCGAAGGATTCGGCTAAGGCGCCACAAGCGGGACATTTACGAATGTCTCCGAACTTATCCGACTGAGGAGCGGCGGCATTGGATTGTTTTCCTTTTTCAAAAAGCCTGGCTTCCAATACCATTTCAAATTCATCCAGCTCAACACCCAGTGATTCAGCTTTTTTGAATAAGATCTGTTTTTCTTTTTCAGTCAACTGACCATCTGCCAGCGCAGCGTCAATGAGTTTTTCAAGTTGTTCGTTATACATGTATATTGATTTTAGCTATTACCATTACATCGATTTCGCCACGAGTCCTATTATAATCACTACAACAATCAAAGCCAGACACCCTAATTTTGTCTCCTTTGATTTTCTTTTATTATCATCCCCTATTCGTTTGACTCCGTCAACGATCGATGATACAACCTGATAACCCGCCCGATCCTCCTTCATTGAAATTGATGCCCGTAGTCGTATTTGTTCCATTTTTCTGACCCAGATCGCATTTCGCCGAGTTATTTTAGTCTCATTTACCGGTATGATAAAATTCGAGTGTGAAAGGGGTTCTATTTGGCTGCTCGCCATAGTGAGAAAGTCCAATATTTCTTCTTTTGTGTTTGGTACTACAAAATTTGTAATGTATTCCTCTTTTTTTTCTTCTGGGATTTCCGATAATCTCGAATAAAACTTTTCAACGGTATGCGACACCGGTATCTCCCTGAATTCTGTTCCACAACCAGGACAGGCAACCGCAAAAGAGCCTACGATGATCCCACAACCCGGGCATTTTTTTACCTCACCGAATATTTCTTTTTCACTTGGCATGTAGTTCTAATTACTGCTATAAAAATAAACGAATCAGCCCAATGTGTGCGTCTTTCTCTATTATTTTAAAGCATCAGAAAATCTGTTTTATTAGAATATGATGCCGCTCTTTACTCTTTCCTACCAATACCGATCGTTTTCGGAAATTGGATAAGATCAATATTCAGAAAAGGAGCCCATCCCTCGCCATATCCACCCCGAACAAAGACCCATAGGTCCGAGCGACTGGAAAATAGATATTTATATTCATCGTCCTGAATGACCAGCAAATAGGTCTCGTTGCCCTTCTGAAAGGCCCCGAGTGGCGCTTTGTAGTTTTTGATATTTACTATCGTTGTATCTACCGACACTTCGGCGGTCTTCATGCTAGCTCCGGAAGCCAGGTCTTTTTTCTTCTTTGATGTAAGGACCCCATGCACATATTGTAACGTATACTCGACCATATAGCCATTCTCCCTGCTTATCTGCGTACCATGCAAGTAACCAAGCTCATCCGTGGCAAATTGATCGCGGGTCTTGCTTAACAGATTGGTGATATCCCCTTTAATCAGAATTCCTTTTTTAAATGTCAGTACATACGTACGATCCATGTTTTGTCCCTGCACAGCCCCTTTCACCCTAAAATTCCATACCCCATCCAAGGTGTCTTTTATAAACTTCCCGGACGCCGAAAAAACATACCCGTCTTTGGGAAACGTCCAGCTCATGCTAAAAAGACCATCATAACAGCGTGCCTTTAAATTTCCCTTTACCACCATTTTGGAAGGCGACACATCCGTACTCACATAACTGAACGGACCCTCGGTCACCCGCTCGCCATCAACAATTTTGGTTGTTTTGGTAAAGGTGCCCTTAGTGAATCCCCAGTCCGTAGAAAAAGAAGTTGTTTGGGCGCCCACCCCTATCCAATTGAATAGGATGAATATCACTATCAGGCCACGATTGGTAAAATGCATTTTGAGGGGGGGTTGGCGTGTGTAATAATACAAAACTTTTATAACTAGTTGCAGATATTTTATAAGTCCCGGCTTTACCTTACCGAAGATGCTTCCATACAAAAACGCTGGCTCCATAGGCGAAGGACTGTTTTCGTAGGAGAGCGGGTATCATCAATCGAAGCGGAATACCAGTGATACGGACGACCTATGATAAGATCTCCTCATAGATGGACAGATGGGCGCTGTTCAAAAAAGGCAAAGGAGTTGATCTCATATTATACAATGAACTGATCGTTGCCAATGACGGAATGATCGGTTATAATGAATGATCTTTCTGGGGATATTGGACAACAACGGGAAGGTGTTACTTTATCCCCAGTTCGACTTTCTTTCCAATTTGCAGTAAAGGACGTGCCATCGCTAAACCGGGGCCCTCACGCATGCTCGCTAAATCACCATTGATGAAATAAGTCATCTGTTAGTAGCCAATGCCCCTGCGATCTTCGCGCCCAACGCGGCATTGGAACAGATCAAGGCAATGTTCGCATCCAAACTTTCGCCTTGCGTGTGATCGGCAATGTACTTGAGTAAGAAAGGCGTTACCTCTTTTCCTTTGATGCCCGCATTGCCCGCTGTACGTAAAGCTTCTTGTATGTGTCCTTCCATTTCGTCTCGTGCAATAGTAGCATCTGCCGAAAGTGGATTCGCGATCAACACAGAACCATTCAATCCCATCGACCATTTGGCCAACAACATGTTCGCGATCGCATCGGGTGTATCCATTCGTAGTGGTGATCGATATCCGCTTTCCCTCGAATAAAAACTAGGAAATTCATCCGATACGTACGTAACTACCGGAATACCCAAGGTTTCCAAATACTCAAGTGTCAATCCGATATCCAAGATCGATTTCACCCCGGCAGAAACCACCGCCACATTGGTTTGCCCCATCTCCGTCAAGTCCGCCGAAACATCCATGGTGTTCTCCGCACCACGATGCACCCCGCCAATACCACCCGTCACAAATATTTTTATACCGGCCATGGATGCAATACGCATCGTAGCCGCTACGGTGGTAGCTCCCAATAAATGTTGAGAAACTACATACGGTAAATCACGCAGGCTCACTTTCCATACATCCGAAGCCTTTCCGAACGTTTCGATCTCGTCATTCGTCATTCCCACCACACATTTTCCATTCATCACACCGATGGTAGCCGGAATAGCTCCCTTCTCGCGAACGATCTGTTCCACCCGCTTGGCCGTCTCCACATTTTTAGGATACGGCATGCCATGTGAAATGATCGTTGACTCCAACGCCACCACCGGCTTATGGGCGCATAATGCGTTTTCTACTTCCGGATTTATTTGGAGATACTCGTTCATACGGTCGGAAAATAATGATCGACGCGACTCAATAAGGTTTCCTGATCCAAATGCGTGGCGATTGCTCCGTTCACCTGCAAGATCTCGGCCGATAAACTATGCGCCAGTCGCATGCAATCCAGATCCGACCATCCCAAGTGTTTGCCCAATAAAAAACCCGACAACGATCCGTCGCCCGCTCCGGTGCAATCGACCACTTCGATGGAAGGAGCGTGCAGTGTGACGACTTTTTCCTGGGTATACATGGCCGAACCATTCTTTCCGTTGTGCAACCAGATATGCTGCACGCCGCGATTAAGCAACTCCTCGATCTGATGCGGGATCATGCCTGACTGACCGTGACACAAGACGGGCAATTCATCTTCATTGGGTGTCACCAAGTACAACCCCTGCAGATCCGAGTTTTTGAATTTGCGAGCGGGCGGCACCGATACTGGTTCGAGTATGAACGGAATGCCTGTATCTCGACTGAACCGGATCAACCACTCGCCGGTCTCAACCGAAATATTCGCATCGGCCAATAAATAGGAGGCGGTTAGCAATAAGTCCCGGTTGGTTTCGAGATGTTCCGGTGTAATGAGGTGATTGGCGGCGTTCGTCAGAAACGCGGTGAACAAGGACCCGTCGGGTTTTAATATCCCGGTGTATTTTCCGCTGAGTCCGTCCTTGGTGATCGTGGCGTCCAGAGCCACGCCGGCAGCACGACAAACCTGTTTGATCCAATCGCCATCGCCGTCATTCCCCAATACCGTGATCAACTGAACGGGGGCATTCAACAAAGCCAACTGATGGGCAATGTTTCGGGCTACCCCGCCCGATGTTTTAGTGACGGTGGCATCGGTGGTCGTAGCCAGAAGCAACTCTTCCGTCGCATGAAAAAGCTCGTCCACGAGCGCAGCGCCGATGCAGATAACGGGTTTGGAAGACATCCGTCAAAAATAACAAATAGAGGGGGCAAACGATGATCGATCAACGGATCAACACGACCGTTCCTTTCTCGCTTCTTGCGGGTGCGTTGCGCAACGTAAAATCCGCGGTCCAGACATATATACCCGGATCGGCCGTAACCCCTTTGACCGTTCCATTCCAGCGCTGCGCCGGATCGGTTGTCGTAAACACAACTTGACCCCAACGATTGTAAACCGACAATCGATACGAAACGATCGATCCCAGTCCGCCCAATACCCCAAATCCATCGTTTTTTCCATCACGATTGGGGGTGAAGCCGGACGGAAAACGAATCTCGCCGCAGTTGTTGTCAGGAACGATGAGAACGGTGTCGATAGCCGGGCAGGCTCCGTTTGCTGTGACTCGTACAAAATAGATGCCGCTCGACAAGTCAGACGCAACAGCTGTCAACTGCGCCGGGATCGTGTTCCAATTGTATTGGAAAGGTCCGGTCGATCCCTGCACCGACACCTCTGCTTGTCCGCCCAGATCCGTCACGCAATCGGCCGGCTTTTTCTGAAACGCGTTGGCTCGGAGAATGGTAATGGATTTTGTCTGCGTGGAAGGCGCGTTGTTCGGTCCGGTCGTGATCAGTTTTATAGTATAGGTGCCCGGGGCGGAAAAGTTATGGCCCGGATTCTTGATCGTGCTGTTGTTGTTGGTGCCCGAGGCGGGATCACCAAAATCCCAAGCATATTGTTGCGGGCAAGGCAATGAGCGATCGACAAAACTGACGGAATCGCCGGCCACGCATACGATGTCAAAATCGGCCTGATTGGGTGGCGCTTCCCCAACATAAAAATCATCAATGGCCAATCCATCGAAATTGTTGCAAATGGTTCCCGCCCCGAAAATGAATCGGAAAATGACCCGGGATCGTCCGGCCAATGCCGGCAAGGTCTGCTTGGCACGCACCCAGCCACCACTGCCGTTTCCTCCGCGACAGCTGCCGGAAACAGATTGCGTGGTGCCCGACCATCCATCACGCGTGGTGGTTATGTTGGACAAATACGTAACCGGATTTTGGTTGTACCAATTCTCATTGAGGCAATTCTTGGGGCCGCTTGCCGATCCGGCGGTTGTCCAAGTTGCTCCCTGATCCAATGAATACTGAAGCGAGGCGCCATCGTATTGCTGTTCGGTATCCCAAAAGATCAGAAATTCCACATAGGGTTTTTGAATGGCGCTCATATCAAAACAGGACGAGCGGAGCCAGGAGGCTTCGGCCGATGAATACCCGCTGCCGGTGAGTCCGCCCGTGACCCAAGATTTACTGCCCTCACCGGCCGAACGGATTACGGCCTTATTGGGTGTACCCCAGGCCCAGTTGTTGCCGGTACCTCCGGTCGTCCACGATCCGTCGGTTAATTCAAACCCTTCGCGATACGGAAAGCTAGTGATGGCCAAGGCGCACTGCGCATCGGTGCGCTGAGATGCAAATCCCAAATACAATAGCAATATAAACGTCCGGAATATCAATGCATTGAAAATAGAGGGCAAAGGTATTGAAAGGGGTTATCCCTTGGGGTTCAATTGTGAATTGTTATGGAATAAGATTTGTTCTCAATCGAACTATGGCTGTTGATTAATCTATACCTTGCGACCACTAACCTTATGTCTTCGTTGACAGAATACGATATCGTTTGCACTTATCCCTGTTTTGAGGTGCGACAGAACCCAAGTAGCCAACAGCAAGGGCTGTTCGCTACCCGTTCCTTTGAGCTGAATGAGCGACTCATCGAATTTTCCATTCGCTCCATTCAGGCCACACCCACCTATCTCACTGTTCAAATTGGAGAAAACGAACATTTCGAATTTGAGCCGGATCACCTGAAATACTTGAACCACAGTTGCGATCCGAACGTCTTCATCGACCTGGACAATCTTACGCTGATCGCTATCAAACCGATCCGCACCGGAGAAGAGCTTCGCTTTTTTTACCCATCTACCGAATGGAAAATGGACCAACCTTTTGAATGTGCGTGCCGATCAAATCGGTGCCTCGGAACGATCGCTGGCGCACAAACCCTCTCCAACACCGAACTATCAAACTATAAACTCAGTCCCTTCATTCAACAGAAACTGAACTCACCAAACTAACCAACTTCCAAACCAACTACTCAAACTTTTCAAACTATCCAAACTCTTCAAACTTGTCATGTTTGGGTGCTAGCCCCACAGTTGGAATCCGACGATCCCAACCTGTCCTGCTACTACGACTTCACCCAATCCATTCAGGAATACACGAAAGTGTTTGAGGAACTGAAATTGAGTTGGACCTGGCAGCCGGTGACCATGCAAAATTTTCGTGAGGTCTTGGGTAAGATTGCCTCCTCTGATGCAAAGCCGCTGGTTTTGAACCTCTGTGACGGCGATGAGGTCAATGGGGCACCCGGTGTTTCGGTCATTCAGGAAATGGATCGTTTGGGACTGATCTATACCGGTTCGGATGAGCATTTCTATCGCATCACCACGTCGAAGATCCCGATGAAGAAAGCGTTCGACAAATTCGGGGTATCGACTGCCAACTGGCGCGTGATCACCGAGAAAAAAGGAACATTGAAAGGGTTGGGAAAGCGCATCGGACTTCCCATGATCATCAAGCCCGCCGTTTCCGGAGGAAGCATGGGTGTGACGGTCAAAAACGTCGTCAATACCGAAGAAGAATTGATCGCCCGCGTGGAAGAGATCCGAAACGGCTATCGGGGATGGAACCTGCTGGCCGACGGATTGTTCGTGGAGCAATTCATCGCCGGTCCCGAATACACCACCTTCATTACCGGCTCGGCCGACGATCCCGAACATTGTGTTGTCTTCGAACCGGTTCAACGCGTTTTCCACGAATCGCTGCCCGAAACCGAAAAATTCCTTTCGTTCGATCGCCTCTGGGAGATCTATGAAGACGAGGCCCCCATGCCCGAACAGGCCAACTTCTACGAATACACCACCGCCCCCAAAGAACTGATCTCCGCCATCAAGGCCCTCAGCCTCGAAGGATACAAGGCTTGTGGCGGAAAAGGGTATACCCGGATCGACATCCGGCAAGATTCCAAAACGGGCAATCTCTATATGTTGGAGGCCAATGCCCAATGCGGACTCAGCGAGGATGAAAACTATACGTCGATCGGTGCCATCCTCAAGGTTTCAGGCGTATCCTTCACGCAGGTGATCGAAGCCATTCTACAAGATGCCATTCGTCGAAGCGAACGGCCAAAGACGAACAAGCGTTCCACCAAATCAACGCCGAATAAGTCGACCCATCTGGTGAAATAACTCGCTCATTATCCTATTTTCGACATCATGAAGGTTTGTGTGTTGCAGCCCGACTATTCCACCTCCGGGGTCGATTATCAGAACTACGATCCCCCGCGTGATCTGTCGCGTTTACTCCCGGGCGACGAGGTGCACCACATTTCACTGAATAAGCTCACCACCTACAAACAACTCCGCGATCTCAGCAAACAGAAATTCGACGTATTCGTCAACTTGTGCGAAGGATACCTCGAGTGGGAAATACCGAGCATCGATGTGATCCACACATTGGAGTTGTTGGATCTTCCCTTCACCGGACCTACTTCCAAACTCTACGACCCGACCAAAGAGTTGATGAAATACGTGGCGTACTGCGTAGACGTAGATACGCCCGGCTATGTGCGCATCGAAAAAACGGAAGATGTAAAAACCGCTACTCAATTACTGAAATATCCGCTATTCGTAAAGCCCGCAAAAGCCGGCGATAGTTTAGGCATCGACGAACACTCGCGCGTATCGAACGAGCAAGAGTTATTGCAAAAAGTGAATGAGATCATTGAGGAGTATGGTCCACTGTTGGCCGAAGAATACATCGACGGACGCGAATTCACCGTACTGGTGGCGGCCAATGCGGACGGAAAATCCTGCACCGCGTTCAAACCGGTCGAATATATTTTTCCGGCAGGACGTTCGTTCAAAACCTATGCGCTGAAAACATCGGAGTTGCATCCGGATGCGAACATTCCTTGCAACGACCCGGTGCTGGAAAAAAATCTCCGCGAAGCGGCTGAAAAAATTTTCCTGGGCTTTCAGGGAGTTGGATACAGTCGGCTGGATTTTCGGGTTGATGCAACCGGTAAGATCTATTTTCTCGAGATAAATTTTACCTGTTCGGTGTTTTATCAGGATGGATATGAAGGCTCGGCAGATTTCATTTTGAAATTCGATGGCATCGGGCAGGCTGGGTTCCTGAAACATATGATAACGGAAGGCGTCGCGCGTCATCAACGAAAAAAGAAATGCTACGAGATGCGCGGCAACTCCATCGCGGGCTATGGAATCTACGCGGTTCGAAACATTTCAAAAGGCGAAGTGATTTTCAAAGGCGAGGGACGATCACAACGGATCATCACCAAGCGTCATGTCGAAAAATACTGGAACGAGGAAGAGAAACTAGACTTTCGCCGATATGCCTACCCCATCAGCGAAGAGGTTTTTATTTTATGGGATGAGGAACCCTCCGAATGGGCACCTCAAAATCACTCTTGCGAAGCAAATACCTCTTTTGATGGGTTGGATGTTCGGGCATTGCGCGATGTAGCTACAGGCGAAGAACTCACACTCGATTATGCACATTTTTTAGATCATAATATGGAACCCTTTGCCTGTCAGTGTGGTTCTGCTCGTTGCAAGAAACTGATCCAAGGACCCGAGGCAAATACGTTGAATTTGCGGGAGGAGGGGTTGCGGGGGTAGTTCTTATCAGAATTCTACCAATTCATAGTTTGTACTTCTTCCGCCCGATTGTTCTTGACGCAGGATACCCTTGTCGATGAGGTCTTTTATGTCTCTTAAGGCTGTATCGGGTGAACATTTTGCCATCTTGGCCCACTTGGATGATTTTAGTTTTCCTTCGAACCCATCCGGTAGTTTGTTCAACATCCCTCGTTGCCGTTCGTTGACGGAGGTGTGTTCATGAATCTTCCAAAATTCTGTCTTCCGTAAAATTTTACGAAGGGTCTCTTCTGTTGTCAATAACGCATTTTTTAAACAATGCAGAAACCAGTTCAGCCAATCGGTAATGTCACCCGAACTGTATTGTACTTTTTGTAAGACCTCGTAATACTGTTTGCGCTCGATCAAGATCTGGCTCGACATACTGTAGTATCGTTCCGAGGTTCGATCCGCACGCGCCAGCATCAAATCTGAAATGGCTCGGGCAATCCTTCCATTTCCATCATCAAAGGGGTGGATGATGATAAACCAAAAATGAGCAATGGCGGCCTTTAGTACCGGATCGATCTGCGGCTTGTCGTTGAACCATTCTAAAAATGCGTTCATCTCATCCTTGACGTTGCTTGCTTTGACGGCTTCATAGTGAACCTTTTCTTTTCCCATTGCCCCGGAAACGATCAGCATTTCACCGGTACGGTATCGACCCACTTCTATTTTGCTCATTCCTTTGCGGCCGGTTGGAAAAAGCGCGGCATGCCAAGCGAACAATCGATCATCCGTAAGGGGTTGTAAAAATTGTTGCGTCGCATCCAACATCATATCCACCACACCCTCCACATTTCTGTTGGCAGTAACCAATCCTGCAATGTCCATGCCCAATTTTCTGGCGATGGAGGAACGGACCTGATCATAGTCTAGTTTTTCCCCTTCGATCTCAGAGGACTTGATCACATCTTGCGTAAGAGTTGACAAAGCCGCTTCCTCTTTCGTAGCAAACCCGAGCGTATTCATCTGCCCGGCGATCTTGCCCTGAAGGTTTCGGACCTCACCAAAAACAGTATTGATCTCCTCGCCCCGCCAGGTAAATTCGGGCCAGCTTTTGTATTCATAAATGTACTTGGACATCCTGTGCACTAAATCGGGTTGCGACAAATATAAGGCCTATTCACCGCATATTTGCGGTGAATAGCTCAGCCAATCACCGCATGTCCGTGAAATCGGCGCCTTTCTGTTTTCACAAGGATCTTTTGGGAATTTTTTTATCGTATTGATAATCAACGTATTAGATCAATTTTACAAAATAGTAATCCCGCCCGCGGCCCCTATGCGTTAAATTTGCAGGACTAAACCCACGCGGTTAAACACGAGGCCACTTCCAAGGTCTCAACTCCGCTAACCCATTGCGTTCTACTTACTGACCTTTCCGTTCACCTCGGGCAACCGGGCATTTCGCTCCTGTCCGTCATACTATATATATGTCACGCCTTGCCGCCTTAAGCCAATTGATCTTGCAGCACCGATACCGGTTGGGGATCACCTATTTCTTATTTTTTATTGAAATGGCCGGCAGTCTGTTGCGACCACTTTTTTTGGGCATCGCCGTAAATGACCTCATCAAAGGATCCTATGCCGGACTGATCTGGCTTTGTGTCGTACACATGATTTGGTTAGTCATCGGCACCATTCGACATCGCCTCGACACGCGTACGTATTCCGCGATATATACTTCGATGGTCTCCCGCTTTCTCGCCCGTCGCTATCAACAGGGTGAAGTTTCCAAGCTCAGCGCACACTCCACGCTCGCTCGCGAGCTGGTCGATTTTTTAGAATTCGATCTGGTCTATGTAATGGAAGCGGTCTACAATATCGCCGGCTCCTTGATATTATTATTCTTCTATGATACATCGGTTGTACTCGTCTGCCTGGGCATTCTGCTACCGGTATCTGTTCTGAGTTTTTCTTACGGGCGACGCATGCGAAAACTGAATCGGATGAAGAACGATGAACTGGAAAAGCAAGTGGACGTGATCTCCAGCGGAAATGGTCACCTGATCCGCCAGCACTACGACAATCTCCGTAAATGGCAGGTCCGCATCAGCGATCAGGAAGCTTGGAATTTCGGAATCATGGAACTACTCGTGATGATCGTAATCGGGTTGTCATTGTTGATCACCAATAAAACGATGGGCGCCGAAATGGAAGCAGGCAGCTTGATCGGCATCTACAGTTACATCCAGCGATTTGTCAGCGGAATGGATACGATCCCGTACACAGTTCAGCGCTTATCCGCACTCAAAGACATTCTCTATCGAATGCGATTGCAAGAAGAAGACCTGGAAACGCCTCCCCTGCGCGAGGTGGCGTAGCAAATTATCGGACGGTCAGATGAAGGGCACCGCTCTGCTCATATTTTACATAACAGCGGTCCCGATCCCGCAGTCGATGAAGCGCCTCAATAAAACAACGCTGCTCCGCCCGGTGATCACCAAACCGTTTGTAACTGATATCGATCGTCTTTCCCAATAAGTGATGCGACTGCGTTCGCGCGATACCATTTTCTTCCGTAAGTGCGTTGGCAGAAGTGATCGATCGCGTGCCGCTCGTGATGATAAAAGGGATATATGACAGATTTTTTTGACGCAGGTTTTTCTCATACTCCGTGACCAGATCATTCAAAAAAGGTAATACCACCGGCAAAACGTACGGGCGTGAATGATCCATTCTGTCATAACCATACCGACTGTTACAGGGAATCTCCACCAACACACCCCGATCGAACAAAGCATCCAGGTCCGTCAACTCTTCTTGTGGTTCAATTTTTTCGGAGCGATAAGCTTGCTCCATGACAGCAACCACGTCCGGAAAATACTCGGCACAGCCGGGACATTCATACGTGAGGCCATAATTTCCGATCGAACAGGAATTGTATCGCAACCGCTGCAAGATGGGGCGTCGATATTTATATAGGACCGCGGCGACGATAAGAGCACCTATCAGAAGAATGAATAGGATCGTCTTCTTTGATTTCCGGGTCATTGGCGATTTTTAAAACTCAGCAGACCCCGGCGTACGAGGAAAAGCGATCACATCCCGAATATTCGACATGCCCGTCACGAATTGAACCATCCGCTCAAAGCCCAAGCCAAATCCCGCGTGCGGCACCGTGCCAAATCGACGCGTATCCAAATACCACCACAACTCTTCTTCGGGAATGTGCATCTCTTTCATGCGTGCGGTGAGTCGGTCCAGCCGCTCTTCGCGTTGTGAACCACCCACGATCTCCCCGATACCCGGCGCTAAAATATCCATTGCCGCAACGGTCTTGCCATCATCATTTTGGCGCATATAAAATGCTTTGATGGCGGCCGGATAGTTTGAAAGGATAACCGGCTTCTTGAAATGTTTTTCGACGAGATATCGTTCGTGTTCGCTTTGCAGGTCCATGCCCCAGCCGGTGATCTCGTATTGGAATTTCTTTTTCTTGTTATGATTGCTGTCCCGAAGAATATCGATCGCTTCGGTATAGGTGAGTCGTTCGAATTGATTATTCAAGACAAATTCCAGCTTCTCGATCAATCCCAGTTCACTTCGCTTATCCTGTGGCAATTGTTTCTCTTCATCGGCCAATCGCGCCGCGAGAAATTCCAGGTCCTCGCGATTATTCTCCATCGCATAGCGAATGATATATTGAATGAACTCCTCTGCTAGATTCATATTGTCCTCCAGATCACAGAAAGCCATCTCGGGTTCGATCATCCAGAACTCGGCGAGGTGACGCGCCGTATTGCTGTTCTCGGCACGGAACGTGGGACCGAACGTATAGATCTCGCCAAAAGCTGTGGCGCCCAGCTCTCCTTCGAGTTGTCCGCTCACGGTCAGGTTCGTCGATCGTCCGAAAAAATCTTCTTTGAAATTGATCGAACCATCCTCGTTGCGCGGGGCTGTTCCATCTACCGGTAATGTCGTCACCCGAAACATTTCACCGGCCCCTTCTGCATCGCTGGCGGTGATGATCGGCGTGTGCATATACACGAATCCTTTCTCGTTGAAAAATTTATGGACGGCGAAAGCCAGTGCATGTCGGACGCGGAACACCGCCCCGAATGTGTTGGTACGAAAACGCAGGTGTGCTTTTTCGCGCAAAAATTCAAGACTATGTTTTTTGGGTTGCAGCGGATATTTTTCGGCATCGCTGTCACCCAGAACCTCGATGGTCGTTGCCTTGAGGTCCATTTTCTGTCCCTTCCCCAATGAGGGCTCGATGATGCCCGTCACCTTGAGGGATGCCGAGGTCGTGATCCGTTTCAGCAGTGATTCGTCGAATTTGCCCAGCTCCACCACCACCTGAATATTGGTATTGGTGCTTCCGTCGTTCAGGGCGATGAACTGGTTGTTCCGAAAGGTGCGCACCCAGCCCATGACGGTGACGGATTGCCCGGCTGGATCCAGCTTTAATAGGTCGCTGACTTTGATTCGTTTGTTGAACATACGTGGGCGTAAAGATACTGAAGGGGTCGGTACACATCAAACCCCGGGGTATTTGTGTATGGTTGATTTACAGTACGTTAGCTGTCGAGTAAAAAATCCGTGCCCACCTAAAATTTGGGTGAATGCCGGATATCCACTAACATTGCCCTTGGAAAGCACGCCCATCACATCGCTTTCCTCTATACACCAATCTTTTTCAATTTTTAAGTCGGGTCTCGGAAACTGTGTTGAACCCCTTCCTTCTTTATGTATGATATTTTGCAACTGAACGGCATGCTCGTTCCGGAACTGCTCGACATTGCCGAGCGGCTGAAGGTCCCCAACGCAAAAAAACTGAGCCGACAAGATCTGGTGTATAAAATACTTGACACGCAGGCCGTTGCCGGAGCGAAAGCGACGGGCGACAATGAACCTGGTCGACGTAAGCGGATCACCAAAACCCAATCCCCTACCGGCAGCGAAGAGGCGGTGGTGGAAAACGACGATACAAATCTTAAAAAAGAAAAAATGGCTGTTAAGAAAGAGAAAGAAGAAAAAGCCCCTGTAAAGCGTGGACGCCCCCGCAAATCCGATGCCGCGCCGAAAGAAACGACTGCTGAAGCAACGACGCCGGCCGCACCGGCACCCGATGCGGATGCTCAAATGCGTTTGGCCTCCGCCATTCTGCAGGAGTCAGACGAACAACAGCAACAAGCGCAGCCACAAGAGCCCGCTCCGCAGCAGGGTGGGTATCGTCCCCAATTCCAGCCGCGCCGCGAAAACCCCAACTTCAATGTGGAGTTTGATGGATTGATCCAGGCCGAGGGTGTGTTGGAATTGATGCCCGACGGATATGGTTTTCTGCGTTCTTCCGATTATAACTACTTGTCTTCGCCCGATGACGTATATGTGGCGCCCCAACAGATCAAACAACTAGCGATCAAAACGGGCGATACGGTGGTTGGATTGGTTCGCCCCCCCAGAGAAGGTGAAAAATATTTTGCGCTAGTCAAGACCGAATCGATCAACGGGAAAAGACCCGAAGAGGTTCGCGATCGTGTTCCATTCGATTATCTCACACCCCTTTTCCCCTTCGAAAAACTGAATCTGTTCACCACGCCGTCCGATTACTCGACGCGGATCATGGACCTGTTCACACCCATAGGAAAAGGACAACGCGGACTCATCGTAGCGCAACCCAAAACGGGTAAAACGATGTTGCTGAAAGCGGTAGCCAATGCCATCGCCGCCAATCATCCGGAATGCTACTTGATGGTGGTGCTCGTTGATGAGCGTCCCGAAGAGGTAACCGATATGGAACGCAGTGTAAAAGCCGAGGTAATCGCCTCCACTTTCGATGAGCCAGCCGAAAAACACGTGCGCGTATCCACCATGGCCTTGCAAAAAGCAAAACGATTGGTCGAGTGCGGACACGATGTGGTGATCCTGCTCGATTCCATTACCCGTTTGGCCCGCGCACACAACACCGTAGCACCCGCATCCGGTAAAGTACTCTCCGGTGGTGTGGAAGCCAACGCCATGCAGAAACCAAAACAATTCTTTGGCGCGGCTCGTAAAATTGAAAATGGCGGATCGCTTACCATCATCGCTACCGCACTGGTCGATACGGGAAGCAAAATGGACGAGGTGATCTTTGAAGAATTCAAAGGAACCGGTAACATGGAATTGCAATTGGATCGCCGATTGGCAAACAAACGCATGTATCCGGCCATCGACCTTACTTCTTCCTCTACCCGTCGCGACGACCTGTTGCTCGACAAAGACGTACTGCAGCGCATGAACCTTCTTCGCGTGTACCTGACCGACATGAACACAGAAGAGGCCATGCGCGAACTGCAAAATCGAATCAAAGGAACCAAGAGCAACGAAGAGTTTTTGGCGTCGATGAATCGGTAAGAAAATCTTCTACAGATATCAAAACCCAGACAATTGTGTCTGGGTTTTTTCTTGCCCATAAATCAAACTACCTTCACAACACATGGCGGTTCGCCCCCTTGATATTGAAAAATTCCTCGAATTAGCCGATACAAGTCCGGTGTTGGATGTACGGAGTCCGGGTGAGTACAACCACGCCCACATCCCGGGTGCGCGTTCGTTTCCATTGTTTGACGACAACGAACGAAAAGAAGTCGGCACCACCTACAAACAACAAAGCCGCGAAAAGGCGATCAAGATTGGATTGGATTTTTTTGGTCCGAAAATGAGACCGCTGGTCGAACAGGCCGAAGCCATCGCAGAAAAAAGTGGATCGCGCACGTTGTTGGTCCATTGCTGGCGTGGTGGCATGCGCAGTGGTGGTGTGGCCTGGTTGTTGGGTCTCTATGGCTTCAACGTGCATACGCTGGTGGGCGGATACAAAAGTTTTCGTCGCTGGTCGCTCGAACAATTTGAAAAAGATTATCCCCTGGAATTGATCGGTGGCTATACCGGATCAGGAAAAACCGATCTGCTGAATGCCTTGGTGAAAAAAGGAGAAGCAGTATTGGATCTGGAGGGCTTGGCGCACCACAAAGGATCAGCCTTTGGTAGTATCGGTCAGCCCGAACAACCCACGCAAGAACATTTTGAAAACAAGCTGGCGCTGGCGCTTCGAACCATTCAAAAAGCGGCACCGAAGCGAATTTGGGTGGAAGATGAATCACAGCGCATTGGTCGCGTGAACATTCCCGGCGCCTTCTGGCAATTGATGCGACGCTCGCTCGTTCGTTTTCTCAACATCCCGTTTGAAAAAAGATTGTCCTACATCGTTGAGGGATATGGATCATTGGATCCACAACGATTGTCGGATGCCACCGATCGCATTCGAAAAAAACTGGGCGACAAAAACGCCACCGGTGCGATCGAATTCATCGCGATCGGACAGATTACCGAAGCTTTTGACATATTGCTTCGATATTACGACAAGCTGTATAAAAAATCGTTGCACAATCGGGAGCAAGCAGATGAGCTGATCCGATTGATCGAGGCAGCAGACGTAAGTGAAGAGAATGCAACCTTATTACTGAATACAAGAACATCATGAATCAACTTTCCGAAACACCGCTTACGTCGTTTACCCGAAACACCGGTTGCAGTTGCAAGATTGCGCCGCAGGTGTTGGAGCAGATCATCAAACCGGGTGCTGCCTTGGGTGTATTCCCTCATTTGCTGGTGGGAAACGAGTCGCTCGATGATGCCGCGGTGATGGACTTGGGCGATGGAAACGCGTTGATTGCTACGACTGACTTTTTTACCCCCATCGTGGACGAGCCATTTGAATATGGTCGGATCGCGGCGGCAAATGCGATCAGTGATGTATATGCGATGGGAGGCAAGCCGATCATGGCGCTGGCGATCTTGGGATGGCCGGTAGATAAACTTCCCGCAGATTTGGCATCGCAAGTGATCGAAGGCGCGCGCGCTGTTTGCAAGGAGGCGAATATTCCATTGGCGGGCGGACACAGCATTGACTCCACAGATCCGGTGTTTGGCTTATCGGTCAACGGGATCATCCGTGTTGATCAGATCAAAAAAAACAATGGTGGCAAGCCTGGTGATCTGTTGTATTTGACCAAGCCACTTGGCAGTGGCATTTTGTCGACCGCACGCAAGCGCGGATTGCTGAATCCCGAACACAGTGAAGCACTGCTAAACACCATGGGTTCGTTGAATAAGATCGGTGCGGAGTTGGGCACGATGACCGGCGTACACGCGATGACGGATGTGACGGGATTTGGATTGCTCGGTCATTTGGGTGAGATGACGATCGGCAGTGGTTGTGGAGCCGAGATCTGGTACGATCGATTGAAATTGTTGCCCGGCGTATCGGGATATATTCAGCAACGGATTTTTCCCGATTCCACCACACGGAATTGGAGCCGATATCAAGCAGATGTGAAGTTTGAAAAAGGAGTACCGGTCGCGGAGGCCTTCACGTTATTGCCGGACCCACAGACCAATGGCGGATTGTTGATCGTCGTTTCGGAATCGTCGGTATCCGAATTAGAAGAGAAGTTGAACGCGTTCGGTCTAACCGATCATCTTTTACCCATCGGTCGGTTGACGGAATTGGGCGAGAAGCGGATGGTGGTGGGTGGGGTAATGTAGAGGGTTTGGGGGGATATGATTTTAATTCATTGATAATCAACAGACAGATTCTGTTCGCTGTTTGCAATCCGCGAACATTTCGTTATTTTTACGGTATGAAATCCCACAATGGCATGCGACCGCAGGATGTCCTGATCCTGCTGAAAATAGTCGCCTTGGCAGATGTGAAGTGGCAATACCGCGACCTGGCCGCTCAACTATCGATCAGCGTTTCTGAAATATCGGAATCCTTAACAAGAAGTCACATAGCCGGTTTGGTCGATGATACCCGCCGCCGGGTGCACAAACAATCCCTGCTGGAATTTGTCGAACATGGATTACAATATGTTTTTCCGCAGCTTCCTGGAACACTACTAACAGGCACGCCTACCGGCCATTCACACCCTTTCTTTAAGGACAAGTTTGAGTCTGAAGAAAACTACGTGTGGGCCGATCCACAAGGAACAATCAGAGGACTCGAAATTCTTCCCTTACACAAACAGGTAACAGTAGCCGCAAAAAAAGATGATACCTTGTACAGATTGCTGGCTTGCATTGACGTGATACGAATCGGACGCGTGCGCGAGAAAAAGCTGGCGTTAACTGAGCTGAAAAAGCACCTCCTTTCGTGAGCCATCGGCAGAATATTGTACGAATAAAAGCTGTACATCAAGCGCTGGAAGATTTAAACAAACAAGTCCTTTTTGTTGGAGGCGCCACAGTATCGTTATACACCGACCGTCCATCAGGCGAGGTTCGACCAACGGATGATGTTGACATACTCATCGAATTGACAAACTATTCCGGATATACTGAGCTAGAGGAAAAACTCAGACGGAAAGGTTTTGTAAACGATGTGTATTCTGGAGTAATCTGCCGATATAAAATTCAAGGCGTCGTGGTTGATGTAATGCCCACCCGTGGAGATGTGTTAGGTTTCACGAATCGTTGGTATGCAGATGGATTTATATACCCAATGGAAATTGACCTTGGTCAAAATATTGTTATTAAAATATTTAACCCGCCCTACTTTCTGGCATCCAAAATGGAGGCTTTCAAAAACCGTGGCGGAGGAGATGGTCGAATGAGCTCCGACTTTGAGGATGTGGTTTTCATTTTAAATAACAGAAATGCAATCTGGGGGGAGTTGGAAAATGCCCCAATACGTGTCGTGAATTTTTTGAAAGAGGAGTTTTAAAAAATTGCTGAATCCGACCTGCTGTATGAATGGATAGGATCTCATTTAGACTATTCGGAACAGAAAAGAGCCGGGCTCATTGTGGCCGGAATTGAGCAGTTCATTCATTTATAAGAGAAAAGGATTGTCTATTGGTTTAAATCACCAACCCCTCAATCGCCTTCGCCAGCGCGTGATCTTTTTCGGTGATCACATTGCCCGCATCGTGCGTATTGAGCCAGATCTCCACGGTATTCCACACATTGCTCCAGCGCGGATGGTGTTGATGCTGTTCGGCCAGAAGCGCTACTCGGGTCATGAACGCGAATGCGGCGGAAAAATCAGCGAATTCGAATTTGCGATAAAGCGTATTGTTAGTTTCAGTCCACATAGGATCAGAATAAAAGATTCTCTCTGTTTTTAACCTGATCGATCGAAAGCTTTGCCACGAGTTGAACGCCATGTGTTCCGCGAATGGCCTGCATGGTCTCGTCGAGCCAGGCGGGATCGATCTCATCTCCTTTCATCAGCCATAAAAAATCCATGTGCTTCAGTTCGGGAAGTAAATATTCGCCGTCGAATTGATTTACATATAAATAATGTTCGAGCGTGGAATCGCGGCGCCGGTATTCATACACCTTAAAAAAATATTCCCTCTTTTTTCGGACCAGTCCGATCTCGATGTCATTGATCCGAAAATCCAGCTGCAAGTGTGCGTTCAGGTGCCACACAAATTGGTAATCGCGAATAGGGGCCATGATACCAAGCAGACAAGACTCCTCGAAGAAGTGGTCATTGAGCGATGCCGTATCAAGAATCAGTTTTTGTCCCCTTTCCGCCATGGAGTTTATTTCTAGAAAGTTACATTCACTTCCTGGTTTTTATCGCCCCGCTGAAAAACCGCCTTTACGGTTTCCCCCTTTTTGAATTTACCCAGGGTCTGCATATAGCTTTCCATGGAAGAGATATTGTATTCACCAATCTGTAAAATAATATCCCCAGCTCTGATCCCCGCCTTTTGTGCCGGCTTACCCTCTCCCACACCATCTGCCCGAACACCTTTTCCGGAGTAGGTATAGTCTGGCATAATACCCATTGTTACACTAAAGCGGGCGGTGGTGGTGGTCTGCGCCTCTCTGGTTTTCAAAAAGGCCAGCTTGGGGTCAGTATTCAATCCGTCAATGGTTTTCTCGATATGTCGGAGTATGTTCACCATGCCCGAATAATTGATTCGATCCGCATCATCCGACGGTTTATGATAATCGGTGTGCAGGCCGGTGAAATAAAACAATACCGGAATGTCCTTTCGGTAAAAAGATGAGTGATCGCTTGGCCCGGTGCCACTGGAATCAATTCGGATACCCAACAGCGTATTGGTTTTGGTATCGATCACCTTGGACCACGACGGTGAGGTACCATATCCACCCAACGTAATAGTGCGGGTGCTATCTGCTAAGCGCCCAACCATGTCCATATTGATCATATAATTTACCCCCTTAAGGTCAACCGTTGGCTTGTCTGTAAAATATTTTGAACCGTACAATCCCAGTTCTTCACCGGAAAAGGCGATGAACAGATAATTGTTTTGCTGACCTGATTTCGTTTTGAGTAGTCGGGCCAACTCGATCAACAAGGATGTGCCGCTGGCATTATCATCCGCCCCGTTGTGAATGGCCGGGGCGCCGGTGTGACGAGAATTGTTGTCCTCCCCATAGCCCAGGTGATCATAGTGTGCACCCAACACCACCGTCTTCTCCGCCTTGTTATCTATGTATCCGATCACGTTGTATCCGCGACGGATCTGCTCACCAAATGCAATATTTCCTTCAACATGAATAGGGCCCTTCGAAACCTGAATGCGCTGAATCGGGGTCGGTTTTTTCAGATAGGCCACCGGGATGGCGATCGTTACGGTGCGGTCTTTTGGCTGGAAGCTTAGCTTGTCGCCCGAAGCATGCGTATTGTATAGTAACAACGCGGTCGCTCCGGCATCGGCCGCTTTTTTCGACTGCTCATATATATAGGTGTTGAGGTCGAAATGCGGGTTGTTTGCATTGTCGTTGATCCCCTCTTTCAGATCGATGATCCACGCGGTCCCCGACTCGCGAACGCCGGGAAGAGATTTGTCCTGAATGGAACGCGCAGCACTCCAGGGAAAGAAAAAATAATCCGAGCCAATCGAAAGTGTATCGCCCTGGATCAGCAAAAATGAATTATCGGTCGGGCACTTACCCTCATTCACTTCAAAAAGTTGTGTATATCCACTCGTTCCCTTTTCCCGCAAGCCAATTGAACGGAATTGGGTCGCGATGTAATCACGCGCCTTGATCTCGCCGATCGTGCCGGTTCGCCGCCCCTCCAGCGAATCAGAGGCTAGATAGCCGACGTGGGATTCAAAGCGTTGCTTATAGCCCTGATTCACCAACGCTATTTTTTTTGCGGCAGGCATACAGGAAACCAGAAACAGAAAAACGGTGGCGGAAGAGATTATTCGGATTGACATGATCGAGTATTGAAAGCAAAGTTACCTGGCTGGCGGTTCAAAATCCGGATTTCGTAAGTCAGGAACCCCACTCCGGTCTACTTTTGCAGAATTGAATTCCCAGCCCCCGCATATTGCCCTTGTCGGAAACCCTAACAGCGGAAAAAGTTCGTTGTTCAATTGCCTTACGGGGATGAATCAACAGGTGGGCAACTTTCCGGGGGTGACGGTTGATAAGACCGCTGGCCAATGCAGCATCGGCGGCGTGACCGTTGAGGCGATCGACCTGCCGGGAACCTATTCGCTTTATCCGAAACAGATGGATGAGTGGGTGAGCTATCGGGTGGTGATCGGCGAAGATGAGTCATTTCGACCCGACCTGGTGATCGCAGTCGCTGATGCCAGCAACCTGAAAAGAAACCTGCTTCTTTGTTCGCAACTCATCGATCTGAACGTGCCGGTTGTGATCGCGCTCACCATGATGGACCTGGCACGGAAAAAGGGTATTCAGATCGATATCCCTGCGCTGGAACGTGAGCTGGGTGTGCCTGTGGTGGCGGTCAATCCCAGAAAGAACAAAGGAATCGGTGAATTAAAAAAGACGATCCGGGCCCGGCTTCAGCAACCCACAAAATCACCAACCCGACCCTTTCTGCAATCTTTGGCGTTGGCGCCGTCGGCCATTCGCGATACACAAACTTTGTTTCCGGAAGCCGGAGACTACAAGGCCATTCACTATCTGATCCATCACGAATCGCTTGGCCTGCCTCACCGGGAAGCCATCGAATCAATCCAGGAGAAAAACAAATTCAATCCCACCAAAACGCAGGCCGAGGAGATCTTGCAACGGTATGCTCGCATTCGGGAGATCATGCATGTGGCGGTATCTGAACCCGATCCGCTAAAAAAGAAGATGTTCACGGAGCGCCTGGATAATATTTTTCTCCATCATCGCTGGGGCAATCTCATTCTGTTGACCGTTTTGTTTCTGCTGTTTCAGGCGGTGTTTTGGCTGGCTAAATATCCCATGGATTGGATCGAGGGATGGTTTGGTGCCTTCTCCGGATGGTTGGGTGAAAGTTTGCCGGCGAATGGCTGGAGCGATCTGTTGATCAATGGGGTGGTGGCCGGTTTGGGCGGCATTCTCGTATTCGTTCCGCAGATCATGATCCTTTTTGGAATGATCACTCTTTTGGAAGACACCGGGTATATGGCCCGGATCAGTTTTTTGACCGATCGGCTGATGCGCGGAGTGGGACTGAATGGAAAAAGTGTGATGCCTATGATCAGCGGATTTGCCTGTGCCGTTCCGGCGATCATGAGCGCGCGCAACATCGAAAATCGAAAAGAGCGCTTACTGACCATTCTTATTACACCATTGATGAGCTGCTCGGCTCGTTTGCCTGTTTACTCGATCCTGACCGGGCTGGTGATCCCCGAAAAATATCTGCTCGGCTTTCTTGGCCTGCAAGGATTGGTGATGATGGCGCTGTATGTATTTGGCGTGGTGATCGCGTTGCTGGTTGCCAACATTGCGAAATGGTTCATCCGCATACAAGAGAAAAGTTTTTTCATTCTTGAATTGCCCGACTACCGAGCACCCCGCTGGGGAAATATGCTCACGGTAATGCTGAATAAGGCCAGGATCTTTGTGTTTGATGCGGGTAAAGTGATCATGATCATCAGCCTGGTTCTGTGGGCGCTGTCATCCTTTGGTCCCGCCGAACGAATGCAAGCGGTAGAGGATCGATATGCGGCCATCAAGGAACGTGTTCCCAAGATCACCGAACAAGATGAACGTGAATATCATAGTGCCAAGCTCGAAGCCTCTTATGCCGGCTTGTTAGGAAAATCCATTGAGCCGGCCATTGCGCCGTTGGGGTTTGATTGGAAGATCGGCATTTCCCTCATCACCTCTTTTGCGGCCCGAGAAGTGTTTGTGGGTACAATGGCAACCTTATATAGTGTGGGAGAGGATGAGTCAAGTAGCCAGGCTCTTAAAGATAAAATGAGAAACGCCAGACGCCCCGACGGTTCGATCGTGTTCTCTCTCGCTACCGGTGTTTCTTTATTGATCTTTTATGCGTTAGCCATGCAATGCATGAGCACGCTAGCGGTAGTTCGAAGAGAAACCAAAAGCTGGAAATGGCCCATGATCCAATTGCTGTACATGACCGGGTTGGCCTGGATCATGAGCTGGGTAGCGTATTTATTGTTGCGCTGACGCCTTGCCCCAGTGATCGGCGGGCTCAAAATGACTCCACAACAAATCAGCCAGTTTGCGGGCAAGTGACCAGGCTTCATTATCGTGCGACCAGCGCTGATCCACATTGTTCTTCGTAAAAATGCAAAACACGAATGGTCGGTTGGGGGCATTCACGATCATGGCTTCACTACGAGAGGCGCTAACACATCCGTTTTTGCTGAATACCTCGATGTAGGGTGGAAATCGGGAGATGGCTTCATCTTCATCCCAAAAATTCCGTCCCATGCAACGAAGCATTCGGTCATCGGTGGATGGCGAGAACAATTGGAGTCGGTAAGCACGCTCGAGCAGCTCCCCCATTTCGCGAGGCGTTGTTTGTCCCCAACCGTATTTTGTCCGATCTGCTTCTCTTCCCGGTGTTCTGGAATTGACGCGGGTATTTGTAAAACCAAAACTGTCGAGCAGGTGATTGATTCGTGTACCCGTGCCACCGATCGATTGCAGCCACAGGCTCGCGGTGTTGTCGCTGGTGGTCATCATCAGCATGATGATCTTCTTCAGTGCGATTTTTTCGTTGGACTTGAATGATCCAAGTATATCCTCCCCGGCATAGAGTAGCGAGTCCTTATACGTAAAACTGGAATCGTAGGCAAGTTCGCCTCGGTGTATGCGGTCCATCACACCGAGGAGGATGGGCACCTTCACAATGCTGGCGGTGGGAAAGATCGTATCTGCGTTTATGGTCACCGTCTTCCCGGATCGAAGGTCTTTTACATATACACCCGCAACGCCCCGGAATCCGGTAAGTAATTTTTCAGCCTCCCGCGTCAGGTTTTGATCGGTGCGTTGCGCATCCGCCAGGAAAAAACTTAGCAGCGATAATAAAAGTAGTCCCTTGCGCATGTCATTTGGGTTGCATCAGATCGAGCACCATGCTGCAGAATGCGCGTATGCCTATGGGCATCCCGTTATGTGCTACTAAAAAATCTGCTGTATGGTGTGGCGGTGCGTTTGCCGGATCGTTTCCTTTTGGCATTCCGCCGAGGTATAAGAATACGGCAGGTGCCTTTGTTCCATAGTAAGAGAAATCCTCTGCGCCCGTCACCCAGTCTCTTGGTTTTACATTTTCCGGTGCGGTTGCTTTTTCCAACGAGGGGATGATCTTTTTAAGCAATTCGGGATTGTTATACGTCACCAGCGTTTTTGTTTCGATCGTTACTTCTGCAGTAGCACCGGATGCTTCGGCAATGTGTTTGGCGGTGTGTTTGATTTTTTCATGCACCTCTTTTTGCATGTCGGAATCGAGTGTGCGGATGGTTCCGGCCATAGAACAGCTTTCGGGGATGATGTTTTGACGAACACCGCCATTGATCTTTCCGACCGTAATGACGACCGGCGCTTTGGTCAATTCAGATTGGCGACTGACGATGGCTTGCAACCCGTCAATGATCTGCGCGGAGATCTGGATGGGGTCTACTCCTTTCCAAGGTTGAGAACCATGACTTCCTTTTCCTTTTACTTCGATGGAAAACCAATCAGCCGCGGCCATGAATGCACCGGGTTTATAATGAATCTGTCCGACTTCGATATCCGACTCGATGTGAAATCCGAGAACCATATCCACCTTCGGATTTTCCATCACGCCTTCTTTCACCATCAAAGCTGCCCCCCCTTCCTCACCATCAGGCGCTCCCTCCTCTGCCGGTTGAAAAATGAATTTGACAGAACCTTGAATTTCAGCTTTAAAAGAAGACAACACTTCCGCGGTTGCCATCAGCATGGCCACATGCGTATCGTGTCCGCAGGCGTGCATCACACCCACCTCTTGGCCGTTATAGGTCGTCTTGACCCTGGAAGAAAATGGCACATGTACCCGTTCGGTAATAGGCAAGGCGTCCATATCGGCGCGAAGCGCAATACATGGACCCGGCTTGCCGCCCTTCAGTAATCCAACCACGCCCGTGTGTGCAACGCCCTCCTGAACCTCCAGCCCCAAAGAGCGCAGGTGGTTAGCAATTATTTTGGAGGTGCGAAACTCTCTGTTCCCTAGCTCTGGATTCTCATGAAAGTCCTCTCGCCACGCATTCGTCTTGGCGGTCATCGTTTCCACCTTCTGAAATATTCGCTGACGGAGTTGTTCTTTTTTGTCTTGTGCTATGAGCTGGGAAGAGCCTGAGAGAAGTAGCAGGGCAATAAATACCGGACGCATGGTTTTTGATTTGGCTCAAATTACTTTCTTTTTCCGCTATATTTATTCATGTTCCTCCGGCACATCCCCTTTCTACGTGCTGTTGCCTGGCACAGTCTCACCGCTTTCGGCGGTCCCCAAGCACACATGGGGTTGATGTTGCGACGGTTTGTTCGGAATCGCCCATATGTTAGCGAGGAGGAGTTGCTGGAGTATAATTCCTTCTGTCAGCTTTTACCGGGCGCCTCCTCCACCCAAACCCTCACGCTGATCGGCTATAAAAGAGGGGGTGTTCCCCTGGCGATCGTGACGTTGTTGATCTGGATCCTGCCGGCCTCTTTTTTAATGGGGGGGCTTACCTTTTTAATGAGCAGCGGATGGGGCTGGGAGCACTCAGCCTTTGAGTACATCGCTCCCATGGCGGCCGGTTTTTTGGGATATGCGGCATTACAGCTGTTTCCGCTGGCGATCAAGAACACCATCACCTGGGTCATTTTTTTACTGTCGGCTGTTCTTTGTTTTGAATTTTTTGGACGCCCCTGGATGATTCCGGTGCTCATGGTGGCCGGAGGGATCGCAACCAACTTCAGCAACAAGCGCATTCCACAACAAGGCGACAAACCAAAGGCCATCCGTTGGTGGAATTTCTGGCTGTTCGGGATTCTTTTTTTACTGGCCGGCTTATTCAGTGAGTTGGCAAGAAAACAGGATTGGCCCGATCGGAAACCAATCAACCTGTTTGAGAATACCTACCGAATGGGTAGTCTGGTGTTTGGTGGCGGACAAGTACTGCTTCCCATGATGTATGAGCAATGGGGTGTTCGTCCAACACGAGTCAAGGAAAAAAATCCCGGCGCCATTCGGGTCGATCAAAACGATATGCTTGTAGGAATGGGGGTGGTGCGCGCCGTACCCGGACCAGTCTTTTCCATTGCCTCGTTTGCGGGCGGAATGGCGTTACGATCCAAGGGCGCGTGGTGGCAACTTTTAGGCTGTGTGATCGGAATGATAGCCATCTTTCTTCCAAGCGCACTACTGGTGTTATTCTTTTTTCCCATTTGGCACAACCTAAAAAAATATGCGGTTATCTATCGATCGATAGAAGGGATCAATGCGGTTGTGATGGGGGTGCTCGTCTCTTCTTTGTTATTTATTTTATTGGATGTGGTGGGTTCTGTCGACGCCATACACACCCATTCCCTTCTTGCTTTTCTGATAACGATCGGATTACTTCAATTCACAAAAGTCCCCGCACCGCTCATTGTTCTCGGCTCCATTCTCTTGGGTTATTTTTTATAATACCCACCGCGCTCGATCTCATCCAGCACCCGATCAGGCACTAAATACCGAAGCGATTTACCTTCTCTGGACAAAGACCTGATTTGCGTAGCTGATATTGGCAGAAGTGGCGCATCCAATAATTGAACCCGGGCGCCATGTGTTTCTTCCACCAGATGTCCCGGACGATTATAAACGCAGATGGGATAATTTTTTGTGATGAATGTATAATTCTTCCATCGGTGAATATTCTGAAAACTGTCGCTTCCCATAATGACGACAAACTGATGCTCTGGATATTTTTCTTGCAAATGGATCAGCGTGTCGCTTGTGTAGGATGGGCGCGGTAATGCAAATTCCACGTCGGAAGCTTTGATCCGAGCATCATTTTCAATTGCCAGCTGCACTAAATGCAATCGATGGTACTCATTCAGTAGCGAATGCTCTTGCTTGAGCGGATTTTGCGGACTAACCACCATCCAGATCTTCTCCAGATCGGTTTCATTCAATAAGTGATTGGTAATGATCAAATGACCAACGTGGATCGGATTGAATGAACCAAAAAAGAGGCCGACCTTCATTTATAATAAATTGATTATCAGTCTTTTATATCAACAATAATCTGTTCGGCCTCGTTCATTCGCAGGCTAAGATGATAGCCGGCCACGCTCACCGATATGGGGTCGCCCAGTGGGGCCACCTGCTCTAATAGAATCGTTTCGCCCGGAACAAGACCCATCTCCATCAGCTTTATGGAAATATCTTCACCACAGAACTCTATAATGACAGCTTCCTGTCCCGGTTTTAATTCAGACAACTTCATGGGGCAAATCTACCCTTGATGATCCGGTTTTCTTTACGATTTTTGAAATAATGTCGACCCAGTCGCCCATACGCTTCTTCTTTGAGAATAAATCAGTTAGCCTCCGCAACCGAACTCGCTTGAAGACGTTCATCACGTCTCTGTTTAGGCGAGAAGGAATGAGGGTTGATTCTGTGAATTATATTTTCTGTTCGGACAAGCGCCTATTAGAGATCAATCGGCAATTTCTGAAACACGACTATTATACCGACATTATCACGTTTGATCTCTCTGATTCACCAAAAATCACCGCCGAGATCTATATAAGCCTGGACCGGGTGCGTGAAAACGCCAAAACACATACAACAGGTCTTCAATCCGAGCTCCTCCGTGTCATTTTCCACGGCGCCCTCCATTTATGCGGGTATGGAGATAAGTCTAAGACAGAGATCAAGATTATGAGAGAGAAGGAGGAAGAATGGTTGAGGAGATGGAAGAGCGGAGTTTGAGCCGGGAGTTTCGTTTAGGGTTTAGGTTTCGGGGGGTGTTTCACGTGAAACAGTGCGGCATTAAACCTTAAACTACATGCTCCGATCTACCTCGTTTCACGTGGAACAATATTCAGCCTGAAGTCTTAATCTCTTCTACCTCAATACTCAACCCTCAACTCCTAAGCGTATTTTCGCAGCATGTTCCCCCGTTATAATGTAATTGTGGTGGGTGCTGGTCATGCCGGTTGTGAGGCGGCGGCGGCGGCGGCCAATCTTGGCTCCAAGACGCTGTTGATTACGATGAATATGCAGACTATCGCCCAGATGAGTTGTAACCCAGCCATGGGGGGTATTGCAAAGGGGCAAATTGTGCGAGAGGTGGACGCGATGGGGGGATATTCCGGAATCGTCACAGACCTGTCGATGATCCAATTCCGAATGTTGAACCGGAGTAAGGGTCCAGCCATGTGGAGTCCTCGGGCACAAAATGACCGGATGTTGTTTGCGCAGAAGTGGAGGGAGCTGTTGGAGCAGACTCCTAACCTGGACTTCTATCAAGACATGGTAGGGGAGTTGGTTGTTAAGGATGGTCGGTGTTTGGGTGTTGTTACGGGAATGGGGCATGAAATTTTAGCGGATGTGGTGGTATTGACAAACGGCACCTTCTTGAACGGGGTGGTACATATAGGGGAGAAAAATTTTTGCGGGGGGCGAATGGCTGAGACGGCAGCCTCAGGTATTACTGAGCAGTTGATCGAGCTTGGGTTCGAAAGCGATCGATTGAAGACCGGTACGCCGCCCAGAATTGACGGAAGGAGCCTTGATTATTCAAAAATGGAAGAACAATCGGGTGATAATCAAATAGTTGGATTTTCTTTCCAAAACACCTCGAAACCCAAAAATCAATTATGTTGCTGGATCGCCTATACCGACGCTTCGGTGCACGACATTCTAAAAACTGGATTTGACAGAAGTCCCATGTTTGCGGGAAGAATAGACGGAGTGGGGCCGAGATATTGTCCGAGCATCGAGGATAAGGTCAATCGCTTTGCCGACCGCGATCGTCACCAGTTATTTATCGAGCCGGAGGGTTGGAATACAGTAGAGATCTATGTAAACGGATTTTCGACCTCCTTGCCCGAGGAGGTTCAATACGCGGCCCTGAAAAGAGTACCTGGTTTTGAAAATGTACGAATGTTCCGGCCCGGCTACGCCATTGAATACGACTACTTCCCACCCACACAATT
Organism: Bacteroidota bacterium; assembly: GCA_046081925.1. Classification (GTDB taxonomy): domain Bacteria; phylum Bacteroidota; class Bacteroidia; order Chitinophagales; family Chitinophagaceae; genus JJ008. Next base: position 119,648 of record JBJTWV010000015.1, on the reverse strand, counting down.
AGACTACTCGTTGGAAACCAAGCACTTACGCAATCTTTTCTTTGCGGGTCAGATCAATGGTACCACGGGTTATGAGGAGGCCGCCTGTCAGGGCTTAATGGCTGGTATCAATGCACATCGGAAGGCGAAAGAAGAAGATCCGATCATCTTGAAAAGAAGCGACGCATATATTGGCGTGTTGATTGACGACCTGATCAGTAAGGGAACGAAAGAGCCGTATCGAATGTTTACGTCGCGTGCGGAATACAGAACGCTGTTGCGTCAGGATAATGCGGATCTCAGATTGACGGAGATGAGTTACAGAATTGGTCTTGCATCACAAGAAAGAATGAATCGGGTAGAAGCGAAAATTGCATCGGTATCAGAAATAAAAGATGTTTTACAATCCGTTTCTATTGAGCCCGAGGAGGTGAATGGCTGGTTAGCTTCGCTGGGATCTGCCTCGATTTCGGAAAAACAAAAAGCATCGCGAATCGTGCTGCGCCCGGATGTAGAGTTATTCGATTTCATTGACGCTTGTCCCACATTGAAATCGCTCTTGTACCACCACGACAAAGAATCTATTGAACAGGCCGGTATTCAGATCAAGTATCAGGTGTATTTAGATAAAGAAAGAGAGTTGGTATCCCGAATGTCGCAAATGGAGGACTTGGAAATTCCGGATCGGTTTGATTACACACGAATTGCGTCGTTGGGAAATGAGGCAAGGGAAAAACTACAAAAGATCAGACCCAGAACGTTGGGTCAGGCGAGTCGAATATCCGGAATCAACCCCAGCGACGTACAAATACTGATGGTATACATGGGGAGATAAAACAAAGGGGGCCTGCATGCCGACCCCCTTTATGAGCGATCGTATTAATCCGTCGACCCGCCCCCTAAAAGCAACAACTCATTGGCCTGTATTTCGGTCACATATCGCTTGTTGCCTTCACAATCCTGGTAGGTTCGATTGATCAACTTGCCATCTATTGCCACCTCTTTTCCTTTTTCAAGGAATCGTTCTGCAATGTCGGCCAACTTGCCCCGGGCAATAAGGTTATGCCACTGTGTTTCCGTGATCCGCCCCCCTTGTGCATTGCGATAACTTTCGTTGGTCGCCATACTGAACTTGACCATTTTACGGCGACTTTCAAAGGTCCGAACCTCGGGTGGATTTCCCAGGTTGCCAATGAGCTGCACCTTGTTCTTTAATGCGTACATGTGTGTGATTTTGTGCCCGGCCTCATACAGGAAGCCGAAGCGATGATTGATTTATTTATTCCAATCGATACGGGCCCATATCGACGGAGTAAAATTGTGGCCACCGAAAGGGGGTAGTCGTACAAGAAGCGTTTAATTGAATTTTACGTGCTTACTAAACAGATATGGAAACATTTCAAAAGCGACTGTGTGGGTATTGCGGAGATGTCCTTCGGGGAAGAAGCGATAAATTATTTTGCGACGATCGTTGCCGAAATCAACATCACAATAAACGACGCCAAAGGCCAACGCTTAGCGAATACGCAAGGGGTGTAAAACGAATGTTGGTGCACAACCACCGCGTCTTACAATATTTATTGGGTGAGCGTGCTTCTCGTGTTGTTGATATAGATGTGTTGCTTCGAGGGGGGGTGTGTTTGAATTCTATTCGCATCAACGGCTGGGTAGGGGTGGACAATCGTATTATTGCTTAGACCTGGGGTATTGTAAAATTTCTGATCGAAAGGTCAGGGTGTTTCGTTCAAAAGGGGGTGTCGGTATTTTTATGTAGGGCGCCCGGGTTTGAACCCTTGAAAACAAAACATACCCCTTGAAATAGTTGGAGGTGGGGGTGATTGGGGTGTAGTTTTGGTGTATCGTCCAATCCTGAAAAACCAAGCCAATGTCCAAGAGGGGGAAACCCCGAAAAACCAGTCCAAAAAAATTACCCCCGCCAAACGCGGGGGTTTTTTATTCCCGTATTTTCATCGAAACTATTTGATGTGAGATCACTTGTTGTTCTTCTTTTCTTGCTTTATACCGGTTCTGTCTGGGGTCAGATCACCGTTCACCCGACAAAGGGCCTGGAGCCCTGGTTTAAATCCTGGTATCTCGAGTCCAAAAAAATGGCCAAGAAAACCAAGATCAAGGGTGAAATGGACAAGGAGGTTATAAAATTGTATTTGACGGTGGTAAATGGAACGAAGGGTGAGTCGGGTGCTATAGAGGGGGTGTCGCGGGCAATTTTCCCGACCGGCAGGTACGGCGTTGTAGGTCCGGGGTTGACACATGCCGTGATTCTAGCCTTTCCAACAGAGCCGGGTGAAAGCATGGCGGACGTGTCTGTGAGCTGGGGTGGTCTTTATGACAGCTATTTATATAATGACTCGGTCCGGAAAAGGACGTGGGGGTTATTTGTCTTGGACCCGGATAAATATCGAGTTCCGGGTCTTGCATTAACCCAGGGTCGCATGCGCGATATTGCTTCTTTTTTAGAAAAAGACATAAAGACCGACAGCGCACACACGGGCATCTACCCGGATCGTCCGGTGCGCGGTGAAAGTTGGCGATTGATGGGTGGGTGGATTAATCTGATGGAGCCACATTGGCGAAACCGCTGGATATTTAGATCTTTTCCGGGGGTTAGTGGGATTTTGATCGATCGAGCAAGAACACAAGCGGTTCTGAAATACAGCATTCACAGTGGGGGTGGTATTGCCGGATATAAGAAAGAAAACGGCGTGTGGGTGTTGGTTGAATCGCGCATCACGATAATGCAATAAGTAATATGAAATCTAGCATCTATTCTGTCTTGGGGTTGTTGCTTTTATGTTTATCCTGCTCTATAAAAAATAACAACTCTGCGGGTTTTGGGAGCTGGATTGATCTAACACATACATACGGCTCAACAACCTTGTATTGGCCAAACAAAACGCTTCGGATTATCGCATCATCCATTACTAATTAATTATTGGGTATTGAAAACGAGCCGCCCCCCCGCTCTTATGATCATTGGTTGGTTAGTTGTTGTCCTGACCGGCTTGTTCGTTCCCTTAATGGACAACGATTCGGCGCATCACGCAAATATTGCCCTTCGAATGTATTTGACGGGTGATTATGTGAATTTGATTGATTACGATGGCCCATATTTAGATAAACCGCATCTTCATTTTTGGTTAAGCGCGCTTTCATACCACCTATTCGGTGTTACAGGCTTTGCCTATAAATTTCCTTCCTTTTTGTTTTCGCTCGTGGGTGTATGGGCGGTTTATAGATCCGGTGTTTTAATGATGAACAAGCGTGCGGGGATTGCTTCAGCAATTATTTATGCCACCTCCGCGTCCTTTTTATTGTCGCTTAATGATGTACGGATGGATGCGATCCTGTCCGCCTGCGTTGCGGCTTCTATTTGGCAAATAGCAGGGTACTTTGCGTCGGGCGGGTATAAATATATATTGGGTGTGGGGGGGTGGGTGGCTTTGGGGTTTTGTACGAAGGGGCATATTGCTGTATTCATTCCTGTTGCTTTTGCTCTGTCGGTGGCTTTTTCCAGAAAACAATGGAATCGTATTTTCCACCCACGTGTCCTGTTGGGGTTGTTCTCCTTTTTGGTTGTTATTTCACCCGTTGCATACTGTTATTATCTTCAATTCAACCTGCATCCCGAAGTTGTTGTAAGGGGCGGGGGCCACATTAATGGGGTTCGTTTTATTCTTTGGGATCAAACACTGGGTAGATATTCTGGAGAGATGGGGGTTGATGGGGGGCGCGACAAGTTTTTCTTTTTTCACACCTTTCTATGGGTGTTTGCTCCATGGAGTGTTGTTGGACTTATTTCCCTTTTTAGAAAAGGGGGTGTTGGTGGATCATCTTCAACAACACGCGCCATTCTACCCGTGTTACTTATTTTTGGAATGCTTGTTGGTTTTTCTAGTTTTAAACTTCCCCACTATTTAAATATAGTTCTTCCGCTGTCTTCGTTGTGGATAGCAGAGCTGTATGAAACCAAATCCATCTTGTTTGAACGAGTCAGTATTTGGTTGATGCGCGGGATGTGGGTATTGTTGGGGGTTTTTTTGTCGCTTGTTCTGGTCTGGTGGTTTCCTTCCCAGCCTTATTGGTTTTGGTTGGGACTCATCGCCTATCTGACTTTTCTTTTTTATATGAATAAAAAGAAAGGTGAAAACGCCGCTGTAGATTATTTACTGCAGCTATCTGCTGTGGTGCTCGTTATTTTTTGGATACTAAGTGTCGCTTTTTATGAAAAGCTGCTTTCTTACCAGGGGGGAACGGTTTTGGCCGAACATAAAACCATTGCTCCAATTAAAGACTCTATTTATTCCTTACAAGGCTTTTATAGTTCTTCCTTTTACTTCAATAGTAAAACAATTCGAAAGGAGGTTTCACGTGACAGTGTAGGTGCGGTTAAATATGTTTTACTAGATGCCAAACAGATTTCTAATATAGAGGGGGGTGGTGTTCGATGGTTGCGGGTAGATTCTGTTGTTGATTATGAAATAACAAAACTGACCGGTTCTTTTTTGAACCCCGAAACCAGAGAGGGTGTATGTACAAAAATCTATTTGCTTAAAAGAGAGTGACAACTACTGCTGATCGTCGGCTGGTTCAGCTTCTTTTATTTTCGTTTTTGTCTTTTTTAATACCCCAATATGCATGCCAATATGAACATCTGCTTGTTTAGATTGACTAAAAAGAGCAGATAAAATACTTCCGGAACCTACAAAAACTGGGCCCAGGCGCAGGGTGGTCCCCATTGTGAGTTGAGTAAGTGGGTTGTAATTTATAGGGACATATAAACCAACCCCCTTTCCCTCGTATCGGGGAGTTATTGTAAAACCACTATAAAAAAGCGGGTTTTCAGGATTCGAGCGGTTTGATAATGAAATTTGTGTGCCGGCTGATAAATACAAGTTGTTTTTTACATGAACGTCTCCGTACAGTTGTAAGGTGGTTGGAAGAGAAACTTTTAATGTAGGGTCATTATTATTGGGGGCAGCAGTAAAATTTGGATTTGCCGATAACACCTGCTTATAATTATCTAATGATACCCCTTGAAGAGTTTGGAGATTAAATCCGGGTAAAGTGGTAACCAACATTGTATACGTTCCGCTCTTAGTAAGATCCCTGTCATAAGTAATAGAGCCAATATCCAATAAAGAAGCGGAAGCTTTAAACTTATATGGGTGTTTTCTGTTTTTGCCTGGGCGGTATTCATAAACTACGCCTACATCTGCTCCAAATCCATTACTGGATGATTTTAAGAGTGAAGAAGGGGTGATCGATCCCATATTTCCACTAATTCCTAATCCGATCACTCCTCTTGAGCCGGGTGCTAGAAGAATAGTGGGGTTGGCAGGATTAGGGTCTTGAATAATTGTTCCACTGATTTGATCCAACTGGATATAACTATTGCCGGCACCGGATAAATATTTTAGGGTTGCTCCGGCCTTTAAAAAATGTTCTCCTTCCTCTTTAATCACCTTTCCATATGTTACACCATACTCAGCCCATCCATTCGTATTAATGCGCATGTTATTACCGGACGAGACTGTATAAGGTAGTGTAACCTCCAGATTAAAGTCATCGGGGATTGATTTAGCCAGCTTCCCATCCAAATCACTGATCGTGAATTGTGCACGTAACCGACTGGTAAACGCTAAGCCGGATTTTTTTGGTAAGCTAACCAGTAATGAGGGACCTAGTATATCCACATTTAATTGTCCGCTAATTCGTCCATCTCCACTAAACAAACTATTCAGCGCATTATTTGAATTGAGTGTTGAAAAAACAGAATTTAAGGAGAAGGAAGCTTTGTTATTTCCAAGACCGGCATTCAACCCCACAACATTCAGATCAAAGGTATATCGGGAGTCCGCCACTTGTGCTGGGTTGAAATAAACAGACTGCACGCCTGTGTAATTACCCATTCTTGTACCGGGAAAAGAAAAACTTTGCGCGGATACGTTTTTAAAAAATATACTTATAAAAAAAAACGACAGTGTTGTAATGATTGATTTCATTCAGCAATGTTCCACTTTCAAAACGAAAAAAAGAAATAAAAAAATAAACCCCCTTTATAACAAAATCAATAATATATTTTTTATAAAAACACTATTACTATTAAACGTGTGGAAATGTTGATAACCATAAAAAAGAAAAGCAACATTCTTATTAAAAATTTGATTACTAGAGTTTTACTGAACAATCCAAATCCCTTTCGATCTGGTAGCTCCATGTTTATAAATTGGAAAATATACCCAACCCCTTTACTTAAATGAAAGATTGGTTATGAAACACACAAAGAATGTACAATCAACCCAACGTCTTCTAAACAGCTATTCACATAATTCACATATAATCCACAACCAGATTGTGTAGAAAAACCTTCTTCTTCGACCAACAAGATAAGTATTTGAGATCTTTACTAGTTAATATATAACTAATTGAAAAACAATAAAATAAACAATCGTAATTGCTTTAAAAAGCCCCCTCTTTTCCTAGTAAAACCTTATAAAAACCTTATTTTTGCCCCCCTAAATAATTGTTTTTATGTCTGTTATACAGGATATCCGGGATAAGTATGCAAAGTTGACGGTGGTATTGATCGCGTTAGCGCTTGTGGGTTTTATACTTACCGACTATTTCTCCGGTAAATCTCGGGGTGCAAACTCTCTTCCCGGCACAATTGGATCTGTGAATGGAAAGGATATTCAGTTTGATGATTTTAATGATATTGTATTACAAGAGGAGGAAAACTTAAAATCACAGGGATATCCGCAAACAGGGGCGCTGAATCAACAGGCGCTGGATAAAGCTTGGAACCAAGAGATTAACCAGATCATTCTTAATCAAACATTTTCCAACTTGGGTATTGTGGTTGGAAAGAAGGAGTTGAATGATTTATTATTCAGCACAAACCCGTCCAGTATTGCGCGCCAATATTTAAGTAATCCACAAGAGCCCTACAACCCAACAGCGGTTCAGCAAACCATTTCACAAATTCGGAAAAGAGGAACTCAGGCACAAAAAACACAGCTGAATCAACTATTGAACAACATTGTGCTGGAAAGACAATATGAAAAATTCAATGCGATCATATCCAATAGCCTAAACACGCCCAAATGGTTGGTGGAAAAACAAAACGCCGACAATAGTCGCTTATCAAAGATTTCGTTTGTAAAAGAGACCTATGCCAGCATCCCGGATAGCACCATTAAAATAGCAGATTCCGAGATCGCTGATTATATTAAAAAGTACCCCAAACAATACAAGCAGCAAGAGTCTCGCTCGATCGCGTATGTTACTTTCTCTGCAGCACCTTCTGCCGCGGACAGCTCCAAAACATTACAAGACATCCTTGTAATGAAGGATAAGCTGGCTGCTGCCGACAGTGTTCCAATGTTCCTTGCCAGCGAGGGAGCTTCTTATTTTGATGGATATGTTAGTGCGGGTGCCGTACAGATCCCGGTTAAGGATTCGATCTTCCGCCTTCCAGTAGGTGGTGTGTTTGGGCCCTACACTGATGGAAACAGCTATGTTGTTGCCCGCATGATGGGATCAAAGACTTTACCCGATTCGGTCAAGTGCCGGCACGTGCTTGTTTCCAATAATATTGATAACGGCGGATTTGCCGACAGCGTGGCTTCCGCCAAGATTGACAGCGTAAAAAAGGCGATCGAGGGGGGTGCAAACTGGGGTGAAATGGTAAATAATTATAATCCTCCCTCCGACGGCAGTCGACAAAAAGCCGGCGAAATGACCTTCAGCTCCACGCAAATTCAGGACGAAGGTTTTGCCCCTGAGTTTGCTAAGTTTATTTTGTTTGATGGAAGACCAGGCGAGCGCAAGGTTGTAAAAACATCATTCGGCTATCATTATATCGAAATCCAATCATTCATTAACCCTTCCACACACTATAAAGTAGCGTATCTCCCTAAAGAGATCGTGGCGGGACAGGAAACAGAAAACTTGGCGCTGAATCAGGCAAATGATTTTGCCGCCGAGAGTCGCGACCACAAAACCTTTGAGGCGAATTACGAAAAGAAGTGGAAGGCAAAGGGCGCCGCCCGTAACCAGGCGGCAAATATTGTGCCCTGGGTTTCAGAAATCCCCGGCGTGGGCGTATCACGAAACCTTGTTCGGTTGATCTATGATGCCGAGCTGGGAGAGGTGTTGAAGCTGGAGCGGGTTGAAAATAATTATGTGGTGGCGGCGGTCACCGAAGTGCTGGAAGAAGGAACGATGTCCGTTGAAAAGGCCCGCGCTTCCATAGAACCATTGCTTCGTAATCGCAAAAAAGCCAGCCAACTTCAATCAAAAGTGGGTGCTATTACAACGCTGGAGGCGGCAGCGTCTGCCCTGGGAGGAAAAACGATCGAAGTGGCCGACAGTCTCAGCATAAGCACTTATCAAAACAAGGTGCTCGGGTTTGAGCCGCGGGTTATTGGAGCCGCATTCAATCCTGCCAACCAAGGAAAAGTGATAAACACCGCCATCGCCGGCTTGAATGGTGTTTTTGTGGTTCGTGTCGATCAACAGACCACCACACCGGTCATGGCCGGCGACATTCAGCAGCTCAGAAAAGCTAAGACCGAACAGGAAAAACAAGCGCTTTCCAATCAATACAGTCCCAATAATCCACTTTCTATTTTGCGCAATGCAGCGGAAATAAAAGATTATCGGTCTAGACGATATTGATCGCTCCTATACTAACTGCCCCCCGCCCCTAAAAGGGGTGGGTTTTTTTTAACAAGGGCGTCATCACAAAAAGGGGCCCGGGTTGTAACTTTACCCCCACATGTCCGATCCGATCGTAAACAAGGTGGCTGAGAGCGGCTTGATCACCCTCAATTTAGAGGAGCGGTATCCGCGCGAAGAGATCTTGGTCTTTGATTTGAAAGATCATTTGTTAATGGGATTGATCTTGAAAGAAAAAGATTTCCGTGAAGCGCTTAAGAATACCGACTGGTCCATCTACAAAGACAAACTCGTTGCCGTCACCTGTTCGGCCGATGCGGTTATTCCCGCCTGGGCCTATATGCTGATTGCTACCCACCTAACACCTGTTGCCGCAGGTGTTTACCAGGGAACCGAGCCCGATTATAGGCGCGCCATTTTTCACAAGCGCCTTCAACAGGTCAACCCCACCCACTATCAAGATCAACGGGTTGTGATCAAGGGTTGCGGAGATCTACCCATTGGCCCCGACGCCTACCTGGAGATCACTCGCATTCTGCAGCCTGTTGTGAAAAGCCTCATGTATGGAGAGCCCTGCAGCACGGTCCCCATTTATAAAAAACCCAAATAACAGCATATGAAAAAAGTGTACTCACTCTTGTTGGCCACCTTACTGATCACCAACGCTTTTTCACAGACAGCCGAAGAGATCATTACCGGATATGTGAAGGCGGTCGGCGGCGAAGAGGCTATCCGAAAGAATCAAACATGGAAACTGTCTGCCAAGGTAGATGTTGGTGGTATGGAGCTGCCCCTCGTTTTTTTAAAGGCACCCAATAAGGTGAAAATATACGCCACGTTTCAAGGCATGACGTTCGTTCAGCAAGCGTTTGATGGAACCACCGCCTGGAAGACCAACCAAATGACCATGAAGGCAGAAAAATCCACTACCGAAGAGAGCGCCAATATCGCTCAGGAATTGTTGGAAGAGCCCGATGCGATGATCACGTATAAATCTCTTGGATACAAGGTTGAACGAGCGGATGATGAAAAGGTGGAGGGGTCGGATTGTTATGCGATCAAAATGACAAAAAAGCCTCGACTGTCTGAAGGCGTTCAGGTTGATAATGTGGTTACCTATTTTATCGATAAATCCACCAGCGCTCTTGTGATGACGCGTTCTATTTCACAGGAAGGACTGACCAAGGGCTCTGTGGTTGAAACCCTGTTCAGCGACTATCAAGAGGCGGGTGGAATATATGTCCCCTTTTCCATGACATTTCGGGTTGCCGGCGCTGACGCACAAACGATCAAGTTTGAAAAAGCAGAACCCAACGTAACGATCGACGATAAAGAATTTGCCTACGAAACAAAATAAACGCAACCATATATGCGACCCACTCTACTGGCAGTCACCTTATTGGCTGCCCTTTTTTCTTCTGCCCAAAACGGCTTAACCGGAGAAGACCTGTTTGGCGATCTCCGCGCCCGACAGATCGGTCCGGCCGTCATGAGCGGCCGAATCACCGATTTGGAAGGGCATCCCACCAATCCCCGCATACTCTGGGTGGGTACTGCAGGCGGCGGAGTTTGGAAATCTGAAAACGGTGGACTGAGCTACCTCCCCGTTTTTGATAAATACAACCAATCCATTGGGGCGGTCAGCCTCGACCCAACCAACCCCGACAAGGTGATCTGGGTGGGTACCGGAGAGGTTTGGACCCGCAACAGTGTTTCTGTCGGAGATGGTATTTATAAATCCATTGACGGGGGCCAAACCTGGAATAAAACCGGATTGGAGAAATCAGAACGCATCAGCGCCATCCGCGTTAACCCCAATAACAATAATCAGGTTTTTGTTGGCGTATTGGGAAACCTATGGGGCAATAGCTCAGATAGGGGCGTATATAAAACAGAAGACGGCGGAAAGACCTGGGAAAAAATATTCTATTTGAACGACAGCACAGGCTGTTCGGAGTTGACCATGGACCCATCAAACCCGAACACACTCTATGCCGCATTCTGGGAGTTTCGTCGAACCGCCTATTCCTTCAGCAGTGGCGGATCTTCCAGCGCCCTTTATAAATCCACCGATGGTGGTAAAACCTGGAACAAGATCCACAACGGATTTCCTTCGGGAAAGCTTGGGCGCATTGCCATTACCACAGCGCCATCAAAACCGAATCTGCTTTATGCCGTGCTTGAGTGCGAAAAGCCCGAACAAAAGGGCCTCTATCGAAGCGAGGATGCCGGAGCCACCTGGAAACACCTCAATGCAGATTTCGAATTATCGGTTCGCCCCTTTTATTTCTCCCGAATCGTTGTCGACCCGAAGAATCCAGACATCATCGCGAAAGCAGGACTGAATGGTGCTTTTAGCCGTGATGGGGGAAAAACATTTCGCTCCTTCTCGGGCATTCATGCAGATGTACACGATATCTGGTTTGGTGTACAGAACTCCGACGAGATTACATTGGGAGATGATGGGGGTGTATGGCGAAGCCGTGACGGGGGCAACACCTTCGAACACGTAAAAGGATTACCTGTCAGCCAATACTATCACGTTAGTATTGATAAAAAGATACCCTATAATATATATGGCGGTTTGCAAGACAACGGGTCTTGGTATGGCCCATCCGAATCCATTGGTGGAATTGTAAATGGCGATTGGAGCCGAATTGGTGAAGGAGATGGATTTCGTGTGTTAGCACACCCAACACGAAATATCACGTATAGTGAAATGCAAGGAGCCGAATCCATCTGGCGATTTGACATCGATAAAAAATCTTCCAAGAACATCAAGCCCTATCCTCAATCGGGCGATCCCAAACTTCGTTTCAACTGGAACACACCCATAGCACTTAGCCCCAGCCAACCAGACCGACTCTATGCGGGAAGCCAATTCTTGCACCGCTCGGATGATCGTGGCGAGACCTGGCAGCGCATCTCCCCGGACCTAACCACTAACGACCCCAAAAAACAACAACAGGATAAGTCGGGCGGACTTTCAGCCGATAACAGCGGTGCCGAAAACCATTGCACGATTTTCACGATCGCCGAATCTCCGATCGACGAGAACTTCATTTGGGTGGGAACCGATGACGGCAATATTCAACTTAGTGAAGACGGCGGAAAAAAGTGGAGTCTTCGGAATCCTGCAATAACCGTTGCCCCCAAGAATACATGGGTCTACCACATCGAACCAAGTCGTTTCGACAAACAGGTTGCCTATGCGGTGTTGGATGGACACACACAGAACGATCTGACACCCTATGTGATCAAAACAACCGATGGCGGAAAAACATGGATTCGCCTTCCTATGAATGGCGTCAAGGGATTTGTTCGACATATTCATGAAGATCTGCAGTCCCCCAACCTGTTATTCTTGGGAACAGAGCAGGGATTATATATTAGTCTAACCGGCGGACAAGATTGGTTGGCGTTCACCAACAACATGCCCCCGGCCGCAGTTCATTATATGACACAAGATCCTAACACCAACGACCTCATTTTAGCTACACACGGCCGCGGTTTGATCATTCTCGATGACATATCTCCCCTGCGATCCATCAACGCAACCGTTTTACAACAAGAAGCCACGCTGTTACCAACCCCAACTTTTTATTTCAACGATCAAGCCGGTTTTGGAAAAACCGCGGATGCGGGAGAATATGTGGGCGCCAATCCAAACCGGGACGCACGAGTCGTGTATTACCTTAAAAACAGACACACGTTTGGGAAAATGAGTCTGGAGGTGCAGGATTCAACAGGAAAAAAACTGGCGGTTCTTCCGGCTGGTAAAAAAAGAGGGATCAATGTGGTTTATTGGGACGGCAGAATGCAAGCCCCCAAGCTTGCAAAGGCGAAAACATTTGCGCGTGGCGGATTCTTTGGCCCACGCGTTCTACCCGGTTCATATAAGGTGGTGCTGACAAAGGGAAATCAAACCTATACCGGATCCATCCAATATCAACACAACCCCGCTTCCGGTTTCACACTGGCCGATAAAAAAGCGAACTACCGCTACTCCATGGAGTTGTATGACCTGAATGAAGATGTTGCTTACGCAACCTATCGGGTCGATCAGTTAATCGCTGCCTGCGATTCATTATCCAAACAAAAAGAATTCGCAAAAACGACTAACACGATCAAAACGAAACTGGACAATCTAAAATCTACGCTGGTAGTCACTACAGGCGATAATTATGTGGGTACTGCCCCCCCTCAACTAAAAGAGAAGCTGGCAAGCCTATTTAACGAAGTGGCCGGTTACCAAGGTTCGCCCAGCCAAAACGAGATTGACAATATTAATTTATTGTCGACCCAAACAAAAAAGGCCCTCTCAGACCTCTACCTGATTCAGGAGAAAGAGTGCAGCCCTCTTTTCAAGAAAGCGGCCGACAAGGGATTGAGCGCCGATCCAAAGATCAAGAGTCGGGCAGAATTTCTCTCCGAGCGATAATAAAAAGATTGAATGCATATCCGAACGGGGGCGGTTAAAACCATCCCCGTTTTTTCATGATCAACAACATTAATAAGGGGATTGCGAACATCAACCCGATGGCGGCATAGAAGCCATACGGATGATGCGAAATGGGGATCACATCAAAATTCATTCCGAATATTCCACCAATAACAGTTGCCGGCGCAAGAAGACAGGTTACGATCGTCATCACTTTCATCACTTCATTCAGCCGAAGATTCACATTGCTGATATACAGGTCCTGAACACTGATCATGATATCTCGGTAGTTGTCACTCAGATCAACAGCCAATAAAATATGATCCTGCACGTCTTTGAAATACTTCATGGTTCGCTCCTCCAGCCAATCAGATTCACTCCGAAGAATACCCGCTACCAAGTCCCGAACCGGCGAAACATTTCGTTTGATCACGATCAACTCCTTTCGTAATTGATTGATGCGAGCCAAGGAGCGTTTATTGCTTTTTCTGCCTACCTCATCCTCCAGGGTTTCAACCAGGTCGCCCACCTTTTCCATCACCAGGTAATAATTATCAACGATAAGATCCAGCATATTATATAGAAGGTAGTCTGCCAATCGTTGTCGGAGCTGGGTCTTAGGCATGGAAAGTTTGTGCCTGATCGGATCGAACACGTCGCGGCTGGCATCTTCCTGAAACGAAAGAATGAAGTTTTTTCCCAGGATGATACTGATTTGCTCCGACTCAATGGTCTTTTTTTCCTCATTGAAATACAACATGTTCAATAAGCAAAAAATTCGCTCATTCATTTCATCCATCTTGGGCCGCTGCCCAATGCTCAGAATATCTTCCACGATCAGCGAGTGTACATTATAGTGTGCACAAATCGATTCGATATCATCCTTGCGGATACCGTCTATATTGATCCAGGTGATGGTGTTCTTCTCCAGATATGGAAACGTGTCGTCAATCTTGTTGTATGTATGTACCTCCAGTGAGCCGGCGGAATAATCGTGGACGGTGATGCGGATCTCTTCCGCTTCTTGTCGGACGGGCGCGATGGTCGGGTTCACGCTGAGGATCTCACCGGTCCGCTCCGCCCCCGCACGCGATGCGCCGGCCAGGTATTGTAAATATTTTACTGAGCGTTTTCCAAACACGGATCATAGTTTTTCATACAGGCCGCGAAGCCGATCTCTTGTCATCTTTTTTTCCCAATCCGTCCCCAGCGCGTTTTCCCACAGCGGCTTCATACCCAACGACACATCGATCATTTGATCGAATTGAGCATCGGTGAGCCCACCACAAATACCGATTGGAATTTCGATTCCGTTTTTTTCAACCATTTGCTTGAACTCGTGTACACCCGTCGGATAAAATTCTTCTAAATTATTCATCACGATGCAATTCCCGACACCGTGCTTGGTGCCCAGTAAATAACTAAGTCCATAGCTCACCGCGTGTGCCACACCTACCTGCGAATAAGCGATACTCATTCCGCCCGCATAGGAAGCCATCATTAACTGATCGTCCGATTCGTCATTCCAACCACCCTTTTCTACAAACACTTTACGGCAAAGCTCCAGCGCTTTTTCGCCATAACTCTTGCTGAACTCGTTCAGGTAGGTCCCTTCAAGACTTTCAATACAGTGTATGTAACAATCCATTCCGGTGTAGAAGCGTTGATTCACGGGGGCGTCGCGGGTCAGTTCCGGGTCTAACACGATTTGATCGAAGGGGGTGAAATCGGAGTTCATCCCCAGCTTTTTGGTGGGGCCGGTCAGTACGGTTGTTCTGGAAACTTCGGCGCCCGTACCACTTAGTGTGGGTATTCCAACCTTATACACGCCGGGTACTTTCACCAGGTCCCAGCCCTGATAATCGGAAGAGGATCCAGGATTGTTCATCATCAATGAAACGGCTTTGGCCAGATCCATCGTAGAGCCACCACCAATACCGATCACACCGCTGATGGAACCGAACTCATGTTTCAGCCGGCTGGCCAGTTCATCCACATAGATCGTTTTGGGCTCGGTTGTCACATCCGCGAACAAGATCAGGTCGTTGTCGCGCAAGGGGATGCGATTCACCAACTCCTTGCCTTCAAAAAAATGATCGACCAAAAAAACCATGGGCCGACCCGCCTTTCGGTGTGGCGAGAGGATCTCATCCAGTTGATTGAAACAACCGCGACCAAATACTACGTAACCGACCAACTTAAAGTTTCTGAATTTCATTCTTCAATATCAGTTATAAAAGTTTCTCTGCTTTTGTAAGATCTTCCGGTGTATCGATCTCCACCCCCAGATAATCGACCGGTAACATTCTGATGGGCATCCCATTTTCCAGGAATCGAAGACACTCCACCTTCTCGATTGCCTCTAAATATCCCAGGGGCCAGCGAACAAAATCCATCAGCGCCTGCTTCCGAAATGCATATACACCAATGTGCTCGTAATAAGTTACAGAAGCGTTTGGGTCGCGCGGAAACGGAATGCGGCTGCGGCTAAAGAAAAGGGCATTCGAGTTTTTATCCGTTGCCACTTTCACAAAATTGGGATCAGCAATCTCCCCCTCTTTTTCCAGCAACTGCATCATAGACGCAACCTGTATGCGATCATCCTCAAACAGATCCACCAAGCGCTGAAGTGGCTCTTTTCTGATAAAGGGCGTATCACCCTGAATGTTTATGATCAGATCTGTTTGCAGTTCTTCCGCCGCCTCCGCGATGCGGTCCGTGCCACTCTCATGTTCTCTTTTACTTCTGAATACTTCGCCGCCCGCTTCAACAATCTCCTTTTCGATCTCATCACTGTCAGTAGCTACGATCAGCCTATCAAATAATCCGGTATCTCTTGCCGCTTCATAGGTGCGACGAATCACGGACTTTCCCCCCAGCGGCTGCAGCAGCTTTCCCGGAAAACGAGTGGCGCCATATCGGGCGGGGATCAGGGCGGTAATGATCATGGTGCAAAGCTATTGGGAACGATCCATCTTCCGATGGAAAAGGCACCCATTGTGGTCACTCCGATTGTTTTCGAAAGGGATAGGCCATCAGATCGCCAACCGACTCATCCTTTTCGGCCGGATAATATCGGTCCAGTCCGTATTTTATCTGTTCGGCGGGCAGGTGCGTGCAAGTGCCGAACAACCGATCCCACACCGAGAAGACGGCCCCATAATTGCTATCTGTATAGGGCTGTTTCCGGTGATGGTGAACCTTGTGCATATTGGGCGATATAAGCACCCAGGACAGCGTTTTATCCAAGACTTTCGGAAGAGAAATATTCGCGTGCGTAAACGCAGTCGACACGACCACCAGGGTTTGATAGATCATCACGGCGTACATCGGTGCCCCGGAAATAAAGATCAGCAGCAGAAAAAAAATACCTCTCAACAGACTGTCTCCCGGATGATGCCGCAAGCCTGTGGTAACATCTACCTTTGTATCGCTGTGATGGATCACATGAAAGCGCCACAAGAAAGGATTGTTGTGCATCACCCAATGCACCAGCCAACTGCTGAAGTCAAGTGCCAGCACACCAATACAAACAGCCCCTGCCACACCGGCATTCGTCCAGTAAACCAGACCAAACTCGGCTTGACGGCACCAATCTGACAGTTGAACGATCAACAGAGCGAGGCCTGTATGTAGGATCAGGTGTAGTATGGTGAATGTGAAATTGACTCCGGCATGCTGCCACTTGTTGCGACGATACAGAAGGTTGGTCAGCGGGATGGCCCCCTCCAGAATCCAGAAAAAGAGAAGCCCGCCAACCAACAACCCCAACCGTTCCAGGGGTCGTTGTTCGAGTGTTTGAAAGTATTCGATCAGTGTTGATTCCATGATCAGGTAAGATTATCGGTTTCCCGGTGTTCGTTCAATATTCGTTCGGCTGCTTCCACCTCTTCATTTGGCACTAAAAGTTTTATGCCGCCAATGGCTATATTCAGCAATGGATCAACCGTGACCGTGTGCTCATCTTTCAGATGTGCATGCAGACCGGCTTCGCGAAGTTTTCCCAGTGCGATGTGCGCCGGTATATAGGTATCATATTGACGGATGCAGACGAATGACATTCCTAAAAATAAAAAATCCCCTCGAGTTGGAGGGGATTAATATGGTGTTGGATCGTTTATTGATTTAGCATCAGTGGCATTACCAACATCAACACTTCTTCATATTCTTCCTGGGAAGTAGGCCGGATGATCCCCGCTTTCGTAGGGGTGGATAGCGACATCACCACCTCTTTCCCTTCTAGCGCCCCCAGCATTTCGATGAGGAACTTGGCGTTGAACGCGATCATCATGTCCTCTCCGGTGTATTGACATTTCATCCGCTCATTTCCTTCCTGACTGAAGTCGATGTCCTGCGAGGCCAATTGAAGATCCCTGCCGGAAATATTCAGTGCCACCTGATTGGTGCTTTTGTTGCTGAATACGTTCACGCGACGAAGGGCCGATTGGAATTCGTTCCGATCTACCGTGAGCGTGTATGGATTTTCAGCCGGGATCACGACCTTATAGTCCGGGAATCGTGCGTCGATCAGTCGACAACTCATTTGCGTGCCACCGTGCTTTACGAATAAGTGATTGCTATTGTAGCTGATCGTGATTTCGTCGTTGGTGTCGGGGATAGCCGCTTTGAGCAGGCTGAGTGGTTTGCGAGGTACGATGAAGGAATCCGTTTTGGGACATTTGATGCCGGTGCGCTTGTATCGCACCAAACGGTGTGCATCAGTGGCTACACATTGCATGCCTTTTTTATCCAGCTCAAAGAATACGCCGGTCATAGCCGGACGAAGATCGTCGGTGCTGGTGGCAAATAATGTTTTGTTGATGGCGGTGACCAGCGCGCTGGCGGCGGTGGTGAAACTGGTGGTGTCATCGGCAACCGGCTCCTTGGGGAAGTTGTCGGGGTTTTCGCCCATCACCTTGTATTTTCCGTTGTTGCTGGTGATCTCGATTCCGAAATTCTTATCGATATTGAATGTAAGGGGTTGGTCGGACAGGTTCTTGAGTGAGTCAATGAGGATCTTGGCGGGAATACAAACACGACCCGATTCTTTCGCATCGATATCTACCTCTACACGCATAACGGTTTCCAGGTCGGTGGCCACGACGGACAATTGATTCTTATTGATCTCAAACAGAAAGTCCTCCAGGATGGGAAGTACGGTATTGGCGTTGATAACACCGGAAATGTGTTGCAGTTGGCGAAGCAGAGCGGCTGAGTTTACTAGAAATTTCATGTGAACGATTTGGGGATTAACCAAGGCCACGAAACTACATATTTTTGACCCTTTTCCGGGCCTTGGGGGATTACTGGTGGATTACCCGGTTCGGATGTTGAAAAACGACAACATGCCCTCTTTTCGAAGCTCAAAACGATCAACCCCCGAACAGGCTCTGCAGCAATTGGGGCATTTTTGCGGATACCGTGAACGCTGCCACGAGGAGGTTCGGGAAAAATTAAGCAATCTTGGTGTGTGGGGTTCGGATCGGGATGAGATCATGGCCAAGTTGATCGAGGGGGATTATTTAAACGAAGAGCGCTTCGCCCGCGTGTATGCCGGCGGAAAGTTTCGGGTGAACAAATGGGGCCGCAATCGCATTCGATTTGAGTTGAAACAAAAACGCGTAATTGATTATTGTATCCGAAAGGGACTGTTGGAGATCGATGAGGAAGAATATGAAAAGGCCCTTTCAAAAAATAGTTCGAAATAAATACAAGAGCATTTCGGGATACAAGGCCGTTCGAAAACAAAAAACGATCAGTTATTTGATGGGAGGGGGGTTTGAGTCTGATCTAATCAGATCGGCCCCCCTTTCGATACCCGACGGGGAAGAATGAAAAGGGCGCATAAAATTACTTTTTAAAAACACCGAAATCACCCCCAATATGTTAGTGATCTATCTCCCGAATGCGCCCACCGAAATCCAAGGGGGTGTAAAAGTTGAGCATCGCGACCCTTTTTGGTGGGGACTATCCTTCCGATCCAAACAAAGTGTGATCCTGTCCGCCGGCGTAAATATTCAAAAAAGACTCAACATCGGCCACTCCTTCGATGTGTATCGAACGCCACTGAGCCTGTTTGATGCGGGTGCGAACGCGCACGAACTCATGCTACGTCTCAAGCTGAAAAAATAATTGCCATAGAAAATCAACCTGACAGCAGCTCAAACGGGCTGCTGTTTTTCGTTGTGGCAATTCCTATTTTTACGTTGTCTTTATGCAGCCATTAACGATCAGCCTACTTCAAACCGATCTCTTCTGGGAAGAACCGGAACGAAACCGCATGCATATCGATTCCCAGCTAGAACAATTGCCACCAGGCTCCCATATCACCGTTCTTCCGGAAATGTTCTCAACCGGATTCTCGATGGATCCGGCCACCCATGCCGAAACGATGGAAGGACTCACCCTGTCTTGGATGAAGCGGGTGGCGGGCGAAAGAAAGACAATACTTACCGGCAGTGTAATGACAGAAGAGGATGGTCGCTATTTCAATCGGTTGTTCTGGGTACTCCCCAACGGACAGATCGGCCACTACGACAAGAGACATTTATTTGCTTTTGCCGGCGAAGACCAACACTATACACCCGGAAACAAGCGATTGGTCGCATCGGTCAACGGCTGGCGAATAAACCTACAGATCTGTTATGACCTTCGTTTTCCTGTTTGGTCGAGACAACGATCCAGTTACGACGAGGAGGGCCGATTTCAGCCGGAGTACGACGTGTTGATCTATGTAGCCAATTGGCCCGAACGACGCTCCGACGCATGGAAAACCCTTCTGCGCGCCAGAGCCATCGAAAACCAATGCTATGTAGTTGGCGTAAATCGGATCGGAAAAGACGGAAAAGGGATCGACCACCGAGGAGACAGTACGATTATCGACCCAATAGGAAATGTTCTACACGACTGTGAGGACCGAAATGAATTGTACACTACCACACTTAGTCCCCAGCTTTTGACCGATACGCGTGAACGACTTCCCTTCTTGCGCGATGCGGACGGATTCATGATCCTTTCCGACGAGCTGCCTGAATAAGCGATTGAGTCACCCGCATTTTATTATCGTAATTCATTCGAATGGATTCAGGAGTGGCGCCGACCCCCACATCCGGTATAATACCTCTGCCATTATTGGGCAAGCGTTTGTCCATTACCATTCGGAAAAGTGGAATTCTCAAACGGATTTTCGTGTTCGGTAAGATCGCGGTCGGGATCTCCCAAGCCGAGTTACCATAGGCGCCGCCCCCCGTTTCATCGCCAACAATAGTTACACCGGACTGCCCTCTTACTGCATTAATGAAAAGAGTGGTGGCCGAGAAACTATATCCACTCGTCAAAATAAATGTTCTTCCGTTATAATGATCGTTTGATCGTGGCGCGAAAAGATGACGTTCAAAATAGCCGAAATGGTAAAGTCCGTCTTTTCTTTTTTTGGTCAGAAAGTGCATTGAAATCCGACTCGCCCAATACTGCTGAATATGTTTTGAATATCTCGAGTGCCGCCGGATCGCATATAAAGAATCGGCCACCCGAAATGGCGTTTTGGAAATATATTTCGTGAGGTTCGTTGAATTGCCTACTCGCCCGCCGCCATTGTTTCGGACATCAATGATCAGATCCTCCACCCGATTATCATTTATCAGCCGGAATCCCTGCCGAAAAAACCTGCGCAAGCGCCCACCCTCACCAAATGAATTGATACGCAACAACGCCTGTCTGTTCGCCGTATCGATTTGTAGCGATCGGATCCGTTCGAGCGATTGATTCTTTTTTTCTTTTTTCGATAGGGCATGAGCTGGTTTACGACCGACACTGTCTTTTTTTGGTGTAAATAACCCCCTGACAACAGACCGCTCTTGCCCTGCCCGATCAACATATTGAATGGAAAGCCGCGATGAGGTGTCCAGGCACATGCGATAATAATTTCCGAAGTTGCCCCAACCACTAAGCGTCTGATCCGGATGCGTACGGTTGAATCCATCGCCGGAAATATATCGCGACAGCGTATCAATAATTTCCTTTGCCGATCGGCCATTGATCGAAAGAATTTGAACGCCTCGTATCAGAACACTGTCTTTTGTGTCGAGATTCCCAAATACCATCATCGTATCCTTCCAGCATTTCAGGCTCAACGGAAACAGGTTGCGGAGAGCGGCGGTGTCCGCAGATCGATTGCTTACACGAGAAGACTGGATCGATGTGTGACCACAGCGAACCCCGGCAACCAGCAGTCGAAGCTTTTTTCTGAATTCTGGTTCGGTCAGCGATTCGTTTAACTGCTGTCGGGTGTTTTGGACGTTTCGATCCCAATTTTCTTTTCCCTGATACCAATACAATCCTGGATGATGAGATTCCAGCACCCCCTGTAGTACATCAAGGTCTTCTTGAAGTTCGTGAGGAGAAAACTTCGTGTTATATGACAAACTCGTCCGACTGGATCGACACGAAACAATTGTCAATATAAATACAATGAAAAACCAGTGGATATGTGGCATAATTATTTATAATGATTCCACCCCTGGGCGGTGATCTCGTGTTTGGATCCACCTTTTGTGTGAATATGTGTTCCCTGCTCGCGCTCGGTCATATATCCTACAACACTGATCTGTTCATTCAGCACCAGCTTATCGTAATCGGATTGTGATACGGTAAAAAGCAATTCATAATCTTCGCCACCACTGAGTGCACAGGCCGTCGGATCGATCTCGAATTTAAAAGCTGCGTTGCGCATATCTTCCGATATAGGTAATTTTTCTTCATAAAGTACGCAGCCCAATTCACTCTGTTTACAAAGGTGAAGGATCTCCGAACTCAGTCCGTCGCTGATGTCCATCATGGCCGTTGGGCGGATCTCCGAGCCATCCAAAAATTCAATGATGTCTTTTCTCGCTTCCGGCTTCAACAAGCGCCCTACCACATACGCCTCTCCTTCCAGATCCGGTTGTACACCGGGCGATTCCATATAGATCTTTTTTTCACGCTCAAGAAACAATAAGCCTACATAGGCCGCTCCCAAATCGCCGCTCACACAGATCAGATCGCCCTTCTGTGCTGTATTTCTTTTTACAAATTTGTCGGGGGCCACCTCTCCAACAGCCGTTACCGATATCATGAAACCTTTTTGAGACGCTGTCGTATCTCCTCCGATCAGATCAACGCCATATTTTTCGCAGGCTGCATAAACACCTTCATAGAACTCGGTTACCGCTTCCACGCTGAACCGATTGCTCAGTCCCACACTCATCAATATTTGCGTTGGCGTCGCATTCATAGCGTAGATATCGGATATGTTCACCACCACACTTTTATATCCCAGGTGCTTAAGGGGAGTGTACATCAGATCGAAGTGCACGCCCTCCAATAACAGATCGGTGGAGATCACGGTTTGTTTTCCGAAATGGTCGATGACGGCGGCATCATCCCCCACGCCCAACAAGGAAGAGACTTGTTTCAGTTCAATATTTTTGGTAAGGTGTTCGATCAAACCGAACTCACCCAACTGACCGATCTCTGTGCGCTCCTGACTCATAATTCGTGTGTGTTGTTTAAGACCCCCACCAGCTCCTCATGAATAAATCCATTGCTGGCAAGCAAGGGGTGTTCGTAAATAGAAAAGGAATCTCCTTGATGACTGGTAACCTTGCCGCCCGCCTCTCTCACCATCAACACACCCGCGGCAGTATCCCAGGGTTCAAGCTTGTGTTCATAAAAACCATCAAATCGTCCGGCCGCCACCCAGCAAAGATCGATCGCGGCGGAGCCGATGCGCCGAACCGGCACGCCTTTCTTTACAAAGCGGGCAAAAACATCCAAAGGGCCGTTCGGCTGATCGATATAGGTATAAGGAAATCCGGTTACCAAACAGGCTTTGACGGCCTTCGTTTCATTGCTTACCCGAATGCGTTTGTCATTCAGGAAGGCGCCTTTGCCTTTTTCGGCAAAGAACAGCTCGTTCAGGTGCGGATTGTATACAACACCCATGATTACTTCTTCATTTTTTTCAATCCCGATGGAAACGGCGTTCAGTGGAATGCCATGTGCAAAATTGACTGTACCGTCGATCGGATCAATGATCCACTTGTATTCATTGGTTTGCTGCGAAGAGCCTGATTCTTCGGCGAGGATCATGTGATCAGGGAAAGCAGATCGGATAACGGACAGAATGGCCCTTTCGGAGGCGTGATCGGCCTCGGTTACGAGGTTATTCACACCTTCTTTGTTGTCGATCCGGAATTCGCCTTGGAAATACCGAAGGATCTCAGCGGCACCCGCACGGGCGGCTTCGATCAGGGTAGATTGGAGCATACGCAAAGATGGTGCAAATGCTTGATACTGGTTTTGAAAACAACCGAAGAAACGACCCACCCCGATGATACCGGAAATGGCCCATTTACATATCCTTGAACGACTGTATCAGTCTTGGAATAATGACATCGAAGTCATCCATTCTGCTTTTTGGGTATTCGAGTGACATCGTGCGGATCTGATCCCCATAGGTATTACTGTAATACACCTTTTTATAGAACTCTTTTCCGGTTTGCCGGCTGGTTCCGCTAACCACATACCAGTTAGGTCGCAATACCTTGTATTCTATATACTGACTTTTGTCCGCGAATTCATTGTAGTACCGATCTGAAATCGAAAGATCGGTGTAGTATGACGAGGAAACCGACAGCACGATTCCCCCACTTCCGTAAAACTCACGCCCATCGCCATTTTGAGAGCCTTGCCCCATCGTTAAAAAGGATGGATAATCAATTTTGAACATCCGGCTTCGATTATAATACGTTTTATACTCAAAGGCATTGGGCTTTCCTTTCGAGGCGGCGGGAGCAAGCATTTCTCCATACCCTTGCGTGCTCGGAGAAAAGGCCGAAAGAGAATGGGGGGTTGCAAGTCCCAGCAAACCAATAAAAAGCAAATGTTTCATGGAGGGGCAGGTTTTACAATAAATATCCACCATCTGACTCCATTTTCCAAATCAACGCAGAAGCGCGTACTTTGAAGTTTGTCGATCATGCCACAGCTGTCCGTTATCATTGTCAACTACCGGGTTCCCCATTTTTTGGAACAATGTTTGTTGTCTGTGCAGAAAGCATCGGGCGGATTACAGGTGGAAGTGATCGTGGTGGACAATGCTTCCGGTGATGGCTCGGTCGAATACCTCTCGCCTCGATTTCCGGAGGTTCGGTTCATTCAGTCGACCGAAAACCTGGGTTTTGCAAAAGCCTCCAATCGGGGTTTTCAAGCAAGTAAGGGAGCCTACATCCTGTTTTTAAATCCGGACACCATCCTTTCCGAGAATTCCCTGTCGGGGCCGATTCAATTTCTTGAGCAACGACCGGAGGCCGGGGCCCTTGGAATTCAAATGATCGATGGCAACGGACGATTCCTCCCCGAATCGAAACGCGCCTTTCCCGATCCGGTCACTGCTTTTTATAAGATCGTGGGACTTTCTCGCTTGTTTCCTCGCTCTGCCCGTTTTGCCCGATATCACCTGGGTCACCTTTTGCCCGATACGGATCATGAAATCGATGTAGTGTCGGGTGCCTTTTTTATGATCAGACGATCCGTACTCGAAAAGGTGGACTTGTTTGACGAACAGTTTTTCATGTATGGCGAGGACATCGACCTCAGCCATCGCATTCAGCAAGCAGGATTTGTCAATCATTATTTCGCCGGATCGACGATCGTACATTTCAAGGGAGAAAGCACACAGAAGCAAAGCCATCGGTATGTGAAACTCTTTTATGGGGCCATGAGTCAATTTGTGGAAAAACACCGAGCGCATGCCGGATGGTTTCGCGCCGCGATGCAAGTAGCCATCGCGCTTCGTGCCGGCTTATCGGTTATCCGAAGGGCCATTCAGCGAATCGGAATTCCCACGATCGATGTGCTACTGATCTTTTTGACATTTTTTGGTGTAGGACGAATTTGGTCATCGGTTGTTAGGCCAGACGTGATCTATCCTGCCGGCAGTCAATTTGCCATCCTGATACAAGGGGCATTATTTTCCATTACTTGTTTGACGGTGGGTATGTATCGTCACCCTTTTCGCTGGCGTCATTTTTTTCGTGCGGTGCTGTTCGCTTCTTCTATCTTATTGGTCTGTTATTCTCTATTGCCCGAAATGTATCGATTCTCTAGAGGGATTGTGGCCTTCGGTGCTATTTTTTCGGTGGGATTGTTAGCGATTTGGCGATTGATTTTACTCCGAATTCAATTGATCGCATACACGACAGTGCGCACATTGGGCTTTCCGGCACTGGTCATCGGTTCAGATTCCGGCTATCGACAATTTCAACGACTTTTTTCAGGGCAACCCGCAGCGGCCATCATACAAGTAGAACCAAGCCGGCCTGTCTCAGAGATCGATGCACGGGTCAATGCACTCCGAAAACTGATCGGATGTACCGATATCGTATTCTGTGTTGAGGATCTTTCGTACACCGATATGGTTGTGTTGATGAAACGGTGGAAAAACCGGTATTCCTATCGTTTTTATACGGTCCGATCCGAAACCATTCTACCCTTGCAGAAGGGGTGATTGACTATCTTCGCGCTAGCTGTCCAATTCTCTATGGCATCCATCATTGATATAAAACTTCCACGCGCCCTGGCCGCTGCTTTGCGCATACCGGAAAATGATGCCCGACGTCAACAATTACGAGTTTTACGAAAGCTGTTGCGTAAAGCCCGGTTTACCGAATTCGGCCAGCACCATCGTTTTGATGAAATTTTGTTAAGCCGGCATGCCGGTAAAAAATTTCAGGAGATCGTTCCGATTTACGATTACAATTCCATTTATGAGCAGTGGTGGAAAAAGACGTTGGATGGTGTGCCGGATGTTGCCTGGCCAGGAAAGATCAAATTTTATGCCTTAAGCTCCGGTACCTCCGAAGCCGCCAGCAAGTACATCCCTGTCACACAGGAAATGGTTCGCAGCAACATGATCAATTCGGTGAAACAGCTGATCAGCATCATTCGCTACGAGGAAGCCAATAAGCGTGCGATGACAAAAGGTTTTCTGATGCTGGGGGGTGCCACCGATCTAAAAAAGGGAAAGGCGGGCTGGTATGCGGGCGACCTGAGCGGTATTTTGGCAAAAAAAAGACCGTTTTGGTTTCAGACTTTTTATAAGCCGGGCGGACGAATCGCCGCCATCTCTAATTGGAATGATAAGCTGAATGAGATCGTGGAACATGCGAAAGATTGGGACATCGGATACATTGTTGGTGTGCCTGCTTGGTGTCAGATGTGTTTGGAGATGATCATCGACCATTACAAGTTGAATAATATACACGAGATCTGGCCCAACTTCAGCTTTTTTGTTCATGGTGGGGTGGCCTTCGAGCCATATAAAAAAGGATTTGAGCGACTACTGGGCAAGCCGATCGTTTATGTCGAGAATTATCTGTCGAGCGAGGGCTTCATTGCATACAAAACGCGTGAGCACGCAAAGGGTATGCAGCTGATATTGAATAATAATATCTTCTTTGAGTTCATTCCCTTCGACGAGAAGAATTTTGATTCGGACGGAAACCCAAGACCCGACGCGGAGGCGAAGATGATCCACGAGGTGGAGATGGGAAAAGATTATGCCTTACTAATGAGCACCAACGCCGGCTCTTGGCGATACCTGATCGGCGATACGATCCGATTTGTGGATCTCGAACAACACGAGGTGGTAATTACCGGCCGAACTAAGCATTTCCTCAGCTTGACGGGCGAACACCTGAGTGTTGATAATATGAATAAGGCTATTGAGCAGGTTAGTCGTGAATTCAACATCAGCATCCCTGAGTATACGGTGGTCGGATTTCCCTATGAGAATTTCTTCGCCCACCGCTGGTATATATCAACCGATGATTCGATCGATAAAAATGTGCTTCGCGATCGGATTGATATTATTCTGAGAGAGATCAATGATGATTACGCTACGGAGCGAGATAGCGCCCTCAAAGAGGTTTTTTTGGAAGTATTACCGGAAGATGCTTTTATGCAATTCATGGCCGAGAAAGGCAAGATCGGCAGTCAGCATAAATTTCCGCGCGTCATGAAAGGAAAAATGCTGACTGACTGGGAAGCGTTTTTGGATCGACGTCCTTCCAAGTGATCATTTCCGGATCGTCAACTGAATTTTTCGACTGTTATGTGTGGGCGGTAGTCCGCGTGCGTTCAAGGCAAATACCAACGTATAATTTCCCGGCGGTAGTGATTGTTTTATGGTTGTATTAAAATACGCCCCGTCGCTGGAAGGATACACAATCTCACTGGGGAGGTTCCAATCTTCCAGCCACTTCCCATTTTGAAAAACGCCGATCCGACAAGACTCTGTTTTACCTCCGCTTGGGGGAACAAGAAACTCACCCCTAAAGCGAATGGAATCGCCCGAACGGGCCTCTATAGTATGACTAAACGGTTCGAACCAATATTTTGAGGTACCTTGAAACGATGAATCGATTCGATAGCCTACCCAACCGATCGGCGTTTGAATGGAATCTGTAAATCGTTGCATGTCGTAGATATCTGCAATGACGACGACTTTGTTTTGCAAAGAATCTTCAATGGGCCAGAAATTATAATTGTTTCTGCGTTCTCTATAGAAAGTCAGGGAGTGCGTGGTTTGCTGTGCGTAGAAAGCGTATTTAGATCCTCGTTGGTAGGAATTCAGCCATACCACCGGCAATCCTTTGGTTCGTTTCTTTAGGGTGTCGGGCCAATTCTTCCAACTATGAAATCTGGAAGAGATTCCTTTCGCCGGGATCACATCCACCATCAGGCTTACGCGCAAGACCAGGATCAACAGGATGCTCGCCGGCAGGAGTCGGTACATCCATTTTTGCCAATGCGCATTCTCAGAAATATAGGCATGCGCCAGCACCAACAACGAGATCAGGGCGGGGGCCGTCCAGTTCCCTTCTACTCGTCCACGAAACGAACTGAGGAGAAAAAAGACATAGATGCCGATGGCTGTGAAACGAAGTGACCGCTCAAAAGGATAATTTACACGGTACAACCAGGCGGCCGGCAATAGCAGCAAACCGATCAGTGGACCGGGAAGCAGGATTTGTCCGACCAGATACTCGATCGTGTATGAAACCTTATATGGATTGACATTGCTTTCTTGCAAGTGATATCGGAAGCTGACAAAATCGTGTTGATATTGCCACCAGAGGTGAGGAACAAAAAGCACAAGCGCTAAAATTCCGGCAACATATACGCGTGCCGATCGGAACAATCGCACATTCGAGATCAATGTAAAGAACAGGATCAATATACCATGATACTTACTGTATATTAAAAAAGCAGCGCAAACGCCAAGCCAAATAGTGTTGAACCAGCTTTGATTTTTTAAAAACCGGTCGTATCGGAAAAAGAAAAGCGCTGTGAAGAATAGTAATGGAATATCGGGTACGGCAAGAAATCCGCCTAATTGAAAGGCGATCATGGATAATACGATGGAATAAAAAACACGAGGCGCCGTGCGGATGGTTATCTTTTCGATCAACCAGATCGTGCCGGTTGATAACAATACGCAGAGCAAACGAACGCCGAGTTCGTTGGGGAAAATCCAATAGCCCGCGCGTACGAGCAGTGCCGTCATGGGCGGATGATCGAAGTAGCCCCAGTCGAGGTGTTGACTAAACACCCAATAATACGCCTCATCATCCAGCAATTCGGTGTTACCGGCCTGGACTAGGCCGAGTAGTAACCAGAGGAGGTAAAACAGGGAATGAACCGATCGATCGGTAGAGCGTTCCATCCTTACGAATGTAGGGAGGATTCAGACAATATTTTGTCTACCGCCCGGATGGCGCTTTCCAAACGATCTGTGCCGCCTCCTTGAATCAGGGTCCAGGGTGTGGACTGATTCACGAGCAGATCTTTATATAGTCGGAACAGGGTCTTTCGGGTATGGAGGTCCGGGTATTCGCGGAGCTCGTCTTTCGTCCACGGCAGATCGATGTCGCAAAGGAGATAGCCCTCGTATTTTCTTTTCAAGATATTATCGAGTACGTACCGGTGACATTTTCCAAAGACGAATTCACACCATACTTTCATCACATACATATCGGTGTCGATGAACAGCGGCAGGTTGCCGCCACTTTCCAGCAAGGAAAGCGATTCGTTTTCCAGCTTCTCATAGTATTCATCCTCCAGGCTCAATTGTCCTTGTGCAATGGTCAGCAGGTCCTCGTATGTATAGTTCGTTCCATTTTGTAATAGCCAGGCACGCGCATACTCGGGGCACCAACGGGTTTCATAGTGTTGCGCCAATTGTTCGCAGAGGGTGGACTTACCGGTGCTTTCCGGACCTAGGATAACGATTTTTCGGATCATGCGTTTGCGCGTTTTTTCCAGTCGTATAATCCTGCGATAGCCAGAAAAAGTAATATCACATAATACAAACTGGTGCTAACCATTGATTTGGTGAAATACAACGGAATGGAAACAAGGTTTGTGGCGACCCACCAATACCAACTTTCTACTTTTTTTCGGGTCATCAGCCACATACCCGTGAAGGCGGTGGCTGCAGCCAGTGAATCTGCCCAGGGAATAGCCCCATCAAAAAATTCTTGTTTCAGGTAACTGATAGATAAAAACAGAACGGTCAGGCAAAACAGAAAAAATAGCAGTTGCTGTGTTTGCTCTTTTTTGCTGCTATAGGTAACGCGCAATAAAACCTGTTTTTGCTTATCGCGTCGAGACCATTCGAACCACCCATATACACTCATCACCGTGTAGTAAAAATTAACGGACGCCTCTCCTATCAGATCATTTTCGAAGCTCATCCACACATAGATGATCGTATTGATCAGTCCGATCGGGTACACCCATACCGACTCTTTCTTGCTGAACCATACGCTGGCGATTCCGGCGGCAATGGCAATAAACTCCCGTCCGGTGGTTCTCTGAATTCCTTGAACCAACTCCTCTAATACAGTTTCAAGCATTGTGTTACAAAGGTAATTCTATGTGACTGATAGCGGTCAGCCAATGGGTGGCCCGATGTCATTGATGGGCGCCTGGGGCAAGAGTAGTTTGCACTCCATTGATCAACAAAACTCAATCTATGAAAAAACAATTTTACGCTTTTATGTTGCTGCTTCTGCCCGGATGGGCTATGGCACAGGAAAACGAGAATAAGTCGCCCGAAAAGTATCAGTACATCGCGATACATGCCGGGGCGGGCTTTCCGGTGGGTGATTTTGGAAGTAACAGTATTTCCAACGAGGAGGCCGGCTTTGCTAAGACAGGGGTGAATGTTTCCCTACAGTATGCCTACAAGCTTGGGAAGAATCTCGGAGTGGGTGCCAGCGGGTTCTACAATTTCTTCAATGCCGACAAATCGGTAAGTATACCTGACAATGGTGGTACCATATCCGTTAGTTTGGATCACAGGCAGTTCTATGGATTGGCTATTGGTCCGGTTGTAACCCTGGATATGGACGATCAGGTTTCCGTTGATCTGCGGGCGATGGCCGGCGTGGCTACGGCCAATGCGCCTCGGGTAAATTATCAGGGCTCGGCCGTTCTTAAGGAAGATTGGAGTACGACGCCGGTTTTCAGGGGGGTGCGAACTTGCGTGTGAAGACCAATAACACCCGTATTTATGTTTTTGCCAATGCAGATTTCACCTATCTGGATCCTGACTTCACGATCACAACCTATGATGACCTGTATACACAAAAAGTCAAGCAGCGAATGTCCGTGTTGAATCTGACCGGTGGTGTGGGTTTTAGACTCTGACGGCGCCTGTTTGTAAGGATCTCCCGGGAAGCCGGGAGATTTTTTATGCCGTAATGGTCATATTGAGGGCCACATCCCACAAGCCTTTTCTGAGTCGAAGTGCTTCTTCGCATGCCTCGGTCGCAGCGTCCCATTTTTGAGGATCTTGACCGCAGAGCTCTTCCACCATTTGCAAGGCCAATTGGCTGTGATGATCGCCGTCAACTTCAATGTGCCGCTCTAAATAATATCGAAAGGTGTTGGTTTCAGTTGGATATTCTTTAGACAATCGTGTGACCATCTCATGGAACATGTCCGGAATCAGATCCTCGCGCCCAAAAGTGAATACGGCGGCCTGTACGTGAACCGGTGCCTGTTGAATAAGGGAAAAGGTAAAGGAACAAAAGTCCCGTATGCCCTCGGGCAGGGTACAATTCTCAAGAGCTTTTTCGACAGGAGTTCCTAACTGACATTGCTCGACCAACGATCGGATCGGTTCGGTATCGGCGCCCAACTCTTCCATGGCCCGCAGATAAAGCTCAAAGTGACTGATCCGGCTGCCATCGGGATCCACATCACTCTCTTCCCCCGTTACGATCTCGTTGATCAGATAGCGGGTACTGGCCGAACCTACCGGCCTCCATGGGAGGTCAACACAGGTTAATTTTCGCTGCAGGCTTTTCAATAAGCTCATGAAATCCCATACGGCAAACACGTGCACCTGACTGAACGCCCGCAGGTCGTCCAACCCATCCAGCGAGGCATATAGAGAATGTTCCACAATTTCCTGGCGGATGGGGTCTATCCGTTTTTGTAATCGTTCTACCATGCCCCTATAACAAAACCATAGCCATTTGGTTGGTTTTTTCGACTTTTGTAACAAACCACCACAATGAGGTATTTGATTCTATCGGCTTTTTTTATACTTGGTCTGGTACAGATGGGGTTGTCACAGGTTTCCATCTCATCCCTGACAACGGCCTACACCCAGAATTTCAATACATTAAAGGCAACGGCCGGCACCTCAACTACCCTACCGACCGGGTGGAAATTATTGGAAACGGGAACCAATGCGAACACTTCCTATACGTCCAATAATGGCGCTTCTACAACAGGCGATACATACAGCTATGGTACAGGTACCAATACCGATCGTGCCCTAGGCATGCTTCGATCGAGTTCGTTGATCTCATCGGTGGGGGTGCAGGTAAAAAACACAACCGGTCAAACCATTACGTCCCTGACGATTTCATATACCGGCGAACAATGGCGTTGTGGTGCCACTGGCAGAGCCGATCAGGTCGATTTTCAATATGCGACGAATGCCACCTCCTTGTCGACCGGCACCTAGGTGGATGCAAATGCGTTGGATTTTTCCTCACTGCAGACGTCTTCCATCGCTGCGTTTGATGGAAACGCTACAGCCAACCGAGCGGTCCGGACAGCGACCATTACCGGATTATCGATCGCCAATAATGGAATTTTCTGGTTGCGGTGGGTAGATGCCGATGCAACCGGAGCAGATGATGGCCTGGCAATTGACGATGTATCCATCAAATTAAATGCCTCCACACCGGCCCCCGCCCCATCAGTCAGCAGCACACCTTCTTCCCTGTCATTTGGAACCGTTGCGTATGGGTCCAGCTCCGCGGCACAAACATTCAGTTTTACCGCCAGCAACCTCACCGCCTCCTTGGTGTTGACTGCTCCGGCTTCTTTTACTCTTTCGAAGGACAATGTTACCTATGCATCTTCCCTTACCTATTTGACAACTGAATTGACGGCGGCCAAAACGGTCTATGTCAAATTCACCCCCGCCGCGTCGAACACCTCGTATAGTGGTTCGGTCAATTTTTCTTCCACCGGACTCAACGTGAATGGGGTTAGTGTATCGGGTAACAGTACGGTAACCCCTCCGCCCACCACCCTGAACCATTATTTTGGAAATCTACATGCGCACAGTAGTTATTCGGATGGGAATGCGGATGATGTGACCAAGGTGCCGTCGGATGATTATGCCTTCGCTAAAACGGCTATGTGTATGGACTTCCTCGGTATCAGCGAACACAATCATGCTACGGCCGGTATGCAATTGGCCGATTGGCAGCCGGGGCGTCAACAAGCAGCCGCAGCAACCAGCGCTACTTTTGTTGGCTTGTATGGTATGGAGTGGGGTGTGATCAGTGGTGGTGGTCACGTGATCGTTTATGGTATGGACTCCTTGATCGGATGGGAGACCGGTAATTATCAGGTCTATGTTCCGAAGAGTCAGTATACGGGTGCCGGCGGACTATTTGATGTGCTGAACCGTCATGGCGGAAACGCATTGGCCTATCTGGCCCACCCGAACAGCAGTGATTTCAATAATATTCTCGGCACTTATAATGCCGGGGCAGATGCAGCTGTTGTGGGCTCGGCCGTGGAGAGTGGTCCTGCCTTCTCAACCAATGTCACCTACACCAATCCGGATGCCTCTATGTCCATTCTTGGCTACTACAAGAATATGTTGGCAAAGGGATATAAGCTGGGGCCCACCATCGATCACGATAACCACAATATGACGTTTGGTAAAACGGCTCGTACGAGAACAGTGATCCTCGCGCCGGAGCTCACCGAAAATGCCTTACTGGGTGCTATGAAGCAAATGCGCTTTTATGCATCTCAGGATTGCAGCGCCAAGATCGTGTTTTAAGTAAATGGCCAACCCTTGGGTAGTGTATTGACAAAAGCAGGCGCCAATACCATTACTCTTTCTACCCTCTCATCCAACTCACCGATCACATCGGTAAGCATAATGGCCGGTGTTCCCGGAAGTGGTGTAGCTGCCACCGCAATCAGCACACAGGCGAGCGGCAACTTTACATTTATCGATAATCTTTTGGCCAACGGTGCCACGAAATACTATTATCTGGAGATCACTGAATCGGACGGCAGCCGAATTGTAACAGCACCTGTTTGGTTTACCCGCAACGATGCCATTATTGGTAAGAGTGGCGCTTCGATCGTGCAAGGCTCTTCTGTCAACGAAACAAATAATACGATCGCCATCTATCCCAATCCGGTGCGGGATCAATTGAAACTGGCGGTCAATACGGATGTGCCTCAATCGTTACGGGCGGAAGTGTATGATCTGCAGGGTCGACGGCTGCAATCATTTCAATATTCACTGGTTAATGGGAATCAACAACTCAATCTTCCTGTACAAAAGTTACCTGCCGGCACGTATTTATTGCGAACATCGATGGGCGACCAAACAGGTGCCCGCTTGTTTCAAAAACAATAAAGCAAATTGTCTGCATAAAAAAAGCGATCCTGCACGGGATCGCTTTTTTGTTTTGATCAGTATGACTTATTCCGACTCTGCTACAACCTCTTTCACTTCCGGTATCATGCGCTTCATCATACCCTCGATACCCGCTTTCAGTGTGATCATGGAGGAGGGACAACCGCTGCAGCTTCCTTGCATGGCCAGGCTTACTGTTCCGTTTGAATAATTTTTGAACTGGATCGCACCGCCGTCCATTTCAACGGCCGGGCGAACATAATTGTCGAGCAGTTCCTTGATGCGTTTTACGACATCATCGTCATCGGCCGACACTTCGTTGCTGCTTTGCTGTGTCCGGCGCTGAGCCATCTCTTCCTCATTGATCACCGGCTTTCCTTCTTCGAGGTAATCCTTTAAAAACTGTCGGATTGATGGAATGGCGTCATTCCAGTCGGTTTCGGCTGTTTTGGTGAGCGTCACAAAATTGCTGGCCACGAAGACCGCCTTGATAAATGGAAACCCGAACAACTCGGTGGCTAATGGAGAAGGTCCGGCCGATTCCACATCGGGGAAGTCGGCACTTTTCCCGGGATAAAGAAGTTTGTTCGCAACGAACTTCATCGTTTCCGGATTAGGGGTCATCTCGGTATAGATGCTGATAATGGGATTGCCCGTTTTGATCATGATTGTCAATTAGATTACAAAAATAACAAGGAAATAGCCCCGATGTTTACGAAGGAGGGAAATGGGACGGGGGTAGAGGGAAGAGGGTAGAGAGTTGAGAGGGGGATTAGTTGCCTCAATCCTCAACCCCTACCCCTCTACCTTACTCAGCTTTGAATCGGCCGGTCTTTTTCAGAATGCGAACGAGTAGGTAAATGATCGTGAGAGCGGACAAGGAGCCGATCAACCAAGTGTTTCGGCAAGCGGGGTCGTTATTGGTGAGTTGCGGGTGGTTGAAAAGCAACAGCAGGGAAATTCCCACCAGCCAGACGAATTGCGTGGTATGTTCCTTCAAGATCCAGCGCTTCCAATTGAATGCCATGCTATTCAGGGTACCGAATAATCCGCTCATGCGCGGCACCCATCGGTTTACATCCCGGCAATAGTCATCAAAACCGACCCCGAATTTGTTGCGAAGAAAATCCTCCTCTGCCAATACAATGGCCTGATAGATGAATAGGAACAGGGGGATCATGATGGCAATGTAATAGAGGGAGTTGGCCAGAATGCCTACGCCCAATAACATAAGAATGTTACCAACATAGAGCGGGTTTCGGCAATGACGGAAGATCCCTTCTGTAACTAACCCCTCGGCATACGGCTTTCCTTCTTTTCCGCCCCGCACGATGTAAGCTAGCCCAATGGTCAATCCACGGATCAGTTGCCCCAGGATCGTGATGAACAGCCCGAGAATGATCGATAAACAATCCAGGGTGCCCGGGAAAAGGGATGGCGAGGGCAGAAACAGGGCTGCATAAAAAACGATGAACAACCAGTTGCGGTGTTTGAAAAAGAAGTTACCGATACCGACCATGTGATTATTTTTTCAGGGCAATGAGTCCGGCAAAATTATACCACTTGAAAAATGTCTCGCAATGAGTGAATCCTTGATCGCGAAGCAGGGAGATGTTTTCGCTTAGCTTATAAGGAACCAGCACATTTTCCAGCGCCTCCCGTTTTTGAGAGATCTCCATTTCACTGTAATCGTTTCGACGTTTATAGTCGTAGTAGTATCGGATAAAATCACGATTGTAGCGACTGTCCTCTGCCAGGATCTTTTCAACAAGGATCAGGGCGCCCCCGGGAACCAATCCGTTATAAATATCGCGGAGAAGTTTTTCCCGATAGATGGGCCGAACGAATTGCAGGGTGAGGCAGAGCACGACCACCGAGGCATTTTCCACTTGAACGCCCTGGCCCAGATCGGCGCAGCGCAGGTCATAGTTCCGGGAGAAGCCCATTTCCAGCAACTTGGATTTGCATTTATCTAGCATTTCTTGTGAGTCGTCGATACCCACAAATCGTATCTCGGGGTTTACCAAGGTGTTCATCCCGATCAGGGTGGTTCCGGTGGAGCAACCCAGGTCATACACATCGGTGCCGGCTTGTGCGTGATCGGCAGCCAGTTCGGCCACCATCCGCTGGATCTCTCCATAAAAAGGTACCGATCGATTGACCATATCATCAAATACCTTGGCTACGTTGGCCCCGAACTTAAAATCGCTTGCCTTTTCGATCTCGCTGCGAAAAACCTGGTCCTTTCCCATAGTGTTAAAAATTCAACTGCAAGGTAGCGATAAAACGGGGCGGACTGTCCGGCAGCACTTATATTTGCTTTGATTTTAGGCCATCGATGTGCATTTTTTACCAATGATTGTCTAAATAAAAAAAGTTAAACCATGCAATTCCGTTTGATCCTGATTTCCTCGCTGCTTCTCGGGTCCATGACCGCCTGCGTGAGCAGCAAAAAGCTAAAATCTGCTACCGCCGAACTGGAAGCATTGGGGGGCAAATACAAAACCCTGCAGTCCGACCTCGACGAGTGTGCGACTGAAAAAGCAACCTTAGCGCGACAGAAAGAAGCATGTGAGAGAGAGAAAGCGCTGATGGCCACCAAGGTCAATGAACTGACCGATCAGGTCGAGTTTTTGAAACAAACCAATAACCAGGCAATCAAGCAACTGGAAACGATGTCTGTGATCTCCAGCCAGCAGGCAGAAAGCATCCGCAAATCCATGGAAAATATGGGCATGAAAGATGCCTATATCCAAACCCTGCAACAGCAAATGGCCCGCAAGGATTCCATGAATATGGCCTTGGTCATGAACCTGAAAGGCGCGATCGGCAATCTGGACGATCAGGATATCAATATAAAAGTTGACAAGGGCGTTGTTTATATCGACATCTCCGATAAGCTGTTGTTCACGACCGGCAGTTACGATATCACGGAGAAGGCAAAAGGGGTGTTAGAAAAGGTAGCTATGGTGTTGAAGAATCAGCCCGATCTGGAGTTTATGGTGGAAGGGCATACAGATAACATTGCATTCAGCGGCAGCGGACCGATCAGTGATAACTGGGATCTTAGCGTGAAGCGCGCCACAACGGTGGTTCGCCTGTTACAAAAACAATACGGACTTGATCCTGCCAAGATGGTGGCCGCCGGCCGCGGTGAGTTTAGTCCAATTGCCGACAATACAACCAAAGAAGGACGTTCCGCCAATCGCCGCACCCGCATCGTGGTGCTGCCTCAATTGGATCAGTTCTTCAAGTTGTTGGAAACATCGAAGTAAGTTGAGGAGATGAGAAGATGAGGGGTGAGCGTTGAGTCGTTTACGAACACGAATAGGGGGTTGGGCGATGGCTCAACCCTTTTTTAATTTCCGTTAGTGATAAAACAATCTGATTACAGGTCGATTAATTAACCCCCCTCCTCAAAGGCTCCCGTCTCCCGATTCTTTCGAACATTACCCGCCTTGAAATAGCGGCCATTCATGACCACATATACCCCCGCCGGCAGCGTTTGCGCGAAGGCCAGGGCCGAACCCAGATTAAAAAGACCGTCCGAGCTGCCGAATTTGATGGGAATCATGGCACCGGTCAGTACCACCGTTTTGTCCGGAATCTGTTTCTGCAAATAGGCGGCCGTTTCGGCCATAGTATCCGTGCCGTGTGTAATGACGATCCGGTCCTCTTCACAATGTTTGCATTGGTGGGCGATGAGCTCTCTGTCTTCATCCGTCATCTCCAAACTGTCGATCATCATCAGGGTTCGGATCTCTACATCCAGATGGGAGCGACCCATTTCCAGCAGATCGTGGAGATGCGTGTCCTTAAAATACAATTGACCCGTCAACTCAT
Organism: Bacteroidota bacterium; assembly: GCA_046081925.1. Classification (GTDB taxonomy): domain Bacteria; phylum Bacteroidota; class Bacteroidia; order Chitinophagales; family Chitinophagaceae; genus JJ008. Next base: position 81,669 of record JBJTWV010000015.1, on the reverse strand, counting down.
TGTATTCTTTATCGAACGTTCCGCCGGTAATGAAGATCCGGATACTCATAGACAAGCTTTGCTCAAAGTTACTTCAATCATTCGGGAACGAACACTCGTTGGACAAAGGCGATTCGCCCTTAATTATTAATTCTATTGTGAGATCGCTGTCGGAACGTGGTACATTTGTAAAACAAAAAGGCTCTTCCGTGGAAACGGAAGAGCTCTAACGATTGCTTGCCATATGAAAAAGAGGTAATTGTCGCGGGGAGTCGCCTCTATTCTTGTTTCACGATCCAAAAATAGAAGGACCCCTTGCCGCGCCCAAGTCAAGTTTTGGGCCGATCAGGTATGGCAACCCGTTGCGTAAAACGCTGAAACGCCTGTCCATCAGGACTTTCAGCACAAAACCCGTATGATGTCCAACCGCTCTGTCGAGGCGTTGTTCTTGTTGATCAAGTCGCTGGAAAAGGCGGAGAAGCGGCATTTTAAGCTTTATATAAATCGATCTTCCAATCGTTCCGCAGAGCTGAAGGTGGTACGTCTGTTCGATCTGATCGATAAGCAGAAAATCTATAACGAGGATTCGATATTGAAGCGGATGCCCGGCGTCACCAAGTCGCAATTGGCCAATCTGAAGACGCATCTGTATCGGGAGATCCTCGCCAGCCTTCGATTACTGAAGCGATCGGACAGCATCGATCTGGAGATCAATGAATGGTTCGATTATGCTCACATTCTCTATAAGAAAGGGTTGTTCTTGCCCAGCCTTCGAATGGTGGATCGAGCAAAAGAGCTTGCTCGGGCTTACGACAAGATCAACATTTTGCCCCAACTTCTATCGCTTGAAAAACGCATCGAGAGCTTGCACATTACCCGACAGGTCGAATTTCGGGCCGATGATATTGCCCGCGAATCGACCGAAGTAGCCGAACAGATCCATCGGGTTTCACAGCTCTCCAATCTGGCACTGAAACTTTTCAACTGGTTCGTGCAAAATGGCCATGCTCGGGATGCATCGGACGAGGCGGCTATCCGGCAATTTCTTCGCGAACACTTGCCGACGAATGCGTGGGATTATACCGGGTTCTATGAACGGCTCTATCTCTATCAAAGCTTAAGCTGGTATGCTTTCATTCGGCAGGACTTCCTTCAATATTATCGCTATGCCCAAAAATGGGTCGATCTGTTTCTGACCGATCCCGCCAAGATCCGGATCGAGACCGGTCATTACATCAAAGGCCTTCACACTTTGCTGAACGCCCAATTCGACCTTCGTCATCACCGGGCTTTCCGAATCACCCTTCGAGTATTGAATCAGTTATCCAAAACGGAGCGGATCCAAACCAATGATAACTTCCGGGTGCAGTGTTTTATTTATTTAAGTACGGCACAGATCAATCAACATTTCATGGAAGGGAGCTTTTCGGAAGGAATGAAGCGCATTCCGCTGATCGAAGCCGAGCTGGATTCGATTGAGCTATTTGCCGATTCACATCAGCTCCTGGTGTTGGATTACAAGTTTGCCATGCTTTGTTTTGGGGGCGGAGATCATGGTCGCTGTATCAGTTATTTACGAAAGATCATTGATGCGTCCACTAACCTCCGATACGATCTGCAGTGTTATGCCCGCCTGCTGCATTTATTGGCACACTACGAGCTGGGAAATGATAGCCTGATGGAATCATTGACCAAATCGACCTATCGGTTCATGGCAAAAATGAAAAACCTAACGGCTATCGAGGAGGCCATGTTCCGCTTCCTTCGTCGCTCCCTTCCGCTGTCGCCCCGCCAACTAAAGCCTGAATTGGAAAAATTCCTGGACGAGATTAAGCACTTGGAAGGAGATCGGTTTCAGACCCGGGCCTTTGCATATTTGGATATCATCTCCTGGCTGGAAAGTAAGGTCCAGGGGAAATCCATGACAACCATCGTTCGCGCCAAATATCTGGCCAGCAAACGAGCTTGATCCGTTAACGGGACGTCAAAGTAATCCACATTTCATCCCTCCCAGCCATTTCCTGCTAACTTGCGCCTCATGTCTTCTTACCTGAATGGATTGAATGAGCGCCAACAAGAGGCGGTGTTGCATACCGACGGACCGCTGATGATCGTGGCGGGTGCCGGAAGCGGCAAAACACGCGTACTTACCACCCGTATCATTCACCTGATGGCCGAAAAAAAGGTGGATGCATTCAACATTCTCGCCCTCACGTTTACCAATAAGGCCGCGCGGGAAATGAAGGAGCGGGTAGAGCATATTCTTGGGTCGGGAGAGGCAAGAAATCTTTACATCGGAACCTTTCACTCTGTATTTGCCCGAATCCTTCGGTTTGAAGCCGATCGAATCGGGTATCCCAAGCACTTCACCATTTACGATACGGATGATGCGAAAAGCGTTATCAAGACCGTGATACAGGAACTGAATCTGGACGATAAACAATACAAACCCTCTACCGTTTACAACCGGATCTCATCGGCTAAAAACGCATTGATCGGTCCGGATGAATACCGGAACGATTATGGAATTCAGCAAGAGGATCTTCGTGCGAATCGTCCCATGATTGGCGAGATATTCGAGCGCTACACGAAGCGCTGCTTCAAGAACGGCGCGATGGATTTCGATGATCTGCTTTTGAAATTCTATGAGCTGCTCCGCACCGTTCCCGAATGTTTATCCCGTTATCAACATAAGTTTCGTTATATCCTGATCGATGAGTATCAGGATACCAATCCGGCCCAGTACGAGATCATCAAGCTATTGGGGGCGATGCATGAAAATGTATGTGTGGTGGGGGATGATGCACAAAGTATTTACAGTTTTAGGGGTGCCACCATCCAAAATATTCTACAGTTCCAAAAAGATTATGATCAGGTGAAAGTGGTGAAGCTCGAGCAGAACTACCGCAGCACTCGTAATATTCTCGATGCGGCCAACGAAGTGATCCGTCAAAACAAGGGGCAGATCGAAAAATCGCTTTTTACCGAGAATCAGTCGGGCGACAAGATCATGTTGATCCGGACGATGACCGATAATGATGAGGGAAAGCTGATCGCCGACACGATACAGGAGTATAAGCTCCGTCAGCATTTTCTGAATAAGGACTTTGCCATTCTCTATCGTACCAACGCACAAAGCCGTGCGTTTGAAGAGGCGCTTCGCCGAATGGGACTTCCATATACCATCTATGGAGGCATCAGTTTCTATCAGCGAAAAGAAATAAAAGATCTGGTGGCCTATCTGCGCCTCACGGTCAACCCCAAGGATGAAGAAGCGCTCAAGCGAATCATCAACTATCCGGCGCGCGGAATCGGAAAAACCACCTTGGATAAGCTTATTCTGCTTTCGAATACATCGAATACTTCTGTTTGGGAGGTTTTGTTGCAAGCACGCGATCATGGATTTCGGGCCGGTACACTCACAGCGCTCGAAGACTTCAGTACAATGATCAGAAGCTTTCAGAGCATGCTCGCCAACAGCAATGCCTACGATCTGGCTTTTCATGTTGGAAAGCAAACGAATTTGGTCAAGGAACTTTTCAATGATAAGAGTACGGAAGGCGTTCAGCGGTATGAGAATATTCAGGAGTTATTGAATTCGATCAAGGAATGGACGGAAAGTCCCGACAATGAGGATGGCGAGTTGGTCGATAAAAGCTTGGGTGCCTACCTGCAGCAGATCACCTTGCTCACCGATGCTGATGAGGCTGATGCCGATGCGGATACGATCAAGATGATGACGATCCATGCCGCAAAAGGATTGGAATTCCGGGGGGTGTTTGCCGTCGGATTGGAGGAACTGCTCTTTCCGAACGCCATGGCGATCAATACACGGGAAGAATTGGAAGAGGAGCGTCGATTGTTTTATGTGGTGATCACACGCGCCAAAGAGCGATTGTGGATCAGCTATGCCAACACCCGCTATCGGTTTGGGCAATTGGTGCATAATGAACCCAGTCGCTTTTTAGATGAACTGCCCGCAGATCAGGTTGAGCGTACATCGGTTGGCCATTCGGCCTCGCCCGGCACCCGCTGGGGAGGCGCTGCGGCGAATCAACGATTACGCGGCTGGCGAACCTCCGATGACGGGGAATCCAGTCGACCACAAACCCAATCGCGCAGTTACTATCAGGAGAAATCCAATACCGATGCGAGCAGTTGGAAAACGGCTAAACCGGTGATCCCCAAAACGGTAGAACACAAGCCCTCTACCGATTTTCAGGCCAGCGATACATCCGATCTTCAAGTGGGTCAGCGGGTGGAGCATCAAAAGTTTGGTTTTGGGGAGGTGATCAAGATGGAGGGGTCGGCACATAACCCCATTGCCACCGTTCGCTTCGAGCACGATGGAGAAAAGAAGATCATGTTACAATATGCGAAGCTCCGGATCGTTAGTTGATCATAAGACCTATTTATGCCCCGATCCAAAAATGTTCGCATTTTTCGACTTGTCATCATCGCGTTACTGGCTTGTCTGTTTGCGGCCGGCTGGCTATTTTATCAGTATCGTTTCAAGCGTACAAAACGCCCGGCTCTTTATACTGAATTTGGTATCTACCTGCCCGCGGGTTATATGCTTCACGGAATTGATGTTTCTAGATATCAGGGAACGATCGACTGGCAAGCGGTATCAACCATGAATATCGATTCCGTTCAGATGGATTTTGCATTTATACGCGCCACACAGGGCACGTCTTATGTTGACCCATATTTTGAACAAAATTGGCGGGAGATCACTCAAACACGTATGACGAGAGGGGTCTATCATTATTTTGAGCCTGCAATAGATGGAGAAGCCCAAGCCAGGCATTTTATACGAACGGTCAAACTACAGCCCGGCGATCTTGCTCCGGTGCTGGATGTGGAAGAGTTGAGGGAATCCACCCCTGAGCAATTGGTAAAAGAGGTTCGTGGCTGGATCGAATTGGTCGAGACACACTATCATATAAGGCCGATCATTTACACGGGTGCCGATTTCTATCGGCGATATTTATCTGCCTATTTCTCCGATTATCCGCTATGGGTTGCGCATTATTATCAGCCCCGTGCACCCAGGGTGGCAGCCGCTTGGAAATTCTGGCAGCATAATGATCGGGGGCGGGTAAACGGAATTGAGTCCGGCGTCGACTTCAATGTGTTTAATGGATCCAGAGCCGAGCTTGATTCGCTTTGTATTCCCAGAACAATACCCTGAGTTTCTCGTTATAGCTTCTACGCATCTATCATGGAACAAGGCTGGGACCCACAAATAAGTCGTTTTTTCGTTCGCATCATCAATGCGTTGGCCTGGACTTTGATCTGGATGATCGCCTCTGCCACGACCGGATTTTACATCGGTCTCGCCTTTCCGGCACAGTTTCCGCTGTGGGTGTGTTTGATCTATTACGTATGCGTGGCGACAGCGTTGTTTATCCTGATACGCTATTTAAATAGGTTGAGGGGGTTGAGATAATTTCTGAAGTTGAGACTAACTTTTTTCTCAAGCCCTGCGCCTGCCGACAAGTACGCTCTATTTTCAATTGACTAACTACTGTGATCTGCTATAACCACCCATTCACCTGCTATCTTTTTAAGTAATAGTGTGTAGTGGCCGCTCAGGTCGCCGATCGTTCGTTTCAGGTGCCATTTTCCTACGACCGAAAAATATTTCTTTGAGAGGGGTTTCATTTCAATCAGCGTGAACGTCAGGGTCCCCATCGCCGTTTTGTCCGGATATCCGCGCTTGTAGTTATCCAATGTTTTTTGCCATCCATAGGTTATCCCGGATTTGCCAATGAACATCAACGAATCATTTTTCCAATAGCCTTCCATGAAACCTTCCAAATCGCCGCGGTTCCAGGCTTCGGTTTGTTTTTGCAACAATGCCCGGATCTTGGCTTCTTGTCCGTATACACTTATAGAAGTAAAAGCAAAAAGAATAAAGAGAACTGAAACTAATTTCAAAGGACGTTTGCTCATTATTATCGTATTGGTTTATCAACTATATCCTCAACTCTCATCTTCTCATCCCCTCATCTCCTCAACTTTAATGATCGCAATCCTCCGCATGGGCGTGGTCGTGTACCCGACAAGCCCGGTAGTTACGGATATGTGCCACGATGATCAGGATGACCGCGGGCGCCAACAGCCAGTTTTCATATCGGATGAAGAACTGTTTTGTCACCAAAAAGAGGGCGCCTGCGTAAAATAGCACGAGCGGCTGCAGACTGTGATGATGCTTTCTGTATCCATGCCAAAGGGAGTAGGCGCCAATACTCACCGCTAACACGATCATACCCACCTCAAACCACAGGTTGTGTATAATGTTGACCCCAAAAAGCGGTAAAGAAGTGAACAATAGGGGCAAAAGGGCACAATGAATGGCGCAGGCCAACGAAGCCCCGATTCCCCACGCATCCCAATTGATCTTGCCGAACACCCTACGAAAATACATAAAAGCAACATGGTTGCAAAACAACCTCATCCATTCGTACCTTTGCCATAGCTATGACAAACAAGGGTTGGATATATCTCGGGTTCTTTGGTGCGCTCATTGGGCTGTTCTATCTCATGCTTACGCAACTGATTCCCGGTTTTTCGACACCGAAAGTCACACCGGTAAGCTTTGTGAGACCGTTTGTATTTACGGATCAGGACGGAAAGCCGGTAACGGATCGCGATTTCAAGGGAAAAGTATATGTGGCGGAGTTTTTCTTCACCACCTGCAAAGGAATCTGCCCGCGCATGAATAATAATATGCGCCTTGTTTATGAGGCCTTTCAGAAAGACTCAAACTTTCGGATCCTGTCACACACCTGCGATCCCGAAACCGATTCCGTGCCTCAATTAAAGAAATACAGCGACTCGATGAAGGTGAATACGCGGCAATGGGTTTTTGTAACTGGCCGAAAGGATAGTTTGTACACGGCTGCCCGAGTAAGCTATACCATCGACGATCCGGCCAATAATCCGTCACGAATAGAGGATGATTTTTTACACACTCAATTTTGGGCGCTGGTCGACCAAAATGGAGATGTACGCAAGGTGATAGATGGTCTCAAGCCATCCGAGGTAAAAGAACTCATTGAATCGGCCCGTGCTCTTTTGTCCGACCCCCCACTGAAAAAAGAATAACATGTCCGCTGCCCGTCATACCCAATGCATCACTATCCTCAAAGAACACTCACTGAGTGTTACCGACGGACGTAAAGACATCTTGTCGCTTTTTCTGAATCGAAAAGGAGCGCTGGCCCATGCCGATATCGAGAAAAAATTGGGCGACCGGTACGATCGGGTCACTATCTATCGAACCCTACAGATTTTTGTTGATAAGGGACTCATTCACACTATCCCCACCAAGGATAACAGCATCCGCTATGCGCTTTGTAAAGATGATTGCGCCTCCGGTCATCATCACGATCAGCACATACATTTTGTTTGTAAGGCCTGTGATAATACCTATTGTTTAGATGAAGTAGTTACTCCATCCATCAAATTACCAAAAGGATACACAGTGAATCAGGTAGAAATGGTCGTATCGGGCGTGTGTCAATCTTGTCAGTGATCCAACTTCTCCAGTTCCGATTTTACAAATCGCATCAGATCTCCGATGTAGTTGGGAGAAAGATCGAATGGAAGCCCCGCCAACTCAAATAAGGCAGGGAGTGTACAAGTTCCTCCCGCTTGCAAGGCGCTCCGATATTTTTTCAGCGCCATGCTCGGATTTTGCTGATACTGCTTCCACATGCCGATGGCACCTAATTGAGCGATTCCATATTCGATATAATAGAACGGCACTTCGAACAGATGTAACTGACGCTGCCATAATGCCGATCTATAGGATTCCGTTCCGGATACATCGAGCACCGGCGACGTGTATGTGTCCAGAATCCGCAACCAGGCGGCTTCTCGATCGGCACGGCTATGTCCGGGATGCAGATAGAGCCAGTGTTGAAAAGCATCGATGGTAGCGATCCAGGGAAACAAAATGATCACCCGTTCTAGTTGTTGCTGCTTGGCACGTTTTAATTCGCTTGGGTCGGGAAAGAACACCGACCAGTGATCCATGGTGAACAGCTCCATACTCATACTGGCTACTTCAGCGATTTCGGTTGGATATTCCTTAAATCCATTCAACTCCAGCGGATGGGAGAGAAAGGAATGCACGGCATGACCACTCTCGTGCACCATCGTAGTTACATCATCCATCGTGCCGGCGGCATTCATGAATATGAAAGGGGCGCCCGTTTCGGCCAAAGGACAATTATATCCACCCGGCGCTTTCCCCTTCCGGCTCTCCACATCCAACCGCCCCATGTCATTCATGGTGAGCAGGCAATTGCCGAAGAGAGGATCCAATTGATTCAGACAATCGACTGTGCGGTCGATCAACTCACGACCATTATTAAAGGGACGAAGGGGTTTGGTACCGATCGGTTCAGCGTCCAGATCCCAAGGTCTTAATCGGTCCACACCGAGTTGTTTCCGTTTTGTCTCGAGCAATTCATTTACCAGCGGCATGACTTGTTCCCGAACTGCTTGATGAAAAAGTTCGCAATCATTCTGGGTGTAATCGAACCGTCCTAATTCCGCAAACCGATAGGCCCGATAGTCGGCGAAGCAGGCATTATTTGCGAGCTGACTTCTTTTTTCGAGCAATCCTTCAAAAAGAGATTCCAGCCGATCACGGTCTTCCAGTCGCCGAACGGAGATCTTGTGATATACCGATTCACGTACCGATCGATCCGGATCTTCCAAGAATTTGGCTGCTTGGGCAAGTGTGTATTCCTGGCCATTTACGTCAATGGTCATTTTACCCACAATGGCCCCGTATTCCTGCTGGGCAATATTCAATTCGGATTGAATGGTAATATTCGATTCTCGGAACAGATCGATGTTCTTTCGAACATTTCGCAGGTATGTAAAATATTTTTGAGTATCGAGTTCTTGTGTGAACGAACAGCTGATCAGTTTCTTATTCAGTCGATCTGCTACCGGCTGGATCGTGGGTTGGATCCGGCTCATAAAAAATTCAAATGATTCAGCCAGCTTCGGATCCTCCGTGTCACAGGTCATTCGGATCTGACGCCAACAAGCCTCTTCGCTGATCACGGCTTCCAGCTCACTGGCATCTTTCAGCCATTTCTCTAATTCTTTGACTGAATTAATATCTCTTGCTTCCAGCTCATTGAAGTAGGGAGCGAGTCCTTCCCAGGAATCAACCTGAAAACCGCCCGGCAAATATTGTCTGGGATGTTGCTCTATCAGGCTTACTGACATACCTTATTCGTTCGAGTCATCCAATTCTGTTTCGCGAAGCGTCAGCTCCACCTTGTGTTTCTGAAGGGCCGCAAACCATTTCACCATTTTTTTCATATCGCTGGCGTACACCCTGTCGAAATCAAATGCCGGATACACCGATTGGAAATAAGCTTTTATGGCGTTGGCATCTTTCTCGTTCGGGAGAGCTTTCCCTGCTTTATCCATGGCTTGGAATACTTCGATCAAATTGGTATTCTCCCCTTGTGTAAACACTTCAATGCTTTCCAGGTGTGAGAATTGGTGACTGCGGTTGGCTGCAAACCGGGTTTGCCCATCGTCCAATCCGCGCACGATGGCGCCATCTGATTTGGTGGTCAGCAATTCAAACAATCCGGGGAGGCCGGAAACCGCCACGAGTTTATAATATTCCATTTGAGGGTGTTTAGCGTTGCAAGATACTCCCGTTTTGGGAGTCGCCCTCCGTTTTTAACGGATCGGAAAGGAAAAAAGGCGGAAATTCGTCCAAATAAAAAGTCTGCCATGAAAAAGCTATCCCTGATCCTGTTTTTGTCATCGCTGTTCTTCGCCGCCACCTCTCAGGCCCAGGGAATGGGGTTTGGTCAGCGCGCAACAGTGGAGGAGCGTGTGAAACGGATAACGCAAAAGCTCGATAGCGCATTCAATTTAGATTCAACCCAAAAGTTTTTACTAGACACCACCTTAAAGGTTCTCTATCGTCAGCAGGATGCCAGACGTGACGAAATCATGAAAAGCGGTACGATGCCCGATAGAGAAACGATGATGGCAGAAATGAAGAAATTCTCTGATATTCAGGATGAGATCATCGCAGGTGTATTATCGAAGGAAGAATTTTTGATCTGGAAAGAAAAGATCCAGCCCACGATGCGTCCTCGAGGAATGGGTGGTCCCGGAGGACCCGGCGGCGGTGGTGGACAGTGGCGCGAGCGGAACAATCAGTGACGCACGGACACTTAATGTGCCTCCAGCCAATTTTTTCCTTCGCCACATTCGGCGATAACCGGCACCTCGTTCGGTAGCGGTAGAGCCGCTTGCATGCACGATAGGATCAGCGGCTTTAGTTCGGTTATTTCAGACCGATGCGCATCGAATACCAATTCGTCATGCACCTGTAAGATCATCCGACTTTTTAAATTTCTCTTTTTCATTTCGGCATGCACTTTCTGCATGGCCAGTTTGATCATGTCCGCTGCTGTTCCCTGAATCGGCGAGTTGATGGCATTTCGCTCCGCAAATCCTCGCACGGTAAAATTGGAGGAGGCGATATCTTTCAACCAGCGTTTTCTTCCCATCAATGTTTCTACATATCCATTGGCTTTGGCAAAGGCAATGGTATCATCCATATAGTTTTGAATGCCGGGGAACTGTTTTTTGTAATTATCGATGATCTCTTTGGCTTCCGTGCGCGATATTCCCAAATTGTCAGCCAATCCAAATGCCCCTTGCCCATAAATGATTCCAAAGTTCACACTCTTCGCTTTGTATCTCATTTCCTTGGTCACCTCCGATTCGGCTATACCATATACTTTAGCAGCCGTTGCGGTATGGATATCGGTTCCCGTACGGAAAGCCACACACATGTTCTCATCGCCGCTGATGGCGGCAACGATCCGTAATTCGATCTGCGAATAATCGGCCGACAGCAATACATATTCCTCATTTCGTGGAATGAATGCTTTGCGGATCTCCTTTCCGCGGTCCGTTCGTACGGGAATATTCTGAAGGTTAGGGTTGTTGCTGGACAGTCGGCCGGTAACGGCTACTGCCTGGCTGTATGTAGTATGTACGCGCCCCGTTTTTGGGTTGATCAGGGCGGGGAGTGCGTCTACATATGTCGATCTTAATTTTGTCAATTCGCGAAATGTCAGAATGGAATCAACGATGTCATGGCCCTTTGCGGCCAATTTCAGCAATACATCTTCTCCGGTTTGATATTGACCTGTCTTTGTTTTTTTGGCAGAAGGGTCAAGTTTCAATTTATCGAACAACACCTCTCCCAACTGCTTGGGTGATCCAAGATTGAATCGAACGCCGGCTTCTTTGTATACTCGTTCTTCAGCGGCCTTCGCCTCCCGTTCCAATTCTTTCGAGTACTCATTTAAGAATGGTACATCTACCCGAATCCCCTCATGCTCCATATCGGCGAGGATCTTGACCAATGGATTTTCTACCTCCTCAAACACACGTTCAACTTCTTTTTGTTTGAGCAGCGGGATGAACTTTTGTTTTAGCTGAAGCGTAATGTCGGCATCTTCCCCTGCGTATTCCGTCAACTTTTCGGGCTCCACGTCACGCATATTGCCTTGATTCTTTCCTTTTTTCCCAATGAGTTCTTCAATGTGAATGGGTTCATATCCCAGGTACTTTTCACTCAAGGCATCCATTCCGTGTTTTCCCTCCGGCTCAATAACGTAGTGGGCGAGCATGGTGTCGAAGAGAGGTCCTGCCACTTCGATACCATGCCATTTTAAAACCAACAGATCGTACTTGATGTTTTGTCCCACCCAGGTTTTAGTCGGGTCTTCGAACAGTGGCTTAAATCGCTGAATCATTGCATGTCCTTGCTCTTTGTCGTTGGGGCAGGGAACATACCAGGCCGAACCGGAGCGGATGGAAAAACTGAATCCAACCAACTCGGCCAGATTGGCATCGATGCCGGTGGTTTCCGTATCGAAACAGATCTCGTTGTGTTTCTGCAGTTCGGTCAATAACAATTTTATTTTTTCCGGACTGTCGACCAGTTCATATTGATGTGGCGTGTTGTGTATATTTCGCTCTGCCTTCATCGGCAGCTCATCTTCTTCGTCTTCTTTTGCGGATGGAGCAGATGACTCAATGATATTGCCGAACAGATCGGTTTGAATGCCCTTGGGGATTTCTTTTTCGATCACGGTGGGAAGTGCGGAGGGAATCTCCTCTCCCAGCAATCGTTTACCCAATGTTCGGAATTCCAGATCGGTGAAAATGTTGCGCAACGCATCCTTGTTCCATTCTTTCAATCGAAAGTCTTCTTCATGAAATTCGACAGGTACATTGATCAGAATGGTAGCTAGTTTTTTGGAGAGTACTGCTAACTCTTTTCCATTTCGAACCTTTTCACCCATCGCCCCTTTGATCTTGTCTGCATTGGCCAAAACGTTTTCGAGTGTTCCGTATTCGGCTAACAGTTTCGCTGCTGTTTTTTCGCCCACCCCCGGGATGCCCGGGATATTGTCCACTGCATCGCCCATCATACCCAACATATCAATGACTTGATCTACCGAGGCAATGTTCCATTTGGCGCAGACCTCTTCGGGGCCCATGATCTCCACCCCGTTTCCCTGATAGGAAGGTTTATAGATCTTGATCTTATCGGAAACGAGTTGGCCATAGTCTTTATCGGGTGTAACCATCAATACCTCATATCCGGCCGCTTCGGCTTGTTTGCCGAGGGTGCCAATGATATCATCCGCCTCGAAACCGTCCTTTTCAATGCTGGGAATATTGAATCCCCGAATGATGGCTTTGATATCCGGCACGGCCGCTAAAATATCTTCCGGGGTTTCTTGTCGGTTTGCTTTGTAATCAGCGAAATCGGTGTGTCGTTCGGTGGGGGCGCTGGTGTCGAAACAAATGGCCATATGCGACGGCTTTTGCTTGTTGATCAGTTCAACCAATGCATTGGTGAATCCGAACTGTGCGTTGGTATTTTTTCCGGTAGAGCTGATCCGCGGGCTGCGGATCAACGCATAATAAGCGCGGAAGATCAGTGCAAAGGCATCGAGTAAAAAGACCCGTTTATCCATTCTTCAAATGTACTAACACGTGGGTGCCGACCCGACTATTTTTCCCGATTTTCAATGAGATTTTGCAAGGCGATCAGGTCATCGCGCAATTTGGCGGCCTCCATGAAATCCATGTCTTTTGCGGCCTTTTCCATTCGCTTTTTTAACCAGCGGGCCTGTTTTTCCAATTCCGCCAGGGTCATTTCGTCGGTTGATTCTTCATAAAGCGCTGTTTCTTCCGCCGCTTCGGACCGGACTTCCTTGTTGGCGTACGGATGATCCGGGTCATAACTCTTTATTTCGAGTACCGATGTCTGTGCGAGCACGTCCAGCGTCGATTTTTTGACGGTCGTAGGTGTGATCCCATGCTCTTCATTGTAAGCCATCTGCTTGTTTCGTCGCCGGTTCGTTTCCTCCATGGTACGTCGCATGCTTTCCGTGATCTTGTCGGCATAGAATATGACGAGTCCTTTTACATTTCGGGCGGCGCGTCCGGCGGTTTGGGTAAGGGATTTTTCGTTGCGCAGGAATCCTTCCTTATCAGCATCCAACACAGCCACCAAAGAAACCTCTGGCAGGTCCAATCCCTCCCGGAGCAGGTTTACTCCCACCAACACGTCGATCCTTCCCAGCCGAAGATCCCGCAGGATCTCAACCCGTTCCAATGTGTCTACGTCGCTGTGGATGTATTTTGACTTTACCTGGATCCGTTTCAGGTATTTGTCCATTTCCTCCGCCATTCGTTTTGTGAGGGTTGTGATCAATACCCGGTCTCCATCTTTCACTCGTCGATCGATCTCATCCAACAGATCGTCGATCTGATTGAGTGTGGGACGTACTTCAATGGGCGGATCGAGCAAGCCGGTCGGACGTACCACCTGTTCCACTACCACGCCTTCACATTTGTCGAGCTCATAATGTCCGGGGGTGGCGGATACGAATACGACCTGATTGGTAAGCGTTTCAAACTCTGTAAAGTTCAGGGGGCGATTGTCCAGCGCCGAGGGTAAGCGAAATCCAAAATCGACCAGATTCAGCTTTCGGCTTCGATCCCCGCCATACATTCCGCTCACCTGCGGAATGGTTTGATGACTTTCATCGATCACTAGTAAATAATCTTTCGGAAAATAATCCAGCAAACAGAATGGCCGGGTACCCGGAAGTCGGCGGTCAAAAAATCTTGAATAGTTTTCGATACCCCCGCAATAACCGAGTTCCCGAATCATCTCCAGATCATAGTTCACCCGCTCGCTCAGTCGTTGGGCCTCCATATTCTTATTTGAGCGTTTGAAATAGTCTACCTGTGCACCCAATTCATCCTGTATCTCATAAATGACCTGTTGCATGATATCTTTTGGCGCCACATACAAGTTTGCAGGGAAAATGGCCGCGCTGTCCATTTGGCCGATTCGTTTTCCGCTGATGAGTTCCAGTGTTTCGATGCTTTCGATCTCATCGCCAAAAAAAGTGACGCGATATCCATAGTCGACGTAAGGCAGGTTAATATCCACCGTATCGCCTTTCACGCGGAATTGTCCTCGGTTAAAGTCGATCGTGGTTCGCTGATAGAGTGAATTTACCAAGGCGTGTAAAAGGGCCTGGCGCGCGATGGTTTGTCCTTTTTGAATCCGAATGATCCCGTTTTCGTATTCGGTCGGATTGCCCATGCCGTAAATGCAACTCACGGAAGCCACTACAAGTATGTCTCGTCTGCCGCTGAGTAAACTAGTGGTAGCGCGCAGACGGAGTTTATCTAATTCTTCGTTGATGCTGAGGTCCTTTTCGATATATACATTGCTGACGGGCAAATAGGCTTCGGGTTGGTAGTAGTCGTAATAGGACACAAAATATTCTACCGCATTTTCCGGAAAGAATTGTTTGAACTCGCCGTAGAGCTGCGCTACCAGTGTCTTGTTGTGGGTGAGCACCAGAGTGGGTCGCTGTATATTCTGAATAACATTGGCAATGGTGAATGTTTTACCACTACCCGTAACGCCCAGCAGGGTTTGATATTTTTCCCCGTTCAGAACGCCCGTTGTGATATCCTGTATGGCCTGTGGCTGATCACCGGCAGGGGCAAAGGGACTGTGTAACTGGAAGGGCATGATGCAAGTTAACAAAAGCCCTCACGGCAGATATCAAAATTAGTCGGACCTTTCCTCCTCATCAGCTATTCATTTTGCATGCGTTTCCTTTTCCTATCTCTTTTACTGCTGAGTCAGTGGGTCTATGCCTCCTCGAGTTCTGAACAACTATACATTCATTTCGACCGCACTCGTTTTCAGGCGGGCGATCTCGTCCGATTCAAGGCCTATGTCTTGTCGGAGGGTTTGCCCAGCACGCGCAGTACGCATTTTTATTTGCAGGTATTCAATGAAAAGGGAATGGCTGTTTCGGTCGGGCATTTTCCGGTCTTAGGCGCTACGGTTGACGGCGCATTTTCGTTACCGGATACGCTGTCGAATGGCAATTACTATGTACAGGCATTTACGCCACTGATGCTTTCGGCTACATCGAATCTTTATGTAAAGAATATCTGGGTCGATGCAACCGGCTTTCGTTCGGAGAAGCGTACACCTGGGGCCTTGCATCAAATTCGATTTTCGCCTGAAGGCGGGACGCTACACGCCGACCAATTGAATCTGGTGGTTTTTCGAAGTGTGGATGCATACGGAAATCCAGTTGCTGTGAAAGGAAGTATTCAAACCTTGGAAGGACAAAACATTGCGCCCTTTCAATCTCTTATTCCGGGTTTGGGCATAGTCCGTTTCAGGGCCCGATCGGGCGTACAGTATCGGGCGGTGGTAGATTCCAGCGCGCTTGGTTTCTCCTTGCCAGCAGTGGTTGCGGGATCTGTACAGTTGCAGGTGGAGTCGGAGAAGAGCGGAAAGAAATTTCAATTATCACGCAATCCAAAGATCAAACTGCCGTCGGATCTGTTTCGATTGACGGCAACCATTCGGGGACAAATCGTGTATGATCAGGAGATTTCGTTTGGTACCTATCCCTCGTTGATCGGGCATCTGATCACCGACAGTTTACCCTCGGGCATTTTACTGTTCGAACTTTTTGATGGCGATGGGAAGGTATTGGCTAAACGACCTTGTTTTATTGATCGGGGCGAGTGGAAGGCACCGGTTTCAATGCAGCGAAGCAGATTGACGACTGTTTCTTCATCTGATTCGATGCGTTTTGAGTTGCTATTGCCTGACTCCGTAATGTCGAGTTTGTCGTTATCGGTCATGAACGATGACGAGCCGTTTCCCGACGAGTCGATCTTATCGAGGCTGTATGTGTTGAATGAATGGCCGCTGTCGCCCAATGAAGTCTCTTCTTTTTTGGACCTAACGAACTGGAATAACAACCTGGCCGAATGGTTGCTGCTTGCTTCGGCAGATCGATCGGATTCCGTTCGGCGGATCGCTACTCCTTTGTCCAACACCATTCCATCTTTCTTATCCGTGCGGGGAACTGTTTTTGATGCACGGTCGCAAGAGCGGATGTCGGGCGGCGACCTGACGGTTCTTTTGGAGACGGAATCGGGTTATTCTAAGCAGTGGACGTTGACGCTTGGCGAGAAGGGAGACTTTGCGATCGATTCGGTCGTGTATTCGGGTGTGGGTTCCTTTTATGGATATTACTCCGATAAAAAAGGAAAGGTCCGATCGGTTCGGGTAGACGCACAGGTTACGGGTCAGGAGATGATCGCCCCCTCATTATCCCTTTTTTCCAGGGAGGTGGCGGGTCGGTTGAGTTATTCGCCGGTTCGATTTGATGAAGGGTTTGCTTCCGATCCGCGGGTGAAAGAGTTGGACACGTTGGATCTGGAGCGGGATGCTTCCCGATCGGCTGAACGCTCGGTAGAAGAAAAGTATACCACCGGTGTGTTTCGGGAAGCGGGAAAAGTAACCATCGACAATATCAATAATCCGGTTAATGATAAATCCATCAACGTGGTGGATTTCATAAAAAATCGGATACAACAGGTGGAGATACAGGGGGGACGGTTTGTGAACCGTAAGAATATCAGCCTGGCCTCCGGTCAGAAATGGCAGATCGGATTGTTTGTGAATGAGCAGCCGGCCGATATGGGTTATCTGCGTACGATCCGGGCCATGGATGTGGCGTTGATCAAATTCTATGAAGCGGGTTTTGTGGGATCGGGCAGTAACTACCCGGGTGGTGCTTTGGCCATTTATTTAAAGGATCAATCCGATGGGGGTAATGGACGTCAGGAAACGCCCTTTTATCGCGGACAGGGTTTTACGGCTTTTGAACTGGAGGGAAAACCGGGTTATGGCGATAAAGAGCGGATGTTGTACTGGGACCCAACCATCGTGATCGATCGGCCCCATGTTCCAATCAAGTTCAAGTTACCGGGTCGCATCAGTCAGTTTCGCGTGGCCGTATCGGGTTTTGATTCCAAGGGCCGCTTGGTATTTATACATCAATCCTTTTCGAAATAAAAAAACCGCTCCGATGGAGCGGTTTCCGTATAAAGAGAGATTCTTTTATTTGAAATCAGCACTTACAGTGATCTGTGGCTCATTGGAGATCTTTCCTTTGGTTCCTACATCCACACCGAAGTCGGAGAGTTTGATCGAGAAGTTGGAGCTGGCTTTGATGGCGCCCTTGCTTACTACGATAACGGCATTGGTGGTGAGGGGATTGGTTTTATCCTTGATTGTCATGGTGCCGGAAACGGGTACGGTATAGGATCCATCTTTTTTAAAGTTCACCTTGCTCAGGTCGGTGATCTTTCCCTGAAAAGTGAAAAGCGGAAATTTTGCTGAATTCAGCCAACGCTCTTCATTAAAGTGCTGTTGGATGGTAGGGTTGGTGAAGGCAAAATTGTTTACGGCTGCCTCGAATCCCACCTGACCGGTTTTTGTATCGATCATACCGACGGCTGTTTTGTTTTCAGCTTTTGGCAATGCATCCAGCGCGGTGGTGGCATCGAATGTTACGATGGCGGATGTGGTGGTTTTGGATTGCGCCATGGTGGCTAAGGACAGGAGCATGGCAGCAGCGAAAAAGAACTGTTTCATTGTATTTGTATTTAAAATTTTTGAATGAGGGAGGCGCGCTTGAATTGTACAGAGCGGCTATTGAGGATGCGACTGTAGACACTTCCACTGCACGAGGCGCGTACCAAAATACTATCTCCCGATCGCAGAGACTTTGTTTTGGTGGCATCCTGGCGTTGGAAATCAAAGATGAGATAGTCGCTTGATTCGGTTGTTTCCATTTTGATGTTGGCGCTGGTATCTGCCCACTCGATAGAGGTAACGCGACCCTTTAATTCTACGATGCGATCCCGGTAGCGGTCATTGGCGAGCGAGTCATTTTCCTGAAATTCTTTAAGAAACTGCAAGGCCGAGACACTGTATGCCGCTTTTACCAGGGCGGTGTCCTCAAATTTTTCTGTGATCAGGTAGTAGGCAATTCCACCGCCGATGCTAAGGCCCAGAACCACCAGTGCGAGCAAGATTCTGATGCGGGTCTTTTTGGTAAATGGCAGGTTCATGGTTTGTTTAACGTTACGGGGCTGAAATGGTTGAAACACAAATATACGATGTTTAAACATTGAAAATATACAACCCTACTAAAAAAGAACCCCGACCGGTGGAGGTCGGGGTCGTTAACCCATCTATATACAACGAAAAACAGCGATCAGGCGTTTTGCATTTCCTTGATCTTTTCGCGGATCTTGGTTTCGATCTCGTTGGCCAGTTCGGGGTTGTCCAGCATCAGCTGCTTCACAGAATCCCGTCCTTGTCCCAATTTGTCGCTATTGTAGCTATACCAGCTACCGCTTTTCTGGATGATCTCCAGTTCGGTCCCCAGATCAACGATCTCTCCGGTTTTGGAGATCCCTTCTCCGAAGATGATATCAAACTCGGCAGCTCGAAACGGAGGCGCCACTTTATTCTTGACCACTTTTACTTTCACGTGGTTACCGATGGCTTCGTCACCGTCTTTTACCTGTTGGGTCCGACGGATATCCAACCGAACCGAAGCATAGAATTTGAGGGCATTACCGCCGGTAGTGGTTTCCGGATTACCGAACATCACACCGATCTTTTCCCGAAGCTGGTTGATGAAGATGCAAATTGTATTGGTCTTCGCGATCGTAGCAGTTAGTTTGCGAAGGGCTTGGCTCATAAGGCGGGCGTGCAATCCCATCTTACTGTCTCCCATCTCACCCTCCAGCTCACTTTTGGGTACCAGGGCGGCTACGGAGTCGATCACCACCACATCCAACGCACCGGAAAGGATCAACCGGTCGGCGATCTCCAGTGCCTGTTCCCCATAATCGGGTTGAGAGATCAACAGATTGTCGACATCCACGCCCAATTTTTTGGCATAATTACTATCGAAGGCGTGCTCAGCATCGATGATCGCGCACATACCTCCTTTTTTCTGCGCCTCCGCGATCACATGGGTCGCGATGGTCGTTTTACCTGAAGATTCCGGCCCGTAAATTTCGATCACCCGTCCGCGAGGCAATCCGCCAATACCCAGGGCCGCATCCAACCCGATCGAACCGGTAGAGACTACTTCCTGCAGCGCTTCTCCTCGCTCGTTCATCATCATGACGCTGCCCTTTCCATAATCCTTCTCGATCTTGTCCATCGTGAGTTTGAGGGCCTTGAACTTCTCGGAGTTCGGGGTTGTTTCCGTGTTTTTTTCAGTCTTTGCCATACATGTTTTTTTAAAGGTCGTAGCCAGTTGGCTGAATGGTTAACGGGGCAAAACTAATGGATTTAGCAAAAGAAAACTAATATTTTTGGATTTATTTTCCCGAAAAAAGGGGGAAAAAGACGGGTTGAGAGTAGAGGGTAGAGGGTTGAGCGAGTTTATTGCTCTGCCCTCAATAGCCTGAAGGGCGCTCTACTTACTTGATCTTTCCTACCCCTTTCTTTGCCTCCTTGCTCAGGATATTGATGATCTGGTCGGTGTTATCCGAGATCAGTTCGGTTACGAATTTATTGTTGGCGCTTTCGGTCACTTTTACCTGAATGGAGTAAGCGCCTTGGCTATATGCTTTATGGTAATTGCCGTTACCATCTTTATAATAACCGAAGGATCGGGGTACGATGAAGCTTCGTCCGTCCAGCATTTTCCCTTTTAGTCCATTGTAATAGCTCGCGTATTGCGGGTCGTTGGGATCGAGCGGGGCATCGCGCAGACTAAGCAGAAATTTACCCAGGTGGATGTTGTCAAACAATTGTCCCTGTTCATTGGCGTAGGAGGTGCGGAAAGAGATCTCAAAGTCCAGGTTGAGGTTTTTCTTTTGTGCTTGCGAGATCTTGGCCTTGGCATGGCGCAGCTCAAACGAAGTCAGACGCAAGCGGAACAAAGAATTGTTTATGATCTCGGTGGCCCGGGCGGTATCCACTTCAAAACGGGCTACTAACGCGGTATCTGTTTGGCCGGCTGAATTTTTGAAGGTTCGGATCAGTGTGAATCCGCTGAATTGAAGTCCTACCGGATCGAAGACGCTTTCGGTCGACAACTGATCATAGAAGTACAGGTCGGTAAGTCCAAACGAATAGTTAGCCGTGTATTTGGCTTTGTCTTTCGCGATCATGGTTTTTACCATATTGGTACCCATCGATACGGCCGTTCCCAGCAGGGAGGTAAGACCGATCGCCCGACCTCCTTCGGCCCGGTCCGACAGGCTCGGAACGGATTGGGCTTTGATCCGCTCATATACAATTACATCGGCCGATTCGTGAATGGTCATTTTACGGCTTTCTCCGTTGGTGGCCATTCCGTATTCGGTAGACTTACATCCGAAAAGTAATACGATCGATACAAGCGGAAGGAGTCGAGCGAACATGCGTTTAGTATTTAGCGTTTCGAATGAAGGGTTTACTTGTGTAATACAGACCCCCATCACGAAACTATTTGAAATATTGTTTCATCAATTTTCCGAACGAAGGTAGTTTTTGAATAGCGGCCAGATCCAGGTCATTTCGAAGAGCAAAAGAATCGCCGAACCCTTTTGCCAAGGCGCTTTCCAGTCGTTTCATAGCTTCTTCCGTATCGCCGCGAAGGGACCCGTAGCAGGCGCGATGATATTCGGTCGTTGCATCATATTGTTTGAATCGATCGAGTTGTTGAAAGATCAGCTCAATGTCCTCTTTTTGTGTGAACATCGAGGGCACTCTCAGATACACGTACAGAATATTCAGATAGCTCAGGTATACCAACTTGAATGTTCTCATTTTTCCATCGAATAAATGGAATGCCTTGCTGCCAATGTCCTTGTATTTTTTTCCGTAGTACAACGACATGCCCGATAGGTATCCGTCCGGATTGGTATTGTTTTTATCGAGACCGGTAACATGCCATTGGGCAGCCTGGGCATAATCTTGCTGTAGCATACTGATACAGCCCAGGTTGAAATAGGGAAAGGGCGTTGCACTATCTATCTCGATCACTCTCTTAAAGTACATGACGGCCGAGTCGTAGGCTCCTTTCACCATCAGCTTGTGACCGATATTATTCAGGCAGATGCTCTCCATGGCTGGGTTGAATGCATAGCACTTCCGGTACCAGTACATCGAACTATCGGTCAGATTCGCTTTTGTGGACCAAAGACCCATCAGGAAATAATAATTCGTCGTGTCATATCCCTTTGTCAGCAGTGGCTGAATGATGTCGCGGGCTTCGTTTTTCTTGCCTTGCTCATAGAGTGTATTGGAGAGAGAGTGGTAGACGGCCGCATAGGCTGGATATTTTTTGAGAAGATCCCGGTATAATATTTCAGCTTTCCCAAATAGGTTCTGATTGGAATAGATGTTTGCCAGGGTTTGTTTCGCCCAATAATCGCTCGGCCGAAGGGATAGGTACCGCTCGAATTTCTCATTGGCCTTGGCGTATTCGCCTAAAAGAAAATAATGCTCACCTAATTGTCCGATCGTGTATGCGGTGTTGGGTTCCAGCCGCTCCGATTCTTCTAAGTAAGCCACCGATTTCTTCACGGTCGATTGCATGCCAATGTTGTACTCACCTTCTGTGAGTGCCCAGGTAAGGGTCATTGCTTTCATGAACAGGCTGCGCGCCTGCAGGTTTCGGTACATATAGTGCGACTCGCCAAGCAAACTCATACAGCTATCCAATTCCATTCCTGCATAGTAACAGCCATCTTTTGTGGAGTAGCTGGTTTCGCCGCGAAGCATGGGGTTTACGATGGAATCGAATCGTTGGTTCAATGCCGCTGCCAGGTTTCGTCGCATGGTGGTGGCGAGCGGATGGTTCGGGAATGTTGCCGTGAATGCCCGATAATCGCGCATCGCATTGGTATCGCGGGGCCAGATCAGTTGCTGGGCCACGACCAATCGTTGGAAGGAAGCATAAAGCTTCTTTCCATAATCCGAAAGCGAATCGGCCCATTGATTCTCATTTCCTTTTGTATTGACCTGCCCTAAGGTGAGCCGCTCATTTTCTTTTTGTTTTCTCAGTTGATTGAGCGTAGCGGTATCCACCCGAACCAAAGGTTTGCTGAGATCGCCAACAACCAATGGAATTTGTTTGTACTCGCTGAAGGTGGATACTTTTTCAAGAATGTATTGTTGCACTTCGGCAAAACTGACCGAATAGTCGCCGTTTCGATCGGCCAACCCCTTGATGCCTTCCTCTAACTGTAATGCAAAAAGACCTCGCCCCCCACCCCATTGAGATCCCTCTTGCGAAAGCTGATTGGGCTGACAAGACAGGATCTTGTACTCTTTTCCCCAGGCAGTGGCGAGAGCCTGGGTGGTCATTTGCAATCCCTCAACGCCTCCTTTGAGATTACCGGAGTGGCAGGCGTCGACGATGAAGATCATTTCAATATCCCGTTGCGCCAGCGGCGAAAGATATCGTTTGAGGTCTAGCAACTCCAGCACATCGTCCTTCATGCCAAAATAGTTCCCGTTCGGACTATTGTACAGCAGAAGCAGTCCGTTTTCGATCTGGGTCAGGTCTTCCATATCTCCATGTCCCGCAAAAAAGAAATAGACCCGGTCCCCCGGCTTGGCTTTTCGGGCAGTTTCGGAGATCGCATCTGCCACATTGTTTCTGGTGGCCTCTTCATTCATAAAGAACTCGATGTTCTCCGGCGGCACCTTTCCGCCGGCCGGACTCATCAACAACGATTTAAACGCCTCTGCATCCCGATGCGCATATTGAAGCGAAGGCACCGCCTTGTATTTGCTGATGCCGATAACGATGGCATAGGTTTGTCCACCCACCAATGGCTTGCTCTCCACCTCGGGCTTTAACCCTCGCTGCCCCCAGGCGAAGATGGAGGCGATCGACAACAAAATCAGTAAAATGACCTTTTGGAACATGACTGGAGGTGAAAGTACAAAAAGGATGCAGGTAAGCGTTGGCCCGCACACGGAAAAATGCGTGTTTTTGATAAGAGTAAATGCATATTATTTTCGATCGCCCCCGCTTGCACGATAATATTCAGCATCTTCGTAGGAGTTTCATCCCAACCTGTAATATGTCTGAAATCAAATATGCATTGATCTGTGCCGACGATGACCCGATCGTTTTGCAGATGCTTGGTTTTCAATTGGAAAAGATCATCGATCCCAAGGTCACGATCTGAATACCCCGCCCAGTTCGATCAAAGCCGGAGCCGAAAGTGTATCCTTTTCATTGGAAACCTTGATCGGACAGCAACTCAATCAATCCGATCCGGATTCGTTGGCGCTCGCCATGTCCTTGGCTAAGCCGAATGTTCGAGAAATTTATGTGGGCGGTCTCCAGCTGCGTCAAGAAGCGCAGCAAATGGCGGTATTCCTTTCTTCTCTAACGGAGGCGGACAAGTTGAATACTGAACAGCGGGTTGAGCTGGCCGAGAAATTAGTGCGATGTCGTATTACGATCGACGAGGCGGATGTCATTCGGCGCATATTGTCAGCTGCCCAACCAGCCGCTGTTTTGAATTTGATCCAGCAGATACAAACCATTCGTAGCTTATCGGATAGTATACGCATCTCGGTGGATCGGGCCAGTAAAGTGATCCGCGATGTTCGATCCTTTATCAAAAAAGATATTCAATCCACTCAAAAACGAATTTCCGTTCGCGATAACATCTCTGTGGTATTGAATATTTTTCACTACGAACTGAAACGAGACATCACGTTGGATTTTGAGGTGGCCCCCGATCATTTTATCATGGGATACGAAGTGAAGTTATTCCAGCTCTGGTCCAACCTGATCAAGAATGCGATCGATGCCATGGAGGAAGAAGCCGATAAGCGGTTGATCATACGCTCCGAAAAACGGGAAGCGGGTTTGGCTGTGACGGTCGAAAATACCGGCCCCGAGATCCCTTCCGATATGATCGGTCAGATCTTCCGAAAATTCTTTTCGACCAAGCATCATAAGAGCGGAACAGGCCTGGGCATCGTAAAAAATGTAGCCGATGAACATGGTGCCACGGTATCGGTAACATCCCAGGATCGTCGCACCGCCTTTACCGTAACATTCTCGCCCGTAGAGGGATGTTGATTCAATAGAGGATCCAAATGATACACATCGAGGCGACACCTACGGCATATCCCAGATATACCTCGGATCTTGTGTGATCGGATATGTGTAGCCTGGCAGCACCCACTACGCCTGCCCATAAACAAGCGATCGGCAAATAAAATCCTGCACCATATTGATGTTTCATGGCCCATAAAAATAGAAAGGCTAGGATCAATCCGGCCGACAGCGTATGCAAGCTGATCTTCATTCGTGCGTTTATCAACAAAGAAACCCAGGAGGTCGTCCAGGCGGCCAGTGCAAATTGAACCAATTCAATCGGATAATCGGGCAGATTTTTCCATACATACCAGATCCAGAAATACCAGATGCCCACGGCTACCAACGGAATGACCCGATCCTTTTGCGTACGTAAGTGAACGGACTCCAAAAAGCCAACCGCTTTCAATAAGCCAACTGTCACCAACGGAAAAAAAGTATAGAGGGTGAATGCTTGTCCAAGGATCATCCATAATTGAGACCGATGAAAGGCCAAAAAGAGACTGGAGGTATTGCTGAATAATAGAAAACCGATCAGCATGACCGGCTGAAACACAGGGTGAAAGACCCAGGAGAGCAGCGAAGCGATCAGATCGCCTCCTTTGCGTCGTGAGATGGACGTTACCATGGGTTGGCAAGGTAGTGAATTGGTCAATCCGGAATACATAGGTATCTTAGATTTATGCATATGAAGCTTTTGACACCCCATCGCCTGTCCTTGCTGTTGAGTGTTGTCTTTCTGCTGTTGACCTGCGGCCTATGGGCGCAGACGGCTCCAAAGAAATTCGTCACGAAACACAAAACGCTCGTGGACTCTCTTTCCGGCGCCTATGGAATACCCTCTTCCATCATTTTTGGCATCTCCATACTTGAATCCGGATCCGGAACCAGCCGAAACGCCCGGCTTTTAAAAAACCTGTTCGGCATCAAGGGAAAAAATAATTTAATGAGCACGCATGGTATCAGAAGCAGTTACAAGCAATATGCTACGGAAGCCGACTCCTTTATTGATTTTTGTCAGCTCATGAAAAAGAAGAAATTCTACTCCCGGTTAAAAGGAAAAAACGAACCCCAGGAATGGGTCAATGCCATCGCTGCTGCCGGCTATTCCGTGCATCCCGATCATTGGAAAAAAGTTATAATGGCAACCATTCGTTCTCAGAAATTATGACGATGAGCGGATTGTAAGAACCGTGTATTTGATCTCTTCCCTTTTTCAGTAACGACCTGTTTCGCAATAAGCACTTGTGAAACTCAGAATGAGTGATCCTGACGATCTACAATTCTTTCCGTAATCTGGCCACCGAAATATTTAATTGCTCCCGGTATTTGGCAACGGTTCTGCGGGCAACAGTATAGCCCCTTTGCAACAGGATTTCTGTCAATTGATCGTCGCTCAGCGGATTTTTTTTGTCTTCCCCTTCGACGAGGTCGGCTAATATTTTTTTTACCTCCCGGGTGGATGCTTCCTCTCCGCTCTGTGTTTGCACCGCTTCACTGAAGAAAAACTTCAATCGATGGGTTCCGAATTCTGTTTGAACGAATTTACTGTTTGCTACTCGGCTAACCGTTGATATATCCAAACCCGTTCGAGCAGCAATGTCTTTTAGGATCATGGGGCGCAATTCCGTTTCATCCCCGGTTGTAAAAAAAGATTGCTGATGATCCAGAATACTTTGCATCACCAGCGTCAATGTTTGCTGCCGTTGCTGAATGGCATCGATAAACCATTTGGCCGAATCGATCTTTTGTTTGATGAACAGCACGGCTTCTTTTTCGGATCGATTTTTTTTGGTGCCGGTGTCATATTGTTTCAACATCTCGCGGTATTCCTGACTAACCCGCAATTCCGGCGCATTTCGGCTGTTGAGAGTCAATTCGAGTCGACCCTGGTTGTTGTACACAAAAAAATCGGGGATCACATAGTTCTGGTGCTCCTGCCCTTCCGAGAGGCCACCGGGTTTGGGATTCAGCTTCGTGATCTGTTGCAATACGATTCGCAACGCTTCATCCGTCAGCCTCAGGTCGCGTTGGAGCTTATCGTAATTCTTTCGGGTAAACTCCTCAAAATGATTTTCCAAAATCTGTCGGGCTCCCGCCAGGTCTTTTCCGCTTGATTCCAACCGTTTCAGTTGAAGCAACAGACATTCCCGCAGATCGCGTGCCGCGATCCCGGGCGGGTCCAGTTCCTGTACGCGCTGCAGCACGGCATTCACCTGTTGTGCATCCACATACAAGTTTTGCCGAAAAGCCAGATCATCGACGATCGCCTGTATGTCTCTTCGTAAATAGCCATCTTCATCCAAACTCCCGATCAATTGCTCCGCTATTTGTTGTTCAACCTCATTCAGTTCCAACCAGTGTATCTGATCCAGCAGGGAATCATAAAAGCTGACGGAGGCAGCATCCTGAAAAGTCCGATCCTCCAGATCCGATGCGTTTGTGCCGACGTGCATTTTATATTCCGGAATCTCATCCTCTCCATCCTGTAGATAATCGCTTACGTCAATGTCATTGTAAATATCCGAGACGGTGTCTGTCGGCTCTTCAAACGGAGTATCGGTATCTTCTTCGGAGGACGTGGTGCTTTCGGCCGGATCCGATATCTCCCACTCCAATGCCGGATTCTCCTCCAGTTCATCTTTGATGCGGGTTTCCAGATTGGCCGTGGGGATCTGCAGCAGTTTCATCAATTGAATCTGCTGAGGCGACAGCTTTTGCTGCAGTTTCTGTTGCAGTCGTTGTCCGAGGGCCATGACCCTGCAAAATTACGTGAACGAACTTGCCCGAACCATCATATTGCCGCGCGAATGACTTCCTTCATCCGAGCGCCCTTTTCTTGGATCTGCTCCTCCGTCCAGAGCAAACTGATGGCAGTGGAAACGCAACGACTCATGATGGCATCGCTGGCTGTGAAATCCTTATTGGCCTCGGCTTCGATACGGGATTTCATTTCGGGCGATATATGATTGAGGGTAAGGGCATTTTTGAGATGATCCCACTTACGGATATAATGCCAGTTGTTATTGTACCAATAGAAATTACCAGCTAGGATACCAGCCTGCTTTAGGGCAACCACGGCGCGTTGCGTTTGTTCGGTCGATGGCAGGAACCAGCTGATGAAGCTACAGCTATCCCCTTGCGGATCCGGCACGCGACGAAAGTAGATGCCCGGGATATCGGCAAGCAGCGATTTCAGCAACTGATGATTCTTTCGTTGTGTATCCAGAAATTCCGGAAGTCGACGTACTTGTGCCAATCCAACAGCCGCATGTAATTCGGAAATACGGAAATTGTATCCGATGAATGGATGCAGGTCGGCTCCCCGGTCAACCCCCAGGTGATCGTGTCCGTGGTCGGTATATCCATCACTTTTTACGTAGATGTCCTGATTGTTTGACATTACGACACCACCCTCTCCGCAGGTCATGGTTTTCACAAAGTCAAAGGAGAATGTACCGGCGTCACCTATGGTACCCAGCTTTTTTCCCTTGTATGTGCCACCGATACTTTGGCAGGCATCTTCCAGTAATAAGAGGTTGTGTTCTTTACAGATCGACTGTAAAGCGTCCAGATCGGCCATGCTACCACACATATGCACGGGCATGATGGCTCGCGTACGTGGCGTGATGCACCGGCGTACCGAGGCCGGATCGAGTGTGAGCGTATCGTCAATATCGGCCAACACGGGAATGGCACCTACACTGATCACCGCTTCAAAAGAGGCAACGAATGTGAAACTGGGCATGATCACCTCATCTCCATAACCGATTCCCATGGAGCTGAGTGCCGTGGTGAGAGCGGCCGTTCCGCTGGAGGTAAGTTGCGCATGTGCGCAACCGAACGTTTCGCAAATGGCCGCCTCCAGCTCCTTTGATTTCCAATGACTATTTCGGGCGCCATCAAATCCATATCGCATAAGGATGCCAGTTTCGACCACATCCATTAGTTCTTTTCTCTCCAGGTCACTCCATTTTTCGTATCCGGGCATGCTAACTAGTTTGAAAGTTTGAGAGTTTGAATAGTTTGGGAGTTATTGGATGGTCCAGGTTTGACCATTGCTGCGGGTCAGTATTTTCTCGCGGGGCTGACTCTCTTCGTTGGTTTGGTTCACAGCCGTGATCCAGTATCGAACGGATTTATCTTTTTCATACAGCGAATCGGTCCACTTCAACGACTGAGAAACCGGAAGGATCGCCGCGATCTTTTTATTGGAGGCGGTCGCCGCATCGGTTTGTTTGTAGATGACGTAGTATTTGAGGTTGGTATCTTTTTTCTTTTCCGTCTGTATTTCGACGAGGGCTTGCCCGGCGCCTTGGGTAGTAACCGTAGCCTGTGGCGTTACGGGGTTTCCTTTACTGAGCCAGGGAGTGGCAGGGATGAGTGCCGGTTCTTTGTAGTAATTATTACGAAGGCTGTCGTTCCAGCCGTTGAAATTTTTCTCGAAGGATTTACTGCTGAAATAAATGCTTCCCTGAACGTGTGGGTTTTCCCGAAGCAACTTGATCTGGTTCGGCAACTCATTCGGATTTTTCCATTTGATGGAGTTGCCCTCGCCCGCCCGATAAATACCGTGCCCGATGTAAATATGTTTACCATAACTGTGCTTGCCCCACCAGTCCAATAGCTTCTCGTAGGCGATCTTATCGTGTCCGATCTCCAGGTATAATTGTGGTGTAACGTAATCGATCCATCCCTTTTTCATCCACAGTAAGATGTCGGCATATAGATCGTCGTAGTTGGTAACGCCTGCTTTGCTATCGCTGCCTTCAGGATCTTTTGATTTATTTCGCCAAACACTGAACGGTGAAATACCAAACCGACATACCGGACGCTCTTGTCGTATAACACGGTGAATGGCCGCAATGATCGAATCACAATTACTTCTTCGCCAATCATCTTTCGCCAGCGTGGTTCCGGATCGTTGATAACCCAACTCGTCCGGAAACTCCTTGCCCGCGATTCGGTAGGGATAGAAGTAATCGTCCATGTGGATCGCATCCACCGAATACCGTTTTACTATATCACGCACCACGCTTACCACAAAGGCTTGCGCTTCTTTGTTCCCGGGGTCAAAATATTTTTTATCGCCATAGGTCAGGAACCAATCCGGTCGCTTGCGCGTCATGTGATCGGTCGAGATGGAAGAGGAGTTGATATTAAATACCGCTCGGTAGGGGTTCAGCCAGGCATGAAATTCCATTCCACGCTTGTGCGTTTCCTCGATCATGAAGGCTAACGGATCGTAATAGGGACTAGGCGCTTCTCCTTGTTTTCCGGTCAGGAATTCGCTCCAAGGCTCCAAGGAAGAGGGATAAAAAGCATCGGCTGCCGGGCGCACTTGTACCACCAGTACGTTCATGCCGTTTCGCTTGTGCATGTCGGCCAGGCGAATGAAATCGGCTTTTTGCTTTTCAGGGTCATTGCTCTTTGACTGAGGCCAGTCAATATTACTGACCGTAGCCACCCATACGCCACGAAACTCGGAGACGGGTTGTGTCCATCCGAAAGCTACAGTAAGAAGAAATAAGAAGAATAGGGAGGTGTGTTGTAGACGCATGACCCAAAATTAGGTCATTCTTTTCCTTGACGGATCTTATCGAGCAGTAGATTTAACTGCTGAGCTTCTTTATCGTTGAGCCCGCGTACGATGTCATCCATTTCATCGTCACAGGTATCGATCCGTTCCAATAATTTTCGCCCCTTTTCGGTGATCTGTACGTCAACAAGTCGTCGGTCGGTCGGGCAAACCACTTTTTTTACCAATCCTTTCACAATGAGCCGATCCACCATACGACTGGTGTCACTCATCTTCTCCAACATACGATCACGGATAGCCAAGGTGGAGAGTGGCTTGGGATGACTTCCACGCAGAATGCGCAGGATGTTGAATTGCTGTGCCGTGATGTCCTCCCGATCAAATATGACTTTGCTCTTGTCCTTCAACCATCCGGCCGTAAAGAGGAGATTCACAACGACTTTCTGGTGCTCGTTGCGAAATTTTTTTTGCTGTATGTCTTTTTTGAGACTCATCACGAAGGGAATAGGAAATACAAATATGATGTTGCAACATTGAAAAACCAAAAGAACTTTCTATCCCCAAACCCTTGTGCCTTCGGAGCAGTTGGAGCAGATATCAATGTTGTGCCGGCCCGACCAAAGTTGTTTTCGGAAGGATTGATAGGCGGGGGCATGCCAAATCTCCTTGAAGGATTGCGCTTTCAGATCGCCGAGTTGATGAACGGCGTCTTTGTCGAAGCAGCAGGGAGCCACCAGGCCATCCCAGGTAATCACCGGATCCTGCCATAGGCGCCAGCAATGATTGGATAGGGTCCCTTTGAAACGAGTTCCGGTAGCCGTTTTCTTGTATCGGCTGTATTTGTCAATACTTGGGATCAGTTTATTTGGGTCGTTCTCGAAATCATAGACTTGAGCGGTTTTCAGCCAGACGGCATCTACCCCAATGGATTTACCCAATTCCTGTACGTCCTCAATTTGGTGTTCATTGGGTTTGACCACTAAAAATTGAAAGATGATGAAAGGCGTTTTGCTTTTCAATGTTTGTTTCCAACGAACGATGTTTCTGGCACCCTCGATCACTTTTTCCAGTTGCCCGCCCACCCGATATTGTTCATAAACATCCTGGGTGGTTCCATCGATGGAAATGATCAAACGGTCCAGTCCGCTTTCCACCGTTCTCTTTGCGTTTTCATCCGACAGGTAATGTGCATTGGTGGATGTGGCGGTATAGATCTTCTTGGCAGAAGCATATTTCACCATGTCCAGAAACGAGGGATTTAGGTAGGGCTCTCCCTGAAAATAAAAGACCAGATAGGTCAGGTCTTTGTGCAATTGATCGATGGTGTTACGAAAAAAATCGGTTTGCAGCATACCGGTGGGTCGGGTGAAGGCACGCAAGCCGCTCGGGCATTCGGGGCAGCGGAGGTTGCAGGCCGTGGTAGGTTCGATGGACAAAGAATAGGGGTGGCCCCAGTGGATCGGTCGACCCAGCAGACGGCTCAACTGATAGCTCGACCAAAGCCGGATGAAATTCCACACGCGACGGACCGTCAGCTTAGATAAAAAATTCAACGCATCCTTTCGGTGCAGGCGGCTCATGAAATAAAGATAGTACTAGATAAAATACGATCGGGCTGGTCCGAGTAAAGCAGAAATACCACATAGAGCATCTAAAAAATCAAAAGCCCGATATAGAAATATCGGGCTTTTTGTTTCATCCATCCTTGATGTGTCCAATCAGACTTTTAGTCTTTTGTCTCACTGTTGATCCGTGCCGGGATCGAGGATGGAATCTTTTGGATTAGACAGACATAGGGGTAATTCAGTTTGGATATTGGATCGGTTTCTGTAGGATATTGGTTGGTTTTTGATAGGATGTCTTTCTCTCGATCGACAACACAAACCTACCCCGCAATCACCGGGTGCACCCCAAAAAGCACTCTCTTTTTCATAAAATCGGGGGCATTTCCTATGCGGGGAAGCTGAAACGTTCGTAGATATACGAGTGGATCTTTCGAGGATACCGAAATCTACGCATACAAAGAGAGTATGATTGGGTATTAGGCCCCTCGTTGACGAGACAGGAATTCGCTGGAATAGATGCGAAGCAAGAGATTGAATAGAGAGATGAGTAATGGCCCAAAGATCAATCCGATGAATCCGAACAAATTCAATCCAATGATCACACCAAATACAGTGGTGAGAGGATGCACATCACCGATTTTTCTCAATAAGGAGAAACGTAACACGTTATCGACGGTACCGATGATGCCAAATCCATAGATGGCCATGGCAATTCCCTGCCCGATCTGACCGTTTGCAAGAAACATCACGGTCAAGGGAATATAGGCCAGTGCCGCACCGATCACCGGGATCATACCGGCGATACAGGTTATGCCGAACCAGAACAGCGGCTCCTGAACGCCGATCAGCCAATACCCTAACACACCCACCACGCCTTGTGCGACCGCCACCACGGGAATGCCAACCGCATTGGAGACTACCATCGTGTGGATCTCTTTCTCGAGTCGTTCCACGTTTTGGTCCTTTAAGGGGATGTAGTCATATAACAGCGTCTCCATTTTTCGGCCACTGACGAACATGAAGTACAAAATGAAGTACATAAAGAAGATCGCGGTAAGTCCGTTGAACGTGGCGCCCAGGATACGTGGTACGGCCGTACTGATGGTATTTCCGATTCGGGCAATGTTTTCGTCGCTCAACAACTCTACATTATATCTGGCCTCGAACGAAGCGATCGTTCGGTGAATGGCATCGATCCATTCATTGGCATGCGATACGGCATAGGTCACTTTATCGTAGAGCATATCCACCAATAACCACAAGGGCAACAGTATGAGTATCAGGGAAACCACCATCAGCAATACGGCGGCGGCGCCCGGTCGCCACTTTCTCTTTTCGATCAGATAGAAATTACTTTTTCGCAGCAGGATATACAAGGTGGCGGCACCCAGTGCGGCGGGCAGAAATGTATACAGTTGAATAAAAAGAAGTAAGCCCAGGCCGGTGATCAATAATAAAAAAACGATCTGGCGGAGGCGATTTTGATCGATCGTGTTGTGCATGGAGTGGAAATTACTTTCAAATTAGGCATTTCGGGCGATTGGCACGTAGCTGACCAAAGACAGCACGGGCATGGGGTATCATCAATTATTCGCCGGTATCCGACACCGATATTGTAGTTTAAATCAATCAAATGAAAACATCAACAAAGGTAGCATTGGCGCTGGGGGTTGGGCTGGTAGCGGGTAGTATTTTAGGTGTGTTGTATGCGCCGGCAAAGGGATCGGAGACCCGTGAAAAATTTCAACGGCAGCGTCGTAAATGGCGCGAACGTTTCGATCGTGGCATGCAGACCGGGCAGGATATATTATCCAAAATGTCAAAGCGGGTAGATGAAGAGGTCGGCGATTAAAAATCGTACCTTCCCTACATGCTGGATGAAATCCGAAAAATCGAGTCGTTGATCGATGAGGGCAAGCAGTACGTGCAGACCCGGATCGATGAGATGAAATTGTCGGCCGCTGATAAGTCGGCCCGGCTTTTGTCATTGACCGTTTCCGTTTTTCTGACGGCAGCGGTCTTCTTTTTATTTTTAGTGTTGATCACGGTCGCCTTGGCCCTCTTTGTAGGGGATTGGCTGGGCAGTCGGGGCTTGGGATTCCTGATCGTTTCCGTTGTTTCCCTGCTGGCGGCTCTATGGATCTGGGCAAAGCGGGAGCGCTGGATCCGTCGCCCCATCCGAAATGCCCTGCTTCGCGTGTTGTTTGAGGAGGAAAAAAAACATGAACAGTCCTAAGCCTTGGGAAGATTTTGAATCGTATAAACGTCAGCTGAGGCTACGTCGCCAGGAGCAGGAAAAGCGTTTAGCAGATGATTGGGATTCTCTCCGTCATTCCTGGAAAGAGAATGGCGAGTGGATCCGTAAGCAGGTAAAGTCTATCTCAAGTGGCCATACGGACAATCTGATCTGGGGTCCGGTGGGGCGGTTACTCGTCGATCTCATCCGAAGCAAACTATTCCGATCAAACAAAAGCTAACCAGTTACAAAAAGAAAACCCCGACAGATGCCGGGGTTTTTTGTTTTTATTGAACGATCAGGTTCGCTTGCTTACTACCTGTTCGGACTCGATAGGTACCGCTGGGTAGTGCCGGCAGTGTGATCGTGTGTAAGCCGATTGGTAATTGGTTTTTATAGACGACCGATCCGATGTTGTTGAATATCTCCAACGTGGCAGGCTCATCCATTCGTATTTGTATGGTTTGGTTTGAAACCGGATTGGGATAAACCAGTAGTTTACTGGAAACATCATCGGCGCTCACCAGTACGATCCGGCTGAACGAGATCTTTCCGATGTTGGATACTTCCCGCACCCGATAGGTATTTTGTCCCTTTCCCGACCTGTAGGTTTGTGGCATGCACCCTACTATACATATCCTACTCTGTACCAATGATGCGGAGACGCAACTTTCTCTCAGCTCCTTTGCCGACAATCATCCCGACGTTTCCGGCATGCGGATGGTCGACACCTGGTTTGAAGTACTAAGCGCCGCCCCTACGTATGAACTGATCTTTCTGGATGCCCGGATCATTCCTTCTCCGGAAGAATTGAACAGGATCTCCAACGGCGCCTCTGTGATCTTATTGGCGGGTGACCCGAATGAGTGCAGACGGTTTCGAGGTTCGCGTGTCCGCAGCTGTTTGATCACGCCAATTTCCTGGGAGTCGTTTCAATGGACGATCCGTTCCGTGCAACCGATGTATGCCGAGGAGACTGCATGAAAAAAGGCACCTAAAAGGTGCCTTCATTCAGTTGAACAAAGCAGTGCTTAGCTCAGGTTCTTGGCCAAATGCTTAGCCATGTCGAACATGGACACTTGACTCTTACCACCGAATACGGCTTTGAGTTTTGCATCCGCATTGATCATGCGCTTGTTGGTTTTGTCCTGCAGCTTGTTTGCTTTGATGTACCCCCAGATCTTTTTCACCACTTCGGTGCGGGGTATCGCCTTGGCTCCCACTACAGCAGCCAGGTTGGCGCTAGGAGTCAGGGGCTTCATGAAGGCAGCGGAAGGTTTGCGGGCGGATTTCTTCTTAGCTACTTTTTTTACTGCTTTTTTTGCAGGCTTCTTAGCTACTTTTTTTGCTGCTTTTCTTGCAGGCTTCTTAGCTACTTTCTTCGCAGCTTTCTTGGAGGGTTTTTTAGCTACTTTCTTAGCAGCTTTTTTCTTTGTTGCCATGGTTAAAGGTTTTAGAATTTAAATGGGTTTGGGTTACAAACCGATAACAAATATAGAGGAAATCCATTCCCTTCCAAGAGCGGATGAGTTTTTTTACGAGAGAAAATTATCCTCATTCATATAAAATCCAGTCGGAAACGGGAAGGTTTTTGTTGATTTGTGTTTCCAATTTTACCAATGACCACCGACCTTTCCTGGCTCTCCAGAACCCAATTACTCATTGGGGAAAACGCTTTAAAGCGACTAGCCGCGGCACATGTATGTGTGGTCGGTTTGGGAGGGGTGGGCTCTTATGCCGCGGAATTCATCGCCCGCGCCGGTATTGGGAAAATGACCATCATCGACGGCGATGTGGTGGATCCCACCAACCGAAACAGACAACTTCCCGCATTGGCCACCAATCACGGTGTATCCAAAGCCGCCATCATGGCCGAACGCCTGCTCGCGATCAATCCTGAATTGGAACTGAACGTGATCGATACCTTTATTCATCCCGAAAAAGTACTGGATTCCCTCACGGAGAAACCATCCTATCTCATTGATGCCATCGATAGCATCACACCCAAGATCACGTTCATCAAAACGGCGGTCGAAAGCAAGATCCCGCTGGTAAGCAGCATGGGTGCCGGCGCCAAACTTGACCCCACCCGATTACAAGTGGTCGATATTTCAGAAACCTATAATTGCCCCTTTGCGCAACAAGTACGCAAGCAATTGAAACGACGCTTTCAGATCCGCAAAGGCGTACAAGTGGTTTTTTCACCGGAAGTGCCGATCTGGGAAAGCCTGATGCTAACGGATGGAACGAATTACAAGAAATCGGCCTACGGAACAATCTCCTATTTACCCGCAGTGTTCGGCGCCGTATGTGCATCGGTCGCTATCAGAAAGTTGAAAGATGAAAGATGAAAATTGAAAGATGAATTTGTTTAAGGATTATGGCTCATCCTTCATCTTTCATCCTTCAACTCTTTCCCTGATTCTCCTTCTTTCCCGGCTCTTTCTCCTATCCGAACTTCCAAAGATGAATCAGCGAGTATTCAATGACCGGACGGATGCGGCTTTGCAGTTGTTGAAGTTGATGCCTTCTCTAGATCCGAGTGAAACTATTGTATTGGGCATTCCCCGCGGTGGCGTTCCCATGGCGGCCCTTCTCTCAAAAGCGCTGCATATACCTCTGGATATATTATTGATACGAAAATTGGCCACACCCGAAAATCCGGAATATGCCATCGGAGCTGTTAGCCCCCACGATACATTTATCGAGGAGAAGGGGCCTCTGACGGACA
The DNA here is from genome assembly GCA_046081925.1 of Bacteroidota bacterium. GTDB lineage: Bacteria > Bacteroidota > Bacteroidia > Chitinophagales > Chitinophagaceae > JJ008. The sequence continues at coordinate 45,041 of JBJTWV010000015.1, read as the reverse complement.
AGACACTGAACCAGTTGGTGCAGGAGGCTAGAATTTTGTTGCAAGAGCGGAATAAAAAATATCGTCAGCAGCGACCTTTTCCCGACCTGCGCCAAAAGACCGTGATCCTTGTCGACGACGGCATTGCTACCGGACGAACCCTGTTGCATGCCATTGCACTGGTCCGTCGTGAACAACCCTCTGCCATTTGGGTGGCCACGCCCGTTTCCTCCCCAGAAGCGGCCGCACGCATTTCCAAACAGGTCGATCAATTCATTTGTCTTCATCAGCCCACCCATTTTATTGGCGTTGGTCAGTTTTACCGCTCTTTTCCTTCCGTAACCGACGAAGAAGTCGTTCGCGATATGGCGCAGGGCTGAATTCACGAACATGTGTTAGAATAAGGTTGGATTTATAAATATTCTAATTATAAGTAACAAATAGTCAATTAGTTAAGTTTTTACATGACTTACAATTCTCATCAGGAAGCAAGTGGGAATTGAACGCTCATGCAAAACGAATACAGGTGAAATGGTTTTTTCTCTCGGAAACCCTTGAAAAAAATTATATTTAACGAGCAGAAAATCAACCCAAAGCTGACTGTTTTCGAGGGAAGTCGTCCGAACCCAATTTCCAAGACTTTTTTTAGACTGCGGTCACCCAAGGTGATAAACCTGCTATGAAGGTATTAGCAATAGACCCTGTCATTCAGTTGAATGAAAGGCCGGGCTGCTTATATAATTATCGCAAAACCAAAACCGATATTATGAGAAGGTTTTTCCCAATCGTTGCCAGTATGATCACGTTGTTGATCTCCATGACGTTGCCCAAACAATCATTGGCGCAGTTGGATATCAACATTGGAACAGGTACCGTCGGCAACGGAACCACCACGTATCCTTGTCCGCTGCAAGATTTCTATGAGGGACAACGTGCTCAGTACTTATACCGGGCTTCGGAGTTGACGGCTGCGGGTATGGGTCCGGGCATCATCACATCTATCAAATTCAATGTTGTGTCGGTAGGAACAACCGGTGTGGTAGAAGGCTATCAGATTCGTATCGGTCATACCACCTCCAACACCTTGCTGGCGGGTGCTGCGGGGTGGGATGCTTTTTCTGGCGCTTCTGTTGCTACCGTTGCGACCAACTATCAGCCCGTCACCGGTGTTAACACATTCACGCTGCCCACTCCATTTAACTGGAATGGCAGTGACAATATCATGGTAGAGGTATGTAGTGGTGACCCGGCTTCTACTACCGCAACATTTTGGACAGAGAACCCCGTCATGCCCTGGACAACCGGCCTTACATTCAATGGATCTCATACGTATCGGGCGGATGATCTGAACAGTCTGTGTGGAACCGCCACCGCTGCTGAGAACGGAACCGCCACCACTCGTCCCAATATCACATTTGCCTGGACGCCCGCCACCGCTTGTGCCGGGGCACCCACTGCCGGCACCGCCAATGCAAGTCCCATTTTTGCCTGTGCCGGACAAACCATCAATCTGAATCTTTCCGGACAAACCATTGCGAGCGGAGTCACGTATCAATGGCAATCCTCTTCCGATAACACCAACTGGAATAACATCACCGGCGCCACCAGCGCTTTCTACAGCACTACCCAGCTGGCAACTACTTATTATCGCTGTGTAGTTACCTGTTCAAACAGCAGCCAGTCGGCCAACTCGACTTCTGTAATGGTAACTACGCCTGGTTTGGTATCCGGTACATTCACGATCAACAGCGCCCAACCCACCGGCGGAACCAACTTTACCAGCTTCAATGACGCGTATAATTATATCAAGTGTGGTATCAATGGACCCGTAACCTTCAATGTGGATGCGGCTTCCGGTCCCTACACCGAGCAATTGATCATTACGCCTGTCTTTGGCGCGTCCGCAACCAATAAAGTGACCTTCAACGGGAACGGCCGTCAGCTCAAATTCACTTCCACCAATCCCAATGAGCGTGCCGTGATCAAACTAAATGGTGCCGATCACTTTGTGTTCGACAGTTTACAGATCACTGCCACCGGCTCCGCTGCTACCGATTATGGATTTACCGTTCAGTTGATCAATGATGCCGATTCAAATACATTCCGCAAGTGTACGATCGAAGCCAATGCTGTTTCGACAAGTACAAACTTTACGCCCATCGTTATCAGCTCCAGCGCTACGTCTGCCACTACGACCGGCAGCGCCAATTGCGATGGAAATACGTTCAGCGACAATACCGTTACCGGTGGTTATTATTCCATCACCAATGTGGGCAGTAGTACGGTAGCCAATCAAAACAATAAATTTCTCCGGAATAAAGTCCGTGATTTTTATATATATGGTTTCTATGGAAATGGTACGTTCAATACGCTCATCGAAGGAAATGACATCAGCCGTCCGCTTCGTACCGCTACCAGTACGGCCGCTTATGCCATCTATTTTACGGGGCTGAGTACGAATGCCCGCATCAACGCCAACTACATTCATGGTTTATATGATGCCACCACCACCACCACCAACGACGCGTATGGTATATATTTCACGGGGGTTGATGCCTTGGCCGGATTGGAAAACCGCGTGACCAACAACGTGATCTATGACATTAAAAGCAACGGTACGTTGTATGGTATCTACAACGCCAGCTCGGACAATGTCTTCTACTATCATAACACGATCTCCTTTGATGATGCCAGCAGTGCGGCGGTTGCGGCCGAAGTGACGCGGGCATTTTATCAAACGACCGTCGCGGCCGGTATCGAATTCAAGAATAACCTCGTTACACTGAATCGGGGCGGAGCCACAGTGCAAACCGGCATCTACATGGTCAGCACGGCAACGGTGATCGCATCCAATTACAACGATATTTCCTACACGCCATCTGCCAGCATCAGTTATGGTGTTTGGGGTACCGCTGCACAAGCTACTCTGGCCAACTGGCAAGCGGCCTCCACGCAAGATGCGAACTCCGTTTCTATTGCGCCCGTCTACTTGAACATTGCGTTGGGTAATTTAAAACCAACTTCTCCTGCGTTGAACAACTTGGGTACACCGGTTGGCGTCACCACCGATGTGATCGGCGTATCGCGCAGTGCCACCACACCCGATATGGGTGCGTGGGAATTTGATGTGGCCGGGTGTACCGCACCACCCACTGCCGGCGATGCCACATCGAGTGTCACCGCGCCTATATGCCCCAATGAGCCGGTAACCCTCGGATTGATCAATAACTCCTACGGAACCGGACAAACCTATCAATGGCAAACGGCCACCAGCTTGGCCGGTCCTTGGACCAACCTGGGCGCCTCGCAGAACAACCCGGCATACAATATGAATCCCACCACAACACTTTACTATCGTTGTGCAGTCACGTGTACCGGTAACACGACCAATTCGACGCCGGTGCAGGTGGTGGTCAATGCGTTGTTCCCTGCCGGTACGTATACCATCAATCGTTTGCAACCAACCGCCGGAACCAACTTCAATAGTTTTAATGCCGCGTATGCAGCATTGCGTTGCGGTATTGCCGGTCCCATCGTATTCAACGTGGTTGCCGGTTCCGGTCCTTATACCGAACAGGTGAACATGAGCTATGTACAGGGCACATCGGCCGTAAACACGGTTACGTTCAATGGTAATGGCGAAACCATTACCTATCTCTCTACGAATACCGCGCAGCGTGCGGTGTTCCGTTTGAGCGGTACGGATTATTTCGTCTTCGACAGCTTGGTGATCGTGCCGCAAGGTAGCAGCGCCACCGAGTATGGATATGGTTTCCATCTGACCAACGGCGCCGATTCCAATGTGATCCGTCGCTGTACCATCAATGTAAGCACCGCTTCCACTTCTACCAATTTCGCCGGCATCGTGAACAGTGCCGGTGATACACCCACCACCACCGGATTGAATGAAAGTGATGGTAACGTGATCCAGAACAATACCATCACAGGCGGCTATTATGCCATTACCATGGTGGGCAGCACCACCAATGCAGTGGGCAATAACAAGATCATCGGAAATACGCTCAAAGATTTCTATCTGTATGGCATGTACCTGTACGGAAACTTCAATACACAAGTAGAATCTAACCGGATCACTCGTCCCACACGCGCTACGCCTACAACTTTCTATGGCGTTTACCTGACCACCTTGAATACAAAGGTCAGTATCAATAAGAACCGGATATACAATCCGTTCGGCGGAGATCCCGGAAGTACCTCCTCCTTCTATGGTATTTATCTGACCAGCTCGGATGCATTAGGCGGATTGGAGAATGTGATCAGCAACAATGCGATGTACGATCTCAATTCCAGCGGAACGATCTATGGCGTGTACAACAGCAGTTCTGATAACATCTGGTGCCATCACAACACCATTAGTTTGGACGATGCAACAACGGCTACGACCAGCAGTGCGTATGCATTTTATCAAGTGACGGTCGCAGCCGGATTGGAATTCAAGGACAACCTGATTTCCATTGCACGTGCCGGACAGGGAACTAAGTTTGGTCTCTATTTCTCGACCACCGGCACCACTTATGTTTCTAATAACAACAACTTCTACATCACGACACCACAGGCGCACGTTGGATTCGATGGAGCAAACCGGACTACACTCGCCGCCTGGCAGGCATCGTCCACACAAGATGCGAATTCCGTTACCATCAACCCATATTATACCAGTCCTGCCACTGGCGACCTGAAGCCTCGTAGCGTTGCCTTGGATAATAAGGGTGTGTCAGTTGGCATTACCTCCGATATTGTGAATGCTGCACGTAGTGCCACCACACCGGATATTGGTGCCTGGGAATTCACGGTACCGAATTGTACCACCCCACCCAACGCAGGAGCAGCATCCGCTACTCCCAATACCGGTATGTGTATCGGAACGCCGATTCTGCTTAACCTGAGCGGCAACTCATTCGGTGCGGGACAATCTTTCCAGTGGCAGTATGCTACATCGGCGGCGGGTCCGTGGACCAACCTCGGTAATCCGTTGTTATTTGCCGATACAACTATTTTGTCCAGTGGATCATTCTGGTATCAGTGCGTGGTCACGTGTAGCGGGCAATCCGCCACATCTACACCTACTCAGGTTACGATGAATCCGCCATTCCCGCCCGGCGTATATACGATCAACAACACGCAGCCTACCAACTACCCTACCGGCGTAAACTTCAACTCTTTTGTGGAGGCGGTGGCAGTAATGAATTGTGGCATCGGTGGTCCGGTCACCTTCAATGTGGCCGCGGGAACGTATACCGAGCAGGTTCGGATCCGTCGCATCACCGGTACTTCACCGACCAGTCGCGTGACCTTCCAAAGTGCGAACGGGAATCCGACATCGGTGAACCTGACTTACGATGCAACGGTCGCTGCCAATAACTATGTATTGAAATTGGATAGTGCGCAGTACATCACATTCCGAGGCATCACCGTTACTGCACAGAATACGACCAATGGTCGAGCCATTGATATGGCAGCGATCGCCTCTTATGATAGTGTGGTGAATTGTCGCGTGATCGCACCCGCCAATACCGGAACCGCTACTGGTGTGGTGGGTATCTTCGGAAGTTTGGTAGGTACCGGTAACACGATCAAGGGGAATACCGTGATCGGTGGCGCACAGGGCATTCATTTCTCCGGAACCTCGGCCACCTTGGTGACGACAAACAACGTGATCGACAGCAACTTTGTTTCCAATTTCAATAATAACGGCGTATACGTTGCCAATAGCAACTTCACCTCCGTGAACAAGAACGAGGTGACGCTGCTGGATACCCGTGCTTCGACCGGATATGGCGTATATGCAAATAACCTGGATTCCTCGTATCAGGTCAACGGCAATAAAGTGATGGGTGGTGCAACGACACAGATCACCTATGGTATTTATGGAACCGGTTGCGGATCCAATGGATATACCGGAAGCGTATCCGGTAATAAAGTGATACTGAAAAATACGCAGGCCGGTACGGTTTACGGAATCTATCTGACTACGATGCAGGGCAACTTCACCCGCAACAACGTCATTAATGTGGGATCTACCGGAGCCACCTCATATGGATTGTATGGAACCGGTGGCAACGGCGGTATTAAGTATTACAACAACACCGTCGTGAACAGCGGCGCTGGAACCGGCACCACCAATGTAGCCGGCTATTTCAGTCATTCGACAACCACGGCCGGTGTATCGAATATTCGTAATAATATCTTCTATAATTCCGGTGCTGGTCGCGCTGCGTATTACGTGAATGTATCCGGTATCTATTCTGATTATAACTTATTCAAATCAAATGGTACGACCCTGATCAATTTCGGAACAACAGGATATCCTACGCTTCAGGCTTGGCGAAATGCGCAGAACTGGGATTACAATTCTATTGTTTATACGCCGGCTTTTGCAGCAGGAGATGAGTTGCAGCCCGATCCAACCAACTCGGATGTGTGGGCCATGCATGGTCGTGGTGAGCAGATCGCCGACAACGATATAGACATCAACGGTGCCGCACGTCCTACCACGCTCACGTCGGGCGTGCCTGATCTGGGTGCCTATGAATTTTTGCCCACGGTAACACCACCTGTGCTTCCGGCTACACCGGCTGCACCGGCTCCGGGTATCACGCAGTATTACATGTTCGGTACCGATACCGTACAGAAGATCACCTGGGGGGCTACGGTACCAACGTCGGTGGATATCCGTCGCTACTCGGGTGTGATTCCGCCAGGACTGGCTACCGGACAAGCTTCCATGTATTATTATACTGATGTATCTGTCAATGGCACCACACCTACCGGCTTCACGAATCGTCAATATTACATTGATCCCTGGTTGCGTAACATTCCGCAGGAGAACACCGTGAAACTGGGGCGTACCGTTCCGGCCGGAACTTGGTTTGTTTCTTCGAACAGTGCGGTCGACGATCTGATGAATGTGATCACCGAAAGCAACCTCAGCTATTTGGGCAAGTTTACGGGCATGACCGATGGTCAGGCACCGCCACCTGCTGCACCGCCTTCTTATACATTGGATACCTCCAACCGTGGACGTCGCTTCTGGGTTGGTTATGGTCACCACTATAGTTTCGATTTCTCGAACACGCAAGACATGGTGTTGTATCTGAGTGCGGAAGATTCGGCGAATGTGACCGTGAAAGTGAACGGCACCAACTGGGTGCGTAACTATGCGATCCCGGCCAATACCGTACGCGTGAGTGACATCATGCCGGAGAATGGGTTGGTGGATGCTCGATTGACCGATGAAGGTTTATACAATCGCGGTATCAGCATTGAAAGTGATAAACCCATCGTGGCTTACGCGCACATCTTGGATGGAGCCACTTCCGGTGCCGGCCTGTTGCTTCCTACCGGAGCCTGGGGCTATGAGTACACGACCCTGAACTCAAGTCAGTATTATTCATCCAATTCTTACTCGTGGTTTACAGTTGTATCTGATCGCGACAGCACGTTGGTTGAGATCACCCCGGCGGTGGCTACGAAGAGTGGTCGTCCGGCGGGCGTACCGTTCCAGGTGTATTTGAATCGCGGACAAGTGTATCAGGTGATGGGAACCGTAAGCGGATCGACCGGAACCGATATGTCGGGCAGCCGCGTCAAGTCTATTCCGAATGCCAGTGGAAAATGTTTCCCGATTGGGGTATTCTCCGGAAGCAGCCGGACGGCGATCTGTTACATTTCCAATGGAGACAATTTCATTCAACAAGTATTCCCGACACAAGCCTGGGGTACCAAGTATCTGACCTTCGGTACCGCCAACTCAACTTCCAATACACTGTACAATTCGAATAAATGGCGTGTGATGGTGAAAGACCCAACGACGGTTGTTCGTCGAAATGGAACCATCATCAATCCGGCCACCTTGGTTGTACCCGGTAATTATTATGAGTTTGGTGTAACGGGTGGTAGTGGAACCAGCACCGCCAGTTACATTGAATCGGATAAGCCGGTGATGGTAGCACAGTATATGTTGTCTACCAGTGGTGGTGATTGTCCCGGATTGGCCGCTCCCACCGGAAATGGTGATCCTGAGGTCATGTACATCAGCCCTATCGAGCAGGGTATCAAGCGCGCAGCTTTCTACTCTACCAACCAATCGGCCATCACCTCGAATTACATCAACGTGGTATTGCCGACTGCAGGATTAGCCTCCTTGCGCATTGACGGTGGTAGTACGTTCACCGATGTATTTGCACACCCCGGTTTGCCAGGGTATAGTAGTGTACGCCACAACCTGGGTGCAGCGGCAGGCCAGCACACCATTCAATGCGATTCTTCATTCAATGCCATCACCTATGGTTTGGGATCGGTAGAAAGTTATGGATACAACGCGGGTACGCTGATCAAGAACCTGAGTGCCTTACCCACGTTCAACAACGTATTCAATACGGGTGCCAGCAGTTCGTATACGTGTAAGGGAACACCGTTCCGCTTAACGATGCAGATCTCACTTCGTCCGACGCAATTGGTTTGGCAGTTGAGCGGTATCTCTGCCTTGTCGCCGAATGCGAACTTGACGCAGGTGAATCCGACCCCGATCGATTCGGTGATCGTGAACGGACGTAAATTCTACATCTATACATTACCGCAACAATATGTGTTCAATGCAACTGGCAACTTCTCCATTCCGATCAAGGTGTATCACCCGAGCCTGGAAGGATGTGACGGATCGGTTGAAGTGAACTTGAACATCAATGTGATCGCGGCACCGGTAACTGATTTTACTGTAACCGGAAGCGGCTGTTTGGGTACGCCGTTGCAGTTCAACGGAACGTCGGTACCAAGCAACAACGTGGCGGTCAATTCGTGGAACTGGACCTTCAATGATCCGCCCACGAATGGAACTTCTGTACTGCAGAATCCGCAGTACACGTTTGCCGCACCGGGCACATATAATGTTCGCTTACGTGCCGTGGCGGCCGATGGTTGTATCGGTGATACGACCAAGCCCGTTACCATCAATCCGCTACCGACCGTGGCCATTACACAAGACACGTTGTATGTGTGTATCGGCGCATCAGCCACGTTCACCATTCAAAACCCGGTGGCAGGCGCTACCTATAATTGGTACAATGCCGCTACAGGCGGTACACTGCTGGGAACAGGCACTACGTTCGTGCTGAATAACGTAACAGCTCTTACTTCTGTTTGGGCAGAGGCTGTGATCAGCGGATGCACCAGCGCTACGCGCGACCGAGCATATGCGAACATTCTGCCAAACCTGGTTACGCCCGTGGCTGTAGTGGATTCGGTAAGCACGAATACCATCGTATGGCGTTGGAATGCGGTTGCCGGCGCCACCTCCTATCAGGTATCCACCAGCAATGGTGCCACGTGGACTACTCCATCCTCCGGAGCACTTGGCTTAACGCATACGATCACGGGATTACCGCTGGGTACGTCTGTAACACTTCAGGTACGAGCCAATGGAGGTTGCAATCCGGCTGTATCGGCACCGGTGACCGGACAAACCGTTACCGATCAGATCTATATCCCCAACAGCTTCACGCCAAACAATGATGGCTTGAATGATGTACTGAAAGTATACAGCAATGTGATCAGCAGCTTGCGTTTTTCCGTATACAATCAGTGGGGCGAGAAAATATTCGAAACAACTAACCAGGCACTGGCATGGGATGGATCCCATAAGGGACAACCACAACCTTCCGGTGTCTATATATATGTATGTGACATCTTACTGCGTAACGGAGAACGCGTTCAGCGCAAAGGCTCCGTGAACCTGGTGAGATAACAAAAACGAAATGCGAAACGTGAATTGGTGCCGTGCGAGGATCCTCGTACTGGCGGTCAGTCTGCTGTTGACCGCCAGCGAGCGGTCTCATGCCCAAGGAATTCTTTCCAACAAAGGGAAAGAATTCTGGGTGGGCTATGGGCACCATCAATTCATGGAGCCCGGACAACCCAACAGCCAGGAAATGGTGCTCTATTTCAGTGCGGAGCAAACAGCCAACGTGACAGTAACCGTCAAGGGCCGAACGGCCACGCAAGTGACGAATTACGTGGTTCCGGCGGGAACGGTCATCCCTTCCAACTACATGCCAAAATCCGGTTCGCTCGATTGTCGCTTGTATGATGTGCCGCCCAGCTTTGGTGGCAATGGGGGAGAGGGGGTATTCAATATTTCCATTCATATCGAAAGCGATGTTCCGATCGTTGCCTATGCGCATACGTTTGGTTCTGCCTCTTCCGGAGCCACCATGCTCATGCCCGTGGAAACCTATGGGTACGCATATATCTCCGTGAATAGTCGTCAGCAATATGCCTCGAACTGTTTCTCCTGGGCCTATGTGATCGCTACCCAAGATAATACCGTAGTAGAGGTGATCCCTTCAGTACAAACGCGTTTGAATCGACCTGCCGGCGTACCGTTCACGGTGAATCTGAATAAAGGACAGATCTATCAGATCATTGGAGCTAACCCAACCGGTGGATCCAGTTCACTGGAAGTCTCCGGAACCAAATTCAAATCCATTGCCAATGCACAGGGCGATTGTTATCCGATCGCTGCCTTTTCCGGAAGCAGTCGAACCACCAATCCTATCAGTTGCGGTGGCGGCGGCGGCGATAATGACAACCAGCAACTGTTCCCGATCCAGGCCTGGGGCAAGAAATATTTGACGGCACCTACTTCCCGTTCGGGAGCGGCCAATACGTTCATGACGAACTCGTATCGTGTATTGGTGAAAGATCCAGCCACCGTGGTAAAACGAAACGGTGTGATCCTTGCTCCGGCTACACTTCTGCAGAATAGTTTTTATTTTTTTGAAAGCAGCACGGCCGACGTGATCGAAGCCGATAAGCCGGTGATGGTGGCACAGTTCATGACCGGTGGGGCTTGTTTGGGCAATGGGCTGGGCGATCCGGAAATGATCTACATCAGTCCGGTCGAACAAGGGATCAAGCGCGTCGGATTTTATCGGAATACCCGCGAAGCTATATCCGTGAATTACTTAACGATGATCATTCCGACCAACGGAGTGTCTTCATTGCGTATCGATGGCAGTCCCACATTCGATCACAGTTATGTGCATCCGCAAGACTCCCGCTATACCATTGTTGTGAAGCGGTGGACTGCCTCACAGTCTCAAGCCATCGCATTCAGTGATTCTGCCTTTACCGCCATCACATACGGATTGGGATCGGTGGAGAGCTATGGATATAACGCCGGCACGCTTATCAATAATTTGAGCGCATTGAGTGAGATACAAAATACGCCCGACCCCAACACACCCATCCATCTGTATACCTGTCAGGGCACACCGGTAAAATTATCGGTGCTGATGGCCTATCAACCAACCAAACTGGATGTGTTACTTAGCACATTGGGCGCTAGTATCACGCCTAACACCGATGTGATACTGAATAATCCGGTACCCGTCTCAACCACATCTGTGAATGGAGTGCCCTACTATAAGTATGAGCTGCCCGGTACCTATGTGTTCAATGGCGTAGACACTTTTGATATTCCTGTCAAAGCCTATCATCCCGTTATTGAAAACTGCTATAACAGGGAAGACCTGTCCGTCTCAATTATCGTGAAAGCAAAGCCCAAAGCAGATTTCACGTACACGCATTCCGGCTGTACGTTGGATGCTGTGAACTTCACCGGCTCGTCGCCTACTCCCAATGGATATAATGTGCAGGCCTTCAATTGGACATTCCCTGGTAGCGTCACGGCCACCGGACAATCGCAGGTGCGCACTTTACCTCCCGGTATCAACAACATTCGATTGGCAGTGGTAACGGCCGATGGATGTGCGTCCGACACACTGAAACAGATCACTGTGTATGATCGCCCCCCGGCCGAATTCAAGGTCACCCCCAACCAACTTTGTGTGGGAACCTCTTTCACGATAGCCGATACATCGAGCGCCAGTGTTGCCGTCACCAGTTGGTACTGGGATTTTGGGAACGGGATCACGCAAACCGTTACCAGCGGACCAACCGTAACCTACACCTATCCTGCTGCCGGTACATACACGATCAAGCACGTGACCAAGTCCAGTGCTACTTGTATCTCTGATACGATCACTCGTACCGTAACAGTCTATCACAAACCCGCGGTTAACTTCACCAATAACGCATCCGGCTGTCTTTCTCCGGCCGGTCTCGTTCAATTTACCGGAACCGCTTCTACGCCCGACGGACAAACCTTTGCATCCTATAATTGGAATTTTGGCGACCCCAATGCGACCGGTGGTAATCCAAACACATCTGCGCTACAAAATCCTTCACATGGTTTCCAGCAAGGAAGCTATACGATCAAGTTTTGGGCCACTACCGCCAATGGATGTGTAGATACGAGCGTGCAGAATATCACCTTCAATTTGAAACCGGCACTCAATTATCCGTCTCTCAATGCGGTGTGTGAGAGCGCCGCGCCGCTATCCGTTGCCAGCGCCAATGTTATCAATGGCGTAACGGGCACGGGCGTGTATAGCGGTCCGGGTACTTCTGCGAATGGTCAATTCAATCCCGCTGCTGCCGGTTACGGAACACATACCATAAAATATGTTTTCACATCTGCAAGCGGTTGTGCCGATTCAACGACACAGACGATTCTCGTACATGCACGTCCTCGTACCAACTTTACGATCCCGGCAGCCGGTTGTTTGGCTACCTCCGGATCAGTGTCATTCACCAACACTACCAATATTCCCGACGGACAAGCCGCTATCTGGCTTTGGACCTTCGGTGATCCGAATGCGAATGGCGCGAATCCCAATACCTCTACCCTTCAGAATCCTACACATAATTATTCAGAAGGGAACTATTCCATCAAGCTGGAAGCCACAACAGCCAATGGTTGTTTTAAAGACACCACCATACAGGCTACATTCAAAGTAACACCGGCCTTGGCCTTTGCGGCGCTGAATCCGGTTTGCCAAAATGTGGCGGCATTTTCGATTGCAAATGCCAGTGTTACCAATGGCGTAACCGGCACGGGCGTGTACAGTGGTCCGGGTACAACCGCCAACGGGCAATTTGATCCGGGCGTGGCGGGTGCAGGTACTCATACCATCACCTATACCTTTACCAGTACGGGTGGTTGCGTGGCAACGACTACCTCCTCCATTCAGGTATATGCACGCCCAACATCAACGTTTACGCTCTCGGGCAGTGGTAATATTTGTTTGGGCCAAGACGTAACCATTACACCTACCGCTACAGTTTTTTCGGGTTCGATCACTAACTGGAATTGGAATCTGGGTAACGGACAAACCCCTTCGATTTCCAATGGCAATCCGTTCACGGTCAACTATACACCGGCCGGTACGTACAACGTTGAATTGGTAACCGTGAGTAACAACGGATGTGTCAGTTTGCCAACGACCCAGGCAGTCAATATCAATCCATTGCCGGTGGCCGATTTCTCTTTACCAACGAAAGCAGTGTGTATGCCAGGCGGAAGTGTTGCATTCACCAATCAAAGTACCATTTCCGGAAATACAAACATGACCTATCAATGGAGTTTTGGTGATGGCGGAAATTCTACCCAAACCAATCCGGCCTATACATATAACGCCATTGGCAGTTATCCGGTAACCCTTGTGGCCACATCAGTTTCCGGCTGTGTGCATCAGGTTACCAAAACCATGAACAATTTTGTTCGTAAGCCCAATGCGCAATTCCGCGTGGATCCGGCCGAGATCTGTCAGGGAACCGACAATCAATTCATCGATCAAAGCGCTGCATTCAATGGAACGTTGGGAAGCTGGAACTGGACTTTTGGAGACGGTACCACCTCTTCCGTTGCAAACCCTGTAAAGAAATTCTCATTGCCAGGTAATTACAATGTTACCCTGACGGTTACCAATACAGCCGGATGCGTATCCGATCCGTTTGTTACACCCGTGATCGTTCACTTGCAGCCGATCATTGATGCGGGCATCAACTATGTTGTACAGCAGGGAACTCAGCTCACCTTGCAGGCAGCTGCCAATTCTCCCACCCTTACTTTCCTGTGGACTCCTTCGATTGGACTCAGTGACCCTACGGTACTGCGGCCCGTGCTGACTGCTGTGCAGGATCAGCTCTATACACTCACCGCAGTAGGTGATTTCGGTTGTAGGACTACGGATCAAATGAACGTTAAGATCCTCAAGGTGGTGACCGTGCCCAATGTGTTCTCACCCAACGGAGATGGTATTCATGATCTTTGGAATATTCCTAACCTGGCCGATTATCCCGGCTCAACCGTAGAAGTGTTCAACCGGTACGGACAACAAGTATTCTATTCTCTTGGATACAATCGACCCTGGGATGGCGCCCGAAACGGACAAGCCCTTCCGGCCGGTACGTATTATTATATCGTTCAACTTAAAAATGGATTTAAACCCCTGAGCGGATCGGTGACCATTCTTCGATAAGCCGGGATCAATTATTTATATGACCAAAACTTGCAAGATGAGACTTCGAATCCGACGCGCACTGCTGCCGTTGCTGGCTCTGCTGATGGCAGGACCCACGACCGCACAGGTAGACCCGCACTTCTCCCAGTATTATGTGTATCCGTCCTGGCTGAATCCGGCCCTGACGGGGATCTTCGACGGACAATATCGGGTTTCCGGTGTGTACCGTTCTCAATGGGGATCCATCACAACGCCTTTTACCACCTATGGCGCTACCGGCGAGATCACAACCGATAAAAATCTGAACGTGGGCGTAAGCATACTCAAGCAAACGGCCGGTGATGGCGGGTATGGTTATACAACCGCGTATGGTAACGTATCGTATACGGGCGTGAAGTTTGGTCCCGGACTCACCAAGCGATTGGTATTCGGATTACAAGCCGGTATGATCCAGCGTCGGTTCGATCGAAGCAAGATGACCTTCGGTGATCAGTGGAACCCCGTGTTCGGATACAATCCTGGCACACCCTCCAACGAAGTGCTAAGTCGTACGGCCGCTTCTGCCTTTGATATCGGCGCCGGTGTATTGTATTTTGATGCAAAGCCCGGACAAAAAGCCAACGCCTACGGCGGACTTTCTGTCTCGCATCTGACCAAACCCGACGATAAATTCGGTTCTACCGGTGATGCCCGATTTCCCATGCGGTATACCTTTCATGGAGGCGTTCGCATCACACTGAACGAGCAATTCAGTATTACCCCCAATGCCTTGTACCTGAAACAAGGAACCGCGACCGAAAAAATGGTTGGGGCCTACGGACAGTACAAAGCAACACCCGAGGTAAATCTTTTATTGGGAGCCAATTATCGTTTTGAAGATGCGCTTTCTCCTTTCTTTGGTTTTACCTATCGCAACATGATGTTGGGTGCGAGCTACGACATCAATACCTCCGATCTGGGCAAACTGGTGAACGGAGCGAACAGCTTCGAGATCTCCCTGTCCATCATCGGACGCAAATCAACCAAAACACCTGACGTTGAATTTGTTTGTCCACGCCTCTAACTCATTAACACCCCTGCAAACACTGCATATGAAAAAGATCTTGTTATTCATCGGTACGCTTGGATGTATGCTCACGGCTTCCGCCCAATTCGTGGTCGATTACCTGAATGGCGCCAATGCCTACTACCGAAAAGGCGACTATGCGTCCGCTGCCGAGTATTACGAAAAGTATCTGGCGGGTCCGGGTTCTAAAAAAACCGACGCATTCAATCCCTATGCGCCGCAAAAACAAAAAGCCAAAACAGCTAAAAAAGCCTTTGATCCAACCGAAGTGAAATTTCGGTTGGCCGAATGTTACCGTAATCTGCACTTCCCTTCCAAGGCAGCACCTGTTTACAAGGAAGTGATCGAGACGAATACCACCGCTTATCCACTCACTCGCTATTATTACGGACAACAATTACGTGCCTTGGGGCAATATGCAGAGGCAGGACAGCAATTTCAGCAATTCCTTTCCGATTATCAGATAGATGATGCCTATCGTAAAAACGCGCATCGGGAAGTAAAGAATCTCGCGTTTGTTGAGTCAGAGATGAAAAAGAAAGGGTTGCAGTATTACACCCTAAGCAAATCCAAGAATCAACTCAATACACAGGGAGCCAGCTATGCGCCTCATTGGCTGGACAACAATACATTATTGTTTACGTCCACTCGTCCCATCGATACCACGTTAAAGAACAAGCAATTTGTGAATCGAGTGTATCAGGCCGTATATGAAAAGGACACGGCCCTGGTTTCACTTGCTTCTTTGCCACAATCCAACGGGCAACATCAGGGGGCTGTTACAATTACACCCGATGGCAATACGATGTTTTTGACAGGCTGGGCTGTTTCGGGCGATAAAAAATCCACCGCCATCTATTCCGCACAGAAAAACGGCACCGGCTGGTCAAATCCGGTTGTTGTTAGCGGATCCGTAAATGCGTCCGGAAGCAACAACGAGCAACCGCATGTAAGTGCGGATGGACAGTATTTGTATTTCTCCAGTAATCGCGCAGGCGGACAAGGTGGTTATGATATCTGGGCCGCTCCGCTTAGCGGTGGACAGCCGGGTGAGCCTCAAAATCTGGGTTCAGTCGTTAATACAGCCGATGATGAGCAAGCACCATTCTATCACGCGGCGAGTGGGTCATTGATCTTCTCGACCAACGGACGTGTGGGTATGGGCGGATTTGATTTCTTCCAAAGCAAAGGAACCGTAGGTCAATGGAGCGAGCCGGTAAACTTGGGATATCCGGTGAATTCCGTGAAGGATGATATTTATATGTACACCCGCGGCACTGCTAAAAACATTTTATCGGATGTGATCCTTAGCTCTGACCGGGATGCTGTTTGTTGTTTGGAATTGTTCGATCTGCAGCGTCGTGTTCCGGCCCGCACGATCACCGGCGCACTTGTTTCCTGTAAGGATCAATCTCCTGTATCGGGTGCGACCATCGAGATATTGGATGCCGCTACCAACTCGCTCATTACGACCAAGCAAACGAATACCGCGGGTCAGTATCAAGTTACCCTGCAGGATCCACGTCCGCTCAAGGCGATCGCCAAATTAAATGGATACGCCGATACCGTATCGATCCTGGCGGTCCCCACCGAAATGGAGATCGATCAATTGGAATTCTCGGCACCCTCTTTCTGTATTCGCCCTCTTTTCCCGCCTCCAATCGGAACAGTGGAAGAGATCCCCAATATTTTGTACGACTTCAACAAAGCAACCTTGCAGTCGGCATCTTTCCCGGTACTGGATAAATTGGCGGCTAATTTGTTAGCCAATCCCGGCGTCGTGTTAGAGATCCGTTCGCATACGGATGCTGTTGGTCCTGCCGCCTACAATCAGAATCTGTCTGATCACCGTGCTCAGTCGGTGGTCGATTACTTGATCGGTAAAGGGGTGAAAGCCGAACAGTTACAAGCTACCGGATATGGAGAAACGCTTCCAATTGAACCTAATCGTATCAATGGAAAAGACAATCCTGCCGGTCGTGCGAAGAACCGTCGTACCGAATTCAAGGTGTTACAGGATAAATAGAATAACTAATTTTTGTGTCAAGGAGTATGAAGAAGTGGTATCGATCGGTGGGAGTTGCGGGGTTACTGTCAGTGGCATTGCATGCCGGTGCACAGCAGAAGCCGCACTATACGCAGTATATTTTAAATCAATATATCGTCAATCCTGCGATTACCGGGATCGAGAGTTATGTTGATCTGAAAGCCAGTCATCGTCGTCAGTGGGTAGGCATCCAGGATGCGCCCGTCACCAGTTATTTCTCCATTCATGGCGCCTTGAACAAGACCAGCAGTAAAACGTCTCCTACGTCCTTTCCCAAGCCCGGTGAAAATCCCCGAGGGAAAAGTTATTGGGAAGAGTACGAGGCACCCGATCCGCATCATGGGATCGGTATGCAAGTGATACAGGATGTGACCGGTCCGCTCAGTACGCTTTCTGCTCAGGCCACGTATGCCTATCATTTGCCATTGAACACAAATACAACCTTATCTGCCGGATTGGGTGTTGGCATCAACCGAATCGGATTGGATGCAACCAAGCTGAATTTTGGCGATGTGACGGTGGATCCGGTTGTGTATACATCCGGCATACTGAATAAGACGCGTCTGGATATGAGTGCCGGTCTTTACCTGTATTCCTCCGATTATTTTGTAGGCCTTTCTGCCCAGCAGATCGTACCGCAAACCATCGACTTTTCGGATGGGTATATCCGTCCGCAAACCGGTAAAACGGTTCCGCATTTATTTGCCACGGCCGGATTTCGGGCGTTGATCGGAGAGAATTTCAATTTGATCCCTTCATTGATGGTAAAGTATGTCAATCCACTGCCCGTGCAGGTGGAGGGTAATTTTAAATTACAGTACCGCGACCTTGCCTGGGTGGGTGCCAGTTATCGGCATCAGGATGGATTCGCCGGTATGTTGGGCGTGAATATTGCCAATGTGCAGATTGGCTATGCGTATGATTATACAACCTCTCGTCTGAATAATTTCAGCAAGGGAACACATGAATTTTTGATCGGCTTTCTGATCGGAAATAAATATCCGGATGGATGCCCCAGAAATGTTTGGTGATGGAAGGTTTAAGGATGAAAGTTGAATCTAGTTTAGAGTTTTTCATCTTTCATCCTTAAACCTTCATCTTTTACCGGAATGGATCCGACCATCTCTCATCCGTATACACGGCGGTTCCGGTAAGCGTTTTCATGAATGCGATCACAGCCGCCACTTCTGTTTGATTGAGATTCAATTGTTGTCCGACACCATTCGGTCTTAGACGAGGGTCCAATCGGGTATTGCCGGGAGCGAGGTTGATGTTTCCATAATGGCCGATAGCGGCTTGCAAGGTGCGGATGCCACCGGTATGCATCATGGGTCCGTTCGGGTTTCCGTCTGGTCCTGCTAAGTTCCGAAGAGAAGGAGCGCGTGTGTTGTTGACATCGATACCGGGACCATTCAGGACGCCAATGATGCCATTGTTGCCGGTGTTGGGATCGATATCAAATTCGGGAGGTGCATGACAGCCACCACAACCCAATCCGCCGTTGATGCGGACACCATTCACACCAAACTGTGGTGGTGCGAGGAAAAGACCTTTTCCAACATTTTCCTGCTGTGTGAAATTCGGAAACGGTTGATTGTCGGGTGCAACTGCTCGGCCGGCATCGTATTTCGAATCGAATGATTGAATGCTGCGTACAAATTGTGAAAGACACTCCTGCATGCGCGATTCCGTAATGATTTGATCGCCGTATACGAATTTGAAGAGCTCTTGATAGTAGCCCAAGGCGCCCAGCTTCGTGATCAGTGCCGATAGATTGGGTCGGCCATTTAGTCCACTAAATCCCATTTCGGCGTGATCCTGAATGGGCTTGGTGGTTTGTTGCTCCAGTGTTGCGGCCCGCTCGTCCCAGAAGAACTTCACTTCATTGCTGAATCGGGCATTGATCAATCGCATGGAATGTCTGCCCGTAAGTCCACCTTGCACACCCAAGCTGGCCAGTGCGGTATCTCCGAAGGCAAATTTTTGAATATGACAGCTGCCGCAGGAAACGGAGTTGTCGATGCTGAGTTGTTTATCGTAAAACAAAACGCGACCCAAGGTAGCCTTGGCGTTGGTGATGGTGTTGCCGGCGGTGTTGTCTTTGGTGATATATACCGGCTTGCCCTGATTGGCATAATTGGCCAGGTTGTTCGGGTCGATCCGGGTACCGAATTGCGCGGCGGTTGCCGGATACGAACCTGTTGGGGCGGGGTCCTTTTTACAACCTAACCCAATAATAAATAATGAGATAGATGCGAAAAGATAGGTGCTGGCCGGGATACGTTTCATGGGATTGTCATTGTTTTTGCTGTGACCAAAAGACAAGGGCTTGGTTTAAGGGTTGTCAGCTTTAAACCTACACATTTTTCGCCCAACTCCTCAACTCTCTACCCTCTACCCTCTACCCTCCACTCAATTTACAACTAACGTAAAAACAGTCGTATCTCGTATGCCATTGATCTGTGAACTGAATTTGATGGGATACGTGCCGGCGGATGGAATATTGACGATCGGGTTTTTAATGAGTGCGGTTTGCCCTGCTCCAAAATCCCAGTAATAATATTGTGATAGCGGGTTCAGGGAGGCGAAGGAAATATTCGCGGGCACGCCACTGCATTTGTCGCGGAAGTACGCAAAGGTGGAGCGGCCGGGAATGACCTGATTCAGCGATAGAATAGAACAAACGGAATCTACTCCGGTAGGGCCGGTCACTTTTAGTTTGATGTAGTAATCACCGATCGTGGTATAGGTGTGTGTGGGATTGCGTTCGGTCGACTGACTCCCATCTCCAAAATACCAGGTCTGACCGGTGGCATTGCTCGATCCGTTGGTGAACGTGATCACGCAGGGCACGGATTGATCAAATCCGCTCACGGCAAATTTGGCCTGTGTTTTAACAACCGGTTTGTCTTTTCCGCAGGCAAATGTTATTAGCGCCACCAGAACGAATGGGATGTATCTCATATAGGCAAAAGTATAAAAATCGACTGTCTAAACTTTGCGCGCCTTTACTTGTTTACTTACTCAATCAATCATTTACACCATGCGTTCTTTTAGTGTTTGTGTGATATTTTTTCTGTCGATCCTTACCTTGTCCGCCCAGTCCCAAGGCCGTATCAGCGGTCGTGTCCTCAATCGAAATAGCCAGGAGCCATTGGTTGGCCTGACCCTGACCCTCGAACCCGGTACCAAGTCTACCACCAGCGACAGTGCAGGGGCATTTCGGATCACAGACCTCAAGCCCGGCGTATATACACTAATGGCCAGTGGCGTGGGATTTCAAACACGTGCCTTGTCCAACCTGGTTGTCACATCCGGAAATGAGCTCGTACTGGAGATCGAACTGGATGCAATTGAAAAAGAGCTGAAAGAAGTTTCCATTGGCACCAAAAAGAATACGGCAAAAGCAGCTACACTCGAAAGCCCTCTCAGTATACAGCGACTCACTACGGAAGAGATCCGAGCCAATCCCGGCGGCAACTTTGATATCAGTAAAGTGATACAATCCCTGCCCGGTGTGGGCGGTGGCGTTGCCGGTGGTAGCTTCCGAAATGATATTTTGATCCGCGGCGGATCACCTTCCGAAAATGTATTCTACCTCGATGGCATCGAGGTACCTATCATCAATCATTTCAGTACACAGGGAAGTGGTGGTGGACCGCAAGGCATCCTTAACGTCAGTTTCATAGAAGAAGTCAAACTCAGTACCTCAGCCTTCGATGCGAAATACGACAATGCCCTCAGCAGCGTGTTTCAATTCAAACAAAAAAGCGGCAATACCGAAAGGCTTCAGGGAAATTTTCGACTGAGTGCCACCGATGCGGCGATCACGCTGGACGGGCCACTATCAAAGAAGACAACCTTCCTCGCCTCGGCCAGACGCAGTTACCTGCAATTTCTCTTCGAAGCGATCGATCTTCCCATTCGCCCGAACTACTGGGATTTTCAATTCAAGTCCACCACCCGACTGAATAACAAAACCACGCTGAGCGTGTTGGGTGTTGGGTCCATCGATGAGTTCAGCTTTGGCGTACCCAAGGAAGCTACTCCTGAAAAGTTGTATGTACTCAATAGCAACCCGCTGATTCAGCAAAAAAGCTACACGGTAGGCGCCACGCTGAAACGATTGATCCCGGGCGGCTATTGGAATTTGTCTCTGAGTCGGAATCGGTTGAACAACGATGCCGATAAGTATGAAGACAATCAAGATCCCGACCCCCTCACGCGTACGGTTCAGATACGGAGCAATGAAACAGAGAATAAAATTCGATGGGATGTTGTTAAGAATCGTAACGGGATCAAATTCAGTTATGGTGGGGTTTTGCAACAGGTGTCCTTTGATAATTCCTTTTATCAGCTCCTGCGACCTCAGATCGTAGATGTCAATGGTACGGTGTTGCAAACGAGTCAATACTTGCAGAGTCTGACCGATCTGAGTTTCAGGCGGTATGGTGCGTTTGCGCAACTGGGTGGACGATTGATGGATGGTCGGCTGGCATGGAGTGGAGGTGTTCGGGTAGATGCGAACAGTCTCGCAAACAGTGAATCGAATCCATTCAAACAGTTCAGTCCCCGGTTGAGTGTGAGCTATGCGCTAACGGATAAATGGAACCTCAGCACCAGTTACGGCATGTATTACCGATTGCCTTCGTATACATTGCTGGCTTATCAGGAACCGCTCAGCAGTTCCTCGCATCTGCCCAATCCGGGCAACTATATCCGCAACACGCATTTGGCAGGTGGTGTTGAGTTTTTACCCAATCTGTTCACGCGTATCACGCTGGAAGGATTTTACAAGCGATATTCGAATTATCCGGTGAGTGTGACCGATGGTATCAGCTTATCCAACAAGGGAACGGATTTTGGGGCGGTTGGCAATGAGCCTGTGCTGGCAACGGGAAAGGGACGTGCCTACGGAATCGAATTTTTATATCAGCAGAAATTGACCAAGCGACTCTTTGGAGTATTCAGTGGTACATTTTATCGGAGTGAGTTCACGGGTGTGAATGGTATATATAAACCCGCCAGCTGGGATAATAAAGTGTTGATCAGTGTAACCGGCGGGTATAAACTCAAGCGAGATTGGGAGATCGGAGCGAAGTTCCGCTATCAGGGAGCAGCACCTTATACACCTTTTGATCCGGTATCCAGTCGGTATAGTTATCAGCAACTGGGCGTGGGAGTATTTGATTACTCCCAATTGAATACGCTACGCTTGCCGGCCTTTCACGCCGCCGATATTCGAATCGACAAAAAATGGAACTATCGTAAAGTGACATTGGATCTCTTTTTGGATGTAACAAATGTATATGCTGCCAAAGCAGCTGGCATTCCTCAATATACTTTCAAGCGCACAGCCGATAATACCGCCTTTACTACGAGTGATGGACTCGCCTTGAAAGCAGACGGAAGCAATGCCATACCGATCTTGTTACCCAATCGGGATGGACAAGTATTGCCTACGATAGGCTTGATCGTGGAGTTTTGATCAGTTCCGTTTGGGACCGAGTATCAGCCCGCCTTCACCCATCACTACCTGATAGGGAACGGACTTCATCTTTTTTTTATCGCCCTTGACAGGATACCGGCGAATTAGAATGCCATTTTCGATGGCGTACTCATCATGGCCCTCGTAACCGTCAAATAGGTTGCCGGGCTTGAGTTCGTTCGGATCCATTTCCGGCACAAAAATGACCGATAGGGATTTATCCTTATTGGATGATACGCCGAGCAGATTTGAATAGCTGCCGGTACCCACACTTGTAGATGCCATATATACCTCGTCGAAACCATCTTTATCCAAGTCGGTAGTGATCGTGGCACTGATGGGATCTACCTCGGTGAAACGCATGACATTCGCGGTGTCTCCCTGGAAGTGAATGGTCAGGTCGCTGAGACTGGCCCCTTTGGGATGTGTTTCTTTAATGACAACCACCTTGTTGGTGGCGGTCTTTACCTCCCATACACGGGGCATGGCCAGGTCGGTTGTTTTGGAAGAAGTGGTGTCGGCCTGGTTAGCAGTTTTATCGCCCGCTTTAGGCGATGACTCGCAAGCAGTCCAAACGCTACTGATGAGGAACAGAGCGAAAAGGGGGTATCTCATATAGGGGTTAATTACCCTACGAAAATAGAACTCCTGGATCTTATGGAAATGGTAAACTATTCGAATTCCAGCTCATTCACGAACTGGTCCCAGGACAACAGCAGGTATTCCAGGGCAGATCCGGGATTGTCCTGTGCGGGGAGGGACTGTGTAAGACCTTCCAAGGCCAGATGGGCGGGGGCGGGGCTGTTTTCTCCCAGAGTCATATTTATAATACGATTCGGGACGAAAAAGGTTCAGATTGCCAGAATTATCCGGCACATTCCACCTTCCTTTTGACAATTTGTTCGCCCTTTTTGAGGCCCTTTCCGGAGGGGTAGATGGTCCGGAAGTCCAGGTAACATCTATTATTTTCATATCCCCCAGAAAACAGATAGATCATCCCGCCTTTCTTCCGAATCTCGTTAACTGTGGTTCTGTTCAAGTTGCCGGTCCAATGCTCACCAGTGTAAAAGCCTCCCATTGAGGTGTGAAAGGTGGTTACGGTAAAGGGTGCATTTTTGAAAAACCGAAAAACTAAATTTTTGTCTTCACAACCAGCATCTGTTAAACATCCTGTATTGATACTCATTTCATTATCAGCCCTACTACCAACCAAATCTCTAATTTCAATTATCGGATCTAATCCAACTTTCAATGTAAAAAAGTAATCGTCTACTCGTAAAACAGCTTTTGATTCAAAATCTGGCCCATCAGATTCATCAGGAGCCTCATAATAAAATTGGATTTCAGAGGTCACCTTATCTAAAGAAAAATAAGCAACTGTATCTAATAACAATGATAGACCATATGTTATTGCTGGAAAATTTGAGTCAATTTTTTTTTGCAGTTTTAAATGGAAGATTCTGTCCATGCACCAACTCGATATTTCCCATGAAAAAAGGTGCAAGAAGAATCAATAAGCGGAGTTTCATTATACAAGCAGATTTGTTGTTTACGAAAGATATTAAATATTTGTAATCTTAAGATTACTATATGTAGGGCCTATACTTGGCATGGGATCACTCCTCCGCCGCTCTTTTGAGTCGGTCATTCAATGTTCTGCCTAGTCCTTTTTCGGCGAAGTGCTTCGCGATCAACACGTCGTAACCGGATTTATCGAGGTGTTGCAGTCTTGAATAAAATAAGGGCGCCAGGGTCTCCGGGTCCTCCGTTCCTTTCACAAATACGCCGATCCGCTCCTCGGGGTGTTCCTTTATATAGCGGTCAATATCCTCGGTGATCACCAGCGGCGTACGAGGGGAATAATGTTTTTTGGCCATGCCGGGCGCGGGTGTGCTGTGGCCGTCCTGGTTTCGCAACTCTATTTTTCCCACAACGGACTCCAGTTGTTCTATCGGAAGAGAACCTAGTCGATAGGCCACCACACGATCCCCTTCCATGCCAACAATGGTAGACTCCAGCCCTCTGTCACAGGCCCCTCCCTGCAATACGACCGGTACCTGATCACCAAAATAGGATTCTACTTCCTCGGCTCGGGTGGGACTGACCTTCGTATACGGATTGGCGCTGGGTGCAACCAATGGGAAATCCAGTTGATTCAACAGTGCCAACGTTAACGGATGATCGGGAATGCGGATGGCCACCCGGTCCGATCCGGCGGTAACCATATTTGGGATGTCATCAGTTTTTTTCAGTAGTAATGTAAGGGGCCCGGGCCAGAATCGTTCAGCCAGCTCACGCAGGGGTGCCGGAAAGGAGATCACAAATCGATTTACCTGATCGATGGAGCCCACGTGCACGATCAGCGGATTGGAAGCCGGCCGTTGTTTGATGGTATAAATTTTTTGGATCGCTTGCGGGTCAAAGGCATTACCGGCAAGACCATACACCGTTTCGGTGGGCAGGCCAATCACTTCTCCGCGTTGGAGATGATCAATAGCTATAGAAAGGTCTCGGGTAATCATGAGGGAGCCACAAAAATCGGAATAGATCCGTCAAAACGACCAATCCCACCAGCCATTCTCTTGTCGGCTGGTCGGATTTTGCATGCCACGTGTAAATGTGCGGACCTTTTCATAGATCCTTTTACGCAACATACTGACGGGGATCTTGGCCGGACCATTCACATTATCTCGATACCGTAATTCGCGAAGCGATTCAATCAGGCTTCGAGTGAACACCCCGTTCTTCCACTGATTTCCTTCAAAAGCAAACTCGGTGCTTCCGGCAGCGGAGATCATAAAGGCACCATTCCCTCGGGTAAGATCGCTGAACAATTCCTTCATTAGCAGAAAGGCTTGTTTCTGCACGGCTGAAGAATCCGTTGTTTTCTCTTTGATGAGTCCGCGAGGGGTTACGCTTACTCCCATTGGCAAACGGGATGTTTGTACAGGTTCTGACCAGGCCTCGCCGCTATGACAAGCATCCAGCAATAACAATCTTTTTTGTGCGGGGATATCATCCAGGATCGACTCCAGCTCCTCCATGCTCACTCCTTTTTTTCGGGGATCTTCAAAGTTCATATCGTGCGGAGCGAAAACAAATCCCTTGCTGCTGTCTATCATGCCATGACCCGATAAGGATAAGATCACGATGTCATCCGTACCCGCTTGCTTCAACCACTCATGCAATTGAAGAATATTCTCTTTGGACGCCTGTTCATTGGTAAGCGAGATCGATTCCAGTACGCCAACATAATCATCCAGCTTCTCCGAAATATCTTTTACATCCTTGGCGGCATACCGAAGGTTGAAGTTCGTATCTGCGTATTGGGAAACACCGACGCCCGCATAGAAAACGCGTGTATTTTTTTGGATGGCAGGCAAATAGACCAATTCATATTCCTGTTCAATACTTTCCTGTCCCTTTTCATTCACCACCCGGATACTGATCCGATTTTTCCCGGATGTCAACGGTACGTTTCGTTTCACCGTTGTTCGTCCGTTGATCAACGAAAGCGATTCGCCTTTCCGATTTCCAACCGGCACCCCGTTGATCCGAATGAATAAGCGGCAGGCGGAGGCTGTCGGATCGACGAGATCTGTCTGCAATACAAAAAGACTGTCCCGCACTATCGGCTCCAATCCGGTCCGATCCCAACCGATCGCCGGATAGACCGGAATAATAGGTCGTTCCGTGACAGGAATACCCGCACGTCGTAAGCGAGCTTCCCAGCTTTGATGAAGCAGCGTTATAAAAGTCGAGTCGGAAAACCCCATGGAAGCATAGACTTTATCGGGGCGATTGCCCTGGTATTCAAACGTACTCAGGGAGTAGGTCTGATCGTTTCGAACAAAATGTACCAATGGCGATAATCCCGGATCGGCTCTATAATATCCTTCAGGCGTATACAAGGCCATGCCGATCTCCCCCTCTCTTTGAACCGTAAGTATTTGTACGAGTATCTTTTGTTGGGGAATATTCAGGATGGCAATGGATCCGTCTTCGCCCAGGGTGTATAATCTGTCTCCCCTAACTTCCATTCGTACAATGGCAGCCTGATGAAGTGGAAGTGTGTTGATGGGTGACCGATATCCGTCACGCTGCCAGATATGAATTGCGCCTTGTTTGGTACCTGCTAATAGGAGACCCGAGTCGGCATGATACACCACTCGCTCGAGATAATCACGGCTGTAAAATTCTTTTTTCTTTTGAATGGAATCGCTAGTGGATCGATGCCAAACAATGTTCCTGGATTCAATTCGGTATTGATCTTTGTTGTCGGGCGACAGGGTACCGATGGGAACGACCCGATTGATCTCTTTTATTTTTTTGAATGGCGAAAGGTTATAGTGGCTGATCCGTTCTTTTTGATTGAATCCATCCGTAATGATATATGAACTCACGATCAGGGAACGTCCATCCTCCGAAAAGACAGCTGCATAATCACCCTTTTCTGCTTTGATGGCGAATGATTCCATGGTTTGCGTGTTCCAAACGATGGGTGGTGGCGGTGTCGCATCTGATGAGATCGGTTTCCAGGACGCAACGACCCATCGGCGATCATTGGAAGTGGCTAGCGTTTCTGTGAAGTAGGTTTTTCCATTCATTTCCGGAGCATGCCATGTCTTTCCCCAAACCGTATCGAGGCCATTGTTTTCCAGTCGGATCAAATTATATCGACTTTTCCCGCTTAGTAGATTTCGATCTTCGATCAGTTCTACCCAACGCAGCTTTCCGGAATCTTGCAACAACTCGGCCGGATTGTACTTGTCAATATTGATCTGCGTGATCTCTTTGAGATCAATAATGCTGTTATCTAATAAGACATACCGTCCTTTTTCAGATACAGCGAAATTGGTGGAAGAGAGGATTCCCGGTGAAGGCACCGACCATTCGATGATCGCTGCTGCATCATTTTTTACGGAGGATAAATTATTATTCTCTACCAGCACGGTTTCCTCTCTCAGCGGGTAAAGGCGCGCTCCGATCCATTTGCTGTATTGAGCCAACTGTTTTTGGGTGGGCGACAGGATCTGCCAGGCGGAATAACTACCTTTTTCCAACTGAACCAACACCTGATCTTTTTTCGGAAAAGCTTGTACATCACTGATCGGTCCCTTCACAGTATCGATGCGTACAAGCTGATCATTATTCCAATATTGTATCGTGCTGTCTTTTCCACTTTTCCATAGCCAGTATCCGGTAGCGCTGGCGGTCAGCCGCTCGTCATTGACAGACCGTATAAATATTGGTTCATTGATACCGGCGGTTACTTTCCAAATGGCATTGTTCTCCTTTTCATCTTTTACAGTAAGCCAGGTGGTGCCGTCGGCATTCATGCTTTGTTGAAGAAGTTTGTGCGAAGGGATTTTTGCGCGAATGGATTGTTTGAGATCTTTTCCTTTGACCTGCCAGAGGGTTGCGTATCCGTCGATGCAGCTCCATGTATCGTCTTGCGACGGATCGGGCAGGCAGTTACAAAAAGGCGAGGTGCCATTGAGTGATGTATCGGTATTGCTCAGCACGCCGCTGGTGAACAGACTATTATCTTTTAGCTGAATGCGGTGCAGACGATATTCGGAAAAAGTCATTTTGCCGCGGGCTTCCAGTACAAGGATTGATTGGCCCGATCGGTCCGGAAAGGCTTTGATAGGCGCGGTGAATTGTCGCTGAAATAATTTTTTACGGAGTACAGCGTTCCAGACCTGCAATTGATTTTCCGACACAACGGTCAGCAGTGTGTGATCAATATTGAAATGAATGGTAGGGTGTGAGGTGTTCGAGTTGAAATCGTTCAGTATCAAGTTGAATCTGGAGGTATCGGTTAGGGCCCGGTTGGTGGGCTGATCGAGTGTGCTGAAGAGTTCCAGGTCTTTTCGGCCGGCCCGTTCGAGTTGATTGAATGCGATTGATGTCATGGGTACGCCAGACCAGGCTGTCCCCGTGAACAGGATCTCCTCCTGGAGGGGAATGACATTTTCAAAGGCAAAAAGATCGGTGAGATTAGACCAGATGGTATGGCTTTTTATGTTGGACTCTAGATCCCATTTCACCCATATGCCATGCGTGTCCAGGAATTCGAGACTTTTTTCGTCGGCTGAAAATTGTAATTGACTACCACCCTCGGGGATCTCTATCAGTAACTGAGCGCTCGAGGGATCGTATATGCGGATCGTTGAATTATTTTCTTGATCGAACGCACCGCTGATGGCCAGTTGATTGCCGGTATGTGAAAAACAGAAGTCTGCCGGCAGTTCCGTCATTCCCTTCAGTTCGATGATGGGGCGATGGGTAAGAAAGTCATGGATACTGAATGTGTACGATGTCCCACCTTTTTTATTTATATCGAACCAGCTGGCTGCCAGATATCTTGTGTTGTTGTCGAGTAGCAATCTTCGGCAAGCTTTTGGCCAAGTGCTACTCTTATTAATCGTGCCTCGTTGTGTAAAGATCTCGGAGGAATCGGCAAAGCCTCCGTTTCGGTAAACACGGTTCAGGATGCCGGCCATTTCGTTTGCTTCTTTTCCGTATTGAACATAGAAATTACCGGGCGCCGATTGAATGATTTTTCCTTGTGTTATACTGAACAGATGTATACTATCGGTGGGATTTTCCTGCCAGGTTTTATCATACCGCCGATATTGATTCAGGCGATTGAAGTCTGATATGCCGGAGAAGGAGGGTGGTGCAACATTATTTTGTTGCAGTAGCAACAGGTCATCATTGGTAGGATGAAATCCAAGTATGCTGGGATAGGTTAGTTGGTGTTTCCATTTTTTGATCAGGGCAAAGCGATCCGACTGATATATATAGATGGAGTCGGTGGTGGTGAGGGCCACGCGCTGCTCGTCGTTGCTTTTTTTCAGCGACAGGATGCCGGTTTTGAATCGCAGATGATCTTGTGCAATGAGTGTAGTCGGTATAAGCAGCAGAAGCAGGAGCCCTATTCGCATGTAAACGGAGTCGTTCTGAGTACGAATGTATATGGAAATACCGATTTGCTATCTTAGTCCCATGGTAAATGCTTCTTCGCAACAGGCCCGCATTGCCAACATGAAGTTTTCGTCCGTCTACCCACTCTATTTGACCAAAGTAGAAAAGAAGGGACGAACCAAAGCGGAGTTGGATCAGGTTATCTGTTGGCTGACCGGATTTCCGGAATCGAAATTGAATCAAGCGCTGCATGAAGCATGGACGTTTGAAACCTTATTTCAGCAGGCTACGCTGCACCCAAATGCAAATCGAATTACCGGGGTTATTTGTGGCTACCGGGTGGAGGAGATCGAACACCCGCTCACGCAGAAAGTGCGCTACCTTGATAAGCTGGTGGATGAACTGGCGAAGGGGAAGAAGATATTGAGATAAAAAAATGAGGGCTACTAGCCCTCATTGAATGCCATTTCCCGAAGTAAGGATCACTCAGTGATGGGAATTTCACACAGCTTTCCACCCAACACCTTGGAAAAAACAATTTTCTTCGGTACGAAATTGGAATTTGGGTATTTAAAAGTTAACCAGCCGGATGCTTTATCTCCTTTATATAGTTCGGTTGTTGGGAACATAGGGTCGCGACTATCCATGAATTCAGGGGTACATCCCAAGCCATCTTCATCCAGGAGTTTGGTCATCAATAAATTTGGCTTCGTTTTCTCATCTACCAAGCATTCAACCATTACAAGAACTTCCAATTTATTTTTACCTCGGTTGATATCTTTGATTTTTCCGGCAAGCGGCAGGTTATCTTCAGGTGCCTTCTCCTCTGATTTCTTTTCACTTTTCGCATTGCCGGATGTGCCAGACTTACCATTTCCGCAGCTTAGCAGAATAGTAGCCGTCAACAGAAGCAGAACATTTTTCATGTTTTGATATTTGTTTTGTTTGCCTACTCGTATGGCTTTTCGGATTCGCCCCGTTTTTGAGATGGTTACTGGCCTCCATTCTTGGCTATTAAAATAGTGCGATGTGGTTGGGGAAAAGTTATATAATTTTCCGGTCCCCTCCAAAAAGACGTAAAGGACACCGCCTTTTTTAAACACGACCTGCCCCCTTCCCTGGCTATACGGGTAGGTGGTCTGTAGAATGCTTTGGGGCCCGCCTGTGAGTGGAGGTAACGTGTAATTATATGAAAGAAAATCTTTTAGGAAAGGAGATAGGGGGGCTGATAAGAGCGTGTCTTCCGTTTGTGCGTGGGAATTTAGGGCAACAAGAAATAGTAAGGCGGCCCGAAGAATGTGCTTCTTTATACTCATATGAGGTGGCGGAGATGGATCGTCCGATTCAATTTACAGTTATTAGAAAAAGTGCCTCCAAAAAAACAGGTTACCTGCGTGAAGTAACCTATTTATATGCCTGAATTGGGTTCTTCACCTGTTTTATTGTCTACATTCATCTTATGGACATAACCACATACCACGAACAGGTAGAACTTGCCAGAGACAATTTTATTCGGTCTTGTCGGGGGTTGACGGCCGAGCAAGCTCATTTTACACCCAATGAGGAGTCTTGGTCCATTGTGGGTGAGGCCGAGCATATCGTTCAGCCATGATCATTTATCCTCATCCGCTGTCTGGGCCATTGAATGTCTATCAGCGATTGGAATTCCTTCGTTATCACATGGAACGTCATCAGCGACAGATCGAAGGGATACGACTTGACATGCGCTAATCAGTTATTTTTTATGACCCACTCTTCGTGTTAACGCTCGTTTTCATTTATAAAAATCAATCATGACGCGTCGCTTATTATTCTTACTCTTTTTTTCTCTTATCCTTTTCGCCGGATGTAATAAAGACAACGGCAATAATTCCGGTGCGCTGACCACTTATCCGGTAGCCGGACTTTTTTCACTCACCGGTAACTGGTCTTCCCTTGGATTAACCTCACAGGAAGTGCTGAACATTGCTGTCAAGGACGTAAATACATACCTGGCGGAGCGCCGATCTTCGATCCGTTTTTCGGCAACGGTTTACGATACCAAGCTTGATACCGCGTTGGCAAAAACCTATTTTCAAACAGCGATCAATACGCTGAAGTCGAAATTCATCATCGGTCCGCAATCCAGCGCCGAGGTGGGTGCTCTTCGTGAAATGGCGAACAACAACAATACCTTGCTGATCAGTCAGGGCAGTACCGCTTCCAGTTTGGCCCTTCCGAGTGATGCTGTTTTTCGTTTTTGCCCGGGCGATGGTCCGGAAGGTTCCGCCATCAGTCGTACCGCCTATCAATCCGGTAAGCGAATGATGATCACCCTGGCTCGAAACGATGCGGGTAATCTGGGATTGCAATCGAGTGTGAACCGAAGTTTTGCTGCCTTGGGCGGACAAACCGATGCACTGTCTCCCTATTCGACCTCGCAGACGGATTTTAGTTCCGTGTTATCGACTTTGCGTGCCAAGATCCAACAACAGGTTGCCACCTATGGCGCTGCCGGCGTGGGTGTTTATCTGGCTTCCTTTGATGAATGTGCGATCTTATTTCGTCAGTCGTATAACGATCCGATCCTAAGCAGTGTCAATTGGTTTGGTGGGAACGGTGTGGTATTGAGTGCAGCCTTGCTGGCGGATGCGGATGCCAAACGATTTGCAGCAGCCGTTTCATTCTTTGCTCCCAATTTCGGATTGCCTGCGCAGGCGCATCCAAAGCTGAGCGGGTTGGTTACAGCGGTGCGAACAAAAACCGGACTCGATCCGGATGCGTACGCGATCTCCGTGTACGACGCGGTCTGGGTATTGGCAACGACCGTAGCTGATTTCCCGATCACGGCCAGTGACTTCAGTGCACTCAAAGCTCGTTTCAGCGAACAAGCCAATCGATATTTTGGCGCTTCCGGTCCGGTGATGCTCGATGTGAACGGCGACCGTGCCAGTGGTGCCTCTGATTATTGGGGCATCGTCAATGAAGGTGGAAATTACAGCTGGAAGGTGGTGGGCAAATCAAATTGATATCGTACCGTTCTGCTACCTGTTATTTCCGAAACGCTTTTTCATAAAGCTCGATCCATTGTTTGGGCGTCATTTTCGATGCCAATTCTCCGAGTAACTTCATCGGGATCTGTTCCGGTTTCTTGAAACGGATACAACTCTTTCCCATGTCAAGCTTGGCGGTGGCGTGTTTGGGATACTCGGCGGTGAACCACTTCATCAATGCCGGATCGGCATATAGGCCCAAGTGGTAAACCGCAATGAAATTCTTTTGGGAAGCGATGTTCATGAAGGGCAGGGGATCGATGGGCTTGCAGTGATATCCTTTCGGATAGAGCGTATGCGGCACCACGTATCCGATCATGCCATAATTCATTTCTTCCACGAAGCCTTTGGGTAGTTTCTTTTTGATGACCGCTCGAAGTTTTTCGATGGCTTCTTGTCGGTCGGCCGGCAATTCTTTTAGATACTCAGTTACGGTTTTACTTTTGGATTGCATGATTCATTTATTTGGGTAGGACAAGTTTCAGTCGACCGCCGAGTCCGGTGGTCACGATCTTGATGAGGGTGGAGAGCTTGATGTCGGAGGCGTCGTTCTCGATGCGGGAGATGTAGGACTTGTTGGTTCCGCATCGTTGGGGCAGCTCCTCCTGGGTCAGTCCGCAGCGCGTACGGGCCTGCTCCAGCAAAAAGCCAACTTTGAAGGCCTCGAAGCCTCTTTCATATTGCTCGCGTTTGATAGTTCCGCGCACCCCGTATGTCTTATCGACCAACGATTGAAGTGTATTTATTTTATTTTTCTTTTTCATCATAATAGGCTTTCATGATTTTAATGGCTTTTCTCAGTTCTTTAGAAGGGGTTTTTTGTGTCTTTTTGGCAAAACCATTACATAGTACAATGATGTTGTTGGGTTCAAAAAAAACAAAATATCCGAAAAGCATTGCTTTCCCATTCAATTCTGATCTCATAAAGTCCTTTAACACCGACTATCTGTTTAAAGAACTTTCCCGGTATCATCGGACTCGTCTCTATGATCCCCAGTATCCAAAAGATCTTTTCTCTTACATCTGGCTCAATCTCAAAGACAAACATTTCAAAATCGTCTTCCCAGTAGACAAACGTACGCTTCATTCGGCAAAGGTTGTCTGTTCCGACAACCCAGCCCGGTTAAAAAAGCGGTCTCGATCCGCTTTTTTGCTCTTCAAATATACGTGATTCGATCGTGGTGATTCCAGAAGCTATAATAAAAATCGAATGGCCGCCAGTTCCTGGCCTACTTGTTGAATCCCTTTCAGGATGCGTTGGGATTGTTTTGTGGATGGCCTCTTATGTCCTTTAATGTACTGCGCCAGCAAACTTTGATTCATTCCGATCCGTTCCGATAGCGTCTTTGCATTGATGACTTTGTAAAATTCAAAAAACTGAGACAGGTCCAACACCACCTTCAGATCTTTTTCATGTATTTGATATTTCGAATCTTCAAAATATAGATTCAGCGCCTCCAACATTTGTTTTTTGAGGTCGACCAGTGTTTTGCCTGTGGTATAGACGGGCAGGTCTTCCGCGAATGCCGAGTAACCCGTTCTGGTCTTTTCTACTGTCATTTGAATTTTCATAAGTCCTTACTTTATTCCCGCATCTCGCTTAATTTTCTTTTCCAGCCCCTTGCCCACCTCCCGGCTGCCGTGATTGGGACAAACAATCTGCCCTTTCCGAACCGGATTTGTTAAGATCAGCTGACTGCCCAGCTGACGAATCAACACCCACCCAGCCTGTCTCAGCAATCGAATCAATTCACTGGATTTCACGTAATGGTAATAAATATATTACTATACACATCTTGGTAGGCAATGTTCGTTTTGATTTTCAATCTGATCTATACCACCAAAAGGGGGATTTTGAATGCTGTCTCTCTTTTCGGATATTTAATGACGGGGCTTACGTTCCCCTGTAAACTCCTCGCATTTCTGAAACATTCAAGCATTTTTACTCTACTGGCGCTCGTGATCTCAACCCTCTTTGCCCAAGCTGCGATGGCTCAAGCCAGCAACGACACACTGGCGATTTAGGAATTGCTCGAACGCGAGTCGGCCACCTGGCGAGCGGGAAACTCGAAAGCCCATGCGCAATGCTGGCAGCTGCGACCGTACAGTAAAATTTGGGTATCGACGCTCGATGGAAAATTCATCGACGTTCCGGTGGGCGATGTGGTGTATGCCCCCAAAGACCGAATGGGAAATGGAGGGACTTCTGAGAACTCAAACTATCAATTCAGTATTCACGGCGATCAGGCCTGGGTCAGCCACGATGAGAGATCTACCGGTAAGGACGGCAAGATCTCCTATTCACATGAGGTACGCATATTGGAAAAGGTTAACGGGGCATGGAAATTGGTATCACAGTTTATATATATGGATGCGGCAAAGTGACCGACATTTCGTGCTATTGAATCATTGATAATTTTATTTATCTTGTATTTGATGGTAATCAGGCTTCTGGTAATATCATAAAACTGGGGATATGAAAAAATACTTCGTTTTTCTGCTTTGTTTTCATTTGATGCTTACGAAAGCATCCGCCCAGATCCCGCCACAGCAATTGGTGAAGACGACCTGGTCGCTTTTATTCGCTAAATACGGACCTGTTGCCAAAAAAGGGGAGGTGACCACATTCGATATGGACGGCAAACATACCCTCTGGCCGATCTGGGTTCGGGATATCAGCGATACAGAAGAATTGCTTTCGAAGGATTGGGTAGATGCGATCGCGTATCATTATAACGCGCAGTATTGGCCATCTATGCGTAAGCTTTTTAATTTGGCCACCCGCTTCCCTACTACACGAATCACCTCCTTTGCCGATGGGTCGATGACTGCCAATGAAAAAGAGATCTTTACCAATGCTGTAGTGGAACGATTTGGCTCTACCCAAAATATCTATGCGGTTACGAACGAGGGACAAAACCCCATGGAATACATGACGGCCTTCTTTTATGTAAAAGGAGGATCAGCCAAATTCATTGGTTATTTCGCGCATCCATTTGTGGATTGAGCGGAATTAATTTCTCAGTACCCTCATTTGATGTTCAATGGAAATTGATTTTGTGATAAGAGCGCACGCGTCATCAAGATCATAAAAAAAGGCGATAAATACCTGATCGATAACTTTTTGAGCTTAACGGATATGTGATAACGCAGATATCGAGTTTTGATTTTTCAGTCCGGATCAAGAATGGTTATTACTTGCCGATATAATTTCAAATTATGTTTTCGATCAGTCCCTACATCCACTTCAATGGTAATGCCGAGGAAGTGGTCCATTTTTATCGGTCTGTATTCGGCGGCGAATTCACAAAGTTGTTTCGATTTAGCGACCTGTCGAATACCGGGATTGTATTTCCTGAAAAAGAAGCCAAAAAGATCATGCAGAACGC
Source organism: Bacteroidota bacterium (assembly GCA_046081925.1). Taxonomy (GTDB): domain Bacteria; phylum Bacteroidota; class Bacteroidia; order Chitinophagales; family Chitinophagaceae; genus JJ008. Next base: position 8,723 of record JBJTWV010000015.1, on the reverse strand, counting down.
CTTACCGATCGGTGACAGTCCCTGGGACACCTACTTCGCCATGTTCCGGGATCGATACGGCATCGAATGGATGACCGAAGCAGTCGAAAAATAATAGACGCCCAAGCATGATCACTCTATTTGTTTTCCGGTTTGTATGTTCTTGAAGCACCTTTTGGGATGGATAGCGAAGTCCATTCTCGATCGAGCATCATTTTTCCAATATATACGATCTGTCCAACGTGGTACGCGTAGTGCGCCAATTGCCGATTTATCGCTTCAATGACCGTAAGGGACTGACTTCTGATGAGAACTGTTTTTGAAAGGTCGGTTTCGGTCATTGAGCCCAGTGCCATAAACAGGCATGACCACCCCGCTTCCCATTTTTCCAAGACCTCTTTTTTTGATGTCAGGTCGTTTTCGAATTCTTTGTCCCGCATTCTCCATTCTTTTTCTCCGTCGGTGGTCAGAAAATCCGTCCAGCGGGAAAGCATATTCCCCCATAGATGCTTTACGATGGTTGCCACACTATTGCTTTCGACAGTCGGTTTTTGGAAAAACTGTTCTTCGCGAAGTTGTTCGAAGCACTTATCGCCCAGCTCTTTGTAGTATTCGAATGTTTTTTGGGCGCTATTCAGGTAGTGCAGGTTTTCCATCTTGTATCGATTGTATCATCTAAAATAACTCCTATTCTTTAACCATGGGCTAGAGGGTTAGGTTCGTTTGTAAAAAAGCCTTTTGTTCCGGAGGCGTTGAGCGTGTTTATTTTCCATTTTGTTTCTTGATTCAGATCACTGAAATTTACCAGATATTCATCGCAATGAAAAAATCGCTCTTACTTCTCGCACTTTCACTTCTGAGCTTCTGTTGCTTTACACAAAGCCGATATATCTCCGCTACCACCAAACAGCTCGTCTTTGCGCGCGATGGTGGTGCCTGCCGATGTTGTGGCAGTTCAGCGAGCCTGGAGTATGATCATATCATTCCTTTTTCGTGTGGCGGGAGTAGCGTTCCGTCGAATATTCAATTGCTTTGTCTGAAATGCAACCGAAGTAAGTCGAATAGTTGTGTCTGCAAGATCCACAACCATAAGGTGGGGATCAATTGCTGTGATGGCAAAAGTGGTGTTTCATCTTCCGGTAGTTCCCGGTCGGGAACGGCGCAGCAATGCACCGGCACCACGAAAAAGGGGGCACGCTGCCGAAATCGGACTACAAATCCCAGCGGACGATGTTATTTGCATGACTGACGACCCATTTTAATCCAACCAACATGAGTACTTATTTATTTGCCATCGATATCAACACGAAAGAAGTGATCGTCTCTGTGTCCGCAAAGGGCAGTAATAAGATCGAATTCATTGAGCGTATCCCTCGTCAGAAACAAGAGGAACTGTACCAGTCCGTGATGTCATTAATGGAGCAGGCCCGTGCCGCCAATTTTGACGAGAAAAAATTCAAGGCGATGGATAAGGTTTGCCAAGCCCTTTATCGAAAGCACAAGGGAGTGAAGTAGGATGATTGGTTCCAGCTTTCGTTGGGTTTGACGAATGCCAACTCCGTTTTGATCTACCAGACCTCGTATGAATTTGTTTACCGGACTTGGGAAGCCTGGCTTCTTTCGAATGAGTTTACCGAAGTTTCGGTCGTTCAAAAAAATTATCCCGCCGAGCGTAGTTTTCAGCGGGGGGATCTGATGGTGGGGTTTGCTCCGCTGACGGATCAGGAGTCGGGACAGGTTTATCGGATCTATATGAAGCAGCGGCAGGTGGCTCGACCCGGAACAACTCCCAGGCAGTGATCGGTTTTCGTGATCTTTGCTGAAATAAACCAGTTGGTTTGTCTGATATGATCTGATAATCTATACATTCATATAATGAAAAAATATTTTTTCCTTTTTGTTGGACTGGTATGCTGTTTATTGACGATGGCTCAGTCGGCAGTCAATTTGCTGGAGCAGGGCAATAAAAAATTCAAGTCGAAGGACTATGCCGCGGCCATTGTGGATTATACAAAAGCCATCAAGCAAGATCCGTTCTTGGCCGATGCTTTCAATAATCGGGGGTTTGCGAAATATTATCTGAAAGATTATACGGGAGCGATCGCCGATTATACGTCTGCCATTTCTATTGATGCGGTGCATCCGGATGCGTATTCGAATAGGGGCACTGCCCGCATGAAGGTTTCGGATTATGCCAGTGCGCTGACGGATTATACCAAAGCGCTGTCGATCGATACATCGGATGCGAGTACTTACTACAATCGAGGCAATGCCAAAAGCAATTTGGCCGATGATGCCGGCGCGATCGAAGATTATACCACCGCTATCTCGCTGAATCCGGGCGATGCAAGTGCCTATATCAATCGTGGTATTTCGAAGGCCCGTCTAAAAGATCATCGCGGCGCGCATGATGACTACACGAAAGGACTGTCTATTGACCCGAATGATGCGGATGCCTACTATAACCGGGGCATTGTACGTGTGGAATTACAGGATCTCAAAGGCGCGATCGCTGATTATACAAAGGCTATTGCCATCAACCCCGCAGATCCGGACACGTATTTCAGTCGAGGCGTTGTCAAGGGAGAACTGGCCGACTATTCGGGGGAGATCGCCGATTACACAAAGGCTTTGACGATCAAGCCTGATTACGTGGATGCTTACTATAACCGGGGAATCGCTAAGACGAAACTGAAAGATTTTGTGGGGGCTATCGCGGACTATACCAAAGCCGTTGCCTTGTCACCCGATTATTCGGATGCCTATTTCAATCGGGGACTTGCCAAATCGCGGATAAACGACTTTACGGGTGCGATCGCTGACTATACCAAGGCGATCGCGATCGATCCGACCGATCCGGATGCGTATTATAACAGGGGTATAGCCAAGGGCGATCTGAAAGATCCTGTTGGGGAGATCGCGGATTATGCAAAAGCCATCTCGCTCAATCCGGATTTTGCGGATGCGTACTATAACCGAGGTATTTTAAAAGGAGATCAGGGAGATCATGCCGGTGCCATCGCAGATTATACGAAAGCCATTTCGATCGATCCAAACTACAAGGAGGCGTATTTCAATCGCGGGATCGCCAAGCGACAATTAGAGGATTTTGCAGGGGCGGTGGCGGACTATACCAAGGCGATCGGAATCGATCCGGAATATGCATCGGCCTATAACAACCGAGGCGTCATTAAGCGCATCAAAGAGGATTACATAGGTGCCATCGAGGATTATTCAAGAGCGATCGCGATCGATCCGAATTATGCGGATGCATACTATAACCGGGGGGTCGCCAAAGAGAATCTTGCCGATCATTCGGGTGCCATCGGGGATTATACCGTGGCTATTTCCCTTGACCCGAAGGATGTTGACTCTTACTTTAATCGGGCATTTGCGAAAAGCGAATTGCAAGATTATGCCGGCTCGATCGCGGATTATACAAAAGTCATATCGCTATCGGCCGATAATGCCGACGCCTATTATAACCGAGGAGTTAGCAAGTATATGCTGAAAGATCGAAAAGGGAGTTGTTCGGACTGGCGAAAGGCAATGGAACTGGGCGATGTAAAGGCCGGGGAATTGATCAAGTCTTATTGTAAGTAAAGTGATATGGGAAAAAATAGTATCTACCCTGCTTATTGAAATATATCTGCCATCTGTTTTTTGAAAAGTTTAATTGGTAGTTTTAGTCCTTTCAAAACTGATTTATATGGCGACTAAATTTTCCATCTGTTTGTGGGGGCAGGACGCAAAAGCCATGGCGGCGTATTATGAAGGAGTGTTTGCCGATTTCCGGGCGATCTCGTCGAACCCAATGGCGGAGGTTTTTGAAGTGGCGGGCTATCGACTCATGTGTTTGAATAATGGTCCGCAGCAGCTGGAGTTCAATGAAAAATTATCCCTGGTCTTGTCGGTTGACATGCAAGAAGAGATCTAACGACCAATGCGCTTGACTTATATTCAAAAGTATCTTGAGATTTATGGCTACAGGACACAACATAGCTCAATAATTCACGGAATAGACGCTGCCAAGACGAGATTAGCGGACGACATTGATTACGCGCGTATTGTAAGCACTATTCAGAAGTCCGTAACATTCTGGGCATTTAGTAAGGCTAACGTTATTTCGACCAATTATGCTATACCAAGCACATGCTTTCACATTTAATCTGTCATATCCCTCCGCTTTATGAAAACCACATAATCACTTTGCAGAAATAAATAAGCTATGGAAGTGTGATTTTTCAATGCACTGATTGCTGCTCTTATTGATAAAATAACCTAATTTGATAAAGGGAATTCTTCCGCTGGTGTATTATTTTTCATCTGAATCATTGTCAATCTCTAACTCCCCCTCAATTCGGTAGGCGCCCACATAATGCTCGTCAACTGCCCGTATCTCTACTCGTTCAAATAATTGATTCTGAGCCCCCATTGCCTGTTTGGCCGCCTCCAGCAGATCGAAGCAGTTGAACCGATCGGAGCCGGGTATACCGTTGGAATAGCAAGTGAATTTTACTTCATCTCCCAAAAGAGTAAATTCAATAGAAGCGGTGGAACCGGCAGCTAATTCGCCCTCCGTTAATTGGAGGTTGATCAATTTCAGTTGACGGAAATACTCCTTGGCACGTAGGCTGATGATATGAATTTCTGAGGATAGGACGAAGGGGGTTATCATATAACTAAAAGTAGGATTTCCATTTTGTGTACTGCCCACAAATGCAGAAATTTATTATGCATCCTTACTGCGCATGAACGCCACCACTTTAAAGCGAAAACTTAAATCCCTGCAGGGCCAACTCCCCGAATCGCATGCCATTCGCTTGCACCGGGCCATTAGTTGGTTGAAGGCGGCGGAGGAGCAGGAGAAGAGTCCTGATCTGCGGCTGATCTGTTTGTGGGTGTCGGTGAACAGTTTGTATGCGATGGACGAGGCGCGGTTCGAGCAGATGCAAGAGCGGGAGCGGTTCGGGGATTTTGTGGACCGGCTGCTGGCCTGTGACGGGGAATCGAGGTTGTATAATATTCTGTGGAATAAATTCACCGGTCCGGTCCGGCTGCTGATCGAGAATAAATATGTGTATGGTCCGTTTTGGGACCACCAGCGGGGCGAGTTGCGCAACTGGGAACCCGGCTTCGAGCGCTCAATCGCCGATGCCAACAATGCCCTTTCCAAAAAGAATGTGGCATATCTGCTGCGAATTGTACTTGACCGGCTCTATGTGCTCCGGAATCAACTGATCCATGGTGGTGCCACCTACAAGAGTCAGGTGAATCGTGCTCAGGTGCGGGATGGGGGAAATCTGCTATCGGCCCTTTTGCCCGTGATGATCGAGTTGATGATGGTGAATGGAGAGGAAGATTGGGGGAGAATCTATTTTCCGGTGGTGGGGTAGGAAATAGCAGCCGGGAGAAGGAAATGTATAAGCATGTCAGCAAGCAAAATCTGCAACAAATTCGCCGCCCATTCTACGATTTATGATAACTTAGGAAGGGAGACAAAAGCAGACCTATACGCCGGAATTCGTTGTGTAGGGAGGGGAAAGTAGGGCCTATAAGTAAGTTAGTGGTTATTAAAAATTAAACAATATGCCAGTACCAGATTTTCAAAAATTCTTCTTCCCCGTATTAAAATATATTGCTGATAGAAAGGAACATAGCCTTGATGAAATAAGAGAGTTACTTACAAATCATTTTTCATTAACTGATCAGGACAAATCAGAACGAGTCCCGAGTGGAGTGCAAACCAAATTTGACAACAGAATTTACTGGACAAAAAGTTATTTTAATAAGGCAAAGATTATTGAAAGCACTAGACGATCTCATCTGCGGATAACAGAAAGGGGTATCGAATTTTTAAGCAAATTCACCAATGACTTTACAATAAAAGATTTAAAGATATTCCCTGAATTTAGAGAATTCAGTCAAGGTTCATCTAAATCTGATTCAGATAATTCAATCCAGTCTAATGAAGCTGATTTTTCAAATAATGAAATCAAAACCCCATTTGAAAAACTAGAAGAGAATTATACATATATCAAAAATGAATTGGCTATGGAGCTTCTTGATAAGATTAAATCCAATTCATGGCAATTCTTCGAGGATTTGGTAATTGATTTAATGGTCAAAATGGGTTACGGTGGTTCGAGAAATATGGCTGGCGAATCAATAAAGAGAAATAATGACGAAGGAATAGACGGTATAATAAACGAAGATAAGTTGGGTTTGGATGTGATATATCTTCAAGCGAAATTGTGGAAAGAAGAAACAACCATTGGACGTCCAGAGATTCAAAAATTTGTTGGTGCATTGCATGGTCAAAGGGCAAAAAAGGGAGTATTCATAACTACGAGTTCATTTGCTAAAACCGCAATAGAATACGTCAAATCTATTGATCCGAAAGTTATACTTATTGATGGTGTAACTTTAACAAACCTCATGATTGAACATAATGTAGGCACTACAACTATAGAAACCTATCACATAAAAAAAATTGATTTGGATTACTTTGAAAATTAACAACCACTAACAGCGTGTAAGCGCAACCTTCCGGGTATGCGCCTACACGCAAACCGTTATAAGCAACTCAAAAATCGAATAAAGAATGCAAACCAATACACAAGAAACAAGATCGATAGAAGATTTGGTCAAAATGATTGATTCTAAAAAGTTAGTACTTCCAGAATTTCAGCGAGATTTTAAGTGGCCCATTGAAAAAACTGAAACACTATTCGACTCAATATTTCAAGACTTGTTTATTGGGTCACTAATTATTTCTAAACCCAAGTTTGATCTTGCGTGCAAAGGATTTGATTTTAGAGATCGTGGTTCAAAAAAACACAAACCTCGTCCTAAACAGATGAGCGCAGATGATTTTGAGCAAAATGATATATATACTCTACTTGATGGGCAGCAAAGAACTACAGCCATATATCGTGCATTAAAAGGGGTCGATATAATTTATATTATTTTCAAGGACATCGATACTTTATTAAGTAATGATTACTATGATTATCAATGTAATCAAGTAAAAGTAAAGTATGACGATTATGTTGAAGGATTTGATTCGGTTCAACCAAAGGATAATGTTTTTTATCTACGCGTATGCGACTTATATTCATCAATGGATTACAGAGAAGCGAAATTTCAAAGTGATTATGTTGATCCCATCTTGGCAAACTTTCAATTGCCTGATAATGAAAAGAATGTTTTAATAGATTTTGCACTTACTCTTCACAAAGACTTTAGAAGCGATATTATAAAAAAGGCAAACTTACTTTCTGTCCAATTACTTAATATGGGACTTGAAAAATTCTGTCTTTATTTTGAACGAAGTAACTCCCAGGGACTTAATCTGTCCTTTACTGATATTATAACTGCCAAAATTTACATCCAATTTAAACTTACAAGGAAAATATCAGAAGCTACTCAACAATATTCTTATTTTAATGAGGCTCTGGTGGACACGATTGTTAGGTATATAAATTTTCTGGCCAACGGAGAGGTTACAAAAAAATCTATTTTAAATGATTTAGATGGAAGCCATTTTATCACTTATTGGGATGATACAATAAAAGACCTAAATTATATACAAGGATGGCTAGAAGACAATAACTGGTTATTTAAAGTTTCAGACATTCCGTACAAGACTATGTTGTTGCCAATATTATCCTTTTATCAAAACATACCCAATAAAGAGTTTAGTCAGGCTACTCAAGATCAACTGGATCAATTGAAGTTCTGGTTTTACGGCTCGATCTTGGATAATAGATATGGTGGCGCTAGGCATGGGTCAACTAATGTTGTCATAAAAAAAGATTGTGAATTAATGGCCTGTTTAGCAAAAGGCATTAATCCAGATGTTGACTTTTGGAGTAATATTCGGATTGAATATAATTTTGATGAATTCAAAAAAATTGATTCGAATTCAAATGCAAAATTTATGGCACTGTGTTACTACATGTGGTCAAAAGGAAAATTTAAGAACATTGAAAACAATGCCAATGTATCTATAAAAAATAACATTGAGGTACATCATGTATTTCCATCCAACTATTTAAAAACCACATTCGGTGATAACTCACTGGAATATGATCTTGCCGACTCTGTTCTGAATAAAATATTAATCAATAAAATATCCAATATCAAAATAAGTAATAAGGCGCCAGGAATTTATTTAACAGAAATAAAAAACAATGTTCCAAATAAAAATATTGAAGAATCTCTTTTATCACATTTTATTGGAGAAACAAAGGGCCTAGTAGATGGTTTATTCGACAGAGATTATATGACATTTATACTTAATCGATACAACACACTTGAGCCATTATTTAATGAATTAAAGCATGCAAGCACCAACCTTTCAAGTGGTAAAACAACAAACATTTGGGGATAGTTGGGTATGCTTACATGATTGTTTAAGCAATATTGCCTTGCCGCAGTCACAACACAAGGCAACATCGCCTAAACACAAAACGTTAGCTTAAATCAATACCATGAATAATATCTTGACCCTGATCGATTTTTAGCCGCCTATATGTTATTCTTTAAGACCATTATTATTTTCTGAAATAACATGTAGACTTGATTACCGTTGGGTCTATCGAAGTTAGGGCTGATTTGACTGCCCTGATTGATTTTTAGTGGTCTATATGTTATTCTTTTAAACCATTATTATTTTCTAAAATAACAAGTAGACTCGATTACCGTTGGTTCTAACGAAGTTAGGGCTGATTTGACTTGCC
>JBJTWV010000014.1:0-48215 GCA_046081925.1 Bacteroidota bacterium | reverse complement strand
AATAAAAAACCCTCCCGATTGGGAGGGTTTTTTCATGCCAAGAGTAGAGATTAGAAAAGGTTATATCCGTAGCTCACGTAGTAAAGGCCTCCAACAGCTGGAGAACCAAAACCAGTACGCTGGTACTTGTTCATGATATTAGTGCCCCCGACGCGGAACGAACTTTTTGTTTTGGGAGGATTGTACGACACCTGGGCATCCAACCAGCCAAAGCTGGGAAGGGTTCCAGTTATGAATGTGCCTTCGTAGTAATTCTCATCCTGCCATTTGTACACTACATTGAAACCAAAATTCTTGTAAACGTTGTCATTGCGGATACCCAAATTGAAACGGTATCTGGGTGCATTGAAGTAGGTTACGACCGCAGGGTCAACATCACGGAGCTCGTCCGAGAAGACGTTTCCATAAATAACATAGTTCTTGACCCACTGATATTGCAGGCTTACACCCCATCCAATCGAATGAACGGCATCAGAAGAATTTTGTGTGTAGGAAACGTTGCTGGTAGTGAAAGGAGAATACAGATCGGAATTAGCACCCGTGCGAGATTGGGCAACGGCTACACCCACCAGGAAGTCCTGATACGTACTGCTGTATACATAAGCGTCTACGAGCATTTTCTTGCCCAGGATGCCTTTGTATCCCAACTCGTAAGATTTAACCGTTTCCGGTTTCACTACGCTATAGCCTGCACGAACTAAGCGGCTGGAGTCGGCGATCGTTCCGGCACGATAAGCCAGCACACTGGCCGCGGTATAACCGGGACGAGTGGAATTAAGCTGGTAGTAATCCTGGAAAGAAGGCAAACAACCGATCAGCGACCCGGAACCGGTAACCAAACTGATGTATTGGTTTTGGTTGGTCGGGAAGCGATAAGCGGTTTGGTAAGAGGCACGCAAGAAATTTTCCGGTGCGATCTTCACTACAGCAGAAACGCGGGGGGTGAATTTGCCTTTGAAGTTGGTTTGTTTATCATAACGACCGGAGGCTGTAAGTGTCAGCCCGTCGTTGAAGAGCTTCTTCTTGAGTTGAATATAGCCGCCATATTCATTTACACGGATACGTTGGATGGTATCGGCAAAAATGGTTCCCTGAGAATTCATTACCCATTGTTTCCAACTGGCACCGGTGATCACTTCCACGGCATTGGAGAAACGGAAGATATCAGAGAGGTTGAACTGTCCGTCTGATGCATACAGGTCAGATTTGTCCAGGAACAACGCACCGCCTTTGCGGATCGGGGTGTTCTTGATCGTATTGGCTACATTGTTGAATGCTGCCGTGCCCGGGATAAAACGTCCGGCATCAGCAGCGGAACGAGCCGCCTGATGCAACACGAAATCGCTGGCAACCGGTCCGTTCAAGCGGCGGCCCTCGGAGAAGGTTCCGATGTATTGAGGGAACCAGGTTCCGCTCGGTTTGTGGGCTTCATTTAGGAATGCCCCCAGTGCGCTTGAATTATAGGAGTTACCGGCATTTTCCTGTGAAGTATAACCACGTACATACCAGTTCTTATGACGCAGTTCCAACTTATGCTGGGCCATTTTCAAATTCTTCAGAGAATACCGATCGGCACCGGTATAAACCGTAGTACCGGTTCCGAAGTAGGTATTGAAGGACAATTCAAGCTTATCATTCAATTTGTAGTGTGCACCCGCAGTAAGTTTTACGTTGATCGTACCATAGTCTACCAGATCCTGCTCGTTGTATCCGGTACGGGAAACACTGGCACGATTAAAGTAGTTGTTACGCAAACCAATGTAGAAGGGCATCATGTTTTGAACCGCTGTTTGTCCGGCGGCACCCAGGAAAGCAAGGTTTCCGATGAAAGCACCGATCTGGGCGTTGGTCGGATACATGGGATTTCCGATCAGGGTGAAATAACCGTTTGCGGCATTCACCACGTCGAACAAGCCACCGGAGGCGGCCAAAAGACCACGACGGGTTTGCTCTTGCACGTAGTAGGAAAAGGCATTCATATCGGCAGACGTTTCATCACCGTAAACGTTGATCCCATTGTAATTCGGATCGGTGATACGATTTCCGTCGGTAATTGTGCTAAGAATACCGATCTGACGCTTGTTTCGGTAGTCTTCCGCTTCCCAATCGGAGCCGCGTACCAGCTGAGCTGCCAGTTTGATACCCAATTTGTTCTTATAGACTTTCGCGTAACGAATGGCCCAATCGTAGAAAGGAGCAGCGGAACGCTGACGACCGTCGGCATGCATCAACCCTTGTTTGATGTTGTAGCTCAGCCCTTGGAACTTGAACGGGTTCTTGGTATTCACCAGCACGGTACCGTTCATACCACCTGAACCATACAAGGCGGAAGAGGCGCCAGAGAGGACCTCCACATTGTCTACATCCAAATCAACCGGACCAGCCACGCTACCCACTGAAAAGTTCAAACCGGGCGCCTGGTTATCCATTCCATCGATCAACTGATTCAAACGAGTATTACCGCTGCTTACAAAACCGCGGGTAGTGATCGTACGGAAGGTCAAACTGGCGGTATGTACATCCACCCCTTTGAGGTTACCGAGTGCCTCGTAGTAGTTGGGGGCGGCAACCGCGCGCAACGCCGTATTACTGAGACGTTCTACGGTTACAGGCGACTCCAAAATACGAGTGGCCGTACGAGTGGCAGCCACTACAACCTCCTGACCTAATTTGGTATTGGCTTTAAAGTCTACGCTGACCGGATTAGCCGCGCTGGTCACTGTGACCTCCTGATCCTCGAAACCGATCGAACTGAATACCAGGGTGACGGGCAATTTGGCCACTTTTAGGCTAAAGACCCCATCGGAATTGGTGTATGTACCCTGACTGGTTCCTTTCACGGACACAGAAACAGCCGGAACAACTTCCTTGGTGGAACTTTGGCGAACGGTTCCGGTAACGGTAACTGCCTGAGCATTAGCCAGAACAGAAAAAAATACCGTCAACACCAATGAAGCTAAATAACGGTAGCTCATTCTCATAAAACGGGAGTTTTGGTTTTTGAAATTTGGGTGAAAATTAGGTATTGTGGGGGGAATGGGGAAATTTTATTTTAGGCCCTTAGGAGAATATGTTGAAATCTTGATCCCCAATCGATTGGGGGCATTTTACGGGGTTTATACCTTCGACTTTCATGAGCCCATTTCAGCTACCCGGACAAACCCAGTTTTACCGCGGAAAAGTCAGGGATGTTTACACCATTGCCGACCGGCTACTGGTCATGTTTGCAAGTGACCGGATCTCTGCCTTTGATGTGATCCTACCCCGTCCTATTCCGTTTAAAGGTCAGGTTCTCAATCAGATAGCCTCTTGCATGCTGGAGGCCACCCGCGACATCTGTCCAAACTGGTTGTTGGAATCACCCGCTCCGCAGGTATCTATCGGACTCACCTGCCAGCCCATTCCGATCGAAATGGTGGTCAGAGGAAACCTTACCGGACACGCCTGGCGAACCTACCGCTCCGGCCAGCGGCTTCTTTGCGGGGTACCATTGCCCGAGGGCCTGCAGGAAAATGACTACTTCCATACCCCCCTCATCACACCCAGCACAAAAGCTGCCATCGGGCATGATGAAGACATCAGCGCTGCCGAGATCCTGAAAAGAGAACTGGTTAGCCCCGAACAATGGGATCAATTATGTCAATACGCCTTGGCTTTGTTCGAACGAGGAAAGCAATTGGCAGCCCAAAACGGACTGATCCTGGCCGATACCAAATACGAGTTCGGTTTTTTGAACGGACAGATCACCCTAATGGATGAGGTGCACACACCTGATAGTTCCCGCTATTTTTTTGCGGACGGATTTGAGGAAAGACAACAAAAAAAAGAAAAACAGGCACAGCTGAGCAAAGAATTCGTGAGGGAGTGGCTGATCGAAAATGATTTTATGGGAAAGGAAGGACAGACCGTCCCGCCTATGTCAGACGAATGGGTACAGTCGATTTCCGAAAGATACATCAGCCTATATGAAAAACTGATCGGCAAAACCTTTATTCCCGAACCCCTGTCCAATAAATCGGTGTTGGAGCGGATTTGTCTATCACTCGATCGTATCCTGGCTTCCGGACGCTGACAAACCCTCAATACGACGCCGGGATTTATTGAAAATGTGCTGTCCCCGATCGACACCTTGGCGGATCTTTTTTCGCTCTTCTTCCGGAAGATGCATTTGATGCCGACACACATCTGAACAGCATCCTTCCAGTTGAATCTGGCAAGAATCACATTGGATGAATAGTAAATGACAGGCATCGTTTTTACAATTCACATGTACATCCGCAGGTTTTCCGCAGGTGTGACAAGTAGCCAATATATCATCCGTGATCCGTTCACCCAGCCGATCATCAAAAACAAAATTCTTCCCAATAAAAAGATTGGGCAACTTCTGTTCCTTTACTTGATTGGCATAGTGAATAATGCCTCCTTCCAAGTGATAAACATTCTTAAACCCATGGTGAAGTAGAAAGGCCGATGCTTTTTCACAACGGATCCCACCGGTACAATACATTACGATATTTTGGTCCTTGTTTTCGGATAACATGGAAACGGCCATCGGAAGTTGCTCCCGAAATGTATCGGAGGGAACCTCCATGGCATTTTTGAATCGCCCTACTTCGTATTCGTAATAATTGCGCATGTCCACAATGATGGTGTTGGGGTCTGCAGCCAGTTTATTAAAGGAAGATGCTGACAAATACGTCCCTCTGTTCTCGATCCGAAAACTCGTATCCTCGATCCCATCGGCCACGATCTTTTTGCGCACTTTCACATCCAATACAAAAAAAGACTTCCCACCATCCCGCACCGCAATGTTCAACCGTAATTGTTCCAATCCCGGAGTGGATTCCAACACCTCCCGGAAACTTGTCAGCTGTTCAGTAGGCACACTGATCTGAGCATTGATTCCTTCATTGGCTACGTAGATGCGGCCCAAAACACCCACTGGGAAAAGAGAGGCATACAAACGATCCCGAAATCCAACAGGATCAGCGATGTCAAAATACCGATAAAAAGAAATGGTGGTTCGCGGGGTGGGATCTGAAAGGATCTTGTTCTTCAATTCCTTTCGAGACACCCGGTTGTGCAGGGTGGCCATGTGATTGAATTTTAATTCCGTGTCAAGAATCCCAATGGCAGGTTGGGCAAAATTCTAAACCACTGCAAAGATAACGGACTTTAATGCGTGGGGGCAGGGATCAACGAGCGGACATATTTTCCCGTTAAGGCCGCCAAGCCACCGATCAAGCCACCAACTGCGGCAGTCAGCAAATGCAAGTAAAGGACATTTCCTCCCACCGGAAGTATCTGAGCCATCCGGTTGCTTAAAATGCCTCCGTTGGCCGAATCGATCCAATATGTCAACCCTACCCAAAGACCAAACACCCCTATAAAGCCGGAGAAAAAGTTTCGTATCCCCTTTTGTGGGATCAGCAGACCTATGATCAAGGCAGGTACGGCAAATGACCACCATGCAAAATACACGCCCGATAAAAAACTCAAACAGGCAATGGCAACGGTTGATATCAAAAATTTCATAATCGTTTGTTATTCAGGTTTGCAATGCAAGGTCCAGGTGGCTTGAGATGTTTCAGCAGGGGTCATAAGCCATAGCTTATTGTATTTGCCTGCTTCCCAGGTATCTACGTAGCCGTCATAAAAACGACTACCGGGGTTTCCATTCTGTCCACCCGGATAAACCCCATAGGCTTCGATCGTTTTGGTGAGGTGCACGACCATCCGCCAGCTGGGCCCATGGCTTTTGGTGATGGCGTTTATGATGTTGCCATTTCCACCCACTTTCAATTTCTTTCTGGCAAAGGATGGCAGGGCATCCCGAAGCAGATGATTAACGGATGGCTCTTTGAACTGCGCCCAACTCAATCGGCCTTGTCGCTCAAATTCGGATAAATACCGGGTGGTTGATCGTAAGGAAGCATTCACCAGCTCAGTCAGTGTTTCCTTCTGTGTCGTGTTTCGGTTGTCGATATATGGCATATCGTTACCCAATCGGGCCAGTAATTCCATGGTAGTTTGCTCCTCCGGCCAAGGAGCAGCAGGCGTAACCCTTTCCAGATCATCACGCCAAATTGCCGCCTGTAAGCTGTCGAACCAACATTCATAAATGGTCTGACCTTTTGAATCGGAGCTTGCCTTCAGATCCCACTGTTCAAATAATTCCAGGTATCTGCGTTCGGTGGGGCCGAGTGTATTTCGGTCAACATATTGCAACAAGATGGGACGTACATCTTCCGCCAGCGAATTAAAATAATCGGAGTGAAGTTCCATGACATCGTTAACCGTCACTTGTTGCATGGCACTTAATTTCTTCTCGATCGTTACGCCCCGCGGGGTTATGAAACGACCCGGAATGAAATACGGATAATCCGCATCAACGGGACGTTGATTCGCACTTTCCAGAAAACCTCGTTCGGGATTTTTAACATGAGGATTTTCGGCAGAAGGAATGAAACCTTGCCAAAGGAAGGTACTGTCCTCCCCCGGCATCACGTACAAACCCTGGTCTGCCCAATGTGCCGGAAATTTCCCTTGCTGCCAAATGGCGATATCGCCCGTTTTGGATGCAAACACGAAATTTTGTCCCGGACAAGTAAAATGCTGAATCGCAGCCTCGTAATCGTCATAGTTGTGCGCCCGGTTGAGATAGTAAAACGTTCGGCCCTCGTTGCTGGGGTCATGACCCGTCCAACGTACAGCCAGATTCTCTCCTTTGGACAAGCTATCTCCAAAAGACTCGTCGAACATGACCGGACCGATCGATGTGTAGGCAACCGTATCGTACACCACCCCTTTCCCTTTTACCTGTATCGCTTCAATACGCAAGGTAGCGTGCTGCCACTGACCATTGAACCAATATTCCGATTTGGAGCGGTCCTTGAAACGAATCCGATAATAATCTTTTACGTCGCGCTGTGAGTTGGTCACGCCCCAGGCGATACTATCATTGAATCCGATGATCACGAAAGGAGAACCCGGTAAACTGACGCCGTAGGTATTGCTAACGGGGCCATGCAATTGGATCTCAAACCATATAGAGGGAAGAGACAATTCCAGGTGCGGATCATTGCACAAAATGGGAGAACCTGATTTTGTATTGGAACCGGCCAAGACCCAATTATTGCTTCCATTGCTGGGGTCGGGACGATTTTCTTCGCGGGACACAACCGGTTCCCTTGACTGTGTGCCAAAGAAAGTACTGTCTGCAGCGGCCGGTCGAACCGGCACGATACCGGGTTTTTCAAACTCCGTCCCTTTAGGTACGATCGGCATCAATGAATCGTGTACTTGCGGATAAAGGGCGCTGATCTCGTCGGGCATAAACACTGATTTGGCATTGGTCATGGCCAAGTCATTCTCGGTTCCGCTTGACAGATTTCGAGCCATCATCTTCAACAACAACGCAGAGCGGATATTATCCCAGCGCTCCGGCCGCACCCCCAGTAATTTATATTCCAATGGCAGTTCGGCAAAAGTCAGGCCATCGATATAGGCATTGACACCCTTTGTATAAGAATCAAAGATTTGTTTGGATATCGGATCCTTTTCAATTTCCGTGAGTGCATTTTCGGACGCAAATCGCATACCCAACCGTCGTTGCTCCCGATCGAACCGAAGTGCTTTCTCGCCCGCAAATTCACTGGCCCGTCCTTCAGCAGCTCTTGTTTGCAGGTCAATTTGGAACAAACGAAACCGAGCATGCAAGTAGCCTTGCACGTAATAAAGATCTTCCTCCTGTTCGGCAAATACATGCGGCACGAGCCGATCATCAAAATAAACCTGCACGGCTCCCTTGAGGCCGGGAAGTTTAAGATCACCGCCAAAATCATGATCGCCCGATTCGGCATTTTGCCAAAAACCATGTTGCGGACTGAGCAGCGGGCCCAGGGGTGGCAATGCACCAGCGGGTTTATCCAAAAAATAGATCAAACCTGCCGTCAGGGCAGCCGTCAAAAGTGCCAGGAAGTATTTCATATGAAAGGTGTGACTCACAAGGTAAGAAATTGTGGGAAGGCGTTCAGGTCTTTCCTTTTAACATGGGCACGAACTGAAATTCGTTGAAAACGTCCACGGAGGTTTCGTTCTCAGCGATTCGAACGACCCGATGCATTCGCTGGCTTTCATCATCGCCAACAGGCACCACCATTGTTCCGCCTATTTTCAATTGACGAACCAATGCTTCCGGCACTTCCTTGGCTGCGGCTGTGATCAAGATCCTGTCAAACGGAGCAAATTGTGGCAAACCGGCATAGCCATCCCCATAAAAGAATTTGATCAGGCGATAGGTATTGGTGAGCCATTGGAATTTTTTTCTGACCTCTACCAGTTCTTGCTGTCGCTCGATCGTGAAGACCTGCGCCCCCATTTCAGCCAACACCGCCGACTGGTAACAACTACCGGTACCGACCTCCAGCACCTTGTTCCATTTCTCCACCCGGAGCAGTTCTGTCTGATATGCCACCGTGTATGGGTGCGAGATGGTTTGTCCGGCTTGTATGGAAAAAGAACGATCGGCATAAGCCAGCTCATCAAAGCCGATATCCAGGAAAAAATGCCGGGGAATTCGGGACATGGCTTCCAGCACCCCCTGATCCGTGATCCCTTTTTCTTCCAGCAGGGTGATCAGTTTTCTTCTTAATCCTTGATGCCGAAGCGTATCCTCCGTGGATCTTTTCATAACGTTACCCCTTCAATTTCATATCCTGAATGATTCCATCGATCCGTTCCTCCAGCAAAGCGTCTACCCGATCATATTGAGCCGGCTCCGGCAAATGGGCATGAACGCTAAAATAAAATTTGATCTTGGGCTCCGTTCCGCTGGGTCTGGCCGCGATCTGACTTCCATCGGCCAATTCAAAGATCAACACGTTGGAGGAAGGTAAGGTCAATTCGGTGTTTGAGCCGGTAAGCATATCCAGTGATCGGCCGGATAAGTAATCGTCCACGCGAACCACTTCTATCCCATTGATTTGTTTGCGTGGGGCCTTGCGATATCCTTCCATCATCTCGGCGATTTGCTGTTGCCCGTCCATCCCCTTCTTGGTAATCGAGATCAGCTTTTCCTTGAACAGACCGTACTGCAAATACAGATCGATCAATTTCTGATATAGACTCTTTCCCTTGGATCGTTCCACTGCGGCCATTTCGCAAAGAAGAGCCACGGCACTGATCCCGTCCTTATCACGAATCCGGTCGCCGATCATCAAACCAAAACTCTCTTCTCCGCCGATGATATAATTCTCTTTACCCTCCTTTTGGCGAATCAGATCGGCAATCCATTTAAAACCGGTGAGCACCCGGTAACATTGGATATCATTCCCTTTGGCGATGACATCGATCATGGGCGTGGTAACAATCGTTGTCACGATCATGTCGTTGGGCAGCGACAAACCCTTTACCCGGCGCGATTCGATCAGGTAGTTGAACGCCAGCACCGCGGTTTGATTTCCATTCAATAGCTTCCACACCCCATGATGATCGCGCACGCCGATGGCAATTCGATCGGCATCCGGATCGGTGCCGCAAAGTATATCCGCATCCAGCTCTTTGGCCAGTTTCAAGCCGAGCGCCATGGCTTCCGGCTCTTCGGGATTGGGATACTCCACGGTCGGAAAATTTCCGTCGGGTACCGCTTGTTCCGAAACGATACTTACCTGATTGAAGCCAAATGTCTTTAACACCTCCGGAACCAATTTGATCCCGGTTCCGTGAATGGGTGTGTATACGATTTTTAGGTCGGACTGATCCCGGATCAATTCCGGAAAAACACTGAGCTCCTTGACCATCTGTATATAGGCCTGATCCATCTCGGCATCCAAGGAGTGAATCCGCTCCGACCCGCCCGTCCATTTCACGTCCGTCACCGAAGCGATCTTTTCCACCTCCCGGATCACATTCTTATCATGCGGAGAAACCAACTGTGACCCATCGTCCCAATAGGCCTTGTATCCATTGTATTCTTTCGGGTTGTGAGATGCCGTACATACCACTCCTGCCTGACAACCTAATTTTCGAATGGCAAAAGAAAGCTCCGGCGTGGGTCGCATCTCCTCAAATAGATAAACATCGATTTCATTGGCGGCAAAAACCGCTGCGGTGGTTTCTGCAAAAAAACGACTGTTGTTTCGACTATCATGTGCGATGGCCACTTTCACCCCGGTTGGAAAACATTGGTTCAGGTAGTTGGCAAAACCCTGCGTCGCCATCCCAACGGTGTACTTATTCATTCGATTCGTACCCGGCCCCATAAGACCCCTCAAACCACCTGTACCAAACTCCAGGTTTCGATAGAAAGCGTCGGCCAATGTCGATGGATCCTCCCGTTGTAAGCGCTCCACCTTCCGACGAGTATCTTGATCGAACGCATCGGACATCCAAGTTTCGACCCGTTGCTGGATCTGTTCGTTCATTTGAATAATTTGCCCGAAAATAACTAAAACTCAGCAGGCATGCTGAATGCCTTTTCTACCTTTACCGCATGCGATGTCGCCTGCTATGCCTTTATCTTCTCGGTTGGCTCCCTTGTTTTTCGCAAAACCCTTTCATAAACGAACAGGCAAACGCCGATTCATTTGCACTTGCAATAGTAGACACACCAAGCAGTGGATCTGCTCGTACAAAACAAATGGCCGTGTCGGCTGCCGTACAGACCGTCGCCTATGGCGGAACCTTGCTGGCATTGGATAAAACCTGGTACAGCCAATATCCCCGATCCCGCTGGCATACGTTCAATGATTGGCCAGAATGGAAGCAACTGGATAAGATCGGCCATGCATATGGCGCCTATATACAAGGGAAGACCAGCATGGAGCTTTGGAAATGGGCCGGGGCCTCTCAAAAATCAAGCGCCTGGATAGGCGGGTTAAGTGGTGCCGCTTTTCAAACGCTGATCGAATATATGGATGGACGCAGTGCCGACTGGGGATGGAGCTGGGGAGATATTGGCGCCAACCTGACTGGTACCACTTTACTACTCGCACAAGAATTGGCCTGGAAGGAACAACGGATAAACCTGAAATTCTCTTTTCACCCAACATCATACAGCGATCCGGTTTTACAACAACGCAGTAAAGATCTTTTCGGAGACCGATGGACTAGCAGGATGTTGAAAGATTACAATGCTCAAACCTATTGGGCCAGTTTTCGCTGGAAATCGTTCTTCAAAAATTCAAATTGGCCTGCCTGGCTCTGTGTATCGGTTGGCACCGGCGCTTCCGGACTATGGGGCGGCCGATCCAATATCAAAACAGACGGCAACGGAAACGTTTTATTTGACAGAAGCGATATCGCCAGACAAAGACAGTGGTTTTTTTCTCCCGATATCGACTTCACCAAGATCCCGAGCCGTAAAAAATGGATGCGGGTTTTTTTGTTTACGCTCAATGCCTTCAAATGCCCGTTGCCAACATTGGAATTCCGAGCCGGAAATTGGAAGATCCATCCCCTATATTTCTAATCCGTATTTTTGAATATGCGACATTCCATCTTTGCTATTTCGTTGACGATTCTGCTGACAGCCTGTAAAAAAGATTCATCCAAAGAAGCGGATGTGGCTGCCCAGATCACCCTTAGCAATCCAACCTCCAACACACTATACCTGAATGGCAGTCCATTACAGATCCGAGGAAATGCTACCGATGACAATGTACTCGCTTCCGTGAACTGCACCATCCGAAATAAGAATACCAACGCTGTGCTGTACAGCCGCACCCTCACCACCGGAAATGTTGGGTTCTTTGATTTTTCGCAGGATTGGACAATCATCGGTATCACTGCCCTGACCCCGGCTCAATTGATCGTAACCACCACTGATAAAGTCGGCTACACCGCCACCAAGCAAGTCGATTTTCAACTCATTGACTGATCCTATGAACTGGATTTCTCCCATACTCTTTTTCCTTTTCTTCGGCACTGGTGTTTTTTTATTTGTGCGCCATATAGGCATGATCCGCCGATCGATCGCCCTGGGCCGACCCGATCTATCCACCGATCAGCCGGGAAAACGTTGGGGCCAGGTTCTTCGCCTAGCCCTGGGTCAGCAAAAGATGTTTCGGAATATTCCTGTGGCCATTTTGCATCTGATCATTTACCTGGGCTTTATCATCATCAACATCGAAGTGCTGGAGATCGTGTTGGATGGATTGACCGGCTCTCACAGATTGTTTTTGGAACCATTGGGCCCACTTTATCCCGTTCTCATCAATGCGTTCGAATGGCTGGCGCTCGGGGTGCTGGTAACTTGTATCGTTTTTTTAACAAGACGAACCTTGATCCAGGTTCCTCGTCTGCGTTCGACCGACCTGACGGGATGGCCTCGAAAAGATGCCAACCTGATTCTGATCACTGAGATCTTGTTGATGACGTTGTTCCTGTTCATGAATGCAACCGATACACTTCTCCAGCAAAGAAATGTCGGTCATTATGCCGAATCGCTGACCGGGACGTTCTCGATCTCTGTATATCTGCACCCCATGCTTCAGGGGCTCAGTGACCATTCGTTGGTTTGGATCGAACGCTGCTGCTGGTGGCTTCACATCTTGGGGATCCTGGCCTTTCTGAATTACCTGCCCTACTCAAAACATTTGCACATTCTCTTGGCTTTCCCGAATGCCTATTACGCCTCCTTGGAAAACAAGGGTAAGATGACCAACATGCCCGCCATTCAGCAGGAAGTATTATTGGCAATTGATCCGGGGGCAACCATCGCCAACAGCGATCAACCTCCCGGTCGGTTCGGAGCAAAAGATGTACAAGATCTGGGACAAAAAAACCTGCTTGACGCCTTCAGTTGTACGGAATGTGGCAGATGCTCCGCTGCTTGTCCCGCCCAACAGACCGGAAAACTACTCTCTCCTCGCAGGATCATGATGCGAACACGCGACCGGATGGAAGATCTTCAAAAACGTCCAGCCGAACAACAAGAAGACGACAACCGATCCCTGCTGCACGATTACATCACCGTTGAAGAGTTACGCGCCTGTACCACCTGCCAAGCCTGTGTGGAGGTGTGTCCGGTGAGTATCAACCCACTCGATATTATTCTGCAATTGCGCCGCTACCTGGTGATGGAAGAAAGTAATGCCCCGGGCGAATGGACAGGCATGTTCAGTAATGTGGAAAATAATTTTGCTCCATGGAAATTCTCGCCGGATGATCGTGACAACTGGTCCCGATCAGATAATTGAGAACCTACTGAACGTTGTCAGATTTCTTAGCCGACCGAATCATTCTCCCTACTTGCCAAAGTGCCGTGATCAAATAGAACGAGCCGATCACCCAATGCAAAAGAGTCGGATCGTTCCGAAACCGATCCCCCGCCAAATGGCCCCCGTATATGAAAAGTCCATTGGCAAATAAGGTACCCAAACCGATCCCCAATAAATAATTCCAATAGGTACCTCCTCGCGGACGCAAAATATTTCGTTCCATCAAAATGGTTGACCAGCCCAGCCAAAAGGGAATTTGTCCAGTGCTGATCGAGCACAGGAACATCCCAAACAACAAGGGCGGTAAGGCCGAGCTGATTTGAATGGGCGAGGTTGCCGATGGGTTCAGGGCCGAATGAAAACTCTCATAGGTCAGTAAAACCAGGATCAGTAGCGTGATCAGATTTAGATAACGCATGATTACCTTTCGCTTATGCAACCAGTTTACCGCATACAGGGATATCCGAACATAAATGAGTTCTACCGTCAGCGAACCAAGGGAAAACTGTAGCGCCTGATCGATGCCTCTCTCCAACGACAGTTGCATGACCATCACATTGGTGGTTCCGAGTGGCAAGGATCCAAGAAAGCTGACAACAAAGCCTGCTAAAAATACTTTTTGGTAAGACCTCATACCATGAAGTTACAAACCTGCACGTGTGGTAACAGACAACTTCTTGAAATGCTGGCCGGATGATCGAAGAAATCGAATGCCACGGATGAGCCCCCAATACCGATGGCCGTTACGGTGATTGTGTCTGCTGATCTCAAACAGTGCCCGCCAGTGTTGCAAAATAACCCGGTAAGCTTGCCAAAGACTCATACCACAATCATATATATGATTGGGCTCTGCGCCACAACCATTGAATTCAAGGATAGAAAACTCACCACCGGACCAAAAATCCTCGATCGACTTTACTTTCAAATCATAGCGACCATAATAAAACCCAGTTTGCGTACTCAACTGATCAAACCGGGCGAGAAGCTTGTCATTGATCTTGTCCGACAGGTTATAAAAAAAGGCGCCCCGGTTATGATTGGCGGCATACGATAACAGATAGATCTCCCCTGCAGCTAAAATACGCTCAAAGTTGGAGGCGTGACGTAAGGATAATTCCTCCAACCGGCCGGAGGCTTTGGGATGTTGTTGGATCAACTCTAGCAAGGTTGATCGGCCGTCGCCGCAAACCTGCAGCAATGTTTTATGGATAAACCCGCTCACAACGCCTTGATCAGAAATAGGGTGTCGATAATAAAAGATACTGATCTCGACAGGCCAATCGTTCCATTCCTGTACAACATACTCGACCGGTACCGCTCGATGGTATTGGAGGAGTTCTTCCAGACTATCGATGCGTTCAAACCATAGTCCCTTCATCCCCACATCCGGTTTTACCACAAATGGATATGTAAGTGCCGACAGCACCTGACTGGTCAGTTCCGCTTCGGTAAGACTCGGATGGATATAGATCGTTTTGGGATAAGTGCCCTCAGGCAGTTGATCATACATCTCTCGTTTTCCCTCGCCTTCCATACCTCCAAATGTGATCGTTGGGTTGGAGGAGCTGAAAAACCAAAAAGAGCCGCTACGCAAACAATACCAAAGCCAACAGGGAGTAAGAGGAAAATAGATGAGCTTAAATGGCCATCTTTCCCAATTCAACCAGCTTGGAATCTTCATCGGCATGGGCAAAGATACAGGGGTGGGTCGGGAGCAGGATGTTTTACTCTATTTTTGTTCTGTCTTAAATCAATGGAAATGTCTCTCCCACCTATTAAAACCATGGCTGAATGGGCTGCCGAAGGGAAATCGCCGGAAATCCTGTTTTGGGTGGGATGCGCAGGCAGCTTCGACCAAAGGGCACAACGCATAACAGCTGCCTTTGCCCGAATTCTTCAAAAATTGGAACTGCCTTTTGCCATTTTGGGTAAAGAGGAAATGTGCACGGGTGATCCCGTTCGCCGGGCCGGCAATGAATTCCTTTTTCAGATGATGGCTTACCAGAATATTCAAGTACTCAATGGCTACAACATTAAGAAGATCGTAACGGCCTGCCCACATTGTTTCAATACCCTGAAAAACGAATACCCCGAGCTGGGTGGACATTATGACGTGATCCATCATACCGTGCTACTTCAACAATTGATCGATGAAGGTCGGATCAAAATGAAAGGTGGCGGAACATTTACAGGAAAGCGGATCACGTATCACGACAGCTGCTACCTCGGCAGAGCGAATAATATTTACGAAGCACCCCGAAATGTGTTGGAGGCAATGGATGTTGAACTGGTGGAAATGAAACGATGTCGATCCAAGGGGAGTTGCTGTGGCGCCGGCGGAGCGCAAATGTTCAAAGAGGAGGAGAACGGCAGCGTTCGTATCAATATTGACCGAACCCAGGAAGCGTTGGCGACCAACCCATCGATCATCGCCGCGGCATGCCCGTTTTGCAATACCATGATGACCGATGGGGTGAAGTTGGCCGAGCAAGAGAACCAAGTGCAGGTACTGGACATTGCCGAGATCGTGGAAGCCTCAATGAATGGCACCCTATGAACCTACAGTTTCAAAACCTCATCGACCCCACCCTACCCGATGCCGCGCGCGTATGGGTGTACCAGTCCAACCGAATTTTTTCACTTTCCGAAGCCTTGGAGCTGGAAAACGAGATTGATACATTTACCCGGGAATGGACCAGCCATGGCGACCAATTGAAAGCAGCCGCCCATTTGTTTTTCGGTCAGTTTTTGGTCCTGATAGCCGATGAGACAAACGCCTCCGTAAGTGGATGCAGTACCGACAAATCCGTACATTTTATCCAATCGATCGAAAGGAAGTACGGCGTTCAATTAATGGACCGCACCACGTTGGCTTTTGTGATCAAGGATACGATACAGCTGCTCCCGATGTCACAACTCCCTTATGCTGTTGAAAATGGCTTCATCGGCCCGGCAACTCTTTATTTCAATAACCTGGTAACCACCGTTGGCCAATTGAAATCAGAGTGGATCATTGCCAGCGGTCATTCCTGGCTGGCAAAAAGAAATTCCCTCTTGACCATTAATGAGAAAGCTTGATCGGTGGATTTGGTTTGGGCTGAATCAGCCAGGCCACCGACAATCGGTAATTCCTTGTTCGAGTCCTGCTGAAACTTTTCAGTGAAAAATTGGGTGCATACGTGTAAGTATACCGTTGCTGATCCATTATAGGATCGATCGCGTTCAGCGATACCGTCATCCGCTTGCGAAGAAACTTCCATTGCGTTCCCAAGTTGAGGCTCATATTCCAACGGGCATATCCCTGTGGCGTGGCAAAACGATTCAAATTGAATTGACCTGTAAAGGAGGCCTTGTCGTTGGGGGTGTAACTTGAACCGATCGTAGAGGTAAACGAGCCACCATTCCGGAATCCTCTGACGAATCGATCGTATTCTCCATATAAATTATATGTATAACTGAAACTGGAATTCATTTTCAGCCTTTTAAAGAAAGTCCATCCAGTCCACATACTAGCTTCCCACTCATTTCGATCACTGATATTTTCCCAAGTGATCTCCGTTCCGCCGCCCTCCTTTAAACTCCTCACCTGACTAAAGACATTCCGCACGAGATTGTACCCCATGCCCACATTCAAAAATTTACCGGATCGATTCCAGCCAGCGACCAGATCGAAATTGTGAGCGGTGGAAGCTTGTAGGTCAGGATTGCCAAAACGGGTGTTATATGGGTCTGAAAAATCAACAGTTGGATTCATCTCGCCCAACCCGGGACGCCGTATGGTTTGTCGGTACGATAAAGTGAGGTTATATCGATCTTTCCACGAGCGGTTCAGGGTGGTAAAAGGAAGCCAGTTTTCGTATTGATTTTGTCTGACCAACCCCTCTTTTTGAAGATCGAATCGGATGAGTGTATGTTCATAGACAAGTCCGGCCAGCAGGCTGAAGCGTTCGGTGAATAATTGCTTGACCGAGAGTCTATACTGCTGAATATTTTGCCTGAAGTTGAAATCCTGTCCTAACGCCGGCAGATCGACCAGTTGCCATTCCGGCTTCTTGAGGTATTGCGCCAGCACATCCACCCAATTCAGGGATTGACTAAAAAAAACGCCTGTGGATAGATAGGTTTTTTTGGGTACCAGCATCCGATCGTAATTGATTCTGACATTCCACCCCAATACCCGGGTAAAATTGTCTTGGTATTGAATCGAATCCAACCCGTTCGTCGTGCCGTCATTTAAAAGAAAATTCTGTTCGAACCGACGAATATTCCAGTTATCAGAACCGCTTACCTGGCCGATGACCCGAAGGGTTTCACCGGCTTTGGGTCGCCAGGTGTATGTGGCCGTTTGGGAAAGGGAACGATTGGCTCCCGATGCGTCAATCCCTCGGCGACTATAACGCCATCTGTCACCAAATCGGTTGAGGTTGCTGAAATACGTAGCATTGCTATTGTCGAATTGATTGTCGTTGTATTGCCAAACGACATTGATGGCATGCACTTTTTTCCAATCATGATCCAGCGACAGACGAGCCGAAGGTCTTTTTGAGCGATTTACATAATCGGTCAGGGTGTTGAATTGATTTGTTGAATCGGTATAGATATTTTGTCGGTTCGAGTACCCATCGCCCGCAAATCGGTTTTGACTAAATCCCACATTGAATTGCATGGAAAAATGATCTTTCCGATAGGTGAATTGCCCATTGGCCGACCACTCGCCACGGGTGCCGGCCGATAGTGCCAATCGGCCTGTTTTCCCCACCCGACCTTTTCGGGTAACGATATTGATCACGGCCGACTCCTGTGCAAATTGCGGCGGCGGATTGGTCATCACTTCAATTTTCTCGATCGAACTGCCCGGCATAGACTCCAGCAACTCCTGCAATTGTTGCATATTCAGTTCGACCGGTTTGTCATCAATGAGAATCTTGGGTTCTTTGCCTCGCACGGTCAGCTTACCATCGGGATCTTTGTTCACTAACGGAACCTGCGTCATCAACTCCGATGCATTGGCACCGGCTGCCAGCGGAGAATCTCCCGCCAGAAAAGTGATATTACCATCCTTGGATTGGATCAATGACCGGTCAACCACGATCACGACCGGTTTCATATTCGTAGACGAACCGGGACGGATGATCAATTCCTCGAACGAGTAAACATATCGGTTACTCCCCAATCCAATACTATCTATCAACAAGGGGCGGTATTCGGCGGCAGTTATGATCAAACGATAGGTGCCCATCAACAAACCGGAATAGTCGAACTCACCCGATGCATTTGTTTGTCCCTTTCGGATGGGTACGCTGTCTTTTGACTGAAACAATTTCACGGTTGCACCAGGGATCAGATTCCCAACTGTATCCTTAAGGGTGCCTTGTATGCGCCCTACAACCTCTTGTGCCGACAGGGCAGTCCAAGTGGATACAGTCAGCAGCAGAGTAAGAAAAGCCCGAAATGATAGATACGGTCGCATTCAGGTATTGAATGTAAAAAAAAATGAACCGAGATCGTAAAATTAGTCATAATCTATTGTTAATCAGTCGTTTTTACACATCTGACAGGTTGTCACCAATCTGCAAAAAGGTGTATATTTGACCACCGATTTACCGTTTATGACCACCCTCGAAAAGACACATGATGAAACCCGGCAAGGGGAAGCTTTTGCCCCTTTTGAGGGGGATCCCAATCGTTATGAGCGGCATTTCTATATCGAGAGTTATGGCTGTCAGATGAATTTTGCCGATAGTGAGATCGTGGCATCTATTTTACAAGTGGAAGGGTTTGGGGCCACCCGTGAGCTCGAGCAGGCCGATCTGATCTTGCTCAATACCTGCTCCATCCGAGAAAAAGCGGAGCAAACCGTTCGCAAGCGGCTTACTGAATTCAAAGGACTGAAGAAACAACGAAAGGGGTTATTGATCGGTGTCTTGGGCTGCATGGCCGAGCGGTTAAAAACAAAATTTATAGAGGAGGAAAAATTGGTGGACCTCGTCGTGGGCCCGGATGCATACAGAACCCTTCCTCAGTTGATCGATGAGGCAGGTTCGGGTCAAAAAGCCGTAAATGTGTTACTGAGCCGCGAAGAGACCTACGCAGACATCTCGCCGGTTCGGTTAAACAGCAACGGCGTCACCGCTTTTGTGAGTATCATGCGAGGATGCAACAACATGTGCTCCTTTTGTGTGGTGCCTTTTACCAGAGGCAGAGAGAGAAGTCGGGACAACCAATCCATCCTGGCAGAATGTGAAGACTTGTATTTGAAAGGATTTCGGGAAGTTACCCTGCTTGGCCAGAATGTTGATTCCTATCATTTCACACCCGACGAGGGTGGATCATCGGTTACTTTTGCCCTGCTGCTGGAACAGCTAGCCCGGATCTCGCCCCTATTGCGGGTTCGATTTTCGACCTCGCATCCAAAAGACATCACCGATGAGGTTTTGATCGCCATGACGAAGTATCCGAATATTTGTCGGTACATACACCTGCCCGTACAAAGCGGATCCACCCGGGTATTGCAATTGATGAATCGCACCTATACACGGGAGTGGTACAAGGCCAAAGTGGATCGTATCCGCGAACTGCTGCCTGATTGCGGAATTTCGGCGGATATCATTGCCGGATTCTGTACGGAAACAGATGAAGATCACGAGGATACGCTCGATATCATGCGCTACAGCCGATATGACTTCAGCTACATGTTCTTCTACAGCGAACGACCTGGGACCTTGGCCCAACGCCGCTACGCCGATGACATACCGGAACCGATCAAAAAAGCCCGTCTCCAGCAGATCGTCGCCTTACAAAATGAGTTGTCCTTGCAAAGCAACCGACAAGATGTTGGAAAAACATTTGAGGTATTGATAGAGGGAAACAGCAAACGGGACGAACATAGTTGGATGGGACGAAACAGCCAGAATAAAGTCATTGTTTTTCCAAAGTCCCTCCCCGGATTGAAACCCGGAGATTATGTGACCGTACAGGTAGATCAATGTTCACAGGCAACGCTTTTGGGTGCATTGGTGACCGACTAAAGAAAGTAATATGTCCGACCTGCAATCCATAAAAAGCCGTTTTGGCATCATCGGAAATGCACCGGCGCTGAATTTTGCGCTGCAGGTAGCTGAGCAGGTGTCCGCTACCGACCTCACGGTATTGATCAACGGGGAAAGTGGCGTTGGTAAAGAAGTGTTTTCACAGATCATTCATCACCTGTCTGCCAGAAAACACAATCCCTTCATTGCGGTAAACTGCGGCGCCATACCGGAGGGAACCATTGATTCGGAATTGTTCGGACACGAGAAAGGATCTTTTACCGGGGCAGTAGACACGCGAAAAGGATATTTTGAAACAGTGAACGGGGGTACCATTTTTTTGGACGAGGTGGGAGAATTACCACTGGGCACACAAGCTCGTTTGCTGCGTGTATTGGAAACCGGTGAATACATCCGGGTTGGCTCTTCTAAAGTACAGCGCACGGATGTACGGGTGATCGCCGCCACGAACCGGGATCTCTTGCAGCGGGTACAGGAAGGGAAATTCCGAGAAGACCTCTACTACCGGTTGAATACGGTGCCCATTCGGGTGCCTGCCCTGCGCGACCGTGCAGAGGATATTCATCTATTATTTCGAAAGTTCGCTGCGGATTTCGCGGATAAGTATAAAACCGGATCCATTCAGTTGGACGAGGACGCCCAACGGGTTCTGAATGAATATCCTTGGCCCGGGAATGTGCGCGAATTGAAAAATATCGCCGAACAGATCTCCGTACTCGCCAAGGAAAAGCGCCTGAACGGAAACGCCTTGCGTCAATTTCTGCCGGCTGTTTCATCCAACCGAATGCCTGTATTGGCCTCCGCGAATACCGGTGGCAGTGAATTTGCCAATGAACGAGAGATCCTATACAAGCTTTTCTTTGACATGAAAAAGGATGTCACGGAATTGAAGCGTTTGTTTTTGGATCTGATTCGAAATCCGGAATTGGCCTCACAGCATCCTCAGTTTCTGCATGAGCTACAGAACCAGGACATGCCCAATGAAACCCTGGGCGCGATCACATTGTCACACCCTTCGATCGCCTCTTCGCCGGCCAGCATGCCGATAACCAATCCAACTTCCCTCGATGCGCATGTGGAGGTAGAAGAAAGTCTGAACATTCTCGACAAGGAGAAAGAGTTGATCCTGAAAGCCTTGAAAAAGCATAAAAGCAAGCGAAAAGATGCTGCCGCCGATCTGGGGATCAGCGAACGGACTTTGTACAGGAAGCTAAAAGAATATAATATTGAGGAATGATCAATCGGATCACACATACGTTCACACTCATCTCCCTGGCCGGCATCCTTCTGACCTTGTTCACCGTTTCGACGGGATGCGGGATCTATAAGTTGAATGATGCTACTGTTCCGGACAGTATTCGGACGGTAAAAGTGAATTTCATTGAGAATCGGGCTTCTTATGTCAATCCGCAGTTGAGCCCCCGGTTGACCGATAAGCTTCGTCAAAAGATCATTGGGCAAACCCGTCTGACGCAGACGAATGCACAGGCCGATTGGGAGATCAGTGGCACGATTACCCAATATGCCTTTTCGACCTCCGCCATCAGCGGCCAGCAAGTGGCTACCAACCGGTTAACGGTTGGGGTCACCATTACGGTCAACGACCTTAAAGCCAATAAATCCGACCGATACGATGTAAGTCGTAGTTTTGAATTCAGAAGTACCCTATCCTTTACCCAGGCAGAGAATGCCTTATTCGATGAAATGATACGGACGCTCTCCGATGAGATGTTCAACCGTATCTTCTCCAAGTGGTAAACCCGGCACCGACATGGAAAATCAAATGCAACAACTGATCGAAACATTGCCGCAACCGGTTGGTCAACTGGCCGAGCAATTTCCGTTCAGTGGTCCTCTGCAAGCACTTGCCCACATCGGATCGGATTCAACGCCCATGCTTACCGCCTTGTATTTCCCTTTTCCCCGATTACAACAAGCTCCTTTGCAGGCTGGCTCCACGCAGCCCGTGGTGGTGGCTGAGTCCAAGCAGGAGGAAATGCCCTTGTTTGAGCCGTATCACACCATCGACTATTTTGCCTCTCAGGGCATTAAGCCGCCCTCACTTGAAAACCCGGCCGACCGGTTCGGGCAACAGTTAAAGAGTTTTACCGACTGGCTGAAAGTGATGAAACGGGAACCCCTTACAGAGGTTACACGCCAGATCCCCGTTGAGAAAGAAAATCAAGTGGCCGCCTTGGCACACGATTCGCTGTCTGACAAACAGGTGTGGACGGAGGCTATGGCTGAAGTATGGATCAAGCAGGGTGAGCGACTGAAAGCGATCGGTATTTACGAGAAATTGAGTTTGCTCGATCCCTCTAAAAGCGCTTATTTTGCAGCGAAGATCAACGAATTAAAATCACTCCCATGACGCTCTTCTTTGTTATCCTGATCATATTGGCCTCTATCCTGTTAGGCTTGATCGTACTGGTTCAAAACCCAAAAGGCGGTGGCTTGGCCGGCAATGTTGCCGGATTCAGTAACCAATTCATGGGCGTAAAACAGACAACGGATGTACTGGAAAAAGGGACTTGGATCTTTGGAGGCCTGATCGCTCTTCTTTGCCTGCTGTCAGTGGTGTTCATTCCCAGAAATGTTATCAAGGGCGTTGAAGACCGACTGAACCAAGCCACGGGTACCACTACACAGCCGGCCTCTAAAGCCCCTACTGCCACCACCATGCCCGCTACCCCTGCGGCACCAGAGCAAAAGCCTACTACCCCTCCCCCGGCCGGCGGACGATAAAGAACCTTCTCTCATTGATATTTACCCCGAGCGATCGGGGTTTTTATTTTATATTGTTCTATGCGCTTTCGAATCCTTTTACTAATCCTTCTCGGCATCGTTGCACTGACCCTTTTTGTCATGTTTCGGCCCATGACCCAAAATGAGAAAGCCGTTCGTATACAACTTCATCAAAGCAGTTCGATCCAGGAAGTGGCGGACCAATTGACGGAAAAAGACGTCTTGAGCGGTTCTACGCTCTTTCTGTATGCCTCGCGCATAAGCGGAACCAAATCGATTCGGGCAGGCTCCTATCTGATCAAGCCCTCCGAATCATTGTACAATCTGATGAATCAGTTCCGCAAGGGATTACAAACCCCGGTAAAATTGATCTTGGGCAATGAACGAGTACGGTTACGTACCACCAGGCAATTAGCGGCCAAAATGCAACGGCAGCAATATTCGCTGGCCGATTCGACAGCCTGGTCAACTTTTCTGCAATCAAACGACTCCCTACGGGCCTTTTCGGTCGATACGTTTACCGTCATGTCTCGCTTATTGCCCCTCACGTACGAGGTGTATTGGACCGATTCTCCCAAACAGATCTTTGAACAGATCAACAAGGCCTGGTTGAAATTTTGGAATAAAGAACGAACCGAAAAATCGAAGAGTATCGGACTCAATCCCACGGAAGTTTGTATCCTAGCCTCCATCGTGGAGGAGGAGACGCAGCACTCGCCCGATCGGCCACTGATCGCCAGCACCTACCTGAATCGTTTACGGGTAAAAATGCCCCTACAAGCCGATCCCACCGCTAAATTTGGAAGTGGGGATTTGGATGCCAAACGTGTCACCTTCGCTCATCTTCGACATGAATCGCCTTACAATACGTATTTGCATAGCGGTCTTCCTCCCGGGCCCATTTGCCTGCCATCGATTGCTTCGATCGATGCGGTATTGAATGCTCCGCAGACCGACTACCTATACTTCGTAGCCAGTCATCGGTTCGATGGAACGTCGGTTTTTACAAAGGAGTATACGCAGCACCTGAAAAATGCAAAGCTGTATCAAACCATGCTAACCAAACGACTCAACAAAAAAGCCAATCCCAACCCATGAGTCGTTTGCAACATCTTAGGCAGCGGGTGATCAATCTTCCCCTTCTGCAACGGCTGTTGAATTGGAGCCGCACACACTCCTTGCCTGGGTTTCGCAATTTGCCGATCTACGACGTGATCGATTTTTTTCTTGGACAGGTTCGTGCCATCGGAATGACCGAGCGTGCATCCGCCATCGCATTCAATTTCGTCATGGCCATCCCGCCCGCCACGATCTTTCTGTTCACACTTATTCCCTTTTTCCCAATTACACAAGCCTTTCAGGAAGAGCTGTACAGCTTGATAAGAGATGTGATCCCGGGCGAAAAGGATAACGCTGTACTGATCAAATTTTTATCGGATTTCATCAACCGTCCGCGAAGTGGCTTGCTCTCCATCGGTTTCATACTCGCCCTGTTCTTTTCCTCCAATGCCATGATGGGTATCATGCGTTCGTTCGACAAGAACTATGCAGGATTTACCAAAAGAAAAGGATGGCAAAAAAGATCGGTTGCCCTGAAGATCACCATGCTTCTATACCTGTTCGTGATTGGATCCGTGCTGCTGCTCATTGCGCGGGAGGCCGTGTTGCGCTGGTTGGGCATTACAACTCCCGAGATCATCAAACTTATCGATAATCTCCGCTGGATCGTGATCGTACTGTTGTACTTCTTCTGCATTTCCTTCATCTATAAGCATGCGCCTTCGGTACAAAAAAAATGGAAATTGATCAACCCGGGTTCTATTTTAGCCACGGGGTTGATGCTGTTGATGACGGTCGCCTTCTCCTGGTGGGTAACCAATTTTGCACAATACAATCAACTCTACGGGTCTATCAGCACCGTACTCATCATTATGATCTTGATTTTTGTGAATTCGCTGTTTTTGCTGATCGGATTTGAATTGAACGTCAGTATCCAATCGCTGCTGCAACGAGTGGAAATGCGTAAAGCCGAGATGACAGACCCGGTCTAATCCTCCGCTGATCGGTTCACATCCGTCCAGGCCGACCATACCGACTGCTTGAAATCTGACTGCAAGTCTTCACGAACGTAATGGCCGGCTTTCTCCTTTTGGCGATATGCCTCGTACAAAGTGACGGCACAGGCCACACTGATATTTAAGGACTGAATGATGCCAACTTGCGGGATCAGGAAATTCCCGTCAGCCAGGGCCCGGATCTCATCACTTACGCCGCTATGCTCATTGCCAAATACCAAGGCGGTTGGAATGGTCAGGTCCAATTGATATAATCCCACGGATGATTCTCCTAAATGCGTGGTAAGTACCCGATCGTACCGTTGTCTGATCGCTTCAAAACATGCTTTTGTATCCTCGAACGAATGGATGGTGAGCCATTTGGCGGCACTGGATGAGCTGCGGGCCCCAAATTTTTTGTGACGGGGGATCTTGGTGTTTAAGATAAAGATCTCTTGGACACCTACGGCATCGCAGGTGCGCATAACGGCCGAGATATTGTGCGGATCGAGTACATTTTCGAGCACCACGGTCAGGTCAGGCTGGCGCCTGGCAAGTACAGTGGTCAACTTTTCATGTCGGGCGGGCGTCATGGCTGGCTACATCGAGATTAGGAATGCAAGGTATAAATTTGAATCTTCGCAGCCGTAAAAAACTACACCCCAAGCAAACATCCACATGGCAAAAACGATTCGGGATCTATTTTACGAGACAGGACCGGAGGACCGGATGATCCACAAATGGGATCATTACTTCGATATCTATGAGAAGTATTTCGCCCACTATCGAGAAAAGCCACTGAATTTTTTGGAGATCGGTATCATGCATGGCGGTTCACTCAACCTTTGGAAAAACTATTTTGGCGAGCAGCTCCGTTTGTATGCCATGGACATCAATCCGGAGTGCAAAGCCTTTGAAGAACAAAATATACAGATCCATATCGGCTCACAGGAAGACCCTGTTTTTCTGCAAGGACTCGCCGAAACGCTACCCGATTTGGATATCATTCTGGATGACGGTGGCCACACCATGAAACAACAACTACTCACATTCGAGACCCTGTTTCCCAAACTAAAGGAAGGTGGCATTTACTTGGTGGAAGACACTCATACCTCCTATTGGGAATTGTACGGAGGAGGCCTGCGTCGAAAAAGCAGTTTTATAGAATATTGTAAGAAGCTGGTCGATTCACTCTACATCCACCATCTTCATGACCCCGGAAAAGTTCTATCCAATGAACACATAAAACAGATCCATTCCATAACCTTCTATGACAGTGTGGTGGTCTTTGAGAAAAAGAAACATATTGAACCATTTCATACACGCTTGGGCAAGGTACAGGTAAATCCATATGAAATTCAAGAATCAAAATGGGGTGCCACCTGGCGCAAATGGATCGGCACCAGCGTAAGGTCATTTGCCAGAAATGACCGGTACCGGAAGTAAACGAGACAGTAAGGTAACGCCTAGTTGGGGTCAACGCTTCAACTTCCTAATAGGATTGCTATCCCTGAGCGAGGGCATCCTAAGGGGTCCTATAAATAAATCAAGCCTTGCGGCCTTAGGCCGCAGTGGGCTTTTTATTTTTCGCTTTTTCAAGCAAGCTTGAAAAGCTATAATAAAAAAGCCCTGGCTATGCCAAGGCTTGATTTATTTGTCGGGATGACTGGATTCGAACCAGCGACCCCTACGTCCCGAACGTAGTGCGCTACCGGGCTGCGCTACATCCCGATCCCGGAAACAGTACAAAAATAAAAAAGAGCGGTGGAAACCAAAAGCAGATGCTCAATCAACGTTAGTGACTGATGATCACGCAGGGCCGTTTTGCCAATCAGATTTAATCATGCCAAACCATTCCAGATCGATGCGATTGCCCCGATTCCACTCATAACTGCGCAAAACCCCCTCCGGCCGAAAACCCAAAGTCAACAACAGTGCCCGAGACGCCAAATTGCCCGTTTCCACACTGGCTTCCACTCGAAGAAAACCCTGATCAACAAACGCAGACCGAATCAATGCTGTTGCGGCCTCTCTAACATACCCGTTGCGCTGATAATCCGGCAAAATCCAAAAACCAATTTCAGCCCGTTCATGGACCACCGAAATGTTATGTAAACTGATCACTCCCATCGCAGTTTTTTCAACTCGATCCTCCATGACCCAGTAAAAGGCGACGCCGGAAATGGTTTGTGTTCTGTAATGCTCCATTTGTAAGGAGGTTGCTTCCAGGGTCGGAAAATGAATCAACAAAAAACGGGTCAGCTCCGGATCGCTGAGTCCTTGAAACACCATAGACTGATCGGTGTATTGCACCGGCCTAAGGTTCAAGCGTTCCGTCTGAAGGTTTCCGAAAATCGGTTGATTCATGAGTCGGCAATCTAAATAAAAAAGCCCGCCACTGCAGAAGCTTTGGCGGG
This sequence comes from Bacteroidota bacterium, assembly GCA_046081925.1. Lineage (GTDB taxonomy): Bacteria > Bacteroidota > Bacteroidia > Chitinophagales > Chitinophagaceae > JJ008. Next base: position 20,730 of record JBJTWV010000014.1, on the reverse strand, counting down.
CTGGGTCGGGACGACTAGATTCGAACTAGCGACCCCTTGCACCCCATGCAAGTGCGCTACCGGGCTGCGCTACGTCCCGAACTAGAAACGGGGTGGCAAATCTACGCAGAAAACGACAATTTCCCCGTACCAAAAAGGAAGCCTATCTTCGATCTTTAATGAAACTCCTCATTAAAAAGGCCCGGATCGTCGACCCGGGAAATCCCCGAAACGGCCAAACACTCGACCTCCTCATCCAGGACGGCCTAATTGCGCAACTAGCCCCTTCCATCGATCAGCCCGCTGACCAAGTGCTGGAACTGGAAAACCTACACCTATCAGCCGGTTGGGTCGATATCTTTTCTCATTTTGGAGAACCGGGCTTTGAACAAAAAGAAACCATTGCCTCCGGCATGCAAGCCGCCCTGGCCGGTGGTTACACAGACGTCCTGCTGATCCCCAATAATAAACCTGTTACCCAAGACAAAGCAGGTGTTGAATACCTGATCCAACGAGCGCAACAAGGTCCGATCCATTTGCATCCCATCGGTGCCATTACAAAAGGAACAGACGGAAAAGAACTGGCCGAACTCTACGATATGCACCAATCCGGCGCGAAAGCATTCAGCGACGGAACGCGAAGTGTACAATCGGCCGGACTACTCCTGAAAGCCCTTCAATATGTCAAAGCCATTGAGGCCACGATTATCCAATTGCCCGACGACCAATCCATCCAACCACACGGATTGATGCACGAGGGTATCCCATCCACTCAAATGGGACTGCCCGGCCGTCCCGAGATCAGCGAATCGATCCAGGTCAACCGTGATATCGCCCTCAATCAATACACCGAATCAAACCTGCACCTAACCGGCATCAGCAGCGGATCCTCTTTGGATTGGATCCGACAAGGCAAACAAACACAAGTCGGACTATCCTGCTCTACCACACCTTATCACCTGCTTTATTGCGATCAAGACCTGACCGGGTATAACACTTTATTGAAAGTGAACCCACCCATACGTACCGAAGCCGATCGGGATGCTTTGAAACAAGCCGTAATCGATGGCACGATCGATTGCATCGCCACGCATCACTTCCCGCACGAACAAGATCAAAAGATCTGTGAATTCGAACAGGCAGCCAGTGGTATGATCGGTTTGGAAACCACATTCGGAGTTATTCGAAACGCCCTGCCTGATTTACCGATAGATCAAATCGCGCAGTTGCTTTCAATTAATCCCCGACGAATTTTTGGTTTACCTAAAATAGAAATTAAGGTGGGCCAACCCGCTTCCTTGACCTTATTTGATCCGAACCGATCCTGGCTCGTTGATGAGTCAGCTTTTCGATCACGATCCATGAATACCCCGCTGTTGGGTAAGTCCCTGACCGGTCGGGCATACGGGATCATACAAAATGGAAAATATTTCCCCGCGTAAAATGAATCGCTTTCTTACTCATCCCGCATTTCGCGGAGCCCTGACCGCATCGGTCATGATCATAACCGGTATACTACTCAAAGAAACGGGTAAAGCGGCCGAGTCCTGGTCGCAATACCTGATGTTTGCCATTTATGCGATCGGCATCGGATGGTCGATCTGGATCGCTAAAAAAGATCCGAAAAATCCCGGACGATTCGGCAGTTTATTCCAACAAGGATTTCGTCATTTTATTGTGACTGCCTTGATCATGGTCGGTTTCACGATCTATCTGCTCTGGAGACATCCCGAATTTGCCCGAGAGGAAGCCCAATACCAACGCACCCTGTTGATCGAAACAAAGAAATACACCCCGGATCAGATCGATGAACTCGTTAAAGAAGCGGAAAAACAATATCCGACCCGCTATATTTCCGCCAGCGTTTTCGGATATTTGATCATGGGCGTCGTTTTTGCCGCTGCCGGCAGCGTGGTTTTAGCCCGAAAAGATTAACATGGATATCAGTATAGCCATTCCTCTATTCAATGAAGCCGAATCCCTGCCGGAACTCACCGCTTGGATAGAGCGCGTGATGCAGGAACATCAGCTATCCTACGAAGTGATCTATGTAGACGATGGCAGCACCGATGATTCCTGGCTGGTCATTCAGGCACTCCGCGCCAAAAGCGACCGCATAAAAGGGATCAAATTTCAGCGTAATTATGGAAAATCAGCCGGCCTCTATGAAGCGTTTCGGGCGGCCAGCGGACAAGTGGTCATCACCATGGATGCCGATTTACAGGACAGCCCGGATGAGATCCCCGAACTCCGCAGACTGATCCTAGAGGAAGGATATGACCTCGTGAGCGGATGGAAAAAGAAACGCTACGACAATGCCCTCACCAAGAACATTCCATCGAAATTTTTCAATGCCGTCACCCGAGCCATGTCGGGCATCAAACTACACGATTTCAATTGCGGCTTAAAGGCATATCGCTTGCAAGTGGTAAAGGGGATCGAAGTTTACGGCGAAATGCATCGTTATATACCGGTACTTGCCAAATGGGCCGGATTCAGAAAGATCGGCGAGAAAGTAGTGGAACACCGCGCCCGTAAATATGGTGTATCCAAATTCGGATGGAATCGGTTTGTGAATGGATTCCTGGATTTGCTTTCTATCTCCTTCGTGGGCAAGTTCTCCAAACGACCCATGCACTTTTTCGGATTGTGGGGAAGTCTTTGCTTCCTGGCCGGATTCGGGATGGCCGTTTATCTGTTGTTATCAAAATTCATCGATCCCGGATTTTCCATTACAAACAGACCGGCTTTTTATTTATCGCTCACCTCGGTCGTACTGGGCATGCAATTGTTTTTGGCCGGATACATCGGTGAGTTGATCGCCCGCAATTCCGCTACCCGCAATCAGTATTTGCTGGAATCCAAAATCGGACTGTAATGAACCGGGTGACGATCATCGGCCCCGCTCATCCGTTGCGAGGCGGCTTAGCCACCTTCAACCATCGTCTGGCAAAAGCCTTTCAAGAAAATGGCTGGCAAACCGAACTCATCTCCTTCTCTTTGCAGTATCCGTCTTTTCTGTTCCCGGGTAAAACGCAGTTCTCCGATGAACCGGCACCCACCGGTCTAACCATCCGATCCCTGATAAACTCCGTTAATCCGTTCAACTGGATCAAAGTCGGGAATCAACTCCGCCGGGAAAAACCCGATCTGATCATCGTACGCTACTGGCTGCCTTTCATGGGACCGGCATTGGGCACGATCCTTCGCCGCGTTCGAAAGAATAAACATACCCGCATTATTTGCCTCGCAGATAATGTGATCCCACACGAATCGCGCCCGGGTGATGTTCCCTTTACCAGGTACTTCGTGAAGTCGTGCGATGCCTTCATGACCATGAGTGAAAAAGTAAAAAAAGACCTGGATCAGTTTGTCTCGCATCAGCCCGTTGCACTGGCCACTCATCCATTATATGACAACTTTGGCGAACCGATCGATCGCACATCGGCCCGCACCAAACTCGGCATTGATAAAGATCAAAAACTGATCCTGTTATTCGGTTTCATACGCAAATACAAAGGCCTAGATCTGTTGCTGGAGGCAATGGCCGATGAACGCCTTCGAAACCAGGATATTCGACTACTGGTGGCCGGTGAATTTTATGAGGATCGATCCCCCTATGATGCCTTGATCGATAAACTCCAGATTCGTGATCGGCTGGTTTTGAAAACCGATTTTATCCCCGATTCACAGGTGAGGGATTATCTGTGTGCGGCCGATTTTGTGATTCAGCCATATAAAAATGCCACACAGAGTGGCGTAACACCCCTCGCCTATCACTTCGAAAAACCCATGTTGGTGACTCGAGTGGGCGGCCTGCCCGCGCTTGTCCCACATGGCAAATGCGGATGGGTCACCGAACCAACCCCATCATCCATCGCAGACGGAATCCTGGAATTGTATAGACTTGGCGACTCCTATTTCCTGCCTCATCTTCGACAAATGAAACAGGAACTGAGTTGGGAACATTTCATCAGCAAATTGATCAACCTGTCAAATGGTATTCAGAAGTAAAGCCCCTCTGCGAATTGGATTGGCCGGCGGCGGAACAGATGTCAGTCCCTACAGCGATCTGTACGGTGGCGCCATCTTAAATGTTACCCTCTCCCTGTATGCCCGGGCAAGTCTGGAGTGGACAGATACACCTGTTATTGAAATGGTGGCCGTGGACAGAGGAGAAACGTTCATTTCGGAACTGAGGGATGAATTACCGATCGATGGCAAACTGGACCTAATAAAAGGTGTCTACAACCGGATGCTCAAGGAAGGGAAATTGCCCCCCGGCGGGATGCGTATTCATACGCAGGTAGATGCCCCGGCCGGGTCGGGACTTGGCACCTCCTCCACGTTAATGGTAGCCATACTCGGCGCCTTTGCGGAAGCCTGTAAATTACCGTTCGGAGAATATGATCTGGCTCATCTGGCCTACGAGATCGAACGTAAAGACCTTGGTTTGGCCGGTGGTAAACAGGATCAATACGCCGCCACATTTGGCGGGGTGAATTTTATGGAATTCTACGCTCAGGATAAAGTGATCGTGAACCCGCTTCGGGTGAAAACCGAATACCTGGATGAACTGGAAAATAACTTGCTCCTTTATTATTCGTCCACCAGTCGGGAATCTGCCAAGATCATTGAGGTACAGCAAAAGAACGTTCAGCAAAAAAATACCCGCTCCATCGAGGCGATGCATCAACTCAAGGAACAGGCCTTGCAAATGAAAGAGGCACTATTGCGGGGCAAACTCGATTCCATCGGAGAGATCCTGGATTATGGATTCCAACAAAAGAAACAGATGGCGGAAGGGATCAGTAATCCCTGGTTGGAAGAGATCTACGAAACGGCCCGAAAAACTGGAGCAACCGGTGGCAAAATATCGGGCGCCGGAGGGGGCGGATTCATGATCTTTTACTGCCCTGGCAATGCCAGACATCACGTAGCAGAGGCATTGACCCGTTTGGGCGGTACCGTACAGCCCTATCAATTCACCCTGAGCGGGATAAGGTCCTGGACCGCTTAAAAATTGACCATTATCTTTGAGGAATGGAAAAGATACGCTCCATTCTTCAGGCCTCGATCAATACGAAAAAACATATTTTGGCCGACCCCGATTTATTGAGCCAAATTGAGCAAACCGTACAACTCATTACGACTGCATTCCAACAGCAGAAACGTCTTTACCTCTGTGGCAACGGTGGCAGCGCGGCCGATGCCCAACATTTGGCGGCCGAATTTTCCGGTCGTTTCTATACCGATCGAAAAGCGCTCCCGGCAGAAGCCTTGCATGTAAATACCTCCTACCTGACCGCTGTGGCAAACGACTATGGTTACGACAGGGTCTATTCTCGCTTGGTGGCCGGCATCACTCAACCGGGCGATGTGTTGATCGGCATTTCCACCTCAGGCAATTCCGTGAATGTGGTAAATGCATTTGAAACCGCTCGCGAGTTGGGTGTCATCACCATCGGCTTTACCGGAAAGGATGGCGGAAAAATGAAGTCCCTCTCCAACCATTGGATCGGAGTTCCCAGTAACGATACGCCACGCATTCAAGAATCTCACATCACCATCGGTCATATCATTTGCCAATTGGTGGAAGAAGCTTTTTTTCAAGCGAATCAATCAGCGAAATGATCCGGGAAGCGATCGTACTGGCTGGCGGATTGGGAACTCGTCTCCGCTCGGTCTTGCCCGATCTTCCAAAATGCCTCGCACCGGTGGCCGACCGACCTTTTCTGTTTCACGTCATCAACTACTGGCGCAGTCAGGGAATTGAGCGATTTGTCTTTTCACTTGGCTATAAACACGAACTTATTGAGGAATATTTAAGCAAGCACTTCCCAACCCTGTCGTATGAAACGGTCATTGAAGAAGAACCACTTGGTACCGGCGGGGGGATCACGCGTTCACTGGCCAGTTGTCAGAGCCAGCAGGTGTTGGTATTAAATGGTGATACACTTTTCAAAGGCGACCTGCATCGCGCTGCCAGAATCCATCAGGAAAAGGCACCGGCATGCACATTATTACTGAAACCGCTTCAGCATTTTGACCGCTACGGCGTAGTGACAATCAGCCCTACCCAACGAGTGGAGGCCTTCCTCGAAAAGAAAGCGGTCGACGCCGGTCTTATCAATGCGGGTGTCTATTTGATCGATCGACATAAACTACTGGAAGAAGAACTACCGACGAAATACTCATTTGAAAAAGATTACCTGGAAAAATTCGTTACGGAACGAAAATTCATAGGGCTGGCGCAAGACGGATATTTTCGCGACATCGGCATTCCGGAAGATCATCAATTGGCCAATCTGGAATTGCAGTTGAAATCGATTGACAGGGATCACGTCGACAATACATGGACATTGTTTCTTGACCGCGACGGTGTGATCAACCACGAAAAAAAGGACGACTATATTCGGGAGATCGACGAATTGAATTTTTATACGGGCGTACCATCCGCGCTGGCCAATCTGAGTAAGAGAGTTGGCAAGATCTTTGTCGTCACGAATCAACGAGGCGTTGGGAAAGAACTAATGTCTGAATCCTCGCTCAGAGACATCAATGCCTACATGACAAAAGCAGTGATCGATGCGGGTGGACGCATCGACCGGATCTATTACTGCACCAGCCTGGATAATAAGCATCCCGACAGAAAACCGAATCCCGGAATGGCCTACAGAGCACGACAGGAATTCCCGGAAATAATCCCCGAGAAAACCCTCATGGTCGGAAATAAGCACAGCGATATGCTGTTCGGAAAAAATGCCGGATTCCACACCTGCTACCTGGCTACCACCAACCCGGAACTTCCCTACCCGCATCCCGACATTGATCTTCGTTTTGATACCTTGTCCGAACTGGACAGTTGGATACGAGGGACCAAAAATTGACAATCCTTTCACGTATCATACTGTTACTGGCAGAAGATCATCCGATCGGATTCGTTATTTTCGATATGATGAAACGTTCTTACATCTACCTTTTTCTAGCGCTGACGATTCTCATTCAAATCGGATGGGCGCAACCATCGCCGCTTTCGGAAATAAACAGGAAAATATTAGTTGCAAAAGAGGATACACTCAAAAAATTATCCAGAACGCTGAATACGGACAGTTTTCAGGTATCGCGAATGAAAGCGGACAGCCATTTCACCAAGGTTCTCGTACGCGCGTTGCAAACCCCCAACTCTTTTTACTATCCGTTCGACTCGCTGCGTGGGATCTCCAAGCTTTATTCGCCCGATAGTGTTTTTCGCATTTTTACCTGGAATCTTTCATACGACGACTACTATCATCGCCAACGAGGCACCGTCCAAATGCGAACGAAAGATGGATCGTTAAAGATGTTCCCACTTCGGGATGTATCTGAGTTCACCGACTATGCAGCTGATTCCGTCCGCGATCGAATGAACTGGATCGGAGCGGTATATTATAATGTGATCCGTACCCAACATGCTGGTAAGAACTATTACACACTGTTCGGATTTGATCCGAACGGCCCTATGAGCAGTATGAAATGGATGGAGGTCATGCAATTCAATGCAAAAGGGGAACCTGTTTTCGGCGGCCCATTCTTTTCGTATGCAAATGATTCCACCCCCGGCCCCACCCGCACCCGGTTCCAGATCGAGTTTAAAAAGGATGCTCAAATACTGCTCAATTTCATCCCGGATCTGAATATGATCCTGGTCGATCATTTGATATCAGAAAACAATGATCCGGACAATAAATGGACCTATATACCCGACGGAGACCAGGAAGGGTTCAGCTGGAAAAACGGTAAGTGGTTGCACATCGACAAAGTGTTCACCCAAAAGCTAAATGAGGGAGAAGCCCCTCGTGAGGTACCTGTGAAGGATTCCAAAATCATCAAGCAATAGTCAAATCAAGCCCCATTGGATGCCGGATACACGTCGCCCCGATAGTCTTTTTATTGGCAAGTGGGTTGTCCTGTTCAGACTGGCCTACCTCCAAGGGATCGGAATGGCCCTGGTATTTGGCAGCAATCTGTTACTGACCAATTTGCTGAGCACGGATGAGTACGGTGCATATGTATCCATCCTGCAAGGGATCATGCTGTTCAGTGTGCTGCTGATTGGCGGATTGGATGAATGGATCACCGTCGAACTTCCTGCCTTGATCAAATCAAATGATCTCCCCACCGCCCGAATCTTACATCATTGGTCGAATAGCTACCTCCTCAAACGATTCTTTACATCACTGACAGTAGTATCCATTATCTATTTTCTCTGGATCTGGTTTAGCGACTCAACACCGGCAACGATTATTGATTTTGCCTTGGGCGCAGGCATAGCCCTGCTGATCACTCTATTCGTAAAGCAAGTCAGCGAACTCCGCTCCACCGGCCATTACCAATTGGTACAAGTAATGGACAATATTGCCAAGCCCCTGGCACAGCCGCTTTTTCTTCTTTTGAGTGTCTGTATCGTTCAATTACCCGCTACCTCATCAGTAAGTATCGGAGCGCAATTGATGGGGCTCCTGATCTTGGTGATCGGAACACGAGTGATCCTCCAAAACAAACAGCCCTATCTGCAAGAGCATTTGAAAATAAATACGAGTCATACAGTCGACCAACTGCCTGGCAGATACCGTTTATCCGTCTTTAACAGATCCTCTCTTCTGCATTATCTTTTGGTACGGGCCGATCTGCTCATTCTTACCCTACTGGGATCGAATGTCGTAGTCGGGCAATACAATGTATTGAATCGCGTGACAGAATGGTGCATGGCCCCAGCCATATTGCTAAATACGGCGCATATCAAAGAGGTATCCGAAGCTAAATTGACCGAACCTGAAAACGGGCTCCCGACCCTGATAAAACAACTGATCTGGAAGAGTGCGGCATTCACTGCCTTAACAGCCGCTGTGCTTTTTTTAGCGGGCGTAGGCATATTGAACTTGTTTGGCACCAGCTATGTACAAGGGTACTCGTTGCTGTTTCCGATGACGTTGTCCTTTTTATTCATGGCTACTGCCGCTCCCATGAATCACTGGCTAAAAGTACTCGGGAAGGAATCTGTTTCACTCCGAATCACCACGGTAACCGTGATCGCTCAAATTTTCTTGTGTACCGGATTGTTCTACCGGATGGGTCCATTGGGCGCGGCATGGGGTACTATGTTTGCCAACCTTCTATACCTGATCCTTCAGATACTGTCTTTACGATCGAGGAAAGAATCGTGATGACGTTCCTGTCACCACTGGCTGATCGTACGCATGCACTCAGACAGAACTTGATCGACCGTAATCGTTCGAATGCAGCAAAAATCGGAGCAAGCCGATGGATCAGACACCTTGGATCGATTGGGCTGAAACCAGTCATTGCATGGATGACAGGGCATCTCCTGTCGTATCACTCGATGGCGATTTGCATCCATCACTTCGTATCCGAATCGTTTGTGATTGGAACCTCCAAAGATGGTAAGGGTGGGATGATCAAAAGCAGCGACCAAATGTATCAATCCTGTATCCACCCCCACGTAACCTTTGCAATAGGCCGCTAAGTTTCGAAGTTGCCGCAAAGACGTCTTGCCTACCCAATCTTCCACTTGCTTGTTCTCCGGATCAAACAGCCGAGTAGCCTGCTCCCCTTTTTCCCCCACAATCACCCAGGTAAGAGTTGGAAATCGTTCAGAAAGCGATGATAACAACTGGGGCCAATACGCTGGGTCCCATTGTTTGTGTGGCGCTTTCCCATTGCCGGCGAATGGTTGCACGAGCACATACTCCTTATCGATCCCCTTAGATTCTGATAGGACGATGCTTGGTGAAGTGTATTGTGACGATTCTTTATCACCATAAAAACATTCCTGGTAATGGATGATCTCATGCTTTTCAGGTACTTGAGCTACTTGTTGGGAACGGATGACTTTTCTTGCCGTTACAAACGCAATGGCCGAAGCAATCCGTCCACGACACAGGTGCGTGAGCAAGACCCCCTCAAAAAACCGGATACGGGAAATACAAAAACGAATTAAGGCCCATTTGTTTGGCCGTACGTGCAACTCATCGATCAACTGTTGATCATCCAGGAGCTCATGTATCGGATCGGCTCCGAAATAAACGAGTGTGATCAAGTGACCATCAGAACGTAATCGTCTGAGAAGCGGGATCAGGCAAACTATGTCGCCGATGCCTCCGCCGGTTATAATTAAGGTCTTTTGCAAGACAGGAACTATTCGTCCAACTTCAATACCGCCAGGAAGGCTTCCTGCGGTACTTCTACGTTTCCGATCTGCCGCATCCGCTTCTTTCCCTCTTTTTGCTTTTCCAGTAATTTTCGTTTACGACTGATATCCCCGCCATAACATTTAGCGGTGACATCCTTACGGAGCGCTGATATATTCTCCCGGGCAGCGATCTTGGCCCCGATCGCGGCTTGTATGGCGATCTGGAATTGCTGTCGGGGAAGCAACTCTTTCAATTTCTCACAAAGTTTACGACCGAAATCCTGTGCCCGACTTCGATGGATCAGCGCCGAGAGGGCATCCACCTTGTCATTATTCAGCAGAATATCCATCTTACAAATATCACTGTCACGATATCCGATCGGATGATAGTCGAAGGAAGCATACCCGCGGGTTTGCGACTTGAGCTTATCATAAAAATCAAATACGATCTCGGTCAATGGCATCTCAAAGATCAATTCCACCCGGGTTTGCGTGAGATAGCTCTGATTAATCAGAATCCCACGCTTGCCCAGGCAAAGCGTCATGATATTACCGATGTATTCGGGCTTTGTAATGATCTGTGCCTTGATGAAGGGTTCCTCGATCCGTTCGGTCTTTACCGGGTCGGGGAATTCTGTGGGATTATTGACGATGATCTTCTCCCCTTTCGTGGTGTAGGCGATAAAACTCACGTTGGGAACGGTGGTAATGACGGTCTGATTGAACTCCCGCTCCAACCGCTCCTGAATGATCTCCATGTGGAGCATTCCAAGGAATCCACAACGAAAACCAAATCCCAGGGCCTGGGAAGTCTCTAATTCAAAGGTCAGGGAGGCATCATTGAGCTGCAGTTTGTCCATGCAGTCACGCAACTCCTCGAATTCATCGGTATTGACCGGAAAGATCCCGGCAAAAACCATGGGTTTGACTTCCTCAAAGCCTTTGATCATTTCGGGCTTTGGATTAGATGCCAGTGTGATGGTATCTCCCACCTTGACCTCTTTGGCGTTTTTGATCCCGGTAATGATGTAACCCACATCCCCGGCCTTCACCGTCTCCTTTTCGGTCAATTTCAGCTTTAAGATCCCGATCTCTGCGGCTTCATATTCCTGTCCGGTACTCACAAACTTGACCTTGTCACCTTTACGTATGGAGCCATTTAGGATCCGGTAGTAAACGATGATTCCGCGGAAAGAATTGAATACCGAGTCAAAGATCAAGGCCTGTAAAGGGGTCTCGGCCTCTCCTTCCGGGGATGGGATTCGTTCTACGATCGATTCCAGGATCTTATCGACACCCAATCCTGTACGGGCGCTGGCGTGAAGAATCTCCTCCCGTTTGCATCCGATCAGATCCACGATCTGGTCCTCCACCTCCTCCACCATAGCCCCGTCCATATCGATCTTATTGATCACGGGAATGATCTCCAGATCATTGTCAATTGCCAAGTATAAATTGCTGATCGTCTGGGCCTGTATGCCTTGTGTGGCATCCACTAAAAGCAGACACCCTTCACAGGCGGCCAAGGCCCGGCTGACCTCATAGCTGAAGTCAACGTGACCCGGCGTGTCGATCAGGTTCAGGGTATAATCCTTACCGTCCTTGTGGCGATAATTGATCTGAATGGCGTGGCTCTTAATGGTGATCCCCTTTTCACGTTCCAGGTCCATATCATCGAGCACCTGGTCCATCATTTCCCGTTCCGTAATGGTATTGGTCGATTGAAGCAAACGGTCGGCCAGAGTTGACTTACCGTGGTCGATATGTGCAATGATGCAAAAGTTCCGGATATGCTTCATGGATAAGGGCCTTTTACGGCCGTGCAAAGGTACGGGATGGCTGGGGGATGTTCAAGCAAATTACTCGGCGCGCTTGATCTCGTTCCAGAGGGCATCCAGGGCGGTCAGGTCAAGGGAATGAAGGTCCAACCCACGGTCCTTTGCCAGTTGCTCAACCCCCTGAAAACGACGGATGAATTTCTGGTTGGTACGGCTCAGGGCAGATTCCGGATCGACCCCGATGAAACGGGCATAATTGATCCAGGCAAAAAGAAGGTCCCCAAACTCTGCTTCGATGGCCGCTTGATTACCCTCGGCAATCGCCTGATTTAATTCACCCTCTTCTTCCCGAACCTTATCCAGTACCTGCCGGGCATTATCCCAGTCAAATCCCACCTGCCTGGCTTTTTCCTGCAACCGAATCGCCTTTACCAATGCCGGCATCGAAACGGGTACCCCTGACAATACCGATTTCTTCCCCTCCGATAATTTGATCTGCTCCCAGTTGCGTTTAACATCCTCCTCTCCGGTAACCTGAACTTCGCCGTAAATATGAGGATGCCGTTTAATGAGCTTCTCACAGATCCCATCCAGCACGTCGGCTATCGTAAAGGCTCCTTGTTCCGAAGCGATCCGACTGTAAAAAACGATGTGTAGGATCAGATCGCCCAGCTCCTCCCGGATATCAGACCAATTACCGGAAAGAATGGCATCTGCCAACTCGTAGGTCTCTTCCAGTGTAAGAGAACGAAGCGACTCGATGGTCTGCTTTTTGTCCCACGGACATTTCTCCCGTAACTCATCCATTATGAGTAGAAGACGATTAAAATAGGCCGTCGCAGGGTTAGTAGGTGTGGTGGTGGACATCTAATCAAAAGTAGAAACGAATGAGTAAATTTGAAACATGGGTTACCAACATTTGAACAGAACGGTTTTCACCAGCATGCTGATCCTTCTGCTATCCGGCATACAGGCTCAATATTATTATAACGACCTGTTCTCCATCAAACAACTGGAGGCAAAACAAAACAGTTACCAGGCAAATCGGGTGAAACAGGTGAATGAGACCGCCCTGTTAACCGGCGGGCAAAAGCAACCCGACTACCAACAATGGACACGGATATCGATCCATGCTGATACCTTTTGGCAGCAAAAGAACAAAGAGCAACTAACCATAACCACGTGCTTGGTTTTTGAGAAAAATGGAAAATTAAAAGGTGTCATAGAAAATCAACCGGACCTGAGAAATAATACAATCTACGAACGATCTGCCTCGGGGTCTGTTTCCATCATTGAAACCGATTTTTTTGATAGCACCATGGACTTTCGAGATCATGAGATCCATCGTTGGTTTTACAACGAAAAGGGAATGCCCCAGGTGATGTGGCGTTTGGCAGAACAATTTGATGGGCGAATGGACACAACAGAGATTCGGTTTACACTGGATTCCGCCGGTCGGGTTGCAGAGGAAAGATCATACCGGAAAGGGAAAGAAACAGGTTTTTTCTACTACTATTACAACGAATCAGGCCAACTTACGGATATCGTACGCTACAACGATAAATGGAATCGCTTGCTGCCGGATCTTATGTTTGAATATGATGAGCAGGGAAATCTAATACAGAAAATGCAATTGACCTCCAGCCGCGACATGACCTATCTGATCTGGCGGTATGGGTATGATAAAAAGCGACTGATGTATGAAGAGGCACTCTTTAATGAGAAAAAAGAACATACCGGCTCCATCAGATATTCCTACGAATACTACTAATAGACTGGCAAACTGACTATCAGTATACGGAATGACCGCTGCCCCACTGGTGGTTCCATTTGTGGAAACATCGTACGTACCATTGCAGACAGGATCCGTGGTGGTGAAAGCCAGTTCGGCAGAATAGACGGCGTTCAAGGAGCAATTGGAACGAACTCGCCACGCGTAAGCCGTGCTGGCCGAAAGACCCGTGAGGGAGAAAGAAAGGGCCGTTTGGGAGGCCGAAGCCACCGTCCAGGTGTTTACAGAACCTAACCGATACTCGACCGTGTAACCGGTAGCACCTGGTACGGCTGACCAATTCAAGGTAGCAGAACTGCTGGTCAGGGAAGTTGTACTAAGTCCGGTTGGCGCAACACATGGAGTTGCGGTCGCAAATTGGGAAGAGGAGTAATTGCTTATGCCTTCCAAACAAGTGGCACGAACCTGCCAATTATAGGAAGTGGCCTGTGCAAGTCCGGTGAGTGCAAAACTGGTGGCGGTAGTACCGGTGACGGCGGTTGTCCATGTCGTGGCATTCGCTGTTTTGTACTGGACATCATAGCCGGTGGCACCGGAAAGAGCTGACCAACTCAGATCGGCGGAAATATAGGTGATATTGCTTGCCGTCAGTCCCGCAACAACTCCACAGGGAGGCGGTGCGGTGATCGTGATATTGGCGTTGTTGATATCAAAGTAAACATTACCGATGGCCTTGACCTTGATGCGGCCCGTAGTGGTTGCCGAATTGGGGACAGTGATTACCTGCGAGCCATCGTTGGGCGTATTCAGAAGCAATGAACTGAATGTATTGCCTCCGTCGGCAGAGAAAAGGATGTCTACATTGGCCGTATTGGTAGGCGCACCGGTTGTGCCGTTCACAGACCAGGTAATGGTTAGAGTGGTGCCGAGGGGTCGCTGATTCCCTGACCCGAATAGGCGCGGATCAAGGGGAACTGGCGCTGCAGGGCCGGTTCAAAATTGGAGGCCTCTACGACTCGGAATTGCTCTACCTCGCCGGAAGCATTGGGCAGTTCGATGATCGTTCCCTGACCATTGCCTCGTCCGCCAACGACCGAGAACAATGCCTACCGGATAGCATCCGCATCCAGCGAATACAATTTGTACTCGGCCGGAAAAGAACTTCTGGAAACCGCTTTGTTAAGAGTCAGACCCCGAGCGGATTCAAGAGGAGTCCAATAACGTTGGCCCACTGAGGTGAGCGAAAAAAGAAAGAAAGCGGCGATCAAGATAGAACGACTCATACGAATGATTTACGTAATATAAATCGCCAAGAGTGGGCCAAATGTAGCCAAGATCCAGATTTGCCTTTGACCAATTTTCTGACGCTGTGCTGTCGCATAAGTTATCCACATTAGATAAAAAACTGAAAAAAGGATGCAGCGTTTGTAAAAGATTAATAAACAAAAGGTTAAACAATATATCCGCGAACGGGTACGCACAGTTTCGAAAGAAGATTAAACAAAATTAAATTAATAAACAGCTGGTAAATAACAATTTACGTTTAAAGACTACGTGAAAGCACTTGTTGTACGGTGATTTCGAACATTATGAAAGCGCTTGTGTTTAACCTAACTTGTTATCGCTTGTCAATCAATTTTCTTAACCAAACCCAATTCGTATGTCAGCATTATTGGACATCACGTTACTAGCGGATGTGTCGAAGATCGACCCCACCGACTATGTATCGTTCACCTTTTTCATTGGCTGTATGGCCATGATGGCTGCTTCTGTGTTCTTCTTTTTTGAGATCAGCAACACGGATAAAGCCTGGAAAACATCACTCCTGGTTTCAGGATTGATCACCTTCATCGCCGCCGTGCATTATTACTACATGCGCGACTATTACATGGCGAATCGCGCATCCCCCACGTTTTTCCGTTATGTGGACTGGTTGCTGACCGTTCCTCTGATGTGCGTGGAGTTTTACCTCATCACTAAAAAGGCCGGCGCGAAGAGCGATCTGCTCTGGAAATTGATCTTCGCGGCTGTCGTGATGCTGGTAACCGGTTACCTCGGTGAAGTTGGCAAAGGTGTTGGCACCAATGCTACATTATGGGGTACCGTCTCTGCCATTGCCTATTTCTACATCGTGTACCTGATTTGGGCGGGAGATGTCAAGAAATTGGCTGCGGCTGCTGGACCTGCTGTTGCCAAAGCGAACTCCGTACTCGGATGGTTCGTATTGGTAGGTTGGGCAATCTATCCCCTGGGTTACCTCGCCGGTACCGGTGCAGGCCAGTGGTATGAGTCCTTCTCTGCTTTAGGCAACATCGACCTGTACTACAACATCGCTGACGCCATCAACAAGATTGGCTTCGGTCTGGTGATCTACAGTCTGAGTCGTTCGAACTCCTAATCTAGCTCAAGAAAAAACCGGGGGAAGTTCAGTACCCCGGTTTTTCTATTTGAATGAGTCTGCCATTCCGCTCTCAACTCTATCTCCTGGCCTTTGGATGGGCATTGGCGTTGCTTTGCGGACAAACTTCCCTCCCCCAGCCTTGGCAGTGGGGATTTTTTATTTTGACGATCGTTGGGCTGGGGATTCCACATGGTGCATTGGATTTCATAGTAGCCAGACACAACGCGGAGAACCAGCAACAGGGATCTTATTCGCTATCTCGCTTTCTTTTCTTATATGTGGGGCAATCCATCCTTTTTCTGTTTTTATGGATATGGCCACCCGTTGCCTTAACCTTGTTTCTGATATTTTCAGCCATGCATTTTGGCGAGACCGATCTGCAGGAATTCCGGCTCAAGCCCTCGGTTAAAGCCATTGCGGTTTTTTTATACGGCGCTTCCACCTTCATTTTGTTGCTCTTGGGCCATGACCGGGAACTGATCACCTACATCCCGGAAATCGGTGATTTCATCAACCGATATCCATTTCTGACGTTTGCCATTGACCATTTCAATACTATTTACCGAAGCACTTTATTCAGTTCTCTGATATTGCTTTTACTTTTCTCCCCAAAAGATGAGACCCTGTTTTTTAGATTGATGGTTTTAGTTTTGGTACAGTATTTGGTGGCGAACCTGCCGTTCCTCATCGGATTTGCCTTCTATTTTGGACTTTGGCACTCGCTTTTGTCGATACAGGCGATCCGCCAAGAAGCCCAATTTTCCACCTTTCACTACATGCGCCGTTATTTTACCCCGCAAACCATTTTGTTTGCCGGACTGGCATTTGTCATATTGGTTGGCCTGTATTTGTTGATAGACCGTTATTATGACTACAGCAACGGCCTTTTCATTTTCTTCATCGGCTTATCCATCTTAGCCATTCCGCACATGCAAGTGATGCACGGATTTTTCAGCCGGCCTCATCGCCCCTGAATCATTTCCCATTCATAACTTCATGGCTCAACGTCTAGCCATGCGAAAAACAGCTTGCCTCCTCTCCTTCCTGATCTTTCTTTTCAAAAATTCTTCCCTTCTTGCACAGGATGCGATCGGATACCAAACACCGCCACAGGCAATCGCCGATCTGCTGCTTGCTAAACCTACCCCTGGTGTCAGCATCGATGACCGGGCCAATTGGATGTTGCTGAGTGAACGAAACAGCTACCCCACGGTGGAGGAATTAGGACAGCCCGAAGCGAGGATCGCAGGACTACGGATCAATTCGGCAAATTTCTCTCCCAGCCGACAGAGCTACATCAGTAATTTTCTTTTGAAAGATATCCGCCAGAATAAACAAATTCAGGTAAACGGACTGCCTGTTAATATGCTGGCCGGCCAACCATCCTGGAATCTATCACAAACCAAGATCGCTTTCACGAACACAACCGCCACCCGTGTCGATCTCTATGTGATCGATGTGGCTACTCAAACAGCTAAAAAGATCAACCAACGTCCACTCAACCTACTATTGGGCACTGCATTCACATGGATCAATGATCAAAGTCTTCTTTACAAAACCACGCTGCAACCCGCAAGTGCTGCCCCCAAACGTCCCATCACCCCGAAAGGGCCTGCCATGCAGGAAAACTATGGGAAAGCGGCACCCATTCGTACATACCAAGATCTGATCAAGAGTCCATACGACGAACAGCTCTTTGAATTTTTATCATTGGCTCAATTGACCAAAAATGTAAATGGTGTTGAAACGAAAATAGGACAGCCTGCCATATATACCTCGGTGGCTGTCTCCCCCGATAAAAACTATCTGATGGTGCGAACGCTCCGTAAACCCTTTTCGTATGTAGTACCGGCTCAACAGTTTCCCTCTACCGTAGGCATCACCGATCTGAACGGCAAGCTTGTAAAAGTGCTGGCCGAGTTACCATCTGGCGAAGGATCGCCCGCCGGTTTTGATAATGTACAGGATGTGGCGCGTGGCTTTGACTGGCGTGATGATGCCCCTGCCACAGCGATCTGGTGTAAACCGCTTGATAGTGGACTGATCAAAGCGAAAGTGGACTATCATGATGCGGTGTACGGCCTGGCGGCACCTTTCACAGGGGAGGCAAAAGAACTTTTCAAGACCAATTGGCGTTTCCGAAACATTTCGTGGGGCAATGAATCTATTGCTTTGATCACCGAGGGGTTGACAAGCACCCAGAAAGGTCGCGTGCAAAAATTCAATCCATCAACTGGCGTCCTGGATATACTATTTGAACGTTCTACTACAGATGCGTATAACGATCCCGGTCAGCCTTATACCAGCCGCAATCAATGGGGGCGTTCGGTAGTGACCTTAACGGATAATAACAGGAAGCTATTGATGATCAACAATACAGGCTCTTCGCCAAAAGGAGACTTACCTTTTTTGGCAACCTACGATCTGGCCACTCGCCAACATGAGATCCTGTGGCGTTGTCCGGAAGGCCAGTTTGAAACCATCGTGGATATAATGGATGCCGAGCGACTAACGTTGATCACTCGTCGCGAATCCAAGAAGGACGTACCGAATTACTTCGTGAAGGATTTGAAAGCCCGCATTGCAGATCGGGCGCTGACGGATTTCAAAAACCCCTATCCGGCACTGGAAGGTATTTCGAAGGAAAAGATCCAATACAAAAGAGCCGATGGCGTTGACCTCACCGGTGATCTGTATTTGCCCGGCGGATATGATCGCACAAAGGATGGTTCGCTGCCGGTATTTATGTGGGCGTATCCTCGCGAGTTCAACTCGGCTGCAGATGCGGCGCAGGTACGTGGATCGAAGGATCGCTTCACTACGATCAGTTGGGGAAGTCCGATTTTTTGGGTCACGCAAGGGTACGCAGTATTGGATAATGCGGAAATGCCCATTGTTTCTGCCGCTGCCGATAAAAAACCCAACGATGATTTCATTCAGCAGCTGAAGATGAATGCCGAGTCTGCGATCAATAAATTGGCAGAGATGGGCGTAGGCGATAAAAATCGAGTGGCAGTGGGCGGACATAGTTATGGCGCCTTTATGACCGCACATCTTTTATCTCACACGAACTTATTCAAAGCCGGTATCGCTCGAAGCGGAGCGTACAATCGGTCGCTGACACCGTTTGGATTTCAGAACGAGGACAGAACATACTGGCAAGCACCGAATCTGTACTTTGATATGAGTCCTTTCAGTTACGCCAATAAGATCAAAACTCCGATTTTGCTGATCCATGGTGAAATGGATGACAATCAAGGCACCTTCCCCATACAAAGCGAGCGGTATTACAACGCCATCAAGGGACATGGAGGTACTACTCGTTACGTGGTACTACCTTATGAAGCACATAGCTATAGAGGAAAAGAGAACTTACTGCATATGCTATGGGAGCAACATCAGTGGCTGGAGAAATATGTGAAGGGGGCGATCAAATAGAAATCCGTCAACCGGTTGAACCTAGAACTCGCTGTCCTTGATGAGTGGTATCACTTCCATTGACTTTTTCAATGGATAAAAAGGTAGTGTGGTCAATAACTGATCGGCTTGGGTCATATCGACATCCTTAAATATCAGCACGGCACCATTTTTTGTGGGTCTTAAAAATAGCTGATCAAGGATTCCTTCTTTTTTCCATTCCGCAACCATGGCGCGTTCCTGCTTCAGAATCTCAGGGAAGTTACTGGGAAGATTTTCCATATCGAGGTTCAAGATGACCAGTATTCTATTCATGATATAATTTTCTTGATGACCTGCTAATTGTTTAGAAAAGCATCGGCAGGCTCAGTTGACTTTACATGCAAGATGGCGATTTCTTTTGACCAATTCCTGAACTTCTCAAACTATTCAAACTCCTCAAACTAAAAACCCGACGCTATGCGTCGGGTTTTTCTGTGCCCTTTGCTGAACTGAGTTCGAAACAGCTGGTTAGTGACTTAATAAGATTAATCTAAATTTGTGCAATGTGAATAAAAGTATGTACTATTAGTACTCTCATAAAATTATGGACTCATGTTAACAGATAAAACAACAATTCTGCCAATTCTATTTGTACTTGTGCTGGTGGGCTGTACCGAGCCTTCACCTAGGCTTCCTGTTTTGGGCACGCTATAATACTCCCCATATTTAAGACCCAAGGGGGTGTTTGTATGAAGTAGTTTTTAGGTTTATCAAAAAGTACTTTCTTCATTAAAGAGTAGTTAATTGGGGTGGTCTTTTAGCCTGACCGCTAACGGTTTCGAGCTTGGCGAAGGTGGCGATTTCTAACACTAAATTTCATACGAAGCAGGAAAGTTAAAATTTAGTAAAAACTGTCATACGAAGCACTGAACCTCCACTTTTGCCAAACCCGTGTTATGCCCTCGTTGTTTCTTGTCAGCTGTTGTCCGAGTGAGTTGGCATGGCGGCTCTTTTACTTTTTTAGTGTTGGCTTGTGCTGTTGGGAAAAAGCAAATGTACCGCCATGAGCGGTGGCACATTTTAGCATTATATCTGTTTTGGGAATGGGTCAGCAAATCCTTGTTTACTTTCAAACTGCTTTTGGTCGCTGTCTTGCAGTAAACATTTTTCAAGGTCTACAATCATTTTTTCTTTATCTATGTCTTGCCCAATGAATACTAACTCGTTCATTCTGTCGCCCCATTGTTTG
>JBJTWV010000013.1:0-40572 GCA_046081925.1 Bacteroidota bacterium | reverse complement strand
TTCGTTGACAAGTTCATCACCGATCAGATCAGTGAGGATATCTATCAAAAGCATAGTGAGAAAATACGAACAGAGATCGCTGCAGTTTCAAAAGAAACAGACATCAGCCAGATAGAGGGTTCGAACTTGGAATTGGCGGTTTCTAAATGTTTGACCATCGCTCAAAATCTCAGCCAGGCGTGGGTTTCAGCCGAGTATGAGCAGAAGCAGCGGTTGCAAAAACTGGTATTTCCGGAGGGAATCCTGTATAGTAAGCAAAAAGGGGTGGTTCGAACTCCGAGAGTAAATAGTTTATTTGAAGCAATCCCTTTGCTGGCGGGAGATTCATCGAAAAATAAAAAAGCCGATTCATCAAAGAATCGGCTTCAGTTCAACAAAGTGCCCAGGACTGGATTCGAACCAGCACACCTCGCGGCGCCGCCACCTGAAGACGGTGCGTCTACCAATTTCGCCACCTGGGCCCCTGATAAGGGAGGCCAAAGATAAGGCCCCCCAAAATCAAAGCAAAATGAACACTACGGCTTCTTGGGTCGTAACTGAGCCAGCACCTGCTCCTTCTCATCCACCAGCTCGATCCGCTCGCCCGATAGGCGAAGATTCACTGTCCGACGCAAGGCTTCCAAAAATTGCTTTTCCTGCTTACCCTCACAAGCCTTCCTGGTCATAGCCCCCGGATCCAGTTTGACCCCATCCCCACTGATCGTATAGGTTCCCATAAACGAATTGCAACCCGTTGAACCGGTCATCCGTCCCCCCGACTCAAACTTCACACTCGGCGACTCCACCATCGGATTCTCCACATCCAGCCCAACCCCCATCAGCTGACTGGCCCCCCAGGTATTTCGCAACATGGCCTGCTGAAGCATCGTTTGTGCACTGGGTGCCGGAGGAGGCGGAGGGGTCAAAATTTTTTTGCTCGTTACACATCCAGTTATAAACGTGAATATGATCACACTGGCTAATAAGGAATTGACCTGATTACGAAAACGCATACATTTAATTTATGGTAAGTTAGGAAATTTGAATCGGAATTGAAATCACGAAGTACGGCTGACGAGTGTCAGCTCCTGCATCATGATTCCGCATTACAAGATGCAACTATTTTTCTGATATGAGTCGTATCAAACAGGTCATGCACGCTGGCTATTCCCCCCGAAACCGGGTGGAGCTGCTGCGCGGCGGCAAACTCTATTTCGATCGACTGGAACAACTAATTCAGCAGGCATCCCGATCGATTCACCTGCAATTCTACATCTTCGAACCCGACGACACAGGCGACCGCGTGATCGATCTGCTTTCAAAGGCGGCCGCCAGGCAGGTGGACGTATTCCTGCACCTCGACGCATACGCCTCCGCACACCTCGACCATAAACGCCTGGACAAACTTCGAGCAGCCGGCGTGCATGTCAAATGGTTCGAACCCTTGCTTCGCAGCACTCGCTTTTATGTGGGAAGACGTATGCACCACAAGATCGTTGTAGTCGATGGCGTGAAACTGCTCATAGGCGGACTCAACATCTGTGATCGATACAACGATCGGCCGGGCTCCCCCGCCTGGCTCGATTTCGCCGCCTACTTGGAAGGAGAGAGCGCTTATATCGCCTACCATCACTGTCATTCACTCTGGGGAGAACGTGAACTTCCCACACGAATAGATTGGAAAACGATCGATTCCTTTTGCGATCAAATTCCCAAAGCCCAGCAAAAGGAATGTCGCTTGCGATACAACGATTGGGTAAGACGAAGAAGGGAGATCACGCGCAGCTACCTCGGGCAGATTGAGCAGGCAAAAAAAGAAATACTGATCTGCTGCAGCTATTTTTTGCCGGGCCGGCTTTTGCAAAAAGTGATCGCGGCTGCTCGCAAACGAAAAGTGCGGGTACGCCTAATACTCACGGGGGTTTCAGATGTTCCGCTGGCAAAATCTGCCGAGCGATATTTGTAGCGATGGCTGCTGGACCGCGGCGTTGAGATATACGAATACCAAAACAATGTGCTGCATGCCAAGGTGGCCACGTTGGATGACCGATGGAGTACGATCGGCTCGTACAATATAAATGAGATATCGGCCCTGGCTTCCCTGGAGGCAAATTTGGACGTGCGGGATCTGAATTTCGCCCTCGTGACCCGCCTGATGCTGGAGGAACTCAGTCGTAAAGACTGCGATCGGATCGATCCGCTTGCTTATGCCCGCTCGGAAGGGTTTTTTCAGCGAATCGCACAACGGGCTTCCTTCATCGCCATCCATGCCGTATTGCGTCTCTTCACGTTTTATTTTCGGCAGGAATAGACTACTGACAACCCCAACCACCGATCCGTTCCCACAACCGCCGTATGGCATCCATCCCCCACCCCTTGAATCGTCCGCGCTGAATGATCAGATGATTATTCTCGGGATGCGACAAGTAATAATAGAAAACAAATGGGGCCGTTGGTTCGTTCCAACCCTGCTGCTGCCCAAACCGAAGATCGCTGAATATCAAACTGTCATTACGCGTATCCACCAAATAATACCCTTGCGAAAATCGGATCAAATGCTGCAAAGGTTCATGACCGAACAACGGATACAGCAACGAATCGCGGCGAGGAAAATAATGAAAGGACATCGTATCACAACGATCAAACAAGGATCGATGCGCGATATACGCCCCATTGGGACGATTGACCACCACATACCAAAGCCAGGTATTGAATGGTGTAGGCGTTGTCATGTAAGCAGAGTCCGACCAGTTTCGCCGAGCGATCTCTTGCCGAACAGACCGATCGATGCGTTGTTTATTCACGCCGGCATAAGACAAATAACAGAAGCTGCATAGGAGTCCAAGTTTAGCAAATCTCGATCGCCAAGGATGTTTACGTTTCAACAGCAGTAACAATAGACAGGCAATGCCCGGACCTATCGAAAAAAACGGATCCGCCACAAACAGCCAATTGAATGCGATCCGCAGATGTGAGAAAGGTTCGAACCAGCCGGTTCCATATACGTTGAAGCCATCCAATAATAAATGCAGGAATACCAAGACGCCAAAGAAAACGTATGCCTTTCGTTTTACCGGATACACACCCGGGTGCAAACGAGCGTGTGCCTGCACCAACAGATACATGGCGATACCGGCAAAAACGATGGAGTGCGTGAAACCCCGATGAGCCAGCAGATCTTCCGCTGCATCATTCCAAAAACCGGCAATGAAATCGATATCGGGGAGGCTATGGGCAAGTGCCCCCCAAAGCATTGCCCGACGGCCCAACTGACGGCCTGCCATCCATTCCCCCGCACAGGCTCCAATAGCGATATGGGTCAGTGAATCCATACCCGATAAAGATAAGCGCCCGCGTTCAACCTTCGGATGATACTGCTCAATACCATCACCGTATCTTTGAGAAGAACTCTCTCTATGGACCTTGCCTATCAACAAAATGAGGACCGGTATCGCCAGCTGCTAAGCGATCTCCGTCAGCGGCTGGATAAGATCCGCCTCGGCGGCGGCGCCGCTGCCCAAGAGAAACAACGCCAGAAAAACAAACTACCCGCACGCGAGCGAATCGCATGCCTGATCGATCCGGGTTCGGATTTTTTGGAGATCGGTGCATTGGCCGGATATGACATGTTCGGTGAACAGGGTGGTTGTCCGGCGGGTGGTACCATCGGCGGCATCGGTATCGTGAGCGGACGACGCTGCATGATCGTGGCTAACGATGCAACGGTCAAAGCCGGTGCCTGGTTCCCTATTACCGGGAAAAAGAATCTGCGCCTGCAAGAGATCGCGATGGAAAATCATTTGCCGGTTATTTATCTGGTTGACAGTGCCGGCATCTATTTACCGTTGCAAGAAGACATTTTTGCCGATAAGGAACATTTCGGACGCGTGTTCCGAAACAACGCACGCATGAGTGCAATGGGTATTCCGCAGATCGCTGCGGTGCTTGGCTCTTGCGTGGCCGGAGGCGCTTACCTGCCCATCATGAGTGATGAAACGTATATGGTGGAGGGCAATGGTTCGATCTATTTAGCCGGACCTTATTTAGTAAAAGCCGCGATTGGTGAAGTGGTAGATCATGAAAAACTGGGGGGAGCGGATACACATACCGCCATCTCCGGCATTGCCGATCGAAAATTTGCGACAGAAAAAGAATGCTTGCTGCACATTCGGGAAACCATTGGTCGTCTGGGTCATTCGCCGAAAGCGGGTTTTGATCGGACTCAACCAAAAGATCCCATCAAACCCATTGCGGAAATACATGGACTTTTCCCGACGGATGGGAAACCATACGACATGCAGGTGATCTTGGATCGATTGGTAGATGAAGGCAGCTACGCTCCTTTCAAGCCGGAATACGGTCAGACCATCCTATGCGGATATGCACGGATCGATGGCTGGTCGGTTGGCATCGTCGCCAACCAACGAAAACTCGTCAAAACCCGTCAGGGTGAACAGCAAATGGGTGGCGTCATCTATAACGACAGTGCCGACAAGGCCGCGCGTTTCATCATGAATTGCAACCAGAAAAAAATCCCGCTGCTTTTCTTGCAAGATGTGACCGGATTCATGGTGGGCAGCCGAAGCGAACACAGCGGCATCATCAAGGACGGTGCCAAAATGGTCAATGCCGTAGCCAACTCGGTCGTACCTAAATTCACGATCATCGTGGGCAATTCTTTCGGCGCCGGCAATTACGCCATGTGCGGTAAGGCCTACGATCCGAGATTGATCCTGGCCTGGCCCACGGCCAAGATCGCGGTGATGAGTGGCGACTCGGCCGCAAAGACCTTGATGCAAATCGAAACGGCCACGCAAAAAGCGAAAGGGAAAACACTCACAGAGGCGGAAGAAAAAGAATTGGGCGACAAGATCCGATCCAAATACGAAGCACAGACCTCTCCCTATTATGGTGCCGCCCGACTTTGGGTGGATGCCATCATCGATCCGGTCGATACCCGAAAATGGATCGCCGCCGGCATTGAATCGGCGAATGAAAATCCGGATATGCCGGCATTCAAAACGGGCGTATTTCAGGTATAGAAACATGTCAGACGCAGTGATCATATACACCGATGGCTCGGCAAGAGGCAATCCCGGTCCGGGTGGCTACGGAGCCATCCTGCTGTTCGGCGATCACCGAAAAGAACTGGCACAGGGTTTCCGCCGCACCACCAATAACCGGATGGAATTATTGGCGGTGATCGAAGCGCTGAGGGCCCTGAAACGATCGGCCTTGCGCGTCACCATCTACTCAGACAGTCAATACGTGGTGAAAGCCATCGAAGAAAAATGGCTTGACAAATGGATCCGTACCGATTTCAAGGGCGGAAAAAAGAATCGTGATCTCTGGACAGACTATTACATGCTCTCCCAAAAACACCAGATCCGTTTTCAGTGGGTGAAGGGACATGCCGATAATCCCTACAATAACAGATGCGACGAGCTGGCGACGCAAGCAGCGGACAAACCAAGCCGGGAATTATTGATCGATGAGGGCTACGAAGCGGGCATCAACGAATGCTGAACGAATAGGCTCTACCCAACACCCATTGACGGTATGTGATCAGCAACATCGGCAGGAATACGATGGTGGCCAGCAAAGAATTTCGGTAGAACGGCAGGGCCATTGTATAGCACTGCATCAATCCGTTGATATCCTTTGTATACACCGCTTCTCCCGCTTGCATCCAAACGAATAAGTTGGAAAGAATGAAGTAAACGGTTGGACCAGCGATGGCACCCGCGATCATTCGCGTACGAGTGGTGGCGCCAATAACGGCAGCTATCAAAGGAAGGGTCAGCAACAACAAATAGTTTTTCCATTGACCCGCATAGAATCCTGCGTACGGAAACAAATTTTGTTCATACAGAAGCTGCATGCATGCATCACTCACCAAGAGCGCCGTAAGTGGAAGGAGAAACATGCGGTCTTTATCACGTGCAATGAATCCGCTAAAAAGAGCCAGTGCGATCACCGGTGACACACCGGAGAGGGCTACATTGGGGCCCAGAAAAAACTTGCTGGCAATCGTAATGGCCAATGCGAAGAAAAAGAACAGGATGTATTTGACGGTGCTTTTCATGAATGCTCAGTTGGATGCAGACAAAAATAGTCCAATCGAGGTGATTGCCCGAGTGATTTATCAACGACTGTGGATAGGTGGGCTGTTTAGCCAGCTTGCTTATCACCAGCGGAAGCGATAAACAGTAGCGCCGGTTCAAGTGCCTGCAATTCAATCGGCTCCCCGGCGGGGAGATAGGCGCTCGGCGCGGGAGAGCCAACCGTTAGACTGATTCCGCCCCCGGTAACCCGCAAACTGCCCTCCGGAACCAACAGGATACAGGACCGGGGAATGTATATCGAACAGGATTGACCGGCATCGAGCTGGATGGATCGAATAGAAAAATCGGCTGTGGGAGCCGGGTACGAACGAAAGCCTCCAGCATCCTCTAAAGGATCCAGGATATTGGGCAAAACAGATTCGGGACGAACATGCCTGAGCAATTCGGGCACATCGATGTGTTTGGATGTAAGTCCTCCGCGCAAGACATTATCGGAGTTGGCCATTATTTCCACGTTTTGTCCCTCCAAATACGCATGTGGCACACCGGCTCCCTGAAAGATCCCCTGCCCTCTTTTCAGTTCGACCAAATTGAATAAAAAGATGGAAAATATACCCCTGTCGATCGCACCATCTTTCGAAAATAATTTATGGGCACGGGCGGCCCAGAAACAGGGGTCGGATCGATGCAATATGCCGGCTTCATAATTTTTGGTGAGCGAATGAAGGGGTTCTTCCAGGATCTCATTCACGATGGACTGCGGCAATTCCATCACCCACTTGTACAGGCCTGCATAGCCGGATATCTCCCACTCGCTTTTGAGTGGTTGCAGGAAGGGATGTTGCTGAAAGATTTGTGAGAGGGAGTCCGAGGAACGAAAGCCGTGCAGTAGCCAGAACGCACTTAAGGCGATCATCAACTCCGTTTTGTGGTTCGGGTCTTTGTAGTTGCGCGCGGGTGAATCGATCGGAATACCCAGATCGTTTTCACGCTTGAAATCGGCCTCGGCCATTTCTTTATTCGGGTGAACCTGAATGGAGAGCATGTTTCGCACATCCAGCAACTTGAGCAGAAAGGAAAGCTGAGGTGCCTTGTCAATCAACGAGCTGACAGTACCCTTTTCATCGATCAACTCAGCCGGTCCTTGAATATGTACGCCCATCCAATACTCGGCAAAGGGCTTCTGATCCGCATTGTTCACTTGCAATAAATCCGGGATGAAGGAGAATCCCCCCCAATCATAATGCTTGACCTGACCTTTTAACCGATACAATTCCGACATAAAACGGATGAATGACGAGTTTAATCCCTTGGGCGGTTGATTTGTTCCCAAGAGCTTGCATAAAGATAATCAATGGCAGAGCATCAGGATTTTGGAAGGTGGGGTGAATCGCTGGCGGCCGAATGGCTGGTGGCAGGCGGATTTACGATCCTGCATCAGAATTGGCGGATGGGAAAACTCGAGATCGACCTGATCGCGCTGAAAGGAAAACACCTGCATATTGTAGAGGTTAAGACGCGACATGGAAATGAATATGGCTGGCCGGAGGAGAGTGTATCGGTGAAAAAATTCCGCCACCTGCAGACAGCCGCCGGGGTCTTTCTTCGGTATAATCCTCAATACAAGTGGTTGCGGTACGACTTGCTGGCCATCACCCGAAAAAGATGCGGCGGGGTAGATTATTTCTTTCGGGAAGATATATTCTTTAGTCGCTGACCGAAAGTGAATCTTTCAATCTTTTTACGAGTTCGAAGGTGGCGGGACAGTGATCCACATTTTGATGATGCACATGTCCGTAATCAACGAATCGTTTCCGAAGGTGTGGGAATCCCGCGCAATCGGCCGGCCGAACGGCATAAATACTACACTTAGTATCGGCGAGGTTGAGAAACAAACAAGGCAACGAACGGTTGAGCCAATCCCGGTCGCCTCCCCTCTCCCTTCGAAGGTATTTTTGCTGGAAGGCGGCTTGGGTCATTCCCAAATGCCGGGATATACGTTTCTGATCGGCAACCGTGAATGTAGGGGTCATGGTTTTACAGCAGTTGGCGCAGGCCAGGCAATCGATCGTCTTCCAAACACCCGGTTCGATGGCGCGAATACGGGTATCCAATCCGCGAGGGGATTGCTTGGATAGTTTCGTTAGAAATCGACGCAGCGAAGTCCGATGCTTTCTGAATAAAGAACGATACGATCGAATCTGATGGGACAGGAATTTTGTCATGTGATGCGAAGATATTGGGCTTCTGCATATCAAGGTCATTTCCTAGATTTGGAAACAACTCCTTTTTATATGCGGCTGATCATACTTCTTTTCGCTGGCGCGCTGAGCTTGATAGGTGCCCGCTGCGGCTCACCATCCGTAAACGTTTCCACCTTTTGCGACACCACTTGTCTCAAGGACACCCTTCGATTTATGGGCGATCATGAGACAAAACCGGAGGTAGCCTTGGCCCCTTCACAATGCCTGGCCGATACCCTTACCTGGACCTACAAGGGTATGGGCACGATCCGAAAAGTGGGACTGAAAAGTATCATGTCCAAGATCGTTCCCATTCAGGCCAGCCATACGCAGTGTGTGTTCGATGGCAACAAGAAGGCTTGGTTGTTATTCAATGATTGCGCCACCGGCAGAGGCTATCAGATCAAGTTACCGTATGATAAGAAAGAGAGTATCTCCATACGCAGCAGCGGCATCAATTCCCTCGATCCAAAATTCAGTATCGACCCGAACGTGATCGCCTACACCGACCGCGGCAACATCTACGTAGAGCACGTAAAAAAAGGCACAACCGCCATGATGACCTTCAAGGAGACCGTGCCGATCGACTACGAGCACATTCATGACCACCTTGACTCCGTTCGGGTAACACCCACCAAGATCTGGGTACGGATCAAGATTCAAGACCAATGGAAAGAACTCGAAAAAGAGATCGATCTGGAGTCAACTGACAAATGATCGGCATGTGGGACCCGTATAAGAAAGGATTCAGAGCTTATCTGCAACTGGAAAAATCGTTGGCCGACCACACCGTGGAGGCCTATGGAAGAGACTTGGACCACCTCACCCAATTTCTGACGGAAACCGGACAAACCGGCGGACCGGAAACCCTGAAACTGCAGGACCTTCAACGTTTTGCCCGTCACGTAGCCGTGTTGGGGATGAGTGCCGCTTCCCAGGCAAGAATGTTATCGGGGATCCGAACATTCTATAAATACTGCGCCACGGAAGGCATCGTTCAAAATGACCCTACCCTGTTATTGGAAACACCCAAACAAAAAAGATCGCTGCCCGATGTATTGAGCTTTGGCGAGATCGAACAATTGATCCAGGCCATCGACCTGAGCAAGCCCGAAGGAACCCGCAACAAGGCCATGCTGGAAACCTTGTACAGTTGCGGCCTGCGGGTGAGCGAATTGGTTGGCCTTCGCCTCTCCCAACTGTATCTTGACCTTGGTTTTATTCGGGTGATCGGAAAGGGCGATAAAGAACGGCTGATTCCCATTGGAAGTAGTGCCATCAAATACCTGGAGATCTATCGGGATACCGTACGCTGCCAACTGAGCATCCAAAAAGGAAATGAGGACTTTGTATTCCTTAATAATCGAGGTAAGCAGCTGTCACGAGTTATGGTCTTCTTGATCATCAAATCATTGACCGCCACCGCCGGCATTCAGAAAACAATATCTCCCCACACCTTTCGCCACTCCTTCGCCACTCACTTGATCGAGGGAGGTGCCGACCTGCGCGCCGTGCAAGAGATGCTCGGGCACGCCAGCATCACCACCACGGAGATCTACACCCACTTGGATCGGCAATTTCTGCGGGATACACTAGCTAAATATCATCCGGCATTCAACGGGTAGGGCGCTTACTCTTTCGGTCGATGTCCTTACCCCTTCCACGCGTAACCGATGTCATACGGGGATCCAGCTCCTCTTTCCCTAGGTCGGTGTCCTTCTTTTGTTGAATCCAGTTGGGAGAGACCATGATGCCCAGCAACATCGGCTGCTTTCCGCCCCTTACTTTCTCCGGCTCCCTATTGCTCACTTGAGCGCCTGGATCGGTTCGTTGCGCATCGGCTCGTGTATGCATGAACAATGGCAATAAAAGAGCGGCAATACCCCGAACCCAACTCCACCAACTGCCGGACGTGCGCAAAGGCCTGTCAAGCTGCTTCGTGGAGAATCGTCCGCAAACCTGACCAGATCGCTTTTGGGTAAAATAGGCGATCAGTTCCGCATCCGTGTAGGTGGAGAAATCAATAATATTTTTGGTGCAAGCCTGACAAAATCGCTCGGCTCCCAGGGGAGTCATGTCGGACCAGGATTGGGTGCAGGGATCGGGAACGTGAAGCTGCAGTTGGTGATTCTTTTTCATGGTGTCTCGTTTTAATCCAGATGTGGCATCGGACGGGATTACACAATCAGCAAATGATTATATTTAAGGGTGGCCTTTTTGAAAAATATTGAAACCTCCGGCCTGCCCGACGCCGATCTGGTCATTCTATTCAAAGAAAGCGGTGACCTATCGATCTTGGGGGAACTGTATCAACGGCACATGGACCTGATCTATGGGGTATGCCTGAAATACCTGAAGGACCCGGAGCTGGCCAAGGACAGTGTGATGGCCATTTTCGAAGAATTGATATTAAAACTCCGCAAACACGAGGTCAGCCATTTCAAGGCCTGGCTACACCAGGTGGCCCGGAACCATTGCCTGATGTATCTCCGAAGTCCCCGAAATAAAAATTCACTCCCCCTTCCCGAGGAGCTTATGCATTCGGTCGAAACGGAGCATCTGAATGCCGTAATGGAAAAAGAAAAGAACCTGCAGGATATGTCGAGATGCCTCGAAACACTGAACCCCGAGCAGCGACAGGTGGTGGAAGCCTTCTACCTGCAGGAAAAGTCGTACCAGGAGATCGCTTCGGATACTGCCATGGAATGGAACCGAGTAAGAAGTTTGATACAGAACGGCAGGCGGAACCTGCGAATTTGCATGGAGAAATTAATTGATAATGACTGATGCAAAACACTGAAAATCAATAAATGAAAAGAGAGGAAAAAAATATTTTCAGCGGTGATTACCTGGAGCGTTATCGAACCGGTGCGCTCTCGTCCGAGGAGGCGCATGCACTGGAAAAATCATCCTTGGAAGACCCTTTGCTGGCGGAGGCTCTCGAGGGCTATCAGGCAGCACCCAGAAGTTCAGAGCCCGAACTAACCTTCTTACGGCAGTGGGTAAATGAGCGAGTGGAGGAGAGCCAAGCAGCCATTCGATACATCCCAAAGAACCGATCTTTTGCCCCCTTATTACGCGTAGCCGCCGTCTTTTTAGTACTGATCGGCTCGGCCTGGATGGCTTATGTTTTCTGGTTGCAACCCGATCAGAAGGTAATGGCGGACCGGGTTCAGCCCACGATCAATAAAACCCCGGCGCTGGTGGAATCAGAGACCCGCACCATTCAAAATCCAAATCAGGACGAAGCCCTACATACCGAGCCTGCCAAAATCGATGTCAAGACCCCCGATCAAGAGGAGCTCAAAGAAACCCCCATCACGCAAGCAGAACCCGTAAAAGTTTCCGTCAAGCAATCAGATCCAATTGTGTCGGCAGATAATGAGCCCAACAGATCAACCATCTCTCCCAACCCTCTTCCCAGCAAAGACGAAGCACTAAAAGTGGTGGAGGATAACACGGAATCCGTCAATGCTAAATCGCTCAAAGTACAATCGGAAAATCGCCAGGCACCGGTGTATAAACTTGCCAACGATGCCAAGGAGGAGAATCCGGTTCCTGCCATCGGATGGACGGCATATGAAAACTATCTGTCGCGTAATCGGGAATCAGCCCCCACCCCCAGCAATACACAAATAAACCACCTGGTGGTGCTTACGTTTGAAGTTGACAAGGACGGAAGGCCTACCGATGTTAAAGTAAAACAGTCTGCAGGCATCCCCTATGATCAAAAAGCCCAGGATCTGCTTAAAAAGGGACCTGGATGGATCCAGGGAAAGATCAATAGCCGGGGCGAGCTGCAGGTGCAGTTCTAGGACTACCTTTGCTGCTCTAAAATCAACCCGAACATGAAGCATATCTTATTGGCAGGCCTGTTCCTGTCGGCCAGCATTCTTTCAGAAGCACAATTGAAAACACCTGCTCCCAGTCCGACGCAAACCCTGCGCCAGGATTTTGGCTTGGGCTCCATCGAGCTTTCGTACTCGCGACCCGGCGTGCGTGGACGTAAAATTTATGGCGACCTGGTCCCTTACGGACAAGTTTGGCGCACGGGTGCAAACAGCGCCACCACCATCAGCTTCACCGATGAGGTGATCATCGGCGGGAAAAAAGTACCCGCGGGCAAATACGGATTACTGACCATCCCCGGTGCCAAGCAATGGATCGTGATCATCAGCAAGCAAACCGATGTGACCAGTCCGGCCGATTACAAACAAGATCAAGATGTGGTTCGAGTGAACATCTCTACCGTAAAGTCAAAATCGTCCACAGAAACATTCACGCTGTCCATACAAGACATCAAACCCTCCAGCTGTAATTTGATCATGAGCTGGGAAAAACGCAGATTATCACTGCCGATCGAAACCGAAATCGAAAGCAAGGTCATGGCCAACATCGAGGCTGCCATGAAAACCGAAAAACCACCTTATTATAACGCGGCCATGTATTACATGGATAATGGCAAGGATCTGAATCAAGCACTTGCCTGGTTCGACAAGGCTGTTGTAGCCAATCCCACCGCTTTTTGGATCCACTATCAGCGTGCCAATTGCCTGGCTAAATTGGGCAGAAAGGCCGAAGCGATCGCAGGTGCCGAAAAGTCAAAACAACTAGCCACCGAAGCCAAGAATGGCGATTATGTGAAATTGAACGAAAAATTGATCGCAGAACTGAACAAGTGATCCAATCAAAATATTTTCTCGATCCCCGTCAACCGACGGGGATTTTTTTGCCCCACCCCCAATTAAACAACAATGAAAGAAGAACGACCGATCCGGCTCCGATCGGATTAAGCCATAGAAAACCAACTTTAAAAATATGCGGGGCATAATATCCCACAAAGAAAACAGCCAGCACGATCAACTCTCCCAGGATCAGTCCCCAAAAAACTGCCCGCGCACTTCGTATCATCGGCATAAATAAAGCCACCAGAAAAACCCCGAGGATCACTCCGTAAAACAAGGAACCCAGGATATTCACGGCCTCGATCAAACTGTTACCGATGTTATAGGTGAACATGGCAACCACGATACAGAATATGCCCCAACCGAGTGTATACCATTTCGATAATCGATAGGCCTGCTCTCCTTCCGCGGGTTGTTTGGCAAATCGATTGTGCAGATCGACCATGGAGCAGGCTGCCAATGAGTTGATAGCTGCCGCAATACTTCCCCAAGAGGCAAGAAAGATCATAGCAATCAGCAGGCCAACCAATCCGGCCGGTAGATTATCCAGCACAAATCGAATGAAGATATAATTGGTATCATTCCCATCTCCACCCGACACCCGATCCGTTAACCATCCCTTGACTTGTTTACGAACCGCATCCGACTCCGACTGTACCTTCCGAAGTTCAGGGATCAAGGGGGTGGCTTGCTTACTCGACTGACCTCCTGCGGTTACATATTCCAAGGCGATTTGCCGCTTGACCGTTTGCAACGAATCATAGCGTATTTGCGCCAACTGAAAAGAATCCCGATAAGCCGATCGTTGAATCCGATCCTCCTGCACTTGATTAAAGATCAAGGGCGCCCGCTCAAAAGAATAGTAGCTGAATAACAAAGCGCCTACCAGCAATATTAGAAACTGCATTGGCACCTTCACCAATCCATTCATCAATAAACCCAGCCGACTTTCCCGAACCGATTTGCCGGTCAAAAAACGCCCCACCTGACTTTGATCGGTACCGAAATACGATAGAGCCAAGAAAAATCCGCCTACGATCCCACTCCAGATATTATAATTATCGCCCCAATTGAAACCGGTTGATGTCATCCCGTCCGTGATCACGTTCAACTTACCCAACTTACCGCTAATATCCAGCGCATCCATAAAACCCACTTCTTCGGGCATCAGGTGTACCAGTAAGTATCCTGCCAGAAACATGGCCAGTAAGATGATCGCGAATTGCAATCGTTGCGTATAAGCAACCGCCCGCGCCCCTCCGCTGAGGGTGTAAATGACGAGCAGTCCTCCCATAAATAGATTGGTCCAGTAAATATTCCAACCCAACAGGGAAGACAAGATCAAAGAAGGGGCAAAAATGCTGATGCCCGTCGATAACCCGCGCTGCAGAAAAAACAATACCGAGGTAAGTGTGCGTGTTTTCCCGTCAAACCGATGCTCCAGATATTCGTAAGCCGTGATCACGTTCCATTGGCGAAAGCGAGGAACAAAAAAGGCACTGATCACGATCATGGCCAACGGGATCCCGAAATAATATTGTACAAATCGCATCCCATCGGTAAATCCTTGTCCAGGGGCCGACAAAAATGTGATCGCGGAGGCCTGTGTGCCCATGATACCCAAAAGCACCAACCCCCACGACAAATTTTGATTCGATCGAAAATAACCGTCGAGATCCCGGGTCGTTTTACTTTTCCGAATGCCATAAAAGACCACCCCCGCCAAGGTCAACAACAATACGATCCAATCCAGTGCGTGCATGGGCGTTGGTTAAGCGAAATAAGCGGTGAATCGATCGAGTAAAAAGATCAAAGTCAGTAACGCCACGATCAAAGCCACATACCATCCTCGATAAGATTCGTTCGTCTGTGGAGAATTCATGTGTGCGTGTTATGACTTGCGTGATTGGCGAAGCCAGGTGGTGAATACGA
Organism: Bacteroidota bacterium; assembly: GCA_046081925.1. GTDB lineage: Bacteria > Bacteroidota > Bacteroidia > Chitinophagales > Chitinophagaceae > JJ008. The sequence continues at coordinate 25,668 of JBJTWV010000013.1, read as the reverse complement.
TCAGTCCGGCCAAGAACAGACCCAGCAAGATCCCCAATCGAACCCGCTTGATCAGCATACCCAACAGGAGCCCGAGCAAGATCGCCAACCACATGGCCCATTCACTGCGCGATTGCTTGGCTTGTTTATTCATTGATCGTTTTGGCATTGAGTGCAATAAGGTTTGCCAGTAGTCGGTACGCACCGGTCACCCCGGCCGGTAATTGACGGAACAAACTCAATCCGGTATACGTGAACCAGCCTTTTCCATAAGAGGCGATCAGCAAGGAGCCATCATCGGAAGCCTCTCCCGGATCGGCAATGGAGAGTAGCTTTTGAAAACGGCCGGTGGTATCGGCCCCATGATAAACCGACCGCTCCTGGATCCAATTTTCAAAATCGGAGGGCGCTAATTTGTTGGGTCGATTGAATACAGGATGAGCTGGTTGTAAATAATCGACCGAGGCCAACTCATCCGTTACCCGATTACGCGTGATCTGAAAAGGATATGGTCCGATCTTGGCCCAAACCGGACCGATCTGATTGCTGGTATTGTATTGAACGATCAGGTTGCCCCCATCTTTCACGTACGTCATTAGCTTTTCATGCGAATCATTCAGCCAACTATGGGTATTGTAGGCACGCACCCCGGTAATGATCGCATCGAACTCGGCCAGATTGACCTTCTTCAGTTCACGCTCACCCAACTGTACCGCCTCATACCCCATGCGCACCAACGCCTCCGGAATTTTATCGCCAGCCCCCGGGATAAACCCAATTCGTTTCCCCGCTGTTTTCAGATCGATGGAACGAACCTTTTGAACGGTTGGCTTGAAATAATGCAACTCGGGAATATGATCGTATTCGATTTTGGTCAACCGTCCTTCTGAAAGACCGGGCTGACCACCAGCCGTAAGAGATTGATATCGATAATCTCCTTCCTCTACTGCGACAGTCTTTGATCGACGCAGAATCTGACCTTTGGTCAGCGCCGGCGTCTCTCCCAGCTCAACCACCTCCTTCCGGTTATTGGCTCGTATCGATTGTGCCGACAGATCCTGATTCGCCAATAGGCGAAAAGTCAGATCCGTTTTCGCTTTTTTTCTGCCCGAAACCAGCGTCAGTTCCTCATCGGCATCCAGTTCAATTTGCGGACGCACGATCAAGGACTTATAGATCTCTCCCCGAACCGGATCCGTTAATTTATATACGACCGGCACGTAAAGTTTGATAGACGCTCCGTTGATGGTCAATTGTAACTGTACGGAGTATGCCGGACCGTTCTCCGGAATTCCGATCTCCGTTTGATCTGGAACCACAAACCGTCCTTTCTGCATGTCGGTCCGCAACCAATAGGGCTGCGTGGTTTTTGCCCGAACCGAGACCGGGATCGTACCGTATAAAGTAGTTGTCTTGTTCTCCGCCAGGATCCGATCGATCGTGGTGTCGGTATTTCCGAAGGCGGCATTCGTCAGCATCGCTTCCACCAGTCCTCGAGCGATCAGGCTCAGATTGAATCGAAGCGTATCACCTCCGGTTACGGCGGGTAATGTGGCAACGGCTTCCGTATAGATGCCGGCACATTGCAACAACAATTCCTGTACTTGCGAAGTCTTGTATGAGATCCAATCCGACGATGGCATAGCCTTCAAAATGCGATACAGCTGTGCCAATCCGGGCACCGATCGTTCCGGATTACGCGGATCATAGGTACGAATGAGGCTGTCGATATGATCAGCGACCCGAGTACCGCCCGGAATACGCGACCAATCCGTAGACACGTCCTCCATCATATCTTTTTGTGGCGCGGGGCCACCGGTCGTTTTGAAATACTCAAATGATTCGCCTCGGGCAGCCGACACACCAAATCCCTGGCTTTTGTGCTGCGAACGGCTCTCTGCGGCGATCTCTCCATAGCTCTTACCGAGTATGGGATTATATCCGCCTACATCGATCTTCAATTGATCGGGTGCGGTGGTATTGGTGCCTCCAAAATTGAACGTATTCCAAAGAATGCGCTTGGGTTGCCAAACTGATACATATTTCAGCTGCTCGGGAAAACGCTTGGGATCACCGGCTGCCAAAAAAGCCTCGTTGGCCAATATCGCCGAACCCGTATGATGACCATGTCCGCCCTCGCCGGTTGTAGGGAATCGGGTAACGATGATATCGGGACGAAAACGACGGATGACCCAAACGACATCCGCCAGGATACTGTCCTTGTTCCATATGCTGAATGTTTCCGCAGGATTTTTCGAGTATCCAAAATCGTAGGCCCTCGTAAAAAATTGTTCGCCGCCATCTATCCGTCGGGCCGACAGAAGCTCTTGCGTACGGATCAGTCCCAACTCCACACCCTGTTCATCCCCGATCAGATTTTGACCCCCATCCCCACGGGTCAGGGATAAATAACCGGTACGATATTTTTTCTCATTGGCCAGATAAGCGATGAGTCGGGTGTTCTCATCATCCGGATGGGCCGCCAAATACAGCACGGACCCCAACACTTGTAGTTTCTGTAACCCATGCAAAATCTGTGCAGAGGAGGCAGATGCCGGTCGTTGCGCTTGCAACGAACCGAGGATCAAGCAGGCCAACAGTCCCGATAGAAAATACTTCATGGATGTAGATTACTGTCCGACCATGAATACAGCGTTCGAGAATAATAGTTTGCCATTCTCCCAAAAACTTCGGAACAAGGGATTGTCGGTCAGACATACGATCTGTCCGCGACCCAGCGCCTGCACACCAAATAAGGTGCCTTCCGCCAAATTGGGTTTCAAATTATTTCCCACAAATCCGGCCACATATGCACCCGACTTGAGAACACCCACATTCCATCCCTCCTCTTTCAGAGGTTCCAGAATATTACCATCCAGCTTGAGTGTGTAATACATTTTGGGATAGCCATAGGCAAGTGGATGGCTGTTATCTAGCTGAACTTGCCAAATAGAGCCCGGCGTCATGGCAGAAACCGCACTGCGTTCGCGTCCTTGATAATCTGAAACCGTAACTGTCTCACCGGCATCATCCTTTTTCTCTTCCGATCGCTTGATTTTGATACCCCAATCACTCAGTTGCGTTACGGCCGATTCCAAAGCGATCAATCGTCCTCCTCCCTGAATCCATTTTTTACAGGCGTCCGCCTGATCCTTGTTACTCAAGAAAGAAAAATTGCCATCCGATAGGATCAGCACATCCACTTGCGACCAATTCATACGTCCCAGGTCTTGCTGATTCATCAACGTGATGGGATATTTCAACTGTTGATCGAAGAATTGCCAGATCTCGCCGCAGGCATTGGCATTGACTCCATCACCCGTGAGTAATACCACACGAGGCAATCGAAGATTTCGAACTCGCTCGCTGCCAAAATCCGATCCGGCATCCACCAAGCCGGTTGCAAGCGGGAAAACGGTGGCATCGGAATTAATCGCGGATTCTTTCACGATCTCATGGAATCGCTCACCCAGCTGCTGGTTGGAGGCGGAAAGCACCAATACTGTTCCGGCAGCAAAGGATTTACCTGCTATCGTAAATGGTTGTTCGGCATACCGCAACACGATGCCGGCTTTTCCAATGGCAGTAGCCAGGCGCACGGCGCTTATCCCTTCCCAAGGAATCGCATAGCCATAAGTGGAACGAGTAAAGATCCGCTTATCGCTCTCCTGCATGGCGGGTTGGGAGGCGATCTTGTCCTTACTGGCGATCGCTTCCAGGCCATACGCATAGGGCAAGGACCAAGCGGTGATGTCGTAGGTTACCGTGTCGGACAGTTTGGTACGCGGCTCAAACAAAACCGTTACCATAGCGGAGCGGGGTTGTAAGGCAGAGATCACCAGATCGCCCGATTGAGCCGACAGTGTTACTTCTTTTCCGCTGGCATACTGAATGCCTTTGACCGGACCGGATGAAGCCAGCTCGTAGCGGATGCCATTACAATCCAGCAATTCTTTAAGCGCGCGGATCCTGGACGCATCTTCGGGTCGGTTGCGTATCAGATAGGATTTGTAAACGCCGGAACCGCTGGCTACCGCCTGATTAAAATATTTACGGAATTCACCGATCAGTTTGCTTGACTGATTGGCCGATACCTCGATGGTGCTCATGGAGGTGGTGAAATGATGTAATGCGCGATCGGTGAGTGTTAAGGTATCTCCGTCCTTATTGATCACACCCAAACCGGCACCGATCCCACCCTGCTCATAGGTCATTCCGACGGAACCGTTGTACGTCGGGTATGTATCGCCGTAGGAAGGATATAGCAGATCAAAAACCTGCTTGGTGAAATAAAGCCAACCATTGGAGTCAAAATATCGGGCATGATTTTTCCCGATCGCATTTTGAAAACTGCGTTGCCAGGGAGTGATCACTTCGTGAAAAGGTTCGGCAGCGGGTGCAAAATAATAGGGCTCATTGTATCCCTGTTCATGAAAATCGACATGTACCTGCGGCATCCAGTCGAGATAGAGTTTCATTCGTTGGCGGCTTTCGGTCTGCATTTGCCAAGCCCAATCGCGATTGAGATCGAAATAATAATGATTGGTTCGCCCGCCGGGCCAGGGTTCGCGGTGTTCCCGTGAACCACTCGCCGCATCGTATTGTTCTCCTACGACACTGTTGTACCAATTCACATAGCGATCGCGGCCATCCGGATTGAGACAAGGGTCGAGAATTACCACTGTATTCTTCAGCCACCGTTGCACGGCGGTATCAGACTGAAGGGCCAAGGTGTATAAAGTAATTAACGATGCTTCGGAGGAAGAAGCTTCATTGCCGTGCACGTTATAGCTAAGCCAAACCAAGGCAGGGGCATCTGCTTCAATGGCAGCGGCCTGATCACGTGATACATTGGCCAATCGAAGATTGTTGGCGCGAATGGATTCCAGTCGCTCTATATTACCCGGGGTTGACACCACAGCTACCAGCAATGGGCGTCCCTCATTGGTGGTGCCATAGGGTATCAGCTTGACCCGATCGGGTGCTTGCTGAGCGATTCGTTCATAAAAGGCCACCAGTCGGTGATGTGGTGTGAATTTTCCACCGATCGAATAGCCCAGAAATTCAGCGGGTGTGGACAGTTTCTGCGCTTGCAGCAGCTGATGAATGGTCAAAAAAAACAATAGCAGAAAGAACGAAGGCTGTAGCCTTGATGGGATCGTACGCATGCAATCGGTTTAGACGGGCAATTTACTGAATACGCAAGCTTGGCAAGCTTCCTCATCACATTTTCTTAGTTTAGACCCAAACTTCAGCTATGGCTATCAGACAGTCCCTTCTTTTTCTGTATTCGGTATGTATTGGCATCGCTGCACAGGCGCAGGTTTTTTCGGGTAAGAATCAGCCGTATAAATATGAGACCGTTAAAAAAATGGTCGTTGACAAAGGGGCGGTAGTATCGGCTCATCCGCTGGCTTCTGAGGCGGGATTGCTGATCCTTAAAATGGGAGGAAATGCTGTGGATGCGGCTATCGCAACCCAACTGGCCCTGGCGGTGGTTTATCCCAATGCCGGCAACTTGGGAGGTGGCGGATTTATGGTTGCCATGTTGGCAGATGGTAAAAAAGTTTCTCTCGACTACCGGGAGATGGCGCCGACTAAGGCGCATCGGGATATGTACATCGACTTCAATGGAGTGGCCAGTACACAAAAAAGTCAGAATGGTCACCTGGCATCCGGGATACCCGGCACCGTGGCCGGATTATTTGAGGCGCATCGACACGCAAAACTTCCGTTCTCCATTTTGATCCAACCCGCCATCGAGTTGGCTGAAAAAGGATTCGCGATATCCGAAAGTGAAGCCCGGTCGCTTAATTATCTGCAAAGCGATCTTAAAAAATACAATACGGTAATGCCGGTATTCTATCGGACACAACAATGGAAAGGAGGCGATACGTTGATTCAGTCGGATCTCGCAGCCACCTTAAAACGAATTCAAAAAAACGGAAGAGCCGGATTTTACGAAGGAGAAACGGCCCGGCTCGTGGCGGCGGAGATGAAACGCGGCAACGGTCTGCTCACCGAAAAGGATATGAAAACCTATCTGGCCAAATGGCGAACACCACACGAGTTTGATTATAAAGGATATCGGATCGTTGGTATGCCCATGCCCAGTAGTGGCGGTTTGCTGTTGCATCAGATGATGAAGATGGTTGAAAACCGAAACCTGAGTACCATGGGTTTTCAAACACCTGCATCGGTGCAGCTGATGACTGAGGTCATGCGACGGGCATTTGCCGACCGGAGCAAATACATGGGTGATGCTGATTTTTATCCGGTACCGGTTTCCAAACTCACGGACCCCGACTATCTCACCATGCGCATGAACAGTTATCGACCCGATGCCCCAACGCCCAGTCAGCAACTGGAACCCGGCAACGTGAATTTTCATGAAAGTGAGGAAACCACTCACTTGAGTGTGATGGACGCGGAAGGCAATGCCGTGGCAGTTACAACCACCCTGAATGGTTCGTATGGCAGCAAGACCGTAGTGGGTGGCGCCGGATTTTTCCTGAACAACGAAATGGACGATTTCAGCATCAAGCCCGGCGTACCCAATATGTTCGGCGCTATCGGCGGGGAAGCCAATGCGATCATGCCTGGCAAACGAATGCTGAGCTCCATGACACCCACACTTGTTCTAGAAAATAACAAACCATTCATCGTGATCGGTACACCCGGCGGAACTACGATTCCGACACAAATATTCCAGGCGCTGATCAATATCCTCGAATTTGGAATGGACGCCGATGATGCGATCAACAAACCTAAGTTCCATCACCAATGGTTGCCGGATGAGTTGATCACGGAAAAAGGATTCATGCCCGGTACAACCGAGGCATTGAAAAAGATGGGGTATTCGTTCGGAAAAGAACGTGGGGGCATTGGCCGTACAGAAATCATTCTGGTGAGACCCGACGGGAAAAAAGAAGCCGTTGCAGACCGAAGAGGCGAGGACGGAGTGGCCGGATTTTAGTTCAGCGTTTAACCTGCAGTGTTTGTTTGGCGAGTTAGGGTAGTTTGGGTAGTTTAGTGACTTGCGAGTTTATATTCTTTTTGTATGGTTTCTTACCGCCGGACTTCATTCCTGGGGGCAGGTGCTGTTGGGTCTGACTGGAGGTGTTCAATTCCCAGGTGCCCGGTATGAGATCTTGCATCAACCCCAGCCCATTGATCGCTTTTTGGGATTTCAAGCAGGGGCTCAATTGAAAGTGCCTTTTGACGTCAATCTCTATTTCGTTCCATCCCTTCGATATCACTATCGCGGATATGATGTCACCTTGGAAATTCCGAACGGACAGCCGCACTTCGATGCCATTCAAAACAGCATCCGACTGCAGAATATTGAAACAGCCTTCTTACTCCAATTCGATTTAGGCAATAACCCTACCCATCTTTATCTGCGGGGTGGCCCTTCTTTGGAAACGCATCTTTCGGGTACAGAACATTACCTGAAATCCAATGGTGAGTTGGTCAAGCAACATGTCAGTTTTGCACGGGGTGAATACGGCCGCTACTCGATGAACTTGCTGGCAGAAGCAGGTCTGGAAACCAGATCGGGGTAGTTTGCGAATGCCTTTTATACCTATGGCGCAACCAATATCAGCAACAGCGACTACGGACCTTCCATCAAGCTTAGATCCTTCGGCATCTCCCTAGGCAAGTATCTCTCCGGCAAGAAGATCGTTCTGGATACCCGCAATATTGAATAGGGATCAAACCAGCTTGAACCCCTCCAGGAATTTCGTATTGAAATCTCCGCTACGGAACCGCTCATCCTGCATTAATTGCAAATGGAACGGGATGGTGGTTTTTACGCCTTCGATCACATACTCGCTCAGCGCCCGATACATGGTTTGAATCGCTTCTTGTCGGGTTTGTGCCACGGTAATGAGTTTGCCGATCATGGAATCGTAATAAGGCGGAATCACGTATCCGGCATAGGCATGGCTGTCTACCCGCACACCATGTCCGCCCGGTTGATGCAGTACGGTGATGCGTCCGGGTGAGGGACGAAAATCATTGTATGGATCTTCCGCATTGATCCGACATTCGATGGAATGCATTTGAGGAATATAATCCCGACCGGATATTTTGTATCCGGCGGCTATGAGGATCTGTTCTTTTATAAGATCGTAGTTGATCACTTCTTCTGTAACGCAATGCTCTACCTGGATGCGCGTGTTCATTTCCATGAAATAGAAATTCCGGTGCTTGTCGACCAGGAATTCAATGGTTCCCACACTTTCATAATTGATCGCGGATGCCGCTTTTTTAGCCGCCTCTCCCATTTTCATGCGCAACTCATCCGTCATGAATGGGGAGGGTGATTCTTCCACCAGTTTCTGATGACGACGCTGGATGGAGCAATCCCGTTCACTTAAATGACAAACGGTTCCATATTGGTCGCCGGCCACCTGAATTTCGATGTGACGGGGCTCCTCCACGAATTTCTCCATGTAGATCCCATCATTTTTAAAGGCCGCGGCGGCTTCGGCTTTGGCGGTATCATATGCCTTTTCCAACTCACTCTCCTCCCACACAATGCGCATCCCTTTTCCTCCCCCTCCGGCCGTTGCTTTCAAGATCACCGGATAACCCATGTTCTTGGCCAGGCCTTTGGCTTCGTCAACACTTTGCAACAATCCTTCGCCACCCGGAACCACCGACACGCCGGCTTTGATCATGGTGTCCTTGGCAGTGATCTTGTCTCCCATGGAGTTGATCATATCGGGCGTAGGACCAATGAATTTGATGCCATGCTTCGCGCAGATGTCAGCGAACTTGGCATTCTCCGCCAAAAATCCATATCCCGGATGGATGGCATCAGCATTGGTGATCTCCGCTGCCGCCATGATATGCGGAATATTCAGATAGGAATCCGCCCCATGTGGACGTCCGATGCAGACAGCTTCATCCGCAAACTTAACATGAAGGCTATCCCGATCGGCAGTAGAATAAACAGCCACCGTTTTGATGCCCATTTCCCGGGCAGTGCGGATTACACGAAGTGCGATCTCACCGCGGTTGGCGATCAATATCTTCTTGAACATAGATTTTCTTGAGGTGAAAGAATTTGACCGGTTAGGCCGGTTCTACCAGGAATAAAGGCTGATCGAACTCAACGGGTGAGGCATCGTCCACCAACACTTTCACAACACGGCCTTTTATGTCGCTTTCGATCTCATTGAACAACTTCATGGCTTCGATGATGCAAACCACCTTACCCGGTGCCACCTCGGTTCCGACCTCCACAAAATTGGGCTTATCGGGTGTCGATTTACGATAGAATGTACCGATCATGGGACTCTTGATGGTGATCAGATTGCTGGTATCCGCAGCAGCCGGAGCAGCCTTGGGAGCGGCAGAGGCCGGAGCAGCCGCTGGGGCGGGTACCGCCACTGTTGAAACGGGCGCAGCCATGGTTGGGGCACTTGAAACAACTTGCGTAATATGGTCTTCTTTTTGCTTGACCGTGACTTTAAAATCTTTCTGCTCGATGGTCACTTCCCCGATGTTGGATTTGTTGACCATTTTGATCAACTCCTGGATCTGTTTAAAGTCCATGTTTTTCACTTTATAGTTTGATTTGGACATCGATTTAGATGCGGGGGCTAAGGTAGGCAAGAATTCCAAAAACCAAGGATTTTGATGATTTTTTGGTCGAAAAAGACCCAAAATCGCAAAAAAAAGGCCCAAAATCGATGATTTCAGGCCTTTTCAAATTTTATGCAGTTTTACTCTTTGACACGTTCCACGTACTCGCCAGTTTTGGTATTGACGCGGATCAGCTCGCCCTCATTCACAAACAGGGGAACGCTTACGTTGGCTCCTGTCTCCACGGTGGCAGGCTTGAGGGTACGGGTGGCGGTATCGCCTTTTAAGCCCGGCTCGGTGTAGGTCACCTGAAGAACGATCTTATCGGGCAGTTCCACGCTCATTGGTTGCTCTGTTTCGGTATTGAACAGCACGCTCACCTCCGAACCATCCTTCAAAAACTGTGGGGCATCGATCAGGGTTTCCTGAAGCGCCACCTGCTCGAAGGTTTCTGTATCCATGAAATTATACCCGGTGTCATCCTTGTAAAGGAAGGTATAGCTTTTGCGCTCTACGCGCACCGGATAGATGTTATCGCCGGAGTTCCACGTTTTCTCAATGGTTCGGTTGTTGTCGACCCCCTTGAGTTTTGCCCAAACTTTCGCAGCGGCGCGGGCCGTCTTGTTCTCCCCGAACTCCACCACTGAATAAAGGCTGCCATCCAACTTGATGATCAAACCGCGGCTGATGTCTGATGTACTTGCCATGTTACTGAATTGAGGCGCAAAGATAGCTTGTCCGAGGTGTATGGCAAAGCCCCGCAAAACCTACCTTTGCGGCGACATTTTACCTCCCTACCATTCAAATGAATAGCATATGAAAGTTACAGTGATCGGAGCCGGCGCGGTTGGAGCTACCTGTGCCGACAACATTGCCCGCAAAGAGCTGTGCAATGAGCTGGTGTTGCTCGACATCAAGGAAGGCGTTGCCGAAGGCAAGGCGCAGGATATGATGCAAACCGCAACCCTGCTTGGATTCTACACCAAGATCGTTGGTTCCACCAATGATTATGCAAAAACGGCCGGCAGCGATGTGGTGGTGATCACCTCCGGTTTGCCTCGCAAACCCGGGATGACGCGTGAAGAGTTGATCGGTGTCAATGCCGGTATCGTGAAGGGGGTTTGTGAGAATACGCTGAAGCATTCGCCCAATGCCATCATCATCGTGATCAGCAATCCGATGGATACAATGACGTATCTGGCCATGCAATCCACCGGCCTTCCCAAGCACCGTATCATCGGTATGGGAGGTACATTGGACAGCGCCCGTTTCAAATACCAACTCAGTCAGCATCTCGGATGCTCCCCGGCCGATCTGAATGCCGTGGTGGTTGGCGGGCATGGCGATACCACTATGATTCCCTTGATTCGATTGGCCACTTGGAACAGCACACCTGTTACAAACTATCTCAGTGCCGAGCAGCAGGAGAAGATCGTAAAAGACACGATGGTAGGAGGAGCTACGCTTACGGCGTTGATCGGCACCTCTGCCTGGTATGCACCCGGTGCCGCCGGTGCAGCCTTAGTCGAATCCATTGTGCGCGATGAGAAAAAATTATTCACCTGTTGCGTCGCACTCGACGGCGAATACGGACAAAAAGATATCTGCCTGGGCGTACCGGTCACCATCGGCCGAAATGGTTGGGAGAAGATACTGGACTTCCAATTAAACGAATCGGAGCAAGCGGCCTTCCAAAAAAGCGCCGATGCCGTGCGTAGCATGAACGACGTTCTCAAAACACTCTAACTCCCAAACTTCTCAAACTATTCAAATGCAGACGCTTCGGTCTGCATCCAGACATGTGCCTTTGGCACATCGTCTGGACTGCTCAAACTAAAAAACCCCGGCCTCAGCCGGGGTTTTTTATCAAATAGCATGGCCGGTTGAGTCGTCCATCGAAATCAAAAGGGGTGGTGGCTCTTGTGATGTCTTTTATGTCAGTTCCCGGCAGCGCGTCTCGATCCAACTGAAATTTGGTGTAATTATTGCTGAAATAAAGAAGCCCGCCGGGCGACAGGATGCGGAGACATTCTCGGATCAGCCCCACGTGATCGCGCTGCACATCCAGTTCCTGCTCCATCCGTTTGCTGTTACTGAACGTTGGCGGGTCCAGGATGATGAGATCAAATCTTGCATCGGACAAATTGGTCAAATATGATTTCACATCTGCCTGGATAAAGCTGTATTTGTTTCCTTCAAAACCGTTTAGGCCCATATTTCGTCGTGACCAATCGAGATAAGTATTGGACAGATCGACCGTGCAAACTTCCTTGGCACCACCGGCCGCTGCATACACAGAGAAGGAGCCGGTGTAGGCGAATAAGTTCAATACCCGCTTAGAGACTGCTTCGGCTCGAACCATCTGCCGGGTGATTCGATGATCCAGAAACAATCCTGTGTCCAGATAATCGGTAAGGTTCACCCAAAAACGGAGGCCGTTTTCGTTCACCTCAAAGAATGCCTGCTCCTCCCCTGTTCGCTGATATTGGCCCTGCCGCCCCAATTTGCGTTGCCGAAGTTTTCCATGGATCCGATCGCCGGGCACGCCGATGATCTCCTCGATCACCTGGTAAACCGCTTCCAGCCATTGGTCATGAATTTCCTCGGTCATTCCATGAGATCGTTTGTATTCCGACAGGTAGATCTGATCGCCATAGATCTCAATGCGAAGGGGAAATTCAGGCAGGTCGTGGTCGTACAATCGGTAACAAGCGATCCCTTGCCGACGGGCCTGACGGCCCAGATGCCGGAACACTTTTACCAACCGATTCCGAAACATATCCATCCGACTCTCGAACATGCCTGCTTTTTGACGAAATTAGCGCATCCCATGTACGCGGTCGTAGATATTGAGACAACCGGCTCCCATGCCGGGGAAGGTGCGATCACCGAGGTTTGTATCCTTATCACTGATGGCGAGAAGCTGATCGAACGATGGGAATCATTGATCAACCCCGAAATGCCCATCCCGCCGTTCGTCCAACGGCTAACGGGCATCACCGACAGAATGGTCACTAAGGCCCCCCCCTTTCGGGAGTTGGCCTCGGTGATCTATGAAAAACTGAACGGAAAAATATTTGTGGCACACAACGTGCAGTTCGATCACTCCTTTATCGATACCGGTTTGCAAAGATGCGGCTTTTGGCTTCAGGGAAAGAGACTCTGTACCGTACGACTCAGCCAAAAGATTTTTCCCGGACAAATTTCCTATAGCCTGGGCAAACTCTGCCGATCGTTGGATATCCCATTGAAAGAACGCCACAGGGCGGCCGGCGATGCACTGGCAACCCTTGAGTTGTTTCATCGCTTGCTGAAAAATGATAAGCAGGGGATCATTGCCAAATCACTTCCAAAAGGCAAATCCGAGACCAAATGGCCGCCTCATGTACCGCTGGCCGATATCGAACGATTGCCCTACACCCCGGGTGTGTATTATTTTCTGGATCGACAGGGAAAAGCCGTTTACATCGGCAAGGCAAAGAATATTCGTTTTAGGGTTAATGGCCATTTCACCGGTCGTTCACTAACCAAACAACGGCTTCGTTTCATGGAGCACGTACATCGGATACAATACAAAGAATGTGCTACGGATCTGATGGCGCAAGTATTGGAATCCATCGAGATCAAACACCAGTGGCCAAAATTCAATGCCTCTCAAAAAAACAGAGAGGACGTGTATGGCATATTCAGTTTTGAAGATCAACAGGGGTATCTGCGACTGGCCATCAACAAGGTTCGTTCGGGTGAGCAAGCCATCCGGACTTTTCATTATTTGGTCGATGGGCAGTCACTGATCCGGAAACTGATCGGCCAATATGCCTTATGCCCCAAACTGTGTTTTCTCCAACGAACCGCCATCCCTTGTCAAGACATCTCCTCCGGTCGTTGCAAGGGTGCCTGTGAAGGCCAGGAGGCAATAGCCGATTACAATCAACGGGTGATAGAGGCGATCGGATCGTTGCGCCAATCGCCCAGTTTTTTATTGATCGATCAAGGCATGCGAGCCGGAGAACGGTCTTGTATCCTGGTCGTGGAAGGTGCTTTTCACGGAATGGGTTATCTAAAAGAAAATCATCCGGTCGATCGCAAGTATCTCGAAAGGAAGATCCCACGGATGCGGGAAAACAGCTTTGTGCGAAACCTGATCCTGGGCCATGCCAGCCGACACCCGGAAAAAGTGATCCCGATTCAATAAAAAGCAGATCAGCCGACTCCGAAAAGGTGCGCGATCGGGTTTGGCAATTTCTTAGGATTCATATCCCTTAAATTTGATTTTTAAATCTATTTCATGAAACGAATGTCATTCATCGGACTCGTGGTCCTTATGCCGGGCGTATTGCTTGCCCAAAATAGCGTGTCGCCTCAGACCATCAAAAAAAACCCCAAACCAGTATCACCCACGAAGGCTGCACCGCCATTATTAAAAAATCTGATCGACTCGGCCAGTTATGCTGTAGGAGTCAGTGTGGCCAATTTCTATAAACAACAAGGCATCACTCGCATCAATGGCAGCCTGGTCTCCAAAGCGATCAATGATCAGATGAGCGGCGGAAAAATGCTGATGGATGAGAGCACGGCCAACGCGGTCATGAATAGATACATGAGTCAGATGCAGGCGGAAAAATCCAAACCGACTATCCAGGCCGGTCAAAAATTTCTCACCCAAAATAAATTGCGGAAAGAGGTGATAACAACAGCCAGCGGACTTCAATACGAGGTGCTTCAAGAAGGAAGCGGCGAAAAGCCTGGGCCAACCGACAGTGTAACTTGCCATTACCGTGGCACCTTTCTGGACGGAAGGGGATTTGACAACTCCTATGATCGCGGCGAACCGATCACTTTCCCTTTAAATGGCGTGATCCCCGGCTGGACCGAAGGACTTCAACTGATGAGTGTTGGCTCCAAATACAAGTTCTATATTCCCTACAAGTTAGGCTACGGGGAGTTTGATATGATGTCCATTCCCGGCGGTTCTACTCTGGTATTCGAAGTAGAATTGCTGGGTATTAAGCGAGCACAAGCCTCTCTGGAAGCACCTAAACAATAAATAAATCATTTCCGGAAATAGAAAAAGGCTCCAGTCGGAGTCTTTTTTTGTTAGGATCGAATTTTTAAAACCCAGCTCACTGCCAATTCCAATTGCTCCTCCAGGTTCAGATCGGAATTGTCCAAAATCCGGGCATCGGGGCATTGAATCAAGGGACTGACCGCCCGGGTGGAATCGATGTGATCCCGCTGAGCCAGGTTCTCCCGGACCTCCGACAGGGTGATTTGCCGGTATTTTTCAAGCAACTCTTTCAATCGACGTTGGGCCCTTACCTCCGGACTAGCCGTCATAAAGATCTTCAGCTCCGCCTGCGGAAAAACCACCGACCCGATATCCCGTCCATCCATCACCACTCCACCCGCTTTACCCAAGGCCCGTTGTCGGGCAACAGCGATTTCCCGCACCTTGGAAATGGCCGCTACCACACTGACCCGAGCGGCCACGTCCAGATTTCGGATCTCCGATTCCACGTTCTCCCCATTCAAGATCATATCGCTGGCCCCCCGATCCGGGTTGAAAGCAAAATCCAATCGTATTTCGGGCAAACAGCGCTCGACCGATTCGATATCATCAAGGTTGACCCGGTTGCGCATCAAATACAAGGTGATGGCCCGATACATGGCACCGGAATCAACATACAAGTAGCCTAATTTTTGAGCCAGTTGTCGGGCCAGGGTGCTTTTTCCGCAACTCGACCAGCCATCGATCGCAATGGTAATTGGTTTGGACACACCCAAAAATAACAAGATGGCCGTTCCCACCCGAAAGTTTGGTCACGGCCATCTCTACCCAAAAAGAAATGTCATTATGCGGCGGAGGTTTCCTCCGCCCGGCTCTTGAAGGAGAATGCCAGCTTGGAATTTTCAGGATCCACACCCGCCAGCAATACATCGCCGGCTTTAACATTCATATTCAAGATCTCTTCCGCCAGCGGATCCTCCAGGTATTTCTGAATGGCGCGATGCAAGGGCCTTGCCCCAAATTGCTGATCGTACCCTTTATCTGCCAGAAATGTTTTGGCTTCTTCCGTCAATTCCAAACTGAATCCAAGATTGATCAATCGCTTGGTCACTCCTTTCATGAGGATATCGATGATGCGGAAGATGTGATCCTTGGTGAGACTGTTGAAGATGATGACATCATCGATACGATTCAGGAACTCCGGCGAGAATGTCTTTTTCAATGCCTTTTCGATCACCGCCTTATTGGCTTCATCCTCACTTTCCAATCGTGCCGAGGTGGTAAATCCTACACCCGAACCAAAATCCTTCAATTGGCGAACGCCAATGTTGGATGTCATGATGATCATGGTATTCTTGAAATCCACTTTGCGGCCCAATCCATCGGTCAGCTGTCCGTCATCCAACACTTGCAACAGGATATTATAGATATCCGGATGGGCTTTCTCAATCTCATCCAACAGAATAACACTGTATGGCTTACGACGAACCCGCTCTGTTAATTGTCCTCCCTCTTCATATCCCACGTAACCCGGAGGAGCACCGATCAAACGGCTTACCGTGAATTTTTCCATGTACTCACTCATATCGATCCGAATGAGCGCCTCTTCCGAATCGAACATGTGTCGGGCCAGCGAGCGCGCCAACTCGGTTTTACCTACACCCGTCGGGCCCAGGAAAATAAATGTACCGATCGGTTTCTTGGGATCTTTCAAGCCAACCCGGTTGCGCTGAATCGCCTTAACAACTTTCAGGATCGCTTCGTCCTGGCCGATCACCATTCCTTTCATGTCATCGGCCATCTTGCGCAACTTCTCCGTCTCGGCCTCTACCATTCGCTTCACCGGAATGCCGGTCATCATACTGATCACTTCGGCAATGTCCTCCTCCACGATTGGAAATTTCTTGTGTTTGCTGTCTTCTTCCCACGAAGCCTTCGCCCTTTCCAATTCCTCTTGTAATTTCTTTTCCGTATCCCGCAAGGCGGCTGCCTCCTCAAATTTCTGACTCTTCACGACCCGGTTCTTTTCCACCTTCACATCCTCGATCTTCTGTTCCAGATCGACAATGGTTTGCGGAACATTGATATTTTTCAAATGCACTCGGGCACCCACCTCGTCCATCACATCAATGGCCTTATCGGGCAATAATCGATCGGTCACGTATCGATTGCTAAGTTTCACACAGGCATCGATCGCCTCGTTGTCGTACTCAACGTTGTGAAACTCTTCGTATTTGGATTTGATGTTGTTCAGGATCTTAATGGTATCATCCACACTGGGCGGATCCACGATCACCTTCTGGAATCGTCTGTCGAGCGCCCCATCTTTTTCAATGTGCATGCGGTATTCATCCAAGGTGGACGCACCAATGCATTGCAACTCGCCACGGGCCAGTGCCGGCTTGAAGATATTGCTGGCATCCAATGAGCCGCTGGCACCACCGGCGCCCACGATCGTGTGCAACTCGTCGATGAACAGGATCACATCCCGGTTCTTCTCCAACTCATTCATGATAGCCTTCATCCGCTCCTCGAACTGTCCGCGATATTTGGTACCCGCCACCAAGGCAGCCAGATCCAGTGAGATCACCCGCTTATCGAACAATACACGCGACACTTTGCGTTGCACAATACGAAGCGCCAAGCCCTCCACAATGGCTGTCTTACCCACACCGGGTTCGCCGATCAAAATGGGATTGTTTTTTTTGCGACGGCTGAGGATCTGGGATACCCGCTCGATCTCTGACTCTCTGCCAACGATCGGATCCAAGGCGCCGAGCTCTGCCATTTTGGTGATGTCCCGTCCGAAATTATCGAGTACAGGGGTTTTGCTCTTGGTCTGGCTTCCCGATTTGGAAGATCCTTTCGACTGGCTGAATTTCTTTTCCTCCTCGAACTCTTCTTCCCCCTCATCCGAAAATTCGGCCCGGGGTTCATTCGACTTCACGATACCCAACTCCTGACGGAACAGATCATAATCGACATCGAACTGATTCAATATTTGGGTGGCAACATTTTCTTTATTCTTCAGGATCGAGAGCATCAGGTGCTCGGTTTCAACGGTGGTACTTTTCAATGCCTTGGCCTCCAGCACCGTTACCCGGATCACTTTTTCCGCCTGTTTGGTCAATGGCAGACTATTGATATTGGCAATGTTCTTACCGGTCTTGTCCTTTACGGCCATCTCGATCTCTTTGCGGAGTTCATAGATGTCCACATTGAAACTCTTGAGGATACGGATGGCGGTATTCTCTCCCTCGCGTATGAGACCCAGCAAGAGATGTTCGGTGCCGATGAAATCATTACCCAGACGAAGCGCCTCTTCTCTACTGAAAGAAATCGTCTCCTTGACCTGGGGTGAAAAACTATTGTCCATAGGTATTTGGTGGTTCTTACAATATTACTGAATTCTGTATCCCGATCTGCCAACAAAGTTATGCACCTGCCTGCGGGTAAACAGGCGGGCGACTGACTCCGGTTTGTTAATTTTGTTCAACAACCTCTCACTTTCCAAACTCCCAAACTTCCAAACTTTCCAAACTAAATCATGTCCTTCAAATTCGATTCCAAAGAAAAGTTTCATGTCATAACGATCGAAGAGCCCGAGTTGACTGCAAGTCTGTCAGCCGATCTCAACCGGCTCGCCGCATCGGTCCTTTCTCCCTCCGAGGGCATTGCCGCCCATGTCCGAAATCTGATCCTGGTCATGAGCCAGGTGCAACGCATCGAATTGCCGGCTGCCAAATCACTCGCCGAGCTACAGGCCTCCTTTTATGAAGCCGGCGCCTCGTTCGTCATATGTTGCCTCCAGCCCGGGGTTGAAAAAACATTGGAATTGGCAGACCTGCTCGATCTGATGAATGTAACCCCCACTGAAAGTGAAGCCTGGGATATCGTACAAATGGAAGAGATCGAACGGGAATTGCTGGGAGGAGAAGAGGATTAAATCCGACACATGCTGGCACTTACGATTCTCGGAAACAACTCGGCCGTACCGGCCTTCGACCGTCACCCCACCAGCCAGGTGCTCACCCATAACGGCAACAATTACCTGATCGATTGCGGAGAGGGCACGCAGATCCAATTGCAACGATATAAGATCAGACGCGGTAAAATATCTCACATCTTTATCTCGCACCTGCACGGCGACCACTATTTCGGACTCATCGGCCTGCTGAATTCACTCAGTCTGCTTGGACATGTTCAACCCATTCATCTTTTTGCGCCCGCCCCACTTCAGGAAATCATCGATATTCAACTGAAAGTCTCCGACACCACCCTCAATTTTGAGCTGCACTTTCAGACGATCGATCGCGCCACCACGCTAGTGGAAACCGATTTCATCCGAATCAAATGTTTTCCAACCGATCACCGTATACCTTGCTTCGGTTTCAGCTTTGAGGAAAAACGCGTACCCCGAAATTTGATCATCGAAAAGGTCAAGGCGGCCGGTATTCCTACGAATTTCTATGAAAGACTGGTCAGAGGAGAAGACTACCTGAACAAATCAGGCGAACGGATCCCCGTCGAGTCGGTCACCGAGCCCATGCCACCCGGACCTACCTATGCCTATTGTGCCGATACCCGATACAATGAATCACTGATCGAATATATTCGCGGATTCGATCTTATTTACCACGAATCAACCTATTTGCATGCCCTCGCCGAACGGGCAAATGAACGATATCACAGCACCTCCATCCAAGCGGCCGAATTGGCCAAAAAAGCAGGTGTAAAAAAATTATTGCTGGGACATTTCAGCAGCAAATACGCAGCACTGGACGAATTTGAAGAAGAAGCCAGAACGGTTTTTCCGACGAGTGAAGTTGCCCTGGAAGGAATTTGCTATCCGATCAGATAGTTCAGACAGTTTTCATCAATAACTTGATCCGCTGTAAATGGGAATCGCTGACCGGCCAAACAGGTAAGCGAAATTGGTTCTGGCATAATCCCATCTCTGACAAATATGCTTTGACGCCGCTGGGGCTGCCCTCTGCAAACATGGATGCGATCACATCGAGGAATTTTTCATGCACCGGACGCGCCTCCTGAAACTTACCCGATAGGCAAAGCCGGACCATCTCGCTGAATTCAGCCGGATAGGCATTGGCTACAACGGATATCACCCCTACGGCCCCGGCAGCGATCAACGGTAAGGTGATCGGATCATCGCCGGAGATCACCAGAAAATCATCCGGTTTGTTTTTGATTATCTGCTGGATCAATTCCATGTTGCCACTGGCTTCTTTGGTGGCGAACACTTTCCGGCAATCGCGCGCGATGCGAAGTTGTGTGTGGGCCGTCATGGACTGACCGGTTCGCCCGGGCACATTGTACATGATGATGGGGCGCGGACTCGCACCGTCAAGTGCTTTGTAGTGTTGATAGACCCCTTCCTGATTGGGTTTGTTGTAATAGGGGCTGACAGAGAGGATAGCCTCGTAACCGGTCAGATCGAACGTAGTCATGTCACTCATCACCTGTCGAGTATCATTTCCACCGATCCCCGCCACTAACGGAACCCTGCCGGCCACCCGGTCTTTCACAAAAGACAAAACTTCTTGTTTCTCCGCGCCGTGTATGGTAGCACTTTCTCCGGTGGTTCCGAGCACCACAAGGTACTCGACGCCTCCATCGATCCAAAAGTGGATCAGCTTTTCAAAGCTGTTCCAATCGACCGCACCCGTTTCATCAAAAGGGGTGACTATAGCGATGCCCGTTCCGTGAAATTTTGGCAGCGAACTCATTTTTGAAACTCCTCCCAGAAGCCCATTTTGCCGTATTTCTCGATCCGTTCTTCGATACGCTTGCCGGGTTCAATAGCCGACAACTCTTTCAAGGTAGCCAGTATGGTGGCTTTCACATGACTGGCGGCTTCGGTATAATCCCAGTGTGCGCCGCCGGCCGGTTCGGGGATGATGCCGTCGATGATGCCGAATTCCAACATCCGGTCTGGCGTCAATTTCAGTTGATCGGCCGCGATTTCCTTTTTATCCCAACTTCTCCAAAGAATGGAGGAGCAGCTTTCCGGGCTGATCACGGTATACCAGGTATTTTCCATCATGAACACCCGATCACCGGCTCCTATTCCCAAAGCGCCGCCGCTGGCTCCTTCACCGATGATCACGCAGATGACCGGTACGGTGAGGCGCATCATTTCGTAGATATTTCGGGCAATGGCCTCTCCCTGCCCTCTCTCCTCCGCTTCCAAACCGGGGTAGGCACCTGGCGTATCGATCAGGGTAACGATGGGCTTATTGAATTTTTCGGCCAGTTTCATGAGGCGCAGGGCCTTTCGGTATCCTTCGGGATTGGCCATTCCGAAATTCCGCATTTGGCGAAGGCGGGTGTTACTCCCTTTTTGTTGGCCGATGAACATGACTGTTTGACCATCCAGGTCAGCAAAACCGCCCACCATGGCTTTGTCGTCTTTTACATTTCTATCGCCGAAGAGTTCCACGAAGTTGGTGGTCATCTTCTCGATGTATTTGAGGGTGTAGGGGCGATCGGGGTGACGACTAAGCTGGACTTTTTGCCAGGGGGTGAGCGCTCGGGTCAGGTCCTGCCGCTTGTGCATCACTTGCTCCCGCAGGCCGGCGATCACTTCGGAGTAATCGACCTGGCTTTTTCCGGCTTTTTCCTCCAACTCCATGATCTCCTCAAGCAAGGATTTGATCGGTTGTTCAAAGTCGATGTATTGTCGGTTCTTATCGGTGGGCATACCGTGGCGTTAGGAGACAAAAATAGGGGATTGATGCCGCTAAATACCCCTCTGTGGAGAATGGGCAGGACTGCCTCCACTAGCCGAAAAAACGAAAATTCATTTGGGGCAAAATCACCCCACTCCTATCTTTGCTCTCCCGGAAAATTCCGGGCAACGGATCGGTAGTTCAGTTGGTTAGAATGCCGCCCTGTCACGGCGGAGGTCGCGGGTTCGAGTCCCGTCCGGTCCGCATAACCCCTTGATAATAAAGGGGTTATTTATTTTTGTGTAAAACAAGATGAAACCCGGCACCTCTGCACAGGAATAGCATTTGAGCAAATTGAATCGTATAATCACAAAATGCAGGGACGATAACAGCTCTTGTGTAAATCAGAGGTTAACACACCCATCGTCATGCTGGGTGGAATGAAAAGAAGCGAAGGGTAATATTTTAATCTATTGGCTCGTCTTCTTAACCGGGGAATAGTAAATCAAGCGATGACAGGATGGCGATAGCTCAGCGGTTTAAATATCCAACGCTTTGTTTTACGATAAAAAAAACACTACTGTTTAAATACTTTGTATGTCTCCTTCCCTGTTTGCAACAAGTAAGCGCCTGAAGCAAAATTTGATAACGGAATTTGATGATGACCGACCGGCAGAACGCCTTTCCATACCACGATGCCCTGCATATTTATCAGACGTAACTCACGGTATTCTGCAAGATTTATATGTATCACTTCTTTAGCTGGGTTGGGATACAGCACAACATCTATTTTATTTTCGGGGTATTCAATTCTGATTACTTTGCTGTAGCTGAACTTTTCATCCAGATCCCGTTGCAAAATGCGATAATAATGCTGCGTACTACTATTAAAAGGCCCTTTATGTAAAAATTGATAATTACGCACTGTACCGCTGGTGCCCGCAGCAGGCAAAGTACTTACCGCTGTCCACTGCTGCGCATTAATGCTGTGCTGCACCTGAAAGTCTTTCGTATTTTGCTCAGATGATGTTGACCAGTTTAACTCGATACCCTTGGCTAGTTTTTTGCCAGTAAAGTTCAGCCACGTAACTGGAAGTGGGGCTGTCAATACTTTGTTTGAGAAATAACTGATGCCGTTGCTGTATTGAGATATAGCCGCAATATCATTGTCCCCATCATTGTCCACGTCAGCAATATAAACACCTGCCGTGAACTGAGGAAGATTATTTGCGCCTAGAGGATTGAGAGTGATATACGTATCAAAGCTTATGTTACCAACACCTGATGAAAGGTTCCGGATCACGTAGCACTTATAATCTCCATCGGGTACAAAAGCCAGATCATTTTTCGCATCGCCATCCAAATCGCCAATATAGGAATGGCCAAAGATAGTGGACCCAACGGTTGTTTTTTGATAAGCTGCAAAGGATATTGTTCCTGAAGAAGATGTATTTCGCAAAACCGAGAACCCGTTTCCTATCGGAATAACCAGATCTAATTTATCATCAGCGTCTAGATCTCCAATAGAAAAAGATTTTGTACCGCCAGTGGTGGTATTGATTGAAAAGACTTGCTCAGTTCCAAAACTGAAATTACCAGCACCAGTAGAAGTATTGCGGCGTATTTTAATAGTGCTCGCGCCGTCCCCACGATAGGCAATATCTACTTTTCCATCGCTATCAAAGTCAGCCGCAGCCACAAGATCATTTGCACCTAAAACACTAAGGTTCTGAGCTGTACCAAAACTGATACTTCCCGGTGAGGAAAGGTTGGGAAAAACCACCCCACCTACTTGGTCGCTAGACATCAGTATGTCCAGCTTGCCATCCCTATCAAAATCTGCAAGGCATAACCTTCTTGGCCCGCCGACGCCGAGGCTAGAAGTGGAAATGGTAGTAGTTGAAAATGACGGGGATCCTGCGGTGGAGGTATTATTCTTAGCTATTACAACCTTATTGCCGCTATAACTACATGAAACAAGGTCTATTTTTCCATCCCCGTCAACATCACCGCTTTTTACCTCGCCCCCACTGGCGTGATTTGCAAGATACGCGTCCACCTCCGTGATCACATATTGCCCGGCAATTGAACTTAAGTAACGTGTTTCGAAGGTGGCTCCTGTCCAGGTATTACCTGGACCTTGTGTTCCTGCGCTTACAGCAATTGCACCATTGCTTGATGTATTTAAATGAGTGTAAATGCCATTCCTTCCAAAGAAGGCCTCCATCTTGCCATCTCCATCCAAATCAGCATACCCCAAACTGTTGAAAGAGTGCTGCGCAGGATTCGCATAAGCGGGATTACTATTTTTGATAACGAAACCCCATGAAGAGGTTCGTGCATCGAAACTGGAAGTGGAAAGAGGAACCCTTTTGTTGACAGGAAGAGAAAGTATAAAATATTTAGAACTTTCAGCCATACCATTAGAAGTATAAACCCGAACCGGATTTCCTGCGCCCGGGGGAACTTTTACCGTAAGTGCAGTGGAGGTTGCGGCAGTAACCGTAGCTTTTACTCCCCCAAACCAGACCGTATTATTTGAAGTAACAGTATTAAAGTTGGTACCGGAAATGGTGATGGGACTGTGTGCATGACCACTCGTCGGCGCGAGATTAGTAATTGTCGGTACTTGTGCCGATAATGGGCTACGTAACACTGTTAAGATCAAAAAAAAACAACAAATAGCTTCATAGAAAATCGTTTTAGGAGTGAAAAACATATACCAACAATTTAGGTTTCTAAAAAGCAGCCCAACGCAAGTTGTTCAATTAAACCTCCTTAATGTAATTTAATTTTATTATTTTTAAGATATTGAAAATTGTCAGATTTTCTAGTTTTAAAAGGTCCGAATTATTGGGAGAAGGTCAACTCGTGTAAAGCAACCAAGTGTTTCAGCTATGCTTCAGTAATCTGCTTATTAATATGAATAAGACATTTAATATCAATCTATTAAATAACATTTAAATAGGACCCGTCCGGTCCGCAAAAAGCCCCTCACAAAGGGGTTTTTTTATGCCCCACCTTTTCCGTTTACGCCGCTACAAGTATTTAAATTCGGAGGAGGAATTGTGAAATAATTACGTAAAAAGGGGCAATCCAATCGATGATTGCATAGTTTTAAGAAATTCTCAGGGCTTGCAATCATTTTTAAACTGCTTAAAACGTTTACTTATGAAGAAATGTATTTTCATCTTAGCACTGTTGACCTTTATTTCTTGTTCAGAGAGCCCAGATGAGACCTACAGAAAATACAACGAACGTGGAGACCTTAAATATGACGATAAAGACTACTTAGGCGCCATTGCGGAGTACACAAAAGCAATTGAAATTTCCCCCTCCGAGGCAGCTGCATATTGCAAAAGAGGAAATGCAAAAAAGAAAATTGGAAAGCACCAGGAAGCGATTGATGATTTTTCACAAGCCATTTCCAAGACATACAACGACAAATATAAATCCCTTTGCTACGTTAGTCGGGCTATTTCCAAACAGGATTTAGGAGACCTCGGAGGGGCACTTTCCGATTGCACCGAAGCGATAAATTTGGATCCCAAGTCTAGTCTTCCGTATAACAGCAGGGGCAACGTAAAATATGTATTGGAAGACTTCAAAGGAGCAATCGACGATTTCTCCAAAGCCATAGAAATCGAACCCGGCGAAGCTATTTATCGATATAACCGAGGTTCCGCCCGAAAGTTGTTAGGCGATACAAAAGGCACCTGCGAGGATTTTAAACTAGTGGTGGATAACGGCGATACCAGCGTAAGTAATTTTATCAGAAAATATTGTCAGTGAGAAAAAACATCTTCTACTTTTTAAACGCCTCATTTTGTCTCCGAGGACATTATATCGGAAACGGACAAAGCCACCAATTCTCCTTTTTTGTTTCGAACCAAATACCGAACCGAATATTCGAGTTCATTAGCAGTTATCACGATTGAATTGACAACGCCGTCGGCACTATCCGGCATTGTTCGTACATGCTGACCATATCGAAAAGGGAGGGACCGATAAGCCGTGTCAACCAATTTCAGGTTATAGATCAAGGGCAAGTATGCGGCGTAACCGGCCAGTTTGTTCTTTTGTCCGGCCACCTCGCTTTCAAGTCTTGATTTATCGCGCTGCAACGACTCGATGGCAGCATTTAACTCTTTTGATTTCGCCTGAAACAACCGCTCGGCCTCTTTGGAACGCTGATAGTGTGAATATATCAAATAAGCCACCAATAGCAAGGCGACAAAAAAAAGCCATTTGAACCAGTTCAGCCCCATCACACCGGCTGATTGTTCCTCATTTAGCTGCTCCATGATGAATAGGTAAGTGTTTTAGAGGTTTTCGGTTATTCGAACTGCCACAATCGGCTGTTGATAATTATCAATCGATGCCATCGCCCCGGCC
>JBJTWV010000012.1:0-16046 GCA_046081925.1 Bacteroidota bacterium | reverse complement strand
CCTGCTCGGACGCATGGGTTACGCCGAGGCCGCACAGCAGATCCAGGACCTGTTCCTCTCCGGTCGAATAATGACCTTTTTTTATATGGATCTGAATTAAAATCTTTGTTAGGGCACCCAAATTTCATAAAGTCAATTAATGAAAATGTTATAGGTTATTATCTTCAGTATGGTTATGTCCCTTCTCCTCATTCCATATACAACCATACCTTTAAACTTTTACCTGGGCATTTACTAATTTTTAATACGAAATCCAAAAATTTCAAAACTAAACCATATTGGAATATTTATGACTTTTATTCCATGCCCAAACTCGAACTTTCATTTGACATGGCAATCTTGGAAACTGAACGTGTTTTGGCAAGTGCATTCGAGCTTCGTATGGTTTCTGATGTTCCAGTCGGTGTTTTCTTGAGTGGCGGATATGATAGTACTTGTGTAACAGCTCTCCTGCAAAAAAACAGAACAGAACGATTAAAGACATTCACAATCGGGTCTCTCGATGCAAAACTGAATGAAGCACCTGCAGCAAAGTTAATTGCCAATCACTTGGGAACAGATCATACAGAAATTTTATGTACACCAAGCGAGATCAAAGACATTATTCAAGATCTGCCTTACATTTTTGATGAACCACACGCAGACAGTAGTTCGTTGCCAACTGTTCTAATTAGCAGAGCCGCAAGAAAGCATGTAACTGTTGCGCTCTCAGCTGATGGCGGGGATGAGCTTTTCGCCGGTTACAATCGGTACCATTATTATTTCCGCTATGCAAAACCATTACTTCGCTTGCCCTTTCGTTTTAGATCTACGCTTTCGCGGCTTCTCGATAAACATAACTTTAGTGCACTACCTGGACTACACAATCAATCACACATTAATTCTCGACTCCGGAAATTTTCTAATGTTTTAAATTCTCATGATCTCCACGATGTTACCAAGAATATACACCATGTTTTTTCTGATGATGAGCTTAGTATTTTACTCTCCAAAAAAAAAGTATTCTATATTACTCAATTTGATAATACTTTTAATTATGATGACAAACTGGATGATTTGTCTAAATTCTTGGCCATTGATTTTCAAACCTATATGACTGATGATGTGTTAACTAAAGTAGATAGAGCTTCAATGAGCGCAAGTTTAGAGAACCGTGAGCCATTTCTAGACCATCATGTTGTGGAATGGTCAACTCGTTTGCCTACCCATTTTAAATATAAAAATGGAATTAAAAAATATATTCTTAAAGAAATAGTACACCAATCTGTTCCGCCCGTTTTAATGAATCAAAAGAAAATGGGTTTTTCCATCCCCATGATGGATTGGTTATTTTCAGATCTCAAGCCGCTTGTATACGAATACTTAAATAGACGATCTTTAACTACTCATAATCTTTTCAATATTGATTACATTGAAGGTCTTCTTAATGAGTTTTACTCGGGCCGAAAAGATCATTATCTACGCATCTGGCATTTATTGATGTTCCAAATGTGGTACCAGCGCTGGATGAAGAACTAATTTATTTCATTGTCACGTATTTTATTTCTTTCCTATGACGGCATCACCGACCCTTTGGGTCAGTCACAAGTGCTGCCCTATTTGGTATGCTTAAGCCGTTCGGGGTATGATATTACCCTGATAAGTTTTGAGAAACCGGAGCGTTTTACGGAGGGACGTACAGCGATTGAGCAGTTATGCCAAGCCAATAAGATACAGTGGCACCCCTTGACGTATAGCCGAAAGCCACCGGTGCTTTCCACGCTTAAAGATCTTTTCCTTCTCCGAATGCATGTTCATAAATTACATCGGGACTGTCCTTTTGATGCATTGCACTGCCGGAGTTATAATACAGCCCTGATCGGCCAATGGATGAAGCGGCGCTTCGGTGTCAAATGGATCTTTGATATGCGTGGCTTCTGGGCCGATGAGCGGGTCGACGGGAAAATATGGGATCTAAAAAATCCACTTTACCGATGGGTCTATCGGTTCTTTAAAAAAAAGGAGAGGCAGTTCATCGAGGAGGCTGATCACATTATTTCGCTGACCGATCAGGCTCGATCCATCATTCATTCCTGGACTATTGTACCAGGGCAACCGGTTCCCATCACTGTTATCCCTTGCTGTGTGGATCTGCGGCATTTTGATTCGGCATCTGTTGCTGTATCTGCCAAATTGAGCTTACGTCATAAGCTAAATATCCCGGACACATCCCGCGTTATCAGTTATGTTGGCTCGATTGGTTCCTGGTACATGCTTCCAGAAATGATGGGTTTTTTTGTTCGTTGGCTGCTGAAATTTCCGGATAGTATTTTTCTTTTTATCAGTCAAGATGACCCTGCGATTATATTACAGGAAGCCATTAAACAGGGAGTCTCGCTTGATAAAATCCGAATCAGTGGGGCCATTCGTCCTGACATGCCAACTTATATTTCGATCAGCGATTGTTCCGTATTTTTTATAAAACCGGTTTTCTCCAAAAAAGCTTCATCTCCTACCAAGCAGGGAGAGATCATGGCAATGGGTGTACCGGTGATTTGTAATAGCGGGGTGGGCGATACGGATTCGGTCATTCGCGCATGGAACTCCGGCTTATTGGTAGACCAATTTACATCAACAAGCTACGACCAGGTAATCAATGATTTTCAAAAAGCGCATTTTGACACTCATGCCATGCGAAACGGAGCCGTTGCCTTTTTTTCTTTGGATGAGGGGGTCAATCGATATAAGAATGTGTACGAACGTGTACTAAGTGGGCGATAACAAAACAAACATCTTGTTCTTGGTGCCCTATCCGCTTGGCAGGGCCCCTTCCCAACGTTATCGGGTAGAGCAGTTCTTGCCGTTATTGAATAAGAATCACCTCTCTTACCGAATCCAACCATTTTTTACTGCCTCCGAAGGCGAGCTGTTGTACTCCGCTGGGAATGGCTTGAAAAAAATGATAATTGTAATGCGCGGATTTGCCCGTCGGTTTTCATTGTTGCTGACGGGACTCAATTCCTATGACTTTGTATTCATTCATCGGGAGGCCGCTCCGGTCGGTCCGCCGATCATCGAATGGTTTTTGCGGTGGATACTGAGAAAAAAAATCATCTACGATTTTGATGATGCCATTTGGATGCCGGACCCCAGCTCCACTGGCCGATTGATTCAATTCATCAAGGCACAATGGAAAGTGAAATGGATCTGTCGCTGGTCACAACGCGTGGTAGGCGGCAATGATTATTTATGCGAGTATGCTCGGTCCTACAATCAATCAGTTATTTGCATTCCGACGGTGATCGACATGGATCTGCCGGCGGAAAAACAAAAAGTTCATGGAACGCATCGGGTAGTTGTGGGGTGGACCGGCAGTCATTCTACCTTGCGTTTCCTGGATCTGCTGGTGCCTGTTTTGCAGCGATTGCAGCAGGAGTTGGTATTTGATTTTTTGGTGATCGCGGATAAGGACCCGAGGCTTCCATTAAACTATTACCGATTTCAACCTTGGTCATCGGAGACCGAGCAGTGCGATTTAAGACAACTGGACATCGGGGTGATGCCGTTGACCGCAGATCTGTGGAGTGAGGGGAAATGCGGATTCAAGTTGATCCAATATTACGCACTGGGCATACCGGCTCTTGCTTCCCCGGTGGGTGTCAATAAAACAATGGTCCAATCTGGAGCGACTGGTTTTTTATGTGAAACGGCATCCGACTGGGAGGGTGGATTGCGTCAGTTGATTGTATCGGTCGAGTTGCGGGCGAAGATGGGGCTAGAAGGTCATGCGCGGATGAAGGCGCGATATAGTTTGGCTGCACAACAAGAGTCATATTTGAATTTCTTTTGTCAATGAGGTTATAACCGCAGGCTTTTGGCCAGTCGTTCTCCCGGTCGTGCATGCGCATAGAAAACAAGGATCAAAGTCAACAAGAAAAACGGGATGCAGGGAATCTTATATCGAGAGAGCGCACCAAAGTTGAAAGAGGAGATGCCCACAGAAAGGGCAAATATTAGAGAGAAGATCAGAGTAAATTGGACGGTGTAATTCGTAGTTATCGTTTGGAGGAATCTTTTTACGCCAATAATATAGAGCATTTTGATTGTCAGCAGAAGCAGTGCAAAAGATTCTAGTGCACTTAAGAATACAATTAGTTTTTTTGCCTCCCACAGGTATGGTCGGAAAAAGGTAACGTTTATGGCTTGAGGGACTTTGGAGATCACTCCAATAATAGAATTATCAGTATCCCCAAGATCATATGTGGAACCATCATCTTTCTTACTCGTATAGGAGATCCACTCTCGAGTGACTTTTGAACTTTTCTGAATGTTATCTAATGAGTATTTCCCCATTATGTCCTCTAGTTGTGTGAACAGTATACCAAATACGCCAATACTCAAAAACAAACCTGCTAGGGTAACTAAAGTTGATAATCCTTTATTTTTGATTCGACTGGTATTTTTGAATAGGACCCAACCGCTCAAGGCTGGAGCGATGCAAATGATTATGTAGATCTTGATAGTGGCGAGTATCAGCGTGTGAATCAGGATCTGAGTGATATTGCGAAAAGATCGGTTGCCATTTACAAAAAATTGAATCGTTGCATAGCAAAGCCAACCCAAACTGAACATACAAAGGGTGTCTTTGAAAATACCGGATCCCCATAGGGCTACACTGGGAATGAATAGTGTTGCCGTTGCGATGGGTTCGATTAATTTGGGAAATTGCTCGGCGAACGTTCGGAAAAGAGCCCAGAATCCGGTAAAGGAAAGCACACTAAACAATAACGCAGCAGGTATGAATGTGTTCAAAGTGAGCAAACTGGCAACTGCTGCGATTTGAGAAACCGTATAGGTGCCCGATATCCCGTACCATTCCATCAAACTGGTGTATTCGAAATATTCTGGGTCATAGCGATCGGGTATTGCCAAAAGCAGATTGAACCATTTAACTGGGGATTCATTGAAGGAGGAGTTGATCACCCGGGCATGGTAGAAATAATTGATCGTATCTCCTCCATTGTAATGGTAAACGTAGATCAGGCAAATAAAAATTGCTCCGATCATTTTGAAGGTCAGTGCCGGTAAAAAGAATCGTCGATATGGATGTCCAAAGGGGTAGTATCGATCCCGAAAGCGCTTGCAAAAAAAATAAATGAGCCCAATAACAAACGGGGTTAGCAAGTAGTCAAGTAAGGTTATTCTCTCAAATTCAAACATAATCTGTAAATCGGCACTAAATTAAGCTATGTGCCTGAGTGAACCACTGTGATTCGAACCCTCCGCATCATAAATCGTCCCGCCATTGGTGGTCCCATCCTCAACGCTGCCCTGCTCGCCCGCCATCTTCCGAAGCCCTTCGAAACAATGTTGGTGGCGGGTGTCTGTGAATCACACGAGGCGGAGGCGACGGAACTTCTTGCGGGACTGAATTGGAGACAAATGGAGTCGATGGGTCGGTCGTTGCATCCCCTGAAAGATTTCGTATCGTTTCGGGATTTACGCAAGCTGATCCGGGAATTTCGTCCCCACATCGTCCATACACACGCCGCTAAGCCCGGGGCCTTGGGTCGGTTGGCGGCTCGTGTGGAGGGGGTGCCGGTTGTGGTCCATACCTTCCACGGGCATGTTTTTCATTCCTATTTCAATCCGCTTAAAACCCG
This sequence comes from Bacteroidota bacterium, assembly GCA_046081925.1. Lineage (GTDB taxonomy): Bacteria > Bacteroidota > Bacteroidia > Chitinophagales > Chitinophagaceae > JJ008. The sequence goes on along the minus strand of JBJTWV010000012.1, from coordinate 10,404 downwards.
AATATTTCTTGGGATTGAGCGTTATCTGGCCACGAAATCCGATGCCCTTATTGCCATAAGCCCGGAGCAGAAAATAGAGTTATCGGAAGCGTTTCGGATCGCCCCACCGGATAAATTCCGAGTGATTCCGCTGGGGCTAGATTTGGATCGTTTTCAGTTCGACGCCGAAACCAAGCGAATGGCATTTCGCGCCGCCTATGGGCTTCAGGCCGATGATGTTGCTGTTGTGATCACCGGCCGTCTCGTTGGCATCAAAAATCATTCCCTATTTCTACGTGCATTGGCAATGGCCAAACCGCTTACCGGACGTCGTTTGGTCGGTTTCATTGTGGGCGATGGGGATATGAGGGCCACTATCGAGCAGGAAGCTCGGGAATTGGGATTTGTATTCAGTGGAATGGATTCCCGTAATAGCGTTGAGGATTTGGTCTTCACGTCCTGGCGTACCGATATCGATACGATCAATGCCGGGGCAGATATTGTGGCATTGACCTCATTGAATGAAGGCACTCCCGTGAGTCTGATCGAGGCATCTGCTTCAGGCTGCCCGGTGGTTGGTACTCGGGTCGGTGGTGTTGAGTCGGTAGTGTTGAATAAAGGCACAGGGTTGCTGGTAGAAAGCAACGATGTACATACATTTGCGGAACAATTGGCCCGTCTTGCCGAAAACCCCAGCCTCCGCGCCCAACTCGGCCAGGCCGGGACAGCGCATGTTCGCTCTAAATTTGCCTACCAACGACTCGTTACCGATGTGACAGCGCTTTATCATGAGTTATTGGAACGGAAAAAATGAGGAACAACTGCTTAATCATGGTTAACCACTATTCACCAACGGCCTAAACTTTCCTTATCCTCTACTAAATGTTATTCTTCTCCAAAAAACCCTCCCCCCCCGATTACTCCGTCCTGCATACGGACATGCACGCGCATTTGCTGCCGGGGATCGACGACGGTTCGCCGGATCTGGATACCTCGATCGAATTGATCCGGTCGTTGCAGGAGCTGGGATTTAGCAAGCTGATCACCACCCCGCATGTCATGAGTGATATGTATCCCAATTCGCCCTCGATCATTCGCGAGCAATTAACAGCCGTACAACAAGCGCTGATCCGGCAGGAGATCTCACAGGAGCTGGATGCAGCTGCGGAGTATTTCTTGGACGAGGTGATGGAGCGGCGCATCCGGGATAATGAACCCTTGCTCACCTTACCGGGCAAGCGCGTGCTCTGTGAATTTTCCATGTTGACCCCAACGATGGGCGTCAAGGAGATGATCTTTGAAATGCAGATGCAGGGTTATCAGGTCATCATCGCCCATCCCGAACGCTATGTTTACCTCGGATCAAATAAAGGTTTTCACGAGGAATTGAAGGATATGGGCTGCCTGTTTCAGTTGAATCTGCTTGCGTTGACTCCGCATTATGGCAAGACAGTCTCTGCGCTGGCCGCCTACCTCATCAAAAAGGGCTACTACGATCTGGTGGGCACCGATCTGCACAACCATCTTCATGCAGAACTTTTGCGAGATCCCAAGATTGGGGAGGGGCTGAAACGGGTCATGGATCAATGCAACATTCGCAATTCTGCGCTCTAGGTAGTTTAGCGTGTTTAGTTTTTGTCTACCCCCCTAAACATTTCCACTTCCTAAACATTTGCTCCCGCTTCGGCGGGTTTTTTATTTCCACTAGTGCAGGGCTTTGCATTACTCGAATCCGTAATCGACTTTTCGTCTCTGGTCTGATCTGATGTTTCCTCAGAAATTGTACAGCAGCATCCTCAGATTATAGTCCGGAATAAAACTTGGAATACCGATATGGTTTAGAAAATTCTCCATTGGAGAGTGTAAGAATTCCCCATGACGGGAATAAACGCCATAAATTATTTTGAAATCGTATGGCCTAACAAAAGTTTCATAAAAATTAATTCCGATCGTCGGTTTTTTATGTGCTGAATCTCTGTCAATCTTGAGGTTGTCTCTTACCTGATTCAGGGTAATTGGTTCATTGTTCTTATTAATCCCCAGCCAATTTCCATTCACGCCCACAGCCATCCAGCCCTTTTTAGTTTTAATCTCAAAAATGGCATGTGAAGCGAGTCCAATTCTGAAGAAATCGGTCAGTTTGGTATTTGTGCTGTCTCCCGAAAAAAAAAGATACATGTGTCGAAAATTGAAACCATATTCTGTGAAGATCTTTTCCATTAAGATGGCTCGATCGTAACAGAACCCCTTTTGTATCGAGTGGTATAAACTGACAGTTCCAACTTGGTTATTTTGATAGATAAATTTTGGGTCGTGCTCAACTCTTTTTATTACACTATCCTGCACCCTCGAAATAAAGGCCAGCTCGCTTTCAAAACTTGCATGGATGGAGTCTTTGTTTGCCGGTATCTTCCAATCTTGCAAGAATCGGTTGATATAGATCCGGTCTTCATCGGTTACCGTCGGGTAGCCATTGAAGGCAAAGGCGAAAAGCACCACTGCGATCAAACCGATCAGTACAAATTTTAAAAGACGCTTTTTCAAGGTGTCGGGAAAAGATTATGGCTTAACTGTGTTTTTTGGAGGATGCAAGTATACTAAAATTTGGCGACTCACCCCTTTTTTAATGTGTTGATTTTCAGTTAACTATTTAGGGCTGGGGCTTAGAGAGTGGGATCTTTATTTTTTTCACAATAAACGCTTTCTCCCGAACCTTCTCATTCCAGCTTTGTTTTGTCATATATGGACGCTTTTACCATAAAGGATTTGGAGAATTTGACCGGGATCAAGGCACACACGATCCGGATCTGGGAGCAACGCTATCGCTTTCTAAAGCCGCAGCGTACCCAAACCAATATCCGCTATTATACCAACGAGGAGCTGAAAACCCTCCTCAACATCTCACTCCTCAACAAATACGGGTTCAAGATCTCGCACATCGACCGGATGACGGCCAATGAGATCCGAGATAAGATCAGTACCCTATCCGACGCCCAGGCCCAGCAAGAACGTGTGATCAATGACCTGGTGCAGGCCATGGTCGATCTGGACCTCGAACGGATCGAAAAGGTACTGGGCGGATTTATCGCCACCAAAGGCATGGAGCGGACGGTCCTGCAGATCATTTTCCCCTTCCTGGAAAAGATCGGCATCCTGTGGCTTACCGGACACATCAATCCGGCTCAGGAACATCTGGTTACCAACCTGATCCGCCAAAAACTGATCGTGGCCATTGATACGGTCCATACCAGCATCAAGGTCGATCGCAGCATCCTGTTCTTCCTGCCGGAAGGAGAGCATCACGAACTGGGATTGCTGTTCATGCACTATTTACTAAAGTCCCGCGGGCTACAAACCATCTACCTGGGTGCCAATGTGCCCGTCAAGGATCTTGCCTATATCGTGAACCTGAAGAAACCCGATATTGTATTCTCACACCTAACGGCTACCACCTCTGCCTTTCATTTTGAGAAATTCCTGAATCAGGTCAGTCAACAAGTAGCCGGCACCCCGGTGATATTGTCGGGGTTGCTTACCCAGCACTACAAAAAGACGCCTCCTGCCGGAATCGAGTTCAAGAAGTCGTTGCAGGAGGTGATTGAGTATCTCGCGTCGGTATAGGCGTGATGTTTTACGTTTATTTATTTTTCCTCGAATTTTATTAGGGCTAGATGTGAGATGGAGGATTGGAGTTTGAAAATCTAGACCTCAACGTCCATCTACCATCTTCCATCTGATTGAAAATTAGCAAGTTGTAAGCACTAATCTAGCTTGTTTAACTGAATTTAAAAAAAATTCCACAATTTAATTGATTCGAACATCTGTTCTGTTTAACTTTACAATCCATTAATTAAACAAAACGGTATGTCAACACTGGAATTCAATGATCTGCTGGTCAGCAACGCCGACTTCCTGAAGCCATTCGCCATCAACCTCACGCGTGACAGTGAAGCTGCCAATGACCTCTACCAAGAAACGCTCTATAAAGCGCTTGCCAACCGTGAGAAATACAACGTGGGCACCAATATCAAGGCCTGGTTGTTTACTATCATGCGCAATATTTTCATCAATAATTACCGTCGCAAGGCCAAGCAGCGCACCATTTTTGATAACACTCCCAACGAGTACTTGCTTCACAGCTCTGCCACCGTTCCCAATCAGGCCGAGCATAATATCAACATGAAGGAGATACAGACCGCGATCCGGAATTTGCCCGATATCTTTCGTACGCCATTTATGTTGTATTTTGATGGCTATAAATACAACGAGATCGCCGATACGCTACAGGAACCGCTTGGTACCATCAAAAGCCGCATTCACTTCGCGCGCAAACTTTTGAAAGAGCAGATCGTCCGTCACTAAACACCCCCATTTGGCCTCCAAGAACCTGATCGTAATCGGTAGCGGTTTCGCCGGTTTATCCGCCGCATCCTTTCTGGCAAAGGCGGGTCATCGCGTTACCGTCCTCGAAAAAAATGCCACGCCGGGTGGCCGGGCCCGACAACTCATCGAAAACGGATTCACCTTCGATGTGGGCCCCAGTTTTTACTGGATGCCTGATGTATTCGATCGGTACTTCGCACAGTTCGGAAAAAAAGTTTCTGACTACTACGCGTTACATCGGCTAGATCCTTCGTATCGAGTGTATTGGTCCGACGGACACACCGATCTGCCGGCCGACTATTCTCAACTTCAGCAAGTGTTCGAGTCGCTCGAGCCCGGCTCTTCCAAACAACTCGATCAATTCCTCCAAGAAGCCGCCTACAAATATGAGGTGGGTGTGAACCGGTTGGTATACAAGCCCGGTCGCTCGCTCACCGAGTTCATGGATTGGGAAACCATCAGCGGTGTTTTCAAACTACAAGTGTTTACCGCGATCAGTAAACACATCGCCAAATTTTTCAAACATTCCAAACTTCGTCAGTTGATGGAGTTTCCGGTGCTATTCCTGGGCGCCCTCCCACAAGACACACCGGCCTTGTATAGTTTGATGAATTACGCCGACATCAAAGGGGGTACCTGGTATCCTGAGGGCGGCATGTATGCCATCGTGCAAGCTATGTACGATCTGGCTGTAGAACTGGGGGTGGAATTCAAATTCAATGAACCCGTCCGATCCATCGAAGTCAAAAACGGTAAAGCGACCGAAGTGGTTACGGATCAGTCAACCTATACGGCGGATGCTGTGATCAGCGGCGCCGATTATGAACATACCGAAAGAGCCCTTCTGGCACCGACCTATCGGACCTACTCCTCTTCTTATTGGAAAAAGCGCGTCATGGCGCCATCCTGTTTGATGTATTATGTTGGGCTGAACAAGAAGCTGAAAAATATCGTTCATCACTCGTTATTTTTCGATGTTCCGTTCGCGCCGCACGGCGAAGAGATCTATAAACGTCCGGCTTGGCCACAGGCCCCGTTGTTCTATGTAAGCGTATCGTCGCTTACCGACGAAAAAGTAGCGCCGCCCGGTCACGAGAACATTGTGTTTCTGATACCGATCGCGTCCGGCTTGGAAGGCGATACGGATGAATTGCGTGAACATTATTTTCAGATCATCGCCAAACGAATGGAACAACATTTGGGTGAATCCATCCTGGATGCAGTGGTTTATAAAAAGATGTATTCGGTGAAAGATTTTATCTCCGATTACAACTCCTTTCAGGGAAATGCCTACGGGTTGGCCAATACCCTGTTGCAAACCGCGATCCTGCGTCCGACTTGTAAAAGCAAGAAGGTCAACAACTTATTCTTCACCGGGCAGCTGACAGTACCCGGTCCGGGCGTACCGCCCAGTCTGATCAGTGGAGAGGTGGTAGCTGGTGAGGTGATCAAATCCCTTCGATAATCAGTATATTGAGAGACCTAATATGATCGGCTTGTTTCATACTTCCAGCGAGGCCTGCAGCCGCCAGTTCACCCGGCGCTACAGTACCTCGTTCTCGTCGGCCATCCGTCTACTGCACACCGACCTGCGTCAGCCCATCTACAACATCTACGGATTTGTTCGATTGGCCGATGAGATCGTGGATACCTTCCATCATCTCGACAAACCTACGTTGCTGGCCGATTTTAAGAAGGAAACCTACGACTCCATCGCCCGTGGGTTGGGGTTGAATCCAATTCTGCACAGCTTTCAGCTGACCGTTAATCAGTATAACATCGATCATGCCTTGATCGAGGCATTTTTCCGCAGCATGGAATTTGATTTGAGCAAGAAGAATTACGATGAGGCGGGCTATAAAGAGTACATCTATGGTTCGGCGGAGGTGGTTGGATTGATGTGTCTGTATGTTTTTTGCGGAGGCGATCGGGAACGGTATCGGCAACTGGAGGAACCGGCTAGGTCCTTGGGTGCCGCGTTTCAGAAAGTGAATTTTCTCCGGGACATCAAAGCGGATTACGATGGTATGTCGCGTATCTATTTTCCGGGCTGTGATTTTGCCAACTTTACCGAGGCGGACAAACGACTTATCGAGGCCGATATTCAGCGCGATTTCGATCATGCCTACACGGGCATTCAAGAATTACCGTTGACAGCCCGTTTTGGTGTATATGTGGCATATAAATATTATTTATCGCTGTTCAGGAAGATCCGTCGCACCGAGCCCGAAGAGATCCTGGATTCGCGCATCCGCATTCCCAACTATCACAAAGCTCTGATCGTGCTAAGGGCGGGTGTCAAAAACCAACTTCGACTCATCTGATGGATATCGAACAAGTCATTCTGGTGGATGAAAAGGACCAGCCCGTAGGCGCCTGCGAAAAAATGTCGGCGCATGAGCAAGGGCTGTTGCATCGAGCCTTCAGTGTATTTATTTTCAACAATCGTGGCCGGCTGTTATTGCAGCAGCGGGCCGTGGGAAAGTATCATAGCGGGGGGCTTTGGACCAATACCTGCTGTTCGCATCCCCGACCGGGCGAATCGACCGAGGATGCGGCCTATCGCAGATTGCAGGAAGAAATGGGATTTCAGACCGAATTGTTGCATGCTTTTACCTTCACTTACTGTGCAACGTTAGACAAAGAACTCATCGAGCATGAGATCGATCACGTTTTCACCGGTATATATGAAGGGGAGGTGATCCCGAATCAGGAGGAAGCTATGGACCATAGTTATATGGATATGGGGCAGCTGGAGGAGTCGCTGGAGCGATTTCCGGAAAAATTCACCGTCTGGCTGCGGATCGCTTTTCCAAAGATCAAGGCCTGGTGGCAGGATCATTTCGAACATTCTGTGGCCCTCGCGGGTTAATTTTGCATGATGTTCATTCTATCTTATATCGGGGTTTTGCTGGCCACTTTTGTGATCATGGAAGGGATCACCTGGTGCACGCATAAGTATGTGATGCATGGTTTCCTTTGGGTGCTGCACAGGGACCATCACCAGGTGGAGCCGGGCATTTTTGAGAAAAATGATTGGTTCGCATTCATTTTTGCCGTGCCCAGTTTTCTGTTGATCTATTTTGGAACTTATGAAAATATGTGGTGGTTGCAGGCCATTGGCTTTGGCATCATGATGTATGGAGCCGCCTATTTTCTGGTGCATGACGTGATCATTCACCAACGGTTGAAGTGGTTCACGCGTAGTAATAACATTTATGTGCGCGCCATTCGTTGGGCCCATAAGATGCATCACAAGCATTTGAGTAAGGAGGACGGCGAGAGTTTTGGCTTTCTGTTTGTGGCGAAAAAGTATTGGGACAAAGTAAAGCGCGATAAGGCGTTGATGGCCGGCAGTGCCAAAGTGCAATATGCGGCGGAGAAGGAGTAATTTACCGCGACACCTGCCAATGGGCCGGTAAACATTTCATTTGAATTCATCTCGTTCATACGATTTGGTATTTCTGGGAGCGGGCTGTGCCACGCTGAGTCTATTGGTACGGTTGGCCCGAATGGGTTATTTGTCCGATAAAAAAGTGTTGGTGTATGAGCGTTCACCCAAAACGCTGAACGACCGTACCTGGTGTTTTTGGGAGAAGGGGGAAGGATATTTTGAGGAGGTGGTGCATCATGCATGGGATACGGCGGGATTTTACAGCCAGGATTATTCTGGCGATCTTACGTTGGCTCCTTACCGATACAAGATGATTCGGGGAATCGATTTTTATCAGTATTGCATGGGGGTGTTGGAGCAGTATCCGCAGGTGGAGTTTCGGTATGAGGAAGTGGTGGCGACGGAGAAAGTCAAAGAACTTGCCCCTCAAATATTCAATTCCATTTTCGACCCTTTGCAAAAAGATCCGAAGGCTACGCATTTGTTACAGCATTTCAAAGGCCGCGTGATCGAGACAGAAGAAGATTTTTTTGAACCGACGCGTGCCACGTTGATGGATTTTCGGGTGGATCAAGGCCATGGTACCACATTTGCCTATGTATTGCCTGTAGCGCCTCGTCGGGCATTAGTAGAGTATACCTTGTTTACAGAGAAGCTATTGAGTGAGGCTGAGTATGATGCGGGGTTGGATGAGTATTTATCAAAGTTTCTAAGGCTTGGTCCGCATGAGGTAATAGAGGAGGAGTTTGGGGTGATTCCGATGACGGGTCAGTCCTTTCCATTTTATCGCAATGGGATGTATCATATTGGAACCGCGGGTGGGCAAACAAAAGCCTCCAGCGGGTATACGTTTCAGTTCATTCAAAAGCGGTCGGATCAGATAGCGGAGGCCTTGGTGAATCGGCGTTCGTTGCAGTCTTTGACTCAGGCTGCCGCCCGATTCATGTTTTACGATCGGGTGTTGTTGGACGTGCTGGCCAAGGGATTTTGGCCGGGCGATCGGGTGTTTTCCAGGCTATTTAAAAAGAATCCGGGGCAGCGGGTGTTTTCCTTTCTGGATAATGAGAGTACCGTGGCGGATGAGTTACGGCTGATCTCCTCTTTGCCCACCTGGCCATTCATGCGGGCCGCGATGGGGGTGATATCCCGTTAAGTAATTGGTTTTCATATTTTTAATAAAATAGGTCAAAAATCTATGATTTTGACTTATTTTTGATAAATAGGAGTCAAAAAACTTTCTTTTTGAATTATTTGCCATTACATATTGAATTTGAGTCGAAAGCGGTGCTTAAAAAGCTCACTGCTGCACACCGGGCATTGGCGGAATTAAAGGGGATTTTATCAACCATTCCGAATCAGCAGATTTTGATCGAGACGCTTACATTGAGTGAGGCTCGAGAGAGCTCGGCTATCGAGAATATAATCAGCACATTGGCAGAGGTGTTTCAAAGCAATCAGGCACGAGATGCATTTGCAAGTCCTGCTGCCAAAGAGGTGCATCATTATGCGACTGCTTTAAAAAAGGGCTTTGGGTTAGTAAAGTCAACCGGTTTGCTCACCAATAATCACATATTAGCGATACAAGCAGAGTTCGAACAAAATAGTGCTGGTTTTAGAAAGTTGCCTGGCACGAAGTTGCTTAATGAGCAGACTGGTGAAATCGTTTACATTCCGCCTCAATCGGAGGCAGAGATCATCGATTTGATGCGTGAATTGGAAAAGTTCATCAATGATGATTCGATGTTGGATGTAGATCCACTGATTAAAATGGCGATCATTCACCATCAGTTTGAAAGTATTCATCCATTTTACGACGGCAATGGCAGGACAGGTAGGATCATCAATATACTTTACTTAGTGTTGAAGGGCCTCTTGGATCTACCGGTTTTGTATTTAAGTCGGTACGTCATCAAAAGAAAAGGCGACTATTATCGAATGTTGCGGCAGGTGAGACAAACGGGTAATTGGGAGGAGTGGTTGTTATTTTTTCTGGATGGTGTCGAGCAAATTTCAAAAGACACGGTTTATATAGTCGTTGAAATGAAAAGGTTAATGCTTGAATGTAAAGAGTTGATTCGTCGCTCTCAGCCTAAGATGTATAGCCAAGAGTTGATCAATAATCTTTTTCGTTATCCCTACACGAAGATTGAATTGTTGCAATCCGATCTTGTCGTGAGTCGTAGTACAGCGATTCGTTACCTGGAAAGCCTGGTTGATATGGGCTTGGTTCGTAAAACGAAAATCGGCCGGGATAATTATTATGTCAACGAAGCGCTTTTTCAGCTACTCACCAACAATAATGAATTGAGCGGCTAGGTTCATCCAAATCTTGAATATTTTAAATAAATTTGCGGTTCTCGGCCTCGTAGTACAATGGATAGTATAAGAGTTTCCGAAGCTCCAGATCCTAGTTCGATTCTAGGCGAGGCTACACTACTTCCAAAAAGGCATTCCGTTTCAGGTTTGCCTTTTTTATTTTTCCCTGAAGTCCTTGACAGCAAAGCGATTTGACCGAACAGGGTATTAATTCTTGTGGTTAGAACTTCATCATTTTTCTTACTATACAGCATTCCTTCCGGAAAGACCAAATATTGTAAGCGTTGCTTTTCATGGTAATCCGATGAAACCCATAGCTGGCGGAGGTTCTG
>JBJTWV010000011.1:0-3220 GCA_046081925.1 Bacteroidota bacterium | reverse complement strand
CCCCGTAAGCGCGAAACCGTGACAAAGACCGCATACCGCGGCGTGTGTACGAAGTGACGCAAACGATTCAACGGCTTGCGTGGCGCGGCAAAGCGACAAGCGGCGCCGCAGCCAGACCAGCCGGGCGCCGTACATCCGGTTACAAACACGCCGCAGCCGGAGCGAGCGAGACAGGTCCGGGGCCCTAGTGCAGTGTTCCGTTCTTTTTAGAACTTAATCGGCTATTGGCCCGAATCACCTTCTGCAAGATGTCGCGCGCGCTCCTGGTGCAGATGAACGGCCTGGGATCGGTGTTGTGATGAGCAACGTATTCATCGATTGCGGCAATCAACCCGGGCACGCTGGTGAATACACCTCGGCGCAGCCTTTCGGTCGTCAGATCGCGAAAGAAGCGCTCCACCATGTTCAGCCACGATGCCGAGGTCGGCGTGAAGTGCATGCTGAACCGCGGCCACTCCTGCACTGCCGGGTGCCTGTGCGTGGCGTAGTTGTCGGCGATCAGGTGCAGCGTCTTGTCCCTGGGCGTCTCGCGGTCGGTCTTGCGCAGGAACTTCAGCCACCCGGCGTGCGTGTGCCGCTGTTGGCATTGGCCGATGACCTGTCCGTCCAGCACGTTCAGCGCCGCGAACAGCGTGGTCGTGCCATGGCGCTTGCAGTCGTGCGTCATCGTCTGCGCACGCCCCTTCTTCAGCGGCAGCCCCGGCTGCGTGCGGTCCAGCGCCTGCACCTGGCTCTTCCCATCGCAGCACAGCACCAGGGCATGTTCGGGCGGGGACATGTACAGCCCCACGATGTCTTCGAGCTTTTCGACGAACTTCGGGTCGCGCGAGACCTTGAAGCCGCGCACGATGTGAGGCTTGAGCCCGTGTGCCTGCCAGTGCCGCATGACGGTGCTGGCGCTGACCCCCAGGGCCGCACCCATCTTGCGTGTGCTCCAGTGCGTGGCCGCCTCGGGCGTGGTTTGCGTGGTCAGTTCCACCAGCCTGGCCACGTCCACCTTCACCGGCGGCGCGCCACGCGGCAGGTCGCGTTCAATGCCTTGCAGCCCAGCCTCCAGGTAGCGCTCACGCCAGCGTGCGACCTGCACACGCCCAATGCCAGGCTGCCCGGCGATGTCCTTGTTCTGCAGACCCTGCGCAGCCAGCAGGACGATTCGCGCGCGCTGCGCCAGTCTGACGCTGGTGCGCCTGGAGCGCGCGAGCCGGGTCAACCCGCTCTTTTGTTCATCCGTCAACACAATCGCCCGGGCAACTCGCAATTGCTCGCTCCATGCAAACCAAAGTAGAGCATCGGAGCCACGCAATTCATGTCAGTTCCCTCAAGAATCAAACACTATACTAGTCTTACTGTGTCACAAATATGATCGATCAGCCTGACGCGCAACATGGGCAAAGGCCAAGGCCGCGGATCAGATGGAAACTAAGTTGATGACGGAGTGTGGTGATTGAATTAGTCACGTGCCGCTGCGCGCGCAGGGCTGCCCCGGGGGATGTAATCAGCGGGAAGCGCAGATATCTGGCGTTCGAGGAAGTTTTTTTTATTCTCTTCGGACTTCACCGCAGCGAGTCGTTCGGCCACCAGGAAGCCATAAGCTGCGATACTCAGCGTCGCATGATGGTGGAATCCGCGCCAGCCCCGACCTTCATAGTGACCAAGACCGAGGTCTTGTTTCAAGTCCTGGTAATCGCGCTCAATGCGCCAACGCATTTTGGTCACGAACACCAGTTGTTCTATCCGCGCATCGTCTGGTGCCGTAGACAAGAAGTATTTGGTTGGCTCCGCTTCGCCCTGCGGCCACTCAACCAGCAGCCACTCTTCGTCACGCAAGGTGCTGCGCCAACAGTCCCGATGAGCCGCGCGAACCCGCACGGCCGCAAATCGCGATGAAAGGGCCGTATTGGTGCCTTCCCGCCAAGTCACCACCTGGTAAGCACTCGCGGGTAATGCCATCGCCAGAGTCTTCGCCGAAACCGGTTCATGGCCCGGTGCGCGACGCAGCAACTTCGGCGGCCTACCCGGACCGCTCGCTGGTTTGGCCGGCAGTGGCGAGACGCCCGGCGGCCAGACTGTCGTCGCGGGCCGAATCCCGACGGCGTAAAGCAGGCCCAACTCGGTCAGGCTTTCACGAAAACCCGTTTCATCGCCATACGCGGCGTCGGCAAGCACGACCCCGGCAGGCACGCCGGCTGCGATCGCCTCGCGAACTTGCGCCAGAGCAATCTCCGGCTTGGTAGCGAACGCGACATCGTCTGGCACGCCGGCCTTCTGGCGGCGAGTCTCATCAGCAGCCCAATCCTTGGGGAGATAAAGCTGATAGGCAATGGGGAGGCTGCCTTGGTCCGTAGCCAATGACAGGCTGACCGCGACCTGGCAATTGTCCTGTTTGCCAAGCTGGCCGCAATATTGGCGCGCCACACCGACCGAATGCCTGCCTTTCTTCGGGAAGCCCGTGTCATCAATGATCCAATAGCGACCGGTTTGCGCTTGCAGCAACGGCTGTACCCATTCGCGGATGCGCGTCAGTAATACCGCATCAGACCAATCGGACTTGGAGATGAAGTGGTGCAGCGATTGATGCCGGGCGCTGGCGCGCAGCGGGTCAATCCGTGCTGCCAGTGGTTCGACGCTCTTGCGCGACAGCGGGAGCATCAGGCCAGTGCAGTAGCCTTCCAAGCCGGCCCGGCGATCTGCGTGCCCCAATCCCTCAGCCAAGTAGTTTATGTATTGCGCAAATCGGTCGTGTGTGCCCATGCACTTCCACCTCGAATGAAGAAGCACATACAATGCACCAATTTTTGTGACACAGTAAGATTAGTTCTGCGTTGGAAAAGGCGGCACCGTATCGGAAAGCGCTCTGTTCTGGAATCGGCCTTTTCCGATCGTGCCGCCTGGTTTAGCGCTCCTGGTGCAAATGGCCTTCCCACAGGCGGAAGATGCGGTCACAACGGCCGGCCAGTTCGATATCGTGCGTGACGATGACAAAGCTGGTGCCCAGCGTGCGCGTCAGTTCCAGCATCAGGTCAAACACTTCACCGGCGATGTGATCGTCGAGGTTGCCGGTGGGCTCATCCGCCAGCACGCAAGCCGGAGACCCGACCAGCGCGCGCGCAATCGCCACGCGCTGGCGCTCGCCGCCGGACAGCTCGCCCGGACGATGTGCCGTGCGCGGGCCCAGACCCACGCGTTCGAGCATCGCTTGTGCGGTGTGGCGCGCTTGTGC
>JBJTWV010000010.1:0-23114 GCA_046081925.1 Bacteroidota bacterium | reverse complement strand
TTCCGCACCCGTTTGCCGGTCGCCATCAGTGTATTGCTACACCATGCTGCCCCTCGACTTGCATGTATTAAGCCTGCCGCTAGCGTTCATCCTGAGCCAGGATCAAACTCTCCATTGTAAATGTTGTTTGATACTGACATGAATAATTCTCAAGAATTAACGTGTCAAATCGAAATTGTATTCGCTTGACTTACCTTTAGTTCCATTCCGATTCTCATCGGAACAGAGTGCTATTGTTTCCCTACTTTCAAAGATCTTTTACGCTTTTCCGCGCACCCGTTTTTGGAACGGGAGTGCAAAAGTAAGCGCGATTTGTTTCACACCAAAATTTTCGAGGTTGAATTATCAACATTTTCGAAAACCAGGTTCTGAAAATCAATTTCTTGCCGAAAAACAACCCACCGATTTTTCAGGCGGACGGTAAAGATAGGGAGGAATCCCTAACCCACCATCGCAGTTGTTATCTTTTTATCGGCTTTTCGAAGAACGACCGTCATTTCTCAATGGCGGGCCGCAAAGATAGGGGCGATTGCATTACCCACAAAGAAAATTTGAAAAAAACATTCAAAATCAACGCACTAAGACGGCTCCTGGTCCCTTCCTACTTGTTCAAAATGCCCTGAAAAGGCTTGTGGGTAGTGGTTGAGGAGTTTGAATAGTTTGAGGAGTTTTAGGAGTTTGGGGAGTTAGGGGGTTGAAATGCAATTCGTTAGAAGATTGCTGGGATAATGAACCGCCTCCAGGAACAATCCATGGGCCGGGGCGGCGAAAGAAGCGAGTTCACAATTCCTGGCTTCCACAATTCGCTGAAATTCATCCAATTCAATCTTACCACGCCCTACCAGTAACATCGTTGATGTCAATGCCCGTACCATCCCCCGCAAAAAACGATTTGCCCGTACCCGGTATACCCACTCCTCCCCTTCCTCCAGCCACTCACTCAACTCTATCCGGCAGTCAAAAGATTTCACTTGTGTATTCCGTTTCGAAAACGAGGTGAAATCCGAAAAGCCCTTCAACATCTCCGCCGCCCGACGCATACGATCGATATCCAACACATAAGGGAAATAAAAGGACCTGTCCGACAAAAACGGATTCTTGCTACGATAGATCCGATAGCCATACGTTCTCGAGATCGCATCAAATCGACAATGCGCCGCATCCGGCACCCGAAAAAAATTCTTCACTACAATATCTCCCGGCAAGATCGCATTCAGCTTGTACAACACCTGCGGATGCAACGATTCCTCCCTGTCAAAATGAAAGTAATTCTGCCTCGCATGCACACCGGCATCCGTGCGAGAAGAACCTGTAAGAGAAAAGGGCGAACGATGTAATATCTCTAAACTTCGCTCCAGCTCCGCCTGTACAGTAATCGCATTCTCCTGCGTCTGAAAGCCGCTATAGTTCGTTCCCCGATATGCCAACTGAATAAAATACCTCGACATCGCACAAAGGTAGTTGATGCGATCAGCGCGTCATCAATTCCTGAAAACGCTTTTGCAAAACCGGATCGGTCAAAAATGACTGCAAGTCAGAAAAATTCACCGGGTCGGAAACATGCCCATGGATCAATTCAAAAAACCGATATCTCGTTTCGTCGTACAAAAACATATTGCATAGCCGACGAGCCTGCGACACGGAAAAACAATGATTGCGAACCTGCTTACGCACCATCCCTAACATCTCTTCTTCATCCTGCCCACCCGCCATGCGCGTCCGCAATTGCAAAAAATCGGGCTCCGTTAACTCCAAAGGACAAGCCACAATCAATACTTCCTTTCTTTTGGTATCCGACGGCTCCACCAACACCGCCGCCGGTTTTGTCAATGGAGCACCCTCAATCGTAACAACGACCGTATCCACCCCCTCACCTTGCATCACATAGTACACCGACTGCCAAGCCGGATCGGTAACAGGCATCGACACCACCGCTGGTTTCGTTACAACCGAATCCATCCCACTTGCCATATCAACCAACTTTTTTGTCAACCCCACCGAATCAACCCGCCTGCTCTCCCTCTCCTCCGTCACTTGCTTCGGAGAGGCCACCACCGGCTCCTGCGATCGAACCAACGCGATCACTTTTTTATCAGTAACGAGCAAGGAAGGGTCCTGTGCCGCCTTAGATAATAAACGGGCAAAGGGCGTAACCAGCGCCGTATCGGCCGACAATGAGTCCGCCGATGAAAAGATCGGAAACAACCAACGGTCCGATCCCACTTCACCTAGCCCCCAACGACCATCCCTCCATCGCCAGGAATATCCCTTATCCCCAGCGGTCAGATCGATCCGATAGCGAAACTCCCCATTAGACCGGATCGTCAGATCAACCTCAGCGGCAGGCAATCCCGACATGATCAAATATCCGGCGATGGAGGATGACCGAGTGATCTCTTTGCAAGTAATGGAGAACGATGTTGGTGGATCCGATTGCACATAGAGGAATCTGCCACCCGCTTGCGAAGGCGATTCCTGCGCAAACAAATGCCCTCCCACCAAAAACAGTATAAAAAAATAACGACGCATGACTTTGCAACTGAATTACCACTTCCCGCCGGCTCCGCCACCTCCAAAACTACCTCCTCCAAATCCACCGAAACCACCTCCGCCACCCGACCAACTACCACCTGAAGACCATCCCCCACCTCCCCAGATCATCGGACCACCCCACATCATTCCGCCCCCACCTCTTCCGCCATGCCTTCCGAGAATCAAAGCCAGCAGCACAAAGATCAACATCATGATCCCCGTCCAAGAACCCAGCTCCCGCTTTCGTCTGTATCCTCTCGGAATTTTATACTCCCCCGCGGCCGCCTTCATCAAGGCATCGGAACTACGGTCCAATGCCCGGTATTTTTCGCCACGCTTCAAATTAGCGATTAACTCCAGATCGGTGATCGCTTTGGCCGTAGCATCCGGAATCGCTCCTTCCAACCCATACCCGGTTGCGATATAAGCATCCCGCTGTCCATCGCCTCCTCCGGTGGAGATCAAGATCACCACGCCGTTGTTTTTCTCCTTTCCCCCAACACCCCACGCACGACCTAATGCCGTAGCAAACTCGTTGGCCGTATATCCTTCCAGATTATCCACGATCACAATGGCGATCTGGTTCGAGGTCGAATCATCAAAAGCCACCAATTTTTTTTCCAGCGCCACCCGCTGCTCCTCTGTAATAAAGCCAGCGGGCGACAGATCATTGACCAATCGTAACGGAGTGGGCCTTTTCGGCAGGTGCTCTTCTACCTGCGCAAACGAACCGGTCTGCAATAACAAACAGCCCCATATGAAAAAAAATGACCTCATCGACCGATCAGCATGGAATCCGACAACTCATTTCGGTCGCTGTCCGGATCGTATGGAAAATGTTGTTGCAACGATTGTCCTATTTCTTGCAGGCAGCCCTCCAAAGCTGCAGCTGCATCGGCCGAACGGAAATGTGGCAACATACGTTGCACACATTGATCCCAATAGGATTGTCCCAACTTTTCGTAAATCCCTTGATCGGCATAGATCGCCACTTGGCGATCCGCCACGGCCCAATAGATCAATACCGCATTGCGCTGCTTTGTTTGATGCATGTCCAACTGTGCAAACAATTCGGCGGCCCGATCCACAGCATCCACATACGAACATTTTCGCTCTGTGAATACCCGGATCTCCCCGCTGGTTTGCTTTTCAGCAGAACGAATAGCCGCTTCAACTCGTTCGGAAACGGCCGGATCCAGCCAGGGGCGAGATTTAATAAATAGGTTGAATAACACGATCAGCTTCCAAAATCGATCTTGGCATCATTGGCCCCCTCCGGTGCTTTGTAGTTTTCTTTCTCTTTGAAACCAAACAGTGCCGCCAATAATTTCGTGGGGAACGTCACGATCCGTGTATTGAAGGCAGTGATCTCTTGGTTCCAATCGCGAATGGCGGTTGCGATCCGATTCTCCGTCCCTTCGATCTGCGCCTGCAGGTCACGAAACATTTCCTGTGTTTTAAGCACGGGATAATTCTCAAAATTGATATTCATGATGGAACGTCCAAGGTTGGCATATTGTTGCCCCACCTCGGCCAACTGCTTCGGATTGTTCGGATCGGGTTTGATATCCGGAATACGCGAACGCATCTGTACAATACGAATCAACGTCGTATCTTCATTTTTCGCGGCACCCTTGATCGCGTTCACGATATCGGTGTACATCTTCGCCTTGCGATTGAATTGAACTTCCACATCCCCCCATTTTCCCTGGATCTTTTTTTCAGCCGTCGCCATCCCATTATAGGCGTTACAGCCCCAGAAAAATAGGAGTGCCAAGATGCCCACTACGATCAGAGCGGTACGATTTCCCAAATTCATGCGTTTGATTTTAGAGTATAAAAATAACAGATTCCATCCGCGTGGATAGGCAAACAAGCATCAGGAAACAAATATTAACAAATCGATCAGGCCGTTACAGCCGCGATGCCTGGTAAAACCTTCCCCTCAAAATATTCCAACATCGCCCCGCCACCAGTAGATACATAACTCACCAGGTCGTTGAAACCGAACTGATTGACGGCCGCCACGGAATCGCCGCCACCGACCAACGAAAAAGCACCTCGCTCTGTAGCCTCGGCCACTGCCTCGGCGATCGCTTTAGTGCCGGCCTGGAATTTCTCCATTTCGAACACCCCCATCGGACCATTCCAAAGGATGGTTTTGCTTTGTAAGATCACCTCGCGAAAATCAGCACGGGCCTTTACACCGATATCCAATCCCATCCAACCCGTGGGAATGCCGTAGCTCTCACAATTCGTGGTGGTGGCATCGGCGGCAAATTTGTCGGCGATCGTACTATCCATCGGCAAATGAATCTTGACACCCTTTTTGAATGCCTTTTCCAAAATATCCAATGCCAGGGATAATCGATCTTCCTCGCAGAGTGAGTTTCCGATCAATTTGCCTTGCGCCTTCCAAAACGTATACGCCATCCCACCTCCGATGATGATGTCGGTGGCCCGCTCCAGCAAATTCTCAATGATCAATATCTTATCACTCACTTTCGCCCCGCCGATGATGGCCACAAATGGTTTTTCAGATTGATTCAATACTCGCTCCGCACTGCTTACCTCACCTTCCATCAGGGAACCGAAGAACCGATTCTCCCGGGAAAAATAAGCCGCGATCACAGCCGTTGACGCATGTGCCCGGTGTGCCGTCCCAAACGCATCATTCACCCACACATCGCCCAGCTTCGCCAGCTTCTCTGCAAATGCCGGATCCCCTTTCTCCTCCTCATTGTAGAAACGAAGATTCTCCAACAACAACACCGAACCCGGCTTCAGATCGGCGGCGGCTTCCTGCGCCGATGTGCCAATGCAATCGTCGGAAAATTTAACCGAACGACCCACCAGCTGACTCAAGTGCGAAACGAGGTGTGCAAGGGAATATTTATTCGTAGGTCCGTCCTTGGGACGCCCCAAATGACTCATCAGAATTACCGAACCACCATCCATCAATACTTTTTGGATCGTGGGTAAGGCGGCCCGCATGCGGGTATCGTCCGTGATCTGAAATTGATCGTTCAGCGGCACATTGAAATCGACACGGATCAGGACTTTCTGACCTTGAAAAGAGTGGTCTTGAAATCGGCTCATGGGGATATGATTGGTGCAAACATAAAAAAAGCCCGACGCGGGTCGGGCTGTGAAATTTGAGATGACTATTTCTGGATCAGTTTGGCTAGGTAGTTCACCGTGCGGACCAGCTGACTCACATAACTCATTTCATTATCGTACCAGCTAACGGTCTTCACCAATTGAACATCGCCCACGGTCATCACTTTGGTTTGTGTGGCATCGAACAAGGACCCGTAATGGATGCCGATGATGTCGCTGCTCACGATCTCATCTTCCGTATACCCAAAGGATTCGTTCGAAGCCGCTTTCATCGCTGCATTCACTTCCTCAGCAGTCACTTTCTTGGAGAGGATGGACGTCAATTCGGTGAGGGAACCTGTGATGGTCGGAACTCGCTGGGCACCGCCGTCCAGTTTTCCTTTCAGCTCGGGCAGTACCAAACCGATCGCTTTGGCCGCACCAGTGGAATTCGGAACGATATTGGAAGCCGCCGCGCGGGCACGACGCAGATCTCCTTTCGGGTGGGGCGCATCCAACGTGTTTTGATCGTTGGTATACGCGTGAATGGTGGTCATGATACCCGTGAGGATACCATATTGATCGTTTAGGACCTTGGCCATGGGCGCCAAACAATTGGTGGTGCAAGAGGCACAGGAGATGATGGTCTCGCTACCATCCAAAATGTGGTGGTTTACGTTAAAAACAACGGTTTTCAGATCACCGGTGGCAGGTGCTGAAATGACTACGCGCTTGGCGCAGGCGGTCAGGTGTGCAGCAGCTTTGTCTTTGTCGGTGAAGAAGCCGGTACATTCCAATACCACGTCCACATCGTGCGACCCCCAGGGAATTTGAGCCGGGTCTTTTTGGGCGTATATCTTGAGTACATCGCCATTGACCACGATCGAATCATCGGTCGATTTGACTTCCGCATCGAAGCGACCTTGGGCGCTGTCGTATTTCAGGAGATGGGCCAATACTTTGGGGCTGGTCAGGTCGTTGATGGCGACCCAATCGATCCCGGGCATGTTATAGATCTGACGGTATGCCAGACGGCCGATCCGGCCAAATCCATTAATGGCGACTTTGATAGTATTCATGTTGCGATTTTTTGCGGGGCGAAATTACGGAAAAGATGAGGTATGAAGGGTTAAGGATGAAGTATTATGAGTGGGTGATCACTACCTCTTCGTATGGGACACGTTTACGCTCTCCCCAGATGCCTGCCTGGGTACCCATGCCCACCCCGATGATCATATTGATCTCCGCCCCCCGGGGAAGCCCCAGTGCTTTACGAACCCTAACGCGGTCAAACCCTTCCATCGGGCAGCTATCAAAGCCCTCCGCTGCAATGGAGAGCATGAAAGTTTGAGCCGCCAGTGCACAGGATTTGTGCACCACAATGCGTTGATCAGCGGTACCGCTGGCCCGGTAGAACGGTTTACGCAGCCCCATGAGAAAACTGATGGTTCGACGAACCATGGTAGCCAATCCCAGCCAATCTTTTCGGTAGATCAGGGGCATGAGTTTTCCGTAGTAATCCAACCCACGTTTCTCTGCGGCGGAGGGTTCGCGATCCCCCAACGCTTCGCGAATCTGCTGGTAATTCCACTGAGCCCGCTTTTTCCATAGGTCCTGTCGCGTTACAAAAACGATCAGTTGCTGAGCCGTTCGGGCGGCGCCCTGACCCAGACAGTATTGGGTCATTTCAGCTTTTAAGGCATCCGACTGGATCCAATGAAACTCCCACAATTGCATGTTGCTGCTGTTGGGGGATAGGATGGAATTACGCAAGCATCGTTCAATCACCGCATCCGGAACGGGTACTTGCGGGTCAAAACTGCGGTTGGATCTACGTCGCTGAACGATCTGTTCAAATGTCTCTTGATGCATGGTATGGATAAAACAAGAACCGTGCCAGATGGTTCGAACGAAAAACTTTTGGTCTAAAAATACCCTGAACCTATCTTTGCACCCCCTAAACGGCCCGTTCGTCTAAGGGCTAGGACACCACCCTTTCACGGTGGTGATACGGGTTCGAATCCCGTACGGGCTACGGAAAAATCCCACCTCTCGGTGGGATTTTTAGTTTGAATAGTTTGAGCAGTTTGATGAGTTTGGGAGTTGGAGGAGTGCAAAATCGGTTACAAGAATTTTTTTCGCGGATACGATATGAATACGATTAGTTATCGGTCCTGAATGTAATTTATCAATCTCCGGTAAGGCCAGTTGTCTATAGAAAAATCTTGAATCCTCAACGCCATCTACCCGGCACCCAAATGAATCCGCGACGCGTATGCTTCCAATGCCCGGGCACCCAGCGTGCCCCAAATCTTTTGGGCTTGGCCCAATAACCCGGCACATGCACATACTGACCATGTTGCCATCGCCACTCCGGCCCGATCCAAACCGCCCCGCTGAAAGGAGCTACACCCGCATGCCGATCGGCCGCACCCAGCGGAAAATCCAACCGCACCCGGATATGTTGTGCCTGCAATCCGCTTGCCATGCAAACGGCTACCATGGTAATCAGAATGAACTTGCGCATATAAAATGATTTAAACCTGAGATTGATTCGGATCACAGAGGTTTAACAGATCAACAAATCCGCTTGAAAATTCTGTTAATGCTTTCCAATCCCCTACATTCAATGTGGATATCCATCCGATTTATTATCTCACCGTAATACCTTTCCTGCAAATGAGATCCATTCATTTATCAATAGCACTATTCACCCTGTGTGCTTCCTTCCTTTCCGATTTGCAGGGACAAGAACGCCGAGCGCTCATCGTGGGCATCAATGCCTATACCGGACCATCCAATTCACCCGCCAATCCACGCGGACCTATCAAAGACCTGAAAGGCGCCGTGAACGATGCCAGAGCCATGCAGGCCATCCTGATCAACCGCTTTCAATTCAACCCCAACCGGATCGATACGCTGATCGATCAGCAAGCTACCCGGGAAGGAATTTTGAACGCCCTTCAAAAATTACTGTCCGACTCCAAACCCAATGAAATCGCCTTTTTCTTCTACGCGGGACACGGCAGTCAGGTCAAAAACAGCTTGTCCAAAGAACGAGATCAAAAAGATGAAACCATCGTACCGGCCGATGCCTGGAAAGCCGGCATTAAAGACATCCGGGATAAAGAACTGGCTGCCATCTACAATCAATTTTTGGATAAGGGCGTAATCCTCACTGTTATCATGGACTGTTGCCACAGCGGTTCCATCTCCCGCGGGCCTCAGTCGGCTCCCGTATATCGATACGTGGAAGATGCCGATTACGATGCCAGAGACTCTATCCAACCCGCACCACCCGAGGCAAGAGCAAATGGAAACTTTTTGATCATGGCCGCTGCCCAATCCGATGAACTGGCGCAGGAGCAACCCTCCCCCGACCAGATCAGCCATGGCGCTTTCACACTTTCGCTCACCCAAGCCCTGGAACAACTCGGACCCAATGCATCCACCATTCAATTGTTCACCTCTGCCCGTGCCATCCTCAAAAGCAATGGCAAAAAACAGGAACCGGTGATCGGCGGCGCCAATAGCCGACAAGAAAAGACCTTGCTGGGAATTAGCAAAGGATCGGTACCGGACGTTACCACGGTAGCCGTAATGGACGACCCCAAAAATCCGATGACCCGGAAAAAAGTTTTTCTCCAGGGCGGATTCGCGGTGGGAATCCGAAAGGAAAATGAACTCCTGAAAATGGCCGGAAAGGATACACTGGCATACCTGATCGTCGATTCGGTGTACGGGCCCAACCGATCCCATGCCCGCTTGGTAAAAGGCGATCTCAAAAATTTACGTGCCGGCGAATACCTGACCGTTACCAATTGGGTTTCCTCCCAGGCGCCCTTGCTGACTATCTATACCCCGCCCGCCCTCTCAGAAAAACAACTAGCCGATTGGGTGGCCAATGCCATTCAACTGAAGAAAAACATGGGAGCAAAATGGGTCACCGAACTGGACAAGGGCGACCCCGACCAATCCATCTATGCCGATGCCGGAGGATTTTTTCTGAACGCAAACGGCAAACGAATCGCCCTCAGCACATCCTCCAATGCAACCCTGATCCAATCATCCCTCGTAAAAGACCGTTCTCTTTACATAGAACTTCCACCTCCCTCCACTTTGGTGGAGGCATTCACCAAGGAGATTGTTGAACGAGACAACCGGAATATTCGCTTCGTCACCGATCCATCCAATGCACATTACTGGCTCATCGGCACCCTCAACAACAACAACCAACCGGCCTATCGTCTCAGACGCGCTGGCATATCGGCATCAGACAGCTTGGGTAATTTGCCCCTGTTCACCAACGCGTATCCATTGCCATCCGCCATCAGTGGACCTTACAAACCCGATGCCACGAAACTGGATGTGGTTGTGGACAATCTATACGACGCGGCGAAGAACATCAGTAAGATCCGGGGCTGGTTTCAACTGGCCGCACCGGTAAATACTAGCGATGAGTTTCCATTTGACTTGGTGATCCGGAATAAAAAAAGCGGAGAGGTCATTCCAGCCGATCAATACAGATTGGGAGATAGCATACAGTTATTTCTGGAGGCAAAACCGGATGCCAAAAAGAACAGCATACAGAAAAGATATGTGTACCTGTTCATGATCGACCGAGATGGTCAGATGCAACTTCTGTATCCTGATGGGGCCGATGGCAATATCGATAATCAATTCCCCCTTTATCGAAATGGTGAAATGGTTCGCAGTACGTCATTGGCGGGCGGCACCGTGCAAGGACCTACCGGAACCGATACCTACATGCTGTTGGCTACCGATGAAGCCATACCGAATTACACACAGGTTTTCAATCAAGAAGGGGTGCGCGCCGTCAATACACCATTTGCCTTGCGATCGGTACTGATGACCGGTATGGAAGGCAACACCCGTTCGAACAATAAGACGCCCACCAACTGGAGTCTGCAGCGCCGCAATATGGTCTGCGTGCAGTAAAGCAGCACGAGTAATTCTTATCTTGCTCCAATGAATCGCCTGGCTCCTTTGGCTGAACGTATGCGTCCGCAACGCATGGAGGATGTTGTTGGACAGGAACACCTGACCGGACCCGGCCATGTTTTGCGAAAGAGCCTGGAGGCCGGACGAATCCCTTCCATGATCCTTTGGGGCCCACCGGGTACCGGAAAAACGACACTCGCTAACGCGATCAGCCAATCGCTCCAAAGACCTTTTTATACACTAAGTGCCATCTCGGCCGGTGTTAAGGATATCCGAGAGGTGATAGACCGATCCAAAGGATTGGCCGGAACCATTCTTTTTATTGACGAGATCCATCGCTTCAATAAATCACAGCAAGATGCCTTATTGGGGGCCGTAGAAAAAGGCTGGATCACACTCATCGGTGCCACCACCGAAAATCCATCCTTTGAAGTGAATGCGGCGCTATTGAGCCGCTGCCAGGTATACACACTCAAACCGCTTGAGACCGAACAATTGAATCAATTGCTTCGGATCGCGCAGGAAAAAGATGAGTGGGTGTCCTCGCGAAAGGCCACAGTTACTGAATCCGAAGCCCTGCTTCGATTGTCGGGCGGGGATGCAAGAAAACTGCTGAATCTGTTTGAACTCTGTTTGGAACAAATACAGATCGGCGGCCCTATCACCGATCAATTGGTGATGGACACTGCCCGCCAATTCATTGCCCGATACGATAAAGACGGCGAACAACACTACGATATCATCTCGGCCTTCATCAAATCCATCCGTGGCAGTGATCCCAACGCCGCAGTATACTGGTTGGCTCGCATGATCGAGGGGGGTGAATCGATCTCATTCATTGCGCGCCGAATGATCATCCTCGCCAGTGAAGACATCGGCAATGCCAACCCGACGGCCCTGATCCTGGCAAATAGCACCTTCGAAGCCGCCGAAAAGATCGGTTATCCGGAAGCACGGATCCTGTTATCGCAGTGTGCCGTTTATTTAGCGGGTTCTCCCAAAAGCAATGCTTCCTACCTCGCCATCGATGCCGCCTTGGAATTGGTGCGTCGTACCGGCGACCTATCGGTGCCGCTGCATTTGCGTAACGCACCCACCCGACTGATGAAGCAGGAAGGTTACGGCAAGGATTACCAATATGCGCATCAATTTCCGGGCAACTTCATTGAACAGGAATTTCTACCCGATTCATTGTCCGGCACGCGCTTCTATGAACCGGGGAAAAATCCGCGTGAAGAAGAGATCCGTCAGTGGCTGAAAAATCGGTGGAAGGACAAATACAACTACTAGCATGACTTGGCATCTGAAAAAATTTGCTGAATTGACCACGGAAGAATTGTATGCTATCCTGCAATTACGCAGCATCGTGTTTGTGGTGGAACAAAATTGCCCGTACTTGGATCTGGATGATAAGGATCAGTCCTCCTGGCACTTGATGGCCTGGCAAGAAAATGAATTGGTGGCCTACACACGATTATTACCCGCTGGTATTGCTTTTGATGAACCTTCTATTGGCCGAGTGGTGACCGCACCCTCGGTACGTCGTACAGGAATCGGACGCATACTCATGCAAAAAAGTATTGAAACCTGCCACTCCTTATTCGGAAATGTGCCCATACAAATCGGTGCTCAACGATACCTCGAATCCTTCTATGGATCGCTTGGATTTGAAATAAGTGGTTCACCCTACTTGGAGGACGGGATTCCGCACATCCACATGATTTTACGATAAGTGCCTTCGTAAATCTCCTACGTACATCCGCTTTTCTTAGCTGATTTTAAGCTGTTTGTGGTCAGAATATTCGGCCATGGATAGGGACGAATCTAGTTTTGGGTTGTCATCCAATTCCTAGAAAACCCAATTCCAATCCAATGAAAAACCAAACCACCACAGGACGGCTGATGTGCCTTCTTTTTGGTTTGCTCATCGCCAGTATCCCTGTACAAGCACAGTACTATGGGGGCAACGGAAAGATCGAGATCGGTCTGGGCGTTGGCCCCATGTTTGCTTTAACCGATCTGGGTGGATCCGCGGGCATCGGTCGCGGGTTCCTTAAGGATCTGGACCTTCCTCAAACAAAAGCCAGTGCCGGTTTATACCTGACGGCTCATCCCACCGACTGGCTTGGCATACGAATATCCGGAACCATTGGAAGCGTGGGAGCAGATGACGCAGATGCCCCTACCAAAGGAGGAGCCGAGATGGACAGAAAAGAGCGTAATCTGCATTTCCGCTCTCCGATCAAAGAAGCGTATGCTGCCATTGAATTTTATCCCACCGTATTTCTGGAGCAATATGCAGACCTCACCGCAAAATTTCGCCCCTACGGCGTAGCAGGTATTGGTGTATATCAATTCAATCCGGAGGTAAAAGACGTTGATGGTAGTTGGATAAAAACACATGCACTCCGGTTGGAAGGGCAAGGCTTTTCCGAATACCCCAACAGCAAACCGTACGAGCTAACCCAATTCAATCTGATTGGTGGAATCGGATTCAAGTATTACCTGAACAACACTATGTATATCGGAACAGAGGTTTTGTATCGAAAATTAATGACCGATTACCTGGATGACGTAAGCCAAGACTATTACGTCGATCCCATTTATTTCGATCAGTATTTACCCGCCGCCGAGGCAAAACAAGCCCGCCGTTTGTATTACCGCGGCACCTACTCCTATCCTACCCCCCGCCCCTACAGTGAATATCAACAACGAGGCGATCCCAAACAGAACGACAGCTACTTCAGCACTACCATTCGCCTGGGATTCAGATTGGGTGGCGAAGCAAAAGGAAGAACACTTCGCGGACAACGATGCCCGATCTTTTAACATACTGGCTGATCCGGAAAACGGTACTTGGTTGATACCCTGATCCGTTCCCTATCCTACTTTCTGGTGTACACGCTCCGAATCATGCTACGGCCCGCCTCCGGCGGGTCTTTTTTTATTTCAATTCGGCCCGCAGGAACGGCGCGGTCAAACTCTCCTTCACCAGTTGCACTTTTTCCGGTACGCCTTGTGCCACAATGGTGCCACCACCATCGCCCCCTTCCGGACCTATGTCAATGATGTGATCGGCCACTTTGATCACATCCATATTGTGCTCGATCACCAACACCGTATTGCCCCGATCCACCAACCTTCCCAATACTTCCAGCAACTTTCGGATGTCCTCAAAATGCAAACCGGTGGTAGGCTCATCTAAAATATAGATCGTACGCCCTGTATCTCGTTTTCCCAACTCGGTCGATAACTTGATCCGTTGCGCCTCTCCCCCGCTCAACGTCACCGCCGACTGCCCCAAGGTGATATAACCCAACCCCACGTCCTGCAACACTTTTATCTTTCGGTATATGTACGGAACCGCCTGAAAGAACTCCACTGCTTCGTCCACCGTCATATCCAACACATCCGAAATGGATTTGCCCTTGTACCGAATCTCCAACGTTTCCCGATTGTACCGTCGCCCATTACATTTCTCACAATGCACATACACATCGGGCAAAAAATTCATTTCGATCACCCGCATCCCGCCACCCTCACAAACATTGCAACGACCGGTCTTCACATTAAATGAAAAACGACCCGCATTGTAGCCCCGGATCTTCGATTCCGGCAAAGCAGCAAACAGGTTCCGGATCTCGTTGAAAAAACCACAATAGGTAGCCGGATTGCTCCTGGGTGTACGCCCGATGGGCGCCTGATCGATATCGATCACCTTGTCAATATGCTCCAGTCCCTTTACCGACTGATGAGCCAATGGCTGCTTCCTGGAGCCATACGCATGTTGCGACAAGATCAGATACAAGGTCTCATTGATCAAGGTTGATTTTCCGCTGCCACTCACACCACTCACCACCACAAAACACCCCAATGGCAATTTCAAATTGACCGAGCGTAAATTATTTCCACTCGCCCCCAGCAATTCCAGATACTGACCATTACCGGGTCTTCTCTCCTTCGGCACATCGATCTTATACTTTCCACTTAAATACGCGGCCGTATTGGATTTTCCCTTTAGCAACTCGACAGGAGATCCCTCCGCCACGATCCGTCCACCATGCACTCCGGCCCCCGGACCCATATCGATCAAATGATCGGCCGCCATCATGATATCCTTGTCGTGCTCCACCACAACCACCGTGTTGCCCAGATCCCGCAACCGCTTCAACGCCTCTATCAATCGCTGATTGTCGCGCTGATGCAATCCAATCGAAGGTTCATCCAATATATAGGTGATCCCCTGCAATTGCGAACCGATCTGCGTGGCCAATCGTATCCGCTGCGATTCGCCACCACTCAACGTTCGGGTGGGTCTGCTTACACTCAAATACGATAACCCCACCTGTAGCATGAACTGCAGTCGGTCTCGGATCTCCTTCAAAATATCCTTCGCGATGAGCTGCTGTTTTTTATCCAAATACAATTCGATGCCATCGAACCAAGCGGCCAGGTTATCCAAATTCATGACCGATAATTCAGCAATATTCCGGCCGTTCACCCGAAACCAATTGCTTTCCTTTTTCAACCGCGTCCCATTACAATTGGGACAAGGTTGCTCGTTCATATACCCTTCCGCCCACTCACGAATATTTTCACTGTACGGATTTACATACCAGCGATGAAGCAAATTGATCACGCCCTCAAAAGGCGCATCCGGATCGAATTTCATCTCCGCGGCCTCTTCTTCACTCATCACCCCCTCGGCATTTCCATACAACAGCACGTTCAATTGCGTTTGCGTCAACTCTCCCACCGGCACCTTCAACGAGATCTTATTCTTTTTGGCCAGCTCCTGTGCCTGCCGATATACCCATGCCTCGCGCTCCTCTCCCAACGGAGCGATACCACCCTCCTGAATGCTAAGAGCCGGATCTGGTATGACCAGCTCCAGGTTAACGCGGTGCTGGGTACCCAATCCCTTGCACACCGGACAGGCTCCGTAGGGTGAATTGAACGAAAACGCATTGGGCGAAGGTTCTTCATAGCTGATGCCGGTGTCTGCACACATCAAACTCTTTGAGTATTGAACCAGTTGCTTCTCATCCACCAAGAGGAACAGTAACCCCTTTCCCAATTTCATGGTTTGCTGTACGCTTTGACTCAACCGCCCCGCCAGATCATCCGTCAATTTCAATCGGTCTACCACCAATTCGATGTCATGAATGGAGTATCGGTCTACCTGCATCTTCGCCACCAGATCTTTCACCTCCCCATCCACGCGCATTTTCAAAAACCCTTTCTTTCTCCATTCCTCGAACAGTTCCCGGTAGTGCCCTTTTCGGCCGCGCACCAATGGTGCCAATAACTCGATTTTTTTGCCCGCGTATTTCTCTCGGATATCCGCCACGATCTCCTCCTCACTCCATTTCATCATGGGCTTGCCGGTGTGGTAGGAATGGGCCACCCCGATGCGAGCATAGAGGAGACGAAGGAAGTCATAGATCTCCGTAACAGTACCTACCGTGGAGCGTGGGTTCTTGTTGGTGGTCTTTTGTTCAATGGAGATCACCGGCGAGAGCCCCGTGATCTTGTCTACATCTGGCCGCTCCATATCACCCACAAACTGGCGGGCGTATGCCCCGAAGGTTTCCAGATAACGCCGTTGACCTTCGGCATATAACGTATCGAAGGCAAGAGAAGATTTTCCACTGCCGCTGAGTCCCGTGATCACGACCAACTGTTGGGCGGGGATCTTCAGATCGAGATTTTGCAGGTTGTGCGTCCGGGCCCCTTCGATCTCGATGTAGTCTATTTCACGTTTGGTGGACATGGAAGGCGAAATTAGGAAGGATGAAGGATGAAAGATGAAGGATGAGCGTTAAACCCCCAAACAAACTCATCCTTCATCCTTCCCCTTTCAACTATATTTGTGGCATGCGCGAATTATCGGTCGTCATAACGGTCATGAACGAGGAGGCGAACATCGCCCCCTTGCTTTCGGCCATCCGTTCGGATTTGGACGGGTTGGATTATGAGGTCGTTTTTGTGGACGATGGATCGACCGATCGAACCATTCCCGAGATCAAGGCAAATGCCGACGCGCGCACCCGCTTGGTCGAACTCCGCAAAAACTACGGACAAAGCACGGCCATGACCGCGGGCATCGATCATTCGACCGGCACCTACATTGCTTTGCTGGATGGCGACTTGCAAAACGACCCCTCGGATATCCCCGGCATGCTGGAATTATTGAAAGCGGCCGACTGGGACGTGGTAGCCGGCAACCGTCGCAACCGGCAAGACGGTATGCTGCTTCGCAAGATCCCCTCCCGTATCGCCAATGCACTCATCCGAAAAATGACCGGTGTGTACATCCGCGATTATGGCTGTACCCTGAAAGTATTCAAGCGCGAGATCGCCGAAGAGTTAGGCTTATATGGCGAACTGCATCGATTCATCCCGGTATTGGCCAAGTTGCAAGGAGCCCGCATTACGCAAGTGGACGTAAAACATCACGCGCGGTTGCACGGCACCAGCAAATACGGCATCAACCGAACCTTCAAAGTGATGAGCGATCTGTTGCTCATGGTCTTTTTCCGAAAATATATGCATAAGCCCATGCACCTGTTCGGAACCCTTGGGTTCATCGGATCTGGATTGGGTGCGCTGATCAATTTGTATTTGCTGGGGTTGAAGATTGCCGGTCATGATATTGGCGGAAAGCCCTTACTCATTTTAGGACTGATGTTATTGCTGGGCGGTATTCAACTCATCACCATCGGTATCGTGGCTGAAATTGGCATGCGTACTTATTTCGAGTCGCAGAACAAGAAGACCTATACGGTTCGTCGCGTATTTGACGGATCTACGACGTAATTCCCCTCACTCCAGATTTTCGCGGTACCACCGGACGAAATGAGTCAACCCAACATCGAGTGTGGTGGATGGTTCATATCCCAACAATCGCTTTGCCTTGCTGATGTCGGCATAGGTTTTGGGTACGTCACCGGGTTGCTCGGGCCCGTAGTGAAGTGTTGCTTTTTTTTCCAATGCTTTTTCAATGGCCCGTATCAGGTCGATCAGTGGAATGGAAAAATGATTGCCCAGGTTGATGATCTCGAATGGGCTTTGCTTGTATTCCAGCGCCGACAGTATACCGGCTACGATGTCATCGACATAGGTGTAGTCGCGGCTGGTGGAGCCATCGCCATAAACCGTTAGCACTTCGTTTGCCAGAATGGCTTTAGTAAACTTGTGGATGGCCAGATCCGGACGTTGCCCCGGCCCGTAAACGGTAAAGAATCGAAGAGCAATAAATCGGATGTTGTGGTGTTCGCTATATTCTTTACCGAGTTGCTCCCCGGCCAATTTGGTGCCGGCATAGGGACTGATGGGGATCAATTCCTCGTCTTCCTTCCAGGGAAAATGATCATTGACTCCGTACACACTGCTGCTGGAAGCAAACACGAAATGCGGAATCATTTTATCCTTGGCAAATTCCAACAAGTTTTGGGTACCAACCACATTAGCTTGCTGATAGGCTTCGGGGTTTTGAATGCTGGGACGAACTCCGGCCTTGGCTGCGAGGTGCAAAATGGCATCTATCGACTCGGGGATGAGGGTTTTAAAATGGGAGATGGAAGTTTGACCAAGGTCGAAACGCAATAACCGAAATCCGGGTTTGCTCAGAAAGGGTTGTATGTTTTTCTCCTTAATGGCCACATCATAGAACGGATCGAAATTATCGATGCAGGTGATCTGAACGCCGGGGTATTTTGCGTACAACGCAGCGATCAAATGATGACCAATAAATCCGGCGCCGCCGGTGACGAGGAGGTGCATAATAAGGAGCGAAATTAATGGAAATAAAAAATCAAGTGCACATTGACCTGGCATGGCTGGAGATTATCATCAGTCGTATTGTTTGTATCCGATCCTGTTTCGGGGCAATGGCTTTGCTTGTCTTTAGATCAGCTCACGCAAAACAGTGAAAATATTTGCTATATCCTTGCTATTGTCTTTGACTTCTTTCTCCAATTTGGATAGTTGCATCAATATGTCTTTATGGGTAATAGCAAAGTTTCGAAGCCTTGTAAACACTCTAATTATTTTAATATTGACTTCAATAGCTGTGTCGCTGTTGAGTACGCTGGAAAGCATTGCAACACCTTGCTCAGTAAAAGCCATAGGTAATTTTCGTCTGCCACCCCAATTTGATGTCGCATTTTGCGACTTCAAGTTTGTGTATTCGGCTTCCGTCAACGAAAACATGAAGTCTTTCGGAAATCGTTTCAAATTTCTTTTTACATGTTCATTCAGACGTCTCGTCTCTACCCCATATAAAGCTGCCAGATTTTCATCTAACATGACTTTCTTGCCACGGATTACTAAAATCTGATTCAGGATTTTCTGCTCATCCAACAGCATTTCTATTTCCTTTTTTGCCATCCTTTTCGATTTCTAATAAAACAATAGAGCTTGAGGAATCAAAAAAGGAGGAAAACACCAGTTAATTAGAAGATTATTCCGGAAATGTTTAATGTATAAAACTGCGAGTTATTAAAACCTACTTTGACTGGAAAGTGTCATAAAATAAAAACGAGTTTGGCAAGATAAATTGTGAAATTCTCGTCCCTAAACGAAGTAACTTCACTTGGTAACGATCAAATAATAGCAAATAAATCCGGAGACGCCGGTAATGACGAGATTCAATATTCTTACAGGAAATAAAAACGGGCACCGATTTCTCGATGCCCGCTGTTTTATTAGATATTCAGAAATTATCCCTCCGGAGTCTCCATGGCATCCTTACCCATTTTCATGAGTGTCTCCATGGTAAAATCCACCTTCCACGCTCCATCTTCCTTCTTCATTGTGAAATCGACGGTGGATTTGTCCTTTTTGTTTGTGACACTGATGGTCGCGGTAGTACCATTGATAGTGGGCTTCCCATATTCCAGATCTTTCAGATCGTTGGGGTCGGATTTTTCATCCTCGGACGCTTCCACTCCCTTTTTCAAGAGATCAAGGGTGGTTTTGCTGCCCTTGGTAGCGAATTTTGCAGCACCATCAATATCCTTCTTGCTTATCTTTTCAAAAAAGGATTTTAATGAGCTAGTTGGATCATCGCCGCCGGAACAACTGATGACAAACAAGGAGATCGCAGCAAAAACAAAACTTTTTAGAGCCAATTTCATATGGTTTATTTTTTAGTGTGAATTGAAAATACCTCTTTTTTGATAAGATAGCAAGCCGGGTTTAAAAATATATCATCAACCGTAACGCCTAACCCTGAAACATCCAGAAAAACGCTCTCAAAACCCGATAAACGGTAGGCACTGTTCAGCGACTTAGCGACGAATTCAGAACAATACATAGCATGATCCGTTCGCAGATTATAGTACAGGTCGAACGTCAACCCTTGTATATAATATTGATTCACAACCGATTTGATCGCCGCCTCCACTTTCAGGCGGCTGGAGAGTCGGTAAATAGCGAATGAATTGTTTTGAGACAAGTTGCAAAATTGGTCGATGGGCTGTTTCAGTAAACGACCACTGGGGTTATCTGCGCCCCCGATGGAATGAAAAACATACGCCTGGCTATTCTCTTTGATCACAATCCCGCAATGCGAAAAGCTTGTATCAATACGGCTCATTTGTCTTGCGGCATGACTTGTTTCGTCATTGCCAGACCTGAAGATCAGATCGCCAGATTTAGCTAACCCCAAAAACGAATCCATACGAAAAACAGACAAAGAATCATATGCCGGTTTTACCACCTCCGTATGTTGACGCTTATCAGGCATGCATTCCCACACCCCCAAAAGCATGATGCTCAAGGGAATGCCGTATCGTATGAGGCGGTTTAAATACAAATGCGAAAGAAATGGAGTTAAGAAGGCTTAAAGGTTGAAAATTATTTTGAAATCTGAGTAAGGCATTTATTTAGGCTACTTAAAATGAATTATACCCAAACCAAGGAATTTTACGTTCAAATCAGCCTGGATTTCCATACACCCTATGAAATAGATTTTCATTCCTAACAGCGAACCCTGTAAATCGCTAAAATCTAACCTAATTACCGTGAGCTGTGTGAAGTTTCATAAATTAGATTATTAAATGATGGATCGGTGACAAAACACGCATTACTTGGAGTAATTGTGACAATAGCTGCCACCACCTGCTTTTCTCAGCAATATGGATCATTCAAGGATCCTCGTGATGGACGAGTGTATAAGACGGTGAAAATTGGAAGCCAGGAGTGGATGGCGGAGAATTTAAATACTACCAAATTCAGTGATGGAAGTCCAATCCCGAAAAATATGTGGAAATGGTACAATAATGACAAGCGAAATGGCGAACAATATGGAGCACTTTATACATGGTATTCGATTAAAGACAAAAGAAACATTGCTCCTAAAGGCTGGCATATTCCATCTCCCCAAGAGTGGGAGGATCTCTTCAAATACCTCGGCGGGAATGAATTTGATAGAGAGGAAAAACTAAAAAGAATAGGTTGGTCTCCCAAAAGGGCAGGATTCTTTTACTCAGAAAGGCAAGGCTTCTTTTTGAAAGGAGAGGAGGGCCGCTGGTGGATTGGAGGTGAACATAATAATGAGGAGGACACTGTTTCAGTTTTAATTTTTCAGGATGGCGAGGGTGGTACTGACTATTCAGATTTTGCAAAAGGTAATTTTTACTCTGTACGTTGCATCAAAGACTAAAAACGGAGAAATGCATTTCTATAGCTCCCTTCCCCATCAACCACAAGTATCTCTAGCTGAAGCAAACAATGGAGAAAGTTTGATGGAGTAATGTGTACGGATTGCCCTCGCTGCGCTCGGGCTTCCTAAGGGGCTCCATGAATATCAAGCCTTGCGGCCTTTGGCCGCGCAGGGCTTTTATTCTCGTCTTTTGCAAGCAAGCTTGGATTGCCTTCGCTGCGCGAAGGCTTCCCGGAGGGGGAGTCCAATCCTCAAAAGCCTTACTCGCTCCGCTCGCTTCAGTTTTTCTCTTGTGTGCTTATGCTTGGATTGCCCTCGCTGCACTCGAGCATCCTAAGGGGCTCCATGAATATCAAGCCTTGCGGCCTTTGGCCGCGCAGGGCTTTTATTCTCGTCTTTTGCAAGCGAGCTTGCAACGACTCAAATAAAAAAGCCCTGGCAGAAAGCCAAGGCTTGATATTCATGTCGGGAAGACAGGATTCGAACCTGCGACCCCCTAGTCCCAAACCAGGTGCCCATCGATCACAATGCATTATTTTTCAGTCAATTATATCGTCTAATCTCAAAAGAACTAGTTCCTAGGCCCAAATTGAGGCCCAAAATCGAGATTATTAATTATCTTTAATAAACAGATATACCATGTACCGCTTACTCATTATCAGTTCAATTTTATTTTTTGCACAAAAAAGTTCGATCTGCCAACTAAGCACTAATTCTTGGTATAAGATCCAATCAAGACATAGTGGAAAATGTTTAAACGTACAAAATGCTAGCTCAAAGGAAGGAGTTCCAATAATCCAATGGAGTTGCACAAATGATGATAACAACCTGTGGCGTTTAGAAAGTGCTGGTATGGGCAGCTTCTATATTATTTCCAGAAAAAGTCAAATGTGCTTGAATGTTCAAAATGATAGCAGATTTAGAGGAGCTTCAATTGTTCAATGGAGTCTAACCGAAGATGATAATAGCAAATGGCAGCTGATACAACTCCTAAATGGGAATTATCAGATTGTATCCGTTTCAAGTGGCAAATGTTTAAATGTAAATAAAGCATCCATGTTAAATGGATCTGCAATCATTCAATGGGATGTCACAAATGCATCTAATAGCCAATGGCAGTTCATAAAAGTAAGGTAACAAATGTCCCCCGCCTTTAAAATACAATTTTTTAAAAATAGAATGGTTCAAAAAATCACCCCAAACCGCATCTTTATTTTAAATAAACTCTCAATAGTATTAATATTATTAATTACAGCCAATTCATCGATTGCCCAATCTTACAGATTCTGTGCGTATTGGAATATTGATTCAGATCGCGGAAACGTAACAAGAGCTGAAAGTGTAAAAATCAACCAGGATAAAAAACAAACTGCCACTTTTCAAGTTCGAATCGATGGAAATCTAATTCAATCGATCAACGGGACCTGGTACACAAAAAAGGAGGGTCGAATACCTTATGGCGAGCTCTATCGTGAAGAAACCTACATTATTTGTAAATTTTATAGTGATGGAAGAGGTGAAGGCGGAGGGGGATGGAAGAATATAAAATTTAGATTAGTAAAGAACAATCAAGGAAATCCTAAGCTACTTGAAGACAATGACGGAAATTCCTGGGAGAGATGTATGTGACCTCCCCACTGCTATAACTTTTAGATTTCTAACTTTTTTGGTGCTTTTTTGATTAGTTCGTGGTACGCTGTACAGCTTGTACGTCTTCAGTTGTCCACTCGGTTCAACCGAAGGTCTCTGAAAGGCGCTGATTAACAAGAGTCAAGGCCATTTTTGTTTCCCAAAGGCGGATTTTAATTTTTGCCCTTTTACGTTGGGCGGTTTGAAGTTTCATAAATTAGAA
>JBJTWV010000009.1:0-156573 GCA_046081925.1 Bacteroidota bacterium | reverse complement strand
AACAGATGATACAACATATCCTGTCCTATTTGTTTAGTAGTTCAAATGTTTCCAACAGAATCTCCTTGTCATTGAATGGCTCCCTTTTACCTGCAACCTCCTGATAATGTTCGTGACCCTTTCCGGCCACTAATAAAATATCGTTGGGCTGAGCCAGTTGCACAGCTACTTTGATGGCTTCCCGCCGATCGAGTACAGACAAGCTCTTTCTCTTGTCGGCTGGGGTCAACTCCCGCTCCATATCCTGCAGGATCTGTTGCGGATCTTCAAAGCGTGGATTGTCGCTGGTGAAAATGGCTTGATCGCTCAGGGCACAGGCAACGGCCGCCATCACGGGGCGTTTGGTCGCATCCCGATCACCGCCACAACCCACGACCGTGATGACACGCTGCGTGCCTTGACGCAAACGGGTAATCGTACTCAATACATTTTGCAGGGCATCGGGCGTGTGTGCATAGTCGATGATACTCAAGACGCCGGTGTGGGCAGAGCGATAGCAATCGAAACGACCGATCGCACCACTCAATTGACTCAAATGCGTTAACACTTCCTGCTTGTCGGCACCCAGCATACAGGCGGCGCCATATACGGCCAACAGATTGTATCCGTTGAACTCCCCGACCAACCGAAAATGTACATCTACCAGATCGATGGAAAGCTGCAAACCATCCAATCCATTCTCCAACACTTTACCCTTGAAATCAGCAAGCGTGCGAAACGCGTAGTAGGCGGTTCGGGCAGCGGTATTTTGCAACATCACCGTTCCACGCTTATCATCTGCATTACTAAGGGCAAAAGCAGTAGCCGACAAGCCGTCGAAAAATGATTTCTTCACCCGTATGTATTCATCAAAGGTTTTATGATAATCGAGATGATCATGTGTGATATTGGTAAAAATGCCCCCACTGAAATGGATACCATGCACACGATGCTGATGGAGCGCATGCGAACTGACCTCCATGAATGCATGCGTACAGCCGGCATCCACCATCTTTCGAAGCAAGCGATGCAGCTGAATGGCATCGGGTGTGGTGTGAGTAGCCTCCACGACCTGCTCATCAATTCGATTCTCAACGGTACTCAGCAGTCCGCAACGATATCCGAGCGATACAAATAATTTGTACAACAACGTGGCAACGGTCGTTTTTCCGTTGGTGCCGGTCACGCCCACGATCGTTAACTGCCGGGAAGGATTGTCATAGAAGTTGGCGGCCATTTCAGCTAGTGCCACGGCCGTATTGGGTGTTAGTACCCAAGCGACGTCACTTGCCTCTTGCGGGGTTGATTCGGCAACGATCAGACTGGCCCCGTTTGACAATGCGTGATCAATAAAATCATGCCCGTCAACCTTGGTTCCTCGAATCGCAATGAAGGCCGAACCCGGAGTTACCTGGCGGGAATCGGTATGCAAGGCGACCACGTCTCTATCCAGGCTGCCTTGCGCCGACTGAATGGAAACACGATATAATAGTTCGCTGCCGTTCATCATTAACTGAGTTGAAGAATCACTTTTTCGCCCCGCGACAAGGGTGTGCCCGGCGCAATAGACTGACCCGTGATCTTTCCTTTTCCTTTCACATCGATCCGAATTCCCAATCCCATTCGTTCCACCTGGTTCAACGCATCCCGTAAACTCATTCCGCGCAGATCGGGCATACCGGAACCTGGCAATTCTTGTCCGCGCCAATAATTCAATGAATTTTGTGCCCGTACTTGTACCAGCGACCCTTTGTTGGTTGAGTCCAGGTGTTTGATGCCTAACACAGAATAGATCCGTTGCAAGGAGGAACGGGCTCCGGCATAGATGGACAAGGAACTGTCAGCTTTGGCCAACATTGGGTTCGTACGTGGGGATTCGACATACATGGCATGCAACTTGGTGGCGATCTCCCGGAAAACGGGGGCTGCTAATTTTCCTCCGTAGATCTGAGGGGCACCGGGCTTGGTCCGGATCAAGACAATGCAGCTGAACTTGGGACGGTCGGCCGGAAAATACCCAACGAAGGAAGCTTGGTATACACCGTCCTCATATTTATACGGAGCATCCCATACCTGTGAGGTTCCCGTCTTGCCGGCGATCGAGAAAGGAACATTTGCAAAAGCCTCCCGAGCCGTTCCGTTGGTGACAACAGATTCCATCGCACGACGTGCCGCTTCGATCACATCCGGTCTGGCCAATGACGCAGTCAATATTTCCGGTTCGTATTGACGATACAACAAGCCTCCCTGTTTGATCGAGTTCACCAAATACGGCTTCATCATTTTACCGCCATTGGCCACTGCATTGTAGAGCGTAAGTGTATGCAATGGGCTCACGCTGGACGCATACCCATAACTCATGGAGATCATATCACCCAAGGCACTTCCTTTCTGATCCAAAGGCGCAAAACGCGGTTTCGACAGGTCGGACAGATCGATGGACATCCGATCGTCCATCCGAAACCGATGCATATACTCACGTAACTCCATGGGGCGCTGACCAAATGCTTTCAACGCCAGGCGGCTCATACCAATGTTGGAGCTGTGCGCAAAGCATTCCTGCACAGACAAAGTATTTCGGGAGAGGTGTTCCGCATCGATCACCTTCCGGGGACCGACCATGGCGGTTTTGGACGGGCCGATCAAAACGGAATCGTTGATCCAACTGGTTCCCTTTTCCAACACGGCCATCAGCGTCACCAGTTTGATGGTTGATCCGGGCTCGGTATTACGAAGGGCATAATTATCATCTTCCCAATAGCTACCGTCGGGGCGTCGGCCCAGGTTGGCTATTGCCCGTATTTTACCCGTGGCCGTTTCCATCACAATGGCAGTACCATACAATGCCTGGAAACTGTCGAGCTGATTCATCAATGCGCGCTCGGTAATATCCTGAATGCCCAGGTCGAGGGTTGTGTAAATATCTTTCCCGTCAACCGGTTCCAACTCCGTACCATCGATGGGTATGGCGGTACCGGGCGCTACATACCGAACCATTCGCTGTCCGTCTCGGCCACTCAATAAAGAATCATAGCTTTTCTCCAGCCCCACATTCATTTTCTTGACCTTGCCGCCAGACTGTGCGTGCTCCCGGGAAAGACCGATGGTTCGGCTGGCCAATATCCCATACGGTACCAACCGCTTGCTATTCACGACCACCTTTATCCCGCTCTTATTCTTTGGCTGATTGGCCAGCGGAAATTTGCGGAATGCCTTGTATTGATCGAAGCTTAATTTTTTCTTCAGTGAATAATATCGATCGCCTTTCCGATAGGCAGTTTTGAATCCGAGTGAATAATCGGCGGCAGGGCGGTCACCAAAATAGGTGGAGAGCGCGCGTGCAAACGAATCGATCTTCTCATGAAAGATCTTTCCTTTCTTCTCCCGAAGTCCCTCGGCCTGAAAGTCCATGTAGATATCGAACGTGGGTATAGAGGTGCTCAGCATCTCGCCGTTCTCTGTATAAATGGTGCCTCGCTGAGCCTCAAGCGCCACAAATTTTTGTCGCACGCTGTCGCTCACGGCGATCCAATGACGACCCTCTGCCCGTTGAATGTATACGGCACGACCGAGGACAAGAAAACCCAAGAGGGCGATCCCGATAAAACTCAGGTAGACCCGGGCCAATATGTCGCGTTTCATATCCATCAGTTAGATCGCTTGGATTGATTTGTGTTCGAGTCGATCAATATCCAGGGGGTTTTCACCAACTCCTTTAGTCCCAATGGCGCAACCGCCTTCGATACTTCACTCGGTTTGCTGCGTGCCAACAATTCACCCTTCGCCGTTACATATTCATACTGCAATTCGCGGATCTCTTTCTCGGCCAGTTGGATGTTTCGAATGGTCTTGTTTGCCCAATGCCCATTATAGATATACAATACGCCAAACGAGGTGAGATAGAGTATGAATGGGAGCTGACGCACCAGCGAAGGATAGTTCAGCCACTGCTTCCAATTCATTCTGCTTTCGTTTGCGGACATGTTTACGTTATACTGAGTGTTTACTGGATCGATGCTGCCAAGTGATCATCTTTTTTCCGCGATCCGCAACTTGGCACTGCGGGATCTGGGGTTGATTCGTTTCTCTTCCTCCGTGGGCTCGATCGGCTTTCGTGTAATGAGCTCAAACGGAGAGGGTTCTTCCGATCGGGAAAAGGGGTTCGGGTCGGGCTCCTGAAAAGAACCGCGGCGAAAAAACTGTTTCACCAGTCTGTCTTCGATGGAATGGAAGGTGATGATCGCTGCGCGGGCGCCGGGACGAAGCACCTGCGGAAGTTGCTCGAGCAACTTCTGCAGTACGATTACTTCTTCATTGACCTCCATACGCAGCGCCTGAAATACCTGGGCGAAATACTTACTGGGATTCCCCTTTACGATCTCTCGGATAGCATCTTTCAACGCTTGGGTGGTGTCGATCGATCGGTGCTGGCGGCCCGCTACCAACGTACGAGCCAACGTTTTGGCATTGGTCACCTCACCATACCGCTCAAACATTCGGTGCAGATCCGCCTCGGAATACTGAGCGATCACATCTGCCGCCGTTAACGATTGGCGCTGATCCATCCGCATATCTAGCGGACCGTCGAATCGAATGGAAAATCCACGTGTGGCTTCATCGAATTGATGACTGCTTACACCCAGATCGGCCAAGACCCCATCTACCTGATCAATACCCGACAAGCGAACAAAACGGCGCAGATGACGGAAATTCTGTGGCCAAAATTGAACCCGCGGATCCGCCGGCAAATTTTTTACCGCATCGGCATCCTGATCAAAAGCGATCAATCGCCCCTGCGGCCCCAACTGCTGAAGGATGGAACGGCCATGGCCACCGCCCCCCAGCGTGCAATCCACATACACGCCATCCGGACGGATATTCAATCCTTCCACCGCCTCGCGCAACATCACCGGCACATGGTAAGCGGGATCGGAAGCCTGGTTTGTCATCTTCCCCTCCATCTTACTTTATTGACCGGATGTGTGCTGGTTAGGAACCATCACCTCCTGCGCCAGCTTGCTGAACGCCTCCGGAGAGAACGAATCAAAGAACTGCTTGTACGTATTACTATCCCAGATCTCAATCTTATTTACGGCCGCCACCAGCACGATGTCCCGCTGCAGGTTGGCATGCACCTTCAAATTCGGCGGCACCAATAACCGACCCGCCGTATCCGGCTCCACCATCGTGGCCCCATTCAAGAAGTAGCGACGGAACTCTCGCACCTTGGGATCGAAATCATTCAATTTGCTGATGTCCGCAAAAAGAGGCTCCCAGTTCTTGATGGGGTACAAGGCCAAACTCTTCTCAAAACCCCGGTTTATGACAAACTGAGCACCCTCCCCTTCCGGCAACTGCTTTTTAAAGCCGGCCGGAAGCAGAAAACGCCCTTTGGCATCCAACGTCGCTTCGTATTCTCCTATAAAGCCTGTCATTTTCAGTGGGTTAACGAGTTTTTCATCCGTATTGACACAAAATAACACTTTTTACCACTTTGTGACAAATTTTGACCCGTCTTAATTTATCCCCAACCTGAATGTTGATGAAACCCTTATCAGTAAGGCGTTTCATTGAATTTTGGAGATGGTTTTTGAAAAATCCTGTGCTTTAGATGTGAATAGCTGTGGAAAAGCTGTGGATAGTGCTGGAAGCCAAGCCAAATAGGGATCTTTGCATGACTCAACAGTTGGTTGTGTATGGACACTCGTTCGATCGATATCGCTCAATATGAGTATGACTTACCCGCGGAGCGGATTGCGGTGCATCCGGTGCATCCGCGGGACAGTTCCCGTTTGCTGATCTATCGGTGCGGCCAGATTCGGCAGCGCCATTTTTCATCGCTGGCGGAAGAATTGCCCTCGGGCACCCAACTATGCGTGAACGATTCGAAGGTGATCCCCGCCCGTCTCATCTTTGAAAAACCCATTGGGGGGCGTGTAGAGATCTTTTGCTTGGAGCCGGATGCGATCTATCCCGAGGTGGCCACCGCGTTGGCCACTCGTGAACGAGTGATCTGGCGTTGTTTCATAGGCGGGGCTTCGAAATGGAAAAAAGGAATTCACTTGCAGTTGACCTTGCCGGGAGAGCCGGCTGGACAAATCCTGACAGCCTTGTTTTTGGAGAAGGGAGAAACGGATTTCCGCATCGAATTCCAATGGCCGGAGGCCGCCGGCTGTTTTGGCGACGTATTGGAACGAGCCGGCCGAATCCCCCTGCCCCCCTACATCAAACGATCCGCAGCGGAACAGGACAAAACCGATTATCAAACCGCCTATGCTGCAAATGACGGCTCCGTTGCAGCCCCCACGGCCGGATTACATTTCACCGATACGCTACTGGATGTGTTACGCAGCAAAGGGATCGATCAACTGGCACTGACCTTGCACGTTGGGGCCGGCACCTTCAAACCTGTTATGGCCGACCGACTGGAGAACCACACCATGCATAGCGAATGGATCCATTTATCACGGCCTATACTGGAAAGGCTATTGTTTCATACCGGTACACGAGTAGCGGTAGGGACCACCGCTCTGCGTACATTGGAATCGATCTACTGGCTGGGGGCTCGCCTTGTCCAAAACAAAAACGCGTCGATTGAGCTGCTGACCCAATGGGAACCTTATACGGATGCACACCCGATATCACCCGCCGAATCAATAAAAGCCTTGCTCGAAAAAATGAATAGGGAGGGTACGGACAGTTTATGGTCTCGCACCGAGTTATTGATCGCGCCGGGATACTCCATCCGAATGGCAGATGGAATGATCACGAATTTTCATCAACCCAGATCTACCCTGTTGCTGTTGATATCCGCTCTGGTAGGTGACAATTGGCGGCAGATCTATCAATACGCGTTAGAGAATGATTTTCGTTTTCTAAGCTATGGAGATGGCAGCCTATTATGGCGTACGGATAGTTGAACCGATCAGCCCTTAGAAAGTGGGAAGCGTAAAATAAATCGGCTGCCCTTCCCGAGCATACTCTCGGCCTCGATCGCACCCCGGTGTGCATCGATCAGCGTTTTCACATAACTCAGTCCCAATCCAAAACCCTTTACGTTATGAATATTGCCGGTATGAGCCCGGAAAAATTTTTCATAGATCCGCTTTAAGGTATCCCGCGACATCCCGATCCCATTATCGGTAACCGATAGCAAGAGCTTTCCTGATTCATTGGAGGAAACTATCTGCACCTCGGGGGGCACGCCTTCTTTTGAGTACTTGAGTGCGTTATCGATCAGATTACTGATCAGGTTCGTAAGATGAGACTCATCCGCCTGCAAGAGATCAGTTGTCGCATCCAATTGTAAGTCGATCTTTCCGGAACGAGACTCGATCTGTAATGAAAAACTATCCACGACCCGCTGAATGATGGGATGAATATGTACCGGCTTGAACTGAATCTCAAAATCCTGTCGCTCCAATTGGG
Source organism: Bacteroidota bacterium (assembly GCA_046081925.1). Taxonomy (GTDB): domain Bacteria; phylum Bacteroidota; class Bacteroidia; order Chitinophagales; family Chitinophagaceae; genus JJ008. The sequence goes on along the minus strand of JBJTWV010000009.1, from coordinate 149,166 downwards.
AGGCCCGAAGTATGGTCTCCACCTGCCGATTCATACGCAGGTTTTCCTCCTTGATGATCGAGTTGAAATAGCTCATGCGCGCGGGATCGGCCTGCACCTTTTCATTTCGAAGCGCATCCACGGCGAGGGAGATCGTGGCCAATGGCGTCTTGAACTCATGCGTCATGTTATTGATGAAATCATTTTTGATCTCGACCAGTTTCTTCTGTCGAACCATCGTCCTGACCGTAACATAGAAGGCCGTCATGATCACCAGCGTAAAGAAAATAGAGATAGCGATCGGCCACCAAAGCGAGCGCAGTACCAATGAACGGATCTCAGGTACCGCCACAAACAACACCTCGCCATCCAGGTTATCTCCATACGATCCGCCTAACGAACCCAGCACCCAATTGAACGTAAAATTATTGGCCGTATCCGAATAGGCCTGTTTGAAATTAGGAGTGACCCGTTCAAAGGCATTTTCATTTGCCCCCTCCAATGACGCGATGCCAAATTCATATCGCATGGCAGGAGGAAGATGAAACATTTGAAATGCCTGCCGGAATTTCTTGTCGACTTCCTCCACACTGACCTGCTCACCGATCGAAGGAGGGCGAATGATCTTGGAAAGAAATCCATCCTCCCAAAATCGTCTGGGAATGGGCGACGAACCTTTTTTGGAAACGAGATCATTGCCAACCCAGATCGTGGCCTCCTCTACTCCATGTTTGATCTGCTCCTGCCGTAACAGCACCATGTTATTGACCCAGGACACCTGTATGCCAATGATACCGACCATGGAAAGGCCGATCAAAACAATGATCCAGGGAATGATGCGCTTCACAACTTGTCAAAAATAGCGAAGTGCAAATTGCGCCGACTTATTTGTGCGAACAACCTTCGTTTACGTGCTGTTAAATCGGCTATTTAACGGTGATCTTGGCCATTTTGAACTTGGTCCGAGCCAGGGCCCGTATCCGCCAGGAGGGAAGAAAGACCTCATTCTTGACAACCATGGCATGCCTAGGCATCAGAATGGTTTCCTCGTCATTGGTAGAGATGGTTTTACGAACCATTTTGCCGGTAGGGATGTCGATGGAGATACCCCAGGTATTGCTGTTCTTCCGAAAATTATAGATCCGCTTGATACGATCCCCATACGCGGCAATGATATTATTCTTGCTGTGATCATTGAAGATCAAAACCATCTTGTTATTGTGTATCAAGCTGGCATATGATGAATAATACGGCATCCCGCCTCCCTTGGCAAAATAGCCACTGTAATTGCTGTAGAAACGTATCCCACTGACATATCCGGAGTTGGATGTCCGGATCTCCTCCAATTGATTTTTCGGGATATCATTGATCCATTTGATCTGTCCCTGCTCGTCGGTATTGACCACCAAAATATCCTTGTTCTCGTACCGATGCACGTGGTAGGTGGTTGTTCGCCAGGTTTTGGTGGCGGGATTGAATTCGGATGTTGTGTAGGTGTAGTAGGTGTACTTGGAGATCTCCGCCGTGATCAAATAGCTATTATCGGCGGCATTGTAATCGACCGATTTGATGATGTACGAATTGGGAAATTCATTTTCATCCTCGTCATCCTTTGCTTTTTTGGATGATCGCTTGCTGTCACGTGTCTCATCGTCCTCATCCGTTTCATCCTCCGTGTAATTGACGCCCAGCATCGTCGCATCAAATGGCTTGAAGGAAACCATATCCAGTGAGCCGGCATCGGTGTTTAGCTTACTCAGGAAAAATCCGTTGAGGTCTTCCTTCTTGGCACTGTTACTGTAAAATCCGGCCAGCAAGATCTCTCCGTTCTTTAACTCCATCAATTGCCCGCCGATCGCATAGCGATCACCGGATTCCACCGCCACATCCTTTTCTTTTCTGCCCTTCTGATCATAAACACTCAGCGTATAATTTTTGAATACCAACCGGGTAAGCTTTCGTTTTCCATAAGGCACCTCTTCGAATGACTTACCCAAGATGACGATCTTCTGATTAGTGGTATACTTTACATCTTCCAGTGAGAAAGTGCTTTTGGCGTATTGTAGGTCGATTCCGGCCTGTTGCTTGATCTTCAAATTTTTATCGAGCAGGATCACATCGATATTGTTATGGTCGCTGGCGGAGATATCCGTCACCAATAAAAAATACTGCCCGTTCAGGGCTGTTTGCACGCTCAGTTCATAGTCGTCCCGCTTGTTTTCCAGGGGATAGTTTCCGATCTCCTGAAAATCACCTGTCAGATCGCCGCTGTTCTTATCCACCTTGGCTGCAAAAACCTTGAAGGCCTTTTCTTTTTTCACATAATCGGTGGCAAACAGGAATAGGTCGGCCCCCAGGGGTTGAAAGCTGTGGAACTCCAGTCCCTTCAATTCCTTTCTGTACTCCTTTTCATATACCTCCTCAAAATTCCGGTCGAACTTGATGAGCTTGTAGGCGGTTCCATAGGTGGCGCCGATCACGAAATAGCTTTTCATCCGCAAACTGCCTTCCGCAAAATAGACACCGGTATTGTCGGCAGTCACAATATCCATATCGGTAGTGCCTTTTTTCATCTTCATCACATCGCCCCAATTGACTTGGTATTGTTGGGCGGCGGATAGGAAGCCAGTCAGCAGAAAGGAGGCAAGGATGAGTGTATGACGCATGCGTGGAGATTTGTGTGAAAATAAAAAAACCGCCCAATGGGCGGTAAAAAATTATGTCGTGCCAATACGATCAGGACTCGGTTGCGCCTTCCAGCAAAACGGTTACCCGATTGTTGAGCACTTCCACGAAACCGCCCTGCACTTGATATGTAGCCAATTCCTGATTGGCGCTGCTCAATACCTTGACCTTTCCGGGCTTCAGAGCACTGATCAGGGGCGCATGTCGATCGAGTACTTCGAAACTTCCGCTGATGCCGGGCATTTGTACACCGTACACATCTCCGCTGAAAAGTTTCTTCTCGGGGGTCAGTATTTCCAGATTCATACGATCGGGTTTGGCAATTAAGAGTTGGCAGCGGCCAGAAGTTTCTTACCCTTCTCGATCGCATCGTCGATGCTACCGACCAGGTTGAAGGCAGCTTCCGGATACTCATCCACTTCTCCATCCATGATCATATTGAAGCCACGGATGGTTTCTTCGATCGGCACCAATACTCCTTTCAGTCCGGTAAAGGCCTCCGCCACATGGAAGGGTTGTGAAAGGAAACGCTGCACCTTACGAGCACGGGCCACAACCATTTTATCTTCTTCACTCAACTCATCCATACCAAGGATGGTGATGATGTCCTGCAGTTCTTTGTAGCGCTGCAACATGGACTTCACGCGGTTGGCACAGTTGTAGTGCGCGTCACCCACCACTTGAGGAGTGAGGATACGGGAGGTAGAATCCAAGGGATCGACCGCGGGATAGATACCCAAGTCGGCGATCTTACGGGACAATACCGTGGTGGCGTCCAAGTGGGCGAAGGTGGTAGCCGGAGCGGGGTCGGTCAAGTCATCCGCCGGTACGTATACCGCTTGTACGGAAGTGATCGAACCATTTTTGGTGGAGGTGATCCGCTCTTGCATGATTCCCATTTCCGTGGCCAATGTGGGTTGGTAACCTACTGCTGAGGGCATCCGTCCCAACAGGGCTGATACTTCAGATCCGGCTTGGGTGAAGCGGAAGATATTGTCGACGAAGAAAAGGATATCGCGGCCTTTGCCTTGTCCGTCGCCGTCACGATAATATTCTGCGATCGTCAACCCCGACAGGGCCACGCGGGCACGGGCGCCGGGGGGTTCGTTCATTTGTCCGAATACGAAGGTCGCTTTGGAATCGGCCAGTTCCTTCATATCCACTTTGCTGAGATCCCAACCGCCTTCTTCCATGCTGTGCTTGAAGGCATCGCCATATTTCATGATCCCTGCTTCGATCATTTCGCGCATCAGGTCATTTCCTTCACGGGTGCGCTCGCCCACGCCCGCAAACACCGACAAACCGGAATAGGCCTTGGCGATGTTGTTGATCAATTCCTGGATCAACACGGTCTTGCCCACGCCGGCACCACCGAAGAGTCCGATCTTACCACCCTTTGCGTAGGGCTCGATCAGGTCGATCACCTTGATACCGGTATACAAAACCTCAGAAGCAGTACTCAGATTTTCAAAGGCGGGTGGCTGTGCGTGGATGGGGCGACCATTCTCCTTGCTGACGGCCGGCAATCCATCGATGGCATCACCGGTTACGTTAAATAGACGTCCTTTGATGGCTTCCCCGGTAGGCATGGCAATGGCCTTGCCGGTGTCGATCACTTCGGTACCCCGAACCAATCCTTCCGTACCGTCCATCGCGATGGTACGTACACTATCCTCCCCCAGGTGTTGCTGTACTTCCAGCACCAGGGATTCACCGTTCTCTTTTTTCAGTTCCAATGCGTTGTAGATCTCGGGCAGCTTGCCTTCAAATTGAACGTCAACTACCGCACCGATCACCTGTTTTACTTTACCGAGGTTTGCCATGTTTCGGGATGTTTTTTATATGTGGCTAAAGGCCATTTTGATTCCGGCCGCAAAGGTAAGGGCAGCGGGGCAGAAACAGAAACCCGGAACGGATGAAAATTGAGTCCGTGGAAAACTCCCGATTCTTCGTTACTTGCGCTATGCAGCTCCTCGAGGTTACCACCCCCGCTCTGGCCAATACCTTTCTGAAGGTCAACCCCTTGCTGCAAGGGAACGACCCGCATTACATCCGTCCGTTGGACAAAGACGTGGCCGAGGTATTCGACCCCCAGAAAAACAAGGCATTTCGGTTTGGAGAAGTCACCCGCTGGGTCTTGTTCAACGATCAACAGGCGCCGATCGGTCGGATCGCGGCATTTGTAAACAAAAAATACCGAAACAAGAGCGACGAGATGCCTGTTGGCGGGATCGGATTCTTTGACTGCATCCATGATCAAACTGCAGCCGATATGCTGTTTGACGTAGCCAAACACTGGCTGATGCAACGAGGCATGGAGGCCATGGACGGTCCTATCAACTTTGGCGAGCGCGACAGGTGGTGGGGATTGATCGTGGAGGGATTTCAATCGCCCCTTTACGGAATGAACTATAATCCGCCGTACTACCAGGAGTTATTTGAACGGTATGGATTCAAAAATTTCTTTAACCAGCTATGTTTTGGGCTGGATCCCCGAAAAGAGCTGAGTCAAAAGATCCTGGATCGACATTCGATGGTGGCAAAAGATCCGAACTTCCGGGCCGGTTATTTACGTAAAAAAGATTGGCAGAAATATGCCATGGATTTTATGAACGTTTACAACAAGGCCTGGGCCGGGCATGCGGGCATGAAAGAATTACGCAAGGAGCAGGTCCTGAGCCTTTTCAAAAAAATGATGCCGGTTGTAGAGGAGAAAATCGTTTGGTTCGCCTACTATAAAAATGAACCCATCGCCTTGTTTCTGAACCTGCCCGACCTCAACCAATGGTTCCGACACTTGAACGGACAATTTGGTATTTGGCAGAAACTGAAATTCCTGTGGATCAAAAAAACAAAGCCAAACCCCCGTTTCACCGGGATCGCTTTTGGCATTGTGCCTGAGTTTCAGGGCAAAGGGATTGACTCTTACCTGATCAATGAAGCCAAAAAGGTGATTCAGCCGCTGAACCGGTACGAGACCTATGAATTACAATGGATCGGGGAGTTCAACCCAAAAATGCTCAATGTGGCAACCGGCATCGGCGACACTTTTTTAACCCGCAAATTGATCACCTACCGGTATATTTTCGATCGCACCCGCCCCTTCCAGTCACATCCCATACTTTGATCCGGCCGGCCGGTCCGATTACCACTTCGTTCGTTATCTTGCACCTCCCACCGATTCCATGGATAAATTCATTGTTTCCGCTCGTAAGTATCGACCCCAGACCTTTGATTCGGTCGTTGGGCAATCGCATATCACCACCACCCTCCGGAATGCCATCCGTCAGCAACACCTGGCCCATGCGTTCCTGTTCTGTGGTCCTCGTGGCGTGGGAAAGACCACCTGTGCCCGCATCCTCGCCAAAACGATCAATTGCGAAAACCGCACCCCCGAGGGCGAAGCCTGTGATCAATGTACAAACTGCCGCTCCTTCAACGAGGGAGCCTCGCTCAATTATTTCGAATTGGATGCCGCCTCCAACAATTCGGTGGATCAGATCCGCGACCTGACCGAACAGGTGCGGTTCATGCCGCAAGGTGGCGCATACAAGGTGTATGTGATCGACGAGGTGCACATGCTCAGCACATCGGCTTTCAATGCCTTTTTGAAAACATTGGAGGAACCTCCACCTTACGCGATCTTCATCCTGGCCACCACCGAAAAACATAAGATCCTGCCCACGATCCTGAGCCGCTGCCAGATCTTCGATTTTAAACGCATCACTCTACGAGATACCATCGAACACCTCACCTCGATCTGCCAAAAGGAATCCGTCGAAGCCGAAGAAAATACGCTGCAACTGATCGCCCAAAAAAGTGAGGGTTGCATGCGGGACGCATTGAGTTTGCTGGATAAGATCGTAAGCTTCAGCGGTGGCGTGTTGAGCTATGCGCAAACACTGGAGCATCTCAACATCCTGGACGCCGATCTGTATTTTCAATTGCTCGATAATCTGCATGCACAAAAACTAAGTGAGGCACTGCTCCTCTATGATGGGATCCATCAAAAAGGATTTGAAGGAGATCTGTTTTTGTCGGGCTTTTCCGAATTCATTCGCAATTTGCTGGTGAGTCAGGATGAAAAAGCATCCGGATTACTGGATGTGGCCGAGGGATTCAAAGAGAGATACAAGCAAATCGCTCCTAACTATACCACGGGTTATTTGGTCAGCGCCCTGAACCTGATCAATCAGGCGGAGATCCAATTTCGGGCAGCCAGAAACAAACGCCTGCAAGTGGAGATGACCCTGATCAAATTGGCCTATCTGCAACAAGCACTTGATCTTTCCTCGAACGAGGAAGGGGTTAAAAAAAAAATGACGGATAGCCCGCTAGCCTTCCGCATCAGACCCATCCGGATCCACAACCCACGCGCTATTCCCGAAAATAAATCCCCCAAGGCAAAGCTGATCCTGGAAACACCGTCCACCCCAACTGGCCTGAAAAAAGAGCCGGCCGGGGCCGTGCCGACGAAGGCCGGTCAGCCGGATCCCGCGCCAACTCCGACACCGCGCTTAAGCAGTCTGAGTAAGATCCGGGGGCAGTTTGCCAATGCCAATCGCACAACCGAACCCAAACAGACGATAAGCATAGAGCTGCCTACACTTACTCAGGCATGGTCTGTGTATGCGGAGGAATTGAAGTCAAAAAAGAATCCGGCATTACCTTCTTTCGAGCGGGCAAAACTGGAACTGGTTGGCCCAACGGAGTTTCTGGTCAAAACGCATACCAATATCGAACAACGATTCATCGAGCAGGAGCGAAACACACTTTATAAGTTTTTGGTCAAACAATTACAGGTGCCGGCCCTTCAATTCCAGGTTTTACTGGGCGAGCCGGATCCCGATAGCCAACCGGAGGTATCGAAGACCCTTACCAGCCGCGACCAGTACCTGGCCATGTCGGAAAAATACCCCCTGATCGAGGCCCTGAAGCAAAAGCTGGGACTCGACCTGGATTACTGATACGATCTCTCCCCAAATTCTTGCGGTTTTGCCTTACTTTCGTGCAAATTTTTTTGACCGATGGCTGAGGTGATCTTGATGCCCCGCTTGAGCGACACGATGACGGAAGGTGTGATTGCAGCATGGCATAAAAATGTGGGCGAACCCGTTCGAAAGGGTGACCTGTTGGCGGAAGTTGAAACCGACAAGGCTACCATGGAATTGGAAAGCTACAAGGACGGAATCCTGCTGCATATCGGCGCCAACAAAGGCGAAAAGCTACAGGTGAATGACCTGCTTGCGATCATCGGAGAAGCCGGTGAAGACATTGCTGCTTTGTTGACTGAACACCAGACCTCACCCTCGGCCGCTACTTCGTCATCCGCTTCACCCGCCGACGCTCCCCAACAAACGTCAACGGCCCCTGCCACGCCCCCCACTTTCTCAACCATCAATCTTTCAAAAGTGGAAGAAGTGGTGCTTATGCCACGCCTGAGTGATACCATGGAAGCCGGTGTGATCGCCGCCTGGCATAAAAAGGTTGGCGATCCCGTCACAAAAGGAGAGATCCTCGCCGAGATCGAAACCGATAAAGCCACCATGGAACTGGAGAGTTATAAAACCGGAACCATTCTTCATATCGGTGCACAGGCCGGCGAAAAGATCGCCGTCAACGCCTTGTTATGCATCATTGGCGAAACCGGAAAAGTGGATGTACAGACACTGGTGCAAGCTGCGCAACAGGGCCCTGCTACCGTCGCGTCGGCTACCCAACCTTCTTTAGCCGCCACAACAACCCCTGCCCCTGCACCCGCTCCAACGGTCGCACAACCGGTTGCTCAATCAGTCGGCGCAATCACTGCCTCCTCGGATGATCGGATCAAAGCCTCTCCGTTGGCTAAAATGATCGCCAAGGAAAAAGGAGTTGATCTTCGATCCCTTCAAGGGTCGGGCGATGGTGGCCGAATCGTAAAAGCCGACATCGATAATTTCCAGCCCGCGGCCGCCCAGGTTATGGCTGGCATGACACCCACAGCGAATTACACCGAAGGATATACCGATTTCCCCAACTCTCAAATGAGAAATGTGATCGCGAAGCGATTGGGTGAAAGCTTATTCAGCGCGCCACATTTTTATCTGACAATGGAGATCGGGATGGACAACGCCATGTCGGCCCGCACACAACTCAATGAAGTAAGCCCTGTGAAGGTCAGCTTCAACGATATGGTGGTGAAAGCGGTTGCTTTATCGCTTCGTAAACACCCCGCCATCAATGCCTCCTGGATGGGCGACAAGATCCGCCGGTACAGCCATGTACACATCGGCGTGGCCGTGGCCATCGAAGACGGCCTCATCGTTCCCGTGATCCGTTTTGCCGACCAGAAAACGCTCCCGCAGATCGCAGCCGAATCGAAGGAATTGGCCGGAAAAGCCAAAAACAAAAAGTTACAACCCAACGAATTCAGTGGAAATACGTTTACCATCTCCAACCTCGGCATGATGGACATTGAGGAGTTCACCGCCATCATCAATCCGCCAGACAGCTGCATACTCGCAGTTGGACGGATCAAAGAAGTGGTGGTTCGGCAAGGAAATGGATTCGGTGTCACCAATGTGATAAAAGTGACGTTAAGTTGCGACCACCGGAGTGTCGATGGTGCTACGGGCGCAGCCTTCCTGCAATCCGTCAAAAAATACCTGGAGAATCCGCTTCAGATGTTTCTCTGATCGTCTACTATTTGTGTCGTAATCGCACAATGCGACCATCCATGGTGCTCACGATCAAGTCACGACCGTTCAGCACGCGTACCGTATTGACCATGGAGTTGTCGATCTTATGCGCCCACAGCAAGGTTTGCTTTTTCGGATCGACGGCATACACCACCCCATTACGGGTGCCGAAGAACACTTTACCATCTTGCTCCACCAACATAGAAGGTACATGGTCGTATCCATACCCCACATGCATTTTCCACAACACCTCCGGCGTAGATCCGTTCGCTGCATAGGCCACGATCGTATCCTGCATGCTTTTCCCATAGATCACTTGCCGATCGGTCGAAAGCCCGATCGATTCACGAAGGCCTCCCTGACGCGTTCGCCACAACGTCTTGCCATCGCGCAGATCAATGGCGGACAGGTACCTGTCCGGAGCCACTACAAACACTACGGAATCGCGTACCAGCGGGGTACAAGAGGCGGGCGAATAATTTCGGACAGAGGATCCATTATTCCACTTCCAGATTAGTTGACCTGTTCTCACATCCAAGGCATACAGATATCGGTCCCAGGCACCCAAGATCAATTTACCATCAGCGATCACCGGCGTACTCACCACAGGCCCTTCCAAACCGCGATAGGTCCAGATACGGGCACCATCCAGCAATCGGATGGCATAGATCTCTCCTGCACTGCCTCCGATGAATACGGTATCCTTGTGGATCAACGGACATCCTAATACGGCGCCGGGCATGGCCAATTTCCAGATTTGTTTTCCATCCTTCGCATTCAGACAATGGATCATCCCGTCTGCCGAACCAAAAACCACACGACCCTCCTTCCCGGCCGGGGCGGAATAGATCGCACCGGAGGCCTGGTAGGTCCACTGGCGTTGACCGGTCTCTACCTGATACGAGACCAACTCACCGGTATGATTGCCAACCAAGACCGACTTGCCCAGCACCAGGGGGCTGGACAGCACATTGGCCGATGACTGCACCATCCACTGCGGTGTTACCTCGTTGTATAGTGCATTGATGGAAAAATTAGGCCTGGGGTATGACTGTGATGAGGCACGTACACCCGACTTGACCGCGGCCCACAGACGGGTGGTCCCTTCCAGGGGTTTACGTTCCGAGAAGAAAATACTATCGGATCGAACCTCCACAAAATTATATCCGCCCCCGGGCGCCTTGGCACGCAGGTTGGATCGTCCCATCACGCCAGGGATCCCCTCAAAGTCAAATTGGCGATTCGCATGCCCATGTCCGCAGATGGCGACCAATGTATGGTGAGCCCGTAACCGATCCGTCGCCTCATACCAATTATCCAAGCTGCTATCGATGGGATAATGATTAACAAAGAAGACAGGCTCTGATGGTGCGATGCCCGTTAGCTCCTTATCCAGCCAGTTAACGGCATCGCGGGGAATGTGACCATCGCTCATCCGAACGTATGGACCGGAGGCGCAACCGATGAAGTGGATGCCTTTATGTATGAAGTGAAATTTATCGGACCCGAAAATTCGAATGAAGCTCTGCCCACCCGATTCGCTCCAGCCTGTATCGTGATTGCCCGGAATGGGATACCAAGGAATCCGTAATTCATCCAGAATCGATTTGGCCAGCCGGATCTCGGCATCCGTTCCCATTTCAGTGATATCGCCTGTAACCAATACAAAATCCAGATCGGTCTGCTGGTTGATATCATTCACGGTTCTTCGAAGGTCCTCATCCGGCGACCCGTTAGGTGAACCGATGTGGGTATCGGTCACAAATGCAAAACGAAAGGATGCGGATTGTGCCCAAACAGGTGGGAGGATCCAAAACGCGAGGGCGAAAAGCATTATTCTGTACATGCACACAATTTACTGTATTGCACGCTACCTTGCATGTATGCCTTTGGCTGCACTGCCCACACTTGTTCTTGGCGCATCCACCAATCCGGATCGATACAGCTACCTGGCCATGCAAATGCTCGCGGAAGCCGGCATAGAGGTATGGGCACTGGGAAGTCGGCCCGGAATGATTGACGGCATTCAAATACACACCACTTGGGATGAATTGCCTGCTGGAGATCTTGATACAATTACATTATATATAGGCCCGGAACGTCAACCTGCGTATTACGAACAGATCCTTTCTGTCAAACCCCGACGGATCATATTTAACCCGGGTACTGAAAATCCTGTACTCGAACAATTGGCTAACAGCCAAGGCATTCAGACCCTACAGGCCTGCACGCTGGTTATGCTAAGGACAAACCTGTATTAGCAGGGGATTCTCCGATTTCGCATCGAATTTTTACGATTCCAAAACATGAAACTGCCCTCGTCGAGGGCAGTTTTCGTTTGCATTCTTTGGCATAGGGCCTGAGACGAAGCCATCTTTGGGTTGTCCTTGAAAGAAGAACCAAAGCAGTACGGAAACGCACTGCAACCATCCATCCAATATCGATTAACTCAAAAAAGTTAATTATGAAAACCAATCAGATCCTAGTCCTCGGCCTCCTGCTGCTGGCCACTGCGTTCCAGGTGAACGCCCAGGACGCAAACGTTCCCCTGAACGAGCCCAATTACAACAAGCCTCGGATGTTCAATACGATGCCTGCCCGCATCGAGATCACACCCGAGAAGATGCAACAGCTGATCGCTACCCCCAATGGTCAAAATGCCAATATCCCGTTCAACACGCAAGGCGGGGCGATCGACGGAGATGTGATCAGTGCCGTCAGCAAATACAATAACGCCATTCAGAGTGTGGTCATCCGCTGCGCAGCCTTCGATGGCGCACGCCTCACGCTTAGTAAAGTGACCCTGCCCGACGGCAGCACCAAATTCACCGGCCGCATCATCAGTCTTAGCCACGGCGACCTCTACCAACTGGTGCAGGAAGATGCCGGTTGGGTCCTTGTTAAGAAGAACTTTTATGACCTCATAAATAAATAACCCCCTACGTGAAAACTAACTAGAGCCCGTTTCTAGTCCTACCCTTTGTTTTTGATCCGTACCCTTGTTTTTCATCCGTACCCTACTTTTACCATCCAGAAAAACACCAATCATGAAAAAGACGCTCCTCTCCCTGATGACGCTGATCGCCGGAATGATCGCTCAGGCGCAGGTACCGGCACTGAATAGCTACCCATCTGCCAGTGCCGTGATCTTCCTTGACTTTGACGGCCACACGGTCGATGGCACCGGATGGAACTATAACGGACCGATCTTTTGCGCCCCCGCCGGCATGGACAATACCAAGATCACCAGCATCTTCAACCGGGTATCCGAGGACTATCGTCCATTTAACGTCAATATCACCACCGACTCCACCAAGTTTCTCGCTGCACCCGTCAATATGCGCATGCGTGTGGTCGTAACGATCACCTCCAGCTGGTACGGTAATGCAGGTGGCGTTGCCTTTGTGGGCTCTTTTACCTAGGGCGATGACACACCTTGTTTTGTGTTTTCCGCGCTCCTGAACTACAGCGAAAAATATGTTGCCGAAGCAGCCGCCCACGAAGCCGGCCATACGCTCGGACTTTATCACCAATCCAGCTACGATGGGAACTGTGTAAAGACCTCTGATTATAATGGTGGACAAGGAACGGGAGAGATCGCCTGGGCCCCTATCATGGGCGTTGGCTACTACAAGAACATGACCCTCTGGCACAATGGTGCAAACCCTTATGGTTGCACCAGCATTCAAAGTGACCTTGCGATCATCACCACCAACAACGGTTTTGGATATCGTACCGATGACTACACCAATAGCATCAACCAGGCTCCCTCCATGAACTTCACCAACAGTCAGTTCTTCATGAGCGGAGTGGTGGAAACAACAACCGACGTGGACATCATCAAATTCACCCTACCCATGAACTCTCGCTTTTTACTGGATGCTATTCACTACAATGTGGGTACCGGTAACGCAGGATCCGACGTAGACCTGCAAGTGGCCTTGTATGATAGCCGCAAAAATCTGGTTCGCACATACAATCCGGGTACCCTGCTCAATTCCGTGATCGATACCAACCTGACCAGCGGTAACTGGTATATACAGGTGGAGGGTAAAGGAAATGCGAATGCCCCCGATTATGCAAGCCTTGGCTCCTACTCTCTCAGCGGTCGGTATAGCTCCGGTGGGGTTCTCCCGCTTCGCCAGCTGGTATTGAAAGGACAGGTGAGTGGTGACCGCCATCAATTCTCCTGGTTAATCGATGCCGACGAAGCCGTGACCGAGCAGATTCTGGAGGTATCTACCGATGGCCGTTCCTTCACACCTGTATCTGGTACGCCCACCGATAGCAGAGCCTATCAGTACAAGCCTTTTGCGCAAGGCATGCTGCAATACCGAATGAAAGTAAGCTTTGACAATGGCGAAACTCACTACTCCAACCTGATCGCCCTGAAGAGTGAAGCAGGTAACGACCAACCCAAACTCATCAGTAACCTCCTGACCGGAAACGCCATTTCTGTCAGCAGCCCCGGCACATTCGATTATGCAGTATATGATCTGAACGGCCGGATCCTGCTCCGCAGTCAGCTCAGCACCGGCATCAATAACCTGCCTGCCGGAAACCTGAACAGCGGCATGTATATGATCCGCTTCAACAAAGGAACTGCTCAATGGACCGAAAAACTGGTTCGCCAATAATATTTTCTCCGCTCCCATAGGAGCGTTAGTCCGTGCCCTTTACATGGAGAGGTTTTCCTAACTTAGGGAAACCTCTTTTTTATGTTGTGGCGAACATTCAATGGCGAACCGATCGATCAGCCGATCTATGATGCGGTAGAGAATGCCCTACGTCGGGAAACAGAGGCCGGCAACCGATTAAAGGTCTGTATCGGTACCGACTCGCAGGTCAAAGGCAGCGAAACAGAGTATGCCACCGTGATCGTATTCCTTCGTTCCGGACGGGGCGGATTTATGTTCATCCATAATGAGAGAAGTAAGCAGCAATTGAGCATCAAGGAACGTATGCTTACAGAAGTTGCCAAGAGTATTGAGGTCGCCTATCAGCTTTGCCCCTTGTTCAATACCTACCAAGTGGATATGGAAGTGCATGCAGACATCAACACCAACCCACAATTCAAGAGCAACGATGCCCTCCGTGAGGCCATGGGATATATTCTTGGAATGGGTTTTGCCTTCAAAGCGAAACCTGAGGCATTTGCCAGTAGCTGTTGTGCAAATAAAGCGGTGAACTAGGCAGTAATCAACGAACCTTACTCTTCTCGTCTGCGCATCCAGGCACGACGACCCGCCCACACGATTAATAAAACCGAACCAACGACCAACAGCGTTAGCCAGGTGTTGTCAGTCGCCTTCGGCTCGCGAATATCCGTTGTTTGGGGGCCAACTTTTTCGAGACTATCCTTAAAGGCAACCAACTTGGTTAGGGTGCAATCCTTCTTCAGCACGGCTATGCTCGTATCCAGCTTTTTCCGCTTAATACCCGGTTGTGCCCACAGGGTAACTGAGAGGAGGGAAAGGCATAGGATAGTCAACAAAAAAAAACGAGCCATACATCAGGGGTTATAAACGACATGCTGAGAAGTAGATTGGACGATGCGAGCCCGAAGCGATTGGTCATAAGGACCCGCCACCGACTGGGCCCGTAAAAAAAACAAGATCAGTAATACATAGGTGAAAAATAAAAGCTGACGGTCGCTGATCTTGATTCGCATATCGCGAAGGTAGGGGTCGCCCGGAGAATTTCGCAGCGCTGAAGATGATTCCGATCACTGAGATCGGTAATCCTGTTTAAATGCTTTGATATGAGCCAGTAACTCTTCCCGGCCCGTCCGATCCACTGCGGACGTGATCACGTGCGGGGGTGGCGCTTCCCAGGTTTTGGACAATTTGGTCAAAAACTCATCCTGGTGGCGCAACGTAGCCCCCGGCTTGTTCTTATCGGCTTTGGTGAATACCAACACAAAAGGGATCTGCCAGTTTCCTAGCGCATTTACAAAATCGATATCGATCGGCTGAGGCGTGTGGCGGCTATCGATGAGAACGAACAGACATTGCAGATTTTCACGTTTGCGTATGTACGACTCGATCATGTTTCCCCAATTTCGCCGAGCCTTCTGGGAAACCGTGGCGTACCCATAACCGGGAAGATCGACCAGGTACCAATGTTGCTTATCCGACGAAGTGACTGTAAAGTGATTGATCAATTGTGTTTTTCCCGGACGGGCGGAGGTCTTGGCAAGCCCGTGCTGCCGGGTTAGCATATTGATCAAGGAGGACTTCCCCACATTGCTTCGCCCAATGAACGCGAACTCCGGCCGGTCGGCTGCAGGACATTGTTTATGGGTGGCGCTACTGATCTGATATTGAGCTCGGATGATCTCCATGAACCTCAAAGGTCGGCAAATGTTACCTTTGCTCCGCATGAATACGCCCCTGCCACATGACGCCGTCGTTCCGGACCAGCACTCGGAGGCCAGCAAGAAGGAACAAGTGGCTCAAATGTTCGACCGTATCGCCCTCCGTTACGACCTGCTGAATCGTTTTCTGTCGGCCCGTATCGACCTTCATTGGAGAAAAGATGCGCTTCGTGAATTGAAACCACTTGCCCCAAAAAAAATATTGGACGTGGCCACCGGAACAGCTGATCTGGCCCTGCTGGCTGAAAAGATCCTGCACCCCGATTCTGTTGTCGGGATCGATATCTCACCCACCATGCTACAAGTTGGAAAGGAAAAAATTGAAAAGGCAAAACTCTCCTCCCGTATCGTGCTGGAAGGCGGCGATGCAGAAGCAATAAACTACCCCGACCAATCGTTTGACCTGGTGATGGTAGCCTATGGAATTCGGAATTTTCAGGACCTGACTGCCGGACTTCGGGAAATGCTGCGAGTCCTTCGCCCGGGTGGTAAATTGCTCATACTGGAATTTTCCAGACCCCAAAACCCAGTTTGGAGAAGCCTGTACCAATTCTACATGAAGCGGTACGTACCCACACTGGCCAGCTGGATGGGGCAGGACAAAAAAGCATACAGTTACCTGAATGAGTCGGCTCGCTTGTTCCCTGAACGAGGAGAGTTGTTGGACATCCTGCGATCCGTTGGCTATACCGATTGCGAATTCAAAACATACACGGGTGGGATCTGTTCCCGATACCTGGCGAATCGTTCCGTATGATAAAACCAATCGCCTACCTATTTATTTGCTTGATGGGGATCGCCCCCCTCACAGGAGTTGCACAGTTCGACCGCGTGGAAATGAATCAATTTGATCACGATACGAAGCCTTACTATTTCGGGATCACCTTAGGTGGTAACATGGCCCGTTTTCAAACCACCTTGCATCCACGAATGTTGGCGTATGACAGTGTAATGGTGGCTGAACCGCTCAACAGTGGTGGCTTATCGCTTGGATTATCGGCCACCGCCCGATTGTCCGATCGCTTCCAGCTTCGATTCAATCCGCAACTCATGTTCATTGAGCGAAATATTTTTTACAAACTGAAACAGCCCGACCTGAACGGACAAACAGATATCAAAAAAACGGTGGAGTCCGTCATCATGTCTTTTCCGATGCAGGTAAAATTCCAAAGCGACCGAATCGGGAATTTTCGCGTATACACCCTCGCCGGATTTAAAGGCGATATCGATATGGCCAGCAACGCACGGGCTAAACGAGCCGAGGAGCTGGTCAAAATAGAGAAGTATGATTTCGGACCCGAGTTCGGGATCGGATTCAATTTCTTTTTCGAGAGTTTTATTTTCTCTCCCGAGATCAAGATCAGCAACGGATTGCGAAACATCCATGCCCGCGATGAAAACCTGAAATACTCAAATGTATTTGACCGGATCCAATCGCGTATGATCGTATTCAGTATCCACCTGGAGGGTTGATCAATAATCAACCTCTCGTCGCATTCGATTCCATCGTAAACCTATGCTGAACCAATTGGCTCTCTGCTCATTGACCGGCGCGGCGAGAGACCTTTCCTTTCGAAAACCCGCCTGAACATCCACAAATAAGCTTCGCGCAAATTCATAAGAGGCAAACAGCGAAGCATACAATACCCGCGTATCCCGGCCACTGCCAATGGCGTAACCGTAATCGCCCACGCGGTACGGCGGCACATTCGGAAGAAATATATTGGACCCAAAACTGCAGGCACTGCTGTCGCGACCCTGCCGATAGGCGACTAGCTTGGATTCGATGCGTAATCGAGGAATGGGTTGATACCGCAGCATGCTGATGAATTCAGAGAAATTTGCCCCCAGTGGATGAGCCAGCGGCTGATTGTAATGCGTGTAATTGGCAACCGAATCGCGATGCGAATACGTGAAGGGACGTACCCGATTGTACTCAACTTGCAGATCCAGGTTTTTAATTCCCCCCGCATTGATGTAATGCCCGCCTATCTGATACCCCCATTTATTCGCCCACCATTGATTACCACTCTTGATCTCCGATAGATTGAATTCATCCAATAATAATTGTCCATACAATTGAACCGACTTCATCAGATGGATCTTCCAATCTAACCCGGCCAATGAATTATCCATACTCGCATTCTGATGCTCGACAGACCGATAAAATATCACAGGATTCAAGTACGAAAAATCGAATCGGTTGGGCCTGCCAAATACAACGCCCTCGAAAAAGCCCAGTTGCAACCAACGGTTTACTTCCAGACCCAAGTGATGAAGAGTGGCATATTTTTTCCCGATCAGCCTATCCCCCACCCGATCGTCCGCTTGCTGCAACTCCATGAATATATTTCGATAATTGAATTTCCAAATACGGGTATTCAGACGAAGAAACATCGTGCTGTTTCCCCAATCGCTTAGAAACAAACTGCGATGACCGTTTCCGATAAAATTCCGGTCATATCCAAAGGCCACTTCCACGTATTTGGTGGCAGGAAAGGTGATGTACCCACGCGCATCAAAATAATCATAGCCGGAGCCTTTGAAATTTTTGTAGAACCCCTGATTGGGCAAGGCCTTGCGTCGAATTTCCCAACCGCGTGCGTAACCGGGCAAGCGTTCCTGATTCTCGGTGAGATAACTGTGAAACCCGATCTTTCCAGCGATCTGCCCGTCCACGACCACCCCTCGTGTATTTTCAAATAGCCGCTCTCCGTTACCCGATTCCTTACCCACACTCACGGCCAATACGGGATTCACGATCAGATCGAAATCGGGTATGTGAACTTCATAGAGATTTGTCGCACGCTTATAAAATGGCCCCCAGTTCCGCTTTCGAAAACCCGCTGAAACCAGCACCTCACGGGTAGAGTCAACCACATTCGAATCGACCCTCAGCTGTCCCAATCGAATGGCCTGTTCATTCCATCGATCCGCCGTTGAGCCGTTGGGAACACCGATCATCCAATCGGCCGATCGGGGTGCAGGCCAACAGGTGGTGAAAACCGGTTTTCCGATATGAGGGGAGGCAAGGACTTCCATCCTTCGCAGCGTATGATTGGCCGGATCGCCGGGCATCCAATACACCTGTTGAGAAATACCCGAAATCGAAAGCAGCAGCAAGGCCAAAGCGAGCGAACATTGTCTAATTTGCAAGAGATTCATAAGGTAAACTATGGAAAATTATCTGATCCGAAATATTCAGGTCGTGAACGAAGGTACGGTCAATACCGCTGATGTGTTGGTCCGAAACGGGCGCATAGAACAGGTCTCGGCCTCGCCCCTTTCCAAAAAAGAAAATCACACTGAGATCGATGGTTCCGGCAAATACCTGTTACCCGGATGTATAGATGACCAAGTTCATTTCCGGGAGCCTGGTCTTACACATAAAGCTACGATCGCGACCGAATCTCGCGCGGCCTTGGCCGGGGGGGTGACTACCTTCATGGAAATGCCCAACACCATTCCCAATGCCCTGACCCAATCACTGCTGGAGGACAAATACACGATCGCTCAGCACCACTCACCCGCCAACTACTCGTTTTACATGGGGGTATCGAACGACAATGCCGAGGAAGTCTTGCGCACGAACGAAAAGAAAAAAGAAGTTTGTGGCATCAAGATCTTCATGGGCAGCAGCACCGGAAATATGCTAGTCGATAGTCCGAACACCCTGGATCGGATCTTTTCCAATAGCGAGCTATTGATCGCCACCCATTGTGAAGATGAGCCCACGATTCGCACCAATCGAAAGTTATATGCCGACAGTGGCAGAGAACCTGGACCGGCCGACCATCCCCTCATTCGCGACGTGGAAGCCTGTTATAAATCGTCGTTATATGCAATCCAGATCGCTCAAAAACATAACACGCGGCTTCATATTTTACATATTTCTACGTCCAAAGAACTGGATCTGTTTTCCAACCTGCAGCATCGTAGCCAAAAACGAATAACGGCCGAAGTCTGCGTGCATCATTTGCATTTCACGGCCGATGACTATGCCCGCCTGGGCTACCAGATCAAGTGCAATCCCGCTATCAAAGCCCCGGAACATAAAGATGCACTATGGCGGGCCCTGCTCGACGACCGGCTGGATGTGATCGCCACCGATCATGCCCCTCATACGTGGGAAGAAAAAAATGGAAGCTACGACCACGCGCACGCCGGTCTCCCCCTGGTACAACATCCGCTGCTGCTGATGTGGAGCTACTATCAACAAGGAAAGATTTCATTGGAAAAAATCGTCGACAAGATGTCGCATGCCGTAGCCGATATTTTTCAGATCCGGGAACGGGGTTATATCCGGGAGGGTTATTGGGCCGATCTGGTGATCGTGAATCCACAAGCCAGTACACAAGTAGAAAAATCAAACCTATTGTATAAATGCGGGTGCAGTCCGCTGGAGGGCACTACCTTCCCGGCGGCCATTTCGCACACTTTTGTAAACGGGCACCTGGCTTATGCAAACGGACAGATCCGGGCATCACAAAACGGACAACGCCTGCAATTCGAACGATAAACAAGCCGATGTACGTAGACCCGATCACCCGCGCCGACCTGTCGATCTTCCACGCAGAGGAAAAATTCGCTGTTTTTCATTGCCTCAACTTTACACGTACAGATGGGGGGCGGGAAAAACTTTGTAATTTATTTGAGCACCCGCTCTCCGATCGGACTCAAATTGAACAACGCCAACTATTCCTCTCCGAACTGATCGGACTGCTCGATCAATGGCCGATGCGGATCAGCAATGGCACCTTGCATGCGGTGGAGAAATGGATGGAATATCCGCTGGATCCGATCACCGAAAATCCAGCCTCCCTATCCAATCTTCTTTACCGTTGGCTTCATCCGGCCGATCATTCGATGCTCCGTTACAGCCTGCCTCACCTGATCGATCTGGTGCAAGGTTGTGATCACATTCTTCGTCTGGTTCGTTCCATTCCGTCCAAGCATCCGCTTCAGCCCGAGTTGATACAGATGGAACGTATTCTGAAAAAGTCGCCTCTCCACAAATTGGTGAACGCCGATCGAACGGCTCGTACCCCCTTGCTCACTGCACTGCAATGGGCTCGGATCACCCGCTATGTCGAAAAAGAGTCCCTTCAGGAACTTTTGCAGTTGTATTATTTGATGGATGCCTGGTACTCCATGGCCCGGGCAACACAAGAATTAAAACTGACCTTTCCGACCTTTCGCGAATCAGATACCCCCTATTTTCAGGTGAAACAACTTACACATATCCAACTGAACGAACCGGTCGGGTATGACTTGCAGTTGGACACGCACCACCGGTTGCTGTTTTTGACCGGAGCGAATATGGCAGGCAAGAGTACCCTGATCAAATCCATTGGCATTGCGGTTTACCTGGCCCATCTGGGCATGGGTGTACCGGCGCAATACATGGAATTGAGTGTGTTCGATGGATTACTCAGCAATGTCACTATCGCCGATAACGTGGTGCGAGGAGAAAGTTATTTTTTTAATGAAGTACAACGGATCAAAAAAACCCTGGCGCACATGATGGATGGCCGTCGCTGGCTGGTCTTGATCGATGAATTATTCAAAGGAACCAACGTGGAAGACGCTCGTCGCTGCTCCCTGGCCGTGATCGAGGGTATCGTACAATTGCCGCAAACGCTTACATTACTGTCGACACATTTGTATGAGATCGGTGAGTCGCTCACAAAAGATGCCGGCATCTTGTTTCGCTATTTCGAGACGGAGGTACGGTCCGACGAACTGCATTTCTCTTACCAATTAAAGGAGGGCATCAGCGAAGACCGGATCGGTTTTCGGATATTGGAAAGAGAGGGCGTAGTCGATCTCCTCAAGCAAATTCCCCGTAATATTGAAGGATGAGAAATACGCTATTGGTCGGCCTGCTCTGTTTAACATCGTTTGCCAAGGCACAACGGCCCATCGATATTACACGCTATCAATTTCGGATCAACCTTTCCGACAGCTCCAACCGGATTTCCGGGAAAGCTGACATCGAGTTTCGTGCCCTGCAATCGGTACGCTCAGTCGAAATTGATCTGGGCAAATACGATCAAAAAGGCAAGGGCATGCAGGTAACCTATGTGGGTCGATATGGAAATCGGAGAGAGAGTAAACCAGCACGCCTGTTCTTTCAGTGGATCTCTGATGATCGCATTCGGATCGATCTGGATAATCCCATACAGAAAGACGAAGAAGCTACCCTCTGGATCGAATACAATGGCATTCCGCGCGACGGGCTCATCATCTCCAAGAATCAACACGGCGACCGAACATTCTTTGCCGACAATTGGCCCAATCGTGCACACCAATGGATCCCTTGTGTGGATGATCCGGCCGACAAGGCATCGGTGGAATTCATCGTGACCGCCCCCAAACAGTATAAAGTGGTCTCCAATGGCCTTCCTACTGGCAACTCGGAAAATGAAAGTCCCGATGTGATGCGCACGTCCTACTGGGTAGAAAAAATTCCATTGCCAACAAAAGTGATGGTGATCGGTGTGGCTCGGTTCGCTGTTGATACGGTCGGATTTTTCTGGAATACCAGACCCGTCACCAGTTGGGTGTTTCCGCAAGACACGGTCAGCGGATTCAAAACGTATGCGCAGGCTCTTCCAATATTGAACTGGTTGCATCAATATATCGGACCCTATGCCTTTGGTAAATTGGCCAATGTACAATCCAAAACCATCTTTGGGGGGATGGAAAATGCCAGCGCTATTTTTTACTATGAGCAATCCGTCAATGGAAAACGAGACGAGGAAGCGCTGATCGCACATGAGATCGCCCATCAGTGGTTTGGCAACATGGCTACGGAAAAGAGTTTTCATCACCTCTGGCTGAGCGAAGGATTTGC
This sequence comes from Bacteroidota bacterium, assembly GCA_046081925.1. Classification (GTDB taxonomy): domain Bacteria; phylum Bacteroidota; class Bacteroidia; order Chitinophagales; family Chitinophagaceae; genus JJ008. The sequence goes on along the minus strand of JBJTWV010000009.1, from coordinate 126,593 downwards.
CACTTATCTGACCCACCTTTATATGGAATCCGTCCACGGAGAATCGGTCATTCGGAAAAGGCTGCAGGAGGATCGGGAAAAGATCAATGATTTTTTACATCGCACGCCCCGATCGGTGATCGATACCACCGCCAATTACATGAGCTTACTAAACGCTAACAGCTACGAAAAAGGCGGCTGGGTATTGCATATGATCCGGAAGCAAGTGGGTGATATCAACTTTCGTCGGATCATCCGCGCCTATTATGAGAAGTATGAAGGAAAGAATGCCGACACCGACGATTTTCGTGCCATCGTGGAATTGATCACGGGAAAGGATTGGTCTGCCTTCTTCCGTCAATGGCTGACGCAAAAAGTGAATCCCTCCTTACAAGTTCAATGGGAAAACACTCCCGAGAAATTTGTGTCGCTGCACCTCAAACAATTGCAGACAACCGAGCCATTTCAGTTTCCGCTTGCCATCGATCTCGTTTACTCAAATAACACCAAAAAAAGGGTACAGATCGATGTCACTAAAAAAGAACAGACCTTTCTCGTACCCATTGATCACGTAGTTGAATCTATTCTCATCGATCCGGATACAACCATACTGATCGACAAACTGATAGACGTAAAAAAGGACTGACCCCCCGCTTATTCGTATAGACTTCCCCCCTTGCATCCAGCTACTTTCGCCAGGATGCTCATCAAAATTTTTGGCAGTGCAGTGCAAGGGGTCGATGCCATCACGATCACCTTGGAGGTGAACGGGGTGAGCAGTACGAAAGATCCCCTGATCGTGGGCTTACCGGACCATGCCATTCGGGAAAGTATGCAACGCATCGAAAGCGCGGTAAAGACCCATGGGTTTGACATGCCACGTACCAAAGTGGTGATCAATTTGGCCCCGGCAGATATCCGAAAAAGCGGTACTGCCTTTGACCTTCCCATGGCGATCGGGATATTGGCCACCTCCGAGCAGATTGAGTATACCGAAAAGATGAAACGGTTTGTGCTGATGGGTGAACTGGCATTGGATAGAGCCATTCGTCCCATTCGGGGAGCCTTGCCCATTGCCTGGCAAGCAAAAAAAGATGGCTTCAGGGGGTTATTGATACCAAGCCAAAACGCACATGAGGCCGCCTTGGTGGAAGGGCTGGACGTATACGCCGTGAACGAGCTGCGGGAAGTGATCGATTTTTTTAAAGAGGAAGACCATCGTCTGCCCAGGATCATTCCGTCGTTGCATAACGAAATCAAGGACCAAGCAAACCATGAATTGATCGACTTCGCGGACGTTCGGGGGCAGGCGCATGTCAAAAGAGCCCTGGAGATCGCAGCGGCGGGGGGACATAATGCGATCTTGATCGGACCACCCGGATCGGGCAAGACCATGCTGGCCAAAAGACTCCCGACGATCCTGCCACCCTTGTCCATGGAGGAGGCACTGGAAACCACTAAGATCCATTCGGTATGCGGGAAACTGAACGGGCTTCGAGCCCTAGTAAATGAACGCCCGTTTCGGGCACCGCATCATACCATTTCGGATATTGCCTTGGTGGGCGGAGGAAGTCAGCCCCAACCCGGTGAGATCTCATTGGCGCACCATGGGGTGTTATTCCTGGATGAATTACCCGAGTTCAAACGCACGGTGCTGGACGTGATGCGTCAACCCATGGAGGAACAAAAAGTAAGTATATCAAGAGCGCGCATTGCCGTCGATTTTCAGGCGGCCTTTATGCTCATCGCCTCCATGAATCCCTGTCCTTGCGGGTACTATAATCACCCCGAAAGAAGCTGTCATTGTGCCCCCGGACAAGTTCAACGATACCTGAACCGCGTGTCGGGACCACTACTGGACCGAATCGATCTGCATGTGGAGGTTACCCCCGTGACCTACTCCGACCTGGCGGCGACACAATCCGGAGAATCAATCATCCCAATTCATTCGGAGCAGAGTGATGCGTGCCAGACAGATACAGGAGGAGCGATTCAGGGGCACTCCCTCTCAAAAAGGCAATGCCTCCATACAAGGACGTACGATGCAAAAACACTGCCGTCTCGACGAATCCGGGGCGAAGCTATTGCAAGCGGCCATGGAAAGATTGAACATCTCGGCACGAGCATACGATCGGATCCGAAAAGTAGCGCGCACCATCGCCGATCTGGATGAAAAGGAATCGATCGAAACAGCGCATGTGGCCGAAGCGATCCAATACAGGAGTTTGGACCGGGAGAACTGGAGCCGTTAGCAAGTATCTTTGCCAGGTGAGCCAGCCGATCGCCTTCGACATTCTAAATCGTTACTACGATCACGTTTATGTACTGAGCGTGGCAGCAGCGACAGAACGTCGTAAACGATTTGAGGAGAGGTTTCAAGGATTACGGTACGAGTTCTTCTATGGGGCCGTCAAGGATCGTTTTACCATTGATCAGCTGCAAGCAAATGGAATCTTCGATGAAAAACTGGCCAGAAAACGTCATCGCTTTGGCAAAACACTCAGACCCGGAGAGATCGCCTGTTCCTGGAGCCATCGAATGATCTATGAGGACATACTACAAAAAGGATATGACCGTGCACTGATCCTGGAAGATGATGCCGTTCCCGATCCATCAGCCCTTGTGAAAGTCGCTGAAATGCTTCACGAATTGCCGGCAGCTGCCGGATTGATTTTTTGGGGATGGGGTAAGAACGGAAAAAGAGATCTGAGTGGCTGGTGGAAACAGATTACGTATCATGTACAATACTCGATCGGGCTATTGAAGTGGAACCATCAGATCATCCGAAACCTATACGCCAGACCCTATAGTCCGCATTTGAAACAAGCAGGCTTTCATGATTTCACATACGCGTATGGCATCTCCGCATCGGCCGCAGCGATCCTTGTTCGGATGCAAACTCCGATACAATACATTGCCGACAATTTGCTGGCACATGCCGCCACGGAAGAGAAGCTGACCGCATTTACGGCCTGGCCAAAAGTGTTCTTACATGACGAAGGCACCGGGGGTGAGTCAAACCCTTCGTATATTCGCTGATTGACTCTTCCCCAATCATGAAAATTCTTTTCCATTACTTACGTCCGCATCGCGGCTGGGTGGCGCTGCTACTGGTCCTTTCGGGTATCAATATTGGTTTTTCGCTCATCGACCCGATCCTATTGGGCAAGTTGGTGAACCTGGCCAGTTATTTCTCCATGCACCCGGATGGCTATGACGCGCACTCGTTCTTCTGGTCCTTCGAAGAAAATCCACACTATGGGGTGGTGGCCCTGTTATTGACCTCCGTTTGCGTCGCAATGGTAAGCCGCATTGCCAAAGCGTTTCAAGATTATTTGCTAACCCGTATCACCCAACAGTTCGGCGCCACGGTCTTCACCGAGGGATTGCAGCATGCGATGCGTCTTCCCTATCAGGAGTTCGAGGATGCCCGAAGCGGCGAAACATTGAGCGTGCTGCAGAAGGTACGAACCGATACAGAAAAATTCGTAGCCTCTTTTATCAATGTCCTGTTCCCGGTGATCGTAGGCATTTTATTTGTTGCGGTATATGCCGTTACGATTCACTGGAGCCTACCCGTTATTTATTTCGGTGGCATTTTCATGCTCACCCTGATCTCCAATCTGCTCAGTAAAAAAGTAAAAGCCATTCAGAAACGCATCATAGGGCAAACCACCGCGCTGGCCGGTGCCACCACCGAATCCCTGCGAAATATTGAGCTGGTAAAAAGCCTGGGGCTCACCACCCAGGAGGTTGATCGATTGAATCAAAACACATTTAAGATACTGGGGCTGGAACTGACCAAGGTGAAACGGGTACGCAGTATCAGTTTTGTGCAAGGCACGTTTGTGAATACGCTTCGCCAGATCATTCTGTTCATGTTGATGTGGCTCATTTTTGAGGATAAGATGAATGCCGGTCAACTGGTTACCATGCAGATCTTTTCGTTCTTCGTTTTCGGACCGCTGCAGGAGATCGGAAATATCATTCTTACCTACCGTGAGGCACAGGCGTCCTTGGAGAATTTCGGTCAATTGATGGATAAAAAACCGGAACCAACACCCACTACCCCAACTCAGATAGGTGCCATCGAGCAACTGGCCTTTGATCGCGTACTGTTCCGCAATCGAGAAGCCGGACAACCTGCCGTAAACGGCATCAGCTTTGAGGCGCGTCGGGGCGAGACGATCGCCTTTGTTGGTCCCTCGGGTTCCGGAAAAACCACCTTGATGAAATTGTTGGTAGGCCTGTACCGGCCGCAGGAGGGAACGATCTATTTTAATAACACACCCGAACCGGAAATACATTTTCAGGAGGTAAGGGACCAGATCGGATTTGTTACGCAAGACACACAACTTTTCTCGGGCACGATCCGGGAGAATCTACTGTTCGTACGACCCGATGCGACCGAGACTGAACTGATCGAAGTATTGAATCGAGCTGCCTGCCAAAATTTACTGAACCGATCCGAATTGGGTTTGGACGCGCTGATCGGCGAAGGGGGACTCAAACTGTCGGGGGGCGAGAAACAACGACTTTCCATTGCCCGGGCCCTTCTGCGCAACCCTCGCTTGCTGCTGTTTGATGAGGCTACATCGGCACTTGATTCCATCACTGAAGAAGAAATTAATAACACAATTCGTCAGGTGTCGCAACGAGGCGAACAGATCACCATCCTGATCGCCCACCGTTTGTCCACCATTCTTCATGCCGATCGGATCTATGTACTGGAAAAGGGTGACATAGTTGAAACGGGCACTCACCAGCAACTACTGGAAGAAAAAGGATTGTATTTTGCCATGTGGCGACAACAAATCGGAGAGCGAAAATCAAATCATAACGGCTAATATGGGTATTTTATCTTGGCTTGGGTTCGGAAACAATTCCATCAAGCAAGCAATCGAGGCGGGTGCTGTCATCTTAGACGTCCGTACCCCGCATGAATTTGATCAGGGAAAGATTCCCGGGTCCATTAATATCCCGGTCGATCGCATCCCCACTCAACTGGATCGAATTAAAAAAATGAACAAACCGATTGTTCTCTGCTGTGCGTCGGGGATGCGTGCGGGCAAGGCAAAAGGCATACTGAAAAAAGCCGGCATTCCGGAGGTACACAACGGCGGAGGCTGGCAATCCTTACTGCGAAACGTATAATGTTATTCTTTTTTCTCCGATCGATCCGTTACGATATCATAGAAAATATTCGATCGTTCCAGCTCTTCGATGTCGCTTAGTTCTAGTTCGATCGCTTTTGTACTCTGTCCGATCTCCACCAATGAAAAAATGAGTGAGGTGATCAGCGATAGGAGACTGAAAGCGAATATCCACTCAGCCACATGCAACGCCTCTCTGTAGAGTGCGTACATGCAGGCTACACAGCCCAGGAAACTGAATATTCCAAAGCCCTGCATATAACGGATCAGGTTAATCCTTCTGCGCAACGTGGCGATCTGTGGAAGCAACGTTGGATGTCGAGCTCCTTTTTTATACTCCTCATGTAATCGGCGAACCAAATTGGCTAAGGCCAGAAAACGATTCGTGTAGGCAAGCATCAACAGGGTGATGCCCGGAAACAGCAGTGCGGGGGTATTGAGATTGATATCCATATCCTAAAGATGCATTAATTCTTCCTTACTGCGATATTCGGATGGGCACGATCAGCTTGAGATGGAAGTTGCGACCCTGATTGAATACCCCCGATCTTCCATTCGTCAAATTTTCATCGGTGTACTTAAGCCGGCTCAAATGACTTTGCCAGGCCACATCAAATAGGTTGGTAATGCCCGCATGCCAGCTGAACATCAATTGATTCTTTTTATTGACCACATCGGATCCCATACCCCAGTTGACCAACGTATAACCATTGGTGGCCGTTTCCGTTTCAAATCCACTGAAAAATTGACGCTGTGTCGCATTTATATCGATCTCCAACTTGCTGTACAATCGACGAAGATTTGTTCTCCATTTTTTTGCATCGGCCCGGAATTCAGAACGCCATCGAGGAGCCGGGATCAGCGGCAACCGATCACTGCCGGGCACACCGGGATCGATCCGTTGGCTGAACCGACCTTGCACCCAGGAAAAACTATTTTGCCAGTGTAACCAATCCAACGGATGCGGATGCAGATCAAACACCACTTCGAGTCCATTCAAACGGGCATTCCCTTGTTCAAATTGGTATGCCTGTATCCATTCGCCATCCACCTCTACCAATGAGTCCTGTCCATTTACCCCTTGCAACTTTTGATAGAAAATAAAGTCATTGATGGAATTGTGAAAAGCGGAAAGACCGATCTGCAAGTGATCGTAACTCAACTCAAATCCAACATCATATTGCCAGCTTCGTTCGGAGTGCAAGGAGGAAGTCCCATACTCATATCGATTTGTGCCCTCATGCGTACCGTTGCTGGCCAACTCAGCGATCGTTGGGGCTCGAAATCCACGGGCCACATTCGCTTTCAAGGTCAGTGCCGAATCCAATTCCCAACTATATCCCACACTGGCCGATACGTTCGTGAAATTATTTTTTTGTGCTATAAACTTCTGTTCCGTTCCCTCAAAGGCTTCCTCACTAACCAGATGGCGATAATCGTATCGAAGTCCGCCACTGAGGGTGCCATTCTTAAAGTATCGTTGCGTGTGTGCGAATATGCCTACGTCGAATAATCGATAGGCCGGGATCAACAACTCTTCACCGCGATTTTTATTTTCTTGCCGCATACCATTGGTTCCAATAGTGGTGTGCCACTCCTGCGTGGTGGGTAGTTTCCAATGCACGGTATAATTCAAGGTATTCAGGTCGAAATACAATTCTTTCTCATTGGGATCTTCGGGATTACCAAATTCGATGCGTTGATTGCGCTGCCAGGCCAAATTGACTTTTAGCTGACTGCTGCCGACCGACCACTGATTATCGGATACCAGTCGATCGTGTATCACTTGTTGGTTGGGTATCCAGGGGTTTCTTCCACGCAGGTCTGCATGAGTGGCGATTCGTTCCAGCGGTGAACCGGCATATAACAGGAATTTTCCGGCCGAAGCATCCCGATCCCCTTCGATAAGTCCGGGTTCTTGATGAAACCGACTAAAGATCAAATGACTGAACCCACACAGTCGGTTAATTCCGATCTGCCCACCCAGATTTCGTTCGGAGAAACGGGCATTCAGCACGCGGCCATCCAATCGATTGGAATAATCATGCGCCGACTTGTATGTTACATAGCCACCCCAATTGAAACCTTTTTGCTGACCCGCAATACGTAAATTGGAGTGCAGGAGTCCGCTATTCGATTGAAACCCGTTCAGCCAGTGTCCCTGTATCATGCCTTCCGAAGGCATTGCCTGCGTCAGAAATTGTACAACCCCGGCCATCGCATCGCTTCCGTACATCAATGAAGCGGGGCCTTTTACCACCTCGATGCCATTCACACTCGCCTCATCCACTTCGATCCCATGTTCATCGCCCCACTGCTGACCTTCCTGCCGAACACCATCTTGCATCACTACAATACGGTTGGCACCCAAACCACGAATGATCGGCTTTGCAATTGCGGGGCCGGTATTGACAGCCGAAACGCCAGGTAAGGTGGTCATGGCATCCACTATATTGGTATAGGCTGATTGAAGGAGCGCCTGTCGACGAAGCGTCGAGATCGCCACCGGTGTTTTCCGAATGATCGTAGCGGTTCCGACACCCGTAATAATGACACCGGCATGTTCGGTCACATTCGGATTCAATCGAAAATCCCAAACCAGGTCCGCATTCAATTCAAAATGCTCTACCCGAATGGAAAATCCGAGGGCGCTGATCTCCATCACGTGGTGCCCGGCGGGCACCTGTGTCAGTACGAATTGACCTTTTTCATTGGCGATCATTTGGCGGTTGATGTCCGGCAATCGGATCAATGCACCGGCCAAGGGCTCGCCACTCACGGCATCCACCACCGTTCCGGATAGCCGATACCCTGACTGAAAGGCCTGGGCCGGTTCACAAAAACTGAATAAAAGACCAAGCAGGGAAGCCGTAAAAAAAAGAATGTTTCGCCGCATACGTGAAATTTTGTTACAAATATATATTTGCAACATTGTTTCACAAAATATTTAATCCGAGATCCGATGGCCGGCATTCACCCAATCGGTGATCCGCTGCTTATCCAACAGTGTCAGCTGTCCGCCTTGTGGCATATAACTGGGCGTTCCGTCCACACAGCGAATCTTGATTCTGTCCCAGCCGGCCACAATACTGGCATCGGTATCAAAATTCTTGTTGCCACTGTTCCCGGCATTGAGATGGCAGGGACCACAATATCCGGTTACGATCTGCTTTACCTGTGCAAATTTTGGCCCATAGTTGAGGATCGTGACCTGCGCAGTATCCAAACAGCCCCGGTTATTGCGAACGGTCAGCACATAATTACCCGGAGAGAGATTGGTGAATAAGGCGGTTGACTGAAATGCCCCATTCCCTAATTTATAACTCACGCTGTCACCGGCCGGATTGAATACGGTGATCGATCCATTGTTGGCGGTTCCAATAGAAGGTGTGGTGGCAAAGATGATGTCTAATTGAACTCCGGTGCAAGGGTTGGGAGGAGCATCACCGGTGCAGGCCACTTGTATGCCAAGCAGAAAAAGGATCGCAACGAAAATTGGCAAAGAATGATTCCTGGGCATATACTGTCTTAACGGACTTTAAGCATGGCCCGTACATGTTGTGTGACCCCATTTTGAAAACGAGCGTAGTATACGCCGGGTGGCAGGGGTTCACTGTCGAACGGAATGGTGTAGGTGCCGGCCTTATACTCCTTATCTACCAAATTCATCAACACGCGGCCAAGTGTATCCATGATCTGTATTAGCGTGTGCCCACCGGCGGTTCGGAATTTAATGGTGGTGGTGGTTTGGAAAGGATTCGGGTAGTTGGTGATCATGACTTCCACCGGCGAAGGTGCCGGAGGGATCGACCCGTTGCATACGCCGGGCCTGATCAAAGGAAGACTTTGCAACTGGCTGTTCACATTTGGCGGGAACAGTGAGTCCACAACCGCCTTGTCCAAACAGAACCATTTTTCCAAGAGTGTTGAATAAATACTTCGGAAATCGTACTGCATCGGAATATTGTCGTTCACGGTGGCGGTTGCGGGGAGTGTCGGGTTTACGCCAAGCATACCGGCATCAATGGATTTTCCGAACAGGAACATAGGTGCAGCGGCCCCGTGATCCGTTCCGGAACTGGAGTTGGATTTGATCCGTCGGCCAAATTCACTGAACGTCATTCCCACTACCCGATCCTCCACACCGAGAAATTTGAGATCCTCTTGAAAGGCCCGGATCGCATCGGAAACTCGCTGCAACAAGGTAGCGTGTGATCCGGTCGTGGTATCGGCCGCATTCACCTGAACGGAGTGTGTATCGAACCCGCCGAAACTGACCATATAAACGCGCGTCTTCAATCCGCCTTTTACCAATCGTGCTACGATCTTGAGCTGATCGGCCAGCGAGTTGTTCGTGGGATATGTGTATTGAGACGTAACATTATTTGCCGCCGTACGCACAGCCGTGGCATAGCCTTGTGTTTGCTGATTGACCTGACGAATGAATTTCAGTTCCTTCCCCGCGGGGGTATTGGGCACCGGGTCGGTGGTGCCATTGATCAAGTTGTAAAAACTGGTCGGATTCGTGATGCTCATGCCCATATTCACGGAGGGCCCCTGCAGCGTCAAGGAGGTGGTAGATCCGATCTGAATAGCGAGAGGGTCGGGCATATTGGCATTCGGATAACCGATCGGGAAATCCGGATATTCATAATTCAAATACCGACCCGCCCAGCCCGTATAGACCTCCTGATTACTGTTCGACGCACTCATCCAGATATCGGTGGCACGGAAATGCGAAAAATTAGGCTGCGGATATCCTACGGCCTGAATCAGCTTGGCCTTGCCATCCGTAAACAAGCCCTGCAGCCCGGTCATCGAAGGGTGTAGTCCGGTTCCGGTTACCCCGGCAATGGGAAGGACACGATTTTCCGGTATGGCGATATTGGTTCGGGCATTATAATATTTCGAATAGTCTGCCACCGGAATCACCATGTTCAATCCATCATTCCCACCCGACAATTGTACGATCACCAACACGTGATCGGTGAGGGTAGTTCCACGCATCAAGGCCTGCACCAACGGGGACTGGCTGTTGAATGCTTTGATGGAATATCCGTTTATCAGGTCCGGCAGCATCGCAGCCGCCGGGATCGAGCTATATAAAAAGTCTTTACGTTTCATGAGAAGCGATTGACGGATGCTTAGATAAGTTGGTATTCGGCGAGGTTGAAGAGATACTTGAATAAATTCATCAAGCGACTATTGACCGTATTAAAATTTGCGGTGGTAGGATTAGCTATATAGGCCATCCAGGCATTTGTCCAATAGTAATCCCACTGTTGACCCGTGAGCAAGATCTGTGTCTTGATCTGCGACTTGCTATTAGCCGACAGCGGATTGCGAAAGAACCGGTTTACCGCCTCATCGATCAGGTCGTTGGGATTACCGGGATTCAGAAACGTTTGGGCCAGGGCCACACAATCGAATTTCACCCGTATGCTATTGACCAAATAGCCGGTGGTGATCATCGTATCCGTATACTGATTTCGCTTGGGTAAGGAATCGGCATTGATCCAGATCTCATGAAAAAGGGGTTCTTGATAATACGCAGGCATACCCGACACGTTCGGTGGATCATTCAGATTCATGCCCATATTGGTCATCCAGTTATTGAAAAGATTCCACATCCCGTAGTTCGTGAGATAGTCTGTTTGTGCAGGAAAAGCGGTATTCATCTCTCGAATGGCTCCAATGACCTGATCGGCCGGATTCTTGATCATACAACCCCGGTTCAGCATATCATAGAAATGCTGGCTTTGGAAAAGGGTCGTAAGAACCGGCTTCAATTCGTAATTGTTGTTACGGAAAATGGTGGCCAGTGGCGCGATGACTTGTTGTTCGGCCGTATCATCGATGGTATAATACACAAACCATCGATATATTTTTCGAACGATGAACTTGGCCACTTCTGCCTGGGCAAAAACCATATTTAGCAGATCGGCCAATTCCAGATCACCGGCAGTGGTTCCGGTACGTCCGGTGATCACCGTGTTATTGAAAAAGGGTGAGAATGTTTTATTGACGGAACTGTGCCGGCTCGATGTGAACAATGTTTGCCAGGTGGTGAAGTTGAGCTGCCAGCCGGTGAGTACCTTGGCAGCCTCTTTTACATCCGCCTCCGTGTATTGCGAACCGGGCCCTTTGCCCAGTGTAAACAATTCGAACAATTCACGGGCATAATTCTCATCGGGCGCAGTAACATTATTCAGATATCCGTTCAGATATCGCAACATCGACATGTCCTTGGTGATGTTGCGGACCAACTCCTTGAAATTACCCAGGGCGTACTGTCGGATCAACTGATGCTGAAAATAAGTCCAGTTCGTGATACCTACATCGGTGGTTTCATTTCCAAAATGATCGGTCAGGAACAGGATCAATTTTTCACGGATGCTGCGGTCTTGGTTGATCATCACGCCGGTCCACCATTTTTTATAAGATGCACGACGCTGGAATTGTACGGTGCCGTCGTTATTGATATCATTGATCCAGGTGGAGCCTTGCAGCACATTCGCATCGGCATTCACGCCAGGTGTGGTGGATGTCACATATTCCTTGACGGGAGGTGTGGGCATCGGGGCAGTTGGATTCATTAACTCATCCACGGCCTGTGCCATCGTCCGATTCTTGAAATAATCAACATCCGCACGCTTGGCCCCAAACATGGTTCGCTTAAGCAAGTGTGTGACCTCTTGCTCCGTCCAAGGACCGGTATACGTATCGATACCAGACAGTGTCCGTGGCGGATTTACTTGTTGGGTAGATGGCGTACGCCTAGACGCTGTTAAAAAAGCTCTTCTGTCCATAGCGATCGGATTGATCAGTTGTGGTGCCCTTAAAAATAGAAAAAAATTACCACCACACACGCAAAGGGCGCCCGAAAAGAGAAAAATATGGTCGTTTATCGTAATTCTACGAATCCAATTACAAGGATTCCAGAATGCCGGCAATACCTTGTCCGCCTCCTACACAAGCGGTTATCATGCCATATCTTTTTCCTAAACGCTTGAGATCGTGCAGGTTTTGAATCGTGAGCTTACAGCCGGTGCATCCCAATGGATGTCCCAGGGCGATCGCACCGCCATTGATGTTGACTTTCGTTTCATCCAGTTCAGCCTCCCGAATAACAGCCAGGGCCTGTGCGGCAAACGCCTCATTGAGCTCGATCAGATCAATTTTATCCAACGAAATCCCCGCTTGTTTCAAGGCTACTGGAATGGCAGCAACCGGCCCGATCCCCATGATGCGCGGATGCACACCCGCTACCGAACAGGCAACCAATCGTCCGATCGGTGAAAGTCCCAGCTCTTTCATTTTTCGTTCACTCATTACGATCACAAACGCGGCGCCATCCGATGTTTGAGAGGCATTTCCCGCGGTTACCGTTCCGGTCGGTGAAAAGGCCGGCTTCAATTTGGTCAAGGCATCCAACGATGTATCGGCACGCGGACCTTCATCGGTATCAATCAAACGTTCCTGTTTTTTCTTTTTTCCCTTTTCATCCAGGAATACCTCCTCCACAGATATAGGTAAGATTCCCTCCTTGAAATAGCCGGCTTCTATGGCGGCCAGTGCCTTCTGGTGAGAATAGAACGAAAAAACATCTTGATCCGCTCTGGAGACTTGGAACTCTTTTGCCACTGCCTCTGCAGTCAATCCCATATTCAGATAGTAATCGGGCTCTGTCGAAGCGATCTCATAGGATGGCACTGTTTTCCAGCCGGAGGTAGGCACCAAACTCATACTCTCCACCCCACCTGCAACAATGATATCCGCCATGCCCGCTCGGATCTTGGCCGTGGCAATGGCAATGGTTTCCAATCCCGAAGCACAGTATCGATTTACCGTCATGCCCGGTGTTTCAATGCCCAAAGCGCGGGCAGCAATGATGCGACCCACTTGCAAGCCCTGTTCCGCCTCGGGAACAGCATTACCCGCAATCACATCATCGATCTTTTGTTCGGCCAAGGCCGGAACCGACTCTACGAGCGAACGGATCAGCGTCACCGCCAAGTCGTCGGGGCGGGTGAACCGAAAACCCCCTTTCTTCGATTTTGTTACGGCTGTACGATAGCCGGCAATGATGTATGCCTCGTTCATAAAATGATGCTTCCTCAAAAGTACCAAAAGGAAACGGGGAGACAATGGAAGGGAACTGCGGTATCTTTGCCACCGATGTACCAACTGATACGAAGGGTGTTGTTTATGTTACCGGCCGAAATGGCCCATACCGTATCGATGTCGTTACTACGGTTTGCTTGTCGTATCCCCTTGCTACGAAATTGGATTCGCCGAAGCTATCAGCCGAATGCCTCCCCCTTGTCCTTATGGAATATCCGTTTTCGCAATCCGGTAGGTCTGGCCGCCGGGTTTGATAAAAACGCCAAGTACTTGCGAGAACTGGAAACACTTGGTTTTGGTCATGTAGAGATAGGCACAGTAACTCCGCTTCCACAACCCGGAAACCCAAAACCCCGGTTGTTTCGTCTGCCGGAAGACAAGGCACTCATCAATCGGATGGGATTCAATAACGACGGCGCTGCGGTCATTGCCGAGCGATTACGAAAATGGAGGATCATCAACCCTACCACTTCATTGGTGGTTGGTGGTAACATCGGAAAGAATAAGCTCACGCCCAATGAATCTGCCTGGGAAGATTATGTAACCTGCTTTCACGCCTTGCATCCGTACGTAGATTACTTCACCATCAATGTCAGTTCGCCCAATACACCCGGACTTCGCTCGTTGCAAGAACCGGAACAATTGAAAAAGATCATTTGCTCGCTGCAGCAGGTGAACCGGCAATACGCATCACCCCGGCCGATCCTACTGAAAGTGGCTCCTGACCTGGAAACAGAAGCCATGAATGAAGTGATTGACCTGGCAATGAACATTGGCCTGGACGGACTGGTACTTGCGAATACCACCTTGTCCAGAGAAGGTCTTCAGACATCATCGAAGCGAGTGGCCGATTTTGGCGCAGGTGGATTGAGTGGCGCCCCACTAACGAACCGATGTGCCCAATGGATCTCGCATGCACACCAGCGTTCCAATGGCAAACTTCCCATTATTGCCAGTGGCGGCATATTTGGCGGGGCCGATGCCAAATGCTTGTTAGATGCTGGTGCCTCCATGATACAAGTGTGGACCGGTTTCGTATACGAAGGGCCGGGCATCGTAAAAAATATCTGCAAATCACTTTCTTGAAATGGAACAACTACTTACTACCGAAAGCCTCATCAGCTTCTTGATCCTAACCTTGCTGGAGGTTGTACTGGGAATCGACAACGTCATTTTCGTGAGCCTGATCATGAACCGAATGCCCAGTGAATCTGACCGAAAAAAAGCAAAAAGATGGTGGATGATTTTGGGTATCGGCAGCCGGACGGCGCTTCTGTTCGGATTGGGCTGGTTGTTATCGCAACAAGGAAAAGAATTATTCAATGTGGGCGGTAAATCGATCGATCTGTCGAGCTTGGTCATGCTCGTTGGTGGTCTTTTCCTCATGTATAAATCCGTAAAGGAGATCCATACCAAATTGGAAGGGACGGATCAGTTCCAATCCCAAGGGTCCGGACAGGGACTGAGTCTGGTAATGGGCTTGTTTCAGATCATGCTGATCGATGCGGTCTTTTCATTCGACAGCATCCTAACCGCCGGTGGAACGGCCAAACACATTGAGATCATGATCGCCGCAGTGGTAGTGGCTATGATCATGATGTTTCGTTTCAGTGGCATTATTTCGGATTTCGTCCATAAACACCCAACCGTCAAAATGCTGGCACTGGCGTTTCTGGTAATGATCGGACTGAGCCTGGTAATGGAAGGTTGGAATCATAAAGCCGCGGCCGAATTGAATCTGAAGAATTATATCTATTTCGGGATGGCCTTCTCTTTCGTTGTGGAAATGTTGAATCTGGGAATGAGAAGAAAAACGGCGTCCAAACCGGTGGAGTTACGAGAGCCCACATTACCGGAGGAATCCGATCAGGAATGATGCTATAAACGAAGCCAGACGGCTGCGGCCACACCGGCCGTTTCCGTACGCAAACGGGTTGGCCCCAACCGAACCGGTGAAAAGCCGGCCGCAAGGGCCAACGAAATTTCCTTCTCCGTGAAATCGCCTTCCGGCCCGATCAGTATGCCCAGTTTCTCAGACAATGTCTGATCGGCCAATTCCACTCGCGGGCCTTCTGCACAATGAGCGATCAGTCGCTGTATGGAACCATCGGCCCATGTTTGGATCAACGATTCGTACGCAACTGGCTCCTCCAATGTTGGCAGCCATACTTGTTGACTTTGCAACATCGCGGCAATGGCGATCTGTCGTAACCGATCGATGCGCAATCGTTGTTTCTCAGTTCGGTCGGTTAGCACAGTTATTATGTGAGCAACCCCGAGCTCCGTTGCCTTTTCGACGAACCATTCTAATCGACTGGTATTTTTTATTGGCGAAATGGCCACTTGCACGATGCGTCCGCTCCGCTCGATGTAATCCCGCTTGTCAACAGCAAGCACACATCCTTTTTTAGATACGGACTGTAGTCGTCCGTATAATCGCAAGCCAGCCCCGTCGGTCAAATATAGAGCATCACCAACTTGCTTGCGCAACACCTGAGCCAGGTGGTGGCTAGTATCGGCATCCAATTCAACCAATGGAGCATCGGGGATCGATGAGCAGAAAAAATAGGGCGCCATATCAATCATCAAAATCTTCCGGGTCCGGTTCATTCATGCGACTTGGTGTTTGCAAGAACACCTTGGCCTGTCCCTGATCGTCGATGTCATTCACCGGCTTCCAATTGGGAGGCAATCCGCTGGAGAAACCGCCGCCATCTTTCTCGTCAATGAATTTCTGAATGTGCAATAAGGCCCGCAGATGTATGGTTTCCAACGACCCATTCCGGTGCTTTGCAATCTTCACGATGGTTTCACCACGATTGCTTTCGCCGTTCTCATCCATGTTGACCTCATAATATTCGGGACGATACAGGAACATGACCAGATCGGCATCCTGCTCGATCGCACCGGATTCACGCAGATCGCTCAATTGCGGGATCTTTACGCCATCCTTGCCGGCACCGCGTGTTTCCACGGCACGGCTCAACTGCGACAGTGCAATGATCGGAACAGTCAACTCCTTGGCCAGTGCTTTCAGGTTTCGGGAGATGTTACTGATCTCCTGTTCCCGGTTGCTGTTTCGGTTATCACCGGTACCACTCATCAACTGCAAGTAGTCGATGATGATCATGCCAATGTTGTGCTTGTTCTTCAACCGGCGACATTTCGCCCGCAATTCGAAAATGTTCAGGGCAGGTGTATCATCAATGAACAAAGGTGCCTGCGACAAACGCTGAATCCCCTTCGCATACAATTGCTTCATCTCATGGTCGGCCAAGTTTCCGCGATTGATCTTCTCCATATGGATCTCGCTTTCAGCGGCCAAGATCCGCTGTACCAATTGCGGGGCACTCATTTCAAGGGAGAACACCGCTACCGGTGTGGGTTTGGAGGCATGCATGGCTGCATTACGCGCCAGGTTTAGGGCAAAGGCCGTTTTACCAACGGCCGGACGAGCAGCCAGGATGATCAAGTCGGTATTTTGCCAACCATAGGTTACCCGGTCGAGGCTGGGGAATCCACTGGGCACCCCGGTGATGTCTTCGGTTTTGTTACGGAGGTCCTCGATGCGTTTGATCGACTGCACCAGGATCGAATCGATCGTTTGAAAATTCTTGCGGAGATTACTGTTGGTGATCTCAAAAAGTTTGGATTCGGCCTGATCCAACAGATCGAATACATCGGTCGAATCTTCATACGAATCCCCGATGATCTCACCACTCACCCGAATCAATTCACGTTGAATGAATTTTTGCAAAATGATGCGGGCGTGCGCTTCGATGTGGCTGGCTGAAACCACCGCATTGGTCAATCGGGTGAGGTAATAGGACCCGCCGATGATCTCCAGGTCCTCCCGAAACTTCAACTCTTCCGATACCGTGAGAATATCGATAGGCTGATTTTTTTGCGCAAGCGACTGAACCGCCCGATAGATGCGCTGATGCGCATCCACGTAAAAACATTCGGGCTTGAGCAGTTCGGTCACCACATCGAATGCTTTTTTCTCTAACATGATCGCACCCAATACGGCCTCCTCCAGGTCTTTGGCCTGCGGGGGCACTTTGCCATAAACCAAACTGTTCATGTCGAGTGCCGCTTTGCCTCGTTTGCGATCCCTTTCCTTGGTGGTGTTCTTGATCTCCATAGCCATTACAAACTGGTCTTTTCAATGACCGTTGCACACGAAATAACTCGTTACCCCTATTGGAAAAAAATTTTTCTTTCTGCACGAATTCTGCACCCCGAATGAGGGTTTATCCACACTCGCTAACGAAGCAAAAGCTCGGCCGCATTTTGTCGGGCGGTGTCGGTGGGGGATTCTCCGCCAATGATCCGGGCGAGAACCTCAACTCGTTGTTCGTTTGTAAGCAGTTCTACCTGAGTTTCAATATCCTGAGCGGTTTCAGATTTGATCACATGCCAGTGGTATTCGCCCTTGGCGGCCACTTGAGGTTGATGCGTGACACAAATAACCTGCCGATTGTTCCCCAGATCTCGGAGGAGTCGTCCCACCTGCCTCGCCGCCTCACCGGAAATGCCCGTATCGATCTCATCGAAGATCAGCGTGGGCAACTGCATTTGGTCGGCCACTAACGATTTAATGCAAAGCATGAGCCGACTTAATTCACCCCCACTGGCCACTTTCCGAAGCGGTTGCCAGTTTGGCGTTTCCTTTCCCGTGCGAAAATTGGCATCAAACAGGAATTGACAATCATCCATTCCATCCGGCCCTAATTCAGTTGGTTCCAGCATCACGCCAAAACGAGCAGTGGGCATACCCACCTGATGCAAGAGTTGGTTCACTTGGTCGGTCCAGGGTTGGATGGTGGCTGCCCGTTTCGCGTGCAAGACTGCCGCTTTCTCCCTAAGCAATGCTTCCTGCCGGCTGGTCTGTTGCCGCCATTCATCCAGTTGCGCCACCAGTGTATGGGCATCGTTCAATTGATCTTTGAGACGGGATTGCAGGTCGACCAACTCCTGCGAGTGTTTGAGGCCGTGTTTTTTTAGCAAGCGAAAACCCATTGATAACCGTTCTTGCCAATTGGCCAACTCGGCAGGATCGAATTGAAAACGAGAGGCGTGACGATCCATGTCTCTCGACAATTCGCGCATCTCAAGATCGATCGACCTGAACTGTTCCACCCAGCGTTTGATGTCAGCCGAGTGATTCTCATAAACGGACAATGTTTGCTGTATGAGTCGCAAATGCTGCAACAGATTTTCACCATCACCCTGCAGTTTTTCGACCACCCCCGATATGGCTTGGCTCATTCCTTCCGACTGTCCGCCGGCCTTCACCCTTTCTTCCAACGATTCGATCTCACCGGCCTGAAAAGAAGCATCCTCCAATTCTTGAAGCACATGCAATTGGTATGCCTGCTCCTGTTGGAGCTGCGCCTGCTTCGTTTCCAGGGCCTGTAATTGTTGGAGTCCGGAACGCCATTGGGAATAAAGCGATTGATATTCCTTGACCTGAGGCAGTTGCCCGGACATTACGTCGAGCCATTCGCGCTGGCGTCCTCCTTCCGTGATCTCCAGTGTGTCAAATTGCTGGTGCAGATCGACCAGCTCGCTGGCAAAGGATTGCAACTGCGTGAGAGTGATAGGCGTGTCGTTTAAAAAGGCGCGAGACTTTCCGTTGCCGTTCAGCTCCCGGCGAATACACCACTCCGACTCACCTTCCAGATCGCATTCGATCGCCAGCGGATGGGTGGAAAGTCGGGGCTCCAAAAAAAAAGCTTCCACGATACATTTCTCCGACATGTCACGCATAACGGTCGTGTCGGCACGATCGCCCAGTACCAAACCCAAGGCGCCCAATAAGATGGATTTTCCGGCACCGGTTTCGCCGGTCATAACCGAAAAGCCATCCGAGAAATCCATTCGAATCTCGCGGATCAGGGCATAGTTCCGTATGTAGAGTTGTTGCAACATCCCGTAGGGCAAATTAAATCATCGAGTCGTTTCTTTTCCTCAACGCGGCTACAATTTTGCGGTCAAAAAAAAATCCCGGTGTGGGCCGGGATCTCTTTAGAAACTTTTGGATCAGTGGAGCGTGGTCTTGCTATTCAGTTCCTCATCGACCAGGATACGTCCGCAGTTCTCACAGATCATGATCTTCTTATGCTGGCGGACCTCACTTTGTTTTTGAGGCGGAATGGCATTGAAACAACCTCCGCAGGCATCGCGCTCAACGGGCACAACGGCCAAACCGTTGCGGTAGTTCGAACGGATCTTTTCGTAACTCAATAGCAAGCGGGGTTCTACGGCCTCTTTGGCTCCCTTGGCTTCCTGATTGAGTTGCTTTTCTTCTTTCTCATTGGCTGCGATGATCTTGTCCAACTCACTCTT
The DNA here is from genome assembly GCA_046081925.1 of Bacteroidota bacterium. Taxonomy (GTDB): domain Bacteria; phylum Bacteroidota; class Bacteroidia; order Chitinophagales; family Chitinophagaceae; genus JJ008. The sequence continues at coordinate 106,986 of JBJTWV010000009.1, read as the reverse complement.
CTTGGTTTGCAGCACGCCATCTTTCACTTCGATGTGCTTTTTGGCTTCTTCCAGATTGACGGCTTTCAGGGCGATCTCTCCTTCGGCGTCCTTGATATGCTTTTTGGCCAGATCTATATCCAGCTGCTGCATTTCAATCTCTTTGTTGATGGCCTCGAACTCGCGATTGTTTTTTACGTTATCGCTTTGTTTCTCGTACTTCTTCAGCAGGGCCTCGGATTCGGCAATGGCATTCTTACGCTGCTGTATGAATTCGTTGATCCCGTTGATCTCCTCTTCAATGCGAAGCTGACGGGCGCGCAGACCGGCGATCTCATCCTCCAAATCGGCCACCTCCATGGGCAGTTCACCCTTGAGGATCCGGATCTCATCCAGTTTACTATCGATCTTTTGCAGACGGAGCACAGAACCCAGTCTTTCTTCGATGGAAAAGTCTTTTACAGCGGCCATGGGGCGGATTGATTTGCAGGTTAATGGTACTGGACCGGATTGGTTGTCCGCTCCGTTTTAAGGACGGCAAAGTTAAGGAATTTTTCCGCTAAAAAGCTCTGAATGAGCCCGATGGTGAATTGCTCAGACTCATAATGACCCAGGTCTACCAGGAGCATCTTCTCATCCGCCTCAAAAAACTCGTGATACTTGAGATCGGCTGTCAAAAAAGCGTCTGCTCCGGCGGCTAAGGCCTTGGAAATCAGAAAGCTCCCTGCTCCGCCGCAAAGCGCTACCCGGCGGATGGCCGGTGCGTTTGGCCCGGCAAAACGCAGCGAACCCGACCCAAAGGCCGATTTGACCTGATCCAGAAAATCATCGGTTGAAAGCGATTCAGGCAATTCACCGATCAACCCGGATCCGATCATCGGATGCACGTTGGAAAGAGATACCAGGTCATATGCCACCTCCTCGTAGGGATGGGATCGTTTCAACGCCTGCAGGATCTCCCTATCCAGATGGGATGGGTATAACACTTCCAACTTCCACTCAGATTCCTGATGCCTGCTGCCAATTTGGCCCACAAATGGATTGGTTCCCTCCAATGGACGGAAGCTGCCCACCCCCAACTGCCGAAAACTGCACTCATCGTACCGGCCAATATGCCCCGCGCCCGATCGAAATAATTCATCTGCCACTGCATCGACGTGTTTCTCGGGTACGTAGGTGGTGAGCTTTTTCAATTGACCCGTCTTGGGCGCCAACAACGAACGATTCACCAATCCCAACCGGTCGGCCATGGTTCGGTTAACGCCCTCCAAGTTGTTGTCGAGATTCGTATGGATGGCATAGACGGCTATGTCGTGACGGATGGCCCGAATGATCGAACGGCCCACATAGTGATTCGGATCGATTCTTTTTAATCCGCCAAAAATGATCGGATGATGCGCCACCACCAGGTTGCACCCCTTGTCGATGGCCTCCGCGATCACCTCCTCGGTGGCATCCAATGCACACAGAACACCCGTGCACGTCGAACCTGCATCGCCCACCAGGAGCCCGGAGTTGTCGTATGTCTCTTGCCAGGAACGTGGGCACCAACGCTCCAATTCCTGAATGATATCAGCGATTCGCATGAGGGCAATTTACGAAGGGTTTTTCCGATTGTCAGAACCGATCGACAAATGTACTTTGCACCCATGAAAAATTTTATTTGTTGCCTGTTGCTGACGATCGGCCTCACCGGTTGTGGTAAGAAAACGGAGATACAGGAAGACCTGGTCATATTAGCGATGACCTCCGGTCAATGGAAAATGAGCTCCTTCGTGGAAGGTGGAACCGACCGCACCACCGAATTCACCGCTTACCGATTCAAGTATTACAGCAACAACACGGTCGACGCGATCAAAAACGGTGTCGTTGAAAAATCAGGCAGTTGGACTGGAAGCGCCAGCACCATCGGCTGGGTGACAACACAATTTCTGCCGGCGATCAACTATCACAAATCGCTCAGCGGAACCAAGAACCAATATTTGTCGTTAGGTGCCACGGGGGGCTGAGTACAAAGAAGATTCGACCCTAGTAAGATGACCACCAACACCACCTATGAAACCGGAGGTACGGGAGAGAATATTGCCAACACCTCCTTTGGGTATGTCGATGGAAGCGTGGGACTCAGCTACAACTCACAGATCAACGATCGCACCACCGACAATTTTTATCTGGGCCTTGCCTATCATCACTTCAATCGACCCCAGCAATCCTATTACTATCGCAATGCGAACATCGAACTCAACCCCAAATGGGTTCTCTCCGCCGGTATGAAATGGAGTCTATCTGACCAGGGATTCGTAACCCTACTGGCCGACCACAGCAGACAAGGCGGTTTTGAACAAACCGTTGCCGGCGCCCTGTATGGCATCCGCCTCGGTGTCGATCCGGAGAATGCCGTGAATTCCATCCAAGCGGGTGCCTTTATGCGTTTTCAAGAGGCATTCATTCCGGTGGTCAAATTGGATATCGGACAGATATCGGCTTCTTTCAGCTACGATGTCACCATCTCGAACCTCACCCCGTTCAATCAGGGACGAGGCGGATTTGAAGCGGGATTCACCTACCGATGGTTCAAACCCGGATCGGTTGCCGACGCTCGTTGCCCGAGATTCTAACAGCCAGGTTGAACATTTTTTCTCCCGACTCGTTATATCAAAAACTCAATTATGGCACTGCAAATAGGACAACCCGCTTCCGATTTTTCATTATTCGACACCAACAAGAACAAAGTATCCCTGAACGATCTGCGCGGCAAGAACGTACTGCTGATGTTCTTCCCCCAAGCATTTACCGGTGTATGCACACAACAGGTTTGTAACGCTCGCGACAACATGTCCACCTACGAACAGGCAAACGCCACTGTATTGGGCGTATCGGTCGACTCGGTTTTTACACTCGCCAAATTCAAAGAAACAGAGAACGTCAACTTCTCCTTGCTGAGCGATTTCAATAAAGAAGTTTCACGCGCCTATGGCTCCTTGTATGAAGAATGGATCCTGGATATGAAAGGCGTATCCAAGCGTGCGGCCTTTGTGATCGATGCGAATGGCATCATACAATATGCCGAGGTTTTGGACAATCCCGGAAACCTGCCCGATTTTCAAAAGATCCAGGAAACACTCAAAGAACTTTGTTAATGTATGCGGAGCTACAGCGCTCACAGATTCACAATACACTGATTTCCAGCATATAGTTAAAATCTCACCCAACCAGTACCGGAGGCTGACCTCCGGTATTTTTTTTGTGCCAAAATAAATCTAGCTTTGATACGTTGCGTTATTTGATCACGATATCGTTTTTTCTGTTTTTGGGGATGCAGGTGAATGCCCAAACGGCCAGGCCTATTACAACCGTTACGGCTGAACAAAAATTCAAGCTCTACCCCAATCCGGCCACCAGCTACGTACAGATCGATTGGACGGTACAGATCAAGCCTTCTAAAATTTCCATCTCCAACGCCGTAACCGGAAAAGAGATGATGGTGAATGTGAACGGACTGAATTCTTATCGGCTGACCGTATCGGATTTCTTGCAGGGGCTGTATGTACTCAGAATGTTCAGTGCCACCGGAACGTATCTGGGTGGTTCCACCTTTCAGGTTTCCAAATAATTTTTTCGATTACTGTACCTGCACGATTAGGAACTTCAGGTATTGTGTATTCTCTTGTCCCCACACGATCGGATGATCGGCAGATTGTGTTTGATAGGTAACCTGTCGGATCTTTCGTCTCGCGTCTTTAGCTGCCATTTCGATGATCTGCAAAAAGAGCTCGGGCTGAATCAGGTTCGTGCAGGAAGAGGTTACCAGAAAACCGCCGGGCCGAACCAGTTTCATGCCCCGAAGATTGATCTCCTTATATCCGGTAATGGCCTTCTGAATTGTTTCCCGGCTTTTGGTGAAAGCCGGTGGGTCCAACATCACCACATCATACGACCGGCCTTCCTTACCCCAGGTCTTCAGCACATCAAAAGCATTGGCCACCTCAAATCGGCAACGATCCGATAAGCCATTCAAGGCCGCATTGGCATTGGCCATCTCCACGGCGGAGGCGGATATATCTAACCCCAAAACCGACTTGGCACCATAATGCGCGGCATGCACCTCGAAGGTTCCGGTGTAGGTAAATGCGCCCAACACCTCGGCCCCCTGAACAATATGCCGGATGGCTCGGCGATTGTCCTGCTGATCCAGAAAATAGCCCGTCTTCTGACCCTGCTCCAGGTCTACATGAAATTTCAGGCCGTTTTCCTGGATCTGGATCTTGGTATTGAACGGAGCCGACAAAAATCCCTTTTGCTGCGCCAAGCCCTCTAGTTCACGAACCGGCACATCATTGCGTTCATAAATGCCTTTGGGTTGAAAGATCTTTTCCAGGGCATTGACCAAGGCCGGCTTCCACCGATCCATCCCCAAAGCCAATGTTTGAATAACGAAATGATCATTGAACTTATCAATGATGAGTTGAGGTAAGCCGTCGGCCTCCCCAAAAACCAACCGGCAATTCTCCAAATAACCCAGTTGCTGCCGGTAGGACCAGCACTGTTGGATCTGCTGATGAAAATATGCGTCATCGATTGTGACCTCACGATCGCGCGTCAACAACCGGATGCGTATCTGTGATCGGCTATTATAATAGCCCTGGCCCACAAACCGCCCATCATGAGATTGTAGAGCCACCACATCGCCATCTTGTGCGGCCGTATCCACCGAATCGATCTCATTGGCAAATACCCAAGGATGCCCGTTCAGGACCCGGGGGGATATTTTTCGACGCAACTTGGCGGTAAGCATGGTGCAAAGTTAACAGGAAGGGGCAGAGGGCCTGGACAATTTGTCCTTTGAAACAGCGGATTTGTCCGAACAAACGGTGCTGGCGTCATAATTGAGGGTATTTTTGCGACCGAATAACATATGGAAAACAAAGAAAACACCGCACCGGAAGAACAACTGGCGGAAAACCAAGCCCCCGAACAGGAAACGGCCGCTCCCACCGAGCTGGAGATGAAAACCGCTGAATTGACCGACGCCAAGGACAAGCTTATGCGACTGGCCGCCGAGTTTGAGAACTTCAAGCGCCGCAACGCCAAGGAGCGCGTGGAGCTGATCCAGACGGCCGGTAAAGAAGTGATCCAATCGCTGCTGGATGTACTGGACGACTGCGACCGGGCGCAAAAGCAATTGGAAAAATCAGAGGCCGAGGACGCACTCAAAGAGGGTGTGATGCTGGTCTTCAACAAACTTCGCAACACGCTTCAACAAAGAGGTTTGAAAGCCATGGAAACCATCCACACCGATTTCAATGCGGACTTGCATGAGGCCATTACTGAAATACCCGCCCCCACAGAAGAAGGAAAAGGCAAGGTGATGGACGAGCTGGTGAAAGGATATTATTTGAATGATAAGATCATCCGCCACGCCAAAGTCGTGGTGGGCAACTAACATGAGCAAAAGAGATTACTACGAAATATTGGGCGTTCCGAAAACCGCCGGTGCGGACGAGATCAAAAAAGCGTACCGAAAAGTTGCCATGCAGTATCACCCCGATCGCAATCCGGGCGATAAGGCCGCTGAGGAGAAATTCAAAGAGGCGGCAGAGGCCTATGAGATTCTCAGCGATACCGACAAGAAAGCACAGTACGACCGATACGGGCATGCGGGCATGTCGGGTCAAGGCCGTGGCTTTGGCGGAGGCGGGATGAACATGGAAGATATCTTCAGCCAATTTGGCGACATTTTCGGGGATGATCTCTTCGGCAGCTTCTTTGGAGGTGGTCAGCGAGGCGGACGGGGTGGACAGCGTGCCAGGGGCGTGCGAGGAAATAACCTGCGCGTCAAGTTGAAATTGAATTACGAGGAGATCGCCAAAGGAGTGACCAAGAACATCAAGGTCAAGAAACATGTGCCCTGCAACACCTGTGACGGCAGCGGAGCGAAGGATAAAGGCAGTATGCAAACCTGTGGTACCTGCGGCGGTAGCGGACAAGTGCGTCGCGTACAAAATACTTTTCTGGGACAAATGCAGACTGTTTCCACTTGCTCGAATTGTCACGGAGAAGGATCCACCATTACAGCCAAGTGCAGCAGCTGCAAAGGAGAGGGCCGAGTATTTGGGGAAGAAACCGTCAGCATCGACATTCCGGCGGGCGTACAGGAAGGCATGCAGTTGAATGCAAGTGGAAAGGGAAATGCAGGCGAACGAGGCGGGATGGCCGGCGACCTTATCATTCTCATTGAGGAAGAAGCACACAAAGAATTACATCGCGAAGGGCTCAACGTTGCCTATGAATTACACCTCTCCTTTCCGGATGCCGTATTTGGCACGCAAGTAGAAGTTCCCACGATTGATGGAAAAGCGAAGATCAAGATCCCTGCCGGAACGCAAAGCGGAAAGATCCTGCGATTGAAAGGCAAAGGATTCCCATCGATAAATTCCTACGAGAAGGGAGATCAATTGGTACAGGTAAGCGTATGGACGCCACAAGAGATCAGCGCGGAAGAAAAAACGATATTGGAAAAGCTTGGACAGTCCAATAATTTTAAACCCAATCCGGACAAAAACGAAAAAAGCTTTTTTGATAAGGTCAAGGAAATCTTTTCATAACCCACTCTTTCATCCTTCATCTTTCAACCTTCAACCTCCTAACTCTTCTTCCCTCGCTTCTTTTTCTTTGGGTGATAGATCCGATCGGCCTCCAGCACAAGATCCCGAAATTCACGTTGGTATGGATCGGAAACGGAAACAGCAGCTGGCAAAAACTTCAATAATCCTTCCCAGCTTTTCTTAGGTACGTAGCCCGACTGTCGCAACAAGGATCCGAACCAAACAAGTGCCGTTGTGAACCGATAGGTGGTATCCACTTCCGTCACAGATTGCCAAACAGGTCGTATCGATTCCGACTGATGTTGCCAGACCGTATCGTTCGGCAATCGGTAATCCAATGAGAGTTTGGCCAATGGCTCCTGTAAGTTACCATCGTTTCGCAGGCGTAATTCAAAGATGGCCCAGGCGGACTGTCCGGTTCCCACCTCCCCTCCCAGCAAGCGGGCGGATGAATCACGTAAGGATCCCATTTTATTATCGAACCCGATCAATCGATATTCCTCCACCCGATCGGGGTTGAATTGAGCACTTAGCGTCGCTCCATCAGCAACCGTGTAAAGGGTTTGTGCAAACTCATTGAACAATACTTTTTCGGCTTCCTGGAAACCGTCCAGGTAGGCAAAGTTTCCGTTCCCGCGTTTAGCCAACGTTTGTATTTTGGAATCTTTGTAATTCCCCATTCCCACACCCAGACAGGTGAGGTAGATACCGCGTTCACTTTCACGAGTGATCATCTCCTCCAGCTCATCCTCCGTTTTCATACCCACGTTGAAATCGCCATCCGTAGCCAGGATCACCCGATTATTCCCACCCGGGATGAAATGTCTTTTAGCTACCGAGTACGCAAGTTTCACGCCAGACTCACCCGGCGTTGCCCCTCCCGCAACCAGCGAATCGATCACCTGCCGAATGGTATCTTTCTTGCTTCCGGCTATCGTATTCAACAAAATGTCCGTTACGCCGCCATAGGTTACGATCGCGACGGAGTCTTTGTCCCGTAAATGTTCGATCAACATCCGAAAGGCCGATTGCAGCAGCGGCAATCGGTTGGGCGTATCCATCGATGCGGAAACATCGATTAGAAAGGTAAAATGAGCAGGCGGAAGCGTATCCAGATCCAATTCCCTTGCATTCGACTGAATGAATAACAATTGATTCCGGTTATCCCATGGACAGTCCGTTAACCGAGTCTGGAATCGGAAAACGTTTCCACTATCAGGGGTCGAGTAGCCCAGATTAAAATAATTCAACATCTCCTCCAGTCGAACCGCATCGGCCGGTACCGGACTTCGCTGCCGGATGAATCGCCGAATATTACTGTAGGATGCACGATCGATGTTGAGAGAAAGACCAGTACTTGGATACAGGGGGGCCTGCACGAATCGATTTTCCAAAAGATCGGCATAGGTCTCATTGCCCGTTAGCCATTGACGCGCTTCCTGGCGGTTCCATCCGGCCGTAAGGGACGACAACGTGTATTTTGGTTTAGCCGATACCGATTTCAATAATGTGACTTGCACGTATTGATCCGGCTCCCACTGGGCCGTAAGGGGCATGTACCCGTCAAAGGAAAACTGAAAGGAATCCACCTCGGTTGCAGAGGGGATTGAAAAAGTGCCCATTTCGTTGGTCCGAAATAAAAGACCGGTAGACAATTGAATGATCCGAACATTGGGAAGGATCGAACGCTGTTCATCCTTGATGACACCTCGGTAAGTAAACGATTGTGCGGGCAAATTGACCGCCCCCATCGTCCAAATAAGTATGAGGATCGTCCGTATCACCGTCAGAAATTACAACAAAAAAACGAATCACTGTTCGGATGCCAGCTGATAGATGGCATCGTACTGTCTGCCCCAACCATCATAATCCAATCCATAGCCCACCACAAACTTGTTCGGGATCACAAATCCAACATAATCCAACACCAAGGGATGTACAGTTGCCTCCGCCTTATGAAGCAGGGTGGCGATCCGAATGGAACGGGGGTGCTGATGTTTCAATTGTGGCAGAAACTGAAAAAGGGTGTTTCCTGTATCGACAATATCTTCCAGCAAGATGACGTCCCGATCGGCCAGGTCTACTTCCAGTCCGATGGCGGTGGTGATGCTGCCGGTGGAGCGCATCCCTTTGTATGATGCCAACTTAATAAAAGAGATCTCCGGCTCGATGGAAAGGTTTCGGAGAAGATCGGCTGTGAACAAAAACGACCCATTCAAAATAGACAGGAACAAGGGACGACTGCCTTGGTAATCTGCACTGATCTGCTGCGCCATGGCCCGTACACGTTCTTGTATGGTGGGGGCATCCAAATAAACTTCAAACGATTTGTCCAGTACTTGAATCCGATCCATGCTCATTCATTTGATGAACCGGCCGGTGAAGCAGGAAGCACCTGTACCGACTGGTCGTATTGAAATAATTGATACAATTCGATCACACGCAACAAGGATTGCGGATACGTGGGAGAGGTCGCATACCCTGCCCGCTTCAATCCATAGGCCCACCCTTTATAATCCAGTGGATCCAACAGGAAAAGAGATGCATAATGCGGACGGCTTCGTAAAAAATCGGAATGATCCCGATAAGACTCAGCCGCTGTACTATACTTGCGAAAACATTCATTGGGATGATCGTCGGTGTGCGTGATGGTGGGTCCGGTCCACTCCTTTTTACATTTGATGCCAAAATGATTGTTTGCCTCCACAGCCAACCGGCTGCTGCCTGCGCCCGACTCACATATGCCCTGTGCCAGCGTAATGGAGGCCGGTATGCCGCTTCGTTTCATCTCCTCCACGGCCAAGGAGCGAAATTGCTCGATGTAATCCAGCACCTTTTGACTGGGTTTCTCATTGGATTGCGCAGTCGCCTCCCGACCCAACAGGCCAACTAGCATCAGCAAAAAAGTCAACACACGTTTCGTCGGATTCATTTTTTTCGAATTAACATTAGCCCGTCTCTCAACGGAATGGGCACTTGTTCCACTTCCCCGCAATTCGTGACCCATTCGGCAAAGTCTACCATTGCTTTGGCATTTTTACCCCGCGGGGGATCATCCAACACCTGCCCATGGAAAAAGATATTATCCGCTAAGATAAATCCGTTCGGTCTTACCTGTGGAAGAACCCTGTTAAAATACTCGATGTAGGAGGTTTTGTCCGCATCGATAAATACAAGGTCCCAACTCTCCTTCAATTGCGGCAGCCAATCCCGGGCATCTCCCTGCAACAAACGGATCCGGCTTCCCAGGGGCGAACGATCGAAGAATCCCTGTGCCACCGCTGCATCGGTTGGCCGTAGTTCGATCGTGACCAACTCACCGTCATCCGTTAGCCCGCTGGCCAAACACAAGGCGCTGAAACCGGTGAATGTTCCTATCTCCAAAATCCGTTGGGGACGCAGTAAATGACTGATCATGGAAAGAAACTGGCCCTGCTGTACACCACTGAGCATATGCGCCTCCGGGTGATTCCTTCTGGTGAATTCCTCGATCTCCTGTAATAAATCCGGCAGCGGACTCACCCAACGGTCCATATACGACTGAATTCGATCGTCGATCAGTGACCCCATGATCTTTATCCGGATTTCTTTTTGGAGATCAGCCACAACCCCGCGCAGGTGAGCAGCCCATTGATCAGGATCAACTCCGGCCCAATCTTATACCCATGGAAGATCGAAGCGGACAAGGAGTCCAAACCGAATGTCAGGTGCAGTTTACTCTCATAATAAGCGGGATTGGATAGCAAGTCAAGGGTCAACGTCAACAAGGGGCCCAATGAAGCAACCCACGGAACCCACCGATTGCTTAACTGTCGATTGGTCAACATACCAAATGCAAATAACCCCAACAGCGGACCATAGGTGATGCCGGCAAACTTAATGATGAATTGGATGATTGATTTATCGTTAATGGCCTTGAACACCATCACCATTAAAAAAAACAAAACAGCAAATGATACGTGTACCACCAACCGGATCCGTTTTTTCTCGGTTTCGCTGCGGGCAGATTCGCGGAAGCCCAACAGGTCGATACAAAAACTGGAGGTAAGAGAGGTGATCGCACCATCCACGCTTGGAAACAACGCAGAGATCAATGCGATGATGAAAATCACACCGATGGAGCCGGAAAATACATCGCTCAAGGCCAATGCCGGAAACAGATCATCGCCGGTAGCCATCGTTCCATTGAGCATCACCGGATGTTGCGCGGCGTACAGATACAGTATACCGCCCAGGATCAAAAAAAGCAGATTCACCAATACCAGAACGCTACTCATTGTCATCATGTTCTTTTGTGAGGCCCCCAACGTGCGCACACTGATATTTTTTTGCATCATCTCTTGATCCAATCCCGTCATCGTGATAGTGATGAATATGCCCCCCAGAAACTGTTTCCAGAAATAACCCGGCTGGCGTATGTCCCAATTGAATATTGTTGTGTAGCCCTTTTCGCCCAGCAAGGACCAGGCAGAAGACAAGTCCAGTTGCATGGTCTGTAGTAGTACGATCAAACAAACCACCAGTCCGATCAACATGCCTGAGGTCTGCAACGTATCCGTAAAGACGATGGTTTTGACACCGCCCTCGATGGTGTACAACATGATCAAGACCAGAATGATCAGGGCCGTTAACCAAAACGGAACTCCTAACCTGTCCAAAATGAATAACTGAAGAATATTGACTACCAGATACAAGCGGGCCGTGGCGCCAACGGTACGTGATAAAAGAAAGTAGGAGGCACCTGTTCGGTGGGCAGATCGGCCAAAACGCTGCGACAAGTACGTATAGATGCTGGTGAGATTCAATCGGTAATAAAGTGGTAACAGAACGAACGCGACTACGATATAGCCCAGCAAGTAACCCAAGACCAATTGGAAGTAATGGAAATTGCCATCTTTAAGACCTACCCCACCGGGTACACTGACAAACGTGACACCCGACAGGGAAGTGCCGATCATGCCGAAAGCCACCAGTACCCAGTTGCTGTTTCGATTGCCGATGAAAAAAGACTCGTTGTCGGCGTTTCGGGAGGTGTACCAGGCTACCCCCAGCAACAATAAGAAGTAGCCGATGACAAAAGAAAATAAAATGATGGGTGTCATATGCGTGAAAGTTTGAAGGTAGACAAAAAACCACTACTTTTTGGGCATGGGAATTCAGTCAGTCGCGGTGTTTTGCGGATCAAAGGATGGCAACGATCCCGCCTACGTAACCGCAGCCCGTTCGCTGGGCGAGCACCTAGCCAAACAAAAAATTAGCATCGTCTACGGAGGCGGAAGCGCCGGCTTGATGGGCAGCGTGGCCGATGGGGCCCTGTCAAAAGGAGGAAGCGTAATCGGTATCATCCCAAAACTTCTGGTGGAATGGGAGGTGGCCCATCGAAATCTAACCGACCTGATCGTTTGCGATGACATGCACCGTCGTAAACAAATGATATACGGACGATGCGACCTGGCGATCATCCTTCCCGGTGGATTTGGCACACTCGATGAATTGTTTGAGGTACTCACCTGGAATCAACTCACCATTCACGACAAAGAGATCCTCGTACTTAACACGAACGGATTCTATGATCACCTGTTGAAACACCTACAATCCCTGAACGAAAAAGGATTTCTGTACCAAGGCGCCTATGAAAAATTACAGGTAATGAATACACCCGAGGAGATCGATAAATGGCTGTCTCAGCGAGCAGACATACCCTGAAACAAAGGGATCTGCAAACCACCGCGCAAAATGGGAATAGCCCGACCGTACGCATCGGTATAAGGTGAATTGACATCACCCGCCACATCCCACAAGATGGCTAAATAATAAAAGGGCCCACCCCTTCTTCCCTGACGACCCGAGGTATATCCCCCACCGATCAGCGTACTGGAAGCAGGTACAGCTATTTTTTCGATGGGCCCACCGCCAGCAGGCGTATATGTCTGTTTGATGGAATTGCGCTCCAGCTGCGCTTGCACGAAAAGAAAACGAACGGGATAAAGTCTGGCAAAGCCCCCACCACCCACTATCGTTTGTCGCAATTTGTCATTTAATACCCCATTATAATCCCGATAGGATGAATAGGTATAATTGGCTACGGCGCCTATATCCACCCAATTGGTAAGACTATACCCGATAACCGGCGAGCCACCAACCAAAAAAGTATTTCCAAAAAAGGAAAAAGAGACATTCCCGCCGGTGAACAGGTTTTCCCGAAAGGGTGTTTTTTCACACTCTTGCCTTTTATCTGCTTGTGCCGTCAGCCCAAGTGTAAAAAGGAGGAATGTAATGGATACTAATAATTGTTTCATGCTTAGATATTTTGGTATCAATCATTCGGCAAGATCTTGCCGGGATTCATAATGGCCTGTGGATCGAAGGCCTTTTTGACCGCACGCATCAGCTCCAGATTGGCAGGTTTGAAAACAATGTCCATGAAATCCTTTTGGATAAGTCCGATCCCGTGTTCGCCACTGATCGTACCACCCAACCCATGAACCAATTCGAACAGATCGCGTAAAATGGCCTTGACTCCTTCATGACCATAGCTATTGTGAACGCCCGGATAATGAATCCGTATGTGGAGGTTGCCATCGCCGGCATGTCCGTAACACACCACATCAAAACCATGTGTGGCGCCTAATTCTTTGACGCCCCGAATCAAGGCTGGTAACTCCGCTCTTGGCACCACGGTATCTTCCTCGATCGTATACCCGACCAATTTAACCGCCTCTGCCACTCGTCTGCGTAACTTCCACAGCGCCTCCTTTTGTTGCGCATCATCGGCAAAATAGATCTCCCCGATATCATAGCGAGCCAGCAACTCCCCGATGGCTTCCATCTCTTGCATCAATACATCCAAGTTGTTGCCATCCACCTCAATGATCAGGTGTGCCGCTGTATCATCGGTGATCGGAACGATCGCATCCGTCACTAACCCACTCACGATCTTCAGGGCATTGATCTCCATCAACTCCAGCGCACTCGGCACAAAGCCGGCACGAAAAATTGCGCTTACGGCCTCCCCGGCCTGCTCCAGATCCCGGAAGGGAACCAACATCAACAGATCATATTTCGGAAAGGGAATCAGCTTCAGTACGATCTTCGTCACAATACCCAACGTTCCCTCACTGCCCACCATCAATTGGGTCAAATTGTATCCGGTAGAGTTCTTCAGCACATTGGCGCCGGTCCAAATCACTTCCCCGCTCGGAAGCACCACTTCCAAATTCAACACATAATCTTTCACCACCCCGTATTTGACGGCCTTCGGACCACCGCTGTTTTCCGCAATATTGCCGCCAATGAAACAGGATCCGCGGCTGCTGGGATCGGGCGGATAGAAAAGTCCTTTCTCTTTTACCGCTGACTGTAATACTTCCGTAATGACCCCCGGCTCCACCGTAACCTGCAGATTGCGTTCATCGATCTGCAAGATCTTGTTGAATCGTTCCATCGACAATGACACGCCCCCTTGATGCGGAAGCGCGCCCCCGCTCAATCCGGTACCAGCCCCACGAGGCGTAACCGGTATCCTATTGGCCGAACAATGCCGTAAAATGGATTGCACTTCCGCCGTAGTGACAGGCTTCAATATAACCTCCGGCGGAAACAGCAGATTTTCCGTTTCATCGCGGCCATACCGCTGACGGGATTCTTCATCCACCAGGACGTATGCATCGCCTATGAGTGTCCGAAAAAAATCGAGGTCGTTGTCCGTAACCGATTGATATGTCATATTGGGAAAGTAGTGCTCCGCACAAAAGTCGGCAATCCCAGGGAAACGGGAAAGATGTCAATACCGAAAGGAGGGGCACATCGATTCACGTCCATTCCCGCGGTATTTGTCTCGACGCCCTTGTTTGACCAAAGAAAACTCAAATGCCCCGCGGGCCCCATTGAAAGCGTTTAAACCCGAGAGGGTCACATCATAGGAAAAAGTGAACATCAGGTCGTTCATTCCTACCCCCAGCATGGGAATCACCGACTCGCGATGCCGATAGGCAAGACCTGCCAATAATTCCGTTGTTCCGTCCCCACTGGCATTATATCGTGCCTGCACACTCCCCATCAACTGAGAGGAACGAGCCTGCAGGGTATAATAAGCAGCCGGACTTATGATCAAGCGGTCATTGAGTTTGAAACTGCTATTAAAGAAGCCGTTGTATCGCATGCTCAATCGGTTTCCGGCAGAGTCGCTCGACGCAAAAAAACTTTCGCGCGGTCTGTTCACATGCATCACGGACACACCTCCATTCAGCCAAACCTTGTCATTGGGAAAATAGGCGTAATTCAACCCTGTCTGAAGATCGAGATAATTGGATTGATTGGTCAGTAAAGAAGGGGCGCCTGTCTGATGAATATCGAAGAACTGACCATTCCACTGACTGGGAAAACTCAGCCCCTGTGTATTGATCTGCTTATTCGACCATCCCACATTGAAACCAACACTCAGCAAACTACCTACCCCCAGCATCTGGTGATAGGCGATGGCCCCATACGCCTTGGTTGATGTCAGCACACCTGTTCCTGCCACATCCCGTAGCACCAACCCGCCCAAACCGATCCAACCATTTGCCTCCGGATCGGGCATCACTTGCATGTCGCCAAATAGGCTCATGGTCTTATACGGAAACGCCGTCACCGAAGCCCATTGATTTCGATAATTGGCGCCCAGTCGATAATCGCCATCCGGAATGAATCCGGCATTGGCGGGATTGGTAAGTAGCGGACTGTTCATGAATTGCGAGAAATGCAAATCCTGTCCCCACAGCGTTACCAGATGCATACTGAAAAGGCATACCATCAAGCCATATCGTATCGATTTGATCATCGGATCAACGTTATATCTCCTTTTTTACTCACCTCCACTCCATCAAAGAAAGTGGCACTCAAGGTGTATACATATACATCCATCGGCTGCATCGCTCCTTTGAAAGTCCCATCCCATCCAATATTCAGGTCATTTGTTTCGAAAACTTTTTGCCCCCACCGATTCCAAATGGTGAACTTCAAGGTAGAGATCCCATAGCCTCTCACATATAATATGGCATTCGCATCCCCACGCTGCGGTGTAAAGGCAGTTGGCACGTCAATGGCAGGTTGTACCAATGCTTGCACCGATTGACAAATTTGACGCGGGCATCCCAGTGAATTGTATGCAGTCAGACAGGCCTGGAACTGACCCGTGGCACGATATTGATGCACCACCGGTGTACGCGACGTGGTGATCAGCGAATCACCATCGCCAAAATCCCATCGAAAGCGCACGGCATCTATACTCGAATTGTTCGTGAATGTGGTGGGGGTATTGGCCAGCGGCTGCACCGGGCTGAAACCAAAGGAGGCAATAGGAGCATCGAGCACGCGTATGGTGAATCGAGCGGTATCGGTGGAATTACAAGTGTTTGGATTGGCAACCAACAGCACAACATTATAAAGCCCCGGGTTATTGTATACGTGTGTCGGACTTGGTAAAGCAGAGGTAGCTCCATCTCCAAAATCCCATGAATACGTTTGTCCGGAGATCGAATTGTTCGTGAACACGGCTTGATAAGGTCTGCATCCCTCCGAAGGTGTACTGAAGGAGGCACGCACGTTTGTGGCAACGCTCACCGGTATGATCAATGAATCGGGACCGTTACAGTAGCCAGTATCAACCAAGATCAATTTCACATTGTACGTGCCGGGTGCCGGGAAGGTATGAAAGGCAGGTGCTGAACCCGTAGTCACCCGAGGCGATCCGTCACCAAAGTCCCATTGGAAGGATTGTCCGCTGAAGGGCCTGGGCGCAGGCGGAACAGAGGTATTATCAAAACGATAATTGAATTGTCCGCAGGGAGGCAACTTGACCGGCTGAAAGCCAACCGTTGCTTTCAGATCGCTCACCCGGATCTGCATATAGGCTGTATCACGGATATTGCAACTGGCCGAATCCACCGCCACCAGCATCACGTTGTACAGGCCGGCATTTTGAAATTGATACGATGCGTTTGGCGTATTGGTCACGATTTGAGCAGAACCATCGCCAAAACTCCATTCATAAAACACGCCATTGGCGATGGTGTCCTTAAAATCAACGATCAGTGGCACGCAACCCGCTGTGTCTCTTGGCACGCCATTGATGCTGGATTGTACCGATGCGCGAATACCTGCCAGATCCATATCGATCTTGAGCATGGTGAGGTTGCATTGTCCCCCCCCCGTGGCATTATTGGTGGTTGACCAAGCGCCAATAGTGGTTGGGTATGTCGGCAAGGGTGGCAAACTCAATGCCTTGCAATTGCCACAGATGGCCTGATAGATCACCCCTTCCCGATCGAAACGACTGGTACCACCATCCACGTGATCGCATCCTTCGCCTGCCCGGTTATTTTCGCCAAAAAAGCTACCGAACAAAAGTGATGCCGCATTTCGTTTAATAACGATGAAATAAAGATCCTTCCCGTCGGTTACGGATTTGAAGGCATTGGCCGTGACCGGCAATCCGTTCGTACCCGCGCTGTTGTATCCATTGGTATTGACGAAGAAACCTCCCCAGCCGGATATGTACACATTCTCGCAGCGATCGACCAGAAAAGCGATCGGTGAAATATTGGGTGTGGCCGCACCCGATCCAAAAGCCGTTGAATAGATATACGCGGAGAGGTCGGGTTGCAATTTGACAATGAATTGCTTACCTGCCGGATTATTGTACACGGCATTTTGAATGGGCCAGTTGCCCGTGGTCTGCCCCATTAAATACGGGAACCCCTTGGTGTCGAATTGAACACCAAAAACCTGATCGATACCCGACGTGCCTATATAGGCACTCTTGACAACGGCACTCCCACTGTTGTTGATGATAGCAACAAATCCGTCAATGGTGCCACCCAAGGTGGTGCCAACGGTTCCGGTATGCGTACCTGGCAACAGATTGGAACTCTCCGTTCCGCCAGCTACATAAATATTACTATTGAGCGGATTGATCGACAGAACATACGCGGCATCGTTTCCATTGCCGCCCAAATAACTGGCAAATTGTAAACTGCTCAAGTTCGAAGACCATTTCAATACTACCCCATCCTGTGTATCGCCGCCGAAGGTTGTTTGAAAGGAACCGGCTGTTACAGGAAAATTGTTGGACTGGGTAGAGGATGCCACATATACATTTCCGCCACCATCCAAAATGATCTCGCTTCTGCCATCATCTCCATAATTCCGTTGCAAGGAAATGCTACTACCCCTGACCGTACTGATATTGACGCCATCATCGCCCGAACCACCGATACGCCTGGAACCGAGTAAAGCCGAACCCGCCGCGTTGAGCTTGGTGACTACAATATCAAAACCACTTCCTGCCAATGAACCATTGTTTACGACGGGATAATTGGATGAATTGGTTCGACCGGCTAAATACAGATTTCCCTGACCATCGACTACCAAACTGTGCGGCTGATCCTCCCCATTTCCGCCAATGTAGGTAGCGTATACCCGATTGGAACCATTCGGGGTGAGTTTCACGATACACATCTCGAATGGACTACTGGTGTAGGTTGTTTGGTAGGCGCCTGTGGATGTGGGAAAACTACCGCCGGTGTCAAAGACAACCCCACCTCCGAAGAAACTGCCATCCGGACCATAGGTAGCCGTGAAGCCCCAGTTATCGTTTGAACTACCGGTGAAGGAGCAGAATACGATCGATGGATCAATGACCAGTGTTTTACTACGATCGTACTGTTTGATCTGAAAACGGACCCGATTCCCATTTACCTGATAGGCGGAGCGGATCGATTGCCGACCCGATTCACCGGCCTGATAGGTGTAAGGCGATCCTTCCTTGAATTCCCCCAAGGAGGTTTGAATAGAAAGCTCTCGGTCCTTTACCGATAGATCATCCACCCCATCATACTGCAGTTCGATCTGATTCGGGTCGCCACCTGGATGAACCACTAGATCGTATTTCAAGACACCTAAATCGGTGTAATACCGCAGATCGATGTTTGGATAAATATTACTGACCGTTACGGCCTGAAAACTGCGACATCCGCCGGCCCACTTGTCAGCATCGTTTCCGATGAAATAATTTGAAACGCCGCCCAATGACTTGTCAGCCTGTACGAATGCGGAGGGATTTGAGCCTACAAAGTCCACATGCCAGGCATGTGACCGTATGGTTAATGGTGCCTCTTTTGGGATAGAACGTCCTTGTGCATCGATACCATGTTTGCGTTCAGCTAATTTGTACAGATCGCTCGGATCCTGTCGCAATATGGTTAAGCCACTGTTTCGTAAATAGACATATCCATTGCTGACCTCGCCGCGATAGAGCACCCGAGGATCCCACTGCCCTTTATTTTCCACGAATGGAATGGCGGGCTGGGCCAGCACTGTATTAGCCAGCAACAGACAAAGTATCGATAGTATGAACGGTGAGCGCATCCGGTATAAATTAAACGAAAATTGCCGGATAAAGTTGGTAAGAATCTGTTAAGGCAGGGTTGATCGGAGTCAGGACTAGGCGATCCGACTCCACCGGATAGGTCCGACCCGCTGAGACAGAAATTGCCGTAATGCGGCGTGCGGGGGGGAAGAAAGATCCGGATCCCGCTCCGCCAGTTCTATCGCTGCCGACTGCGCTTTCAGAAGTAGCTCCCGGTCCTGTATCAAATTCGCCAATTTCAGGTTCAAGGCCCCGCTTTGACGGGTACCTTCAATATCGCCGGGGCCCCGCAAGGCCAGGTCTTTTTCGGCGATCTCAAAACCATTATTAGTGGCAGTCATGATCGAGATCCGCTCCCGTGCATCTACTCCCAGCTGGGAGCCGGTCATCAAAATGCAATAACTCTGCTCGCCGCCCCGGCCAACCCGACCGCGCAGCTGATGCAATTGAGACAACCCGAACTTTTCAGCACTCTCGATCATCATCACAGTTGCGTTGGGGACGTTGACCCCCACCTCGATCACCGTGGTAGATACCATGATCTGTGTATCGCCATCCACAAAACGCTTCATGTTGGTCTCTTTCATCTCCGCAGGTTGTTTGCCATGCACCATACTGATCCAGTATTGCGGCTCCGGCAACCACGATTTCACTTGCTCATACCCCTTCATCAAATTTTCGTAATCCAACTTCGCGCTCTCTTCAATGAGTGGGAAAATGATATAGACCTGCCTTCCCTTATCGATCTCACTGCGAACGAACTCCATCACCTGGATCCGGCGATTTTCAAACCGGTGGACCGTCTTGATGGGCTGACGCCCCGGGGGCAATTCATCGATCACCGAATAATCCAGATCGCCATAAGCGGTCATGGCCAGGGTTCTGGGAATCGGTGTGGCGGTCATCACCAATACGTGCGGAGGGTGAACTCCCTTTTTCTGCAACTGCGCCCGTTGTGCCACACCAAACCGATGTTGTTCGTCGATGATCGCCAGTCCAAGTTGCTGAAATTGTACCGCATCCTCGATCAATGCATGCGTTCCGATCAGAATGGATATTTCACCTGATAATACAGCCGCGAGGGTCTTTTTCCGTTCGGCCGATTTGATCGAGCCTGTCAGCAAGCCAACGCGAACACCCACTTTTTCCAAAAGGGGCTGGATGGTATCGAAGTGTTGTCTGGATAAAATTTCGGTTGGTGCCATTAAACAGGCCTGATGGCCATTATCGATCGCCAGTAACATCACTAGTATCGCCACCATGGTTTTCCCGCTTCCCACATCACCTTGCAAGAGCCGATTCATCTGACGTCCGCCTCCCAGATCGGAACGTATCTCCTTGATCACTCGCTTTTGGGCGCCGGTCAATTCAAACGGCAGGTGCTCGTTGTAAAATGTATTGAACCGCTCACCCACTTTATCGAATACGATGCCTTTGGAGTACCGATGACGCTGTGAGCGAAGCAAATTCATTCTCAACTGAGACAGAAACAATTCCTCGAACTTGATCCGATGCACCGCGGCTTCGAATTGAGACCCATTGACAGGAAAGTGGATCTGATGGAAGGCCTCCCAACGGGAGATCAATCCCTGCTGATTCAACAAAGTCGCGGGCAAGTTCTCCGGCAGATCACCCGACCGTATCTGCGCCAACAACTGCCGAGTGAGTTTGCCGATGGCCTTACCCCCCAGCCCTTTTGCTTTCAATTTCTCGGTGGTGGAATAAATGGGTTCCAAAAAATTACGGATCACGGGTTGATCGGGATCGATCCATTCCAGTTCCGGATGCACCATTTGCGGGCGACCATTGAAAAAACTAACCCGACCATACACTAAACAGGGCCTTCCGATCTGTAACATTTTTTGCACCCAGTTATGCCCTTGAAACCAAGCCAATTCAAGCGCTCCGCTACCATCTTTTAGCTGCGCCACCAATCGACGCCCCGCCTTTTGTCCGATCACCTCGAAAGCGATGATCTGTCCCGACACTTGTGCAAATTCCATTTGTGGATTCAGCTCGGCGATCGAATGGAGTTTGGTTCGGTCGATGTGCCGGTAGGGATAGTGCTGCAAAAGATCGTAAAACGTATGAAGTCCCAACTCCTTTTTAAGCAGATCTGCTCGCAGCGGACCTACGCCCTTCAGGAATTCGATGGAAGAGGACAATATGGAATGATCGGAGGCGATGTGTCGGATTTTGGCAAAAGTAACGAGCTATTGCTGTTGACCACCAGAAGAGCGGTCGGACTTTTCCCATCGTACCGTGGATTTTCCGAATCTATACCGAAGCCATCCCCGTACCTGACAATACTGAACAAACAGAAAATAGAAAGGAAGCCCCAACCATCCCACCCGAACCTTACTAAGGGAAAGCAATCCCCCCACCAAGGCCAGCCCGTAAATCCCTCCCATGCAATAGAAAAGCCATCGAACGCAGGCATCCGTGGGAAAATAATATGCAAATGCGAACAGGGCGGGTGGCATAAGCAGTGTAAGGATTGGCCAGGCCACCCAACGCAGCCATTTTCGGATTAGGAATTGTATCCCGTACCGAACGGAGACGCGAAAAATAGAGAGCAGTGAATGTCTATCGAGAAATTGATAGGCGCCGGCGGCGATCCGGATCTTTCGATTGGACTCTTCCCGTAGATCGCTTGAGGGATTTTCCGTGGTGATGGCCGAAGCTGCATACGCGATCCGGCACCCTTTTTGAATCACCTGCCAAGATAGCTCGAGATCGTCGAGCAAACAATCTTCGGGTAACGGGTCAAATAATACTGTCCGCATCGCAAACAATTCACCGGCCCCTCCTACCACGCTGAAGAATTGCGCATCTCGCTTCTTCCAGGCCGATTCATATCGCCAATATAAACCCTCCAGCGCAGCAGGCGTATGGGAATCGATGCGTACACGTTTCTCACCGGCTACTCCCCCGACTGCGGAATTGGAAAAAGGGATACAAACCTCGTTGATCGAATTCGGATGCAGCTCTGTATTGGCATCATGAAAAATCACAACGGGCGTCTTAACCAAGGCCATGGCCGCATTGATGGCTGATGGCTTACCCCGACGAACAGGCTCTTCTATCCAGGTTATTTCTATACCACGGACAGAAAATTCCGGCAATACGGCGCGGGCTCGATCGGACACAAAGATCACGTAAAGGGATTGAGGAGTCACTTCCAGGGAAAGAAGATTCGCAAGCTTTGCATCCAGATTTTCCTGCCAGGCCGGTATGATGAGGGTAGTATGGATAGTATCTTTTTTAGATGATCATTCGCCTGTATAGAGGGGACAATTTTTCAAATGATGAGAATGGGAATTATTTTTGTTAAGTTAGCAAATTGTCAGGGTTAAATAGCAAAACCCGTCACGGACAGGTAAAAAGAATGCCGTATTAAAATAGAATTTTTGGCGTTTATATGTTTCATACATAATAAATCAAGATTCATGATCAGAAAATTATTCTTTTTCATTGCCCTATTAATAAGTGGGAGTAATAGTCAGGCACAGTTATCGCTGAACGAAATGTTCGCCGTAAACAAAATGGATCTCGACCAATTTGAAAGTTTTGCCTTGCGAAAAGGATATAGCTTCAATAAAATTGTTGAAGATGAAAACAGGTATGGCTTATTGTTCGATAAGGGTGTTGGTGTAAATACTAAGTTCATTAAATTATATACCCGGTTCTACTCACATGGCAAAGCCGTAAACATGCAAACCTATAATACTCCCGAGTATTTAACCTTTAAGGGGCAACTGAACGCAAAAGCATTCAAACACATTTCATCTGATGACTTTGAAGGGTCCCTTGCGAAAAAATATGCCAAGGGGAATTGGGAAATCCTAATCTATTCGGGCAAGGATGATGATGGGGACACGTACTATGAAATCCAACTACAGAATAAAGAGTAGCTATACGTAACTCATCTTTTCGAGATTTTATTCCCGCTCTCTCGCTGACGCGTACATTTAAAACGACTGACGGATTTTTCCCGTAAAAAACGATGCTTGGTCACTCTTCTGTTCATCCGTTTACGCCACATGCGAAAGCTCGATGGCTGTGAATGATCACGCATAAAATCGATCACTTCTTTTTCTTTTAGGCCAAACTGAAATTCAATGGCTTCGAAGGGCGTTCGATCCTCCCAGGCCATTTGAATGATCCGGTCCTTATCCGCTACTGAAAATGAAGGATTACTCATTGGGCAGAAGGGTAGGCTATTTATCGAGTTTTGCGTAGGAGAACCGGGCCAATTGCCGGGTTGCGTGATAACGATCCAATCCGGAAATCGCGACCGTACCGGCCCGTTCGATCTCAATGGATCCATCGGGCGCCATACAATCAGCTGGGAAAACAATGGAAATGACCTTTCCGATCACCAAGATAGTTCCATTGATGTGAAGGGGATGATGCTCCGCATATTCCATCCTGTATTTGATGCGGCTTTCTTTGACGAACGGAGCCGTGCAACCAACCTGGAATTCCGGGGTAAGTCCGACCGCCTCGAATTCGGAGACTTCCTTCGGATACCGGGCGGAGGTTTGATGTGCCGGCTCGATCATATCCGAATGGATATGGTTGATGGTATACTGTTTGGTGGCCAATATGTTTTCCAATGTATGCCGCTCCGCGGTATCGGGTCTATTCACAAATCCGATGAGTGCGGGGTTAGAACCCAGGTGCGTGACCGAACTGAAAATCGCCAGGTTCGTATTGCCCTGCTGATCCGCCGTACCGATCAAGGAAGCACTCTTGAATCCGGTCAGGGAATTCATAAAGGCCGCCCGTTTACGGGTATCCATTTCCAGAAGGTCCAAATCAGAAAGCTGCAGCAGATACATCGCGGAAATCGCTTTGTATCAAAACAATTTAAAAGGGCATTGGTTCGGATTTATTTGATAACGAACGCTTACGGTCATAGTTGATTGATCAAGGATTCAGTTTCTTACCAGACTTATCGATGAAATATCGATCATTCCCTTTTAAGACCTCTGCCCGTCCATTAATAAAATGAGTAACCAGATCATACTCAAAAGGGATGACCACCTTACCATCATTACCTACATAACCCCATTTCCCCCATAAAAGAGCCGGAATCATACCTTCCTTACCAAGCACGAAGCCGGTATTATATTCTTTTCTTATTAGCTCGAAGAATTCCTGCGTTCTATCCATGTAATCAAATTTTTGCTCCTTCGGGAGTTTTGAAATATCAAGAGTGATAGGGATCTTAAAAGGGCCGAATTTTTTGTAAAAATCCAACTGATCGTCAATCGAATTAAATATCAATCCCATAAAAATATATTGCTCAGGTGTGATCGGATTTCCATCGGAACCGAGCAACCCATAGAAGAGAGATTTAAATTGAACCAACGAAACAAACAAGCCGGATTGGTCTACCTCCAATAGTTTGTAGAGCGTCGGCACAATAATTTTACCATCGGCACGTATAATCCCGTAGTGGCCATCCTATTGAACTTTAAGAAACTGTCTATTTAAAATATCAAAATCGTTGAATTGTGGTCGGATTGCGACATTTCCCAACGTATCGTAAAACCCCCATAAGCCAGCTTCTGTGAAGGCTATCGGGTGCTGAAAGCTTATGAACTCGGAACGTTCGTGTTTGCGTTTGAACAAAAGTGTTCCAGTAGCGGTATACCCATATTGAAAGCCGTCACTGTGTGCAAAAAGGAAAGAACGAGAAAGGACATACGCCTTATTAAACGTAACCGGCAATATCTCCTTACCACTCATGTCAATGATCCCATATTTATTATTTTTTACAACCATGAGACAATTGCGATAAGGCGGAAAAATGAAATCATAGAGCGTGGTGATAATCAACGTCTCACCGCTACTAGTGAGCAAATGACTTTTCCCGTCCTTAGTCCCCAGAAAATGCTTTTTATCTACCTCCTTAATTTTTTCATACATGTATGAAATGATGGCCTTGCCAGTGTTGTTGATCATCCCATATAGACCATTTCGTTTCACCACGGCAAAACCCCAACTAAACGCAGTGGCATCCTCCAGATCCAACGGCACTGCCACCTCGCCCTTCCGAGTCAGATAGCCATAACGGTCTCCGTTTTGGACCATAATCAATACACCCATTTTATCGTCATTAACCGGAAACTGCATATAGCCATATCCCTCTTTAGTCAACAAGTTTCCATCAGAGACCAATAATACAAATCGGTAATTCAATCGGCCTTGATAAAGACCACTCCGCCAAGTAAGTTCACTATAAGTGGCAGGAACCACCACTTCCCCCTGCTTATTCTTCAAACCATATAAAGTACCGCTGTTCGATTTTCCAGTAGAAAAAATCGTTAAGGTTTGCGCAAGAAGCACAAAACCATAACCCAATAAAAAGGCGGTAAAAAAAGTCTTTTCCTCATAAACATATTTTAGGTATCTACAATATACGAAGAAGAACATGCATACTTCCTCGCACATTTAAGAAAATGTCTTTTATTTCCCGATACAAAACTTACTGAAAATATAGTCCAACTGATCCTCGTGGGTGATCTCACCCGTTATCTCACCCAGGTATTGCAAGCCCCGGCGAATATCCAGTGCCAAGAGATCTCCGGAAATATTGGCGTTCATTCCGTCTTCCATGTCCTGCAAGGCGGACAGTAACTGTTGCAAAGCCTCCCGGTGACGAACATTGGTCACCAACGTCGTATCGGGCAATGTTTTTCCACCCACCACTTTCTCAAACAATGTTTGCTTCAGTTGATCCAGCCCGTTTCTATGCAACGCGGAAATGGAGATTGCTTGATTTGATAATGACTCGGCTACCAGGTCCGCCTTATTGGATACCAGCAGAAAATTCAGTCCGGCTTTACTGGCTTGTTCACCCCATTCGATGGCCTCCCTGGCTCCATCTCGCGCATCGAACATGTAAATGACCCAGTCAGCACTTTGGATCTTTTCCTGGCTTCGGGCAATGCCTGCCGCCTCGATCACATCGGTGGCATCGGAACGGATACCGGCGGTATCAATGAAACGAAACAGAATGCCATCGATCTGTATACACTCTTCGATCGTATCTCGCGTGGTGCCCGGAATATCGCTGACGATGGCGCGATTTTCATTCAGTAACGCGTTCAGCAAGGTGGACTTACCCGCATTGGGTTTTCCTACGATGGCTACGCTGACGCCCTGCTTGATAACATTTCCCAGCAGAAAGGAGTCGAGCAGGCTGCGAGTTTCCCTCTTCAATGTATCGATGAGGGCGCGTAATTGCGACCGATCGGCAAACGTGACGTCCTCTTGCGAAAAATCCAACTCCAGTTCGATCAGAGCAGAGAACTGAATGAGTTGTTCTCTTAACTGCTTCAGATCGGTCGAAAATCCGCCCCGAAGGGCATGCAAGGCGGTACGTTGGGAAGCTTGTGTTTGCGAGGCTATCAGATCGGCCACGGCTTCGGCCTGTGTCAGATCCATCTTCCCATTCAAAAATGCTCGCTGGGTAAATTCTCCCGGCTTGGCCGATCGGGCGCCCAGCTGCATGCAGGCATGGAGGACGGATTGCAATACAATTCCGGATCCATGACAGGATATCTCCACTACATCCTCGCCGGTATAGGAACGTGGTGACTTGTATAACGAAACGACGGCCTCATCCAGCTCAGCCCCCTGGTGGATTAGCATGCCAACATGCAATGTATTCGGAGCCTGCTTGGATAGATCTTTGGAGGGAAAGAGTTCATTGGCAATTTCCCAGGCAAGCGCCCCACTCAACCGAATGATGCCGATGGCCCCCGGTCCTATGGGCGTGGCCAGGGCTACAATGGTATCCTTCCAGGAAGCGTTTTGCATGGTGCGAAGGTAACCCAATAAAAAATCCCCTCGGGAAGGAGGGGATTTACTAAATACGATCGGATAGATTATTGTTCTTCCACGCGGAAGGTGATGGGCTGCTTCCGATAGGCTTTTACCTGACGTTGGTTCTGAATAGCGGGGCTCCACTTGGGTCCTTTTTTGATGACCTTAACGGCCGCATCTTCCATTCCGTAGCCGTGGTTGGTGAGGGCCCTTACGTCGCTGATGTTACCTTCCTTATCCACTACGAATTGCACGTAGGTTGTATAGGTACCGGCGGGGGCTCCTTCGTCGGCGGGGTTGAACGTGGAGAGGTTACGCTCCAGGTATTGACGCCATTTGGCTTCACCACCGGGGAAAGACGCTTCGATCTCTACTTTTTCAAAGATCTGGTTCTCATCTTCCACTTGCTTCTCCTCCACGATCTGGGTACCGCCATCTACAACGGGTTGCACGATGCCTTCGTCTTTGATACCCTCTTGGTTCACCACGTCGATCTTGGCTTCTTTGAGTTCTTCTTGTGGGGGTGGTGGCTTCTCCACTTCCTCATCCTTTTTGATGATGGGCGGGGTGAACTGCTTCATCTCCACCTTAGGTGGCTCTTGTTTTGGTGGTGGCGGCGGCGGCGGCGGCGGAATCTCTTTTTTCTCCTCCTGCTTGACCTCTTGGATGGTCATTTCGGTTTGCTTGATATTGGATCCGTCGCTTCCATCTCCTTTGGTAAGGAAGAACAGAAGCAGTAAGAGACCAACCGCGGCAATGGTAGCGATCAAGGCAACCCGAATCCGCTTGGAATAGGTACGACGCAACAGATAGGCGCCATAGTCCTTGTTCCGGCCTTCAAAAACGATGTCCAGGATGTCGGCGGATAATATTTTACTTAGTTCCATACGATTGATTTGTTAGAAGATGCAAAGGGTGTTCAAATTGCACACCGACATCATCTGATTCCGGCTTTATTGAACTCCTCTGTTTTCTTGATCAGTTCATATTCGGTGTCGAAGATCTTGACCATGGCGTAGGTGCGAACCTGATTGATGGTCATCTCATCCAGAATATCAACTGTGTTCTTGTACGTGGCATCCTTTGTGGGCTTGATGATGACAACGAAGTCTTTGTCGGCGCAATTGCTGACCGGCTTGCCTTCTTGCTTCATCTTGGCCTCGCAGGCAGCATCCGTTTGGTAACGTCCCATGACTTCCTTCCGCTTATTGACGATCACATCTCGGATGCCCTTGAAATCGGTAGACTTAAAATTGCTTCCATCTTCAAGCAATTTTCCTTCGTAGTAGTAGACCACGTTTTCCTTACCGAGCATCACGCTAAGAACACCGGATTCTTTTACCTCCGTTTGCTCCTTCTTGTCCTTGATGTCTTTGGGCATATTCAGATCCAGGGTCGTCGGCTCATTCATCGTGGCGGTAAATACGAAGAATGTGATGAGCAAAAACCCAAGATCCACCATGGGTGTCATGTCCACCCGGGTGGAGAGCTTTTTGGCCTTCTTTACGCCCGGGCCTTTTTTCTGGCCACCATCTCCGCCGGTATCAATACTTGCCATGATAGATTCTTTTCTTGGTTAACGTTATTTGTTCTTGGCTTTATTCGCCTCGTAGAGAGCCGCTTCGCCTCCGTCCAGGGTGGTGATGAGGTTATACTTGTATTCCTCGTTCCGTTTGAGCGCGTCCACGACTGCCTCAAAGGCAGGGTATTTGGAGTTCGCGTCCCCTTTGATCAGGTAATTCAGCTTCTCACCGGAGAAGGCATTCTTGGCCGCACGAACCCACCAGTACAGTTGGTTATTGGCGCTATCGGCCACCGGTATACCGGGCTGAATCACTTTTTCGACGGCCTTGGCATCCATACCCAGCAATTGCTTCACCCCCGCCAAGGGCACACCTACCATGTAGATGTTACGGAAGTTGTCGATCTCTGTTTTGGTTAGTCCCAGATTTTGTCCGGTATTCACCTCGTTGATGATGTCGGCATACTTCTGCGGGTCCTTTTCGGATAGTACGGTGAAAAATACCCGATTGGTCGAGTCGAAGGATATCATCACCGCGTTATTCTCGGGAAGCTTTTGGGAGAGGACCGATCCGGGCGTCTTGATCTCGACGATATCCGGCGGCTTGAACTTGGTAGCCATGATGAAGAAGGAGAGGATCAGGAACGCGATGTCCACGAAGGGCGTCATGTCTGTATCCGTACTCTTCCTCGCTATCTTAACACTTGGCATGTTCTACAATTTAGAAATGAGATGAAAAAGGTTTCTGTTTGCACAAAATCCTGCACCCTTATTTATAGAGGGATGCAAAGCTTTGCGTGAGGGTGAAACCAGACTCATCGATGCCATGTGTGATCGAGTCGATCTTCGTGGTGAAGACGTTGTACATGATCAACGCGATGGCGGATGTACCGATACCCAATGCGGTGTTGTACAAGGCCTCGGAGATACCCACGGCCAGGTCACCGGCGGCACCACCGCCTCCTTCCTCACCCAAGGCGGCGAAGGAACGGATCATACCGATTACCGTACCCAACAGGGCCACGAGAGTACCCACGGAGGTGATGGTAGACAAAAACACCAGGTTTTTCTGAAGCATCGGAAGTTCCAGTGCGGTGGCTTCTTCCACTTCTTTTTGAATAGCAATCACTTTCTGTTCGGTAGACATACCGGACTCAGAGATCATTTCTTTATAACGGCGCAATCCGGCTTTCATCACATTTCCAACCGATCCGCGTTGCTTATCGCATTCAGCGATGGCTGCATCCACGTTCTTGTTGGCCAGGTGAAACTGCACCTGACGTACGAAGTTGGCAATGGATCCGCCACCCAAGGCCCGACGGATGGTCAGCAAACGTTCGATGGAGAAAACGACCACCATCAGGAACATACCGATCAACAGCGGCACAATGATACCACCCTCGTAGATACGGTGGAACGCATCTTTAGGAACTTTGTGGCCCGGCCAGAATCCGCCCGCCAAATCTGGGGTTTTGAAACCGGCGGCATCTCCCATAACGAAGCGCCACAGTGAGTAGCCGGCAATCACACACAATACGGGGGCAAGCCAAGAAATTAGGTTGCCGTCTTGCTTGGCCTGAGCGGCCTTGGTTGAAGTCTTTGCAGTTGGTTTGTTCAAATCTGCCATGATCGTTTGTTTTATAATTTAGATGGAACCCCTTTTTATGGGAGCAAAACCCAGGGGCGAGCGACAAAATACAGATTTTTTTATCCTGCCAAATAGGGCCACCAAAAAATTAATTCGGAAGGGGGGAAAAAGTGGACAATTCACTCATACCGAAGGGCCTCGATGGGGTTAAGCTTACCCGCCTTGAGCGCCGGAAAAATGCCGGCAATCAGCCCCACCAGGGTGCAAATGACGATCCCATAAAGGACCCAATTCCAGGGTACCACAAACCCGGTATTCAATACCAAAGAGAATAGGTTTCCAACCCCTACGCCCAACAAGATCCCGAACGCGGCGCCCATCAGGCTGATGAGGATCGCCTCGGTCAGAAACTGACGGCTGACCAATTTTGATTTGCCGCCAATGGCCTTGATCAGACCCACCTCACGGGTTCGCTCAGAAACGGACACTAGCATAATATTCATCAAACCGATCGCGGCGCCGATTAGCGTGATCAATCCGATCACCGTAGCGGAAATGGTCAAAAAACGAAGGGAATTCATGGCCGTTTCGGCAACGCTGTCACTTCGGTCCAATACAAAATTGCTTTCCTCCGTAGCCGATAATTTTCGAATAGCCCGAAAGGCACTCTCTGCCTCGCCCATAGCCGGATTTACCTGTATGAGGTCGGCTGTTTTGACGGCGATCACATAAGAGGACTGAGAGGGAAATACCCTCTCTAAATTTGAATAGGAAATGATCACCACATTGTCGCGACTGAATCCAAAACTCGAGCCCTTGCTCTCCAGCACGCCGATCACCCGGTACGGAATACTGTTGATCCGCACCTCGCCGTTCACCGCCGAGCCGGCACCTCCCCGAAACAGCTTGTCGGCCACATCATAACCCAAAATGCAAACATTATTACCATAGCGAATATCATCCCGACCCAGATTCCGACCGGCCATCAAGGTGTAATTGTTCAGTTCCAGGTAGTGAACATCCCCGCCGAACATCGTTACGTTGGGACTTGTCTTCAGCTCCTCGCGGGAGATCAGATTATTCCGATTTCCGAAAACAGACAGGCTCTTCACCGCCGGAAAATCGAACCGCTCTAAAAATGCCTCCGCCTGCTCGCGAGTGATGGACTTATCCAGATTGGAAATTTTTTCTTTCCTGTCCCCCTTTCGGGTCAACTTGACCTCTCCGTCCTGGGGTCGTCCGCCAAAACGAATATTTCGCTCCTTGAACCGGATCGAAAAGGCATTGGCTCCCATCGACGAAAAGCTCTCGCTGAATTTTTGATTCATGGCCTGAATGGCCGTGATGATGCCGATCAATGCCATGATCCCAAAAGCAATGATCGAAACGGTTAGGCCCGTGCGCAACCGGTTTCCGCGAATGGTGCGGAAGGCCAACGATACGATGTCGGAAAAATGCATCTTAGAAGTAAAGATAACGAAGCAGGCTGCCCGGTTGTATGCCCAGCCAAATGATCAAAAGGGCGATGATGGTCAGTACCCAAACAAACCTTTTCGAAAAAACCGGAAAAGAAGCCTCCGCCGTTGCTTCCTTGAAAAACATGGCTTGCAGAACGCGGAAATAATAATAGACACTAACAACAGCCATCAATACCGCCACGATCACCACCGCCAAACCATACCTGGCTTCCAACGCCGCCTGCAACATGTAAAACTTGGCCAAGAATCCTGCGGTAAGCGGAATACCGGCCAACGACAACAGAAATACAGCCAATAAGGCCGCCGTCCATAGCTGCTGCTTGGCAAGCCCATTGAAACCTTCAATCGTGTAATCCTCCATCCGCGTCAATACGGCAAAGATGCCAATGGTTGCCAGCGAGTAAGAAGCTGCATATAAGACCATTCCCTCACGGGCCGTACCACCCAAACCATATATACCCAACATCATGAATCCGGCCTGCGCAATGCTCGAATAGGCCAGCATACGTTTCACACTCTGCTGGTACACCGCGGTTATATTCCCTATAACCAAGGTCAGCACAGCCAACAAACCGGCCCATACCTGCCAAATGGGTTTTAACCCCGTAAAGCTGTGATCGAACAATCGCATGAACCCCGCAAAGGCAGCCACCTTTACCAAGGTTGCCATAAAGGAAGTAAAGACTGTGGGCGCCCCGTCATATACATCTGGTGTCCAGAAATGAAAAGGCGCAACCGATACCTTAAAGGCCAGCGAGAAAAAGATGAGAAACAAGCCACCGATCAGCAATTGCATGGGAACCCCCGAGGCACCTGCCAATTCGATCGTGGAAAAGCCACCTCTTGCTCCGTAAACCAAGGCGATCCCCATCAGCATGAGTCCGGTCGAAAAAGCACCCAGCAAAAAATACTTCAAAGACGCTTCGTTGCTTTTGAGGTTGCGTTTATCGGCCCCAGTCAATATGTATAAAGGGATCGTAACGATCTCAATGCCGAGAAACAACATCAACAACGAGGTAAAGGACAGCACCAACACAAAACCACAGAAAATGAAAAAGATCAACGAAAAATATTCACTGTAATCGGTTCCTATGTTGGCCATGTCTCTGGCAGATAACAACAGATATAAAAGACCACAGGCACTCAAAACAGCCAACATCACCAACCCATACCGATCCACCCCCAGAAAATTGGGAGCCTCCAGGTCATAGAGCACAAACCCCTGTAGCTCGGCAACGGTGGATACAAACAACAGGCCCATCCCGATCTGAGCAATCACCCGTATCGTTTGGCGGGAAGCGCCACTCACACTCAGAAACATCATCAACACCCCCCAAATAGCAGCCAGCAGTAATACGTTCATACTTGGAATTGTTTTATTTGGCCAGGAAACGAGTGATATCGATCGATTTCACGTATTCCCAAGAAAAATCATTTGTAAGATCCAACGCCGCCTGCGGATAGATACCAAAGACCAGCACAAGCGCAACGACTACGGTGAGGGCAAGGGTCTCGGCAGTCGACAAACGAAGACCATTTTCCGTAATCGAATTGGTTTCGCCGTAGAAGATCCGACGGATCATATTCAATGTATAAATAGCCGACAGGATCACACCCAGTCCGGACAGCACCAGGAAGAAAACCCGGTAGGGCGACTGTGCATGAAAGATGGCATTGAATTGAAGAAACTCACCCGGAAATACATTGGTAAGCGGTAAGGCAATGTTGGCAAGCGCAATGATCAGAAAGAAAATCGAGAACGTGGGGGCCGTCCGGGCCAAGCCGCCCAGTTCTGAAAGCTTGTGCGTTCCGAAGCGAGATTCGATCCGATCGGCCAGCAACCACATACCCATGATATTCACTCCATGACTGAACAGTTGCAACAGCACGCCTTGAAAACCCACTTGGTGAAATTGCAGGACCACATTGCTGTTATTGCTGTATCCGGAAAGCGAGAACAAAGCCGCAACGGTAAGTCCCATGTGCGCGATGGAGGAATAGGCGATCAGACGCTTGAGGTCATCTTGACGTATGGCGATCAGCGAGGCATATATAATACCTACCACAGATAAACAGATCACGACATCACTCCAAATGAATACTCCTATCCCCATCATCGGAAGCAACCAACGGATCATGGCCACCACACCCATTTTCACCATTACCCCACTCAAGAGCAATGTAACCGGCGTAGGTGCCTGCTCGTAGGCATCAGGCTGCCAGGTGTGCAGCGGAAAGATGGGCACCTTGATGGCAAATGCCAGGAAGAAAAGCCAGAACAACCACACCTGCTTCGACTCGGATAGTTCCAGATTCCGAAATGACTGCCATTGAAAACTGCCATCCGCTGTCAGTCCATGTAAATAGATCAATCCGATCAACATCAGCACGGATCCGGCAAACGTGTACAAGAAAAATTTAATGGTGACCTCGATCCGTTTCTCTCCGCCCCAAATGGAACTGAGAAAGTATGCGGGGATCAGTGCCAGTTCCCAACCAAAATAAAACAACAGCGCGTCGGAAGATAAAAACACGATCGACATCCCCGCCTGCATCCACAACAACAACCCGTAAAAACGATTCGACGAGGGACGGGCCGTATCCCAGCTTCCCAATATGGCCAGCAATACGCCAATAGCAGACAGCAAACTCATCCATCGTGCCAATACATCCCCCTTCAATGTGAAAAGGGCTCCGATGGCCTGGATCCATTCCGAATCGAATGACCAACATTCCATTTGTCCGTATCGGGTCAACCCCAACAACACGGCCGCCAAGGAAAGTAACGCCATCGACAATGCCACCGGACGAACCAGGGATGGTCGCGGAAGAAACAATGTCAGTCCTCCGCCAAGTAATGGAATCAGAACAAGAAGTAGTGCTATCATACGGTGCGACGGTTTGACACGAATGAATTATTTACGAATAAAGAATTGAATACTGAGGATCACCACTATGCCGATCACCATCCAAAGGGCATAGTTGCCGGTCTGGCCATTTTGGATCAATCGAACCTGCTGCGACAAATACCGAACGCTTCGACCTAGGCCCTGTACCAATCCGTCCACGACCTTCGGCTCAATGAAAGAGCGGATCCATCCGGCAAATCGGTGCATGGGCTGAACGATCACAGCCTGATACAACTCATCCACATACCATTTCCCCTCCAGCAATCGGACCAGCGGATGCGATGATCCTTCTTCGTGATATTGTTTGTATTTGTTCCAGGCAAAGAAGATGGAGAGCAGCACCAATCCGGAGGAAAGACCCATTAATAGGAATTCCGTCGTATGGGAGACTTTGTGACCCGCTACCACAGGGATCACCGGTGACAGGAAAGTCACCAACCGATCGCCCCCGTGCATCAAGACCTCCGGAATACCCACCCAGCCACCAACAACGGACAGCACTGCCAGGATCATCAGTGGCAATGTCATGGCCAATGGGCTCTCGTGCAAATGAGCTTTTTGCTCGGCTGTGCCCCGGAAGGAACCGCCAAACGTCAAGAAGAACAAGCGGAACATATAAAAGGCCGTAAGCAACGCGGTGAAAAGTGCAATGACGTAGAAAATGGGACTTTTCAGAAAGGCACTCAGTAAAATAGCATCCTTGGAGAAGAATCCGCTGAACGGAAAAATGCCGGCGATGGCAACACAACCGATCAGGAATGTCCAATAAGTTACGGGCAATGATTTTTTCAATCCCCCCATCCGGCGGATATCCTGCTCCCCTCCCATGGCGTGGATCACAGATCCGCTGCCCAAGAACAACAACGCTTTGAAAAAGGCATGTGTCATTACATGGAACACAGCCGCAACGTACGCCCCCGACCCCAAGGCCAGAAACATGAATCCCAGCTGACTGACAGTAGAATAGGCCAATACTTTTTTGATATCGTTTTGTCGCAAGGCGATGCTCGCTGCCAACAACGCCGTCGTGATACCGATGATAGCGATGATCGTAAGCACCAATGGCGCAGCCGCATATAACAAATTGCTACGGGCGATCATATAAATACCAGCCGTTACCATCGTAGCAGCATGGATAAGGGCCGATACCGGCGTGGGGCCCGCCATCGCATCCGGCAACCAGGTGTACAGCGGTATCTGCGCACTTTTGCCCGTAGCACCAATGAAGAGTAACAAGGTGATACCGGTGATGTCGCCGGCCGTGAGCTTGGCCGATTGTCCAGCCGTACCCAATGCCAGTGGCAGATCGGTAAAGCTGACCGAACCGGTGCGAGCGATGAGCCAGAAGATGGCGATCAAGAAGGCCAGATCACCTACCCGGTTCATCACAAATGCTTTATTGGCCGCCTGGCTGTACGCCGGATTGCGGAACCAATAACCGATCAACAGATAGGAACAAAGACCAACCCCTTCCCAACCCATGAATAAGATCACATAGTTCGCCCCCATGACCAACAACAACATCGAGAATACAAACAAATTCAAATAAGCGAAGTAGCGCCCATAATGCGGTGCCGATTCCTCGTGCATGTACGCTGCCGAGTACACATGGATCAGAAATCCTATACCGGTTATGATCAATAGAAATAAAGAGGATAAGGCATCCAATTGAAAGGCAAAGGGAATTTTCAATGTTCCGATGCGGATAAAATCAAAGGCGGTCAGGATCGTGGGTGCGCCGGAGGGCAGATTCCAACATACCAGCACGCTGGCAATGAAGGCCAGTGCCATCACCCCGGAACCGATCCAGGCAATGGCTCCATGTGACAGATATTTACGCCCCAGCCCGTTCACAAGAAATCCCACCAACGGCAGCAACGGGATCAGATAGACAATAGTCGGAAAAGACAGCATAGCCATCGGTATATTTTAGTGTTTAAGTCGGTTTAGGAATTGGATATCCACCGAATGGATATTGCGATACATCATCACAATGATGGCAAGACCAACACTCACTTCCGCAGCAGCCACGACCATGATGAAGAATACAAAGAGTTGTCCGTCGGTGCCGGCAGTGGCATTGAGTGCTACATTCTTTAAGTGATGCATCTTGGAAAAAGCCACCAACAACAGGTTCACGGCGTTCAGCATAAGCTCGATGCACATAAAAATAATGATGGCATTCCGACGCGTGAGCACCCCGACCATTCCGATCGAGAACAATGCCAATGATAAAAACAGGTAATAATTGATCGGCATGGGATCAGGACTTTAAGGTTTGAGGATTTTCTTTTTTTCCGATCACGGCAGCTCCTACCATAGCGCTCAAGAACAGCAAACTGCTGATCTCGAACGGCACTACGTAACGGGTGAACAGTTCTTTTCCCAATACTTTTATCAGCCCGATGGAGCCACCACCCACCATCGCCTGTTGTGATTTCAATTCGGCATCCTTCAGCGCCGCTACCAGCACCAATAACAAGCAACCGCCCGCCAGGACGCCCACCAGTTTCAGCAGTCGGTTTTTCTGAGGCTCCGTTTCCCGGTTCAAATTCATGAGCATGATCACAAAGAGGAATAAGACCATGATGGCGCCCGCATATACGATGATATTCACCACCGCCAGGAATTGCGCATTCAATAAAATATAATGCCCGCTGATCGCAAAAAAGGTTCCGATCAGCCA
Source organism: Bacteroidota bacterium (assembly GCA_046081925.1). Classification (GTDB taxonomy): domain Bacteria; phylum Bacteroidota; class Bacteroidia; order Chitinophagales; family Chitinophagaceae; genus JJ008. Next base: position 69,971 of record JBJTWV010000009.1, on the reverse strand, counting down.
AAGCACACTGTAAACCGGGTTACGACTGGTCACCATCATTAAAGCGCTGAACAGCGCCATGACCGACAGGAACCAGAATATATACGGGGTCACATTCATATTCGACAATTAAGCCTTTACGGCAGGTTTACGATCGCCCAGTGCTTTTTCATATTCCTCGCGCTGTTGAATCGGATGCGGGATCAATAACTCTTCCTTTTTATAGATGAATCCTTTTCTGCCATAATTGGCCGGGGCAAAGGTCTGTGAGAGATAGATCGCGTCCTTGGGACAAGCCTCCTCACACAGGCCACAAAAAATACAACGCAGCATATTGATCTCATACTTCGCTGCATATTTCTCCTCCCGGTACAGATGATCCTCTCCGGGCAAACGCTCCGCAGCTTCCATGGTGATGGCCTCGGCCGGACAAGCCACGGCACAAAGTCCGCAAGCCGTACAATTCTCTCTTCCTTCCTCATCCCGGTTCAACACATGCAACCCGCGAAAGACAGGTGAGAAGGGACGCTTCTCTTCGGGATACTCGATCGTTGCTTTTTTCCGAAACAAATGCTTCAGCGTGGTCGCCATCCCCTTTGCGATACTCCAGAGATACAAACTCTCCAAGAACGTCATGGGGCGACGATCTACGGCTTTCGCCCGATCGGTCAGTCTTACATTATTTTCCATTCCGTTTACATTCATTTATTCAACCATAAAGTCAAGGCCACCGTGATCAACATATTCACCAGCGATAAGGGGATCAATTTCTTCCAGCCGAGGTTCATCAGCTGATCGTAACGAAAACGCGGGATTGTCCACCGGATCCAGATGAATACGAACAGGAAAAACAGGATCTTGGTCATCAATACCGCAAAACTCATCAGCGAGAACAACAGCGGTGATAAGCCCCAGGTCGTTTCATCCACAAAGGGGATATCGTATCCGCCAAAGAAAAGAGTGGCCATCACGGCGCTGCTGATGAACATATTGATATACTCGGCGAACAGATAGAATCCCAATTTCATGGAGGAGTACTCCTGATGATATCCGAAATTCAATTCAGTCTCCGCTTCCGGCAGATCGAAGGGTGTGCGGTTACATTCGGCCAGGGCACAAACAAAAAAGATGATGAAGCCCAACGGCTGATAAAGCACATGCCAACCATGCTGAATTTGATGGCTCACGATGGCACTCATCTTCAACGAACCCGTCATCAATAACACAGCGATCAGGGCCAGTCCCATCGGCAACTCATACGAAACCATCTGAGAAGCACCCCGGATGGCCGCCAGCAAGGAAAATTTATTGTTGGAAGACCAGCCACCGATCATGATCCCGTACACGCCCACACTCACGATTCCGAACACGATCAAAATACCCATGTCCACATCCGCCACCTGCAAGGCAATGTGAGTGGTGCCATCCACGTAACTGGCCCCCCAGGGAATCACGGTACTGGTGATCAGCGCGGTGATCATGGCCAAGGCCGGACCGAGGATGAACAAGAAACGGTTTGAAGTAAGAGGAATGATCTCTTCCTTGAAAAATAATTTACCGCCGTCGGCCAGTGGCTGAAACAACCCGAAGGGACCTGCCCGGTTGGGGCCTCGACGGTCTTGCAGCCAGGCAGCTACTTTCCGCTCTGCATAGGTGGTGTACATGGCGATGAAAAAGGATAACCCGATGATCGTGGCGATCAGGGCAACCTTCTCAACGATGAACCAAATATCGATAGCCAGCATAGTCATGTGCGGACTCATTTTTTAAAGTTTTCACTGGTGGCCGGGCCGGGCAATTCGCTGATATCTACGCGATTCACCTCACTCACCGAATGGATATCCATCAGCAATTTCGGATCGCGTCCGTCCATGACGGCCGGTAAGGTTTCGGTCGGCTTCTTCAAGCCGGTGTAATGTCCTTGTGCGATCACGGAGTGGCGATTGATGTTGGTGGGGCCTTCGATCGTCCAATCACTGCTTTTCTTTTTATCGAACCGGCAAGTATTGCAGATCCAACCGGCTTTTCCGTCGTAAGATTTCACTTCACCCCACTCATCCTTTCGGGCCGTCACGCGTAGCACGTCCTCACCGCGCTGCCAAAGAGTGACCTTGCCGCAGCACTGATCACAATCACGATGCGCATCCACCGGCTTGGTGAACCATACACGGTTCTTGAAGCGGAAAGTCTTATCGGTCAGCGCTCCAACCGGACAAACATCGATCATGTTGCCACAGAAATTATTGTCGATGGCCTTGGATATATGAGTCGATATGTTGGCATGATCGCCGCGATCCACCACGCCATGCACCCGACTGTCGGTCAGCTGATCGGCAACGTACGTACACCGATAGCAGAGAATGCATCGGTTCATGTGCAACTGGATGTAGGGACCAATATCTTCCGGCTCAAACGTGCGGCGCTTGAATTCGTAGCGTGTTCCTTCTTTACCATGCTCGTAACCGAGGTCCTGCAAATGACATTCGCCGGCCTGGTCGCAAACCGGACAATCCAACGGATGGTTTACAAGCAAAAACTCCACCACACCGGCGCGAGCCTCTTGTACCCGATCGCTGGTGATATTCTTCACCACCATACCATCCATCACACCCGTGCGGCAAGAGGCGACGAGTTTGGGCATGGGTCGGGGATCGGCTGCCGAACCGGCCGCTACCTCCACCAGACAAGTACGACATTTACCACCGCTTCCTTCCAGCTTGCTGTAATAACACATCGCAGGAGGAGTTACATCCCCTCCGATCTGACGGGCGGCTTGTAAAATAGTGGTACCCGGCGCCACTTCGACGGTGATGTTGTCGATGGTGACTTTCAGATTCGCGGGTTTGCTCGTTTGTTCAGCCATATTCATTTCATTATGCGGTCACAACCAATGGATCGGCATAATGTGCCAAGCCAAAGTTGCGCGTTTGTGCTTCCTCAGGATTCGTAACGTGCCATTCGAATTCATCCCGGAAGTGACGGATCGCCGCGGCCACCGGCCAAGCAGCTGCATCCCCCAGTGGACAAATCGTATTTCCTTCGATCTTTCGCTGAATATCCCAAAGCAGATCAATATCACTGCTCTTCCCTTTTCCGGTTTCGATGTTCCAAAGGATTTTTTCCATCCAACCGGTTCCTTCGCGACAAGGTGAGCATTGTCCGCAACTCTCGTGGCGATAGAAGCGGGCCAATGTGTATGTATGACGAACCACGCACTGACGATCGTCCATCACAATGAATCCGCCGGATCCCATCATGGAACCGGTCGCAAATCCACCATCTGCCAAACTCTCATAGGTCATCATGCGGGTTTCTCCTTTGGCAGTCTTCAATAACAAGTTCGCCGGCAGGATCGGCACCGAAGAACCGCCCGGTATGCAGGCTTTCAACTTGCGACCGTTCGGAATACCACCACAATACTCATCGCTATAAATGAATTCTTCTACCGAGATGGTCATGTCGATCTCGTACACCCCGGGCTTATTGATATTTCCGCAAGCAGAGATCAATTTGGTTCCGGTCGATTTACCGATACCGATCTTGGCATACTCCTCTCCCCCTTCATTGATGATGGGAACAACGGCAGCGATGGTCTCTACGTTGTTTACCACGGTCGGACATCCCCACAAACCTTTTACCGCCGGAAAGGGTGGCTTGATGCGAGGATTGCCACGTTTGCCTTCCAATGACTCGAGCAAGGCCGTTTCTTCCCCGCAGATGTATGCGCCTGCGCCTCTTTGTACGTGGATATCACAATCGAATCCGCTACCCAGAATATTTTTTCCCAACCAACCGTTGTTGCGAGCCTCGGCGATCGCCTGTTCCAGAATGTCTACGATCCAAGCATACTCGCCGCGGATGTAGATATATGAATTATTTGATCCCAGCGCATAAGAGGAAGTGATCATTCCTTCGATCAGCAAATGCGGAATGAATTCCATCAGGTACCGATCCTTGAAAGTACCCGGCTCAGATTCATCGGCATTGACGACCAGATAACGAGGTACTCCTTCGGGCTTGGCCAAGAAACTCCACTTCATTCCGGAAGGAAATCCGGCACCCCCGCGACCCCGCAAGCCGCTCTTCTTCACTTCTTCCGTCACTTGATCGGGGCTCATGGATTTGAGTGCCTTCTCCACACTTCGATAGCCTCCTTCGCGACGGTATACTTTGTAGAGACGGATGTTCTCTACGTGCGCTTTATCGAGTAATAATTTTCTTCCCATGCGATTACTTTCTGCTTTCAGCAATGATCTGATCCACTTTCTCGCGGGTCAGGTGTTCACGATAATGTTTTCCCATCTGCATCATCGGTGCATAGCCACAAGCACCTAAACACTCCACCGTTTTCAATGTGAAGAGACCGTCAGCCGTGGTCTCTCCCGGACGAATGCCCAATTTCTCGTGAACGTAGGCGATGATCTCATCGCTGCCGTTGAGCATGCAGGGACCGGTCTGACAAACCTCAAACACATGCTTGCCCACGGGTTGCAGGTTGTACATAGAGTAGAAGGTGGCGACCTCGTATACTTCGATAGGGTTCAATTGCAAGATCGAGGCGACATAGTCCAGTGTTTCGGTGCTGAGCCAGCCACCGAATTGTTCCTGCGCCAAATGCAATACGGGCAGCAACGCGCTTTTGTGTTTCCCTTCGGGATAGCGCGCCACCAGTCGTTTCACTTCGGCAAGGGCGGTATCTGAAAATTGAACGGACATAGGTTGATTCATTTATTAGGCATCCAGCTCGCCGGCGATTAGATTTAAACTACTCATGGTCATGATGGCATCACTGAGCATGGAGCCTTTGATCAATTCTTCATATGCTTGATAGTACACGAAACAAGGGCGACGGAAATGCAAGCGATAAGGCGTGCGGCCTCCGTCGCTGACCAGATAAAATCCCAATTCACCATTTCCTCCCTCCACCGCATGGTACACCTCCCCTTTCGGGATCTCTGTTTCACCCATTACGATCTTGAAATGATAGATCAGCGCTTCCATCTTGGTGTACACATCAGACTTGGCAGGCAGATAATAAGCTGGTGCATCGGCATGATAGACCTCAGCCTCTGCTCCTTTGAAATCCTGCACTTTCCGATACGCCTGATCGATGATGCTGAGACTCTCCCACATTTCGCGCTGACGAACCAGCCAACGGTCGTAATTGTCGCCGGTGGCACCTACGGGAATATTGAACTGGAAATCTTGATAGCTGGCGTACGGTTGATGCACACGCAGGTCATAATCGACGCCGGCCGCGCGCAGATTGGGTCCGGTGAAACCATAATTCAGGGCGCGCTCGGCCGAAATACCGCCGGTGCCTTGCGTGCGATCCATGAATATTCGGTTGCGGATGAACAGGTCTTCGAACTCCTGTAACACGGTTGGATATTCCTTCAGAAATTTCTCGATCTTCTCGAAAGCCGTGTTGCTGAAGTTGCGTTCGAATCCACCGATGCGGCCCATATTGGTGGTGAGTCGAGCCCCGCATACTTCTTCGTAGATCTCATAGATCAGTTCGCGGTATTGCATCACGTACAGAAACCCGGTGTAGGCACCGGCATCTACACCCACGATGGAGTTGCAGATCAGGTGGTCGGAGATGCGGGCCAGCTCCATGATGATGACGCGGAGATAATCGACCCGCTTGGGCGTTTTAACGCCCAGCAATTTTTCGCAGGTAATGTGCCAGCCCATATTGTTGATGGGCGAAGAACAATAATTGAGTCGGTCGGTCAGCGTGGTGATCTGATATAGCGGGCGTCGTTCCGCCAGTTTCTCGAATGCCCGATGAATGTATCCGATGGTTTGTTCGGTAGAGACCACGCGCTCTCCATCCAGCTCCAGGATATTTTGCATCACCCCATGTGTGGCCGGATGGGTGGGCCCCAGGTTAAGGGTGGTGGTGGTCTTTTCGATGCTTCCTTCCGGAAGTTTGATGTGTTGCTCCTTCATATGGATCCGTTAGCCGCGACCGAACATCGCGTCATCTTTATCTATGCGGGTTTGATCTTCCAGGGGATATTCTTTGCGAAGTGGGAAATAATCCATTTCGTCCACATTGAGAATCCGTTTCAATTTCGGGTGGCCTACAAAATTCACTCCGAAGAAATCGTACGATTCCCGCTCCATCCAATTGGCCGCGGCAAACAACCCGGTGGCTGTATACACGTCAGGTGATTGGATGTCGGTAAAAACTTTGAATCGGATGCGGATATTGGCCGACAGGTTATGCAGGTGATAAACGACACCCAGTTCCCGACCCGGCTGATCGGGATAGTGAACGGCGGTGAGGTCGGTCAGAAAACGAAATTGAAGGTGCGGGTCGTCGAACAGGAAAGTCAGCACTTTCAGGTTGAGCTCTTTCGGCGATTCGAAGGTCAGCATACCATAGGGCTCCTCAAAAGAACCGACCTGGTCGCCGAACTTCTCCTGTAATCGTTGTTGTATGTATTCGTTGCTGAGGATCATGTTCCTTGTTTATTGGATTCCATAGCTTTCCAGTAAGGCGCGGTAGTGATCGCTGTCGCGACGACGGATACTCTCTTTCTCCACCAAATCTTGAATGCGCATCACGCCATCGATGATGGCTTCCGGCCGGGGCGGGCAACCCGGCACATACACATCAACCGGAATGACCTGATCAATCCCTTGTAAAACGGAATAGGTGTCGAAAATACCGCCGCTGCTGGCACAGGCGCCCACGGCGATCACCCAACGAGGTTCGGCCATTTGCAGGTATACTTGTTTGACCACCGGTCCCATTTTCTTGGCGATGGTTCCCATCACCATCAACAGATCGCATTGTCGGGGAGAGAATCCCACCCGCTCCGATCCAAATCGGGAGAGGTCATAATGGGAACCCATGGTGGCCATGAATTCGATGCCACAGCAGGAGGTAGCGAATGGCAGGGGCCAAATGGAATTTTTACGGGCAAGTCCCACCACTTTACTTAGGGAAGTCGCAAAAAATCCTTCCCCCATATGCCCATCGGGCAGTTCGGCCATGCTCAGATCGGCCTCGAGGGGCTTTTGCACCAGATTGTACGAAACAGGACGCGGCATGATCCAACCGATTTATTGTTAGGATGAGGAAGCAAGCTTCCTCATCGAAAATTATTCCTCCCAATTCAACGCTCCCTTGCGAATGATATAGATGAATCCGCAAAGGAAGAAACCGACAAAAAGCAGTACGGCCCAAAAACCATCCCATCCCAGTTCACGGAAGTTCACTGCGTAGGGGTAGAAGAAAATCACCTCTACATCAAACAGCACGAAGAGGATGGCCGTTAAAAAATATTTGATGGCCATGGGCTGACGCGCATCCCCATGGGTGTCGATACCGGACGTGAAATTTTGGAGTTTGTCGCTGGTGCGGCGCTTCGGCCCCAACCAATGCGTGGCGGCCATTAGAAAGGCAACCAGACCAACCGCGATCAACACTTGCAAGGCAAGCGGAAAATAGGAGGCCGTTGTATCGGCGGATTGCTGCAAAAGGAATAGACGCATATACGGTTAATCGGCCGCAAAAATACGATGGCCAAGGCAATATTTCAGCGATCCAAGTCCCTAATTCGGGTGTCAGGGCCTCCGGGCTTCCGGCCGGGGGTTTGGACCGGATCCGGTTTTCGGGGGTGTTTGTCCGGCCGGCTTGGGCGTAGGTGGCATCCGCTCGATCTGTGTGATGTAACTCTGTATGGTGGCCGCATTGGCCGGATCAACCGCCAGCCATTTTTTGAAATAGAGCAACGCCTGATCACGGTCCTTGGTTTCGTTGATGTAATAAGATGCCAAGAATCGAGTGGAACTGATGTATTGCTTCCGGAACTTGGTGGTGTCGGAGCCACTGAATTCATTCAGCTTCAGCGCATCAGGCACGGCAATACTGTCCTTCCGCACGGTGTCAATAGCCATCGCGTTATTGAAAGACCACTCGTAACCATATACCTGCTGTGGATATTTTTCGATCATTTTTTGCGCCGAGGCACGGGAACGATCGTAGCGGTTGGAGAAATAATATGCCAGCGTAAGGTCAAAATAATCGTTGATGGTTGGCTTCGGCTTGACCAATAATATCTGCTCAATGATGGCGGCCTCCATGTCGCGGATCTTATTTTCTTTGAAATAAGCTTGTCCCTGTTTCAGAAAATCCAGTTTGGAGGTCATTACCGTATCCAAGGCTGCGCCTGACACATAATTATCGTAGATCTCTTGCTTGTTACCACCTGTCTTTGACAAGATATCCGCACGCAACTTGTGATCATATGAGATGTAGTCATCAGCCGTTTTTCGAATGAAAAACTCATCGCTGTTTTTCTTGGCGTTGGCAAAATCGCCCGCAGCACCTCCATTATCGCCTCGCTTGGCCGCTACCAGACCCCGCTGATAATACGCATCGGCCAACAATCGAAATGACTTGGGCTTGGCTATGGCCCCCAATTGAGCCACCAGATTCTCGGTCTTGGAAATGGCACAATCATAGTCGGTCTTCTTCCAACACAGCTGTGCATACAGGAATTCATCCTGCAGTTCTTTCACAGGTTTGCTCTCGATATATTTGATTAATTGCTCTTCCGCCTCCGGCAGTTTTAACCGGTACAGAAAGTAATAGTATAGATCGTAATACGCGGCGGAGAAGCGTGGATTTTTGGCCACCGCTTTATCCAGCAACGATTTTTGCAGTTCATAATCTTGCGCTTTTTCTGCCATCCGGGAACGTCTCAGATAAGCGGCTCCATGTGCAGAATCCAATCGAATGGCCTCCGAGTAGCAGAGGAAAGCCTGATTGCCGCTCTCGCCGGGATTGGCCTTGCGATGCAAGTTGCCTAGCAGTACCCACATCTCCGGACTTTTGGTGTTAACCTTCACCGCCTCATCCAGCAATCGTACGCCCCAGGCATAATCAGCTTGCTCGGCATCGTGAATGGCCCGACCGATCGCATAGGCGATCAAGGGGTTATTGTTTCCTTTTTTATCCTTGGTTGCCAGTAAGGCGGCCTCAAAATTTTGACGGGCAGATTCGGTTTGTCCGCCGAGCAATTCCACATGACCCATCCCAACATTTACCAGGGGCGCATTGGAGGTGGCAGCTAGTCCGCTTGTATACACGTTCCGGGCCTGCGTGAGCCGATCGGCCAACAGCTCATCCGTTTCCAGGTACGATTGACCCAACCAGTACACCGCCTCCGCATTGGAAGGTGCCGCCGATACGATTTTTTGAAAATGATCGATGGCCGAGGCCGCACGCATCGCGAAGATGTGTTCTTTTCCCTCCTCGATCGATTGTGAGAATGCGGATGTAACCATCAAAATGGCAGGAAGTAGGTGTGCAAGGATCAAGCGCTTCATAATCTTCTGATTGTTGGTGTAAATATATTGATTTGATCAGTCCTGTAATTTCACAGGACGAAAGCCAAAATCTTTTAACAAAGGAGCTAAATAAGCTCGTTTAAAGATCAGCTGCCCGATCTCCGATTCCATGAAACGAGCAAAGCCCGTTCCCAATCCGGTATGCTTTTCCCGAAGGATGTAGGTGATGTCACGCGTGAACGGATATAAATGGGTGTATACGTTCACCTGGTCGGGGACCGATACATATTCAGGAAATTTATCGTTTGCCAGGTGAAGCATCTTCACCCGTGGCTGCCACACACGTTGAACGGAATCTTCGCGGTTACCGATCCAACTCACACCCACGAACCCGATCACATCCGGATGTTCGGCAACATATTCGATCACGCCTTGGCTGGCTCGGGTTGCCATTAATTTGGGTGAAGGGGGTTCGCCCCTCAATACAGAGTCGATGAGAAAACGTACCGTGGAGGTTGCTTTCAACCCATCCACCACGGGTATTAAAGAATTACTAATTTTTCCGGACAGGACGTCTCGCAGCTCGGATCGGGTCCAGTTGGTCTTGGTTTGAGAGGGATGCACCAGCACGGCGATGCCATCCCGTGCCACGGCCCGGCTCTTTGTGATACCCCCCACGGAATCGGTGAGCCATTTCTCTTCATCGGCGCTGGGCCTCCTGGTAACGATCACCAGTCGGATGCTATCCACGAATAAGTCCTTGAAACAATCTGCCTCGGGTTTGTATTGAACCCGGAGGGTCGCTTGCGGATGATGTGACTGATACACCTGCACCAATTCGTCCACAATGGGCCGGAAGCTCTCATCGGCACTGATCCAGACAGATCCTTGGTCGGGCGTGTCGGTGGGAACGGCTTGCTTGGTGGCAGGGCCACAGCCAATAGAACCGACTAGCCAGGCGCCGATCAGCAGCAGATCAAATGACCTCATACCTCGCTGGTTTTCCTTCTTCCCCGAATGATCCGCCACAGGGAATAAACGATACAAAGTCCGCCGAACATCCAATCGGTCATGTCGGGTTCGCCCAGGTGTTTATTCATGGGCAGGGATGGGAATTGTCCACGCAATAAAAAGAAGAGTCCCAACAACCCGATGATCCCGCCCATGATATAATCGACCAGGGCTCTTAGGGAAAATCGGGAAGCGGGACTTTTTGAATTCATTTCATTCATGTCGGCCGGTTTGGGCCGGGCAAATTAGTTATTTTTCTTAGCTGCCCGTGCTGAGAAAGGTCACCGGCAGTACATATTGCACCGAAACATGTTGGCCATTCTGGGAGCCGGGCACCCAGCGAGGCATCCGCTTGCATACCCGGATCACCTCCCGGTCGAACTCCTCTCCCCCACTGGCTTCGATCGTGAACTGATCCACCCGACCATCGGCGAGCACGGTGAATCGGATACGGACGGTTCGGCGTTCCCCTTCATCGAGGGAGGAAGGTGTATTCAGATGGGTGGCCAAAAAATTCCGAAGTGCCATTTCTCCACCCGGAAAGGCAGGCTGTCTTTCATCGGCCTGAAAAGCAGAAAGGTCACCATTATCTCCGGCGGTTCCACCACCGGTTTGTCCGGTAGTGATGACCGGACGGGCAATGGCTCCCGGATCCTTACCGGCCTGTGTTACCGTGGAAACGGCGGCTGTTTGCAACACCTCGTTGGCGGGCATCGGGTCTTTGACGGTTGGTTTGATATCGATCGTGCTGGTAAATTTTTGAGTGGCCACCTTGGGGGCAGGTGTCTTTGCCGAGGCAGCAACGGGCTCCGGTATCACAGGCTTGGGTGGCTGGGCCTCTACCTGAGTAAATTTCATCCATTCACGATCTGCTTGTGCCGACGCCTGATCAGTTGGTTGGGTGCCCCGGAATTGATACCAAAGACACAGGGCCAATATGCCCGACAGCATGATCCCGAGAGCGGTCCCCATCCGCTGATCATAATCGCGTCGAAGTACGTATGCACCATACGATTTGTTTCGGCCCTCGAACACCAGTTCGAGCAGGGAGGCCTTGTTTTCCTGTTTTCTCATGTGGGTGGTTTTCAGAAAGGATGCAAGCCCGGGACAATATGCATACCGAAGACTTGAATTTCCCTGAGCCACCTGAAAACGTACCTTTGTTTCATGCGCATTCTGATGGTTTGTTTGGGGAATATTTGCCGAAGTCCGCTCGCGGAAGGCATCCTGCGTAAACACATTGAGGAGGCCGGACTGGATTGGACCGTGGACAGTGCCGGTACCTTAAATTATCATGCCGGTTCGGCTCCTCATCCCGACTCGCAGAAGGTTGCCCTTGATCATGGCATTGACATCGGTTCGCAGCGGGCCCGTCAGATCGAACGGGCGGATGCGGAGCGGTTCGATATTATTTACGCACTTGCCAACGATGTGCAACAGGGTATTCAGCAGATCCTGGGCGATCGATTCGATCCCGATCAGGTGCGACTACTGATGAATGAATTGAATCCGGGTCAACATGAAAATGTGCCCGACCCCTATTATGGAACAGAAGCGGATTTTCACCGGGTGTATGAGCTGCTCGATCGTGTTTGTGCAGCGCTGATCCGCAATCACCTGAAACCAGCATGAGCAAACCCAGTTTACCCGCCGGCACCCGCGATTTCGGACCAGATGTGGTTCGGAAGAGAAATCATATTCTCGACACCATTCGAAACGCATTTCAGCGTTATGGCTATCAGCCCTTGGAAACCCCGGCTTTCGAAAATCTCGAAACGCTCATGGGAAAATATGGCGAGGAAGGCGATAAGCTGATCTTCAAAATTTTGAACAACGGACTGGAAAACCCGGAGAAAGAATCTAAGGTACGGGCCGGATTTGAAACGATCCTGAATGGAAAAAGCAGCACCGATATCACCGAACGGGCACTGAAATACGACCTGACCATTCCGTTTGCCCGATACGTGGCGATGAATCAGGGTCAGCTTAGTTTCCCCTTCAAGCGCTATCAGATACAGCCGGTATGGCGGGCCGATCGTCCGCAGAAAGGCCGTTACCGCGAGTTCTATCAGTGCGATGCGGATGTGGTGGGAAGTCGTTCGTTGATCTATGAGGCCGAATTGTCCTGCCTGTATCAGGAAGTGTTCGATCGGCTGGGATTGACGGGATATCAGTTACAGGTAAATCACCGTTCCATCCTCTCAGCATTGGCCGACCACTGCGGCAACCCCGAATGGCTGGTACCGATCACCGTTGCCATCGACAAGTTGGACAAGATCGGACTGGAAAAAGTAAAACAGGAGCTGGAGCAGAGATCCCTTCCCGCAGAGGCTATCTCAAAGATCGAGCAGTATCTGGCCATCGAGGGAGAACCGGTTTCTGTTTTGGAACAACTGAATCAATTATTGGGTCATTTATCAGAAGGGGCGGCCGGCATAGCGGCAATGCAGGAATGGATGGGTTATTTGAAGGACCAATCTGTTTCCTACAGCATCGATCCCACACTGGCCAGGGGATTGAACTATTACACCGGTATGATCTTTGAGGCAAAGGCCCCCGCATCGGTTTCCATGGGCAGCATTGGTGGAGGCGGGCGTTACGACGACCTGACCGGACTCTTCGGCGTACCGAATATACCGGGAGTGGGCATCTCCTTTGGCGTGGACAGGATCTATGACGTGATGGAACAATTGAATCTGTTCCCGTCCGATATCAGTCAGCCGCCGCAGGTTCTTTTCTTTAACCTGGGCCTAACAGAATCAAAGGTTACCTTCGGCCTCCTTCAGGGATTAAGAAAAAAAGGCATTGCCGCTGATATGTATCCGGAAACGGCCAAGTTCGACAAGCAATTCAAATACGCCGAAAAAAGAGGTATCCCTTACGTAGCGATACTCGGTGAAACGGAGTGGAAGACGCAAACCATTCAATTGAAGAACCTGCAGACCGGCCAGCAGCGCACATTGTCGCACGCCGAATTAATGGAATATAACTTTTGAACCCAACCTATATTAAAAACAAACAAATGAAACAATCCCTTTTCTACCTCGGGTCATTACTGATCCTTTTGGTAACGTTTTCTTCCTGTTCATCCAAAGCCGATGCACCGGTCCCGGCCGATGCCGCGTTCGTGCTCCATATCAATGGGGAAAGCATCAGCGAAAAACTCCCTTGGTCTGAGATCAAAAAAAGTCAATGGTTCCAACTCGCTACCGAAGATGCGGTTGACGAAGATTCCCTTGGCAAAGCTTTGTTGAACGATCCTTCCAAGTCAGGCATTGACATCCAATCGGATGGCTGGATCTTTATTGCCAACCGGGGCAAAGGCGGTTATTCCGCCCTTAGCTGGAAACTCAAAGACGCCGCCCAGTTTGAGTCGCTCATTCAAAAAGCCAATACAGACGATAAGATCCAAAAGAGTGGCGCCGTAAGTTTCATCGGTAAAGGCAGTACGGTCCTTTCCTGGTCAAAAGATCGGCTCTTCCTCGTGAGCGATGCATCCGATTTTGCGCGGGAACTCAACGGAGGAGCTAACAATTCGTCGCCTGTGCCAGACACATTGTATGATTCACCCTTCGAAGAGTCGTTTTCTTTCAAGGCCGATAGCCTCATTCAGATCGCCCAAGAATTATTCAACCTGAAATCTGGCCAGAAACTCAGCAACGACAGCAAATTCTCAAACCTGGTCAAGACCGAAGGAGACGTGCACTTTTGGTTCAACGTTGGAAAGATGTACGGCAACTCCCTTGCGGGCAACCTGCTCTCTCTTTCCAAAGTAGGCTCCCTGGTAGATGGCAATATTGCAACCGCTACCGTCAATTTCAACAAAGGTTCCATCGATGTGGAATCAAAAGGATATATGGGGAAGGAATTGGAAGCCCTGTATGATAAATACCAAGCTTCCAATTTCGATGTTGCCTCCTTGCAAAACTTACCGGCCGGTGAGGTTAACGTAGCCGTGGCCATGAATTATCCGACGGAAGGAGTGAAAGCCTTTTTCACACTCTTGGGTGTGGATGGGCTGGTAAACACTTTCATGCAGCAATCCGGATTCAGCGTAGATGAGTTCATCAAGGCCAATGGTGGGAATCTGTTCTTCGCCCTCACCGACTTCAACATCAAGAAAGTGGAGCAATCCTTCGGCGGATATGACGAACAGACCATTTTCACTAGCGAGCCCGATGGAAAATTGATATTCGGTGCTGAGGTAAAGGACAAAACAGCTTTTCAAAAAATGATGGATGTAGCCAAGAATATTCTTACGGGCACCTCCGGTATGAGCCAGGAAGAGCTTAGCAAGATCCCGTATGAACTGAAAGACAAATGGTTCCTCGCCGGTAGCGACTCAGCGCAGATCAAAGCGTATGCCAATAAGAAAACCGATCATGCATTCATCGACCAGATCAAAGGACATCCGATGGGTCTGTTCGTGAACATCAGCTCCTTCATTAAAGCCGCCTTGGCTGTGATCGGTGATGAGCCCATGGGCAAAGCCGTAGCCAATCTATCGATTCCCTTCTGGAAAGATCTGGTTATGACCGGCGGAGAGTTCAAGAATGGCGCATCGATCAGTCAGGTCAAGATCAACTTGGGCGATGCCAATACCAATAGCTTGCAATCACTCAATCAATACCTGGGACAAATTGCCAAGCTGAGTAAAGAAGACGAGGAGCGTCGCAAAAAGGAATGGGACGAATTCAATTCGCCCGATAGCACTGTTATCATAGCACCAGAATATTAATAATCAATCCTACTAACCACCGCTCCTACCTCAGGGGCGGTGGTTTTTTATCTACCATGCTCCAGATCGAGCGCATAAAACCCACTTACTTCGAGGATTCCGTATGCGAGCACTCGGACGTGTGGCTCAAGACCCTGCAAGTAGAGCCGGGCGAGCGGATCCAGATCCAGGCCCCATCGGGCAGTGGCAAAACCTCTCTGACGCATTTTCTGTACGGATTACGAAAAGAGTACACCGGACAGATCTTGTTTGATGGGGTTGCGTTGCGTAGCATGGATGCCGATTCGTTGGCCGATCTGCGACGCGAAAAACTGGCCATCGTCTTTCAGGACCTGCGTCTGTTTCCGGAACCGACCCTTCGCGAGAACTTTCAATTAAAACGACAACTGACCGATTTTCATCCGAGCCCCACGATCACGGAGTGGGCGAAGCGATTAGGGATCCATCACCGGCTCGATACACCGGCCAAACTCTGTTCCTACGGAGAGCAACAACGTGCCTCCATCATTCGGGCATTGCTGCAACCGTTCCGTTGGATTTTACTGGACGAACCCTTTAGTCACCTGGACGATCACAACGCCCAAAAAGCACTTGAACTGATATTGGAAGAGTCCGAAAGAAAAGGTGCAGCCGTTGTATTGGCCGACCTGGAGATTGTGACCAACTATCCAAGCACTCGCTTGCTGAGACTACTCGCATGAAGCAACCATCCTTCCATATCATTCGCCCCTTGTTGCTCACCGGTGAGCGATCCTCCTCCAAATGGTTTTCCTATGTGGGACTGGGGATCGGCGTACTTCTATTGTTGTTGTCTCAGCAATTATTCATCGACATCCAAGCGCTGGTCAAGCAAACCAACATTCGAAAAAACGGATTTGATTACATCTCCGTTACCAAACAGATCACCAACCAGAACATGGGAATGGACAATCGGTTCCTTCCGGCCGATTTGGATACGCTTCGTCAACAACCTTTCATTCAAGGAGCCGCTCCACTGATCTCAAACCGATTCGAAGTGGTGGCTATGGCGGGAGATCAAATCCCCTTTGCGTCGGATATATTTCTGGAAGCGCTCGAAACGGAATTCATCGACACGGTGCCACCCGGATTCAGTTGGCAACCCGGTCAACCCCTAGTGCCACTGATCATGTC
Organism: Bacteroidota bacterium; assembly: GCA_046081925.1. Lineage (GTDB taxonomy): Bacteria > Bacteroidota > Bacteroidia > Chitinophagales > Chitinophagaceae > JJ008. The sequence goes on along the minus strand of JBJTWV010000009.1, from coordinate 53,782 downwards.
CTCCGATTTCCTAGAGATGTACAATGTATTTGCGCCAAGTTACGGACTGCCACAGGTTTCAACGGAAACCGCTTATAATCTGCTCATCGGATTGCGTTGCGAGGGTCAAAAAGGCGGGCAGACCTTCCGGGGGCAGATCGTTGCCTTCTCGGATCGCATCAACTCCTTATTGGTACCAAAATCTTTTCTCGATTGGGCCAACAATGAGTTAGAGGGATTACCCTCCGCCAATGCCTCCCGGGTATTTATCAAAACCAAAGACGCCAACAGTCCGGAGCTGTTGCAATTTCTGGCGAACAAGATGTATCGGGTCAACAAGGAGAAGACAGCCTTTGGCCGATCGAAGGAGATCTTGCAAGGTGTGATCGCCGGATTGGGAATATTCGGAATATTGGTGGTGGGGCTCGCCCTGCTGCTCTTTTCCTTTTACCTCCAGCTCATGGTGGCCCGAAGTCGGGATAATCTGCAATTGTTGTTGACGATCGGTTACCGGCCCGATTGGTTGAGTAAACAAGTGGCCAGACGATTCATCCCTGTCTATCTGATAGTAGTGGGCGCGTCCCTGTTGGTGACCCAATTATTGCAAGTGGGATTTCATCAAGTGATCATGTTCAATCGTCCGGAACTTTCTTCCTGGTTGCACCCCAGTGTTTGGATCACGGCAGTGGTACTAACGATCTTATCGATCTATACCAATTTGCGAATGGTGAAGAAACTGTTATACGGGATCTCCTGATCAGCAGCGCTCGTAGATCACGGAAGCTCCCTGCCCCACACCCACACACATAGTAGCCAATCCATATCGCTTATTGGATCGGTGCATTTCATGAAGCAATGTGGCAGAAAGACGAACGCCGCTGCAACCCAGGGGATGCCCAAGGGCGATGGCGCCTCCATTTACATTGACGATGGACGGATCCAATTGCAGTTCGTGTATACAAGCCAGTGCCTGCGCGGCAAAAGCTTCATTCAATTCTATCAAAGAAATATCGTTCATGGAAAGTCCTGCCCGCTTTATTGCTTTTTGCGTGGCGGGCACCGGTCCGATACCCATGATGCCCGGATCTACGCCCGCGACAGCCATGGATACGATCCGTCCCAACGGCGTCAATCCCAATTCTTGAACGGCCTCCTCGCTGGCCAGTAACAGAGCAGCGGAACCATCATTGATACCCGATGCATTTCCAGCGGTAACTGTTCCATCCTTTACAAAGGCCGGTTGCAAAGTGGCTAGTTTCTCCAGGGTGGTCAGACGCGGATGTTCATCCTGTGTAAACCAACTGATCATTCCTTTTTCCACTTGTTCCACGGGTTGTATTTCATCGGCCCAGCGATCGGCCTGTTGGGCCGCGAAATATTTTTGTTGGGAAGAGAAGGCAAATGCGTCCTGTTGTTCCCGGGAGATCTTCCATTGCCTGGCAACATTCTCCGCTGTCTCTCCCATGGTAAAGGGTGGGTATTGTTGTGCCAGTAGCGGGTTGATGAACCGCCAGCCCAACGTGGTGTCAAATAATTGAGCCTGTCGGTCAAAGGCGGTTTGTGATTTGGACATAACATAGGGTGCCCGCGTCATGCTCTCCACGCCGGATGCAATGATCAGTTCCGCATCACCGGTGGCTATTTGACGGGCTCCGTCCATAACGGCTTGCAACCCGGAGGCACAAAGACGATTGACGGTTGTGCCGGGCACGCTTACCGGTAATCCGGCGAGCAGGGCTGCCATGCGGGCTACGTTCCGATTGTCTTCCCCGGCTTGATTAGCCGCACCGGCGATCACGTCTTCGATGCGGGCCGGATCGACGGATTCATTTCGATGCAGCAGTGACCGAATGATATACGCCAGCAAGTCATCCGGACGCCAGGCGCTAAGGGCACCTCCGAATTTCCCGATGGGCGTACGGACAGCATCTACAACATATACGGCTCGCATGAAAGGAATTTGGTACAAATATCATGTAATCCCCCGAATCGGGGTTGGGTAGGTTATCTTTGCGGATCATGTTTCCGAACGGACATAACATACGACACTGCACGCTTCCAGAACTGGAGCAATACTTTCAAGAGATGGGCCAGCCGAAATTTCGTGCCAAACAACTCTATGAATGGCTCTGGCAGAAGAAGGCCATACATTTTGCGGATATGACCAACCTGAGCAAGGAACTGCGCCAGCAACTGGGAGAGCAGTTCACGCTGCCGACACTGCAGGTGGACGAGGTGCAGGTTTCGGAGGATGGTACCCGAAAATTCAGATTCCGCACCTGGGATGGTCATTTTGTGGAAGGGGTTCTTATTCCGACCGAATCCAGGTTGACCGCCTGCGTATCGTCTCAGATCGGTTGCTCTCTAAGCTGTAAGTTTTGCGCCACCGGTTATCTGGAACGAAAGCGAAATCTTCAGTTCGATGAGATATATGATGAAGTGGTTTGGATCAACAGTGAATCGGAGAAAGTGTATGGTAAAAAACTAACCAACATCGTATTTATGGGTATGGGCGAACCCTTGCTCAACTATAAACAGGTGTTGAGGTCGATAGACAGAATCACCGCGGCAGATGGCCTGGCGATGAGCCCCCGACGGATCACGGTTTCCACGGCCGGCGTAGCCAAAGGCATTCGCCAATTGGGAGAGGACGGGGTCCGATTCAAGCTGGCACTATCCCTGCACGCCGCCAACGACCGGAAGCGAAATGAGATCATGCCGATCAACGACACCAACAACATACAATCGCTGGTTGCCGCGCTGAACGGCTTTTACCAGAAAACAGGCAATGAGATCACGTTTGAGTATATCCTTTTCAAAGATTTCAATGACTCACTCACCGATGCGGATGAACTGATCAAGATCTACCGACAGGTTCCTGCCGATTTGGTGAATCTGATCGAATACAACCCCATCGATCAGGCAGATTTTCAGAAGCCCAAAGAAGAAAAAGTACAGGCCTTCATGCAATACCTGGAGAAAAACAGGGTCAATGCCCGCTTGCGCCGAAGCCGAGGCAAGGACATCGACGCGGCCTGTGGTCAGCTGGCGAATAAGTCCCGTTAAACCTTTCCGATCCGTACCCGTCTATGTTATCGTTCGTCGGGTGACGAACCTATAAAAAATTGAATATGAAAAAAATAATCGCCCTGATGGCGTTGATGACCGGACTGGCCGGCTCCGTCTTCTCACAAAAGATTCCGGATCGCCCGGAAGGACCTCCCCCGCCTCCAAACCATCGGAATCATCAGAAAGGGGGCATGGAAAGACTTCCCCTGAAAGATTTGAACCTGACCGATGCCCAAAAGGAAGCGTTTCGCACGCACCTGCAACAATTCAAACAACGAATGGATGCCCTCAAAAAAGAGGAGAATATCACCGTGAAGGAGTGGAAAACAAAAATGGCAACCCTCCGGAAAGAGAATCAAACGGCGATGCAAAATATCCTCACCCCCGAGCAGAAGGACAAAATGAAAACGTTGCGAGAGGAGCAGCAGGCACGTCAGGTAGAGGGCCTCAAAAAACAATTGGGTCTGACCGACGATCAAACCGATCAATTAAAAAAACAAAGAGCCGCTACTCAAAAGCAGCTCGAATCGATCCGGGGAAATGACAAGCTCACGAACGAGGAGAAAAAAGAAGCTGCCAAAAAACTTTTGAAAGAGCAGAAAGAGAGCTTTGACAAATTGCTGACACCCGAGCAAAAAGCCAAACGAAACGAAATGCGTCCGCCCGGCGGACCCAAAGGCCGAAAACATCGTCCGGGTATGCCTCCTCCACCCGGCGGACCGGATTCGCCCAAGCAAAAAACTTAACATCGTTCAGAAGGATCCCCCCGGCAATCGGGGGGATTTTTTATGCGAACCCCTCACCAAAAAGGTATCTTTGTCTTTTCCTGTTGTAAAACAGCAACCATGCAAAAAAGAGGATCGGAACGATTTTCCAAATTCAATGACCGAAAAGGCGCTGCCAAAAAAGAGCAGATCCGTCAAGACAAACGAGAAGTCCGCAAAGAACGAGAGGCCTTCTTTGAAGCAAAAAGAAGAGGCCCTCAACAGGCCAGCCCCCGGAATCAACAATTGATGACCCGGCCGGAACCCGCCAAAATGCCGCTGAACAAATACCTGGCGCATGCCGGTGTGGCCGCGCGACGGGAAGCGGCCGACATGATCCGGTCCGGCTTGGTGAACATCAACGGAAAACCCGTGACCGAACCCGGATACAAAGTGCTGCCAGGCGACATCGTCAAGTTCAAGGGTAAGCCGATCAAACCGACCAGCGATTTCGTGTACATCCTGTTGAATAAGCCCAAAGATTACATCACCACCATGCGGGATCCCCAAAAGAGAAAAACGGTGATGGATATCGTTCGTTCCGCCACCCGCGAGCGGATCTTTCCGGTCGGACGATTGGATCGAAACACCACTGGGGTACTGCTGCTGACCAACGATGGAGAACTGGCTCAATCCCTTTCCCATCCCAGCAATGAGATCAAAAAAGTATACCACGTACAACTGAATCGCCCCCTCGATAAAAAAGACTTCGAAGCCCTGCTAAAAGGGGTAGAACTGGAAGATGGACTGGCCACCGTGGATGTACTGGCCTATGCCGATCTGAAGGACAAAACACAAATTGGCGTAGAGATACACAGTGGAAAAAAACGCATCGTTCGACGGTTGTTCGAGCATTTTGGGTATGATGTGAAGGGATTGGACCGCGTGATATTTGCGGGCCTCACCAAAAAGAACGTAGATCGGGGCAAGTGGCGCCTCCTCACCGAAAAAGAAATCAGAGACCTCAAGTACTTTGGAAAAGGCAAATGACATCTCTTGGAACCGGGCATCCGATTGGATCCTAAAAGAACATGCTGAGTGGGTTGCGATCGATAAACCCTCCGGCATACTCTCTATCCCGGACCGGTTCGGTAAGGAGCGCTCCTTGAAAACCTGGCTGGAAGAACGATACGGTGAGATCTATACTGTGCATCGGATCGATCGGGATACCAGCGGCCTGATCCTATTTGCCCGTACACCTCAGGCACAAAAACTGCTGTCGGCACAATTCGAAAACAGGGAGACGGAAAAGATCTACCTCGGGATCACCGTTAGTTGTCCGATAGCACCCAGTGGCAGCATAGAAGCACCCATTGCCGAACACCCATCGGGAAACGGCACCATGATCATTCACCGCAACGGAAAGACCGCGCATACATTGTACACTCTGGTTGATCGATTTCCCGGCTATTCGCTGGTACAGTATCAGATATTGACAGGCCGAACCCACCAGATCCGTCTGCACGCTAAAGAGATGGGACATCCCATCGTATGCGATCCGATCTACGGCGACGGAAAACCGTTTTTATTATCCGCTCTCAAAAAGAAATTCAAACTCGCCAAAAAAGAGGAGGAAGAGCGACCCTTGATGGGACGACTGGCCTTACACGCCTATCAGCTTTCCTTCCAGGATATGGATGGCAGCACCGTTGTGCTGGAAGCCCCATTGCATAAAGACATGCGGGCCATGCTGCAACAATTGCGAAAGTTGCGGGGAGATTGATCAAATACGTTCGAGTCGGTATTCGACAGGGCTGTTTTTACGAAGCATGGCGGCCACCCCACAATATTTTTCAAGTGAAAGCTCAATGGCTTTTCGAACTTTCTCCTCATCTGCTTCGGCAAAATCCATTCGATAAATAAGCAGCACATCGGTGAACACACGAGGATGCTCCGTGGTTTGCTCGGCACTGGCAATCACTTCCAACCTGGAAAATTCAACCCGCATTTTCTGCAGTATATCAACCACGTCGATCCCGGAGCAACCGGCTACCCCTGAAAGCAAGAGTGCTTTGGGGCTCATTCCCTTTTCCAGTACCCCGTCGATGGCAATGGTCTTTCCCTCCTGTTCGCTGGAGAAATGATGATCACTGATCCAGGTGGTGGTGGTTCTCATAGGATTTGATGTTTGGCGTCGGACAATAGATTTTCGGGTGTCCAGGTCAATTTTTTCTCGAAGTCATGTTGTCGAACCTTGCAATCGAAGCGGTCACAGATCTTGCAGGAGAAGGGCATGCAGCCATCGGTATGAACGAACAATTCGATGGATTCACCGAACTCGGAACGGATCTTGGCCGATAAGGCATCCACCTCCCGGTGTGCTTCATGGATGTTCAGGAACCAGGGCAGGGTCAGGTGACAATCCACATGCAGTTTGGTGCCATATCGAATCACGCGCAGGTTATGCAAATCGATCCAGGCAGACTGTCGTTCGCGGTCGAGCAGCTCCACAAATTGTCCCAGAAGCACATGATCGGCCTCGTCCATAATACCGCCTATGGAGTGTCGAACAATACCATACCCCGTGTACACGATATAGACACCGAAACCAATGGCCATTACCGGATCGAGCCAAGGCCAATCGGTAAAATAAAGCAAGACGAGTCCGGCTACGATACCTAAGGTGGAAAGCGCATCCGTACGAAGATGCTGACCGCTGGCAATAAGCGCCAGGGAATGATTTTTTTTGCCGATACGAAGACAATAATAGGCCAACGCAAAATTGAGTAAGGAGGTGCCGGCCACCAATCCAATGCCCAGGTCCAGTTCATGCACCGGGGTGGGTTCGATCAATTTCCAAACAGATTGATATAATATGATGCATCCCGCCAGGGCAATCAGCGTGCCCTCGATAGCCGCAGAGATGAACTCTGCTTTTCCGTGACCGTATGGATGCTCCTTATCCTTGGGCTGAGCCGCTACGTACAAACTGTACAATCCAATGAAGCCTGCCGTCACATTCACGATGCTTTCCAATGCATCGGTCAAAATGGAAACGGAATGCGTGGCAAAATAGGCCCAGAACTTGGATACGAGGATGCCGGTGGATGCCAGGGCAACCCGTTTTTGTACCGACAGATTCTGTTGTTCGATGTTCATGGAATGTGTTCGGGCGATCCGTAAAGGTAGCTTATTGCGATCGCTGTGTGCGAAACCGGGATTTCCATTTCTCCTTGAGGCGACTATAAAATTCACTGCTCAACACCGGCGCATCGTTCAATGCTTTATATGTCAGAAAAATACCGATTGGCGACAATACACAAGTGGCCAACCACATTCCTCCAAACGGGGTAATTGTATCTTCTTTGGCCATTTTCTCCCCGGTAGTGCTGATAAAATAATAGACCATGAAAAACAGGATCGCAAAAATGAGAGGCGTTCCCAATCCGCCTTTCCGAATAATGGAGCCCAAGGGAGCGCCCACCAGAAAAAGGACCAGGCAAGCGAGTGACAATACGATCTTACGATGCCATTCGATCAGATGCTTACGATACACGCGCTCTTTTTCTCTCATCGAACCCGCCTGTGATTCGGTGCCGATCTTGACGGATACCGCTGCATTCTTTGCGAGATTGGTGATGGTTTCCCGGGCCGAATCCGGCAGCCATTGGTCATTGGCCGAAAGAGCGCTTACCGCGATATTCAGCGAATCATTGTAGCGGCGTCCGATCGAATCGTAGAGGTTCTTGAACTCCAGCGATCGGTAGGCATCCCGTTCAAATCGTGCGCGGTATTGGTCATTGTCTCGCCGCAGGGAGTCAATGGCTTTTCCCAACTGACGCATGCTGTACATGCGCTCATTATTCTTGTTGACGCTGTCGGCCGTTCGATTGGTAAATCCCAAACTGCTCAGATCAAATTGTTTATTGAATTCCTTGAATCCGATCCGAACGTACTCGGTATTCTCTTTTTCAAAGGCATTGCCCCGCTCCTGATAGCGCCACCCGTTCCGAAGCCGAAACTCGAGAATGCGTTTATTGCCTGTCACGCGCATGATGCCCGACTCCGCCACCAGAAAATTATCCTGCAGGATATTTCCCTGCTCGTAGATCACCACATCGCGGATGAGGCTGTCGGATTCTTTCTTGCCGATCTTGATGGCATACCCGTTGATCTTGTCGTAGAAAACCCCTTCCTTCAGATCGAAAGCAGGTTTGGCATAAATGATATCGGCCAGCAAGGTGCGCGACTTCAGGTTGGCCACCGGAATGATATAATTTGAAAAAAGAAATGCTACGCCGCTGATCAGCGCAGTGATCCAGAATAACGGCCGCATAAATCGGATCAGGGAAATACCGGCCGATTTAATGGCTACCAGTTCAAAAGACTCGCCCAGGTTTCCGAAGGTCATCAAGGAGGAAAGCAGTACGGAGAGCGGAAGGGCCAAGGGCACCAGTACGGCGCTTTGATACAGAATGAACTCGGCAATAACGCCCGGGCCCAGCCCCTTTCCTACAAAATCGTCGATGTACAGCCAAAAGAATTGCATCACCAGCACTAGCAGGGTGATGAAGAAAGTGGCCGTGAAAGGACCCAGAAAGGCCCGGATCACGAGTTTATCTAGCTTTTTCAGAAACATGGCCGAGATGGGACAAAAATAGAATAAAGAGCGACGGCCGGAGTAATAAGCGTGAGAAAAGCAAGAAGATTAACAGACACTAGTTTCCTAATCGGTGAAACAGGTCTTTCACCTGATGATCCCATAACAAGGACTGGTCTTTGATCTCTTTCTTATCGGCAAAATCCTTCACAACCAAAATGGTCTGGTTGGTGATTTCGGATTTCTCAATGCGCATTTCAAAATATTCTTCTTCCGGCGATGCCAGCCAACGATACCGAACGAACTTATCGGTTTCACTTTCGATCAGGATGGCCTGCTCAACGGAACCGTTCCAATTGAAATAGATGATGCCATCCCGCTCATCCACTTGATCGGCGAACCATTCCGACAAGCCGGCGGGAGTGGAAAGGAAACCGTACAAAATGGTAGGCGAACAGCGTACCGGAAACTCTAGCGTGAATAGTTGTTTACTCATGTGAATCGGTGAGATTGTGGCAATAATAGAAAATAATTGATCGCCACCAAGAAAATAGGAAGGTAATTTTCCGGTGGCTCTCGGGATGACGGGGATCAGTATGGCTTCACTGCTTTAAAACCACTTTCGGCGGCAACCGGGCCTGCTTATCTTTGCGGTCCACAATATGTTTACAAGTTTACAGGAACGACTGGAATCCGCTTTTAAGAACCTGCGCGGACAGGGCCGCATCACCGAATTGAATGTGGCGGCCACGGTAAAGGATATTCGCCGCGCACTGGTGGATGCCGACGTCAATTTTAAGATCGCAAAGGAGTTCACCGATACGGTCAAGGAAAAGGCCATCGGGCAAAAAGTGCTGAATGCGATCTCGCCCGGCCAGCTCATGGTCAAGATCGTGCAGGATGAGCTGACGGCCCTGATGGGTGGTCAGGCCGCCGATTTCAATGCCAAAGGGAACCCGGCTGTTATCCTGATCGCCGGATTGCAGGGTAGCGGTAAAACCACCTTCTCCGGAAAACTGGCCAATTACCTGAAAACGCAAAAAGCCCTTCAACCCTTGTTGGTGGCGGCAGATGTGTATCGCCCGGCCGCCATGGAGCAACTGCGGGTGCTGGGTGAACAGATCGATGTACCGGTTCATCTTGAAAGCGACAGCACCGATCCGGTAGGCATCGCTCAACGAGCCGTGGCCGCGGCACGTTCACTGAACAGAAATGTAGTTATCATAGATACCGCCGGCCGGCTGGCGGTGGATGAGGTATTGATGAAGGAAGTGGCCGACATCCGAAACGCGGTGACCCCCCAGGAAATCCTCTTTGTGGTGGATAGCATGACGGGGCAAGATGCGGTAAACACAGCCAAGGCCTTCAACGACCGGTTGGATTTTACTGGGGTGGTGCTGACCAAGCTGGACGGTGACACCCGAGGGGGAGCGGCCCTGTCGGTTCAATACACCGTTCAGAAGCCCATCAAGTTCGTCAGCCGCGGCGAAAAGATGGATACCCTGGATGTATTCTATCCAGACCGTATGGCCCAGCGGATCCTGGGCATGGGTGATATTACTTCCCTCGTGGAAAAGGCGCAGGCACAGTTCGACGAAGTAGAGGCCAAGAAGCTGGAATCCAAGATCCGAAAGAACCAATTCGACTTTGCCGATTTCAAGATGCAGATCGAGCAGATCAAGAAAATGGGCAACATGAAGGATCTGTTGGGCATGATCCCCGGCGTCGGTAGCAAGATCAAGGATCTGGAGATCAGTGATGATGCGTTCAAGGGAATCGAGGCATTGATCAATTCCATGACCCCGGCCGAGCGGTCCAACCCGGATCTGCTGGACGGAAACCGGAAAAAACGCATCGCTCAAGGGGCCGGAAAGGACATTCAGGAGCTGAATCAGTTCCTAAAACAGTTCGAACAGATGCGGGGAATGATGAAGAATATGAACAAAATGGGCAAATTCGGCCCCTCCCTGCCCGGCATGCGCTGATTTTTTGCTTTTATCCCCCCCGATCACCGTATATTTGTCGCCCGGTTTCTACCGGTGAACCCTATTTATTAACGCTGTTAAATTTCTATTTATGTCAGCAAAAATCCGTCTTCAAAGACACGGGTCAAAAAAGAGACCCTTTTACTTCATCGTTGTGGCCGATTCCCGCGCACCTCGCGATGGTAAATTCATTCAGAAATTAGGTACCTACAACCCGCTCACCATTCCGGCTACCGTACAATTGGATCGCCAGAAAGCGCTCGAGTGGTTGAACAAAGGTGCCACCCCTACCGACACCGTTCGTCGCATCCTCAGCTTCAAAGGCGTATTGTACCTGAAGCATTTGCTGCGTGGTGTAACATTGGGATTGTTCGATGATGCAACGGCCATGCAAAAGTTCACGGCCTGGACCACCGAACACGATGCACAAGTAAAAAAGCGTCAGGAAGAAGCCGCCCGTAAGAAAAAAGCGGCTCGCGCTGCTGCTCGCATTCCGGTTGTCCGCAAAGTGGAAGAAACACCGGCTGCCCCCGAAGCACCCGCTGCGGAAACAGAAGCACCTGCGGCCGAATAAATTTCCCGCACCATTTTGGAAGATCCCGACAAGCCTTGTCGGGATTTTTCATTTCGCAAACTGAATAATTCGGAAATTGTGTGCCGATGCCTGTTTACCTACCGATTGGAAAATTCATTGGCTCGCACGGTGTGGGCGGCGACCTGATCCTGCAACATACACTGGGCAAACGAAGCGATCTGTCCGGCATTCAGGCGCTGTTCGTGGAAGAACGAAAAGATCAATTTCTGCCCTGGTTCATTGAGAAAGCACAACCCCGGAGCGAAGAAGAAACGCTCATCAAACTGGAAGGCATCGATTCGAAGGAACAAGCACAAAAATTAGCCCGCCGCGCCGTATGGCTGGCAGGGGCCGACTTCCAGAAAAAAGTATCCCGCTCGGCCCCCGTCAAATTATTGGGCTATCGGATACAGGAAGCCGAAAGGGATCTGGGCGAGATCCTGGAACTCATTGAACAACCTCATCAATTGCTGTGCCGATTGCAGATCGAAGGAAAAGATGTTCTCATCCCGCTGCATGAAGAGTCGCTGAAACGCGTCGATCACAAAAAGCGGATCGTGCATGTTACGCTTCCCGAAGGACTACTCGACATATATCTCCAATGAGATGGCGGATCCACAACCGCATATTGCCCATTTCGACCTGGACTCCTTTTTTGTTTCCGTAGAGATCCGCAACAACCCCTCGCTGAAAGGCAAGCCGGTTTTAGTGGGCGGCTACGACCGCGGTGTAGTGGCGGCTTGCAGCTACGAGGCTCGCGCATTTGGAATACACTCGGCCATGCCTATGAAAAAAGCCCTGCAGCTTTGCCCTCAGGCCATCGTCACCAACAGCAGCCGGGATCAATACAGCAAATACTCGGCCTGGGTCACCGATATTATCGCGCAACGCGTACCCAGTTTTGAAAAAGCCAGTATCGACGAGTTCTATGTCGACCTGACCGGCATGGACCGATATTTCGGCGTTAGCCAATTTGCCCGTGAGATCCGAGAGACTGTGATCCGGGAAACGGGCTTGCCTATGTCGGGCGGACTTGCCTCGGCGCGATTCATCAGCAAGATGGCTACCAACGAAGCCAAACCCAATGGCTTTCTGGAAATTGAACCGGGAAAGGAAAAAGAATTTCTATGGCCACTGGGTGTAGAAAAGATCAACGGTGTCGGAAAACAAACTGAGTTGCAATTAAAGAACTGGGGCATCCGAACGATCGCTGAGCTGGCTGCTTCGCCCATTGAACTGTTGCAAAAATTATTGGGGCAGCACGGTGAATCCCTTTGGCACAAAGCCCAAGGCCTGGGTTCCGCCACCGTACACACCGACTGGGAACAAAAGAGCATCAGCCACGAAAACACTTTTTCTGAGGACCAGACCAACGATGAATTTTTACACCGCCAATTGGTACGCCTCACAGAAAAAACATCTTATTCCTTGCGGCAGGAAGAAAAATTGACCGGCTGTGTAACTGTTAAGGTACGCTACTCCAATTTCGATACGGTTTCCAAACAAGAGACCATCACCTACACGGCGCTGGATGACACCTTGCTGGTGCAAGTCAAAAAATTATTTACGGAATTGCGTGAGCCCGGTCGCCCCATTCGGTTACTGGGAGTTCGTTTCTCACATCTGATCCCTTTCACCATGCAAATGAGCCTGTTCGAAGATCAACCTAGAAAACTCAAACTCTATCAAGCGGTAGATGGACTGAAAGACCGATATGGAACCGGGTCGCTGACCAAAGCAACAAACCTGCCAACACAGACGAAGCGGAAGGGTTGAGTTTCCCTATACCACGCTGTGGCTTCTTCTTATCTTCGTACTCCTAATAATTCTATCATGTCAACAACCTGGAAAGCTTACCAAGAACAACATCAAGACCGCTTTTTGAATGAAATGATGGACTTGCTCCGCATTCCATCCATCAGTGCCAAATCGGAACACCAAGCCGATATGATCCAATGTGCAAATGCGGTGAAACAAAGCCTGCTGGATGCCGGTTGTGCGCGCGCCGAGGTATTACCCACCGCGGGTTATCCGGTTGTTTACGGAGAGCGGATCATCGATGCAAGTAAACCCACGGTGTTGGTGTATGGGCATTACGATGTGCAGCCGGCCGATCCACTGGAATTATGGCATAGTGGCCCCTTCGAACCGGTGATCAAAGACGGTAAAGTATTTGCCCGTGGGTCGGCTGATGACAAAGGACAGTTTTACATGCATGTGAAAGCGCTGGAGGTCATGGATAAAACGAACACGCTGTGTACCAACATTAAATTTCTCATCGAAGGAGAGGAAGAAGTCGGTTCGCCGAATCTTGGCGCCTTCGTTTCTGCCAATAAAGAGTTATTGAAGGCGGATGTAATTCTGATCAGCGACAGCGCTATGCTGAGCTTCGAAAATCCTTCACTGGACACAGGGGTACGCGGTTTAAGCTACATCGAAGTGGAGGTAACCGGGGCCAACCGCGACCTGCACAGTGGAACATACGGGGGAGCGGTAGCGAATCCGATCACCATCCTTGCCCGGATGATCGCCAGTTGTCATGATGAAAACAATCATATTACCATTCCCGGTTTTTATGACGACGTGGTGATAGCCAGTGAGGCGGAACGCGCACTCATCAATCGCGCGCCGTTTGATGAGCAGGCATACAAGGATGAATTGGGCATTCAGGAATTGTGGGGAGAAAAAGGATATTCTACCTACGAGCGCACCGGTATTCGTCCCACCATCGAAGTCAATGGTATTTGGGGTGGGTACACCGGAGAAGGAGCCAAAACCGTTCTGCCGTCGAAAGCCTATGCCAAGATCTCGGCACGGCTAGTACCGAACCAATCGTCGGACAAGATCACAGAGAAATTGTTACATTATTTTCAATCCAAGGCGCCGGCGGGCGTTACGGTAAAAGCATCTCTTCACCATGGAGGAGAACCATACATGACTCCTATTGATTCAAAAGGATATCAGGCCGCGTCCAAGGCGATCGAGACTACATTCGGCAAAACACCCATTCCGGTGCGGGGAGGTGGCAGTATCCCCATCTGTTCTATTCTGGAAAAGGAGCTCGGGATCAAGATCGTATTTATGGGATTTGGCCTGGACAATGACAATCTCCATTCGCCCAACGAGAAGTACAACATCGAGAACTACAACAAAGGCATTGAGACCATCCCCTACTTCCATAAATTTTTTGCGGAACTATAAACGAGCGATGGACGCGACGCCTAAGCTACGATTAGATAAATATCTGTGGGCTATCCGATTGTTTAAAACACGGGCCTTGGCTACGTTTGCCTGCAACCAGGGAAAAGTGAAATATCAGGAGGAATCTGCCAAGCCCGGAAAGAATGTGCATTTGGGCGATGAATACGAAGTACGAACGGAGCAAAAAAGATGGCGCATCAAGGTCACCGGCTTACTGCAAAACCGAGTGAAATGCGAACTCGCTATTCAACATTACCGAGATATTACGCCACCGGAGGAACTGGAGCGATTGCAGTATCAGGCTGCGAGTTTCTATAGTGGTAAAAGGCCCAGCAAGATCGGACGTCCTACCAAAAAAGAGCGACGAGATCTGGATGAGTTTGTGCAAGGGGACGAAGAAAACGACTGACTTATATCATATCGGCTGCTGACTGGAATAATTTCTCTGCCGTTCACTCAACCATAGGTTTGTGTCAGAGGTGAAATTCAGATGGCGATCCTTCGGGAGCTATCGTTGGTTTTTGTTTCAAGGCCGACCCCCGGATCCCCGGGGGTCTCTCATTATAGGCCGATCGGTATCTTTGCCACATGCACATCGACATACTCACAGTATTGCCGGAATTGCTGGAAAGCCCAATTGCGCACAGCATGATGAAGCGAGCACAAGACAAAGGGTTACTTAGCGTGGGCGTACATCAGCTTCGCAAATGGGCAGTGAATGAATACGGACAAGTTGATGATTACCAGTATGGCGGTGGTGCCGGAATGGTGATGATGTGCGAGCCGTTGGCCAAAGCCATCGAGGAGCTCTCCCAACAACGCACCTACGATCAGATCATTTATTTAACACCCGACGGAAAACGATTCGATCAAGCCATGGCCAACCGTTTGTCATTGGGTGGCGATCTGTTAATGATCTGTGGTCACTACAAAGGGATCGACCAACGGATCCGGGATCAGTTCGTGACAATGGAAATATCCATCGGCGATTTTGTGTTGAGTGGCGGAGAAATTCCGGCCGCCTTGATTGTGGATGCCATCGGCCGACTCCTTCCAGGCGTATTAAACGATGAAACGTCAGCCTTGACCGATTCATTTCAGGATAACTTATTGGCACCGCCGGTTTACACGAGACCGGAAGATTTCAGAGGATGGAAAGTGCCGGATGCATTGATGAGTGGCAACCATCGTCTCATCGAAGAATGGCGACATGAACAAGCCCTGCAACGAACGCAGGAACGTCGCCCCGACCTGCTCGATCCTTGATGTCGGTTGACGGATATTTCAGTAATTTACCCGTCAATCTAATACGCATGTCATCCAATCGTCGAAAATTTCTGCGTCAGTTTGCAGCCGGTTCCAGTTTATTGGCCGTCGGAGATCCGGCTATCGCTTCGATCATCCAAGAACAAACGCCTCCCTCACCTGCCCGTTTCAATATGTGCGGCTATGCAGCACCCAAACTGGATATTGTCCGAGTGGGGATCATTGGCCTCGGCATGCGGGGAAGTGATGCGGTTGAACGACTGAGCTATATCGAGGGCGTCGAGATCGTAGCCCTGTGCGATAAATATCCCGACCGGGTGGACGCGGCACAAAAAACCTTGGCCAAACTGGGCCGACCCAAAGCCGTAGGATATACCGGTGAAGATGGATGGAAAGCACTCTGCGATGAAGCCGTTCTGGACCTCGTGTATAGTCCGACCCCCTGGCACCTGCACACACCCGTCGCCTTGCGTGCGATGAAAGGCGGAAAACATGTGGCGGTGGAAGTACCTGCCGCACAAACGATAGAAGACTGCTGGGCCCTGGTAGAAACATCCGAGAAAACCAAGTGCCATTGCATGATGCTTGAAAATTGTTGCTATGATTTCTTCGAATTGATAACGTTGAATATGGCACGGAACGGACTGTTCGGGGAACTGGTACATGCCGAAGGAGCCTATATCCACGATCTGAGTCGCGATTGGTTGTTCAACAAGAATGCCTACGCCGACCAATGGAGATTGAAAGAAAATATGGGGCGTAACGGAAGCTTGTACCCCACTCATGGCATCGGCCCCATCGCGCAGTGCCTGAACATCAATCGGGGTGATCGAATGGATCACCTCACCAGTATCAGCACCGGCGATTTTTCGCTGGCAGATCTGGCAAAAGAAAAAGCCAATGAAGATCCGATTTGGAAACCCTTCGAAGGAAAATCCTTCCGGGGCAATATGAATACGACCCTCATCAAAACGATCAAGGGAAAAACGATGATGATCCAGCACGACGTGTCGACTCCGCGTCCGTACTCGCGCATCCACTTGCTGAGCGGCACCAAAGGCATGGCGCAAAAATGGCCCTCGCCTCAGCGAATCGCATTTGGTCACAGCTGGATCAACAAAGAGGAATTCACCAAGCTCGAGGAAAAATATACCCCGCCCATTGTCAAACACATCGGCGCTATCGCCAAGGAAGTTGGCGGGCACGGGGGCATGGACTTCATCATGGACTGGCGATTGATCGATTGCTTACGCAACGGATTGCCATTGGATCAGGATGTGTACGATGCGGCCGCCTGGAGCTCCATCGTTCCACTCAGCGAACGCTCGGTCAAAAAAAGAGGCGGATCCGTCGATGCACCTGACTTCACCCGAGGCTCGTGGGCCACAAACCAACCGGTCAGTTTAACTTTGGATGGCGGCGCCAACACCGGCGTGCGTGCACTGCCCAAACAATCGTAAGCATTTCGGTCGGTTTTACTTATTTTGAGGCTGAAACAAAAATCAACGAACCCTGAGGTTCGTGTTGAAATATGCGTGCACTTCCAACCCTCACCGATCCGGTTTTTGTTAAACCGAAAGAATACTCCCGATACGAGCGTTTTTGGCTGCAATACATCAACGATGAAAGGGACCTACCCTTCATTCACATGCTGACTGGGATTCACCTACTTGTTATTCCCATTGCCATCCTCCTATTCACCCCCTGGCTGACAGGTGGCGCCTGGTGGTTGTTGTACGTTCCCTATTTCTATATTTCACAGCTTTATTATAAGGGACGATTCGGATTGATGCTGCACTGCATCAGTCATCGAAAATTATTCAAGAAATCCTACAGCTGGCTCTATCATTATGTGATCTGGGTGGTATGTCCCTTCTTCGGACACACACCCGAAACCTATTTTGTGCATCACATGGGCATGCATCATGTGGAGAACAACCACGACGAGGATGCCAGTTCAACCATGCGCTATCAACGAGACAGCCTGTTGGGATTCTTGAAATATGTGGGGCGTTTTGTGATTCTTGGATTGGTTGACACCTTTTCCTATTTCTTTGCCCGTAAGCGTAAGAAATTTTATCTGCGACTCACGTTTGGCGAGGCCAGTTACTATCTGGCCTGTATCGGCCTCTGGTTCGTGAATTGGCAAGCAACCTTACTCATCTTTCTACTTCCCCTATTCTTTGCCCGCATCGTCATGATGATCGGTAACTGGTCGCAACATGCCTTCATCGACCCCAACAACCCTGACGAGAATACGATCAATTGCATCAACACAAAATACAATCACACCTGCTGGAACGATGGATATCACGAAGTGCATCATCATCGTCCTGCGTTGCATTATACCGAGATCCCCAACGAGTTCATGAAACACACCGATCGGTATGCACAGGAAAAGATCCTGGTATTCGACGGGATCCATTACCTGCACATCTTTCTATGGCTGATGGGCAAACGCTATGATAAGCTGGCCGATCACCTGGTCAATATCAATGGCATGTATCCCAGCAAAGAAGCCGCCATCGAATTGCTGAAATCACGAACCAGGCGATTTACCAACTGATCGCAGGCCACTTCAACTCCAAGGCTCGGGCATTGATGGAAGGGATGAGTTGGGTCTCCACCTCCTTCAATCGAAGCAGTTCGCCCCGTATCTTTCCTCCGATCTCCGCAAAAGCCTCCTTCGCCTGTTTGGATACCCCGCCTGAACCGGCACGGACCTGATTATAGATCCCACTGAGTTTATCATCCAAACGGATCGGATAGTTCAATACATCCTGCCCGCTCTTGGCTTTGGTTTGATGCAATGCCTCTTCGATCTGTATTAGCTGGGTAAGGGTGGAGTCGAATAAAGTCTTGACCGGGGCGATCGTATCTACATTCCACTGACGCCGTTTCTCTTCCAGCTGCTCGCGAACCGACCGGATCTTTTTGATGGCCGTCATCGTTTCAGAAAACAGATCCCGCGACTGCAACAGAAAATCCAACTGAGCAGCGTACTCCTCCGGCGTTGTTTTAAAATTCGGATCGGGCAATAGTGTGAATGAGACATCCAGGGAATCCTTATCCACCAGAAAACGCGCGGTGTATTGTCCGGGTATGGCTTGAGGACCTCTCACCGATCCATTCCAGATGATGAGTCCCTCCGGTCCTTTTTCCGCATCCGGATATTGCAGATTCCATACAAATCGGTTCATGCCGCGCTCCACCTCCAGTTTATCCTTGTCAGACTTCGAATCAAATTCCCGAATGAATGTTCCTTTCGAGTCATATAGTGCCACTCGAATCCGCTTGGATTCCGAAACGGAATCGACCCAAAAAGGAATGATGATGCCCTTAGGGGCATTTACGCCCGAGGCAGCGGAGGTTCCATATCCGCCTCGTCCCGTGTTCATGCGAACGGCCGGAGCCGGCTTATACACATGCCATGACTTCCCGTAGACGCTTTCATCGTATTGCTGCACCACCGACAGATCGCCCAGCACATATATACTGCGCCCTTGTGTACCCACGATCAGATCATTATCCCTGAGCGCCAGATCCGTGATGGGCGTGACGGGCAAATTGCATTGAAAAGGTGTCCAATTCAAGCCGCCGTTGTAACTGATGTATAGCCCATACTCGGTACCGGCATACAGTAAACCCTTCCGGGTACGATCGGCTCGCAAGGTTCGGGTGAAATGCATGCGATCGATGCCATTATCGAGACGCTTCCATGTCTTACCATAATCCTCGGTCTTGTATATATAAGGTGTAAAATCGTCTGACTTGTATCTCGTTCCCACGAAATAGGCGGCTCCACGCTGAAAAGGATCCACTTCCATCGAGTTCCACATCATCCACTTTGGAATACCCGGCGGGGTGACGTTGGTCCAGGTCTTTCCTTGATCCCGGCTTACATGGATCAATCCATCATCGCTACCCGTCCACAGCAAACCGGGTTCCAGCGAACTTTCCGCAGCGGTAAAAATGGTGCAATAATATTCTACGCCGGTATTGTCCTTGGTGATGGCGCCACCACTCGGTCCTTGTCTCAGCTTATCGTTGGTGGTGAGGTCGGGACTGATCTGCTGCCAGGACTTTCCCTCATTCTCCGTAACGAATAAATGATTACCGGCGGCATAAAGACGTTTGGGGTCATGAGGTGAAAAGAAGATGGGATAGTTCCACTGGAATCGATAGCGTTGCACATCCGCACCGGCACCGATCCCATCATCGGGCCAAACGTTTATGAGGCGTGTTTCGCCGGTTCGGTGATCCATCCGTGCCAGAAATCCCATGTAGCTTCCACCGTAGGTGATATCCGGATCGGTCGGATCGGCCACCACATAACCGCTTTCGCCACCGGCCGCTTCCTGAAAATCATCGCCCGCAATGGCATTGCCATAAGAACGGGAGCGGATACGAAAGGCACTGTTGTCTTGCTGTCCGCCCAAGATCCGATACGGAAACGCATTATCCGTACTTAGGCGATACACCTGAACCGTAGGCTGATTGTTGTAGGTACTCCAATTATTTCCCATGTCGAAGGAGACCTGTGCACCTCCGTCATCCGCTACGATCATTCGGCTTGGATCTTTGGGATCGACCCAGAGATCATGATGATCGCCGTGCGGTGTACCGGTGCGCTTGAAAGATTTACCGCCATCGGTGCTGTACATGAATTCAACGTTGGGACAATAGACCCGATTCTCATTTTTGGGATCTACATACACGCGAGAATAATACCAGGCCCGCTGACGGATATTATTATCGTTTGATTGCAAACTCCAGGTTTTTCCGCCATCTGCACTCATGTAAAGTCCGCCCTTCTCATTTTCAATCAGCGAATAGATCTTATCCGTATTGCTGGCTGCCACAGCCACGCCTACGATGCCCCAGGTGCCACTGGGAAGACCTTTGTTTTTGTTGAGGGAGGTCCAGGTGTCGCCCCCATCGGTCGATTTCCACAAACCACTTCCGGCCCCACCGCTTTCCATTACATGAGGCTGACGAATGACGCGCCAGGTGCCCGCATAGAGAACGGACGGATTGCCTGGCTCCATCACCAGCTCACTGCAACCGGTTTGATCGTTCACAAAAAGTGTCTGCTTCCAGGTTTTGCCACCATCCACTGTTTTGTAAACACCCCGCTCCTTATTGGGACCAAACAGGTGACCCATCACGGCTACCCAAACGATATCGGGATTTTTGGGATGAATGACGATCCGAATGATATGTCTGCCATCTTTCAATCCCAGGTTGCGCCAAGTTTTTCCGCCATCGTCACTTCGCCAAATACCACCCAATCCCTCACTCACGTTGCCACGCATCGTACCCTCTCCTTCTCCCGCGTACAAAATGCTCTCATCCGAGGGCGCTACCGCCACGGCTCCAATGGAACCCCCAAAATAGTTGTCACTGATATTTTTCCAATAGCTTCCGCCATCACTTGTTTTCCAAACACCACCGCCGACCCCGCCAAAATAAAACGTGTTTCGTTCCTGATAACTGCCGGCCACAGCGGCACTGCGTCCGCCACGAAAAGGGCCGATCAAACGAAACTGCACACCATTTGTAAAGGAAGAAGGCAAGGGGGCCGACCCTTTCTGAACAACCGAACGGTTTTGTGCAAACAACGAAACGGATACCAGTGATGCAAATAAAAACGAGAAAATGCGCATGAGGCTGATTTTAATGGAGGAAAGTTACCTAAAATAGAATTCGTAACTTACTGCAATGCAGAAACAAATACAGACCGTTGTGGGGATGCTGGTGGATATACATGCCGCCCGTATCTACCCGGCTCGGGTGGAGATCGGTGACGGACAAATCGTTGGCATTACGCAGATCGATCCGGCCGACTGTCCGCACGATACCTATTTGCTTCCCGGCTTCATTGATGCGCATGTTCATATCGAGAGCTCATTGCTGGTACCGTCCGAATTTGCTCGACTGGCCGTGCAGCATGGTACCGTAGGCACAATCAGTGATCCGCACGAGATCGCGAACGTATGTGGCATGCAAGGGGTCGAGTTCATGATCGACAACGGGAAGCAGGTTCCGTTCAAATTTCATTTCGGGGCCCCCAGTTGTGTTCCGGCCACCGTATTTGAAACAGCCGGAGCTACAATCTCAGTGGAGGATGTACAGAAGTTGCTGGCTCGTCCGGAAGTGAATTATCTGAGTGAGATGATGAACTTTCCGGGCGTATTGCATCAAGACCCCGAGGTCATGCAAAAAATTCAAGCAGCGAAGGAGGTGGGAAAACCGGTAGATGGTCATGCGCCCGGCCTCCGGGGCAATGAGGCGCAGCGGTATATAGATGCGGGCATGTCCACCGATCACGAATGCTTCACGTATGAAGAGGCAAAGGATAAACTGGACCGAGGCATGAAGATCTTGATCCGGGAGGGAAGTGCGGCCAAGAATTTTGAGGCTCTTATCCCGCTGCTGCAGGATCATCCGGAACAAATCATGTTCTGCAGCGATGACAAGCATCCTGACAGTTTGCTCGACGGACACATCAATCAACTCTGTGCCCGTGCCCTGAAAAAAGGAATCCCTTTGTTTCATGTATTACGGGCCGCATGCATCAATCCGATCGAACACTACTCGATGCGTGTGGGGCAATTGCGTGTAGATGATCCGGCCGACTTTATAGTTGTCAAAGAC
This sequence comes from Bacteroidota bacterium, assembly GCA_046081925.1. Classification (GTDB taxonomy): domain Bacteria; phylum Bacteroidota; class Bacteroidia; order Chitinophagales; family Chitinophagaceae; genus JJ008. The sequence continues at coordinate 31,747 of JBJTWV010000009.1, read as the reverse complement.
TTGGTATCATTTGACGTGAAGGAAACCTATGTGGATGGCGAACTGGTTTTTGGGGCCGGTCAAACCCGGATCCCATCAATACCGATCAGTCCCATCAATCAATTTGATTGCAAGTCCATCACGCCGGATAAATTATCTCTGTCGGCCGAACATCCGCTACGAGCACACCCGGTGATCGGCGCATTGGATGGACAACTCATCACCGAAAAAATCGATGAAACACCTCTTGTTCAGGATGGAAAGCTCCTGTCCGACACCGAGCGAGATATTCTCAAGATAGTAGTCATAAACAGGTATCAACCGGCGACTCCTGCCATCGCCTTCATTCGAAATTTTGGTTTGAAGCAAGGAGCACTGGCCTCCTCCGTTGCGCATGACAGTCACAACATCGTGGCCGTGGGATGTGATGACGAATCGATCTGCAGGGCCGTGAATGCGGTTATTGAGCATACTGGCGGATTGAGTGCCGTTGACTCAGATAGCTGCCAACTCCTTCCTCTGCCGGTGGCGGGGCTGATGAGCGCTTCCGATGGGTTTGAGATCGCAGATCGTTATACCCGGCTGGACCGATTCGTAAAAGAGGTGTTGGGATCGAGTTTACAAGCGCCCTTTATGACGCTCTCTTTTATGGCGCTGCTCGTGATCCAGCATGTAAAACTGAGTGACAAAGGGCTTTTTGACGGCGATCATTTTTCCTTTTACTGATCAGGCCTCTTGTCCCATCCAGATCGCACCGCCGATGCTGGGTGCGGAGGCACCTGTTACGGTGTGGATGACCGTATTTTCCTGTCGCCAACGCAGCACACCAATAAAGGCCATCACCAGCGCCTCCTTGTATTTGACCAATGCGGGATCCGGAATAACGGATCTGATTCCGAGCGAGGCCAACAGATGATCGATGCGCTCTACTAAAAATTCGTTGAAGGCGCCACCGCCGGTGATCATCATTTCGCCGCCGGGGAAGGAGCCTTCGAATCGTTGGAGGGATCGATGAATTTGATCGGCAATATGCTCGGTGTAGGTAGCCAACAGATCCGGAATGGAATGACCCGATTCAATGAGTAAAGGCAGGATCACATCCGTTCCGAATTGATTTGGCAGGGATTTGGGACCGGTTCGCAGGTAATAATCGAATGCATTCAATTGCGCCAGCAGGTTCGTTTGAATGCGGCCGGTGCGGGCGATGGAGCCACCCTCGTCCATCGCATGCCCCATTTTTTCGGCTAATGCATTGAGTACACGATTGGCCGGACAAACATCAAAGGCGATGTAGAGATCGTTGGCCAGGGATAAATTGGCAATGCCACCGATGTTTAGAAAACAGGACTGATCCGGGAAAAGGAATCGTTCACCGATGGGTACGATAGGGGCGCCTTGTCCACCCAATGCCACATCCATGGCTCGCAGATCGGTGATGACCGGAAGACGCGTAGAGGCGGCCAATGCCCCTCCATCACCCAGCTGTGCGGTGAGTTTAGTAGCGGGTTGATGAAAAGTGGTGTGGCCATGAGAAGCGATGAGTGAAACACGATAAGCCAAGCCGTTGGCCTCAATAAACCGGTTGGCCAATTCGCCCAGGTGATGTCCGTAATCTACATGAAGTTGCAAATAGTCTTTGGCAGGGAGTTCGGTGGCATGAAGGAGCCTTTCTCTCCAGTCTGGGGTGTATGCATAACAATCGGCCGCCTCGATGCGATAATGCCAGTTAGATCCCTCCGATTGGAACTCAACGAATACCAGGTCCAATCCGTCCAGCGAACTGCCGCTCATCAGTCCCAAAGCCCGATACATCATGACATTTTCAGTTAGATTTGTCAAAATTAGTCTTTCCGCCATGGTCATCAATCTTAGTCAACAACACTCTTTGGTCAGCAATTGGGTAGCCGAACTGCGCGACGTGAACGTGCAAACGGATCGATTGCGTTTTCGTCGCAATCTGGAGAGGATCGCCGAGGCGATTGCCTATGAGATCAGCAAGAAATTGCCGGCCAAGCAAGTGGAGGTGAACACTCCTCTTGGCGTCGCCAAGCATCTTATGCTGGAAAGCCAACCCGTATTGGGCACCATCCTGCGGGCAGGATTGCCGATGCACCAAGGACTCCTGAATTATTTCGACAAGGCAGACAATGCCTTTGTTTCCGCCTATCGCAAACACAATCCGGATGGCAGTTTTGAGATCCGTATAGAATATCTTTCTTGCCCCTCCTTACAAGATCGTGTACTCATCATCGCCGATCCAATGCTGGCCACTGGTGCTTCGCTGGCAAAGACCATTCAATATTTACGCGAGGAAGGCAAACCCAGTCAGATCCATGTGGTAACGGCCATTGCCTGTCACGTAGGCATCGATACCGTTTTGCGCGAAGAACCAACGGCTACGATCTGGTGCGGGGACATTGATCAGGAGTTAACTGCAAAAAGCTATATCGTACCCGGACTGGGAGATGCCGGCGACCTGGCCTTCGGCTCAAAATCACAGCAGTAAGGAAGTAGAGGGTAGAGGGTTTAGTGTTGAGGCCCTCTTCCCTCCACTCTCTTTTCTCTACCCTCTACCCTCTACCCTCTACTCTTTCCCTTTTTTTCGTATTTTGCCTCTTCGGTTTTAGCCCGACGGGCAATTTCAATGCCTTGGTTGCGTTCTACAGATCGACCCACACAAGATGAAACGTATTTTAACGCTTTGGATCACGCTGACTCTCTGCCTGCAAGCCGTTTGGGCACAGGACCCTAATTTTTCCCAATTTTTTGCCTCACCCATGACTTTGAATCCGGCCTTGACCGGAAAGTTCGATGGATTGTTCCGCGTGGCGGGGAATTACCGTAATCAATGGCCCACGATCAATAATGCGTTTGTTACTAAAACCGTATCGGTCGATTTCTCCGCGTTGAAAAATAAATTATCCGACATTGACAACCTGGGTGTGGGTGTTTTGGGATTGACGGATCGTGCCGGCGATGGCGTATTGGTCACAAACTATGCGGGATTATCCCTGGCCTATCACAAAGGCCTGGATGAAAACGGACTGCATCAGATCGGTGCCGGATTTCAAGGCACATTCATCAATAAAAGACTGGACATTACGAAAGTTGATTTTGAAGATGAACTGACGCCACTCGGATTTACCGGTGTAACCAGCGAGATCTTTGCCAACAATCAGATCAGCATTGGTTATTTCGATCTCAATGCCGGTGTTCTTTATACAGGCAGCACCGATGGACGAAACAGTTTCTACTTAGGGGCCTCCATGTATCACATCAACCGCCCCAAGGAAACATTTCAAGGTGGTCAGTATCTGCTGAATGCCCGAACCACTTTGCAGGCCGGCGGAAAAATACCGTTGGGGCAGTACAACTTCCTGCATGTATCAGCTATTCACAGTCTGCAGGCAAAATCATCCAATACCGTTGCCGGATTGGCCTTCTCCTACAACGTCAATCAAAGCGATGTTGACCCCGTGAATGTATACCTCGGTACCTGGTATCGCATGAAGGATGCCGCCATCCCTTATTTCGGACTGGAGTTCAAAGGGCTTCATTTGGGCGCTTCTTACGACGTCAATACATCCGCACTGAAACCGGCCTCCAACAGTCGGGGAGGCATGGAGATCTCACTCATTTATATTCAGCGGCCCTCCGATCCGGATGCCAAGAAGCTGAATTGTCCGCGCTTCTGATCTCATCGAAAGATCAACGGCAACAAGAACCACGAGAACAAAGTGATAAGGATAATGGATATGATATTCATTATCCCTCCCACGATCAACATGTGACGCAAGCGAAGATGGCCACTCGCGAAAACAATGGCATTGGGTGGCGTTCCCATAGGTAACATGCCCGCACAGCTCGCGGCCAGTGTCATGGGAATTCCCAGTAGCAACGGATCCATATGCATGGCTTTCGCCAATGCCGTCACCACCGGGGCAAATACAATAACCTGCGCCACGTTGCTCATCACTTCGCTGATAAAAAGGGATAAGGTGGTAACCAACAACACCAGCCAAAAACCACTCACTGCATAGTCAGATAACCAACGTCCCAATTGGGCAATGAGACCCGCTTTCTCCAAAGCGCCCGCCAGGGCCAATCCGCCGCCGAACAGAAGTAATATCCCCCAGGCCATTTTATCCGTATCGGCCCACTCCAATAAATGAGCGTCCGCTCTTTCGTCATCGGTTTTATCGGATGGATGCACCGGACAAATAAACAAACCAAATCCACCGAGTAAAGCAATGATCGTATCATCCAAAACAAACCAGGATTGCCACTGATTGATCAATACCCGCCCCATCCATAATGCGATCGTTATTCCAAATATCCAAAGCACCCGCTTTTGTGATCCCGTCAACAGACCCAAGGCCTTCCACTCTTGTTCGATGATCGTATCCATCAGTTGGCTGGAGCGGATCCGGTTGGGATATAGCCACTTCACCATGACAACATACAAGGCCAGTATCAAGATCAATCCGAGGGGAAGACAAAGTAGCATCCAATTAAGAAAGCTGATCTGCAAGCCTGGAATTGCTTTTTCGATGTAGCCCACATAGGCTACATTGGGAGGCGTTCCGATAATGGTTCCTATACCGCCGAGATTGGATGCATAGGCGATCGCGAGCATCAGGGAAATCGAAAAATGCGACAGGTTTCCTTCCAGCTCTTTTTTTTGTTTGAGCACCTGAATCACCGACAGTGCAATGGGAAACATCATCATAGTGGTAGCCGTATTGCTAAGCCACAGACTAATGAATGAGGTGGAAATGATAAAGCCCAAAATGATACGGTCCCCGCTGGAGCCGGTGGTTCGGATGATTCCCAGAGCGATCCGACGATGCAATCCCCATTTTTCGATACCCAGCCCTAACAAAAATCCACCCAGGAACAGAAAGATCACCGGGTTCGCATAGGCCTTGGACACCTCTTCGATGGTTTGTATTTTACATAAGGGAAACAGAAATAATGGCATAAGCGCCACCACCGGCATCGAGAGTGCTTCCGACACCCATAAAAGGATCATCGACAAGGCTATGGCCAAGAGGGTGGCAGCGGAAACGCCCAACTGCAACGGATCCAACAGATAGAATAACAAGCCCAACACCAACGCCAGGATCAACCGCGCTATCCGACTTTTTAAAAAAGAAAGGAACATATAGATTAAAGATATCCGATTGATCACACCTCAACAAATACCCACATCACCCCAAACCCTCAAATCTCAACTCTCTACCCTCTACCCTCTACTCTTCACAAATCCGTACATTTACTAACTACCATGCTGCAGGAACTCATAATCATCGTTCGCTCCTGGCAACAGGCACGACTTTTTTCGCAACGGCACAAGTTGCTGAGAGAAATGATCGTACCCGGTATTGTTTATTCGCTCTTATTTCTGCTGGGTCTATACTTCTTTTTCAGTTCGGCCAATGCGGTAACGAATTGGATCGGGCAAACGATTGGACTGGCCGATTGGCTGCAACGGGAACGAAGCGAGTGGCTTAGCTTCCTGGTTGTGATGAATGGCATGATGTTCCAATTGCTCTTGGTACTGATCTATTTCTCCTGGTTCAAGTATTTAGTATTGATCGTCGGTTCACCCCTATTCACGTATGTCAGTGAAAAAACGGAAGTGTTGGTGGACGGACAAGAACATACTTTTCAATGGAAGGAGGCCCGATCGGATGCCTACAGAGGGATCTTACTCGCCCTCCGGAATGCGGGTTGGCAAACCGTATACCTGCTGGCTCTGTTGTTTTTGACATTCATTCCGGTAATTGGCTGGATCACGCCCCTTGTTGCCTTAGTATTGGAATGCTATTATTTTGGTTTGTCGATGCTGGACTATTCACTTGCCCGGGCGGGACAGGACCGCAACCAAAGCCTGGCATTTGTTCAAGCACATAAAGGATTGGCGATCGGAACCGGAGTGGTTTTCTTTGCCATGCATATAGCCATGCCTTTTGCGCCGGTATATGCGATCCTGTCTGCCACACTCAGCATAGAATCGATCAAGCGAACTTCATGAATCAGCATCCGGTCGTTTATCTTATTCCTACCTGGATCGATGAATCGGCGCCCCATACGCTACCTGCCTATTTATTGGATGTGATCCTGCAATGTGAGGATCTTTATGTGGAGAATGAACGAACTACCCGACGCTTCTTCAAAGCCCTTCGAAAGGAGATCGTGATCGACGCGTACAGCTGGTGCCGAATAGATGAACCCGACGTGGTGGATCGATTCCGGTCTTCTATCAGTGCAAACAAGATCATCGGGATCATCAGTGAAGCCGGATGTCCGGGTATTGCCGATCCAGGACAAGCACTGGTTGCGATGGCTCAGCAATTGGGCGTACCCGTAAAACCGTTGGTTGGCCCCAGTTCGATATTACTGGCGCTAATGTCCAGTGGCATGAATGGACAATCCTTCACCTTTCACGGCTATTTGCCAATTGAAGCCGGCACACGCAATCAAACCATTCGAACGCTGGAACAGGATTCGCTGAAACATCAACGAACGCACCTCTTCATTGAAACACCCTATCGAAACAATGCCCTGCTGCAAGCACTGCTGCAACATCTTCAACCCGGCACCCGAGTGTGTATCGCCTCAGACCTGACAGCCCCGCACGAATCCGTGCTGACACGTACTGTGGCTGAATGGAAAAAGCAACCGCCCGACCTGCACAAACGCCCGGCAATCTTCCTGATCCAAGCCTAACGCGAACACCTGTCAGTAAAAACAAAAAAAACAGGGCCAAAAACCTGCAGATTCTTTTACTTTGTCTCCCCGTTTGTAGATATTGACAAACCTGCTCACCCATACCAAGCAAGTGGCCTTTCACAGGTCTATCACCAGCGGTGTTTATTGCGTTGGTTTTGATGTCTTTACGTATTCGCGTCCCCGACGGACCCGTAGCTGCTGACAGGACGAACCCCTCACCCCGGTCCCTGTCAGTGAACCTCCTCCGACACAATTTTTTGGACTGGTGACCCCCTTCCCGAAACATTGAAGACTTTGACCCCCACCGACCTCATTATTCGAATTGCTGAGCCCGCCGATAAAAAACATGCCATCACGATCACGGACGAGATGGCGGCTTCCGCGGCCGCCCGTGGTACCGGCATCGCCAAACGATCGCCCGATTATATCGAAACCAAGATCGATGAGGGCAAAGCCGTCATTGCCCTGACCAAAGAAGGTCAATGGGTTGGCTTCTGCTACATTGAAACCTGGGGCCATGGCGAATACTTAGCGAACAGTGGATTGATCGTTGCGCCCGATTGGCGAAAAAGTGGCGTAGCCAAAGCCATCAAACAACGCATATTTGAATTGTCGCGCGAACGGTATCCGCAAGCCAAAATCTTTGGCCTTACAACAGGCCTCGCTGTTATGAAAATCAACAGCGAATTGGGTTATGAGCCCGTTACCTACTCCGAACTAACGCAAGACGAAGCATTCTGGGCCGGCTGCAAGAGTTGTGTGAATTATGATATCCTCATGAGTAAAGACCGAAAGAATTGCATGTGTACGGCCATGCTTTACGACCCGGCCGATCATTATGAGCCCAATGAGACCAAACAATTTTTCGAAGAGAATAAGTCTGGCCTGGAGCGCTTGCTGCAATTCAAACAATGGAAATTGCTTCGCCCCTTCCTGAAATCACAAAAAGAAAAAACCCTTTAATCAAAGGCCATGAGTAAGAAGATCGTATTGGGATTCAGTGGCGGACTCGACACCTCTTATTGCGTTAAATACCTGCGCGATGAGCTGGGTTATGAAGTACATAGCATCTTGGTGAATACCGGTGGCTTTTCCGAGGAAGAACTAAAGCAGATCGAACAACATGCCTATACGTTGGGCGTTAATACGCACAAAACATTGCAGGCGGTTCGTCCCTACTACGATCGGATCCTACGTTATCTGATCTATGGAAATGTTTTAAAAAACAACACGTATCCGCTCTCCGTATCGGCCGAACGACTGATCCAGGCCCTGGGCATTGCCGATCACGTGAAAGCACTCAATGCCGATGCCGTGGCCCACGGAAGCACGGGCGCCGGCAACGACCAGGTCCGGTTCGACATGATCTTTCACATTCAGATCCCCGGGGTACCCATTCTCACGCCGATCCGAGACCAACAGCTAAGTCGGGAAGCCGAGATCGAATACCTGAAGGGAAAAGGGGTGGAAATGAATTTTAGCAAAGCGGCCTACTCCATCAATAAAGGACTTTGGGGCACCAGTGTCGGCGGTCGTGAAACGCTTTCCTCCAACGGCATGCTGCCGGAAGAAGCCTGGCCTACGCAGGTTACCAAAACTGAAAGCGAGCCGGTTCAACTTCAATTCGTGAAAGGAGAACTGAAAGCAGTAAACGGCCAGTCTTTCGAACATCCCAGCGAGGCCATTCAATATTTACAAACCATCGCCGGCCCCTTCGGCATCGGACGTGACATTCACGTCGGAGATACCATCATCGGCATCAAAGGGCGCGTCGGATTTGAAGCGGCCGCCCCGATGATCATTCTCAAATCGCATCACGCCCTCGAAAAACACGTGCTCACCAAGTGGCAATTGCAATGGAAAGATCAATTGGCCTTGTTCTATGGCAACTGGTTGCACGAAGGACAGATCCTGGATCCCGTTTTGCGCGACATCGAGGCTTTCCTCACCCACAGTCAGGAAAACGTGACCGGCACGGTGTTCATACAACTCCATCCGTATCGATTCCAGATCACCGGCATCGAAAGCGAATTTGATCTCATGAGCAGCCGATTTGGAAAATACGGGGAGATGAATGCCGGATTCACCGGTAACGACGTGCGCGGATTCAGTCGAATTGCCGGACAGCAAACCATTATTCACGAATCTGTCAAACGCTCCGTGCATGAAAAAGATTAAGGTTGGCATACTGGGAGCCGCCGGATACACCGGAGGTGAATTGATCCGCATCCTGCTCAATCATCCGTTTGCGGAAATTGAATTTGCGCACAGTCGCAGTCAGGCCGGAAAATCGTTGTACGCCGTGCACGCCGATCTGTTGGGCGACACCCACCTTTGCTTTACCGATGCGCTGACATTGGATTCGGTCGATGTGCTGTTTCTTTGCCTCGGACATGGCGAGTCGCGCGACTTCTTGGTAAAACACGCACTCCCGGACTCCTTGCGGATCATTGACCTCACGACCGATTTTCGCCATCAAAATTCCAATACATTACATCAACAATCATTTGTATACGGACTGACTGAACTGAATCGAGACCGAATCAAACAAGCTCGCTTCGTCGCCAATCCGGGTTGTTTTGCCACGGCGATCCAACTAGGACTGCTCCCTCTGGCTAAAGCCGGTCAGTTGCCCGAGATCCACACCACCGGCATTACGGGAAGCACGGGTGCGGGACAATCGCTTAGTCATTCCACCCATTTCAGCTGGCGAGCCAACAACATTCAACCGTATAAAACACTGACGCATCAACACGGACAAGAGATCGGTGAATCGTTGATGCAACTATCCAACCAAGAATCGTTGGAATTGAATTTTGTGCCCTGGCGGGGCGATTTCACACGCGGCATCTTCATCAGTTCCACGTTGGAATGCGACATGTCGACCGAAACATTAAATCAGCTGTATAGCGATTTTTACACTGCCCACCCATTCACCCATTTATCCCAAGAGCCGATCTTTTTGAAACAAGTGGTCAATACGAACAAGGCCCTGATCCAATTGGAAAAAGTAGGGAGCAAATTGGTCGTGCACTCGGTGATCGACAATCTGCTCAAAGGAGCGAGCGGACAAGCCGTACAAAACATGAATCTGTTGTTCGATCTGCCTGAAACGGCGGGTCTCCAACTCAAAGCCAGCTATTTCTGATCATGAAACTATTCGACGTCTATCCGCTACAGCCCATTACCATCGAACGCGCTTCGGGGAGTCGCGTATGGGACGATCAAGGTCAGGAGTATCTCGATCTGTACGGAGGCCATGCCGTCATCAGCATTGGTCACGGCCACCCGGTGTGGGTTAATCGCATACAAGAACAATTGGGCAAGATCTCCTTCTATTCCAATTCGATCCGCATTCCCCTCCAGGAACAACTGGCTGAAAAGCTCGGAATCGTCAGCGGCAAAACCGATTATCAGCTTTTCCTCTGCAACAGTGGCGCAGAAGCCAACGAAAATGCCCTCAAGCTCGCCAGCTTTCACACCAACCGAAAAAAGATAATCGCCTTCCAAGGCGCCTTTCATGGACGAACCTCCCTGGCTGTATCCGCCACCGACAACAAGAATTACATCGCGCCGGTGAATGAAACCGAAAATGTCGTATTCCTGCCATTCAACGACTCGGCTGCACTGGAAACCTATTTCCAACAAAGTGGAGATTCGGTTGCGGCTGTCATCGTGGAGGGCATTCAGGGCGTAGGCGGCATTCGCGTAGCCTCTAATGAATTTCTGCAGACCATTCGAACCTGCTGCGACCAACATGGAGCCGTTTACATCGCCGACAGTGTACAATGCGGCTATGGCCGAAGTGGTAAATTTTACAGTCACGATCATGCCGGTGTAAATGCCGATATCTATACAATGGCCAAAGGAATGGGAAACGGGTTTCCCATTGCCGGCTTATCGATCGCCCCGCATATTCAGCCCAAGCATTTTCAACTGGGTACCACGTTTGGCGGAAATCATTTGGCCTGTGCCGCTGCAATTGCCGTATTGGAAGTGATCGAGACAGAGAATTTACTTGCGCATGCTACCGAGATCGGACAATATCTGCAAGATTCTCTTCGACAGATCCCGGAGTTGAGTGAGGTACGCGGATATGGCTTGATGATCGGATTTGATTATCCCGAATCACTGGCACCTCTTCGTCAACATCTTCTTTTTAAAAAACACATTTTTACCGGAGAAGCCAAGCCACGCGTGGTTCGCTTGCTTTCCTCGTTGGCCCTCAGCCAAGCCGATGCCGACCGATTCTTACAAGACCTGCGTGACTCCATCCAAGAAATTCAATCTGCCTCCAAATGAAAAAATTCATCTCCGCAAACGATGTGACCGATCTATCGGCACTAGTAGCCGACGCCCTTCGGTACAAAGCGGATCCGCATGCCGATAAAACCTTGGGAGCCGGCAAACGGATCGGGTTGTTGTTTTTGAATCCGAGTTTACGCACTCGCCTTAGCTCACAAGTCGCTGCCCAAAATTTGGGGATGGAAGGGATCGTTTTCAATGTGGGTCAGGAGGGATGGGCGCTGGAATTCGAAGAAGAAGCGATCATGAGCGGCAACACGGTTGAACACATCAAAGATGCCGCCCGGGTACTCAGCCTGTATTTCGATGTGTTGGCCATTCGCACGTTTCCATCGCTCAAGAACCGGGATGACGACTACAGTGAACTCTTCATCAATCAAGTGATCAAATATGCCGGTATCCCTGTAGTCAGTCTGGAAAGTGCCACCCTACATCCGCTGCAAAGCTTCGCCGATCTGATCACCATTCAGGAAACCTGGAAACAACCCAAGAAACCCAAAGTTGTGTTGACTTGGGCGCCGCATGTAAAGCCCTTGCCACAATGTGTATCCAATAGCTTTTCCCAGTGGATGAACGCTTGGGGCGGATGCGATTTTACGATCGTTCACCCCGAAGGATATGAACTATCGGAATCGTTTACCCAAGGTGCCACGATTCTACATGATCAACAAGCAGCTTTGGAGAACGCGGACTATGTATACGTAAAGAATTGGAGCACCTACAACGATTACGGGAAGATCTACGAAAGCGATCCGAGCTGGATGCTCACCAATAAACACTTGGCCTTGACACAAAATGCCAAGGTGATGCATTGCTTGCCGGTGCGAAGAAATGTGGAGTTAAGTGATGAGATTCTTGATGGACCGAACAGTTTGGTCACTCAACAAGCCGGCAATCGCGTTTGGGCCGCTCAAGCGGTGTTGGCAAACATTTTGAAAAACGCATGAACCAACTTTTGGTCATAAAGATCGGCGGACACATCATCGATGACGCCACCACCTTGGATCGATTCTTGCAGGAATTATCCAAGGTTCAAACGCCCTGCATCTTGGTGCATGGCGGAGGAAAGCTCGCCACCCGCATCAGCGAACGATTGGGCATCGAATCAAAACTGATCGAAGGCCGACGCATAACCGATGCAGCGACACTGGAAGTGGTGACGATGGTGTACGGTGGACTAGTGAATAAACAACTCGTCGCCTCCTTACAAGCCTTGGGTTCACCCGCGATGGGATTGACCGGAGCGGATGGGGACCTGATCCGTTCGAAAAAACGTGAACATGCGGCCATCGATTACGGCTTTGTGGGCGATGTGACGCAGGTGAACGCATCCGGATTTGATTCGATCTTGCAACAGAATCAAATACCCGTTGTCGCCCCGTTGACGCACGACGGTCGGGGACAGCTTCTTAACACCAACGCCGATACCATGGCCCAGTCCATCGCCGTAGCTATGAGTAAGCTGTATTCGATCACGCTGGTATTCGGATTTGAAAAAGAAGGGGTATTACGCGATCTTTCCGACGAAGGATCTGTGATCAACCAGATCACTAAATCCGAATATGACGAATTGAAATCCAATGGTGTGGTGCATAGCGGTATGATCCCGAAATTGGATAACGCCTTTGAAGCCATCAGCCAGGGCGTGCAGCGTGTGATCATCGGAAAAGCAGACTGCCTCTCCGATTTGTTGAACGGAACCCGCGGAACAACCTTGAAACATGAGTGATCATCTGACCATATTAAGTGAGAAATCGATTCAGTTATTGAGTTCGTTGATCCGAACGCCCTCGTTCAGTTGGGATGAATCGGCAACGGCCGATCTGATCGCTGAATTCTTACAAGAACGCGGCATCGAATCCCAGCGGATCGGTAACAACATAGTGGCCCGTAATAAACACTTCGATGAAGCCAAGCCGACTGTCCTATTGAATTCGCATCACGATACCGTCAAGCCCAATGCTCAATACACCCGAGATCCATTTTCACCTGACATCGAGGACGGAAAATTATATGGCTTGGGTAGTAATGATGCCGGAGGTTGCCTGGTTTCCTTGATCGCCACGTTCTTGCATTATCATCCCAAAACCGATCTTGCTTACAACGTCATGCTCGCTGCCACGGCCGAGGAGGAGATCTCCGGCTCGGGTGGCGTAGAGATGATCGTTCCTCATCTTCCTCCCATCGACTGCGCCCTCGTTGGCGAACCCACTAAATTGGATTTGGCGGTTGCCGAGCGCGGTTTGATGGTATTGGATTGTGTGGCTATCGGTCAAGCCGGTCATGCCGCCAGAAATGAAGGGATCAATGCACTGGAAAGGGCCATGGATGACATACACTGGATCCGCAACCATTCCTTTGCGCGCGTTTCTGATTTTCTGGGTGCCTGCAAAATGACGGTGACTGTGATCGAAACGTCGAACAAAGCCCACAACGTGATCCCGGCCGAATGCAAATTCGTAGTGGATGTACGGGTGAACGAACTGTATAGCTTTGAAGAGATCCTAGAAGAGATTCGATCAAATATTGGAGCTACCGTAATCCCTCGTAGTTTCCGACTTCGATCCACTTCCATTGCCACCGAGCACCCGCTGGTACAAGGAGGAATGAAAGCCGGTCGAAAAGCATACGGCTCTCCGACCACCTCCGACAAAGCTTTGATGCCGTTCCCGGCGTTGAAGACAGGTCCGGGGGACTCGGCCCGCAGTCACTCGGCCAATGAGTATATTTATGTGGATGAGATCCGAAGCGGCATCGAGCATTATATTCACCTCATCGAACACCTTCAGCAATCGTGCTCATGAAACTCTGGCAAAAAGACACCAACAGCCACGCATCCGTTCACGCATTTACTTCCGGAAAGGACCGCGCTATGGATGCCTACCTGGCTAGCCACGATGTGATCGGTTCATTGGCTCATATACAGATGCTCAATAAGATCGCGCTTCTCACCGATCATGAACTGACAGCGCTGCAATCTTCGCTGAGAAAAATCTACGCACAAACCCAATCCGGTCCATTCACCTTATCGGATCAGGTCGAAGACATTCACTCCCAAGTGGAAGGTCTGCTCACGGAAGAATTGGGCGATATGGGCAAGAAAATACACGCTGCGCGTAGTCGAAACGATCAAGTTTTGCTGGACATTCGACTTTTTCTGCGTGCCGAACTCGAACAACTGGTAAAAAAGATCGATGCTTTCTTTGCGTTACTCCAAAAACGAAGCGAACAACACAAGGAAGATCTGCTTCCCGGATACACCCACCTGCAATTGGCCATGCCTTCCTCGTTTGGGCTATGGTTCGGTGCGTATGCAGAAAGCCTTGTCGACGACCTGATCACGATCGAAGGAGCCTTTCGCGTGGTGAATAAAAATCCGCTGGGCTCAGCCGCCGGCTATGGCTCCTCCTTCCCTATCGATCGCAGCTATACGACCGAATTGCTCGGATTCGATGAGTTGAATTACAACGTGGTTTATGCACAAATGGGACGAGGGCGTTCCGAGCGCATCGTGGCACAGGCCTTAGCCAATGTAGCGGACACGCTGGGCCGATTGAGTATGGATGTTTGCTTGTACCTGAATCCGCAGTTTGGATTTCTGTCCTTTCCGGATGAATTGACCACCGGCAGTTCCATCATGCCGCACAAGAAAAATCCCGATGTATTTGAGCTCATCCGCGCCCGTTGCAATCGGATCAAAGCACTTCCGAACGAGATTCAACTGATCACCGGTAATCTTCCTTCCGGCTATCACCGCGATCTGCAACTGCTGAAAGAAAACGTATTCCCTGCTTTCCAAGAATTGGGCGACTGCCTGGACATGGCAACTTATATGTTGGAGCAGGCGACCATCAAGCCGAATCTTCTCAACGACCCCAAATTCGATCACTTGTTCAGTGTAGAGCTGGTCAATCAGTTGGTTCAACAAGGAACCCCCTTCAGAGATGCCTATCGAGAGGTGGGTCGTTCGATCGAGACAGACAATTTTCAACCTCCCCGCGAGCTGAATCACACCCACGAAGGAAGTATCGGGAATCTTTGCAATGACGCCATTGCCAACGCGTATAACCATGTGCGCAGTGCTTTTCCTTTTGCCCGGATTCAAACCGCGCTCGACAAACTGATCAGCGGGTCCTGAACAAGGCCTAACTTTGAACAATTCTTTTTTTCTATGAAAAAAATATGGATCGCCGTATTCGGCCTGCTGCCCTTAATCTCCTTAGCACAAGTTTCTGAAGAGCTCTATCCTATTGAGTGTCGGGAAAAATGTGTGTTGCCCCAAACACCGGGCACCGCTTCGCGTATCGCCTATTATCAATATCCGTCGATGAACAAATACGATCTTAAGTATTTGAAGATCGATATCACGGCCGAAACAAATAACCGCTACATCATCGGTTCCTCGTTGACCCGGTCCATTGCTCGCCAACCACTCGATTCGTTCATCTGTGAGTTAAAAGCGAATATGACCGTAGATTCCGCCTTCATCAACGGCGTTAAGGTCACCAACTTCACACAACTCAATGATCACGTATTCGTCCCTGTCAGTCCCGCCCTGCCGGCAAATGCGACGATTGAGGCATTATTCTATTACAAAGGCACCACCAGTTCATTGGGCGTTTTTGCCGGAACGGTGGGAGGCACTACCCTGGCATATACCGCTACATTATCCGAAAGCTATCAGGCCCGGGAGTGGTTCCCCATCAAGCAATTGTTGAACGATAAGATCGATTCGGCGGATGTGTGGATCACTACTTCTCCCGCGAACATGGCCGGCGCGAACGGTCTCTTGCAGGAGGTGATAACGCTCGGAAACGGGAAGAAACAATATCGCTGGAAGACGCGCTACCCTCAGAATTATTACATGCCCAGTTTCTCGGTGGGCAATTATCAGGAATATAAAAACTACGCCAAGCCCACGGCCATGGCGCCCGATTCCATTTTGGTGCAGCATTACATTGCCCCGGATGCGGCTTATTTGGCGAGCAATAAAGTCAATCTGGATCGAACCCCACCCTTTGTGGAAAAGCTTAGTGAGCTGTACGGGCTCTATCCATTTAAAAATGAGAAATACGGCCATACGCAAGCTAATATCGGTGGTGGCATGGAGCACCAGACCATGAGCACTGTATCCAGTTTTGGCGCCAGCTTGGTTGCACATGAATTGGCGCATCAGTGGTTTGGCGATAATGTCACTTGTTCCAGCTGGAATGATATCTGGATCAATGAAGGCTTTGCCACCTATTCCGAATATCTGATGATAGAAAAACTACCGGCGCTCTTTACTACCACGCCCGCTGCATACATGAATAGCGTTCACACCAATGTAATGAGTGTAGCCAATGGATCGGTATTTGTTCCCAACGCCAGCTTATTCGACGAGAACCGGATCTTCAGCAGCCGACTATCGTACAACAAGGGGGCTGCCATCATTCATAATCTGCGATTCGAGGTTCAGAACGACAATCAATTTTTTCAGATCCTGCAGCAATTTCAAAATCAGTACAAGAACAGTTTTGCCAGCGCCACTGATTTCCAAAATGTAGTGCAGGCCATAACCGGAAAGAATTTCAGCGACTTTTTCAATCAGTGGTATTATGGCGAGGGATACCCTACATTCAATGTAGATTATTCTAAGCAAGGGGATAGCCTGGTGCTGTACGTGAATCAGACCGTGAGCGCCGGAAGCGTAACGCCTTTTTTCAAAGGGCTGTACGAATTCACGATTAATACATCCACTGGCGACTCCACCGTTTTGGTAAATCAACAATTCAACAACCAGACCTTCAAGTTTCGCAGCAATCGTACTCCCACAGGGCTTGTTGTTGATCCAAACAACTGGGTGATCAACAAAACCGGTTCGATCACCACCGCCCTTCCGGCTCCGGTCGATCGCAGTTCGGAGGTTGTAATAAGTCCGAACCCCGGTCCTGGCCCCTACCGTCTTCAATACCCCGCTCGCTTATTCAACACATTGGAGATCTACGATGCGAACGGACGCCGCATTCGCACTCAATCGGTCGCGAATACACAAACTCAATCGCAGATCGAACCCCTACCGGCCAACGGTTATTACCTGATCCGTTTAAGCGGCAAAGGGCAAATAGCCACGAAGAAGTTGATCTCAATTCAATGATCGGCAATCAGCAAGCGGGAAAATTTCTTTTCCAAAGCACTATATAGCAGCGGACCACCGTGACCTACATGATACTTGTCAAAACGTAGTTTTAATAATGTACGGATAGATTTGTGAATGGAGGAGAAGTCCTCTATGAAGTAATGATAGTCGAGTTTCCCGAGAAAAAAGAGGCCTAAGTATCCACCCATCAGAACATCGCCAATTATTGCCTCCTGGTTGTCTAATTGGATGGACACACTTCCTTTTGTGTGACCAGGCGTAGAAAATATACGTGCGTTAAATCCATAGGAATGCCAATCGGCAAATTGATCAATTAGGATATCTGGCTCGAAAGGCGGAAAAGGTACAACTACAAATGGCTTGATAATGCTACCCATCAATCGAGTGGGCGTTACTCGATCGCCTATTCCTTTAACAGCCATATGGCGGTCAAGTGAATGAATTGCGGTTGGAACCTTCAGAATACGCACTAACTCTCGGGTGCTGCCACAATGATCAGGATGACCATGTGTATGAACGATCAATGAAATATTAGCAGGATCATACCCCAATCGCCGAATGGACTTCAATATTTTTTAGGACTCACCAGGACTGCCAGTATCAACTAATACTAAAGATTCCCCCGCCACCAAGTAACAGTTCGAAATTCGAAGTCGTATCGGATGTACGCTGGTCTTCATGTAGGCCGATTTAATCAATTCTCACAGCCCATATCGATCCACCAGCCAGATCATTTGAGTTTCTTTTTGATTGACCTGACGCCATTGGCTATTACGGATACGGCACGTATCTGTTCGGCCAGAAACCGTGTAGAAATGATCAATAGAAATCCATAGATGGGATACAATAAAATGGAAACGAAGCCATCTCCCAATTGCATAAAACTGAAAGCCCGATTCAATGAAAACATTTCATCATCAAAAAGATTGGTCAGAACTGACAGAAAAAAACCAATGATTGCGATCCAGGTGCCGGCCCACTCGCCCATAGTTTGGATAAAATTTGAAAATATGGTTGAGGCCGGAAATCCTTTTCCATCGATAGCGCCTTGTTGAATTTTAGAACGACGGCCCACCAGATTTGAAAACCGACCCAACCCGCAAAGGCGGTGCCGAGCCAAATTAGAAGTGCTAAAAAAACATACTTTCCTTTTGCATCCAGAATATCGCCATCGATCATCAGATAAAATAGATAAATAGGAAAGAACAAATTCAAACCGGCAAATATTCCGTATACCCAATGTAGAAGGGTTTGAAATAATCCACCGTTAACCAGCGCCCTCAAATAACCATTCATCGATAAAAATAAATTTTCTGAGATACCCTGTCCGCCATCGTCAGCAGAAGATAGATCAAAGTCAGTGTCCTCAATTTTCTGTCAAGCGTTCCAATCGGCTCTCCAAACTTTGGTTTGAGAATCGATACTACCGTTATTGATGAGATCCTGTACTTCCTCACGAGTATACATCTAGTTATATTGGTTATGGTGATCTATCCTGTATTCCATTTGATCAATATTTTATCCTTATATAAATGAAAATAACAATTCTGTTTTAAAAAATAATGGCAAAGTCAATCCTCACAGCCCATACCGATCCACCAGCCAG
Source organism: Bacteroidota bacterium (assembly GCA_046081925.1). GTDB lineage: Bacteria > Bacteroidota > Bacteroidia > Chitinophagales > Chitinophagaceae > JJ008. The sequence continues at coordinate 12,983 of JBJTWV010000009.1, read as the reverse complement.
ATCAGGGCGGCCATATTCACGGCACCCAATTCCAGCTCGCGTTTATTGACGGCTTCGAAGGTGTCGTTGCGCGCATGATGGTAATCGAAGTACCGTTGTGAATCGGGTTGGAGTCCGGCCAGCGGTGTTTTGAAGGTTCGGTTCAGCGGACCAATATCGGCCCCTCCACCGCCCATCGAAAACTCACTGCAACCATACGGCGCGATCAGTGAACGCCAGGCACTCACTTTCTGAAATTGTTCGTCGCTCATCGTAAATCCAAAGGCACGTGGCGTGAACCCGCCTGCATCGGATTCCAAGGCGAAAATGTGTTTCTCCCCTTTTGCTTTGGCTTCTTCTGCATATTTACTGCCGCCCCGCAGTCCATTTTCTTCGTTGGCAAACAAAACAAACCGAATGGTGCGTTTGGGTTGATAGCCGATGGCTTTGAAAGCGCGCAGGATCTCGATGGTTTGCACACATCCGGCACCATCGTCGTGCGCGCCTTCGCAATTATCCCAGCTATCGAGGTGTCCGCCCACTGTGATGATCTCCTGGGGGAATTCACTTCCTTTCAACTCTCCGATCACATTGTGGCCTTCCGCATCGGGCAGGAATGTTCCGAGCGTTTTCATGGATACGTTCACGCTCGAGGCAGCGACCCGCTCCGCCAACCAGTTGGCATCTTGCAAACCGATCGCCACAGCCGGGATCTTATTGTAGAGTGAATCATATCGGGTAGAACCGGTGTGCGGATGGTTGTCGGTACTGTGACTCATACTGCGTACAATGACACCCACCGCGCCGTACTGAGCCGCTTTGGAGGGACCTTGACCACGGTATTTATTCGCATCGCTATAAGCTTCGAAGGTGCGCACCGTCGTGTTATTGAAGGGATAATTATAGAAAACGATCTTACCTGCCACTTGATCTTTTTTGGACTCCAGTTCCTCAAAAGATCGAACCATGATGATATCCCCTTTTAGTCCTTTTTTACCGGTGCCGATGCTATTGCCCAAGGCGACCACATCCAATTTCCGCTTACCGTCGTCGGTGAATGCTGTCGCCTGATCAGTTCCGCCGCGTACCCAATGCGGCACCAGGCACGCCTGTTTCCAGGTATTGTCCGATCCGGCCAATTGCATAGCCTGGAATCCCCAATCTTCCGCTTGGTACATCTGAGGAGAGCCTGCCAGTCGTCCGCCGATCGTTTTAGTGAGCACTCGCAAGTTGTTGTAGGCCTGTCCGTTGGTAAGGATCTCGTTGGCGATGCGGCGGATCCAGGCCGAATCGGATTGGGCGAATGCTTGTAAAGAAAACAGCATACTTAGTAGCAGAAGGGAGCGCCTCATGGTTTTTTCTTTTAAAGATAGGAAATGGAACGGCGGGTTGAAAAAGGCTAACTTTGTCCCCCTTTCCATTTATTTACATGCGTATCGGAATCGTTTGTTATCCCACCTTTGGTGGTTCGGGCGTCTTGGCCACCGAGCTGGGCAAGGCCCTGGCCCAGGAGGGGCATTCCGTGCATTTCATCACCTATCAGCAACCGGTCCGACTTACGGAATTTCTGCCAAATCTTTTCTACCATGAGGTGCAGGTGCCGACTTATCCGTTATTTGATTATCCGCCATACGAGACAGCCCTGGCCAGTACGCTGGTGGATGTGATCCGCAACCATGAGTTGGAATTATTGCACGTACACTATGCCATTCCGCATGCCTCGGCTGCCTATATGGCCAAACAGATCTTGCGTACGGAAGGCAAGGATATTCCGGTGATCACTACGCTGCACGGAACCGACATTACGCTGGTGGGTCGTGATAAGACCTATGAACCGGTGGTCACTTTTTCGATCAACCAGAGCGATGCCATCACGGCGGTTTCAGAGAATTTGCGTCAGGAAACCCTGAATCATTTCAAAATCACAAAACCGATCGAGGTCATTCACAATTTTGTAGACACCGCTCGTTTTCGTCGTAAACCCATTGATGCCTTTCGTCAGGTACTGGCTCCCAAGGGAGAAAAGATCCTGGTACATGCTTCGAATTTTCGGAAGATCAAGCGGGTGCCCGATGTGGTTCGCATTTTTGCCGCCGTTCGGGCTCAAGTGCCTTCCAAATTATTGTTCATTGGCGACGGACCGGAGCGCAGTACTGCCGAAGAATTGAGTCGCGAATTGGGTGTATTCGATTGTGTCCGGTTTGTTGGTAAGCAAGATCAGATCGAAGATATCTTGTCCATTGCCGATCTGTTTTTATTGACCTCGGAATACGAGAGTTTCGGATTGGCGGCATTGGAGGCCATGGCCGCGGGTGTACCGGTGATCAGTACGCACGCCGGTGGGCTCGGCGAAGTGAACATTGATGGTCAAACAGGATTTACCTGCGAGGTAGGTGATGTGGCCGGCATGAGTGCACACGCCATTGAGCTTTTACAAAATGATCAACTGCTGCAAACATTCCGAAAGGAAGCGCGAGCGCAAGCGGCGGCATTTGATATCAGCAATATTTTGCCGATCTATGAGGCATTATACCAAAAAGTGGTGGGGGCTTAACGACGAAGCCAGGGACGGGGATCGATGTTACGTGTTTCACTCATGAGGATCAGATCTACCTGTCCACCATCCCCTTCTTCACTTCTTCCTGTTTTTCCAATGGATTGACCGGTTTTCACGCTGGATCCTTTAGAGACCGACACGCTAGTCAGGTTACTGTATGTGGTAAAATATTTTCCGTGACGAACGGTAACGGCCATGCCATCACCCAAATTGAATACCCCGATCACATCTCCGTCGAACACAGCCTTAACGGCCATACCAGTATTAGGAGTGGAAATGGAAATACCCGGATTATCGAATGTCAGCAGGGTGTTCTCGATCTTATTCAGTCCGAAATTGGAGGTCACCACCCCATTTTCGACCGGCCAGGGTAACCGACCCCGGTTATTTTCAAATCCCGTATTCAGCTCCAGGTCACGACCGCTCAGGTCCAAATAATCCGGCTTTGCGACGGGATCGTTTCGCTTCACATTCCTTACGGTGGTCGGGTCATTGGTGGGATTGGTCTTTCCTGTTCCCGTCACGTTCGTGGCATTGTTCTTTTTATCGGCATCAGCTTTGGCTTTCTTCTCGGCATCGGCTTTGGCCTTCGCCTTGGCTTTTGCGGCATCGATCTCACGCTTTACGATGACATTGATCGCGGCCAACAGATCCTTGTCGCGTTTTTTCTTGGCGGCGATCTGCTTCTGAAATTCCATTTCTTTGGATTTCAGTTGTAGCACCACGGCATCTTTTTGTTTACGCTCCTGTCCCAGCTCCTCCACTTTTTTTGCCTGTACGGTGAGTACCTGATTTTTTTCATTCTTCCGTACCAATTGCTCCTTTTGACGCGATGCGATCAACCGCTGGTGATCTTCGATGTTCGCGACTTGCTTCTCCCGATAGGCTCGATATGTACGGAGATAATCCATCCGACGGAGCGCATCATTGAAATTACTGGCCGAGAAGATGAAATTGATGTAGTCGTAGTTACTGCGGTATCGATAGGCATAGACCACACTGCGGGCATACTGGGCACGCAGGGTGTCGAGCTGCTTGTTGAGACGATAGATCTCCAATTCACTTAGATAAATATTATCGTCGATGCTGCGGATCTCCTGGTTGATGGAGTTCAGGTATTGTTCTTGCAACTGGATCTTTCGAGTAATGAGACTTAACTGTCCGAGGGTCTGTTTCTTCTGTGACTTAACTTGATCGTATTGCTTCTGGATCTCATTCAGCTCCCGTTGAATCTCTTTTCGTTCTGCTTCCAATGCAGTTTTGTCGTTGGCCGGCTGGGCCGAAGCGAGTAAGACCGGAAAGGCAAACAGGAGCAGGAGTAGTCGGATCAACATGAATGGGTTTACAGGTGTGAAAAGGAGTTGACAGCAATTTGCAAAATAAAACGCGAAAACATCAATCGATCCGGTAGTTTTTAGGTACTACGAAGGGGAAGCTTAACGTTTCATTAAATGCGTACTGCTTGTAATTGAGCCGCACGGCAAAGTTTTTCTTTTCCGACACCTGCACGGTACGACGACGGGCAAACCACTTTCCTTGCCTGTTCTCATAATCAGCGTAGGTGAGGTAACTGGTGCGGGGTCGGTTGGCATTCAGATCATCGAGCTTGTAACTCGCAAGCAACTTATCCTGCTCGCCAATGGTGAGCAGTTTCCGGAACCAATCGTTGTTTCCTTGCAGGGAGATGAGTCCGCCACTCTTGGAATATTGCTGAAAATTGGGGTCGAGAAAAATGGGATTGCCCACCAGCAGATCCTGCAAGGAGCGCAGGTCCAACGGAAGCGCTGTGATCTCCTGGAGATAGGAAATGGGACGAATCATATACGTTTTCTCCTGCTTGTTCATCACTTTCACCGAATCGGGGGTGATGCAGGCACGAACTCCTTCGATACCGAAGATCGCTGTGAGTGACAACCAAATCACACTGTCACGTTGGATACGGACCTGTACATTCACGTTCAGTTTCTTTCCGTCGGTCTCCTCGTAGTCAACATCCACTTTGCCGGAAAAACTGTTGAATTCGATGCGTTGGGAGATCAGCGAGTCATATTGCCGTTTGATAAAATCGATGGAATCGATGCGAGCGGCCCGGTAGGCCAATGCAGCCGAATCGACCCGGTTATTGATCGCGGTCTGGATTTTCCGGGTTCCTCGGCAGGAAACCAGAAAAGCGCTAAACGCCAGAATCAGCAAGGGGGTGCGCAAGATGGAGTATTTCATTGTTTTCCGGTATGGCCAAATCCACCCTCGGCCCGGGAGGTTTCGTTCAAGTCTTCGCAAGGCATCCAAGAGATCCGTTCAACTGCTTGAACAACCAATTGGGCAATACGGTCGCCGTCCTGGATGACGCAGGTAACATCAGAAAGGTTGATTAAAAGAACCTTAATTTCTCCCCGATAGTCCGAATCGATGGTGCCGGGGCTGTTTAAACAGGTCAGTCCCTGCTTCAATGCCAGTCCGCTTCTTGGTCGGATCTGTGCCTCATATCCGACCGGCAGTTCAATGAATAATCCGGTGGGGATCAACTGACGTTGCAGCGAACCGAGCGAGATGGCTTCGGGAAGAAAGGCCCTCAGGTCAAGTCCCGACGAGCCTTCGGTGGCATAAGCCGGTAACGGATGAGGGGATCGGTTAACGATCTTGACCGGTAGAGGTGTCATGGCGCAAAGATAACGGGCCTAACCAGCCCTTCACGCTTGCTTTTTTAACAGGACCGTAGCCTGGGCCATCAATCCCTCTTCCCGGCCGGCAAAGCCCATTTTTTCGGTGGTGGTCGCCTTAATGGAAACGTCGCCGCGATCGATCTGCAGTACGGCGGCGATGGCCTCGCGCATAGCATCGAGGTGGGGACTGATCTTGGGTTTTTCCAAACACAAGGTGGAGTCAATATTGATCACCTCGTATCCTTCTTTTTGAATCAGGGCATGGGTATGCGCCAATAATTTTTTACTGTCGATGTCTTTGTAGGTCGGATCTGTATTCGGGAAATGAATGCCAATATCGCCCAGGGCCAGCGCCCCCAGCAGCGCATCACAAATTGCGTGGAGCAGCACATCGGCATCGCTATGGCCGAGTGCACCCTTGTGATGAGGGATACAAACCCCTCCAATCCAGAGTTCACGCCCCTCAGTCAATTGATGAAAATCGATTCCGGTTCCGATGCGATAGCTCATAGTGCGACAAATATCCTGAAAAATAAAAGTCCCGCCGAAGCGGGACTTTTAACTTCTCTAATGAGTAATTATTTCTTCTTGTCTAGGTCAAATGCGACAGAAAAGCGCAGTGTATTGGACAGCGGGTTGCGGCTAACACCACTTCCCGTTGGGATCAAGTAAGCGAAGTTGAACATGAATACGTTGTAGTACACGCCCAAACCGGTTGTGAAATAACGACGGTTGCCCTTTGTGGCGTTCTCGTAGAAATAACCAGTGCGGAGCGCAAACTGCTTATTGTAGGTGTATTCAGCACCCATAGACCACTGGAACTCTTTCAGCTCTTCGCCGAAACCACCTGGAGCATCTCCGAGTGAGCTCAACCAGCTGCTAACAACACCCTTGCTGCGGTAAGCGGCCAAACCGGCGGCATCACCAGCGGCAGGAGGTGTTGGAACCAACAGTTTGTTGGTTTCCAAACCAAAAGAGATCTGGTTCTTGTCGTTGTATTTTTTAGTGTAGTTCACACCGGCACCGAGGTTGGCAGGAATGAAATCCTTGGCGTCGGCGTTGTCGGTGTAAGCAATTTTAGAACCGAGGTTGGAAAGGGTAAGACCCCAAGCTAAACCGGTACCAGAAGCACCTTTATTAGTGTGATAGTAACCGAGGTCAGCAGCGATGGCGCTACCAGCTTGGTATGTAGAGCTACCTACAACCGCACCACCAGCGAGGTTGGAGTTGATGTACTTCAAGGTAACACCTACACCACTCTTGTCGTTGAGCTTGCGGCTATATCCTACATCTACACCGAACTCACGGGGACGGAAATTACCGAAGTCATTTCCGAGGTTATCGGTGAATGTAATGTTGCCAAGGCTGAAATAACGAACCGAACCTGTGATGGCTTGGTCGTCAGACATTTTATAAAAACCAGAAACAGTTGCGAGATATACATCGCTTACGAGGTCCTTCATCCAAGGTGTGTATGTAGCAGCAATGCGTGCTTTAGATGTGTTGAAAGCAGCTTTACCCACGTTCCACAAACCAGAATAAGAATCGGGACTAGTAGCAATACCGAGTTCACCCATACCACCCGAGCGGGCATCCGGGGAAATACGCAAGAAAGGAACAGCCGAGGTGACCACATTGATCGGATCAGCCTGGGCCATAACATTGTTCGATGCACCACAGAACAAAAGCAGTGCAGCCGTGAGTTTCAAAGCAGTTGGTCTCATTAGAAAGGTTTTAGAGTGGTGTAAATATAGGGGGTTTTCCAGAAAACCCCGACAAAAAAAAGTTTTTTTTCGGATGCAAAGGCGCTGAAACTCATTGATTTCCACAAGCACAGCCCCCTTCATCCGGGTGGATAACGGCGGATGATCGGGAATATTGTAAAAGAGTTAAAGAAATTATAAACAGTTAGAGGATAACCAGTTTCCCCAGTTCGGAGGCCTGCCCCCCTCCTTCCCTGCGTACCCGTATCCGATACAGGTAGGTGCCTCTCCCCAGCCGATCGCCCTGATCATCGTGCCCGTCCCACTCCAGTTCGCGACAAAAATTGCCTTCGGTCATAAATGCCCCTTTCAAGGTTCTGACCACCCGGCCGGTGAGGGTCATCACTTCAACAGACACCCGAAGCAATTGACCGGGAGCATTGTGCTCAAACCAAAATTGGGTGCGGCTTGTGAAGGGGTTGGGATAATTCAGCACACGTCGGATCGTCAGCTGCTCGGCTTCACCCACCACAAAGGAAAGTGACTTTTCACTGGCATTATTTAGTACATCCCAGGCCCTCAGCTTCAATGTATAACTACCCGGGGCAAGAGTAGCGATCGGAAAACGGATCCGGCCCTTTTTATACGTGTCCGGCGCAGCCTGGTAAAAATCGTTTAGGAGGAACGTAGCGGGTAGCGAGTTAAGCGTAGAGGAAGTTGACTGGGTTGAGAGTTGAGCGATCAGGTCGTGGCCAATGCCACCGGCGGTATTGATACCGGAAGAATCGGTCAATTCGGCCAGCAGGATCGGAGTGGGATTTGATAGTCCGCCATCCGCAAACCCTTCCTCATTCAGCCAGAGCCGTATGCCGGGTCCCTCCGTATCCGGAAGCGACCCATTTACTCGGTCTCCCAATAAAAGTTCCTCATTATTGCCTCGTGCGTCCCGATTTGCCGAGCGGGCATAATAACTGATCCGACCGCGCCCAATCACCGGATTCATATCCAAAGGGGCTGTAAACGCATACTGAAAACGCCCATTCGTTACGGTCGATACGCCACTGAACAGAACGACTCCGGGCATTTCCACGGCCACGGGATACGATCCCGGATCGTTGCCCAGGGTGGACTGAATGCGATATTTATCATATACGGTTGGATAGACCCACCCATTGAAATCGCTTCTAATGGCGCCATTGCCATCTGTCACCTCGCCTTCGAGCTGCACCTGTTCACCAGCCTTAATCGTATCAGCTGCCGATAGAGGCTGACCGTTCAGTCGGGTGGTTCGTACCTGATCTGTCGGGAAGGCCAGCGTTAGGGCCGGATCGCCAAGCAAACTAAACTTTCTGTTGTTGACAAGGTCGGCAGAAGATTGATAGGTGAGATTCTTGGCATTTCGGATCGCATCGCCCAGCGATAAATATTTTCCATCGATGCCCGGCTGCAAGGCTGTCTTCAAATAATTTTCGTTGAGTATCCGATTACTGAAGGCAAAAACCGGACGAGCCGTGGACAGCAATGCAATACCGCCCGTTTTGGGCCTGACCAGCAACTGCTCTCCCAATCCCCGAACGGCCGGATTATCATAAGGCGCAAAATCGCAGGTGGCCACTATGAACAAGGGTAATCGACCCCCATTGTTCCATCCATCCACCGTGGACTTCGACACAAGTACCTCTTCCGCCAACTGATCCTTCCCACCATGGCCTGAGTAATTGATCATCAAACTGCCCTTGAAGATCTCTCTATCCAAAGCCCTGTTCGCCTCCGGATATCGAGTTCCTCCCGCGCCGGCCTCCTGCCGAAAGGCATCCAGATAGATCTTCGTTTGATCCATCCAGGGCAACAGTTGTTTGGCAACGGCTGACAAACCCTCCGCATCTGACAAATGCAGGTTGCCATCTTCATCATCCGCCACAAATGTCAATCGTGTGCGCCAACTTCCCTTGGAAGTCGTGTCGTCGTAGGCATCCACTTTATCTACAAACGCCATGGCTTCAGAAAGGGATCGGGCGGGGATGCGACCAATACCAACATCCAATAAGTTATTGATAGACGAATTGTTGATATCCTCAGAATCATCCAAGATCCCAAAAAAATCATCCGAGCAATAGGTGCCCAGTGGATCCAAGGATTCGGTGCTCTGAAAAGTAGGCAACGGCCGGTCATTATTTCGAATACGACCTTTCGGATCGTACGAGCCGGCACCCATCAAGAGCAAATATTTTGGTCGATCGACCGGATTGTTGCGATGTCGATCATAAAACATTTTCATCAGATCTCGAATGGCGGTCGGGTCACTGACCCCTCCCCCAAATTCCTCCCGAACCTGCTCCATGGCAACAACCTGCACCCGTAAATTTCGTCTGAAACGATGCAGTGACGCCAACTTATCGGCTGCTGTGCGCCAGGCATTCGGAACCACCACCACCATATCGGTTGCCGTCAGGCCATGCAGGTCTTGCGAAGGCAGTTGACCCACCACTCTGGGCGACGGAAAATCGATTCCCGTGAAGGCAACATATTCTTTCAGTCCGGTGGCAGACACCTGAATGCTGTATTGATTGCCATTGCGATCTCCTACCAAGCGGCGGGGCTCGAAACGATCGGTCACATCCCAAACGATCAGATCGGAAGGAGCAGCCTGCAAACGAAACTGTACGGAAGATTGTCCGACCGTGGACAGATCCCGAAAGCACAACGATTTTATGCCGTTCATCGACAGGGCCCGTTCCGCAAACACCTCCACCCGATCGATCCATCCCTGCGCACCGAACGCACCCGGTTGATAGTCGTACGTGAGGGTGCCGGTTGCATTGGCGGCGGTGGCCGAGAAAAGATCGGTGCGCGAGATCGCGAAAGGATCGTATAGCCCTGTGCCGATGGGTGGAATTTGTTGCTGACCGATGGATGTTCCGTTCCACTTCAGATCGAATCTTGATCCCGAACCGGTGCTGCGTGCCAGCACGCGACTTTGAATATATACAGGGCTGCCGGCCAGTAGATTTGGAAAGGTGAATGAACTGTTTTTGCTCAATGATTTGCCGGGCGTTTGTGCCAGCTCGTCTCCCACCCATTCCTTGCCGCTGGAGAGCAGATTCACCGAGTCGAGTTCATAGACCTGTCTATCTAAAAATTTATCGATCGGAACACCTCCCGATCCGGTGGCGGATTGTGTAGATACTCTCTTTCCGATCCCGGAAACGGAGAGGTAATAAAAAGCCGTGTCCGAATACAGGTTCTTGTAAAATTGAAAACGTTGGTTGGTGGGGTCCGTTCGCCAGCTGTGGGGGCCGGGCGAATAGAAAAGGAAATAATCGTTGGCCTGAAACTGTCCGTCGCCCCCATCAAAAACTTCGATGGCGATCTCTCGAAGATCATCGACATAGGTGGCCGAATTGGATTCGCCCAGCGACCCGCCCCCCTTGCCAAAGAGCCGGATACCAGTGGAGGAAATCGGAAGCGTGGCGATGCCCGCCGCCTGCAACCTGGCCCCGTCCAATTTGAAGATCCCCTCCGTCTCCACGGCCAATTTGAACCAATTCCCTGACGAGAGCACCGAATGGGCGGCATAGGAACGTTGCGCCAGTGCCCAAAACGGACAGGAAGCAAACGCTAAAAAAAATAAAAAAAAGCCGGTCCGGACCATCAATAACCCGTTGGTTCTATGGGATTTCTCCCTTTAAAATTTAGTAAAAGCCCTATTTTCCGTCTCATCGAAAGCATCTATATTCGCAATTCGGCATGAAAGGCTAGATTGCCCGTGCAATAAAACACTTTCCCTGCCGTTAAAAGTATTCCAATTCATAGGTTTATGCAACATCGTCTGAAATCACTTTCCTGGCTCCTGGCCGTAACGGTACTGTTTAGCTCTTGTAAAAGCGGATTGTTCGGCAAGAACAAGCATGACAAATCCGATGCCACGGGCTGGAACTACAACGATAAAAATCAAGGCGGTTTCCAAGTCGCCAAATCGAATGAGCAAGGCTTGGGCCCCGGACTTGTATTTGTGGAGGGTGGCACCTTCATGATGGGCCAGGTAGAAGAGGATGTGATGGGCGACTGGAACAATATTCCTCGTCGCGTATCGGTGCCCTCTTTTTACATGGACCGCAGCGAGGTGACCAACTTACACTACCGCGAATACCTCCATTGGATGAACCGCGTATTCGATCCCTCCGATCCTCAATACATTCCGGTCATTCAACGCGCATTACCCGATACGTTGGTTTGGCGCAGCGAGTTGAGTTTCAATGAGCCCATGGTGGAATACTATTTCCGCCATCCTGGTTTCAACGATTATCCAGTAGTTGGTGTTAGCTGGGAACAAGCCAAAGACTATTGCCTGTGGCGGACAGATCGCGTGAACGAGGGCATCCTGATCCAGAAAGGATACATCAACAAAGCCAATCTCAAAGCAGGTGCTCAGCAAGGCGACAATAATTTCAACACGCGCTCCTATACCCTCGGATTATACAACGCACCTCCGGGCAGTGCCCTGAAGAAGAAAGGCAGTGGCTTGCCGCCGATGCCTGCCAACATCGAATCGGGCACCATACTGCCTGAGTATCGCCTACCGACTGAGTCGGAGTGGGAATATGCAGCCATGGGGTTGATCGGACAAAATCCCCGCCCCTCGATTAAAGAAGGAAAGCGTGGTGAGGAATTGCAGCAAAACAAACAAGTATACCCCTGGTCACAAAATGTGAACGGACTCCGTGACTCACGTCGTGGTAGTTGGCAAGGCGTGTTCCTCGCGAATTTCAAGCGTGGCTCGGGTGATAATGCGGGTATTGCCGGTGGATTGAACGACCGTGCATTTTACACCTCCCCTGCTAAGTCTTTCTATCCAAACAATTTTGGTCTGTATAACATGGCCGGTAACGTGAGCGAGTGGGTAGAAGATACCTATCGTCCGCTCTCTGCACTGGATTATGACGATCAACCCAACCCACATCGTGGTAACAAATACCAAAAATTGTATGTGGCCGATCCTACTACACTCGATCCAACGGCTCGATATGAAAAAGACAGCCTGGGACGCGTTAAAATGGATTCCGTAACTGTTGCAGAAGCTCGCAATCGCCGGAACTATCAGCGCGGAAATGTGATCGACTTCCTCGATGGCGATGATTTCTCCATGGCTGAGTACAAATACAAAGAATCTACCTTGCTAGACCCCGAGCGTTCTAAAGTTTACAAAGGTGGCAGCTGGAACGACCGTGCCTATTGGCTGAGCCCGGGCGCCCGCCGTTTCCTTGAGCAAGATCAAGCTATGAGCACACTCGGTTTCCGTTGCGCCATGACCCGCCTCGGTTCTCCGGAAGGAAACCGTCGCAAGACCGGACAATACTTCCCAACACGCCGGCAGAAGCGCTGATCGAATACAAACACATTCAAAACCCTCCCGAGCGGAGGGTTTTTTGTTGGTAGATTTGTGACATGTCCATCGCTGAACTCTATCAGATCTATCTTCAGTATCCCAACATTCAAACCGACACCCGCTCCCTGCAACCCGGTTGTTTGTTCTTCGCGCTCAAGGGTGATCGGTTCAACGGCAATGCATTTTCCAAACAAGCCCTGGAGGCCGGCGCCGCCTATGCCATCATCGATGAAGCAGCGTACAGCATAGAAAATAAAACCATTTTGGTGGACGATGTACTGACCACCCTGCAACAACTGGCGGCCCACCACCGAAATCAATTAAATATCCCAGTGATCGGCATTACTGGTAGCAATGGAAAGACTACCTCGAAGGAGTTGGTGCATGCCGTGCTTTCCACGACCTATCGCACCGCCACCACCGTCGGAAATCTGAACAATCACATTGGTATTCCCCTGACCCTGCTGCGCATTCCCTCCAATACCGAGATCGCCGTAGTGGAAATGGGTGCGAATCATCAACAAGAGATCGCCGGCTATTGCACCTATGCTCGTCCGACCCACGGCATCATTACCAATTGTGGCAAAGCGCACCTGGAAGGCTTCGGGGGGGTGGAAGGTGTACGCAAAGGGAAAGGAGAACTCTTCGATCACCTGCGCACTACAACCGGAGTGGCTTTTGTGATGTGGGATTAC
>JBJTWV010000008.1:0-154642 GCA_046081925.1 Bacteroidota bacterium | reverse complement strand
GTTAGAAGAAATACCGGTAGAGAAATCGATGTTGATCTTTCCGCTCTTTCCTTTTTTAGAGAACAATTGGATTACACCGTTCGCACCTTGTGCTCCGTAGAGTGTGGCAGCAGCCGCACCTTGGATCACCTCTACGCGCTCGATGGCGGTGAGATCGAGTGAATTGAAATTAGTCGCTTTTACTTCCAGACCATCCAACAGGATCATCGGGAACGTTCCGCTCTGCAGGGTATTGATACCACGGAGCAGGATGTTCACGGGTGCACCGGGGTTACCGTTCACCGAGCTGATCAAGGCACCGGGGATCTTACCCACCAGGGCTTGGTCAACCGATGCAGTAGGTGCCGCAGGCAGCTTGTCGGCAGAAACACTCTCTACCGCGATGGCCACTTTGCGTTTGCTGGTAGCAGTACCGGTACCGGTGAGGATCACCTCGCCCAGCCCCTTGGCATCCACTTTCAGGGTTACCGCCACATTGGTCGCAGAACCAATGTTGATTTCTTGACTTTCATAACCAACGGCACTAACAACCAAAACGGCATTGGCAGCCGCATTGATCTTGAAGGTTCCGTCTGTAGCGGCACTGGTACCGCCTTTGGTGTTCTTTACGTTCACGGAAGCGCCGCTTACAGGGGCCCCGTTTGCGTCCGTGACCTTACCGGTCACGACTCTGGTTTGAGCCGACAAAACCTGGGCAAATACCAGGGACAGGCCCAACAAGAGCATGGATAATTTTCTCATTTGCGTAATTTTTAGTTGGAAGTTCCCAAAGATAGGGGTTAACACTACCTTAACAAAACAAAAAAACCATGCAAAACGTTGCATGGTTGAATAACTTTTTCGAAAAAAGACTAAACAAACGTTAGCTTCTGTCCCGGCTGTTCAGGTAAATCAGGATGTATTGGACCAACTGCACCACGGCCGCCAAGGCCGCTACCACATAGGTGGTCGCCGCCCATTTCAAGGCATCTTTGGCCTTGGGGTATTCCTGATTGTTGGTGATATTAGTTGTTGATAACCAGCTCAATGCGCGATTACTGGCATCAAATTCGACCGGCAGGGTAATTACTGTGAACAGCACCGTCACTCCCATGGCCAGGAGCCCGATCAACAAGATCGTCGGATTCTGTGTGGTGGCCAGCACGATCATGCCTGCCAGCAAGATCCAATTCACCAGTTGGGAAGTGACCTGCACCGCCGGCACCATTTTGCTTCGGAAAACCAACGGACCATAAGCGGTGGCATGCTGAACCGCATGCCCGCACTCGTGAGCCGCGACGGCCGCAGCCGAAATACTGTTGCCGTGATACACCTCCGGACTCAGATTTACCGTCTTGTTGAGCGGATTGTAGTGGTCAGACAAAAAACCGTCCACCGAGATCACCTGCACGTCGTAAATGCCATTCTCCCTCAACATCCGCTCCGCCACTTCCTTGCCGGTAAGGCCGTTGGATAGTTGGATCTTACTGTACTTCGTGAACTTGGACTTCAAGATCGAGGAGACCAAAAAACTGATAGCCAAAAAGAGAAACGATACCAACATAATGTCGCTAGTCATAATCACTTTGTTTTTTAGGTTACGACAAATTTCTGTCCAATAACCAAATCCGATCTGATTCCCGACTTTTTGTCACGTAAAATATTTTTTAAAAATCCCAAACCATTGATTTTCAATGGCGGAAATATAGACGCAGTAAATATCTAACTTATTGATTTACAAATATTTAGATGTGATAAAACGCAAGGATGCCCATCCATGCCTAAACAGAATAATACCGGCAAAAGCGGGATAAATGCCGAAAAATAATATTGCCTGAACCACCCCCGATTTGTAATTTAGCAATAGAATTTAATGGGTTAGTAAGTTGGGCTGGTCGAAAGACCGGCCCTTCTTTTTTTGGATCATTTCAAGCGATCACATCTACCACGATTGGGTGAATTCCTTGGTGCACCGATACACTACTTTTACAAACACAGATAGCAACGCACAACAGTCATGAGTAAATCAAAGACCGCATATTTCTGTCAGCACTGCGGATACGAATCAGTGAAGTGGGCCGGACAATGTCCAGGCTGCCAACAATGGAACAGCTTTCTGGAAGAACCCGTGCATAAAGACGATAAAAAGAAAAAGAACTGGAAAGGCGATGAGGATAAGCGAATCGGGCCAAAAACAATTTCATTGAACGATGTTGAATCGAAACCCGAACATCGGATACAAACACCCGATACAGAACTAAACCGTGCGCTGGGCGGTGGCATCGTGGCGGGCAGCTTGGTGCTCGTGGCAGGCGAACCCGGCATCGGTAAATCAACCTTGTTTCTGCAAACAGGTTTACAACTGAAAAATGTCCGCGTGCTGTATGTGAGCGGAGAAGAATCCGAACAGCAGATCAAAATGCGTGCCGATCGATTGAATGCGCACAATGATGATTTTTACCTGCTCACCGAAACATCCACCGATGAGATCTTTGTAGAGATCAAACGCATTCGTCCGCAATTGGTCATCGTGGATTCTATACAAACATTGCAAACCCCGCACATCGACTCTTCCCCCGGCAGTGTTTCGCAGATCCGCGAATGCGCCGCCGAATTCCAGCGCTTCGCCAAAGAATCCAACATACCGGTTTTTCTGATCGGACACATTACCAAGGACGGCAGCATCGCCGGACCAAAAGTACTCGAGCATATGGTCGATACAGTACTTCAGTTCGAAGGAGATCGTCATTATGCCTATCGCATCCTGCGAACACTCAAAAATCGATTCGGCAGCACCGCCGAATTGGGCATCTATGAAATGAGTGACAAAGGCATGCGCGGTGTGATCAATCCAAGCGAGATTCTCATCACACAAAAAGAAGAGCATTTAAGTGGCATCGCCATCGCCGCCACCATCGAAGGACTTCGTCCCCTGCTCATCGAAGTGCAAGCGCTGGTCACCCAATCGGTTTACGGTACCCCGCAACGAACCGTTTCCGGATTCGATCTTCGACGTCTGCAGCTACTCCTGGCCGTGTTAGAAAAACGCGGGGGCTTCCCCTTCGGAAATAAAGATGTGTTTCTGAACATCGCGGGCGGACTAAAGATCGAAGACCCTTCGACCGATCTGGCTGTTCTGTGCGCACTGCTCTCTTCGCATGAGGACCAGCCACTGCCCAACTCCATATGTTTTGCCGGCGAAGTGGGCCTCAGCGGTGAAATACGGGCCGTCAATCGGATCGAACAGCGCATTGCAGAAGCCGAAAAACTTGGATTCGAGAAGATCATCGTCTCCAAATACAACCAGAAAAATCTGTCCAAGTCCAAACTCAACATTGAGGTCGTAGCCATGAGTCGCGTCGAAGACCTCTATCGCTATTTGTTTTCTTGATGTTCCTTGATCTTTTCTGCAAAGGGTGGCTCGATTGGATCCTCCCCTGTGACTGTTGCGGCTGCGCCGAACAGATCACCACCCCCGACAAACCTCTTTGTTATCAATGCCTGTCCACACTAGCGGCCACGGAATACGAAGCCTCCGCACACGAGAAAGTAGCAGCGAATTTTTGGGGCCGAATAACACTTCAATCGGTCATAGCGGCCTACCCGCTCCGATCCGATTCCATCCTGCATCGATCCCTGCATCAACTGAAATATGATCAACGACCCGGCATCGGTCTATTTCTGGGTAAACTGGCAGGCAGCCGCTTGATCAAACAACAAATGCTGCCCCCGATCGATGCCATCATTCCCCTTCCGCTACATCCGGCCAAAAAAAGAAAACGCGGATACAACCAGGCCGAAAGAATTGGGCAGGGATTATCCATCGCCAGTGGGATCCCCGTCTGGAATGATGTAGTGCGACGGCATCAGTTCACACAAACCCAAACGCACAAAGACCGTGTCGAACGGTGGGCGAACATGCAAGGAAAATTCAGTGTTCGCAACGGCCAAAAAGCCGAAGGAAAACACCTGCTGCTGGTCGATGATGTACTTACCACCGGGGCCACCTTGGAAGCATGCGGACAAATACTGCAACAAATTCCGGCCGTTCAGCTGAGCTTTTTCACGTTGGCCTATACCGAAAATGGTTAGCCTCGTTCTCCCTTCGTAATTTTAATCCATGCTCCGCTGGACAGCCCTCGTTATTTTACTTTCTATAATTGCCTGCACCAAAGAGGGGTTTCTCGAAGCACCCGACGCACGTATTCGCATTTCAGCAGACACCCTTCGATTCGATACCGTATTCGTCACGGCCGGCTCCACTTATCGCTCCTTCACACTGGCAAACGACTATGATCAAAAGGTCCTGATTCGATCGGTAACACTCGGCGGCGGCAACCAATCGCCATTCAAACTCAATTTCAACGGACAAGTTGGTAGTCGATTAGACAACGTTGTGATCGAGAAAAAAGACAGCCTCTATGGCTGGGTGCAAGTGAACATCGACCCAACCAACAATATGCTTCCCTTTGTTCTGCGTGATTCCATTGTCATAGAATTCAATGAAAAAATTCAGAAGATACAATTGGAAGCATGGGGACGAAATGCTCATTTCATTCGCAATGGCAGGATCACTCAATCCCAAACATGGTCCAACGACAAACCCTATGTCATTCTGGGCGGACTCACCATCGAGCCCAACACTACGCTGGCACTGATGGCCGGGGTGAACCTCTATATGCATGCCGATGCACCCATCGTTGTAAAAGGAAATCTATTGTCATACGGACTAGCCGATAGTGCCCGACGAGTACGCATACAGGGCGATCGGCTAGATGAACCTTATCGCAACCTCCCGGGTGCCTGGCCGGGTATTTTCATTCAACCGGGCTCAACAAACAATGTATTTCGATATACAATAATTCGGCAGGCCTATCAGGCAATGGTGGCAGAGCAGGGAAGCAATGCACCCAATCTCACCTTGAAGCTGGAGCAATGTGAAATAGACAATGCCTATGAGTCAGGATTGATCGGCGTAAACAGTTCCATTTATGCCGAAAATTGTTTGATCAGCAATTGCGGACAAAATGCGGTGTTGATCGGAGGAGGGAATTATCTATTCACGCATTGTACGCTGGCTAGTTATGCCAACCGATACCTCGATCACCAAAAACCGGTGCTAACCGTTACCAACTTCAATGGAAGCACCTCTAATTCCCTGCAAGCGCAATTCAGGAATTGTATTTTCTGGGGCGAAAACGGCACAGTGGAGGATGAAGTGCTGCTTGCCAAAAATAGCAGTGCGCCCTATCAGGTACTATTTCAAAACGTACTTTGGAAAATGCGGTCGGCCACGAGCTTGGCCACTACCGATCAGGTGATCAATAATCAATCACCCCTTTTCGATTCGATACAACCGAGCCGGAATTATTACAATTTCCGGTTGCGGGCCAGCTCCCCTGCCCTCAATGCCGGCATGGTCACCGGGCTGACCCTGGACCTGGACGGACGACCCCGTGCCGTGGGCCTGCCCGACCTTGGCTGTTACGAGAAACAGTAGTCAACCTTCCTCTTCCCAAATTGTTACCCATAAAATCACGCATATGAAATTTCTCGCCATGACATTATTATCCACCCTGCTGCTAAGCGGCTCGATCTATGATTTTGAAGCCCCGGGGTTGGATGGCAATACCATCCGATTCAAGCAATACAAAGGGAAAAAGATCCTGATCGTGAACACGGCCTCCCGCTGCGGCCTGACCCCTCAATACCAAGGATTGGAAAAACTATATAAGGCCTATTCCGATAAATTGGTGATCGTGGGATTTCCTGCAAATAATTTCATGGGGCAGGAACCCGGATCCAATGCCGAGATCAAAACATTCTGTCAGAAGAATTACGGCGTTACATTCCCCATGGCCGAAAAAGTATCCGTCAAAGGAAACGACACGCATCCCCTTTATACATTTTTGAAAAAAAGCGCCGAGGAAAAAGGAATGGAAAATCCGGTTACCTGGAACTTCGGAAAATTTCTATTGGATGAAAAAGGCGAACTCATCGCCACCTTCCCCCCTCGCACCGATCCGATGAGTACTGACATCACCAACTGGTTGAGATGATGAGAGGATGAAGGATGAAAGATGAAGGATGAACTAGAAACTTTCAACAAAATTCATCCTTCATCTTTCATCCTTCATCCTACATTCGCGTATGCAATTCGCTCAGGTCATTGGTCAGGAATCCTTGAAGGAAAAGCTGCGCGGGCTCTATCAGCAAAATAGGATCAGTCATGCCCTGATGCTGGTGGACCGGGAAGGAACCGGCGGACTCCCCCTCGCACTCGCCTTTGCCCAGTATCTCGTATGCGAAAAAGTAAATAATAAACAAGACGCAAACGAAACCTCACTTTTCGGCCCAACTACTCAAACTCTTCAAACTTTTCAAACTGACTCCTGCGGCGTTTGTCCGGCCTGTAAAAAAGCCGCCTCGTTTGTTCACCCCGATATTCATTATTCGTTCCCTACCGTCAGCAGCAAAAGCATTGAGAAACCGAAGTGCAGCGACTTCATCACCGAGTATCGTGTCTTCTTGCAAGAGCAGCCTTATGGAAATCTTTTTGACTGGATCGAACGGATCAAAGAAAAAGAGAATAGTCAGGGAAAGATCACGACCTATGAGTGTGAGGACATCAACAAAAAACTCAGCCGAAAGAACTTTGAAAGTCCCTTCAAGATCCTGATCCTGTGGATGCCCGAAATGCTGGAGAAAGAAGGCAACAAACTTTTAAAGATCATCGAAGAACCGCCGTCCGATACCTTATTCATCTTGGTGACCGAAAATGAAAATCAGGTACTGCCAACCATACACAGCAGGTGTCAGGTGATCCGGCTGCCCATGCTTTCCTCGGGGGAGATCGAAACTGCGTTATTGGACAGACAGGAGGCAACTCCCACATCCGCCAAGCAAGTGGCGCAGATCGCAGACGGCAACTACCGCGAAGCCCTGCAACAAATTCAGCATGCCGAAGAGGGCTGGCAGCAACGGTTACGCGATTGGCTGAATGCCATCTTGAAAACAGGTCCGGCCGCCCAAGTCAAATGGGTGGAAGAGATAAGCAAGACCGGCCGCGAAAAACAAAAGCAGTTCCTTCGGTATGTGATTCACGTGCTTGAAACGTCGATGCGCATACAAGCCACCGGACAAGTGCCTCCGGTGGGGGAAGAGGAAACAGCCTTGGCCATAAAACTCAATCGGCTGGTGGGAATCGAGCAACTGGAAGCCCTTACCCGTGAAATGGATAAGTCCATCTACTATGTAGAGCGAAATGCCAATGCCAAAATGCTCTTCCATGCCCTGACGCTGAAGGTCTACCACGTCATTCAGGACAAAGTCGTACTTTTGATGTCATCCGAGTCTGAAAGTTGAGATCGAACGGTGAATTAGCAGCGGATTCGGATCGTGAGCAGGATAGAAGCGATTGACAATCAACAACATCGAGTATTTTTTTCATAGGCCGCATCGTTGGCCATTTCTTTCGAACACTCCTGTTGCCTTGCCTCGCCCTATGCTTGCCTGAAAACCAACCAGCATGGGCTGTTCCGGATGCAGTACAACAAAAGGCGGTAAACCAAACGGTTGCCAAAGCAATGGCGGATGTAGTTCCGGCGGATGCAACCGCATGAACACATACGACTGGTTGCATAATTTACCTATCGCCGACGATGCCTGTCGCGTGGTGGAGATCAGTTTCAATCAGGGTACCCGAAAAGAGTTTTATCGTAATCCGTCCCTTCAACCTTTTGACAAAGGCGACCGGGTGGCCGTGGAAGGGGTGAATGGATTCGATCTGGGCGAGATCTCGCTCACCAGTGAGATCGTGCGTTTGCAAATGAAAAAGCGGGGCGTCAAAGAGGACCAAGCCGATATGAAAAAGATCCTGCGTCATGCCAGCGATCGCGATGTGGACCTTTGGAAACAAAACAAAGCCCGCGAGCCGGAGGCGGTCATCCGAAGCCGTGCCATCGCCAAGCAACTGAAGCTGAACATGAAGATCAGTCAGGTAGAGATGCAGGCAGACGGACGCAAAGCCACTTTCTTCTACATAGCCGACAGCCGTGTCGATTTTCGGGAGCTGATCAAGATCTATGCAAGCGAATTCAAAGTGAAAGTGGAGATGCGGCAGATCGGTGCCCGACAGGAAGCAGGTAAAGTGGGCGGTATCGGAAGTTGCGGCCGGGAACTTTGTTGCAGCACCTGGCTCACCGAATTCAAATCGGTCAACACCAATGCGGCGCGTTATCAAAATCTTTCCATCAATCAGACCAAACTGAGCGGACAATGCGGCCGACTCAAGTGCTGTCTCAACTACGAGCTCGATACCTATCTGGACGCCTTGCAACAATTCCCCGAACAATGCGATGTGCTTCAAGTGGCCAAGGGAAATGCGTTCCTGGTAAAAAAGGACATCTTCAAGAATTTGATGTGGTACACCCTGCCCGACAGCAACAAACAATATCCGTTGAGCATTGATCGGGTAAAGAAGATCAAAACGCTGAACCAACAAGGTGTCAGACCCGATGAATTGGAACCGGTAGAAGTGGTATCCAATAAACCCAAAGAATCAGAACCTGAATTTGTGGAACTCGTGGGCCAGATCAGTTTGCGTACCCTCGAAAAAGCAGATCGCAAACGCCGCCAGCAGCAGCAACAACGTCGTGGCGGTGGCGGACAACCCGGAGGCCCCCAAAAACCATCCCAGCCCTCACAGAATCGTCCTCCGCAAGGTGGCGGAAGAAGAAGGAGGTAAAAGAAGTAGAGGGTATAGCGTTGAGGGTTGAGGGTTGAGAACCTCTACTCCCTACTCTCTACACTCCTATTAATAGCATCCTGAATTCGTCCTCGGATCGACAAGGAAGATAACTTTCCATTATCACGCGTGGGATGCACGCGATTCGACAAGAAGATATAGACCAGTTCTTTGGAAGGATCCACCCATACACAAGTGCCGGTGAAACCCGTATGGCCAAACGTGGTTTCGGAGGAAAGCAAAGAGGGATACGGATCCTTTCTGGTTTTGTTGTCGAGCTCCGGCTTATCAAATCCCAATCCGCGTCGGCTTCCGGCGGTCTGATAACCCGTGAACAAACGGATCGTTTCAGCATTCAGATAATGTCTGCCTTGAAACGTACCGCCTTGTAATAGCATTTGATACAGAATAGCCAGGTCGCTGGCATTGGAGAAAAGTCCGGCATGCCCGGAAATCCCACCGAACATCGAGGCCCCTTCATCGTGTACATCCCCGCGAATGGTTTGTTGACGAAAATGCTTTTCCGTCTCCGTTGGCACGATACGCGTCACCGGAAAACGATCCCTCGGACGAAATCCGGTGCTGTACATACCCAACGGGCGATAATAATTTCGCTGAACGAACTCATCTAAGCTCAGTCCACTCAACTGCTGCACGATCTTGCCCAGAAAAATAAAATCGTTGTCGCTATACACATATTTTCCCTTGGGACCGAGCGGACTACGCAGGATCCGTTGCATCATGGTATCATTCCAGTCATTTCGCAAATACAACCCTTCCGCCACCCGAATACCAAAGCCCGGCTCTTTCACCCTTCGATAATACGCTGGCAATGGCTCGCCACTGGTTGGATCGATGGTCTCCTTATAAAAAGCAATGAACGGCACCAATCCTGCCTGATGCAGAAGAATATCACGGATCAACAATCCTTCCTTGTCCGTTCCTTTCACGATTGGTAAATAATCGGCAAGTGTGGCATCCAATTTCACCAACCCCTGCTCATACAGTTTCATGATGGCCAAGGTGGTAGCGGAGATCTTCGTAACAGAGGCCAGATCGAAAAGACTCTCCGTATCGGTCAATTGCGTTTTGCTTCCATCGGTAAACCCATAGGCCTTGTCCAAGATCACTTCACCCCGATGCACCGCCATTACCACACAACCGGGGAAAGCTCCTTCCGCAATGCCCTCCGCCACGATCCTGTCTACTTCCTGCAGCCGCACCGCTTTAGCCTCCCAATCAATGGGATCGGACGGATATTGAATACCGGCGCCTACCGGAAATTGACAAACGCGAACAGGGAGTTTCCCACCCGGACGAACATATCCATTCAGCATACCCACCGCCGATTGCCGGAAAAGGGAATCGTCCTGATGACAAGCCAATAATTGATCGGCATTACAGAAATATTCATTGGCCAACACATTACCAAATGTCATCGTAATGGATTTCGGACCATTCAATTGTTTCGCCAGCGAGATCACGTGCTTGGATAGCCCGAACTGGTCCATCGGTTTATTGGAATAATTGTGCACGCCCACCAGCACCAGATCGTATTCTGGTGCAGTGCGGATCTTTTGTAACAATGAATCGACCCGGAGGCTGTCGGCCTTGTTAGAGATATAATAGGCTTGAAGTGATCCCTGATCGATTGAACGAATCAGATCGTTCGGACCCGTTAATCCAATACCCACGTACGCAATTTTACCCTGCGCCAGTGTTCTTCGCAGATTTTGAACCGCACGAGGCTGAAACCAACCGGCCTTGTCAGACAACAAGGTGATGGAGCGGTTCGCCGCCTCCGTGCAGATCGCATCGGTTTGCCGATTCAGATCGGCTAACAGGTTCGTGGTATCGATGACGGTTCGACGGTTGAGGCCCAGATCATATTTAGCACCAAGCACCTTTCGCACGCGCCCGTCCAACTCGGCCTGCTGGATCCGGCCGGTTTTAATGGCTTGCTGAATCACATCGATGGACTCTTTCACATCGGCGGGTAAACAAAGCATATCGTTACCGGCTAAAATGGCTTCTACCGAAATGGTACCGCCCGGAAAATATTTGGCAACGCCCTTCATCTCCAACGCGTCAGTGAAACAAAGGCCCTGAAAATTCAAATCACGTCGAAGCAGATCGGTGACGTTGTTGCGGGATATGGATGTAGCCCGGTTTTTCCCGGAATCGATGGATGGAATGGAAAGATGTGCCACCATCACACTGCCTACGCCCGCTTGGAACAAAGCCCGAAAAGGAACCAGCTCCATGGAGTCCAGTTCACGGCGCGATTTCAGGATGCGAGGCAGGTCATAATGCGAGTCCACATCCACATCGCCATGCCCGGGAAAATGTTTGGCACAGGCCATGATACCGGCATCCTGCATCCCTTTCATATAGACCACTCCGTACTTGGATACTTTCCGCTTATCCTCACCGAAAGACCTGAATCCGATCACCGGATTGTTGGGGTTGTTATTGATGTCGACCACCGGTGCATAGTTCACATGCACGCCCAACCGTTTGCATTGCTGCCCGATGGCCAAGCCCATTCGATAGATCAGTTGCTCATCTGCCAGGGCACCGAGGGTCAACTGATAAGGAAACTTCTTGACGCTGTCCAGCCGCATGCCCAGGCCCCATTCGCCATCGATGGTAACCATAAGTGGCGTCTGCGCCAGTTGCTGATACTGGTTGGTGAGCAAGGCTTGCCGAACCGGACCTCCCTGAAAAAAACACAAGGCCCCCACATTGTACTTCTGTATATCATTAACCACTTTGGAAACATGATCGGGACCCAAATTGGAATGGGCACGGATCACCATCAACTGGGCAATACGCTGATCGGGCGTTAAGCTGGAAAAAACCGAATCGACCCATTGCTGGCGGGACAGCCGACTTTGATAGGACGATTGCGCGGATAACCGGGCAGCGGATAGGCAAAGGATCACGGCCATTGCCCATCCATAGAAGTAGCGAGTAGACATGGTTTAAAATTACCGGATTTGCATAGAACCCCTTCGAAAAACGAGCGATAAATAGGTTATTTTTGAACGCTAAACTTCCGCCTTGTCAACCACCATTCACGTATTGCCCGATCACATTGCGAATCAGATCGCAGCCGGTGAAGTGATTCAGCGCCCGGCCAGTGCCGTGAAGGAACTACTGGAAAATGCCGTGGATGCGGAGGCGACCGAGATCCACCTCATCCTGAATGATGCCGGTAAGGCATTGGTGCAAGTGATCGATAATGGTAAAGGGATGAGCTCGGATGATGCACGGCTCTGCTTCGAACGACATGCCACCTCCAAGATCAATCAGATCGACGATCTCTTCCAGATACGCACGATGGGATTTCGAGGGGAAGCACTGGCCTCGATCGCAGCGGTTGCACAGGTAGAGCTCAAAACAAAGACACCGGAGGCAACCATCGGACTCCAACTGGAAGTAGCCAATAGCCGAATCGAAACGGAATCGCCGGTGGCAACGCCCACGGGCACCAGCATCGCCATGAAAAATTTGTTCTTCAATGTGCCGGCGCGCCGGAACTTCCTGAAGAGCAATGCCGCGGAAATGCGACACATATTGGAGGAATTCACCCGGGTGGCATTGGCCTTTCCCGAGATCCGGTTCATTCTTACCGCCAACCATCAACAACTCTATCAACTGGAGCCGGGGTCTATCAAACAACGGATCGTGCAACTGCTGGGCAACCCCTATCAATCCAAACTCGTTGCGGTACAGGAACAAACGGATTACCTAAACATACGCGGGTTTGTAGGAAAACCGGAGACCGCAAAAAAAACAAGGGGCGATCAGTTCTTCTTTGTCAACAACCGCTTCATCAAAAGTCCCTACCTGCATCATGCCGTGATGAGCGCATATCAGGAACTCATCGCCAGCGATCAATTCCCTTCCTATGTGCTGTTCATCGATCTGGACCCGGCTCAAGTGGACGTGAACGTACATCCCACCAAACAAGAGATCAAATTCGAGGACGAGAAGATCGTGTATGCATTCATACAGGCGGCGATCCGACATGCGCTGGCACAATTCAGCATCACGCCAACACTTGATTTCGACTTGGATGCTGGCATCCAATCGCTGACATCCATTCAACAGCCCTTTACAGAGGAGAAAAAACAAGCCACCGCCGGCAGCAGTTTGTATAGCAGCTTCACCCAAAAGCATCAAGCCCATCTCATTGAGAGATCGCCATCGGCAAAACCCTGGGGCGGCTTACCGATTCGGGAAGTACCCTCCTCGGAAGAGCAACAAAGGTCCCTGATCCCCACACCCTCCGATCTGGAAAACAGTACGCTTACACAATTACTTCAAACCTACATCCTGTATCCGCTCAAGGACGGATATCGGCTGATTCACCAGCAACGCGCACACGAACGGATCCGTTTTGAAAAGTTGATGCAGGCCAACGCACAAAAACCCATTGCCTCCCAATGTAGCATGTTCCCTGCTACTATTGAGCTGAGTGCCGCCGATGCTGCGCTCTTCGAGGAATTACTGCCTGAATTAAGCGCCCTCGGCTATCTCATTGAGCCCTTTGGGAAAAATACATACGTGGTGCAAGGAATACCGGCCGATATGGAAAGTGGTCAGGAACAACACACCATCGATCAGTTATTGGAACAATATAAACACCTGGCTCAGGAAGTAAAATTGCCCAAGCAAGAGTCATTGATTCGTGCACTGGCCCGTCAACAATCTATCCGAGCCGGGCAATACCTCACCGAACGGGAGATGCGCGAACTGGTTTCAGAATTACTTCATTGCAAACAAGGAAATGTAAGTCCCGACGGACATCCCACTTACCTCGAGTTCCGTGCCGATCAACTGAACAAGTTGTTCGGTTTTTAATACCGGGCCCGAACGCTCAGCAGAAACTTCTCGATCCCCTGACGTACAACGGTGGCCGTGGTGCGATGATTATTCACCAACACGGAAAACACCAGCCACTTGCCTGACTGCGTTTGTAAAAAACCACTCAATGCCACCACACCCGAAAGCGTGCCCGTTTTAGCATAGATCTTACCGGTGATATCGTTGTAATAACTCTTCAAAGTGCCTGTACCGCCCGTGGGCAGGATCTTGGAGATCCGGTCCATCCCGAATTCTTTTTTCATACGGTCGAGAATGAATACAAAATCGTCGGGGCTGAATAAATTATATCGACTCAGTCCGGATCCATCGGTCCACCTCGGATCATGTGGCATGCGGGCAAAATCAGTTGACATCACCAGATCGATAAGCGCCAGATCATTGATCTTACCCAAGCGTTTCTGACTCACCATCAGCAAACTTTGATCGGCCAGGTGATTATCACTTTCATACATCATCACACGCAGCATAGTGTCGGTTCGCTGCGAATAAATGGGACGATAACCACTGAATTGCCGCTCCATTCCCATAGAGAAATTGTCTTCATTCCGATTTAAGGTATCGCGCAGGAATAGGAAATTCGTGAGGCCGTTATCGGTTTTGAACGGGATCTGCTGACTCGAAAACGAAGATTCCTGTTTTCGGATATAGAAAAGATTCTTGTCGAAGGAGCGATCGATATCGAACCGATCTCCCTTACCCAATAATTGGGTCATGGGCTCGGAGAAAAAGGGCGGACGTCCCACCATTTTGGGATGGATGCTGATCGAATTGCCGTTTCCTTTTTGGAAATGCACCAGATTCCCGAATATGGGCATGGCAGCTCGTTCGGTCGAGTAGGAATCCTGATAACCATCCCAGGTCCACCCACTTCCATAAGGCGTGAACGAATCGGCCAAGTTGTATTGAACCCAGATCTTTTTATTAGTCGTTCGCAGGTATTGGAAAAAAGTCTGATTGGGAAATTGCGGATTTAAAAAAGTAGGATCGCCGGCGGGCGCTATATAAATCGAATCACCCACTTCCCGGACCCGAAAGCTCAACAGGCTATCGCCTAAATATTTCATGGCGAGATAACAAGTGGGAATCTTGGTATTACTGGCCGGGGTAAAAAAATGATCGGCCTGATATTGATAGAGATACTTGTCCGTTTCCGGATCATAGATACTGATGCCGATATGTGCATTCCGAATGGACGGAGCTTGCAATAAATGCTGTTTAGCCTCCTCGGAAATCGATTGGGCAGCTACCGAAAAAGGAATGGCGACGAGCAGGCACTGTAATACGAGGCGGATGTTTTTTGTCATACCCGAAAATAACACAGGAATGGCATCCGGCATTCTCCTTCGGCCGAAATCAATCGCGTTCTTGCGCTCGCAGCCAACGTTCGGGTATTTCATTGCTACTGGCTAACAGATAATCCTTGTAACTGCAGGCAATAAATTGTTTATTGGGTAGTTGCATCCACCACCGGCCCGTCTTTTTGCTTTGCAAGAAAATAGTCTCCACCTCCGCAAAGGCCATGATATACTCATTGAACGAATCACGTTCATCCAAATGGGCTTCGCGTTTTCCTCTGCTGCGACCATCCAATACGTACCAGATCATGTGGGCCAGTTGTTCGGCACTGGCTCCGTTTCGGTCCAAAGCCACTTCATATCCATACAGACCAATGGAACTGATTTTGGGACTTAAACCAGCATAGCGCATAAGCACACATACCTCTTCGCCGGTGAATCCATTCGGACTAAGCGTACTGGCCGGCGAAAAAGCCTGCGCCATCGATTGGATATCGAACGTGAGCAAGTGGCTGTTGCGAAGAACAGGCTCCATCTCATCGATGCTCTCCTTTACACTGCCCACACGATAGCAATCAAATCGTAAGCGGTCGAGTGTTTCCAGCATACCGGGATGCACGTAATAGCTTTGGAAACCGATGTGATTGTAATGCCGAATGAAATTGGGCATCCCGGTCAGCATCTCCATCAAAAAATGATCGGCTGGATTCACCGAGCCGGTATACAGATCGATGCGGGCATCGATGCCGCTGGCTTCGATGATCTTTCCGGCATTCCCGTACGCGCGATACTGTCCGAGGGTGAGGTCTTGCGAACCACCTAATATGATCACGGTTTTGCCTGCCTGGGTCAGTTCCTTGACCACGGTAGCGAGGGCGGCGTAGGTATCATTGTGCGAATGACCGGTACGAACATTTCCCACATCGGCCAATCCAATATCCGAATGCCAGAAAAACAACCGATAAAAATGTCGGCGAATGGCATCGGGTGCATCCGTAGCTGTGCGGGCCAGATCGGCCCCTCGGGTGTCCCCGCATCCGACCAATACGATGGAGGCCGTATCCATGTCGGGGAATTCCGTTTCGTAGGACTCGATCACCAACCCGATCTGTCCATCCACATATCCCTGATCGTCGTTCAAAAACGCTTTGGATATCGGTGATAGAAAGTCTGCGATGCGGAAACGATCTCCCATACCGACGAAGATAACGTTATCTTTGTCCCTATGGAAGCCCTGCGTCAACAACTCGCACAACTTCGACAGGAAATCGACTCCTTCGCCGTTACCAACGCCACTGAAGCCGAAGCTTTTCGCATCCGGTTTCTGGGCACCAAAGGCGCACTCAAATCGGTAATGGGTGAAATGAAAAATGTAGCCCCCGAACAACGCAAGGAGGCCGGACAACTTTTGAATGAATTCAAATCGTACGCCGAAGGCATCTATCAACAGCATCTCGATCGCACCCACAGCCTTACGGCTTCCGATACATCCGATATCGACCGCAGTTTGCCGGGCACCAGTCAACCCATCGGCTCCCGTCACCCCGTCACCCGAATGAAAAATGAGATCGTATCCATTTTTCAAAAACTCGGATTTGCCGTAGCGGAAGGTCCCGAGATCGAGGATGATTGGCATAATTTCGGTGCACTCAACTTGCCGGAACATCATCCGGCTCGCGACATGCAGGATACGTTCTATGTGCAACAAAACCCCGACTGGGTCTTACGCACACATACCAGCAGCGTGCAGATCCGGGAAATGGAAAAAGGGATCCTGCCCATCCGCATGTTGATGCCCGGAAGAGTATTCCGCAATGAAACCATCAGCGCCCGCAGTCACTGCTTCTTTCATCAAGTGGAAGGGTTGTACATCGACGAACAGGTGTCCTTCGCCGACCTCAAGCAAACCCTGTACTTTTTTGTTCAGGAGATGTACGGGAAGGACGTAAAAGTCCGTTTTCGTCCGTCGTATTTCCCATTCACCGAACCCAGTGCCGAGATGGACATCACATGTTTCATCTGCGGTGGCGACGGATGTCCCGTGTGCAAGAAAAGCGGCTGGGTAGAGATCCTGGGTTGCGGCATGGTGCATCCCAACGTGTTGCGCAATTGCAACATCGACCCCGAAAAATACACCGGCTTCGCTTTTGGCATGGGTGTGGAACGACCGGCCATGCTCAAATACGGCGTCAGCGATCTGCGCCTGTTCAGCGAAAATGATGTGCGCTTTCTCCGACAATTCCCTGCCCTCACCTGATGAGCTCCCCTATCCATCGCGTATGTGTATGCGGTGCCGGCACTATGGGAGCCGGAATCGCACAAACCCTGGCCACCGCCGGATACGCCACCTTGTTGTATGATCTGCAACCGAGCGGACTGGAGCGCGCCGCTGTACAGATCGACCAGCAGCTGAACACAGCCGTTTCAAAAGGAAAACTGTCGGAAGCGGATGCCCACAAGATCAATCAACGCATTCAGTACACCGATGACCTGCAAACTTGTTTGGCCGATCTGTTCATAGAGGCCATCATTGAACGGATGGACGATAAGATCGCCTTATTCAACCAGCTCGCCGAATTGAATCACAGCGAATCCATTTTTGCCACCAACACCTCCTCGCTATCTATTACCGCATTGGCGGAGCGCATTCAAAATCCCGCCCGGGTGATCGGACTTCATTTTTTCAATCCCGCCCACTTGATGAAGTTGGTGGAAGTGATCACCACCGTGCATACGCCCGCAGCCCTGTTCGATACGGCGCGCGCATTCATCACGTCGATCGGAAAAACACCGGTGCACTGTCAGGATACTCCCGGCTTTATCGTGAATCGCGTGGCCCGACCGTATTACCTGGAAGCGATGCGACTGGTTGCATCGGGACAGACCACCCCGGAGCAAGTGGACCGTATCATGGAATCGGCCGGATTCAAACTTGGCCCTTTCAAGTTAACCGACCTGATCGGACAAGACGTGAACCTCGCGGTAAGTCGCTCCGTATACGAACAACTAGGATCGCCGGATCGGCTGAAACCCTCTCCCCTGCAGGAAAAATTGGTGGAGCAGGGAAAATTGGGTCGAAAGACCGGAGAAGGATTTTATCAATATTGATCTGACGTGTCAAAATCTACTATACTTCTCACCGGTGCCACCGGATTTCTGGGCTCTTACTTGCTGAAAGAGTTGATCGAGAACGGCCACACGGTTCGGGCGCTGTATCGAACAAGCAAAGAGCTACCCTGGATCCCTGCCTCTATTCTCTCACAGGTGAACTGGGTACAAGGCGATGTGTTGGATGTGGTTTCGCTGGAAGAAGCGCTGAAAGATGTGGATACCGTGATCCACTCGGCTGCGGTGGTTTCGTTCAATCGACAGGAACGGAAACGTATGTATCAGGTGAATGTGGACGGAACCGCCAATGTGGTGAATATGGCATTGGAAGCCGGAACACGTCGCTTCATTCACATCAGCTCGGTGGCAGCGCTGGGAAGAACAGAAACCGAATCGTGGGTGAATGAAGAAAGTAAATGGGAAGATAATGGCGTACAAACACATTATGCCCGAAGTAAATTCAAAGCCGAACTGCATGTATGGCGTGGAATGGCGGAAGGATTGGAGGGACTGATCCTGAATCCCAGCACGATCCTCGGATATGGCGATTGGAGCAGTGGCAGTTGCGCCCTATTCAAACAAACACGCGATGGTTTCCCGTGGTACACCGAAGGCGTGAATGGCTTTGTGGATGTGCGGGATGTTGCACGGGCCACCCGATTGGCAATGGAATTTTCCAAAACCGAAGAACGATATCTGATCTGTGCAGAGAACTGGGCTTTTCGCGAGTTGCAACAGGCCATTGCCAACGGGTTCGAGGTAAAAGGACCTTCCCGCAAAGCAACACCATTGCTGTTGGCGTTGGCTTGGCGAATGGCGACGCTGAAGGGATGGCTCACCGGTACACGGCCGTTGCTAAGTAAAGAAAGTGCCCGCGTGGGCGTCAGCAAAACGAAATTTGACAATCAAAAATTCCTGCGCGATTTTCCTTCCTTTCAATACCGGGCCCTTCGGGATACCATTGAGGAAGCCTGCCAATTGTACCGACAATAACCCAACCGATTTCTGCGTTATACTACACTAGTTATGCTGAGATACCTACTGTCATTTTTTCTGCTGGGACTATCCCTGTCATCCGTAAGTCAGTACACCATAACGGGCCGTGTTGTTGATTCGGCTTCGCAAAAACCCTTGTTCCGTGCATCCGTATTCTGCCAGGGCACCACCCTGGGCACCTCCACCGATAAGGATGGCTATTTTCAACTCACTCTGCGCACCGGAGGGTATGACCTTACCATCAGCTACATAGGCTATGCCCCCAGCGTGATCCGTGTAAATGAATCGACCAAACTAACGGTAGAGTTAGTGAAGAAAGACAACTCGCTGACCGAAGTCATATTAAAAAGCAGCAACGAGGTGGCCGATGGCTGGGAAAAATATGGCGATTTCTTTCGGGCACAATTCATCGGGGAGTCGAACCTGGCCCGCTCCTGCGTGATCCGAAATCCGGAGGTTCTTCGATTCCTGTTCTATAAAAAAAGCAATCGACTCAAAGTGCTGGCAGACGAACCCCTGCTCGTTGTCAACCCGGCATTGGGGTATGAGATCCGTTATCAGCTGGATTCATTTGTTTATTACTACAACACCCAATACTTCCTGTATCGCGGCTATTCATTTTATACCGAATTATCGGGTGATGATTCCAGTCGATCGCAGTGGGCCCGTAACCGACAGTTTGCCTACAGAGGCTCTCGCTTACAATTCATGCACAACTATTACGATTCCACCTTGCAAGAAAATGGATGGGTCGTCGATCTGCTGGAACAGAATAGCGAGATCAAGTTTGCCAAGATCGACCCGTATGACACTACTTATTATGTCATGCCCGACAGCACCGGTGAAATGGAGATATGGTTTCCGCGAAAAGTCAGCATCACCTACCTGAAAAGATCACCCGAACTGGAGTACCTAAAGACCATGAAGCTGCCCAAGGGCACGCCCTACCTCATCAGTTACATTGATCTGAAAGATCCCATCCTGGTACGTGCCAACGGATATTTCTACAATCAATCCAACTGGATCCAACAAGGGTATTGGGTTTGGAAAAATCTGGGTGATCAGTTGCCGAACGATTACGAACCGGACTGACCCTTCAACATTTCCCAAATCTGCGGGATCCGTTTGATCCACACCAATTCGCGCTTTTTTTTACTGGCCTCTTCGGCCGGATAACCAAAATATACCTTTCCGCCCGCCAGGGAGGAAGGAACGCCGCTTTGCGCCATCACAACAGCGCCGGCGCCGATCGTAAGCGTTTTACTGACACCCACCTGCCCCCATAAAGTCACACCATCCTCCAATACGGTTGCACCGGCAATGCCCACCTGCGCCGCGATCAAGCAGTTCTTGCCAATGACCGTATCATGACCCACATGCACCAGGTTATCCATTTTAGTACCTGCCCCGATACGCGTATCATGGGAAACACCTCGGTCAATGGTACAATTGGCACCGATCTCCACTTCCTCTTCGATCACTACCCGTCCGCAACTAAGCATGCGTTGATACGGAAGCGGGCGGTTCGGTCGCTTATTATAATAGAATGCATCGCTGCCAATAATGGTTCCGGCCTGTATCACCACCCGATCGCCGATTTGCGTACCGGCCCCGATCACTACATGGGGATGGATCACACAATCCCTGCCGATGGTAACGTTGGGTCCCACACAAACGCCCGACATCAATACGGTTCCCGCACCTATGAGGGCGCTGTCCGCGATGGGCTGGTGAATTGGCTCAACCGGTTGGTAGGTAGAAACGATCCGTTGATACGCCTCGAATGGATCGGATACGATCAACAGTGATTTGCCCGACGGAACATCCACGTTTGCATTGATGATGATGAAGGTGGCCGCCGATTGAAGACATTTGTCGTAGTACTTAGGATAATCGACAAATACCAAATCACCTGATTCCACTCGATGAATCTCATTGATGCCCGTTACGATTGCCGACGGATCACCCACAACATTCGCTTCGATAAGTGTTGCAATATCTGATAGAAGAACAGGATTTTTGAATCGCATGAGATGCTGTTTGTACAAAGGTACCGAAGCAAAGGCGAGTACATTTGATCGTAAGAATGCATATCGATCAACGATGAATCGCATACATGATTCATTTTTCGTTTATCCACAAACCGATAAAAAATGTGAATAAAAGCAGCTTTAAATTTTTTTGGTTTATTTATTTGATATAATATTGTGATGGGGAAACGCAGTTTCCCTGTACTTACTAACCCATCCATATATTTCCCTCCGCTTCTGCGGAGGGATTTTTATTTCAGAAAAGTCTTCGGTAAAAAATATCTTTAGTCATAAACTCATCAAGATGGTACGTTCGATGACCGGCTTCGGAAGAGCGGAGGGATCCATTGGAAGGAAAACCTTTCTGATCGATATCAAATCACTCAACGGAAAACAATTTGATCTGCAATTGCGATTGCCGGCCTTGCTGAAACCACAGGAGTTCGAGATTCGTCGCCGGCTCAGTGAGGGATTGGTCCGCGGTTCGGTAGAATGCACCATCAGCCTGAAAGAAACCGGTGAGGCTAAACCCTTTTCCATCAATACTGAATTGGCCAAGGCATATTACCAGCCCCTGGCCGATCTGGCAACCTCCTTGCAACTCGAATCGAAGGACCTCTTGGGTATACTGGTGAAAATGCCGGAAGTGATCGTTCCCAGCAGTGAGATGCTGGAAGGCACCGAATGGGAGTCCTTCCAAACCCTTTTATCGAGTGCCATCCAATCGCTGAACGCGCATCGCGAGAACGAAGGAGCCATGTTACAAGCCGACCTGTTACAGCGAATCGATCGCATCGAATCGCTGCAAACGACCGTTCAAACAATGGAACCCAGACGAAAGGAAAAGATCCGGGAGGGATTGATCAAGATATTAGAAGAGGAGGTAGGAAAAGAAAAATATGATGCAAATCGGATGGAACAAGAGCTGATCTATTACATCGAAAAGATAGACATCACCGAAGAGCAGACCCGATTGGCTAACCACTGTCAGTATTTTCGTTCCCTTTTTCAGGATACCGACCCATCCAAGGGCAAAAAACTCAGTTTTGTGCTGCAGGAGATCGGCCGGGAGATCAATACCACCGGTGCCAAAGCCTACGATGCCGAAATACAACGCTGTGTGGTGGAAATGAAAGACGAATTGGAAAAGGCAAAAGAACAGATTCTGAACCTACTCTGACACGCACTACCTTTGCCACATGCGCGTAACCGCCACGATCCTAATCGCCTTGCTGCTGATCCAGTGCAAGCCCATTGATGTGTATGAGCGCACTGTAGACATTCCCCGGCATGCCTGGAAAAGTGACTTCACGCCTGACTGCTCCTTCCACATAACCGATACCAATGCGCTGTACAACCTATCGCTCATCCTTCGCCATACGGATGCCTATCCCTTCAATAACATTTGGCTTTCTGTTCGGATAGAGGCTCCCGATACGGTCTATACCTTTAAAACGGAACAACGGCTTGGCACGAATGAACAGGGCTGGCTGGGCACTGGTCTGAATGATGTGTATGAACATCGCCTCCCCCTGAATACTGAGCTGAACCAGGCTGGTGTGTCATTTCGAAGGGCTGGCAATTACACCTTTCGTATATCACAGATCATGCGAGAGGATCCACTGCCACAGGTATTGCAAGCAGGTATCCGAGTGGAGCGAAAACGTTGATCCATGCGAACCACCATCCTCTATTGGAGTCTTCTGGCCTATGTGGTCGCCGCCCTGATCTGGTGGTTCATTTCCTTGGAAAATCAAAATCGATCCATCGCAGAACGAGATCGCCGGTACTTGCTTGAACACCGGCAAGAGATCGCTGCCGCTGAATTTGATGACCGCCTTCGGCAAGTAGAACGACAACAAACAAAAAATACCACCAAGCACCTGAGCGAAGGGATCACCTTCTTGGTTCTGATCGGACTCGGAGCGGCTTGGGTCTATCGTTCAGTTCGTAGAAGGATTCGGTTGCAGGATCAGCAAGAACAATTCATCATGGCCGTTACCCATGAACTGAAAACCCCCATTGCCGTGGCCCGCCTCAACCTGGAAACACTGCAACGATACCCGCTGGAGGAAGAAAAACGCGACCGATTGATCAAAACAACGCTTGACGAAACGGCCCGATTGAATTTTCTGACGAACAACATCTTAGTAGCGTCCCGCCTGGCCGATCGGGGATTTCGGTCGGATATGCTTGAACTGGATCTGGCCAGCCTATTGCGGGATTGCCTGCGCGACTTCCAAAAAAGATACCCGGAGCGACCGGTTCTGTCGGTTATACCGGAAGAAGTAGTCGTACATGGCGATCCACTGCTCTTGCAGCTTCTGGTCAACAACCTGCTGGAGAATGCACAGAAATATGCGCCGGCCAACACCCCCATCGAAATCAAACTCACCGAAACCAGCCGCAACATCCGCTTGGAAGTGATCGATGAAGGACCGGGCATCCCGCCAGCCGAACGAAAACTGATCTTCAACCGATTTTATCGGATCGAAAACGAATCTACCCGCAAAACGCAAGGTGCCGGACTGGGACTCTACCTCTGCAAAAAGATCGCACAAGCACACAGAGCTGACATCTCGGTGACAGACCATGCCCCCCAAGGGAGTAATTTTGCGGTGTCATTCAACGCATGAACAACCGCTCCTCCATTTTACTGGTCGAGGATGAGGAAAACCTCCACGAAACACTTAAGCTGAACCTGGAACTGGAAGGATATGAGGTCAGCTCTGCCCGAGACGGAGCCGAGGCACTACGACTGCTGGAACAGGAACACTTTGATCTGATCATCCTCGACATCATGCTGCCGGAAATAGATGGGATCAGCGTGGCCGAAAACATCCGCGTTCAAAATCTGGAGGTTCCTATACTCATGCTCAGCGCCCGAAACAGCAGCGCCGATCGGGTACTCGGACTCAAAAAAGGAGCAGACGATTATCTCACCAAACCATTCAACCTGGAAGAACTCCTGCTCCGGTTATCAAAACTGATCCAGAAAAATCAAAAACTGCAGGACCGGTCCCAGCTGAATGATCAGTATCGATTTGGATCCAATCAGATCGATTTCAAAGCCCAGCAAGCCACCGGCACGGAAGGACAAATCATTGCACTCAGCAAGAAGGAAACGATGCTGCTCAAACTACTCATCGAAAACAAAAATGAAGTAGTGACGCGCGAACGCATCCTGAATATTGTATGGGGCTATCAGGTTTATCCCACGACCCGCACCATCGATAATTTCATTCTGGGTTTTCGAAAATACTTCGAGCCCGATAGCCGCCACCCACGCTATTTCCATTCTGTTCGGGGCGTGGGTTACAAATTCACCGAAGAGGATTAAAGATCACCCAACCGGGGACGAATCACGATCTCCTCCACACAAGCGGCTACCGATAATTGAGTCGCCTGATAAACCAGTTGAGCAATGTCCGACACCTCCATGATCCGGTGATCGGAATTATCGAAATCGCCCCAGGAATCGGTCAATACTGCCCCGGGATATACAGTGGTCACCTTCACGCCCGTTGGCTTCAACTCTTCCCGTAAATTTTGACTGAACCCATTGAGGGCATATTTACTGATGCTGTAAGCACCACCATGTGCATAGGGACGTTGTCCGGCTATTGAACACATATTGAAAATATGTCCCTTTCCGCGCTTGACCATCGCCGGTGCGATCGCCCGTGTCAAATGATAGGCACTATACAGATTGACCGCTAATTGTCCTTCCATCACCCCTTCTGCCTGGTCCAATAATTTACCCGGCTCAAAAATGCCGGCATTATTGATCAATACGTCGGGTTCGCCCTGTTCCAAACACCAAGCGCCAAATGCCCGCACCTGCTCTGGCACCGTAACATCAGCAGCTTTACCCAACACCTTCGATCCGGGATATTTTTCCATGAGTTCCCGGCAGAGTTCATCCAACCGGGCCTGCGTACGCGCAGAGATCAAGACCTCGTGGCCGGCTTTGGCAAATATCTCCGCCATGCCTTTACCCATTCCCCTGGAAGCACCTGTAATGATCGCGCGCATAAATAAGATTTTATCAAAGGTCGAACATTTTAACGGCCCGAATGAAGTACCGACCCTTTACTTTGCAAGATGTTGTACCGGCACCTGTTTTTCGATCTGGACCATACCCTGTGGGATTTTGAGTCAAACTCCCGAAACACCCTGGAACACCTCTACGAAGAGCTGAGTCTGGCCCAACGGGGCGTAGATGATTTTTACAAATTTCACCGGCAATACCTGGGGCACAACGAAAAATTATGGGAACGCTATCGAAAAGGGTTCATCAAGCAGGATGAATTACGGGTAAAAAGGATGTGGCTCACCTTACTCGATTTCCGGATCGCCGACGAAGACCTGGCCAAAACCCTGAGCGTTCGTTTTCTGGAGCTGCTTCCCACTCGCAATCAACTCTTTCCCAACACACTCGAGATCCTGCGTTACTTGCAGGAAAAAGAATATCAATTACACATCATCACCAACGGCTTTGAAGAAGTTCAACACCATAAACTGAAAGCCGCAGCACTTACACCATTTTTCCAACAGATCATTACCTCCGAAAAAGCCGGTGCCTTAAAGCCGCACCGGGCCATCTATGAGCATGCCCTCGACGCCAGCGGGGCTGTGATCGAAGAAAGTCTGATGATCGGCGATTCAATGGATGTAGACATCAAAGGTGCCTGGGAAATGGGCATGGACCAGATACATGTAAATCACCTGGATACGATCAAACACCCCATCCAGGGCAACACTTATCCAACGCATACCATTTTTGAACTGGCTGAACTGAAAACGATCCTCTGACCCTTACCAGGTTGCGATCACCGTCACACCCCCTTTGGGCCGATCGCCGATCTTACAATGGATCTTGGCATCGAGAGGCAAGAGTAAATCCACCCTCGATCCGAATTTGATGAATCCCATCTCCTCGGTCTGCGTCACCGATTGACCGGGCTTCAAGTAATTGCAAATTCGCTTAGCCAATGCCCCGGCGATCTGCTTCACTAAAATTTCTTTCCCATTATTTCGATAGACTACGCTGTGTCGCTCGTTTTCGGTGGATGACTTTGGATGCCAGGCCACCAAATATTTTCCGGGATGATATTCGCTGTACACCACCTCCCCACCGACGGGGTTTCGGTTGACATGCACGTTCAACGGACTCATGAAGATCGATACCTGAATGCGCTTATCGGTAAAATACTCATCGGCCTGCACTTCTTCGATCACGACCACTTTCCCGTCGGCCGGCGCCACAATCGCATTTTCTTGTATGGTCAGGGTACGACTCGGAATCCGAAAAAAAGAAACGATGAACAGCCAAAATCCACCCGTCAAAATGCCCACAGGCAACCGCAAATAGGCATAACAATCGCACATCCAATACTGAAGCAACAGATTGATGGAAGCTACCAACAAGGCAACGATGAAAATGGTGACATATCCTTCCCGATGGATGCGCATACGATGGTTTGCGCAAAAATAGGTGTATGCGACTTACCGGAAGATGATTGATTTTCGCTGTTCAGTACGCCAGGGAGATCGCCCGCAAAAACAGATACAGGACCGGTATGGCAAAAAGGAATGAGTCAAATCGGTCCAGTACCCCGCCATGACCCGGCATCAACGAGCCGCTGTCCTTCACCCCGGCCATTCGCTTCAGTTTCGACTCGAACAGATCACCCAAGGTGCCGGCTATCGCCAGTGAGAAGATCAATACATATCCGGTAACGGAATGCAGCGACTCATCGTACAAACAGCGATCAAGCACCCAACCCAGCAAGAGCGTGGCACAGAGAATACCCGACAGGGTGCCTTCCCAGGTTTTTTTAGGAGAGATCTTCGAAAACAGCGTACGCCCGATCAGCGATCCTAGCATATACGCCATCGTGTCGTTCACCCACATCGTGGCGATGGCTATCACAGCCCACCAGGCACCGGAAGGAAAGAACAGATCAACCTCCATCGGACCTGGGTCAAGAGTATACAAGTGAAGAGTAAGAGCCCAAGGGATCGTAATGTATAATGTACCGGCCGCTGCCAATAGCCAATGGCGAAGTGTTACGTTGGAAGAAGCCAATGTTCCCCAGATCAAAAAAATGAAACCGGCCAGATGCACAGGAAACACAAAGTTTCCGGGAAACCAAAAAGACCCAAATTGTCCATACATGCCGGCAAATAACCAGGCAATAGCCAAACCGTTCAACATCCAACCCAAATACAAATAAGGATGCAACGTACGCTGTAGGATCTTATCGATCAGCTTCCCGTATTCCTGCCAGCAAGCGATCAGTAAAAGAGAAAATAAACACAAATACGTCCAGGCATTGCCGAAAAGTCCGAGTGTCATCACCCCCACGAACACCACCGCCGATAAAGAACGTGTTTTGAGCGTTTGTGTATTCAAAGCCATAATCAGGAAGCGAACGGATTGGAAGGATCTTCCGACTCATAAGCCGGATCCTCGGGCGGAAATTCATTCGATCGTTGGATCATTTGGCGAATCACCCAAACACTCAATAACAAGCTGATGAGTGCGGGCAGGATCATTTGCTCCATTGGGATGACCGATTCTGCGTTCATCAGATCCGGATTCAGATAAGCAGCGGTGATCAACATCGCGTCATAAAAGAAATGCGCCACGATGGCTACCCATAAACTTCCGCTGTACGCGAATAAAATGCCCAATACGATCCCGAGTAAAAAACGCGGAAAGAAACCATAGAATTGAAGATGCATGGCAGAAAAAAGAATAGCCGCCACCACAATACCTGCCCAGCGTCCGTATTTGCGCGTCAATAATCGTTGGATCATACCGCGGAACAACAACTCCTCTCCAACACCTGCCAATAACGCCACAAATACAATATTCAGCAACAGATCGGCAGGGGTATTCATGGTGAGCATCGCCTTGATGGTTTCTGCTGCAGATTTTTCACTGCTATCCATCCACTCCTTCAATTCTCCCGGAAAAACGATGCGCTGATTCAATTCGCCTACAAATTGAATGAAGGGCAAAGAGATCAACATGATCAAGATAGCCCAGAACCAAAAGGGCCGAAGATTTGGAGCCTGTATCCCGAGGAAGCGATTCGGTTCCTGACTGAACAGGCGGGCACAAATCCAACTGGGCACCAGAAAAAGTCCGACGAACTGCACCAGTTGCATGCCGCGAAGAAATGTAAGCATGCTCGGCTTCGTAAGCTGCTCGGCCGAGAGGTTGGCCAATGCATCTGCCGAAATGCCCGTCAATGCCTGCAACAGGGCCGTGCCGGCCAATGCAATGACAAAAAATGAGCATACTGAAATGCCCACCAGAACAATGAGTTGGTTGATGGGGGAGCGATGAGCCAGTAATCCTTTCATGGAAGTGGGTAATCCGTGGTAAATTTGCAATCGGATCAATCAAAAATAGGCAAATCGATACGGAATGGTCAAGATCGGACCGCAGCAACTACCTGATTTCCCACTGCTGCTGGCACCCATGGAGGATGTGAGCGACCCGCCTTTTCGTGCCGTATGCAAAGACGGAGGGGCCGACCTGATGTATACCGAATTCATCTCCTCAGAAGGCCTTATTCGGGATGCCATCAAAAGCCGGAAGAAACTGGATATATTCGAAGAGGAACGTCCCATCGGCATACAGATATTCGGGGGCGATGAAGAATCATTGGGACTGGCCGCCAAGATCGTGGAAGTGACCGGACCCGACCTCCTCGACATCAATTTCGGTTGCCCCGTAAAAAAAGTAGCCCTCAAAGGAGCCGGCGCAGGCGTACTTCGCGATATCGATCTAATGGTTCGACTTACCGACTCAGTAGTGCGTTCCACCCATCTGCCTGTCACGGTCAAAACAAGATTGGGTTGGGACGATCAGACCAAGAACATTGAAGAAGTGGCCGAACGACTGCAGGATGTAGGCATTCAGGCATTGGCCATCCACGGTCGCACCCGCACGCAGATGTATAAAGGAGAAGCCGATTGGACATTGATCGGCAAGATCAAGAATAACCCACGCATCAAGATCCCCATTTTTGGTAACGGCGATATCGACTCACCCGAAAAGGCGCAAGCTTACAAAAACCGATATGGGGTGGACGGTATCATGATCGGACGAGCCGCCATTGGATATCCCTGGATCTTCCAAGAGATCAAACATTTTTTGAAAACCGGCGAACACCTGGCACCCCCCACCCTGGAAGACCGTATCGCCGTTTGTCGGAAACATTTGCGCCGTTCGATCGAATGGAAAAATGCCATCGTGGGCATCAACGAAATGCGTCGACACTACAGCAATTACCTCAAAGGATTACCCAACATCAAGGATTATCGGCTCAAACTGGTTACACTAAAAACAGAAGAAGAGATCAACGCCGTACTCGATGAGATCGGAAAGGTGTATGCCGGCTATTCATTCGAAAAGACCCCGATCCAACTGATCGATTACCACCAGAACTGCCCGGTGAACTGATCAAGGTTCCAACACCACCAATACATCCTCGCTGAGCGGAGAAACGGAGGGGCCAAAATACCGGATCAAATGGCCTTCCCGATCGACCAGAAATTTGGCAAAATTCCATTGAGGATCCATACTGTTCCATCCATTCTTGGCCGGGTCGGTCAACCAATCGTACACCGGCTGTTGTTGAGCCCGACGCAACACCCCGCCCTTACTCGCTACCGGAAAACGAACGCCGTAATTACGCTGACAAAACCCCGCGATCTCCGCATCCGTCCCTTTCTCCTGCTCCTTGAAATCATTGGCCGGAAAAGCGATGATCTGCAACCGGTCGGCAAAACGATCCTGCAA
Source organism: Bacteroidota bacterium (assembly GCA_046081925.1). Taxonomy (GTDB): domain Bacteria; phylum Bacteroidota; class Bacteroidia; order Chitinophagales; family Chitinophagaceae; genus JJ008. The sequence goes on along the minus strand of JBJTWV010000008.1, from coordinate 124,774 downwards.
GGTTTGCAACTCCGCATATTGACCGGTATATCCGCAATCGCTGGCGGTATTCACCAGCAGTACATAACGACCCTTATAGCTTGACATGGAAATGGTGTCCAGCGTGAGGGTTTGAAAAGAAAGATCATAAAAGGATCGCGGAGGCACAATGCCACTGCGCATCAAGACCGTGGTATTCTTTCCGGAAAGTCGGGACACCCACATCAACGCCGGATAAACCGTACGGAGGATCTTCTGACGAATGCTCATGGAATTGTTTCGTTGACTGATGCCGACATAAGCAAAGAAAGCAGCCAGCAGTCCGAACAGGACCCACAGGATCGATCTGCCTTTACTCATCGGACCATCTTTTTGAATAAGTTCAGTTTGCCGGCGAAAGGAGGATACTTGATGGCCGGATCGAACCAAGTGGGCGTGCGCATCACGGATTTATGATGGCTGAACGTATCGAAGCTCTGCCGACCATGATACGCTCCTATGCCACTATTGCCTCTGCCACCAAACGGCAACCGCGTATTCGATAAATGCCAACTGGCATTGTTAACGCAAGCACCACCGGCCGGTACGGCATCCAGCCACCGATCGGCCTTGGATTTGCTTTGGGTAAATACATAAAAGGCCAGCGGATTGGGATGTCGTTCGATGATAGCCCTGGCTTCCTCAAAATTTTCATACGTCAGGATCGGCAGTAAGGGACCAAAGATCTCTTCGTTCATGATCGGAGAATCGAGTGATCCCACGCTCAATAAGGTAGGCTCGATGAAGAGATCGGACCGGTCGTGACGACCGCCGATCAAGATCTCGCCATCTGCGAGGTAATTCAGCAAGCGATCGAATTGTCGGGTATTCACGATCCGTCCAAAACTTTCACTTTGTTGGGGCTCGGTTCCGTAAAAGGCCCAGATCGCTTTTTTCATCTCATCCAGAAAGGCGTCCCGGATCGATTCATGCACAAGTATAAAATCGGGTGCCACGCACATCTGTCCGCAATTCGAGAATTTGATCATCGCAATTCGTCGGGCCGACACCCGCAAGTCGGCATCGGGCTCGATCACGGTGGGACTCTTCCCCCCCAGCTCCAAGGTGACCGGCACCAATTTATCGGCTGCCATCTTATACACCAATCGACCCACCGACGTGCTGCCCGTATAAAAGACATGATCGAATGTGAATGATTGCATCAATTCGGGAACAACTTGTGCCCCGTCTCCGGTGATGTATAACACTTCCTCTGTAGAGAAAGCCTCCGCCACAATGGCGCGCATGACCTCCTCCGTTGCGGGCGTGAACTCACTGGGCTTCAGCACCACGGTATTTCCGGCGGCCAAGGCCCCCACCATCGGATTGAACAACAGCTGCACCGGATAATTCCAGGGAGCGATGATCAGAACAAGTCCCAACGGCTCTGCATGAATATGACAACTGGATGGCCAGTTGAGCAGGTTTGTCCGAACCCGACGAGGTGACATCCATTTTCGCAAGGACCCAATGGCCTCATTCAACTCCGCTACCACCAAACCGATCTCCGTGGCCCAGGTCTCTTCCCGCCCCTTTCGAAGATCTTGCTCCAATGCTTTGTATATAGCCTCCTCATGTTTTAAGAGCGATTCCCGGAATCGGATCAACAGGTCACGTCGGTACGCACGCGCATGGGTTTCGCCGTTCACCACACGGTTACGCATTTTCTGTAAGTGGGCTATATCCGCCATTCGACTAATTTTAGGCCAAGTTAGCCAAAACCCTCCCGATGAATCACGAACACTTCATGCAATTGGCCCTTCGGGAGGCAGAAAAAGCCTTTGACGAAGAGGAAGTGCCCATCGGCGCCATTGTGGTCATGAACGAGAAGATCATTGCCCGCGGTCACAATATGACCGAAAAACTCTGCGACCCCACCGCTCATGCCGAGATGATCGCACTCACCGCGGCCTTCAATGCCCTGGGAAGCAAATACCTGCCGGAGGCCACCCTCTACGTTACGGTGGAACCTTGTGGCATGTGTGCCGGCGCCCTGTACTGGGCACAGCTGGGTAGCGTGGTTTTCGGTGCCAGCGACGACAAAAGCAGTTATCGTCGAAACCAACCCGGTCGATCCCCGTTTCACCCTCGCACCCAACTGATCGGTGGCATCCTCGCCGATGATTGTGCCCGATTGATGAAGGACTTCTTCCTACACAAACGTGGTTAGATCAAAGTTCAGCGTTCAGAGTTCGGCGTGGGAACGTAATTTTGTGGACTAAATCAATCATCATGTCGTTCACGCTACCTTCTCTTCCGTATAGTCACGATGCCTTGGAACCGCATTTCGATACCCTCACCATGCAGATTCATCATGGCAAACATCATCAGGCTTATGTCGATAATCTGAATAAAGCCATTGCCGGCACTCCACACGAGGGTAAGTCACTGGAAGAACTGGTTGCCCAAGCCGGAAGTATCTCCGCGGCCGTTCGCAATAACGGTGGCGGCCATTGGAATCACACCTTTTTCTGGGAAAGCCTGGCTCCCAAGGCTGGCGGAGCGCCCGCAGGTGCATTGGCAGAAGCGATCCATGCCGCTTTCGGATCATTCGATGCCTTCAAGGAAAAATTTGCCAACGCCGGTATGACGCGCTTCGGAAGCGGATGGGCCTGGCTGATCGAGAAAGATGGTAAACTGGAGATCTGTTCCACACCAAACCAAGACAACCCATTAATGGATGTGGCCGAGGTAAAAGGAAAACCGATCCTCGGCGTGGATGTATGGGAGCATGCCTATTACCTGAAATATCAAAATCGCCGCGCCGAATACCTGAGCGCTTTTTGGAATGTGGTGAATTGGGAAAAGGTAGCCGGCCGACTCTGATCAAAGAGAAAATAAATGGAAGATCCCGACACTGGTTGTCGGGATTTTTTATGGTACTGGGTCCCAGCCACTTCCTCCCCATGGATGACATCGGGAAATGCGACGAACGGCCAACCAAAATCCTTTGAATGGACCGTGTTTCTTTACTGCCTCAATGGCATAATGAGAACAAGTGGGTTGATATCGGCATTTCGGTCCCAAAAGGGGCGAGATCACCCATTGGTAGAACCGGATCAATAAGATCAACGGCCATCCGATCAGATAGAATAACAAAATCCGAAACTCTTTCATGCCGTAAATATCTTCTCATACAAGGCAGACAACGCCTCCCGTGTAGCAGTTAGATCGGGAAGCGTCTTGCCGGTAAACAGGAAAAAAATATCCAATCCCTGCTGCTGAATCAAGCTGGCTTTCCAATGATGTTGATCGAGTCGATATGCCTCCCGAAGAAGTCGTTTGATCCGATTTCGATCGACAGCTTTTTTAAAATTTCGGGATGGCGCCCCTACGCCAACCTGAATGCCGGGCGATGGGCGAAATTGAAAAATAGCTCTCCACTCATTTACATGCACCCGCTTCCCCGACCGAAAAATTGCATCGATCGATTTGCGACTTTTCAATCGCTCCTGCCGAGGAAAGGAAAGAGTGAGTTTCATATATCAATAAAAAAAGCTCCGGGGTACCGGAGCTGTAAAAGTATTGAATCGGTACCGCCCGATTACTTCAGTTTGCGCTCGTCCGATACGGTCAACTTCTTACGACCCTTGGCACGACGGCTGGCCAATACCTTACGGCCATTGGCAGTAGACATGCGCTCGCGGAAACCATGCACGCTCTTACGGCGTTTGCGGTGCGGTTGAAATGTACGTTTCATTTTCTGGTTCTGTTTTCACGTTCGATCCGGCGGATATTCGCGGACCGGAATTGAAGTCGGGAGAACGACCTCGATCGGTTAGCCTGCCGGTCACCACACCTGCAGGTCTGTGAAAGGACGGTAAAGGTAAGGGATGCCAGGAAAATTTTGGGGATTGAGCGGAAAAAATCAGTCTACCCCTTGTTTATCAGCGAATTAACTCGTCCGGAGACAACGGGTGGGCATGCACCTCCGTCCCGTAAAATGCACCGGCTTTCGCGTCGAACATCGCCGGCTCATCCGTTGTATAGAAACGAACCGACCCACTCTTTCCCAACCGGGCATCCATCTCCGGATGTCGATCCAGATAATCGGCCAGGCTATTCGCCACAACTGACCCTTGCGTGAGTATCTTCTTATCCGCAGGCAGGTATTCGCGAATCTTTTGTTCCAACAACGGAAAATGAGTGCATGCCAACAAGAAGAGATCTGTTTCCGATGACTGTTCCAAAAGAGCAGCCAAATCTTTCTGTATAAAATAATCCGCTCCGGCGCTAAGATGCTCCCCCTGCTCGATCAGTGGCACCCAAAGCGGACAAGCCTGCTGATGAACCACCACCTGCGGGAAGAACTTGGCCATTTCCAATACATACGACTCCGATTGAACCGTGCCGGGTGTAGCCAGTATGCCCACATGTCCGGTTCGGGTATGATGTCCCATTACTTCGGCCGTAGGGCGGATCACCCCTAACACGCGGTTCTCCGGCGCCAGCACCGGCAGATCTTGTTGCTGAATGGTACGAAGCGCCTTGGCCGATGCCGTATTGCAGGCAAGGATCACGAGCGGACAACCCTGCTCAAAAAACCAACGCACCGCCTGCAGCGTGTATTGATGAATGGTTGAAAAGGAACGGTTTCCATACGGCGCACGAGCATTATCGCCCAAATACAGATAATCGTATTGAGGCAATCGATCGACCAGCGCGCGCAACACCGTTAGCCCGCCATAACCCGAATCGAATACGCCAATAGGCCCCAAATTCCTCATACATCAAATGTAATTCAATAAAAAAAGCCTCCGCGAGGGGAGGCTTCTAAATATATTTCATCAACCGATTAATTTTTTCCGGTAGGCTTTGGTGCCGGCTGCTGAAGTTGAGCAGGGATCTTGATCCCCAGTTCAGTCAGCACCGGAACCAGCAGATTATCCTGCTCCGGCGCAACCAAAAATGCCTGTGGGGTCACTACGTATGCGTATCCCTTCTTTTTGGCAACGGATTCAACCGCTTTTTGGGCCTTCGCATAGAATGGGCCAAGGAACTCTTGCTGCTTGTACTGAAGTACCTCTTGGATAAATGCATCCGCCTGGCTTAATTCATCTTGGTAGGATTGTAACTCCTTTCCAATGATATCGCGAACACTTTTCGGCTTGGTCGTATCGGTGTACTCCTGCAGTTTTTTCTGATACTCACTCTGGATATAATTCAAGCGGGGCATGATAGAATCCTTCACGAATTGCTGTCCAACAGTATCCTTTTTGAATTTTTCGGGCGCCAATTCGGGCATGTAGCCTACCACCTGATCCAAGCTGACATAGCCGATCTTGGTTTGCGCATAAGATTCTTGGAGGGTTGCACCTAAAACGATCAACGCCAAAATCAATAGGGTTTTTTTCATGTTTGTTTATTTAACGTACGCCTAATTCTTTCAGAACATCCTCGCTCTTGTCGAGTTTGGGGTCGGCAAATATAATAGTAATTCCTTCACTTTTGTCGAAGACCAGCTCGTAGCCACGAGCCACGGAAAGCTTCTGTACGGCATTGAAAACCTTGTCCTGAATGGGCTTGATCAGCTCCTGCCGCTTCTTGAACAGGTCTCCTTCAAATCCGAATCGCTTCCGTTGCAGATCCCGTACTTCTTTCTCGAGGGTATACAATTGGTCCTCCCGTTTTTTTCGAAGTTCTTCGGTCAACATCACCTGCTCGGCTTCATAGTCCCGATACATTTTGTCCAGCTTCTCTTGTTTGCCGTCGATCTCCTTTTGCCAACCGGCCGCGATACCATCCAGCTGTTGTTGTGCCTCTTTGTACGTAGGCATTTTATCGAGGATGTAGCGCGTGTCGATGATGGCATATTTCTGGGCCAGCAAGGCGCCCGCCCAACAAATCGATACGATCAGAAAAAGGGATTTTTTCATACGGAGACGTTTTATTCGGGTTCGAAGCCCAGCATGAAGGTGAATCGGGAAGCAGCTTTGAGCCCCGATTGACCGGGCTGTATACGATCCAGACCCACTCCATAATCGAATCCGAGTAATCCGAACATGGGAAGGAAGAAACGCATACCGGCCCCCACACTTCTGCGCAGGCGGAAGGGATTATAATCACGATAGTTGTACCAGCCATTCGCGGCCTCAAAGAAGGTCATGGCATAGATGGTACTGCTGGGATTGGTGACCAGCGGAAAACGCATCTCCAACTGATACTTGTTGAAGATCGTAAAGAACTGACTCGCACTTTGCTGATCCGGATTCACGGTCGGATCGGAGGTCTGATAAACGGGATAACCACGATGCGCTACGATATCATATCCCAACAATCCGAAGTTGTTGGTGAGTCCCGCATCACCCACCTGAAAACGCTCGAAGGGAGAATAATCCAACGCGCGGTTGTAACGACCCATGAACCCGTATTTGGCCGCGATCTTCAACACGAACTGACGGTTCTTGTCGGCACCCAACGCTTTACCGATGGGCACATACCACTCGGCATTGAACTTCCATTTGTGGTATTCGGGATTACGGTATTTGTTGTTGTTGTTCGCAATGGATTTATTGAACAACGAATACGGAGGCGTGAATTGAACGCTGGTCGTAATGTTCGATCCGCTGGTGGGGAAGATCGGATTGAATACGGACGAACGCTGAAGGGCCAACTTGAAACTCACGTTGTTCGACGTCCCGTTCGAAAAATTCTGATCGAAGATGGGATAATTGCGAAGCACGTATTGGGTATAGTTGAACGTATATACCAAACTGAAATAATCGTCCGGCCATTTCAGCTGTTTGCCGAGCGAAATGGAAAAGCCGGTGGTCTTCAGGAAGTTGGTATCCGAACGCGCACGATCGATGGTTCCGGTATACGGATCGAAGGCGTTGGAGAACTTACTGTTGTTGAAAGAGATGGTAAAACTGTTTCGCTTCTTTCCCCCCAGCCATGGCTCGGTAAATGAGGCATTGTAGGATCGATACGCGCGTCCATTGGATTGCAAACGCACACTCAGCTTCTGTCCGTCACCGGTAGGCAATGGATCCCAGGCCGATTTCCTCCAAATATTCCGGATGGAGAAATTATTGAACGTAACACCCAGGGTACCGGTCAATCCGATACCACCACCCCAACCGGCAGAAAGTTCCAACTGATCGGAACTCTTTTCTTCCAATTTCCAATTGATGTCTACCGTTCCGTCTTCCTGGTTAGGCACCACACCGGGGTTGATGGTTTCTTGGTTGAAGTATTGAAGATTTCCCAACTCACGTTGCGAACGGATCAGATCCGCGCGACTGAATAGCTCACCCGGTACGGTGCGGAGTTCTCGACGAACCACATAGTCTTTTGTCTTTTCATTACCGGCAATGGTAACATTTTTGATACGAGCCTGAGGACCTTCCATCATACGGATCTCGTAGTCGATCGTATCATTGTATACGGCCATTTCCACCGGCTCCGCGCGGAAGAAGAGATAACCATCATCCATGTGGTAACTGCTGATATCTCCCCCTTCCTGTGAGGCCTCTTTACCCAGTCGCTTGTTGAGTGTGGCAGCATTGTATACATCGCCTTTGTTGATACCCAACAGTACATTCAAAATGGAATCATTGAATTTGGAATTTCCTTTCCAAACAATATTGCCGAAATAATAGCGACGCCCCTCGCCTACCTTGATGTCCACGTTCAGATTTCCTTTGGCAGAGACATATTGCGTATCGGCCAGGATCTGTGCATCGCGGAATCCCATCTCATTGTAATAGTTCAGCAATCGCTCCTTGTCCTCTTCATATTTTTTGTCATCGAACTTGGCCCCGCTGAACAGCTTGAAACGGAAATACGGATCCAGCAACTGCTTGGTGCGGGCGGGCGACAAAAAGCCCCAATCTTTCATGTATGACTGAAACGAGAGAGGCGTTGTTTTTCCATACGGGCTCTCCGACTGATCGGGATTCAACGTGAGCTTGGACATTTCCTTGGTGCCCTTCAACCGACGTTTCAATTTGAAAGCATCCACACGCTCATTTCCAAAAATGCGCACCTCATTGATACGAACTTTGCTGCCCTTGTCCACGACGATCGTCAAGGCATTGGAATTGACAAAGGTCGCATCCGGTTTTTCTTCGATCCGAACCTTCACATTCCGATACCCTTTCTCTGTGAAATGCTTGGTGATCTTCTCGGTGATCTCGCGACGCGTGTTCTCGGATATGATGGTTTGCTTGGTGAGTACGATCTTGGTCAGGATATCTTCTTCCTCCGTCTTGCGCAGTCCCACGAATTTGTAACTGCCCAGCCGGGGACGCTCCTGCACATAGATCTCAAACCATACCTTATCGCCCTCGATACGCGTAGCGTAGATGCGGATATTGGAGAATAATTTTTGACGCCAAAGATTGTTAATGGCCTTGCCGAATATTTCCGAGCCGGGATGTACGAACTTATCGCCGGGCTGCAAATTGGCGATGGAATACACGATCGACGTATCCGAAAACTGGATGCCGGTGATATCAATGCCTCCGATGGTGTATTCTTTCACGATCCGGGCATTCGACCACTCGATCAATTTAGGGTCAACGGATGTAGGAGACACCGTATCACGGATCTCCTGCGCCTCCAAGCGAGGCATAGCCAACAAGGCAACCCAAAGGGTCAAGTTCACGATACGCAATATCCGATTCGGCATCAAAACAGACGGGGGATTACAAATGTTTATCTATCAATTAGTTAGGTGATTATTCCTGACGGAAGGAGGGCAAATTAACGGATATTCCTGAAAGTCTTTGTTAAAACGGCTACGGGGCGATCTGTTCGGAGGTTTTGCCAAAGCGGCGCTCTCGTTGCTGATAATCGAGCAGTGCTTCAAACAAATGCTGCCGACGAAAATCGGGCCAGAGGGTTTCGGTAAAATACAATTCGGCATATGCCAATTGGTAGAGCAGAAAATTACTGATCCGGTGCTCGCCGCTGGTGCGGATCATGAGCTCGGGATCGGGGAAGTTTCGGGTGGCCAGGTGGTCGGAGATCGCGTCCGCATCGATGGCCTCGGCCGGAATCACCCCCTGTTGCACCTTCTGGGCCAATTGACGGAAGGCTTGTGCCAGATCCCAGCGCCCGCTGTAGCTAAGGGCCATGATCAGATGCAAGTGGTCGTTTTCGGCCGTTAACTCCAACGCCTCGGTCAGCTCTTGTTGTGCCGCGGGAGGCAGCATCGAGAGATCCCCGATGACATGCAGCCTGATCCCGTTCTTTTTTAGCTGATCCACTTCCTTTCGAATGGTATTCACCAGCAACTCCATCAATCCGCTGACCTCTGCCTGCGGACGATCCCAATTCTCCGTGGAGAACGCATACAGGGTCAGGTAGCGAATTCCCAATTCGGCGCTCGCCTCCACGATGTCGCGCACACTTTGCACGCCGTTAAAATGACCGAACAACCGATCTTCCCCCCGCTCCTTTGCCCAACGGCCATTGCCGTCCATGATAATGGCCACATGACCGGGCAATTGAGTCAGATCGAGCTGTGCTTTCAAATCCTGCATAAAAAACCCCCTCCGAGAGGGGGCACAAAATTACCAAGTGTATTCGGAATTCTGAGAAAACTAATTGGCGGTGGGACAACGATAGGATTGCAGGTTAAAACTCACATGCAACATCGCGGTCACGAACTGATCCTTTTGACGACTATTGCCGCGCTGACGACCCGGAATGCCCACCCGCGGACCCAGCTCATAGGAGCGATCGCTCATAAGATAGGCAACAGATTGACTGCCATCGGGATTAAGCGGGAATACGGAGGGATCCACATAGGTCTTGCTCACATCATCCAGGTAGTCGGTATTGGTGAACCGATGCAATACCTCAAATCCGATATTGATCCGATCATTGAGCGAATACTTGATCCCGCCACCGAAAGGAATACACAAAGCCGTGGTGCCGTAGGTTTTTCGGTCGGGATAAAGCGTGCTTCCCTGCCCTTCCGTTCCCAGCGGACGAAGAAAGATCTTCTCTCCCTGCAGGTAGGCATACGGATCGTAGCTGAACACCCCGGCACCAAAAGTGACATAGGGCGTAAAACTGTACTCGGGCTCCCCGGGCATGAAACGGAAGAAATTGAAATCCCCCTGCAGCGTGAGTTCCCAAACCCGGCTGTTGAAGCTCAGGTTCCGGCTGCTCATGTATTTGTTGTGATCATTATAGATGTCAGAATAGCCCAGTTGCGCGAAGGACACCCCCACGCGGGCAGCGATGTAATTGCTCAGGTTCTTACGGAAAAAGGCCGTGCCGGCAACCTTCGGGCGATTGAGATGCGCACGGGTATTGAGGTCGCCAAAATAATGCCCGGCGCCCAAGCCAAATCCGAATTCACCCTCCTGCACGATGGCGTCCTGCGCCTGCACGACGGACAGACCCAGCATCCAGGCGATAACCAGTTGAAAAACAGCACGTGATTGAACTTTCATGAGATCGATTTACGTTCCAATGGATATAGAACGACGAAATTAACCAATTTCTTGTGAGGAGGCGGAAGAAAGGGGGGGGCGAACCGAATCAGTTTCGCTTGTCCAAGCCCCAGGTCAGCTTGTTGCGCAAGGTCTGCAAAAAATTATCCTCGCTCAATCGCAGCAAACCGAGGTCGAAGGTTTCCTTCCGAACAGCCAGTTGAACATCCTTCGAAACGACCTCCCGTCTGGCATCCAATGAACAGATCACTTGCTCGGATCGACTTTCAATCTCGAAGGAGATCACGTTGGTGTCCGGAACCACGATGGGTCGAACATTCAGGTTATGAGGGGCAATGGGTGTGATCACAAAACTCCGGGAGTCGGGAAATACGATGGGGCCCTGGCAACTCAATGAATACCCGGTCGATCCTGTGGGCGTAGCCACGATCAACCCATCGGCCCAATAGGTATTCAGAAATTCACCATTCAGATAGGTATGGATCTTGATCATCGACCCCTGATCCTTCTTGTGAATGGTAAACTCATTGAGTCCGTATGGCACCTCCCCAAACAATGGCTGACTTCCGTCCAGGTGTATCAAGGTGCGTCGATCCTCCACGTACGAATGCTGCGCCATGGCGCGGATCGCACTGGGAATATCCTCCCGGCCAATACTGGCCAAAAAACCCAACCGGCCGGCATTGATCCCCACGATCATGATGCGCTTTTCTCGGATCAACGCCAGGGTATCCAATAAAGTACCATCCCCGCCAAAACTGATCAGGAACTCGATGCTCTCGGAAAGGTCATGCGCAGAGCTGAATTTCTCCGTGTTAGCAGGCAATCGCAACGAATCGGGCAGTTGATCGAAGAAATCACGGAAAATCACTGGACGGATACCCTGATGCGCCATCTCATCGAACAGCATTTGCCATTCGGCTTGCTGACCCGGATCGTAGATCCGGCTGTATACGGCCGCTTGCATCATCAGAATGGATACTTCCGATGTAAAAATAGACCGTTTTCGCCGAACCGGTTGACGGAATACTCCAACCGAAACAATACATCGTAAAACAACAAGAGGTCAATCCCCACCCCACCCGAATACAAAAAACGATTCGACAGCCGGCTATCCATCGGGGCTGTCGGATCATGCACATACCCTGCCTGTACAAAGGATTTGCCGACCAGCCGGATCGGTATTCGAATGGGCGCTTTTCCTTTTTGGTAAGGAATGTAGATCGTATGCCGAAGGATTTCCCGATTGAGATACCCGCGGGTCAACCCGCCCGCCAGTCCGTCTACCACATAATATTCGTAGCCCGACAGGAACTGATTGCCATAGCCGAGAAACCGACGATTCACAAACGGCTGATGGGTCGGAAACTTGACACCCGCATACATACCCCAGGCCAGGCCCCATTTCGCATTCAGGGGCCAATGCATCATCCACTTCCCATGCGCTTCGAACAGGTTCATCGAAGAGCCCAATCCCGAGTGGATCAACTGCAACTGCGCGAGCGGACCTTTTCGGGGATAAGGCACATAATCGACCCGTTGAAAATTGAGCGCATAATAGAATCGCGGAAACTGCACACGAGCCTGCCCGCTCGGAAAATAATTGGCATTGACACGGGAAACCGTATCCGCCACCCGATCCCAACGCCACTGAATACCGAACGTATGCCGGGTATTGATGTGCGGACGATGCGTAAGCTCCGCAAATGCCTGCGTGGAATATCGAAGAAACATATCGGCATTACGCAGGAACACCTGCTTGTCGTTGACGGTTTTCACATTCACCTCATGATTGCGTCCGGTACTGAAACCCGCCCGCAAGCCCCATCGCATTCGCTTGTCGAGATAGGGACGGTCGTATGAAAACGAAACCTGTTGCGTGTACCCACCCAGCAACAGAAGCAAACTGCGATCGCCCACCCCCGAGGTGTTATTCAAAAACAATTGCGTACCATAATTCACGCGTCGCAAACTGGCATGTTGTTCCACCAACCACTGATTCAGGTTTCGATCCACCGGATCGAAAAACAAAGCGAGATACAGATTGGGGCGCTCCCGTACGCGCACCGTAACCAACACCCGATCGCCTATGAACGTATCCGCAAACACCGTTACCTGCTGAAACAGTGTGGTGTTCATGAGTGCGCGCTTGGACTCTTCAAACCATTGTACCAGCTGCGAGAGTTGACAAGTATCGCTCATCCGAAAAGGAAGCTCTCGCAACACGATGGATTCGTGTGTACGACGATTCCCTTCAACACGAATTGAATCAATGACCAGCTTGGGTAAAAGAGGAGAAAAGGATGCAGCTTTTGTTTCCGGTATTGCCTGAGCCACTCCTTCGGAAGAGATCACACAGCACCCGACAAGCAGGATCCATAAAAAAAACGTTTGACTCCGGGACGTACGAGGCAACTTATACATTCAGATAGGTCATCAAATTGTCGAAATTGCTCCGCAGCTGATTGGTGTACAACTCCTCTCCGAAAAAACAAACCACGTTGTATTCATATCGCTGAAACGTGGCCACGATGTCGGAAACCTCCGGCTTATTGAGCCGAATAGTGACGATCAATTGACCGGTATCTGGGGAAATGCGGGTATTCAATTGTGTGATCTGCGCATCGTGCGTTTCCACCAGTCGACTCATTTCACTGAAAGCATACTGCCGGGGTTCCATCTCGAGCACCAGCAAGCCACCGGGCTCCTCCAACCGAAGGAAAGCAGCCATGGCACGGATCAGATCCGCAGGCAATAAGGTGCCGATCAATTCTTTTTCCGGGGTTATCACCGGAATGACGGTAAGCTGCTGTTCGGCTGCTAACTGAACGGCCATCAGCAAATGATCTTCCGCCTTCACCGAGATCGCCTGCCACAGCGCCGGCCATTGCTGCAATAATGTTTGATCATCGTCGACCGAATGCAGCGACGACTCACTAACAAGACCCACATACTCGGCTCCTTCCACCATGGGAAGATGCAGCACCTGATGATCGGCCATTACATTCAATGCCTGAAACACCGAATCGGTGGGGCGCAAAAAGGGAAGGGTCTGAGATAGTAATTGACGACAGAGCATGGGGTGATTGCGTGACCCAAAAATACGGCAGCCGGACGAGAGCGCTCCTTAGATCTAAACAGCGGGGTCAGGAAACTTCTGCAGGAATTTTTCGAGGATCACATTGAACTCGCCGGGCACCTCCAGCATGGGGGCATGTCCGCAATTGTCAATAAAATACAATTCACTGTTGGGGATCAGGCGATTGAATTCCTTCCCAACGAAAGGAGGCGTGATGGTGTCGTTATTGCCCCAAACCAACAGCGTGGGTAAGGATATCTTGGACAATTCATCGCCCAGATTATTACGAATGGCGCTTTTTGCCAACGCGATGATCTTGATCACCTTCAACCGGTTGTTGGTAATGCTGAACACCTCATCCACCAATTCCTTGGTAGCCGTGGCGGGGTCGAAGAATGTTTGCTCTGTTTTTTTCTTGATATACTCATAGTCGCCGCGCTTGGGATAGCTGTCTCCCATCCCATTCTCAAACAAACCGGAACTTCCGGTCAGGATCAGGGAGCGAACGCGATCAGTATGTTTCAGCACATAAACCAATGCCACATGGCCGCCCAGGGAGTTCCCCATCAAATGAACCCCCTTCAGATCCAATGCATCCAAAAACTTTTGAAGGTATTTCGATAAGCCACCTACGGATGTATGCAACAGGTCGAGATCCAGCAAAGGGAGCAGCGGAACAATCACCCGATGTGTTTTTTTAAAATGATCGATCACACCTGAAAAATTGCCCAGGTTACCGAAAAGGCCATGGAGCAAAACCAATGGCTGCCCGGTGCCCTCCTCGGCATAGTGAAACTTCTTGTACTCCTTAATGGTATGTGACATACTAACTGCGAAAGATGCTCGTCGCTAAAATAGACTATTTGACTCAAATGAGACAGAAACCCAATGGATCGGGTGGGAAACCCGTTTAACCTCTCAGGACGCCGATCGAAAATACTGTTCCAGTTTTTCGAGCACATCTCCTCCACCCGGCAACCATCGGCCCACAGATTGAAATCCTTCTACAAAAAAGGGCTGAACGTTCTTTAGAAAAAATGAGTCTCGCTGATCCGCCGCCGTTATCACGTGTGCCCACTGCAACCCTTGAAAAAGTACCGAGGCCACCATCAACAGCAGCAACACATACAACAAGGAACCCGCCAGCCGATTGAAGATCCCCAATTGCGCTACCTCCAGCACGCCCTCCAGCGATTTGGCGCCCAGGCGAACCAACAAAATCACCCCGATCAAGATCAACAGAAATACCAGGATAGGCACCCATATATCTGATACGGAAACCAATTCCCCCAACCAACCCGCCACCTGGGAGGTGAACTTAAAAGCCAGAAAGATCCCCAGCCAGATGGCTACAAATGAAAAGATGGCGAGGATCAATCCCCGCTGATAGCCAATATAAACCGCCGCTACCAGTAACAACGCTATGATCAGGTCTATTCCCAAATCAGATCAGGTTTTATTGACCGGCTAATAATTGTTTGACCATGCCCGACAAGGTTTTCCCATCAACCCGGCCGGCAAAAGTTTTATTCGCAGCGCCCATCACTTTTCCCATATCGGCCGCAGAAGTAGCCCCCACAGAGGCAATGATCGCTTGCAATCCGGTACGCAGTTCCTCCTCCGACATGGCCTGCGGCAAGAACTTTTCGATCACGGCGATCTCCTCGGCTTCCTTGGATGCCAGCTCCGGACGATTTTGTTGCTGAAAGATCTCCAGGGCATCTTTTCGCTGCTTCACCATCTTTTGCAGGATCTTGATCTCAGCCATCTCGTCCAGTTCGGTACTGGCCCCCTCAGCTGTTTTCGCAAGCAGGATCGCGGCCTTGATGGCTCGCAAACTCCGAAGGGCCGCTTCATCTTTATTTAACATGGCTGTTTTCAGGGAAGCCATCACCGCTGTTTCCAATGACATACGATTACGCTTTATTGTTGGCTAATTGTTTGGCTCGGAATGTTTCATAAAAATCCTTGGCGAACGTTTTCATTTGCTCCACCTGATCGGCATACTGTGTGGCACGGCCATACGTATCCGCCATGGTCATCAGGGTCTGATAATAAAAATCAGCCATCTCATCCACCATCATCTGCTGCGTCCACAAGTCGATACGCAAGGCAGCCTTGTCGGCTCCATCCCAAAAGGAAACCATCATCGCCTTGGCCTTTTGAAATTGTCCCTCCCCCGCGTCACTGGCCGCCCATTGGATATCGGTGGGCACCCGCTTCTCGTCCATGTCCACCTGGATCGTGATCGTTGATTGTTGCATAAAAATGATTGTGAGGCAAAACTAACTCAATCCGACTGCGCCGCCGCCTGCATATCCGTCCAAAGTCGGCGGGCCGTCTCCTCCCAGTCAAACCGACGCGCCACGTCCCTGCCTTGCTCGATCAACCGACGACGAAGCGACTCATCGACATACAACCGGTTCATCTGCTCCGCGATGGAGGCCGGCTCCTTCGGATCGGCATACAAGGCCGCCGGCCCGGCGATCTCCTGCATCGATGTACCCGCGCTGGTGACCACCGGCACATCCGACTGCATCGCCTCCAACACGGGCACCCCAAATCCTTCATAAAAGGAAGGATAGACCATGGCATAGGCTGCAGCCGTCAACTCCACCAAGGTGTTCAAGTCAACATAGCCGGTCAACACCACATCCGATCGGTATTTGTAAGCGGACAATAATTTTTCAAAATCGCCCGATCGCCAAGCCAAACGACCGGCCAATACCAGTTTGAACCCAGTCTGTTGTCTTTTTTTGAACAGCGAAAATGCCTTCAACAGCCCGATCAGATTTTTTCGGGGATGAATGGCTCCCGTACATAAAAAAAACTCTTTCCCCTCGGTGAACCGGGCTTTTACACTGGAACATTCTTCGTCTGTCAGCGGATGAAAATCCGGTTTGGCTGCACTGTACACCACCCCGATCTTGTCGGCCGATATCGCATACCGATCCATGATCTCCTGTTTGGAAAGTTCAGAAACCGTCGCGATCCGATTCACCTGCCGAAGAAAGCGAGGCGTATGTTTTCGATAATACGTTCGAATAGGACGGGGGAACCATTCTGGATCTTGCAGAAAGGCCAGGTCGTGAACCACCAAACACTGGGGCACCTTGGTTCGCAAAGACGCAATGCCATCGGGCGACACGAACAGATCGGCCCGGAAACGGGAAAGGACCGAGGGAATTCGCCAATCATACCACCATTTCCATAGCCATGGGTGTCGGGCCTGAGGACCCACCACCTTCACCTCCACATTCCCGGGCAAGGCACCGAGGGAAGGAGGTTTCCGATCGAAAAGAAAAAGAAACTGATGCGCGGGATTGGCACGGGCTATTCGCGTAAATACCTGCTCCGTAAAATAGCCGTAGCCCTCTAACTGACCGGACATCCAGAAACGAGTATTGACCACGATACGCATGGAGGGCAAAGGTAACTCCCGTCCCTCCTAACCGACCCCGACAGAATCCTTATATTTGCTGTTCACTTGAATTTTATGGATTACAATACCAGTCGCAACCACCTGATGCTGCGGGAATATGGTCGTCATATTCAACGCATGGTGGAACATGTCATGACCATGGAGGAGGATGAAAAACGCCAAAAGAACGCCTTGGCGATCGTGGAAACCATGGGCATCCTGAATCCGCAACTGAAGAATGTGGAGGACTACAAACAAAAATTCTGGGACCACCTCTACGAGATCTCCGATTACACCCTGGATGTGAAATCGCCCTACCCCGTTCCCACCCGGGAAGAAGCCAAAGCCCGACCCAAGCCACTTCCCTATCCGAAGCGCTATCCCCGTTACACCCACCTGGGCAAGAACCTCGAAATGGTGATACAAAAAGCGCTGGAAGCACAAGACGCCGATAAAAAACAAGGATTCGCGAATGCCATTGCTTATTACATGAAGCTCGCCTACAACAACTGGCATAAAGAACTCGTGGCAGACGATGTGATCCAAAGCGAAATGAACGCACTCACCGATGGTCAGCTGACCTTCACCAATACCCCGTACGTGAAAGCCTATCGGATGCAACCCGAAGGAAGAAGCGGTGGCGGGTATGGAAAGCGCGGAAAATTCCAACAACGAGGAGGTGGTGGCGGTGGCCGTCGGGATATGCGCGGCGGATTCAAAAAGAAACGTTACTGATCGGTCGCCATCCTTTCGGATCCCTTGCCCATGGACCAGCCTAAACACAAGATCGTCATCATTGCCGCTCCCTCCGGAGCCGGGAAAACATCCATTGTGAGAGCCCTGTTGGACCGCCTGCCCGACCAACTCGCATTCTCCATTTCATGCACCACCAGGGCCCCCCGATCCGGTGAAACAGAAGGCAAGGAATATTATTTCACCTCGGTGGAAGATTTTGAAACGAAGATCTCGAAAGGCCAACTCGCCGAGTGGGAAATGGTCTATTTCGGAAAATATTACGGAACACCCGTCAGCGAACTGGAACGCATCTGGCAAATGGGCAAAACCCCTTTGCTGGACATCGATGTAAAAGGCGGACTCAATATCCGCAAACACTATCCGAATACCAGCCTGGCCATTTTCATCGACCCGCCCTCCCTCGACGAACTCGCTCGCCGTCTCCATGCCCGCGGCACGGAAACACCCGAATCCCTGGACGCCCGATTGAACAAGGCCAGCTATGAGATGAGCTTCAAAGGGGAGTTCGATCACATCGTTCTGAATGAAGATCTCGACAAGGCCTGCGCCCAAACAGAGGAATTGGTACGTAACTTTCTGCAGGCATAATTTCAACTACGATGAGCACACTGCTTATCTTCTTTTTGGTGACCTTATTGGGCATGGCCCTGCTGGCCGGCATAGAAATGGCTTTCTACAGCGCCAACCGCATGGCGTTGGAAATAAAAAAACGGCAATTTCCCGAGGCCTGGAAACGATTGGAGCCATTTCTGGAATCGCCCGCACGCCTTTTGGGAACGACCCTGGTGGGTGCACAAATATTACTGGTATTACTGGCCCTGCAGATCAACGATGTAATGCAACCGCTGTGGTCCTACGCGAAGCTTGAATCGCCCACCCTGCAATTATTGATCGAGATCCTGCTCACCACGCTGCTGGTATTGGTATTGGCGGAGTTCCTGCCTAGAACATACTTTCGGGCGCGGGGAGAAAAAGGCTTATTGCGTTTTTCCGGATTCATATATCAAATACACTTGGTGCTGTTTCCCGTGGCGGCAGCAGCTATCGATGCGGCCGAATGGTTGCTTCGACAACTATTCGATGTGCGTATCCGGAAAAAAAGAGAGCCGCTGAAACGCAGCGACCTCAAGCACCTGTTTCAAACTCCGATCCCCGAAGAGGCCGATGACCTGCAAGCTCAACTGATCGAAAATGCACAGGAGCTGCCCAAAATAAAAATTCGTCAATGCCTGGTACCGCGAAAAGAGATCATCGGTATTGCCCGCACTACCAAAATGGAAGACGTACGCAACCGATTTATTGAAACACAATTAAGTAAACTGATCGTCTTCGATAAAGACATCGATCACATCGTGGGCTATGTGCATCAGTTGGACCTGTTCAAAAACCCGTCACAATTGGATGAGATCATTTTACCCATCCCCGCCATTCCGGAGAGTATGAGCGCCACCCGGCTCATCAGCCAATTCACCCGCGAACGAAAAAGCATCGCCTGGGTGGTGGATGAGTTCGGTGGCACGGCAGGCATTGTAACCATGGAAGATGTATTGGAAGAACTCTTTGGTGAGATCCGCGACGAGTTCGATACGGAAGACCTGGTCGAAAAACAATTGGGGGATCGTGAATATATTTTTTCGGGGCGACTCGAACTGGACTACCTGTCCGATAAATACGATTTCCAATTCAAACACCGCGAAACCGAGACGCTGTCGGGGTACATCATTCACCACCACGACACCATCCCCCGCCAAAAGGAACGGATCATCATCGATGAGTATGAATTTGAAGTCTTGCAAGTGACCGATACCCGCATCGAAACGGTTCGTATGAAAAGGCTGTCCTAGTCCCTGTATCTTTGTCCATCCATGGCACTACTGGATTTTTTCAAAAAGCGCACCCCCGACCTTCAGGCTGAGATGAGCTTCCTGGACCACCTGGAAGAACTTCGCTGGCATATTATCCGGGCCGTGATCGCCCTGTTGGTGTGCTCCATATTCGTTTTTGCCTATTCTGACTGGGTGGTGAACGACGTGCTGTTTGCGCCCACGCGGGCAGACTTTATTTCTGCCCGATGGCTTTGCACAGCCGGCCGATCGATCGGAATCGGGGAGGCCCTTTGTTTTCAACCGATCCAAGCGCAATTCCTCGAAACGACCATGACGGGCCAATTCATCGCCTCGTTCACGCTCGCTTTCATCGGTGGCTTCATCCTGGCATTCCCGTACATCTTCTGGGAGTTCTGGCGCTTTGTTCGTCCGGCCTTGTCCGATAAAGAATTGAAAAAAACCCGGGGAGTGATCTTCTGGGTATCCTTACTCTTTTTCACCGGTGTGCTCTTCGGCTATTTCATCCTCACCCCGTTCATGGTGAATTTCTATTTCAACTATAAGCTCAGTGCGCAGATCACGATCATGCCCTCCTTCTCGGATTATCTCGAAAATCTGATCTACACCACTGCCGGCATCGGTATTCTATTTCAAATGCCTTTACTGATCATGCTGCTGGCCCGGATCGGTTTCATTACCGCCGCCTTCCTACGAAAATATCGTCGCCATGCCTTTGTGATCATCCTGATCGCAGCCGCGATCATCACACCGTCCACCGACCCATTCAGCCTCACGATCGTGACCATACCCCTCTACCTGCTTTTTGAAGCTAGTGTCATTTTAGCGGGACGTGTCAAACGAGAAGAGAAGCAAGAGTGGAGTTAAGCCGATCTCCGATCGGCTAGTCCAGACGATGTGCCGTAGGCACATGTCTGGATGCAGACCGAAGCGTCTGCATTTGAGAAGTTTAGATAGTTGAGTTTTTAGTTATTAAATCAGTTTTATGCAGTTTGATAGTAGCAAACCCATTTCGATCGGAAGCGATCATGCCGGGTATGAATACAAGCAACTCATTGCCGACTTTCTTCGATCGGAGGGATTCGTGGTCCGCGACAACGGCACAAACAGCAAAGATTCTGTTGACTACCCGGATTTCGCTCATCCGGTAGCCACACAAGTTGAAAAGGAAGAAGCGACGTACGGAATTTTGATCTGCGGAAGCGCCAACGGCGTAGCGATCACCGCGAACAAACACGCCGGCGTACGCGCCGCCATTTGCTGGACCGAAGAACTGGCCTCTTTGGCAAGAGCCCATAACGATGCGAACATCATCTGTATTCCCGCACGATTTGTATCGGTAGAAACGGCGATCGAGATGGTAAAAACCTTCCAAAAAACTGCCTTCGAAGGCGGCCGACATCAGTCGAGGGTATCAAAAATCAGCGCTTGCTGATTTTTGATACCCTCGACAGTTTGAATAGTTTAAGTAGTTTGAGTAGTTTGAAAAGCCTAAGTTTTACAGGAACAACTGCTTAAACTAGTCAAACTTTTCAAACTGAAATGGTAAAATTCGCCAGCGAATTTTACCATTTCAAAATCCACGCAAACATCAACGGCGCCACGATCGTGGCATCACTTTCCACAATGAACTTGGGTGTTTTGATATCCAGCTTGCCCCAGGTGATCTTTTCATTGGGCACCGCACCGGAATAAGATCCATATGAGGTGGTCGAATCCGATATCTGACAGAAATACCCCCAGAAAGGCACATCATGCCACTCCAGGTCCTGATACATCATCGGAACCACACAGATCGGAAAATCACCGGCAATACCCCCGCCGATCTGGAAGAAACCAACCCCCTTTCCGCCCGAATTCTCTCGATACCAATCGGCCAACCATGTCATGTACTCAATACCACTCTTCACCGTACTGGCCTTCAATTCATTCTTGATCACATAACTCGCAAAAATGTTACCCGTCGTACTGTCCTCCCAACCCGGTACCACGATGGGAATATTCTTCTGCGCAGCCGCTACGATCCAACTGTCCTTCGGATCGATCTCATAATACTGCTCCAACTCACCACTCAATACCGTTTTGTATAAAAACTCATGCGGAAAATAACGCTCGCCTTTTGCCTCTGCTTCCTTCCATTGCTTGACCAAATGCTTCTGCAACCGACGAAACGCTTCCTCCTCCGGAATACAGGTATCCGTCACGCGGTTATAATGATTCTCCAACAGATCCCACTCTTCTTGCGGGGTCAGATCACGGTAATTCGGTATGCGCTTGTACTTCGAGTGCGCTACCAGGTTCATCACATCTTCTTCCAGATTCGCTCCCGTACAACTGATGATCTGTACCTTATCCTGACGGATCATCTCAGCCAACGAAATACCCAACTCGGCGGTACTCATGGCACCGGCCAAGGTGATCATCATTTTACCCCCTTCGGCTAAATGCTGCTCATACCCTTTGGACGCATCCACCAGGGCCGCCGAATTAAAATGACGATAATGATGTTCAATAAACTGAGAAATAGGTCCACGTTGCATATTGATCGGTTTAAACCGCCTTCCGATCCCGAATGCCCGGGAGACTTAGCGGACCCGGCAAAATTAAGGTTCGGCCCACCAATCAGATTACCTTTGGATATGCAAATCTTCAAACAACTTCCTGTCCTGTTTTTCCTCCTCTGCCTTCACAATCGATCACAAGCACAAAACACAACCTACCGAACCGATACGCTCTCCGTTTCCGTCTATTCGGGCCACCTGTACGGCACCCTGTTCCATCCCACCTCCACCCAAAACCCACCCGTCGTACTCTTCATCGCCGGCTCCGGACCAACCGACCGCGATGGCAACAGCACACTCTTGCCCGGCAAGAACAACTCCCTGCTGCAACTGGCCCAAGCACTCGTTCAAAACGGCATCGCCAGCCTGCGGTACGATAAACGAGGCATCGGACAAAGCAACAAATCACTACAACGCGAAGAATCACTGGTATTCGAACAAAACAGCGCCGACGCCCGCGTGTGGCTGCAACGTTTATATGAAATAGGATATCGACACATCTACGTAGCCGGACACAGCGAAGGATCCCTGGTAGCCCTGCAAGTAGCACAGAACTTTCCACTCAGCGGACTCATCAGCCTCGCCGGCGCCGGAAGACCGATCCAGGATGTACTCCGCGAACAACTAGCCTCCCTGCCATCCAATCTCAAGAACACCGCAAACCAATACCTCGACAGCCTCGCCTCTGGCAACCGGATCGCACAGCCCTCCCTGCAACTCCTCTCCCTGTTCCGCCCTTCCATACAAGGATACATGATCAGCTGGATGCAACTCGACCCGGCCAAACTGCTCGCCGCATTATCCATTCCGTCACTGATACTACAAGGCGACAAAGACATACAAGTAAATGTAGCCGACGCACAACGACTGGCAAATGCCTCTTCAACGGCACAGCTGCACATCATCCCAACGATGAACCACGTATTCAAAGCCGTAATGAGTGATAGCCCACAAGAAAATATGGCCGCCTACAGCGACCCCTCGAAACCCGTTGTGCCCGCCTTGGTCAAACACCTGGTCGACTTCATTCGATAGCCAATCGAATTGCGGATATTTACCCCATGTGCGGCATCGCCGGAATACTAAGCCCCAACCCACAGCAGTTCTCGCTCGACGACCTGCATCGGATGACAGATGCGCTGGCCCATCGAGGTCCCGATGGCAACGACCACTGGCGATCAAATGATGGCACCGTACTGCTCGGCCATCGCCGACTCAAGATCCTCGACCTCTCCGATCAAGCCAAACAACCCTTACCGTATCTGGATCGATATACCATCGTACACAATGGGGAGATCTACAACTACCGCGAACTCCGAGAATCCTTGATCCAATCGGGATACACCTTTCGAACCACCGGCGATACCGAAGTGATCGCGGCAGCCTTCGACCACTGGGGATCAGATTGCCTTGCTCAATTTGACGGCATGTTCGCTTTTGCGATCTGGGATGAGAAAAAACAATCCCTCTTCGCCGCCCGCGACCGATTCGGCGAAAAACCATTCTATTTTTCCGTACAGGAACAAACATTGGTATTCGCCTCCGAGATCAAAGCCATCTGGGCACTGGGAATACAAAAAGAAGTGGACCGAAACATGGCCTTTCAGTATCTCACACTCGGATATGTCGACGATCCCTTCCAACCCGACCGAACCTTTTTTCATAACATCCACAAATTACCGGCCGCCCACCAGCTAACGTATTCTGCCATCTACCGCACCGCCACGATCGAACGATATTGGGACATTGACCTCACATCCGTACGAACCGATACCAGCGACGCAAAAGCTCAACTGGAATTTCGCGATCTGCTGGAACGAGCCATTCAACGACGCCTGCGCAGTGATGTTCCCATTGGCTGCAGCCTCAGCGGCGGACTCGACAGCAGTTCCCTGGCCAGTCTCATCAGTGAACAAACCACAGAGCCACTCGCCACCTTCACGGCTATCTTCCCCGGATTTGAACATAACGAAGAAGAAGCTGCCCGAACCATGGCAGAACGGATCAAGTCCCGGCATCAAACCATTCAGATCGAGGAAAACGATTGGTACTCGCTCGGGATGGAATGTCTGCAACAACAAGACGAACCCGTCGCCTCCTCCAGTGCTTTCGCGCAGTACGCCGTATATCATGCCATCGCTCAAACCAATATCAAGGTGGTGATCGACGGACAAGGCGCCGATGAAACACTCGCCGGTTACGAACGCTATTATCCCTGGCATTGGCAAGCGCTATATCGAAACCGTCAACTTGCTACATCAAAAGAGGAGATGTATACGAAAGCATTGGGCTCGAATGTCTCCTTCGGATGGAAACATAAACTCGCGGCTTTTTTTCCCGATCTGGCCACACAACAACGCAAGCGAGAATACCAACGCAACGCGAATCGTAATACCGAACTCGATCAAGCGTTTCGTGCCGAACAAGTAAAATACCTGCACCATGCACTACCCGAACATCCCGGACTGAATGGTGCGTTATACTTCAACACCTGCACGCACGGATTGGAGGAACTGCTTCGCTACGCCGACAGAAATTCGATGCGATTTGGGTTGGAAGTTCGATTGCCTTTCCTCTCGCATGAATTGGTTGAATTTGTATTCAGCCTACCCCCGCATTTCAAGATCCGACAAGGATGGCGCAAGTGGATACTTCGACAATCGATGGAAAACCGATTACCAAAAACCATCGCCTGGAATCCGCAAAAGATCGGATATGAAACGCCGCAAGCGCTGTGGATGCAACGTCCCGATTTCCAGGAGGCCGTCCGATCCTCCCGAGAAGTGCTGATCGGTCAGCATATATTGGATTCGTCCGTTCGTCAACTACCTGTTCGGGCACAAGCAGCGTATGTACCCGATCCGAAAGATTGGCGGTATTTATCGCTTGGCAAGATCTTTGGCTGATTAATTCCCATCTTTGTTCACACAACCATTCAGTATGAAACCTGCTACTCAATACATCCATGCCGGTTCGCACCCCGATCCTACTACCGGCGCGATCATGACGCCCATCTTCCAAACCTCCACGTACGTGCAGGAAGCTCCGGCCACGCACAAGGGATATGAATACGCCCGTAGTCAGAACCCAACGCGTACGGCTCTGGAAGAAGCATTGGCCATCATCGAACATGGAAAATTTGGCTTGGCATTCAGCAGCGGGGTAGCGGCCACCGATGCGGTGATCAAATTTTTGAACCCCGGCGATGAAGTGATCTGCGCCAACGATATGTATGGCGGCACCTATCGCCTCTTCACCAAAGTATTCGAACGCTTTGGCATCGTTTTCAAACCCGTCGACACCACGAACGCAGCGAATGTAGCAGCGGCCATCTCTCCGAATACCAAATTGGTTTGGCTGGAAACCCCCACCAATCCGCTTATCAATATCACCGACATCGAAGCAGTTGCCACCATTACCAAAAAGCACAACCTGATCCTGGTGGTCGATAATACATTCGCGTCACCGGCCTTGCAAAATCCGCTCGACCTCGGAGCCGACATCGTGATGCACTCCGCTACGAAATATTTGGGCGGACACAGCGATGTGATCGAGGGCGCCCTCGTGATGAACAGTGCCGAACTCCGCGAGAAACTCTATTTCATACAAAAAAGTTGCGGGGCGGTTCCCGGACCAATGGACTGCTTCCTCGTACTCCGTGGCATCAAAACCCTGGGCGTACGCATGAAAGCCCATTGTGAAAATGGCGCCATCATCGCCCATTGGTTGCGCAATCATCCCAAAGTAGCCAAGGTATACTGGCCCGGCTTTGAAGATCATCCCGGACATGCCTTTGCCAAAAAACAAATGAAAGACTTCGGGGGCATGATCTCCTTCGAATTGAAAAATGACAGCGTGGAGGAAGTGAAACGCGTTCTGTCCAAAACACATTTGTTCTCCTTGGCAGAAAGTTTGGGTGGCGTAGAATCCTTGATCAATCACCCGGCCAGCATGACGCACGCTTCTATTCCCCGCGAAGAGCGCATCAAGAATGGCCTGCGCGACTCCCTGATCCGCCTCAGTGTGGGCATTGAAGATGCCGAAGACCTCATTCACGATTTGGATCAAGCGATCGGGTAATGCAAGACCGCGTTCAGTCGGTGCTAGAACAGAAAGTCCGGCAATACAACAGGCCCGATTTTATTCCGAACGACCCAATCGCGATTCCGCATCAATTCAGTCAACAAGCCGATATCGAGATCGCGGGTTTCTTCGCGGCCATCTTCGCCTGGGGCAACCGAACCACCATCCTGAACAAATCGCGTGAACTGTTGCAGCTCATGGATAATGCCCCGCATCAATTCATTCGGCAGCATCAAGAAAAAGACCTGAAGAAATTACTGGCATTCAAACACCGCACGTTTCAATCCACCGATCTGTTTTATTTCATAGAGTTTTTGCGGCATCACTATAAAAAACATCAGAGCTTGCAAGAAGCCTTTTTGCTCGGAGGTCCTTCAGCAGAACAACGTCTCGATACCTTTCATGATTATTTTTTCTCTTTACCCGATGCACCCGAACGAACCCGCAAGCACGTGGCTTGTCCGCAACGCGGTTCCACCTGCAAGCGCCTCAATATGTTTTTGCGCTGGATGGTGCGTAAGGACAAGATGGGGGTTGATTTTGGAATCTGGAAAAAGATCAAACCGGCAGAACTGATCTGCCCGGTAGATGTGCATGTGTCGAGAGTGGCGCGTAAATTGGGATTGATCGAGCGTAAACAGACCGATTGGGAAACGGCGATGGAACTGACTGAGACACTTCGCTCTTTCGATTCGAAAGACCCGGTCAAATACGATTTCGCTTTAGTCAGCTTGGGGGTAAATGAAAAATTCTAATATGCAAGACCCGATCCGTGAACAAATCCAGAAATCAGTCGGATTTGACTTACCCGAATCCAATTGGAAGATCCGGCTGGTGGATGAGATTCGCTACTTACTGGAGCACGATTTTCATAAACTCATTTCGGTCCTATATCGTATGGATGTGTCGGAAGGAAAACTGCGCGGACTGTTGCAGGAAAACCCGGATAAAGATGCCGCCGAACTGATCGCGGCCCTCATGCTGGAACGAGCCGCCCAGCGTCAGCGATCAAAAGAGGCGTTCCGAAAAAAAGATTTGGAGAACGATACGGAAGAAAGATGGTGATCAGGATTTCTTATCGAACATCAGCTCCTTCGCCTTGTTCGGATCTTCCTTCTCTTTCAGATCGAACATGGTTCCGAAAACCAAGTCCCACAACGTTGAACTCACCCCGAATCCCTGATGCTCACTCTTGTAGTGATGCAAGTGGTGATTGCGCCAAAGCGGTTTCATCCATTTGAACGGCGGATTCCAGGCATGGATCGCGTAATGCATCGTACCATACATCAAGTAGCCGAATATGAATCCTGGGAAGAACATAAACACCTGATTGCCCAACGGCCAATACATTAACATAAAGAGTGTAGAGGATATAAGCAAGCTGGGTAGTGGTGGCATGAATAATCGTTGCCGATCGCGCGGGTAGTGATGATGATTGCCATGCAAGGTATAAACGAACTTGGTGGCGCGAGGTGTTTTAGGCACCCAATGAAAAAGGAAACGATGCGCGATGTATTCAAAAAAACTCCAGAATAGCATGCCACCAAAAAAAGTAGCGATGATGCGGCCGCTGGAGAAAGCGTATTCGGCCCCCGCGAGGTAGATCATATAGCCCATGATAGGGATGTACATGCCCCAAATCACCAAGGGATGTGATTTGGTCAGCATTTCCAAAAAACCGTTCTGAAATAAACGAGCCTGCCCTTTGTTGTGGATTTTTTCGAATTGCATGGCGCAAAGATACCAAAAACACGATTTTTGCGAAGGCTAACAGGATGATTCCGGTTACCTTTAAATACATACATGAAACTGATCTCTTACCTACACGACACCCACGAACAATTGGGCATCCTGATCGATGAACAGGTATACGCCATGGACCAGCTCCATCCCGAATTACCCAACAGCATGAACCTGTTCCTGAACTATTGGGACGATTATTTCCCCATCGCGAAGGCAGCCGAACGCTCCATTCGGGATGGCAACCGCCTCACCGGAAACGGCATTCCGCTGGCCAGCGTGTCGTTGATGGCCCCAGTCCCCTTCCCGGCCAGTTGCCGCGATGGCTACGCCTTTCGTCAACACGTGGCCGCCGCCCGCCGAAATCGGAAAGTCGACATGATCCCCGAATTTGACCAATACCCGATCTTCTATTTCACCAACCATCACAGCATCACCGGTCCGGGCCCCATCACCTGCATGCCCGACCATTTCGAGAAACTGGATTTTGAACTGGAAGCGTCCATCGTCATCTGCAAACATGGACGAAACATACGAGCCGAAGAAGCAGATGAATACATCGGCGGACTCATGATCATGAACGACTGGAGTGCCCGCCGTCTCCAAATGGAAGAGATGTTGCTGAATCTCGGTCCCGCCAAAGGAAAAGACTTCAGCACCACCCTTGGACCCTGGCTCGTCACCCTCGACGAATTGGAAAATTTCGAGATCCCCGCCAAAGAGGGACACGTCGGCAAATCCTGGAACCTGCCCATGAAATGCTGGGTGAACGGAGAACAAGTGAGCGAGGGCAACCTGGGCGATATGGATTGGACTTTCGCCGAGATCATTGAACGCGCCTCTTATGGAGTGGACCTGTATCCCGGCGACGTCATCGGCAGCGGCACGGTCGGCACCGGATGTTTTTTGGAACTCAATGGTACCGGAAAACTCAACGACCCCAATTATACAGAGCAATGGATCCAACCCAACGATGTTGTGGAAATGGAGATCGGTCAACTGGGACGACTGCACAATACGATCGTTGCGGAAGACACCGACTGGAGCATTCTGAAACGCAAGAAAAACGGAACGGCATGACCATCGATCTAGCCACCTTATCGCCGGCCGAAAAACAGAATTGGTTGCAGCATGTGGTAGCGCCTCGCCCCATTGCGCTGGCCTCCACGATAGATGCACAGGGTCATGTAAACCTGAGTCCGTTCAGTTTCTTCAATCTGTTCTCTTCCAATCCGCCCATTGTTATTTTCTCACCCGCACGCCGGGTGCGCGACAATTCCACCAAGCACACATTGGAAAACGTACAGGAAGTACCGGAGGTCGTTATTCATTTGGTGACCAAGGAACTGGTACAGCAACAATCCCTTGCCAGTTGTGAGTATGGAAAAGATGTCAATGAATTCACCAAGGCAGGCTTCACCGAGCAAAAGGCTGAGCGCGTACGCCCTCCTATGATCAAAGAAGCGAAAGTGAAAATGGAGTGCCGGGTAAATGAGATCAAACCACTTGGAACGGAAGGCGGTGCCGGCAACCTGGTGATCTGTGAGGTACTGTGTATTCACATCGATGAGGAGTTGCTGGATGCGAACGGCAAACCCGATCAACGGAAAATTTTACCGGTGGCCCGACTCGGCGGTCATTGGTATACCGAGGTGAACGAACAAAGCTTATTTGAGGTAGAAAAACCAAATAGTCAATTGGGAATTGGATTTGATGCACTACCGTCTTCCATAAGAAACAGCGCTGTCTTAACCGGAAATCAATTGGCCCAATTAGCCAACGTGAATGCCATCCCCGACATTGATCCGGTCTTCGACGATGCGCATGTGCGGCAGATCATTCAATACTATTCGATCACACCCGATGAAATGGAACGGGAGCTGCATAAACATGCGGCATCGTTTTTGCAACAAAATAAAGTAAGTGAAGCCTGGCAAGTGCTACTCGCCGGCGCCTAATCAATTTCCTCCAAAGATTTTCTTCAACAGGTCCGTTCCGCGTGCGGCGGGATTGGAACGAATGTTGACCTCCTCCTGACTGATCTGGTCGAATAGCGCATCTACCGACTTGCCGACAACATGTGATGTCAGATCGGGATTTAGTTTTTTCATCGTCGTCGGTAATTTGTTATACGCCGTAACAAGATCCGTATAATACTTGGTGGCCGATGTGCTGTCCAACGAACTTTTCACAACAGGCGTAAATACCTCGATCAACGATTGCTGCGTTTTATTTCGGAAGAACTGTGTGATGGAGTTATTTCCTCCTTTGATCAATCCCAGCGCATCCGTCAGGGTGATCTCCCGAATGGCCTTTCCAAAAATGGGTGCGGCAGATCCAACCGCTTTCTCGGCACCGCGATTGATGGAAAGAATGGCATCATCGGCCAGCTTACCCATGCCCACCTTACGCAAAGTGGTCTCGATCTTCTGCGCTTCGGGTGGCAGCAGCACTTTGTAGATGGTCTTGAAAAAACCATCGGTCTTGTTCAGGTTCAACACGGCCGTGGTAAGCCCCTTCGATAGGGCCTCCTTGATACCGGATGAGGCGTCTCCCTGGCTCAGCCCGGACAGATTGAGTTGGGCAGAAAGCGTTCCGGTGACAAGCAGTAGGGCCGGCAGCAATATTCGGATGGACTTCATACGAGGGGTATTTGGATACACAATTTATAGGCTAAATGGCAAATACTTGTATGGTTTTCATGAGGTTATGGAAATTTTCACAACCCACCGACCCAAGCGCCTCCCCCAACAGACACAACCTCCAATAAATCAGAGGATTCGGTACCTAAAAACGACCAAAAACTATATCTTAGCAGAAATTCCGAGCCCGTATGGATGGGACGGCGCCCTAACCGAAAAGCGTTACGAGTAGGTGAACCAAAATGACTGTTATGAAAAGAATGCTCGCGTTGGCAGCCCTGGTTTTTAGCCTGCCGGTGATCATGAATGCACAAAATGCCCGGGTCGGTTTCACCGCCGGTCTCACTTCATCCGATATGTACGGAGAAGTAGGTGGAAACAAAGTGAGTGGCGATAAGCGCTACGGATATGGCTTCGGCTTGTTCCTCGACGCCCCTATCAAAAAATCTTCCATCAGCTTCATGCCCAGCCTCAACTACGTACAGAAAGGAAACACGCAGTTGAAGAATAACAACTTCGACAAATGGACGGCTCTCCGTTATGCGGAACTGCAAGCCAATTTCGTTTACAATTCAAATGGTCCAAAAGGAAATAACTTCTTTATCGGAGGTGGTCCTTTCGGTGGTGTTAACCTGCCCTCTGCCTTTGTATCCAAATCGATCGTTCGCCCGCCGACCAAGTCCGATTACTGGCTGCGCTCCGAAACAACCATCAACATCGGTAACGAAGCGAATTCCAATTTCCAATTCGGTGATTATGGTGTAAACCTGATCATGGGATACCGCCTGAAATGCGGATGGGGATTGGCCTTCAACTACAGCGCCGGCCTGCGCAACATCAAGCCGATGGCTGCTGCCGACGACTACATCAACAACCACGTGATGGGGCTGCAAATCAGCTACCTCGTCAAGAACAAATAATTCGATCCACCCGATCGATGCGAAAGCCTCCTTCGGGAGGCTTTTCTTTTGCACTCCCCATTACCTTTGCGACTGCGATAAAAAAATTATGAGCCAACACCCTCTTTCCGAACAAGAACAACTGCGCCGTGAAAAGTTAGCAGAACTCATTATGCTGGGCATCGATCCCTACCCGGCTCCGCTTTACCCCATTAATCAGTATTCCAAACAGATCAAGGAGCAATATAACGAGGAGAAGAAGGAGGCCTTTCAGGATGTTTGCCTGGCGGGCCGGATCATGAGCGTTCGCGACATGGGTAAAGCCAACTTCGCCGTCATCCAAGATGCCGAGGGACGCATCCAACTTTACATCAAGCGTGATGACATCTGTCCGGGCGAGGATAAAACCCTCTACGATATCGTCTGGAAAAAACTCATTGATATCGGCGATATCATTGGCATTAAAGGATACGTATTCACCACCAAGACAGGCGAAACCTCCGTGCACGTACGCGAACTGACCCTGCTTGGCAAGGCACTTCGTCCACTGCCCATCGTAAAGGAAGCAGAGGGACAAACCTTCGATGCCGTCACCGACCCCGAATTCAAATACCGTCAGCGATACGCCGACCTGATCATCAATCCCGCCGTGAAGGATACCTTCCTCAAACGCACCAAGATGATCAATGCCATTCGCGACTTTCTCAACGAACACGGTGCCCTCGAGGTGGATACGCCCGTATTGCAATCCATCCCCGGTGGCGCGGCAGCCCGCCCCTTTATCACGCATCACAACGCACTCGACATCCCATTGTATCTGCGCATCGCCAATGAACTTTATCTGAAACGCCTCATCGTAGGCGGATTCGATTGGGTATATGAGTTCAGCCGCAACTTCCGAAATGAAGGAATGGACCGCACCCACAATCCCGAATTCACCATCCTTGAATTCTATACTGCCTACAAGGACTATTTCTGGATGATGGAAACCACCGAACAATTGCTGGAAAAAATCGCTTTGTCAGTTTGTGGCACCACGGAGGTTACCGTCGGCGATAAAACGATCTCATTTAAAGCGCCCTTTCAACGCATCAGCATCTTTGACGCCATCCAACAACATACCGGTATCGATGTAAGCCGGATGGGAGAAGATCAGCTTCGCTCCGTTTGTAAGCAACTCCATATTCAAGTGGAAGATTCCATGGGCAAGGGCAAATTGATCGATGAGATCTTCAGCGCCAAATGCGAGAAAACCTATATCCAGCCAACCTTCATCATAGATTACCCGGTAGAGATGAGTCCACTCACCAAAAAACACCGCGAAAAAGAAGGACTGGTAGAACGGTTTGAATTAATGATCAACGGCAAGGAAGTGGCTAACGCCTACTCCGAATTAAATGATCCGATCGATCAGCGCGAACGCTTTGAAGAACAAGTACGCTTGATGGAACGAGGCGATGACGAAGCCATGTT
Organism: Bacteroidota bacterium; assembly: GCA_046081925.1. Taxonomy (GTDB): domain Bacteria; phylum Bacteroidota; class Bacteroidia; order Chitinophagales; family Chitinophagaceae; genus JJ008. Next base: position 91,849 of record JBJTWV010000008.1, on the reverse strand, counting down.
CATCGATCACGACTTCCTGCGCGCCCTCGAATACGGCATGCCCCCCACCTCAGGTATCGGTATTGGTATCGACCGACTTTGTATGCTGCTCACGAACAATGCCTCCATTCAAGATGTATTGCTGTTCCCGCAGTTAAGACCAGAGGGAGGAACGGATTGAAGATGGAAGATTGAAGATGGGAGTTTGGGTTAGGAGTTTAAGGTTTACCGGTATTTCAAACTTCGATCTTCCATCTTAAACCTTTATCATCCATCTTCAATCTTCAATCTAAAAAAAGGTCTGTATAGAGCGTCGCGCCCGGAATCACCGAATAATGGGCGAGGTCGGTAATCCCCTCCTGTTCCAGCACTTGTTCATCTACAAAGAGATTGCCGCTACAATCAACGGAGGAGCGACGAAGAATATAATACACCGCATCCGCCAGTATCTCGGGTGTGCGACTCATATTCACCAGCATTTGTCCGCCGAATAAATTTCTTACCGCCGCCGTATCAATGGTGGTTCGCGGCCACAAGGAATTCGCTGCAATGCGATCCTTGGCCAACTCTTTCGCCCAGCCGATGGTCATCATACTCATGTTATACTTACTGATCGTATAGGCCACATGCTTCTCGAACCATTTCGGATCCAGATTGACGGGCGGCGACAGCGTGAGTATATGTGGGTTGGCGGATTTTCGTAATGGAGGAATACACGCTTTGGTCATCAAAAACGTGCCCCGCACATTCACATCGTGCATCAGATCGAAACGTTTTGCCTCGGTCTGCTCCGTAGGCGTAAGAGAAATAGCCGATGCATTGTTGATCAATACATCAATCCCGCCAAACCGGGAAATCGTTTGCTCCACCACTTGCGCGATCTGATCCTCAAAACGTATGTCACAGGCAACAGCCAATGCTTTACCACCGGCTTGCTCGATCTCAGCCGCTGCTGAATAGATCGTACCGCCCAACTTTGGATTCTCCTCCGTGCTTTTGGCAGCTACCACAATATTCGCCCCCTCCCTGGCCAACCGAAGTGCCATAGCCTTTCCTATACCCCGGGTAGCACCCGTAATGACGATCGTTTTTCCGGCAAATGACATACGGATCGAATTTAATATTCCGGCAAAATGGGTTTGGTACCCATGATCGATTCGATGCGCGCCAACACCTCAGGGGTCAACAACGACATAGCCTCGATCGCCTTCAGATTTTCTGTTAACTGATCGGCCTTGGTCGCCCCCAAAATAGCCGTGGTCACATTCGGATTCTTGATACACCAGGCAATGCTGAGGATCGCTGTGGTCGTTCCCAATTCAGCGGCCAATGCTGCCAGCTGTTTTACTTTCTCAACGGCATTGTCCTTCAGACAACGATCACGCAACCATTCAAAACCTTCGAGCCCCAGGCGACTGCCTGCAGGAATGCCCTCGTTGTATTTTCCACTAAGCAAACCCGAAGCCAACGGACTCCAGATGGTTGTACCCAAACCAACGGTCTTATAAACCATCTGATATTCATTTTCGATCTTATTGCGCTCGAACAAATTATACTGAGGTTGCTCCATGGCAGGTCCGATCAAATGATGCTGCTGCGCGATCCGATGGGCTTCCATGATCTCCACGCCACTCCACTCGCTGGTTCCCCAATACAAGATCTTGCCCTGCTGTATCAATTGATGCATGCTCCATACCACTTCCTCAATGGGCACTTTTTTATCGGGACGATGACAGAAATACAGATCCAGATAATCCACCTGCAACCGCTGAAGAGCTTCGTGGCAGGCCTCCACAATATGTTTACGACTCAGCCCCGATTGATTGGGCTTATTCTCCTTACCCCGCCATCCCCAAAATACCTTGGAGGAAACCGTATAGGAGGTGCGGTCCCAGTTTTTCTTACTCAGTACGCGCCCCATCATTTTCTCGCTCTCGCCTAATGCATACACCTCGGCATTGTCAAAAAAGTTGACCCCATTGTCATAGGCGATGCCCATTAGCTCATCGGCTATGGAGTCATCGATCTGTTTTTTGAAACTCACCCAACTTCCGAAGGAGAGCAAACTCAGTTGAAGGCCGGTGCGGCCCATGTAACGATATTCCATATTGATTAAATGAACGGTAAAGATACCGGAAATGCAGGCCCTATCAGAATGGCATTCCCCCTTCGTTGACACGCAACTTGCCGACCGTTTCCCGGAAGGTGATCCGGGTCAGGTCCTGTGTGGCCTCCAGCCCTTTGGCGGCATAGATCCGCTTATCGGCCGATTTGAAGGTGACCGGCGCATCGGTAGAGAATAACTTGGTGTTTTGATCCCACCACAACTGCTGTGTCATCAGCGTATCCCCTTTGATGGTGACCACCACCACGCTGTCGCGCAGGAACACGCGATTCAGGCTCTCATAGTAGATGCCGTATTTGCTATCCAGTTTGGATTCGAGTTGTTTGGCTGAGTTAAAAAAATCGCAGTGAAGGGTTTTGGGAAACTCGGAATAGATGGTGTCATCCGAAACCCGATACATCTTCGGGGCAAGCAGCTTGGCTCGCAATGAACCACCCTGACTCAGATAACTCTCCACCTGAGATGCCTCTTCCCTCAACTGAACATTACGCGTCCAATCGGTCAACACATGATCGCTGTTCTCACAGGCAACCAGCCCCAGGATCCAGATCCAATAAAAAAAACGCATGGAAGATCAATCGTAACGACGCTTGGCGAACCAGATATCGCTGAGCGAAAAGCCCAGCGAGAAACGAAACAGGTTTTCCCGTAAGCGGTTGGTATCGTTGCCGCGACGATTCATTTCAAAAGTCATGTTCACGAACGTAACCTGATTGGGTGCCTGCCGACTGAGCGGAACAGGAAGACCCAACCCCATACTCAAACCCAACTGCGAAAGCGGGTTTCCGACCTGGATATAGTCAGGACCCAAGACCACACCGAAGCGGTAGGCAATGTTGCTGAAATAGTTCCGCTTGGGAACAGGACTCCACTGACCCCCTATTTGCAACGACCAATTGGTGTGCACCGAATCTTTCTGACCATAAAAGCGATAATCATCCCAGCGGGTGGTCGAATAATCCGCACCTAACATCCAACCGCCACTTTTACCCGGCACGGAAAATTTTTGCAGTAAAAAGCCAACCGTGTAAGAGCCGGGAAGTTGAACCTTTCCCTTCACGTCACGCACGTCGGATACACTGTCCACCCGCAAATTACCGGCACTCTCGTTGTACCGATAGGTTTCCCGAACCTGATCCTGACGGGCGTTAAGCGTGGCAGCGGGCCTGCCATAGCCACCCAGTGTAATGGTCATTTTCGAAGTAAGCGGGATCCGGTATTGAAATCCGGCCGTATACACCAAGTTGCTGAAATTGGTCAGCGTTTGATAGTTGGCCTGCGCATAGAGCACGGAATCATTGATCAGCGAGCGTCGACTGGTAAAATCCTTCCGACCAAATAAATACCCCACTTGAAATCCGACACTTAACTTTTCTTCCAATCCTTTTCGCTCACGCGCGTAAATGTTGAACCCTGTACCGATGTTGGCCAGGTACGCACCACCATCCCCCTGAAAAAGGGTAACGGAACTATCGATGTTATTGCCACTGATCGGATCATATAATCGCTCGCTGCGATAAATATTATAACTGATGCGGGAAACAGGACGAATACCAAATCCCATACCGGCCCCCTGACGCAACGGCATACCCACCTGCACATAAGAGAACAACGCATTGCTGACCTGAAAACGATCGGTCGTTCCCGGCTGACTCAGATTACGCCGATCCACATTCACCCCAAAATCAGCCACCGCTCTTCCGGAAGCCATCTTCTTATTCTTCTTCTCCCGAAAGGATTGAAAAGAGGCATAGGAAGCCGGGTTGCTGAAGTTGGCCGAAAAATTATCGATGTACGCCGCAGAGATCCCACCCATACCCCGCATCAAAATATTGGTCTGCGGAACCAGATCACCAATACCATAACGGGAGTAAGGAGAGTTGTCCTGAGCCCTTATTCCTAAGAATGGGGTTAAGATGCTGACTATCAACAATATATGTTGAATGGGGCTATTGGAGGTTGTGCGCGGCAATGGCATATAATCCCTTGAACAAAAAGTCGGGGTCGGCAAATATCCCGCTTTTCAAGTGCGGCACCAAATAGGGTATATCGCCCCCAGTTAAGACCGGGTTAAAGTTCCCATATCGATCTTGGTATTCATCGATGAATCCATCGATCTCACGAGCCATACCCAGCACCGAACCGGAGAGCATATTGGTCTCCGTATCATACCCGACCAAGGGCACATCGGCCTTGGGTTCAATGAGTGGCAGAAGAGCGGTCTGATGATGCATGGCTTTGAGGCGCATAGATAGACCGGCAGATATACCGCCACCTAAAAAAACATGGTCGCGGTTGATGAAATTATAGGTGATACAGGTTCCCAACGCAATGATCAGATTATTGCGTTGAGGAAAATAATGAACGGCCGCCGCGCAAAGCGCCAATCGATCGGCACCGATCGTATCAGGCTTTCCTACCGGCGTCGTGAAATTGACACGCGTTTGATGATTCAACAAATGGAACCGGGTGCGCTGCTCCAATAATTCATTCAGAGAAACATCCTGATCGATCACCGAGGATAAGATCGATCGGTCGGGTTTCCAGTCGGCTAACAGGGATGCGACAGAATCCGTTTTTGTATCGGGTAAGATCCGTACCTCCGTAAGCTCGTCCCCTTCGAACAAAGCCGCTTTTTGGCGCGAATTCCCAAAATCCAAACAGAGACTGCGTAGCATCATGGGCAAATTAACTCATTCGATCGAATGTCCGGGAAGCGGACGGAAATGACCATTCAAACGAGCGCGTTCTTTCAATTGTTCCATGGCCTCCAAGGTGGGAACCACCCGGCCCAAGTGGCGACGAATGAATTCTTGTCGCTGCCTTTCTTCCATCAACTCGCGCAACTGATATTCCTCCTCTAAAGAAAGACCCAAATGATGGCCCACATCAAATGCACGCAACTCCTCATCCGGAAAAGGAAATTTCTTTTCGATCTTCAATAGCCCGTGCAATTGACGAATCACCGTCATTAACTGAGGAGGCAAAAAGGGTTTATCGTTCGACTCCCGCTCATCCATATGAACGATGGCACCTTGATACAACTTGTCCGGAACCGATTTGACCACCTCCAATATGCGAAACGTACCCAGCGATTCGGTACGTATGTCGCCTCCCTCCTCGCCCATCTGATGGCCCTCGTCAAATCCTTTGCTGAGGTCGGTGATATGCATCAAGGCACCTCGCTCCTGCACTTGCCCATTCATCACGGTAGGAATACCGAACGGCTTTTGCACCCGAATGCAATCATTGATCAACTGGATATACCGCGGCTCAAAAATGTGAAGATTCAACCCCTCATTCGGAAAAACGACAATGCCCAAGGGAAAGATCGGTAGAAACTGTGTCATGGATCATAAACGAATCAGGCACGATAAAGTTGACGCAGGCGCGCATATTTCCAATAGGTATAGCGGGCCGTTAGCCAGGCACATTGCCATCCGGCCGCCCCATCCAGAAACCCCAACTTTAGAACATAGTAATGAACAAAAGTAAATGGCGGTGAAAGCCACAATTTCCAAAGCGGCGGCGCTTTTCCGAGCGCAAAATATTTCTGTGCATTCAACCGCGCATACTGATCCATCTTATTCCGGTGATCGGCCCAATCGCGCACGGTTCGATGCCGGATCTTCCCCCGCAACCGACCTATTTGCACATCAACCGGAAACTGTAGTTGCTCGTGCACCGGTTCTGAATCCCACAGAACCTTCGTACGATTGAACAGCCGAATGTGCCGGTCCCAGCCCCACTCGCCAAACCGAACGGGTTGGTCACCGACATAATTCAGAAAGGAACAATTGTATACACAATTGACTGAAGCAGGCGACCAATTCAATAATTCGGCGCGAAGCGTTTGATCGGGCACTTCATCGGCATCCAAACTCAAGATCCAATCATAGATAGCCAACGCATTGGCCGTGTTTTTAGTAGGGCCAAACCCCTTCCATTCGCCCTCGATCAGTCTCACGGGCCAGTCCCGCACGATCGCCTGCGTTCCGTCCGTACTACCGGTATCATACACGATGATATCATCGGAGAGCCCCTGCAGACCTGATAAGGTCTGTGCGATCCCATCCGACTCGTTACGACAAATAATAACAATGGAAAAAGGCGTAGTCATTCAAGCGTAAAGTTCTTGATTTTTCATCCCTTGCGAAGCACCCCGAAAAAAGATCAACAAAATGGGCACCAAAAACACGCCATACTGCACTTCCAATCCAATATCGGTGACCAACGACAAAATCGTAGCCAATACCCAGGATCGCCAACGAAACGGATCATCCGTCCGCAAAAAAAACAATCCGATCATGCAAAATGAAAAAGCGATCAGTCCGATCCACCCCAGCCCAACGCCATATACCGCCCATTCATTCGGAGGATAGATCCGATCGGAGCTGGATAAACCTGGATCGATGCCCTGATAGACCGAATCCATCTCCGAACGAATATCCCCAAACCCCACCCCATACAAAGAGTTCTTCCGAATCAGCTCCCCCGCCGCCTGAAATGACTGCATCCGAATGGCATCGTTGCCGCCGGGCAGGTATTTTCCTTGAAACGTATGCGACCAATCGTATCGGATATAATCGATACGCGCCCGAAACGTGGGCAAACTATAATACAGGATAACTGGTAAAGACACCAATAGAACCAATGCGCCAACCGACCAACGACGATTAGTGGACTGAGCAAGTTGCCTGATCAATACAAATGCAGCCAACAGATAAAAACAAACCAACCCGATCCGCACCGCCAATACATGCAGGTAAAAAACGAAGAACAATATCAAAAACGCTAAGATCCAGCGCTGCTGAATCGTTGCCCTCTTCCATCTTGCTTGCATCCACCAACACATTGCCACGACCAGCCAACTGAAACGGACCCGGTCATTATCCAACAACGTGGTCAACGTACCGCCACGCAAATAGTCGGCCTTCACCGAACTTCCATCTTGCATCCATGGAAGCAACGAATAGATCACGCCAACACATACCCCCGCAACCAGGGTCCAACCCAACCGATCGGTTCGTTTCTGATCCCACTGCCACCCTACACCTCCTAGCGGCAACAGCAACAGTGGTAATTTTATTCGGATCACATCCGACCAGGCCTGCAGATCGACACTCCAAAGGCCACTGATGAATGGCATCACCCAAAGGGCTGCCCCGACCCAAACCAATCGATCCGCAACCGCTTGTTTCAACCAGACGCGGATTCCCAAACGCATGGACGCCGACAAAAAGAACAATCCAATGGAAACCGACAATAGTGCGCGCGACAGAAACATTCCTTCGATCATCAGCAGCAAGGCCACCTCTGCCAAGTGTTGACCCAACGACGGGATGCGTAAGTTGAACGACGATTTCATTACCTTGGGGATCGAGTTCAATAAACATACAACTTAGTTCGAGGATGTGGCAGCAATGGATACAGCAAATTCAGCAAGGTGATACCAGGGCACTGGCCCGAGCGATCTCGCTCGCCGAGAATGAGGCCGACGGACTGCTGGAAGCGCTCGGCGCCATACACATCCCTCAAAAACCCGTGATCGGAATTACTGGTCCGCCCGGTGCGGGCAAGAGTACACTTACTGACGCTCTCATTGGCGCACTCATACAAGATGGTAAATCCGTGGCCGTCCTCTGCGTCGACCCTTCCTCTCCGTTTCACCAAGGAGCGGTACTCGGCGATCGCATCCGAATGAGTGAATGGTACACGCATCCCAACGTGTACATCCGTTCATTGGCCACTCGGGGGGCATTAGGCGGATTGCATCCTCGGATCCTGGAGATCACGGATCTGGTCAGATGTTTTACGGCAGATTGGATCCTCATTGAAACCGTAGGTGTGGGACAGAGTGAAGTGGAAGTGGCCGGACTCGCCGACCGGACCGTAGTGGTGTTGGTTCCTGAAGCGGGCGATGAGATCCAAACCATGAAGGCGGGACTACTGGAGATCGCCGATCTGTTCGTGGTCAATAAATCGGATCGACCCGATGCGGCACGATTCAAAAATTATCTGGAAAAAATGGTAGAGGAAGATCGTGGTCATCGAAATGCCACGCCTATTCTCGAAACGATCGCAACAGAAAAAAAAGGTATCGAACAGGTTTTGAAAACGATCACCGAACTACTCCAATCGGATACACAACCCGAGCGGGAAAAAATGCTGTTGATGGAAAAAGCCAAACACCTGCTGCGGGAACACTGGCTTCGAAAATTGGATATCAAAAAGATGAAAGCGTCTTTGGAACAGGCCAGCCAAACGCCCGATTTCAATTTGTACGCCTGGGTAACCCGCTACGCGGACTGATCCATCTCTTGGTTGGACTTCCACCATCTGTAACCGATGAACCCGATGATGGCTAGTGGCATGAAGGCCAGATAAAGTATGCCCGTGTTCATACCCTCCGCCGGCTTCTCCCCCAACTGCTGCGTCGTCTTGGTACAAATAGAACACTGCGCTCCCAACTCCAGATTCAGGAACAATCCTACAATCAATATCGCAACTACCCTATTCAAACTATTTAAACTTCTTAAACTGTTTAAACTTTTTCTACGCCAGTTCCATCCGCTTCTGCTCTTTCTTCCGCTCATCTTCATTCAGCGTCACTTTGCGCATGCGAATATTGTTCGGCGTTACTTCGATACACTCATCGTGCTGAATATATTCCATGCACTCTTCCAGCGTCATCAGTGTTTTAGGAGCAATGCGCGTGGCATCATCGCTACCGCTTGCACGGTGGTTGGTGAGTTTCTTGGCTTCGGTTACGTTCACCACCAGATCACCAGGCTTAATATTTTCAGCCACGATCTGTCCGGCATACACTTCCTCTCCCGGATCGACGAAGAATGTTCCCCGATCCTGCAGCTTATCGATCGAATACCCGGTAGACCGCTCTTGAAATTTAGAGATCAACACGCCATTGTTGCGGCCGGGAATGGGGCCTTTCCATCCTTTGTGTTCCCGAAAACGATGTGCCATCACCGCCTCACCGGTGGTGGCTGTCAGCATTTGTGTACGCAAGCCGATCAAACCACGAGAAGGAATATCAAATTCCAAATGCTGCATGCTTCCTTTGGTTTCCATCACGAGCATCTCGCCTTTTCGGCGACTCACCAGATCGATCACCTTGGAAGCGAACTCCTCGGGCACATCCACTACCAACGTTTCATACGGCTCTGATTTCACGCCATCGATTTCCTTCACGATCACCTGTGGTTGACCCACGGTCAGTTCATATCCTTCTCGACGCATGGTCTCAATGAGGATCCCCAAGTGCAGAATACCCCGACCGTACACCAGAAAACTATCTCCTTCCGGCGTATCGACCACGCGAAGCGCCAGATTCTTTTCCATCTCTTTCATCAACCGATCACGCAAGTGACGAGAGGTGGCGAACTTCCCGTCCTTTCCAAAGAAAGGCGAATTGTTGATCGAGAATAACATGTTCATCGTTGGCTCATCCACCGCGATACGTGGCAAGGCCTCCTGATTCTCCGCATCCGAAAGTGTATCACCGATGTTGAAGTCTTCGATCCCAACGACGGCACAAAGATCACCGGCATGCACTTCACTTACCTTCTTCTTTCCCATTCCTTCAAATACATAAAGCTCCTTCACGCGGCAACGCTTCACCACGCCGTCGGCTTGCATCAACGCAACGGGCTGATTTTCCTTTATCGAACCGCGACTAACCTTGCCTACGGCGATACGACCGAGGAAGGACGAATAATCCAGCGACGTGATCTGCATTTGCAAGGCACCTTCCGCAACTTTCGGTGGCGGAACATGCTTGAGGATACCGTTCAACAACGGACGAATGTTATCGATCTGCTCCAACGAATCATTGAACCAACCGTTCTTACCACTTCCGTAATAAGTGGGGAAGTTCAGTTGCTCTTCGGTGGCATCCAGATTAAAGAATAATTCAAATACCGCGTCGTGCACTTCATCGGGGCGGCAATTCGGCTTGTCCACTTTATTGATCACCACGATCGGATGCAGATTCAATTGCAAGGCTTTCTGCAACACGAAACGAGTTTGGGGCATGGGACCTTCAAAAGCATCCACCAGCAAGATCACCCCATCGGCCATTTTCAATACACGCTCCACCTCCCCGCCAAAATCGGCGTGGCCCGGGGTATCGATAACATTGATCTTGATGCCCTCGTAGGATACGGCCGCGTTTTTGGAGAAAATGGTGATGCCACGCTCGCGCTCCAGGTCGTTGCTGTCCATGATCAACTCACCGGTTTCCTGGTTTTCCCGGAAAACGGAGGTGGCATGGAGGATCTTGTCCACCAGCGTGGTTTTACCGTGGTCAACGTGGGCGATGATGGCTATGTTTCTGATATTCATGTAGTTGTTTGAAAAGGATGCGCAAAGGTACGCCATTTTGGTTGAGGGATGGGGGTTGAGGGTTGAGTTAATAATTTCTAAACCCTAAACTCTCTACTCTAAACTATATTTAGGGATGAAAATTTTAAAGACCATCGGGGTCATCGTGCTGGTACTCATCGTGGTATACCTGGCCGGACCCAAGCCCTCCAAACCGCACTACAGTAACGACCTGCCCGCGATCCCTTCCACCCCCGCCCAATTGGAGCAATATGTGGCCGATCAGGAGGCCAAGCACAAACTCAAACCCGATAACGAGGCCCGCATCGTTTGGTTCAACGATTCCACGAAAGCCCTGACGGAATACGTGGTCGTATACCTGCACGGATTTTCTGCCTCTCATGAAGAAGGCGATCCCATTCACACCGATTTTGCCAAAAAGATCGGTGCGAATCTGTACCTGAGCCGACTGGACGCACACGGCATTGACACGACGCACCCGCTGGCCAACTTTACCGCCGAAGGAGAATGGAACACTGCCAAAGAAGCCTATGCCATCGGAAAAAAACTCGGCAAGAAAGTGATACTCTTATCCACTTCCACCGGTGGCACCATTGCGCTCAAACTATGCGCCGAGTATCCGGATATTTTCACGTCCATCTTACTATCGCCGAACATTGCCATCAACGACTCCAAGGCGTGGATGCTGAACAATCCCTGGGGCAAACAAATAGCTGAAGCCATCGTGGGCAAATTCCGGGAGATCCCCGACACCACCGAGAATTATAAAAAATACTGGAATCAACGCTATGTGACCGCTTCCGCCGTACAACTGGAAGAGTTGCTTGAAACCACCATGAAAGCTTCGTTGTTCGAGCGTATCAAAACACCCACTCTGTTGTTGTACTATTATAAGAATGAACAGGAACAAGATCCGGTCGTGAAAGTATCCGCCATGAAGCGCATGTTCGGCCAGCTCGGCACACCCGACTCTTTGAAGAAGCAGGTCGCCTTGCCAAATGTGGGCAATCACGTGATGGGCTCCTGGGTGAAATCAAAGGACCTCAACAGTGTACACCAGGCCCTTGAGGATTTTGCCCGAAATACTCTCCATATAACCATAGCACAATAATTCACTCCATGTACCGCTCCCGCATCGCCAGCATCGGCCATTACGTTCCGAAAAACGTGATAACCAACAACGACCTCACCAAATACATGGACACCTCCGATGAGTGGATTCGCGAACGGACCGGCATCGAAGAGCGTCGATATGCCGATCGCCTCGGTGAAACCACTACTACCATGGGCGTGGAAGCGGCCCGGGTAGCGATCGAACGCGCCGGTACCACAACCGACGCCATCGATTTTGTGATATTCGCCACGCTCAGTCCGGACTATTATTTCCCCGGCTGTGGGGTGCTGCTGCAGCGTGCCCTGAAGATGAAAGAGATCGGTGCGTTGGATGTCCGCAATCAATGTTCCGGATTCGTGTATGCCCTTAGTGTTGCCGATCAATTCATTCGCTCGGGTATGTATCAAAATATATTGGTGGTTGGATCGGAAAAGCATTCGTTCGGTCTCGATTTCACCACGCGCGGACGCAACGTATCCGTCATTTTTGGCGATGGGGCCGGTGCTGCGGTTTTGCAACGGGCAACCAACGATCGACAAGGCATTCTTTCCACGCATTTACACAGCGACGGAGAAAGCGCCGAGATCCTCGCGATGTACAATCCGGGTACCCATGCCAATCACTGGATGCCCACGCCCTATGCCAGTTTTGAAGAAGCGGAGATCGGTCAAACCTTCTTCAGCAAGAAAATGATCGATGATGGACAGATCTATCCGTTCATGGATGGTCCGGCCGTATTCAAAAAAGCCGTCGTTAAATTTCCCGAAGTGATCCTCGAAGCACTCACGGCCAATCAACTGCAAACCACGGATCTGAATTTACTGATCCCGCATCAAGCCAATTTGCGCATTGCCCAATTCGTACAACAGAAGTTGAAACTGCGCAACGATCAAGTTTATAATAACATCCTGCGTTACGGCAACACCACCGCTGCATCGGTTCCCATTGCGCTTAGCGAGGCATGGGAACAAGGAAAAGTGAAAGAAAATGATCTGGTCTGTTTAGCCGCTTTTGGCAGCGGATTCACCTGGGCCAGTGCGTTGATACGATGGTGAAAAGCATACAATGAAAAAAACAATACTGATCGCGCTGCTATCCTGGCTGATGGGAACCAGCCTGAACGCCCAATATAATTGGTGTGTGTTGCATAACGGAAAGGAGCGATTGCATAGAGTAAGCGAGCAGCCCGAAAAGAATCAACTGACGATCTCGACGGCATCGCTCAAGAAGTCGGGACATTTCCAGATCAAATTCAATAAGGCAGACACCTCGATGCGACGAACCCTGTTGGTAGATGATGCATCGGGTAGCGGCATCGGTAGTTGGGAAGAGGTAAAACGAAGCTGGCGGATCTCAAATAAGGAGCTGACTAAACTGTTTGCAGGACAAACTCAATTGAAGTTTTATTTTACTGAGATCCCTAGAGACGTAAATCAGGCGATGCTTGTTCGGGTTCGGCCTGTTCACCTATGTACATTGAATAGAAAGTAATCATGGCAAGACGCATTCTTTTCATCATCAATCCGATCGCCGGCACTCGTTCCAAGCGGCACCTGCCTGTGTTGATCGAGCAAGCTTGCCGAAAAGTGGAGATCCCGTTCGACATCATGGATTCTCCAAAGGATGGAAATTATTCCGGTATACGTACACGCATACAACAGGATGGAATTACGGATGTGGCCATTGCGGGTGGAGATGGCACATTGAGTGCGGTCATTGGCGCGTTGCGTGATCTTCCGTTGCAGTTTGGGATCATCCCGGTTGGTTCCGGCAACGGGCTGGCCAGGGCGGCTCGGATTCCGATGAATCCCACCAAAGCCATGAGTCTGATCATCATTGGTCGGGCGGCCCTCATCGATGCGTTCACCGTAAACGGACGATTTGCCTGTATGCTTTCCGGATTAGGGTTTGATGCAGCGGTGGCTGCCGGATTTGCGGAGATGGGTCAGCGCGGATTGATCAATTACATCCGACAGGTGGTTCGGCATTTTCGAAAAGCCCCGGTTTATTCTTTTCAATTGAACTGGGATAGCCATACGTTGGATACCAAGGGCTATTTCATTTCGGTAGCGAACAGCAATCAATTCGGAAATGGCTTCACCATTGCACCAAAAGCCTCGCTGAACGACGGTCTGTTGGATGTAGTGTTGGTCAGAGAGCAACCGAAAAGAAGACTCATTCCACGAGTGATCAAGCAAGTGATCGGATGGAATCGATTACAGGAGGATTTTTCCCTCAGTCCTTCCAAAAAGATCGTGTACCTGCAAACTAAACAGATATCTATTCAGAATACGGATCAGGCACTGCTGCACATCGATGGTGATCCCGCACCCACTTCCGAGCTCATTCAGATGGAGATCATTCGGGAGGCGTTTTCATTGATTCGCCCCGTAGGCCGAATGAATAAACGGACGTTGTTTGGTTTGAAGATTGAAGATTGAGAACCCGCAAATCTTGATGTTCCAAATTGGAACATCAAGATGGAGATGCCTAGGTTCCGGATTAGAACTCCTTCGTATAATCCATTCGGGTATGAAGGATCCTTAAAACAAGGATTCTGCCAGACTCGACCTTGAAGTAAAATACAATGTGCTTGTCTGCACGATAACCCAATACCCCCACAGTTGGAAGCTCGTAGAGCTTCCCCATCAATTTGTCTTCCGCAAGTTGTTGACAGACATCATTCAAAAACCAATAGTACTTGTCTGCCTGCTGCTCAGACCAAACTTCACAGGTGTATTCCCAGATAGCGGAAAGATCATCAACCGCTTTTTTCGAAAGCGTATAACTAGCCACGTTGTTTTTTTGAGGACTTCAGGTGTTTAAGATGCTCGCCGGGATCAAAATCCGTCGCCACACCACTATCAATGCCTTCTTGAATCGCCTTCGACAGGGTCAAAAACTTGACCTCCTCCTCTTCCAACAACCGTAAGCCGGCGCGGATCACCTCGCTGGCATTCTGGTACCGGCCCGAGGCCACCTTGCTGTCCACAAACTGCTCAAAATGATCCCCCAAGGAGACCGATGTATTGCGTCCCATAAAACTCAATTTGAGCAAAGTTACCAAATTTTGGTAATTGGGAACAAGATGGGAGATGAAAGATCGAAGTGCGAAAACTCCAAATCCAAACTCCCATCTCCCATCTCCAAACCCCTTCTCAACGCTCATCTCCTCATCATCTCATCTCCTCAACTCTTCCAGAAATACCCTATTTTGACCCAAGTCTCTCGCCCCCAAAACCCAGCTTGCCATGTCCCTTATCAAACCCCGCCTCTCCTTCTCCCAGATCATCAACATGAACGTCGGATTCTTCGGGATCCAGTACAGTTTCGGACTCCAACAAAGCGCCGTCAATCCCATCTACGACATGCTGGGGGCCAGCCCCGATGAAATTCCCCTGCTCAACCTGGCCGGACCCCTGACCGGACTCCTCGTTCAACCCATCATCGGCGCGCTCAGCGATCGCACCTGGAGCCCCCGCTTCGGCCGACGCAAACCCTATTTTTTCATCGGTGCCCTCATCTGCAGCCTCGCCCTCTTCCTATTCCCCTTCAGCAGCTCGCTGTGGATGGCCGCCGGACTCCTCTGGATCCTCGATGCCGGTAACAACACCGCCATGGAACCCTATCGCGCCTTCGTGGCCGATAAACTCGACCCCAGCCAACAAGCCACCGGATTCCAAGCCCAATCCTTCTTTACCGGATTCGGACAAACCCTGGCCAACCTCTCCCTCTTCGTCTTCCCGATGTTCTTCGTCGGATACACCGGCAAACTCCCCACCTGGGTGTTCGCCTCCTTTATGCTCGGTGCCGTTTGTTCCATCGCCTCCATCTGGTGGAGCATGCACACCACCCCCGAGATCCCTCCCACCGAAGAAGAACTGATCGAACTGAAATCCAAACCCCTGAATCTATTCGCGCCCTTCGCCGACATATTCACCGCCATCAAAGAAATGCCCCGCGTGATGTGGCAACTGGCCCTGGTTTATCTTTTTCAGTGGTATGCGCTCTTCTGCTATTGGCAAAACGCCTCAAAAAGTGTAGCCGCCTCCGTTTGGCATACCAACCCCGATAACAAAACACTGTACGAAGAAGCCGTATCGTGGACCGGCCTCGTCAACGGCTGGTACAACATCGTCACGTTTCTCTCCGCCTTCGCACTGGTCTGGTTCGCCCGCAAGTACTCGCCTAAAATGGTGCACTTCTTTTGTTTACTGCTCGCCGCGATCGGATTTCTGGTGTTCCCCATGATCGAGAACAAATACCTGCTCTTCGCAGCCATCACCGGATTTGGTGTGGGATGGGCCAGCATGATGGGCATTCCGTATCTGTTGGTCGTGAACCACATCCCCAAAGAACGATACGGCGTATACATGGGCATCATCAACATGATGATCGTGATCCCCATGATCATTCAAAATCTTTCCTTCGGATACATCCTCCGCGAACACCTGCACAACGATGCCCGCGGCGCCGTTCACTTCGCCGGCATGCTGCTCGTAGTCGCCGCTGCTTGCACCCTGCTGATCCGCACGCAACCCAAAAAAGCCTGACATGAAAAAGATCTTCTGCGTAGGGGAAGCCCTGATCGATCTGATCTGCACCGATAAAGGACAACCACTATCGGCGGGACAACACTTCTTGAAAAAAGCAGGCGGTGCCCCCGCCAATGCCGCTGCCGCCATCGCTGCACTTGGAGGCGAGGTAGATCTCGCTGCCAAGGTCGGTAAGGACCCCTTCGGCGATTTTCTGATCCAAACCATTCAACACTACGGCGTCTCCACGAAATATGTGTTTCAAGATCCAAAACATTTCACCACCCTCGCCTTTGTTTCGCTGATGGAAAACGGCGAACGCGATTTTTATTTCAGTCGCGGTGCCGATGGACAACTCCACCTCGATGATCTCGCATCTGTAAACTTCAACGAATACGCAGTCATGCACTTCGGTGCGGCCACCGGATTCATGGCCGGCCCCTCCAACGTGACCTACCACAAACTCCTGGGGGAAGCCATCCAACAAAACACGCTCATCATCTTCGATCCGAATTACCGCTCACTACTCTTCCAACACGATCAAGCGAATTTCATCGAACAAAGCTGGAGCTTCCTCGAATCCTGTCACTTCTTTAAAGTGAGCGATGAAGAAGCCCTGCTGCTCACCCAATCAAACACACTCGAAGCAGCCGCTGCGGCTTTTCATGAACGCACAAACGCCGTATTCTGCATCACCCTTGGTGAAAAAGGCACCTGGCTGGGATGGAACAATACCGACCGCATCATTCCCAGCATACCCGTAAAAGTGGAAGACACCACCGGTGCCGGCGACGCATTCATCGGCGCCATGATCTATCAACTGGCCGATCAAACACCCGAATCTCTTCGTGAAATGCCCATCACTACCTGGGAACGAATGGTTGCCAATGCCAACAAAGCCGGTGCCCGTACCTGCGAATACCTGGGAGCTATGGAAGCGTTCCCTTATTTATCCAACGAGCTTTTCAACTCCTGAATCGTGGCGAAGAAAAAATCCGTTCGCATAGACGCACATCGATCCGCTTTCGAAAAACGAAAGGACGAAGCGCTATTCCGCATCACACACTTGTACGATCGCATCTATGGTTCGCACCCCGACCGACAACTCGGACTCGATCGCATTCATCCGATCCTGGATACGGCTTTTTTAGAACGACCCGAGGCGCTCAAAGAACGCGACCATAGCAAACTGCAACAAACCGAACCTTGGTTCCTGTCACAAACCATTTGCGGCATGAGCTTGTACGTAGATCGTTTTTGTGGTACGCTGAAAGACATGCCCGCCAAACTCGATTACCTGGAAGAACTCGGGGTGAATTTTTTACACCTGATGCCGTTGATGGAAAGTCCGGCCGATGCCAGCGACGGTGGCTATGCCGTTTCTGATTTTAGAACCATCGATGCGCGCTTGGGCACGATGGAGGACCTGCACACGCTGCAAAAAACGATGCAGGAACGCGACATGTATCTCATGCTCGACATCGTTTTCAATCACACCTCCGATCGGCACGAATGGGCGCAACAAGCAAGAAAAGGGATTGCGCCCTTCAAAGACTATTACTATTTCTTCAACGACCGCCGACTGCCGGATCAGTTCGATGAAAAAATGCCCGAGATCTTTCCCGAAGCGGCACCGGGCAATTTCACCTGGCTCGATGATTATCAGAAATGGGTGATGACGGTATTTCACAGTTATCAGTGGGACCTCAACTACCGCAATCCGATCGTATTCGCAGAAATGCTCGATGTGGTATTGTTCTATGCCAACCTCGGCGTAGATCTGTTACGCATCGATGCGCCGGCTTTCATTTGGAAAGAACTCGGCACTACCTCGCAAAACTTACCACAGGCGCACATACTGCTGCAATTGCTAAAACAATGTGTGTATGTGTCCGCCCCGGGCATGGCATTGTTGGCCGAAGCGATCGTAGCCCCCAAAGAGATCATGAAATATTTTGGCGAAGGCGAGATGACCGCCAACGAATGTGACTTCGCCTACCAAGCCACGCAAATGGCCTTGCAATGGGACGCGCTCGCCACGGCTGACACACTCGTGATGCTGGCTGCCCAACACGAGCTTTTGCAAAAACCCTACGGCACTACGTGGATCACTTACACCCGTTGCCACGATGACATTGGACTGGGATACGATGATTCGATGATCCGTCAAGCCGGATACGAGCCCTTTGCCCATCGACGATACATCCGCGACTATTATTTGGGGCACCATTACGGTTCACCGTCTCGCGGAGCCTTGTTCTCCGTAAATGAACGAACCGGTGATGCCCGCATCAGCGGATCACTGGCCGCTCTCTGCGGATTGGAAGCCGCTTGGCAGTCAGGCAACCAAGAAGCGATCGATCTGGCCATCCGTCGCATCCTACTGATGCAGGCACAAACTTTTTTCATCGGCGGACTTCCCATGCTATTCTATGGCGATGAAACCGGTCACCTGAACGACTATTCCTACCAGAACGATCCCGCCAAGAGTTACGACAACCGATGGATGCATCGCCCTCGGATCGATTGGAATAAAAATGAACGTGTGCATCAAACCGGTACGATCGAACAGATCTTATTCTCGGCAACGCAAAAATTATTGCGGATCCGAAAGAGTTTACCGGTGATCGCCGATAAGAAGAACCTGACCTGGCTCACGCCCCATAACCGAAGCATTGCCGGATGGCTCCGTGCCTGGGAGAAAGATCGGGTTTATTGTCTATTCAATTACAGCGATTTGCCACAGGGCATCACCTGGTACGCATTCAAGGAGCATGGACTCATTCCCACAACGCTGTACGATCATTGGACCGAAGGCAGTTTTCTGGTGGAGCGCGACGAAGAACACTTGATCATCGAGCCGTATGGATTTCGAATTCTGGAGATGAAGAAATAAAAAAGGAACCCGAGGGTTCCTTTTTCTTTATCGATGAGCAGATCAAAGACGAATACTGAATCCCGCATTGATCAGATAATCCGAGAAAGCGGCATCACCCTGAACTTTCACACCCGTTGCAGCGGTACGCAACTTATCCGAGTAACTCTGTGTGCGGTTGCGTTGCAAAGCCACGGGAATGGATACATAGAAGAACCCTTTTTTGGTAGCGCGGGTGATCGTGGGCTCGGCGGTGATCACATAGCCCGGGCGACGGAATCCTTTGTCGCCTCCTATCAAATCAGACGAAGGAATGCCCTCCATCCGCAATCCGGCCGAAAAGGTGTGGATCCCCGACATAAAGTTGGCGCCGCCCCGAAGCATGTACTGATCGGGTACACTCATTACAGAGGTGTAGTATTGAACGGCCGTCGCAGTGGGTGTGCCACCGCGGGCAGTGGATACGCCATTGTGCTCACGCGGATTGATCAGATAATAACCGGAACCATAGAGACTCCACGTGTGATTGAAGGAATGAAATCCGTTCAGCTCCAGGGAGAATCCGGTACCACCGTCTCCGAGTTGAATGGATTGATCGACGGGACCGATGGTATACGACCCATCCAGTTTATAGAAATAATCCTGTACGCGGAAATCGCCGGTTGGCAATTTGATGCCAAGTCCCAGTTGAATGTTACCCTTCTTGTTTTTAGCGGGATCAAGCAGCCAATGATCGGCACTGAATCGAAGATCGCCCATGCCCAGCGAGCGGGTGGAATGACGAGCGGCTGCCCCGCCGGCGCTGCCTCCATGCTCGTAGAGCGAGGAACGTACGTTGGAGACGAATGGAACATTGACCGCTAGGGTCCAGCGGTTATTCAGGATGCGATTGAGCGTAACGTCTGTACTGAATGAATGATTGATCACTTCGGTACCGTTTTCTACGCGCTCTTTTTGTTCGATGGTTCCTACAAAATGTTTATTCGATTTGAAATACCGGCTGTTTGTCAATAATTGC
The DNA here is from genome assembly GCA_046081925.1 of Bacteroidota bacterium. GTDB lineage: Bacteria > Bacteroidota > Bacteroidia > Chitinophagales > Chitinophagaceae > JJ008. The sequence goes on along the minus strand of JBJTWV010000008.1, from coordinate 71,842 downwards.
CAGCCCTTGGCATTGGCACCCGCATTGAGTGCACAGGATCCGCCTACGCCGCGGATGGCGACACAGCCTTGTGCGAACAGGTTGGAAGGAAAAGAAATAATAACAGCTAAAATGAATAAAGAAATTATGCGTTTCATGTTTGTTTTAGTTGAATGAGTTCAATGATGCAAAGCCGATCTTCAGCAAGAAAAGGCTGTTGCAGACTTATAAAATGGAAATCAGGGTAACACAGAGATCACCCAGGTCATTCAACCGATGGGGGGACGCAGCAACTCAGAAAGCGAATCCTGAAGCTGAAAAGAAGGTTCGCTCGGATTCAATACGTTCGGGAGGTTGGAGGCAATCGCTTGAAGATCTTCCGTAGCGTTTGACTCCCAATCACTGATCTGTACCTTGAATGTTTTGATGGGTGCTTTGGAGGCGGGTGTAGATTCGTCGGTGTTCAAGTCGAGCAGCTGCTGGGCGAGGGCTTGTTGCACACCCCGGATCCCCATTTTGCGTTCATTGGGGATCAACTGCACGATCAGGTAACCATCTTCCACTTTTCGATCGACCGTTTGATAGATACGTCCGTCGATCACCAGTTCATCGTCGTAGCGTTGGGCGTTGGACCAGTTGGTTTGATAAGGTAGATCCAAGGGGATGCGAAGGGTCAATGTGTTCGATGTTTCGTATTGTCCGCGATCCAAGGCAGCAACCAGTGATTCATCTGCCCGTTCTTCCATGGATCGGAAGACCAGTCGATAACCGAATCCACTGAACAGGATCAGGCCCAGAAACAGGATGGCGAGTAGCTTGCGCACGGCGGAAAATTAGGAAAAATCGGCTGAGCGGGTTGAGATTGTTTAGTGAGTTTTGGGGGCTTAATAACTCAACCCTCTAAACCACTTCAACGTAGTAAGTAGGCTAGCACCTCGCCCAATCGGGCCGACCAGGCCTTTTCCGAGTGACCGGCACCCGCAATGATTCGGGATCGACCCGTTGAATCGGTATAGCCTCTTTGGCGCAGAATGGACTCGACGGCCTTGAGTAAGGGCGGGTATAGAGCATCCAATTCCTGATCGCCTCCGTCGAGGTAGATGCGATGTGTTTTCGGGTCGGGTAGATTTTCCTGCAAATACCGACGCATGGCGGGTATGAACGGGTTGCCATCAACCGAAAAGGTTCCTGGCCAATGCGTGCTCAATCCGGCGGCTTTGCCGAAAACGTTCGGGTATTCGCAGATCGCGTACAGGGAGATGAGTCCGCCCATGCTGCTACCCGCAATGGCCGTGTGAGTGGCATCGGCGCGGGTAGAATAATGCTGATCGATGTAGGGCTTGAGTTCTTGCACCAAAAATTTCAGGTAGTTGTCCGAAACGGGCTGAAAGATGGCGGTGGTACGCCCTTTTTCCTGTAGTTCTCGAGTGATCCGATCTTTTTCCGTTTGCGTTAATCCATCGAAAGGCTTTTGAGGAAAGTAGTCGGGGTGGCGCGTGACGCCGCCATTCCAGATGCCGACCACGAGGTAGGGCTCGATCTTTTTTTGATCGATCAATGACGCGATCGATCTTACCGGAAGAAACTGCTGGTCGCTGGGCCGAAAGAGCCGTAATCGTCAGGAGTCCATATAAAAAAGCAAAGTGGGGCTTCATGGGAAGTAAATTACTGAAAGAGATGGAAGTCAGAAACACCTATGTCAAACTCCAATCTTCCATCTCCCATCTCTTTCTCTCAACTCCTCATCCCCTCATCTCCTAAACCTTAATAGCGATTTGCAATTTCCCGCCCAGTCCTTCTTTCACGATGCGCTGCAAGGTTGAAAAACGAACGTCCTTCAGATCTTTTTCGAGTTTTGAGATATAGGATTTATTGGTCCCAGAGAGTTCAGCCAGTTGCGCTTGCGTGAGCCCTTTTTCGTGTCGAGCCTGGTGGATAAGAACACCAAGCGAGAAAGCTTCCAATCCGCGGTCGTATGTATCTCTTTTATTAGTTCCCTTTTTGCCAACTTTCTGATCAACAAAATCACTCAGCCGGGTCAGATTTCTTTTCTTCATGATATTGTTTTTTGATCGCGAGTGCTCTATCGATTTCGTGAATCGGGGTTTTTTGCGTTTTCTTTTGAAATCCATGTCCAACGACGATCAGATCATCCTGATCGAAAAAACAAAATACTCGATAAATATTACTCCCAACCTGAATACGCATCTCGTACAATCCATCAGTGCCTGTCAAATGTTTAAAATAGATCTCCGGAATCCGGTCAAGCATCTCAACTACCTCTAAAGTCCAAAGGATTTTCTTTTGAACCTTCCATGTCAGCAGATCATAGAAGTCTCTGAAGTAATCCTTGTAAAAATAGATCGTCCGCCTACGCAAGAGTAAAGGTATGAATTGTAGTCCAATCGGACAACTCTGTTAAATCAGCTTATAAACCAGCAGCTGACAAACCTAGGTTACAGGTGGGCAGAGGAAAATGCCACTTTTAGGGTTCGAAGATGGTAGTTTAGGTTAGGAGTTTTCAAACTCCAATCTTCCATCTTCAATCTCATCCCCTCATCCTCTCATCTCCTCAACAAAAAAGAGGCGGCCTGTTAGCCACCTCTTTACTTATTTGAGACCGAGCGATCTTAGTTCCGACGAATGCTATAGGCAAAGTTTCCGGCAATGCCCAGATCGAGCGTGATGGTATAGTTACCCGCTGTAGGAATGGCGATGTTGTCGCCACCATATTCGGGTTTGCCATCGGCGGGATTGTTGTCGCCGAAGTTGGTACCCCAATCATTATTGGCTCGGAATTTCAGTTCACCGGCAGACAGGTTCGTGGTGATGATCCAGAAATTTCCGGCGATGTCATAGGTCATAGCCGTGCTGGCACCCCATCCACCGGGCGTGGCGCTACCAATAATTCCCCAGGTATTAATTTTGGTATTCGACCAGGTCATGTTCGAGGTGTTGGCCGTGATGCGATAAACACCGGCACCATTCGAAAGTGTCAGGTTGGCGCCACCGGGCCCGAGGTTGCTTCCGCCGTAGTTACCAAAGTCACCGAAGGACCAATCCGGACCTTTCACCATTTTGAATTCCGGAGCTGCATTGTTGAAATAGATGTAACCATCGTAGTTGCTGCCGGTGGTTCCGCTGGCAAACTTATCGACGATCTTCGGAGCGGTCGAAGGCGACCAGCCCTGATAGTTACCGGCGATGAAAAGCGCTTGCGGGAAGCTGTAGTTCACGATATCGCGATAAGCGGTTACTGTCATGCTAAGCACGTTGGAATAGATCGGAGCAACACCGGAACCGACATCGGCTTTCACACGTGCCTGCACGGCAGAGGCTACGCCATTGGCGATGATGTCTTGCATCTTGGCGTTGAAATCCTTCACGGTGTAGGTCTTCGCCAGCAAGGTGTTCATGTTGATGCTCGTGGAAGTGGCCGTAGCGAAGTTGGTACCGCCTTTGCAGAGCTCGAGGGTGTAGTTCACACCGGCATCGAATCCGAAATTGCCCTTGGTCCACGAAAATCCAACCGCCGTGTTATCAGCATTGGCCTGCGCCAATACCAAGGTATTTACGGTAGCCGAGAGTGTGAGGGGGCCGGCAGGATTCAAAATCGCGCGGGTCTCTTCTTTTTTACAGGCACTGAGGGTGAGCAGGGCTCCGCCGATCAGCAACCAGGTGAGTTTTTGAATGTTTTTCATAAATGCGTTATTACGATTTGAAGAATTCGATTAATAACCGGGGTTTTGCCGCAGGTTGGGGTTGGCTACCAGATCCGCCGATGGGATCGGGAACAACTTGCGGGTGTTGGCCACCGAGCGACCATCCTTGATGCCACCCTTCCAGGCCCAAAGGTAGGTACCCTCGGTAAACTGTCCGTAGCGGATCAGGTCGGTTCGACGAACCCCTTCCCAATACAATTCACGAGCGCGCTCATCGAGCATGAACGGAACAGTCAGTTGAGAGGAATTGATGTTGCCGCTGGCATTGCCATAGGCACGTGTACGAAGGGCATTCACATAGTTGAGGGCCGTGGTGGTATTGCCACCGGTTCCGCCACGCAGCGTTGCTTCAGCATAGTTGAGGTAGATCTCCGATAAACGGAAGAAGGGGAAATCCGTATCCACCCAAGTCGGGTTGGAACCACTTCCACCGGTGGATGTTTTATTGCGGAATTTGATCACAGCATATCCGTTGGAGAACTCAGAGATGTCGTTGATCTCCAGGTTCTGTCCATTGGTATAGAAATTGCGACGGCTGTCGAACACATCTGAATGCTTGGCAACAAATTCTTTGGTAGTACGGATACCGCCCCATCCAAAATCAAGTCCGTGATCGGAAGCCTGCATCGATCCGCCCACCGGCGCATGACAAAGGAACGTAGTACCACCCCAGGTGCGTGATTTCGTACCATCGAAGTTCACGGAGAAAATGAATTCACCGGCACCGGTAGTGTTATTGTCGGCCAGGAACAGGTTGCGATAATTTCCGGCCAGCGTGTAACCGGTTACGGCAGTCACCTTATTACAATACGTGATACAATCGGCATACCGAGGTGTACCGGTGTATACTTCCGCATTCAGATACAGACGGCTCAACAACGCCCAGGCAGCTGCTTTGTCGGCACGGCCATATTGATTGGCACGGGCATCTTTCAAATCGGTCTCGATCGCCTTCAGCTCATTTTCGATATACGTGAACAGATTGGCACGGCTGATCTGCGTAGGCAGAAACGCACCAACATTGTCATTTTCAGTCACGAACGGAACATTTCCGAAAAGGTCGAGCGCATGATAGTAGCTGAGTGCCCGCAGGAAACGAGCTTCGGCACGCATGTAACCGATCTCCGTGGCATCGGCACCCGACAAATTACGCTCCGCCAATTTAGCGGGTGCACTCTCACGGATGAACTCGTTGGCCAATGTGATCTGGAAGAAGATGCGGCTGTACAGGGCCCGAACGAATACGTCGGCAGGGCTCCAGGACATGTTGTGGAAGTCCTTGATCGTGGCATCATTCCAACCGATCACAGCTTCGTCGGTGGTCAGCTCTTGTGCCGACCAGTACTGACGGATGTAACTGGAGAAGCCTTCATCGATACCGGCGATGTCGCCTTGTCCGTCAGGACCACTGTTCCCCGTAAGGGTAAGGCCCGAATAGACTTTGGCAAGCACCGAACGATATCCGTCCAAATTCACATACAAGGAAGCCGCGGTGTTCCCGTATTTCGGGGTGCGGTTCAGGTCTTTGGTACAGGACACGAAGCTCACCACCGTGATCATCGAGAGTCCCAACCATTTTAATGTATTACGCATATACAATCGTTTGAGTTGTTAGCAGTTTAGAATTCTACGTTTAGGCCCAGGGTGAAGATGCGGGGACGGGGATAGAAATTATTATCGATCCCGCCGGCGATCTCCGGATCCAGTCCCTGATACTTCGTGATCACAAATGCATTCTGCACACCGGCGTTGGCACGCAGGTTAGAGATGCCCTTCACGGCTTTACCGAAATCATATCCGATGGTGAAGTTGTCCATCCGCAAGAAAGAGGCATTGTCGACGTAGTAATCAGAGAAATATTGAGGAACCGCAAAACCGGTCTCCAGGTAGTTGCGATGAACGTTACCCAGGAACAGTTGTGAATTGGGCTGGAATGTACCCGCACCGGAGAACACGTTATTATACATGTAGTTTCCGATGTTGGCACGAACCACGGTGGAGAAACTCCAATTGCCGTAGGTGGCAGAAGTGGTGGCACCGATGATCCAGTTGGGCTCAGGCGACTGATAACGATAATAGTCGAGGTTGTTGATCAGACCATCCTTGTTGCGGTCTACATACAATCCTTCCACCGGCTTGCCTTCTGCGGTATACACTTGTTGCAATACGAAGAAGGAAGACGGACGATATCCTACCGAGTGGATCTGAATCGTATTGCCCACACCGCCGCCGATACCGCCGGTAGCCACACCAATAAAGGTCGCATCATCAAACTTGGTCAGCTTGGTGATCTCGTTGGTATTGTAGGTTACGTTGAAACCAAAGTCCCAGTTCAATTTTTTGGTCTTCACCAGGTTGGTGTTGATCTGCAATTCCACCCCGCGGTTGGTCATATCACCTACGTTGGTGAAGATGCGGTTGGTGAAATTGGTACCGGCCGGTACGTCGATGAAGCTGAGCAGGTCGCGGGTATCCTTGAAATAATAATCGAGGCTACCGGTTACCTTACCCTTGCCAAATCCGAAATCGATACCGGCATTGTACGTGGTAGTGGTTTCCCATTTGATGTTGGCATCGTATCCAACCGGACGTTGAACCGGATAGAATGTGTTGCCGAACTGATATTGAGCGGTCTGTGTACCGAGGGTATAATTCGCGATGTACGCGTAATCGTTTCCGATCTCTTGCTGACCGGTGGTACCATAACCCAAACGAAGCTTCAGGTTAGAGAACACCTTACTGTTCTTAAGGAATGATTCTTCAGACAAGTTCCACGCAAAGGCAGCCGAAGGGAACAGACCCCAGCGCTGCTCAGGACTGAAACGGGAAGATCCATCCCGACGAACCGTAGCAGTCAATAAATATTTTCCGCTCAGCGTCAGGTTGGTACGACCATAGAAAGAGACCAATGTATTCTGTACGTCAAATGGGAACGGAGCCGCGGGCGCGAATACCGTACCGTTGGCACGATTATCTGAATAGTTGGTGGCTTTCCGTTGGAAATCCTGATAGCCATAACCACCCATCACTTCCAAGCGACCGGAGATCGACTTGATATCACGGGTATAGTTCAGGTAGAAATCCAACAACTTATTGGTCTTGGTATTGTCGTACTGATTTTTAACACCGCCGCGGATATAGGTCATGGCCGCAGAATCCGGAATGAAAACCGTTCCTTCTCCTTTGGCATAGTCCATACCTACATTCAGGTTGGCACGCAAACCCGGCACCTGCGGAATGGAATAATCCAACTGCAGGTTGGTGATGTAACGCATCACATTGCTCTTGTCCTCGCGCAAATTCAACAGACCCAATGGATTTTTAGGAGCCAATCCGTCGGGACGGTTGTTGTTGGCCAACCACTCCCAATAACCGCCGAAGCGATTGTCGTTACGATTCACCACTTGGGTAGGATCGAAGAAAGCCGCGGCACCGATCGCTCCTTCGTTCGCGAAGTTGTTCTTGGTGGCGGTCGTTTTCAGATTGAAATCAACTTTCAGGTTGTTGTTCAGGAATTTGGGGTTCAGATTCAAGCTGGTGGAGATACGATTCAAATTACCGGTCTTCAATACCCCATTCTGATTCAGATACCCTACCGAAAAACGATAAGGCAACTTATTGATGCCACCGGTCAATGCGATGGTATTGTCGCTCATGATCGCGCCTTGGTAAATAAGATCCTGCCAGTTGGTATTGGCTGCTCCCAACAATGTTTTTTGGGTGGCATTTCCTTTTGCATTCACAACGGCACGGAATTCATCGGCAGTCAGTACATCTACCTTATCACCAACGACGGAGTAAGAATTCTGAGAAGAGAAACTCAATTTGAGTTTGCCGGCCTTACCCTTTTTGGTGGTAATGAGAATAACACCATTGGTGGCACGGTTACCATAGATAGCGGTAGCCGATGCATCTTTCAAAACGGTGAAGGTTTCAATGTCGTTGGGATTGATCATGTTCAAGGGGTTGGCCGAACCGGCGATGCCACCTTGCTGATCGAAGGGTACTCCATCGATGATGACCAGCGGATCGTTGCTACCCGAAAGGGAAGAAGTACCGCGAACGCGGATACGTCCACCGGCACCGGGCGCCCCGCTGGGAGCGGTGATCTGCACACCGGCCACTTTACCATTGATCAATTGCTCGGGCGAGGTCAGCGGACCTTTCGCAAAATCCTTCACACCCACCGTGGCAACGGCTCCGGTCAAGTCCTTTTTACGGGCACTGCCATAACCGATCAATACAACTTCACCCAGGTCACCGGTGGCGGCTTCCAAGGTTACCTGCACTTGATCCGTGCCATCGATCGATACCGACTTGGTAACGTATCCGACAGAAGAGATAGCGAGGGATTTATCCGCGGAACGGACAATCAGTTTGAAGGATCCGGATGCATCTGTTTTGGTACCCACCTTAGATGTGGTTGCCGTAACGGAAGCACCAGCCAATCCATTTCCGGAGCGAGAATCCAAGACCTTGCCGGAGATCGTTCGGTCTTGGGCGAATACCCACTGCGCCGCAAATAAGCCAAGGCACAACAGGCACGCCTGAAGCGATGATTTCAATGACATAACAATCGGGTTTTGTTGGTTTATTTCAGTCGGTTCACACGTATAATGTGTATCGACGACACAATATTAGGGCAAAAGGCGGAACTTACAGGGAAACGGGCTTTTTTTTCTTGTGTATTCTAACACGAAAAAGACCCCGAAAAGACTCTACAAAAAACTAGCGTTTGGCGTTCGGCTTGACCGCATACAATCGGCCGGGGCGATGCACGACGGACTTCTCCATTTCACCCGTATCGCGGAGCCAATGCTTCACAGCGATCTTCTTACGGAAATTGCGCCGGTCGAGCGTTTCGCCCAATACCGACTCATACAACTCCTGCAGGTCGCGCAGGGCAAATTTGGATGGCAATAGATTGAATAACAATGGTTTATCAAAAATCTGCTCACGTAACCGCATCAAACAGGTATCGAGGATCCGCCGATGGTCGAAGGCCATTTTTTTTAACGTCCGCACGGGCTTCCAGGTGAGCTCATGCTGGTTCACCTGAAGCTTGTGATTGTGGATGTCGATCAGAGAATAGTAAGCGATCGTAATTACGCGACCCGAAGGGTGTCGATTACGATCCCCGAACGCATGCACTTGTTCGAGATACACATTCTTCAGGCCGGTACGTTCTTGCAGCACGCGATAAGAAGCCTCGTCCAGATTTTCCTCGGGCCGAACGAGATCTCCCAACAACGACCATTGACCCGCAAAATCTTTCAGGTCCGACTTAATTACCAGCACCTGCAATTCTTTATCAGCATAACCGAATAGAACACAATCGACCGACAGACCGATTTTAAAATAGGACTGATGCGTTTGCTTTTCTGCTGCGGCAGATTTCAAGGAAGTACTTGCGTTCATGGCTTGATGCCCGAAAATTAACGAATCCGAACCAAGCGCAGCGTACGAATGCCTTCCGGCGTTTGTAACCGCACCCAATACGAACCCGTCGGCAAACTTCGAACCGACTCCTGTAGCGAGATCCGATGCACACCCGCATTGAATCGACGATCGACCAAACTCCGCAAGACCACGCCGCTTCCATCGATCAATTGAGCTTGTACTTGTCCGCTGCGAGGCATATTCAACTCCAGCCAGGTCTGATCCGAACTGGGTTGCGGAAACAGACGCGCCGTATACCCAACCGACGTATTGGGGGTCGCTGGCGTGGCCGTGACGATCTGACTAACCACATTACGGTTCACATATACCCGATACTCGCCGGGTTGCAACGTGATGGATTGGGCACTACCCGTTGCAGAAAAGGTTTCACCCGTCAGGTAATTATACCAGGTGCCGGCATTTTGGAAGGTGACGGTGCCGGTCTGCTGGGTCACATCAAAATTTCCAACCACGCAAATGTTGGAGGTGTCGGTCGTGACCTGCAACCATTTGAATGATCCACCCAAACTCCGTCCGATCCGATTCGAGGTGAAATTATTTTTGAACCAGGGATGCGCACGCAGTTTATTCAACGCGCCAAACACATCATATACACGTTGACGGTTCACGACGGATTGATAATCCCACCGAATAGGCTTGTTTGAGGTGCGGCAAGCGGCATTGACGGTACCATCGGGGCAGTAATTGATCGAATAATCATATCCCAACTCCCCAAATTGCCAGAGCATTTTAGGTCCGGGCATCATATAAAAGAAAGCCCCCGTCAATTCCACTCGTTTCAAGGCGGTATTCAGATCCTTCACATTGTACCCACCCGATGTATTTCCGAACTGAAGGTTTTTATACATCAGCCGCTCCTCATCGTGACTTTCCATATAGCCAATCAAATGTGGCTGACTCCAGTTGCGCACCGTGAACAGATTTCCTTCAAAATTTGAGTTGGATACAAATCCCATGGCTGCTTCCTCGTATTGCGTAACGTTATTTCCCCACAGCAACATTCCATAATTCGACAACTCGATCTCTTCATTATTATCGGCAAAATGTTCCAGGATCACGTAGCTACCGGGCGCTTTCAGCTGACAGGTATCGTAATATCGCTTCCAGATCGCAATGCGGCTCGCATCGTAACCGCTCCAGGTGCCCACATTCGTACCCGAGTTGGTTTGGGTAAATCCTTTCGACAGGTCAAATCGGAACCCATCCAGTTTATATTCCTTCAGCCAATGCTCCACCACACGGCTGGTGAAATAACGCGTACGTAAACTTTCGTGATTGAAATCGTTGAACACACTGAACGGATGCGTGGCTGCCTGATTGAGCCAGGGATTGTTCGCAGCCGGCGCATTGGTGGCGGCATTCCAATACAAGGCGGCCAGCGGATTGGCCCCGGTGGTATGATTTAAGGCAATGTCCATGATCACCGCAATGCCATTGGCATGACAGGTATCAACGAATTCCTTCAACATATTCTTCGTCCCGTAATATTTATCGGGCGCTAAAAAATAGCTCGGGTTGTACCCCCAACTTTCATTTCCATCAAATTCATTGAAAGGCATGATCTCGATTGCATTTACGCCCAACCGCTTGAAATAACTGATGGTATCGCGTAGCGAACGCCAATCATGCGCCGCCGTGAAATCACGCAAAAGCATTTCATAAATGACCAGACTCTTTTTATCGGGACGGGTGAAATTGTTGACCCGCCAGTTATAGGCCGGTGCGTTGGTCTGAAACACACTCACCAGCCCGGTGGTCTGCCCGGTCGGATAAGGCTTGGGGTTGGGATAGGTCGTTGACGGGATCGAAGCATCGTTCCAGGGATCCAATACTTTTTCGGCATAGGGATCTCCGACGCGAAGGGCGCCATCCACCAGATATTGAAATCCATATTCGGTGCCGGGGGTGAGTCCATTGATCCGGATCCACCAATAATTGCCATCGGGCGTTTTGCTCATCACATAGTTGGTCTGCTCCTGCCAGTTGCTGCCCGGAAAATCACCGATCACCGACACCCGATTCTTACCCGGCGCATTCAACACCAATACCACCGATGTATTGCCGGCCTCATAATTGATCCCATCCCGTACGCCCGCCGGCAAGGCCGCCACATTGGGCGCATTGGCAACAAAAAAACGAAGCGTGTCGGTTCTCGTACTTCCAAATTTGGTGGCCTCCGACACGATGGTCTGCGCACCCGCGGTCGTCAATGTGGGAGTGGCGGAGATCGTAGCGGTATTGGTGGCGGTTTGGATCACCGACCCGTTCAGGTACAATTTCATGTTATCGGCCGTGCCGTTGGCGATGGCCGTGAGGGCAATGGTCTCGCCCACTTGCTTGTTGATCGGCTCAGGCTGGGGCGTGTAGGTGGGCTGAAAAGGCGGGTTGGTAAATCGGGTAGCGACCGTACTCGTATAGATGGGAATATACATGTCACTCCCATCCGTATTTCGCTGTACAGCACTTCCGTTACCACTCCGAAAGAGGATGGCGATCTTCAAGATCGTCTCATTGGCAGGCACGCCGTAATACGCGCGAATATTGGTGATGTCGAACTTCCAAAGGTTATTCCCCAACGAAGTGGCCTGCAACGAAGGATTGGTCTGATTGAATGCCTGGTTGAACTTCACATATTTCCAATCGCCCGATGTGGTACTGAGGTTCGTGATCACTCCCGTGTGCACATACACATCCGAAGCGGGCGTGTAATTGAACAACCCCAAATTCCCCTTGGTGGCATCCATGGTAATGGAAATATTATCCGTTGCCAACGGAAAGGCGGGGGACCAGCTCAGGGTCTGAGCCGATACGGAAAGAAGAAAGTTGCAGCAAAGGACGAGAAGGGCAGCACGCATAGCAGTCGTTTTTCGTTTCAGGAACATTCCAAAGCTATGAAAATATGTACTTATTACACATTAGGCGCATATCTCCCATCCCCCCGATCGGATGTATCTTTATGCGACCGAATAATGTTGTCGAACTTCTTTCCGCATGACCGATCCACTTATTGAACAAACCCGCGTTCTGTTAGCCGCCGCCACCGGCAACACCCTCCAGGCGGAGCAGATCGATGACCTGCGGGCCGTTCTCCGGTTCCACGAACATCGTTACTACGTGCTGCACGACCCACTGATCTCGGATTTTGAATACGATCGGCTGTATAAAGAACTGGAGCGGCTGGAAAAGGAAAATCCATCACTGATCCGTCCCGACTCACCCACCCAGCGAGTGGCCCGTGAGCTGACCGCCGAATTTCCAACGGTTCGTCACCTCGTGCCTATGCTTTCGCTGGAGAATTCCTACAACGCCGAGGATCTGCTCGACTTTGACCGAAAAGCCCGGGAAGCAACCGGTCTGGATCGCATCGAATATTGCATCGAACCCAAATTCGACGGAGGGAGTATTTCACTGATCTACGAAAACGACCAACTTGTCCGAGGCGCCACCCGTGGAGATGGTACCGAAGGGGATGATGTGACACCCAACGTACGACAGATACGATCCTTACCACTAGGCGCCACCTTCGCCAAACTGGGCATACAACAAATAGAGATTAGAGGCGAGGTGTTGATGGACAAGGAAAAATTCCGCCGATACAACGAATCACTGATGGAGGAAGGGCAACCACCATTGGCCAATCCGCGCAATGCGGCCTCCGGTACGTTGCGACTCAAAGACCCGGCACAAGTGGCCAAGCGGAACCTGGAGGCATTCGTATACCACATCAGCGATTTCTCATTGATGCCGGGTTACGATACACCGCCAGCCTTGAAAACCCATGCCGGCTCCATCGACCTGTTGTGGGAACTCGGTTTCAGAAGTCCGCAAAAAGAGAAACGCGTCTTTCTGGGCATCCAATCCGTCATTGACTACTGCCACTCTTTCGAGGCCGAACGGGATACGCTTCCTTATGAGATCGATGGCATGGTGATCAAAGTGAATGAACTGGCCCTGCAGGAGCAACTGGGAATGACCTCCCATCACCCGCGCTGGGCCATCGCCTTTAAATTCAAGGCTCGTCAGGCCACCACCAAATTGGTGGGCGTTGAATTTCAGGTGGGACGAACCGGCGCCGTCACGCCCGTTGCCAAGTTGGAGCCCGTGCCCATCGGTGGCGTTACCGTTAGCAGCATTTCCATTCACAATGAGGAATACATCCGCGAAAAAGATCTCCGCATCGGCGATCAGGTACTTATTGAACGGGCCGGCGATGTGATCCCACAGATCGTGAAATCACTCCCCGATGCCCGTAGCGGCCAAGAGAAAAAAATTGAATTTCCGAAGCAATGTCCCGTCTGTCAGCACAGTTTGCACAAAGAGGCGGAAGAAGCCGTGTGGCGTTGCGGCAACTGGGAATGTCCGGCACAGGCCGTCGAACGCATCATTCATTTTGTTAGCAAAGATGCGATGGACATCCGCGGGTTCGGGGAGGCCAACATCCGCAAATTCTATGAGAGCGGATTACTGAAAGATATTCCGGGTATCTATCAACTCGATTATGAAACCATCGGGTCGATGGAAGGATTCGGAAAGAAGTCGATCGAGAAACTGCAACAATCCATCGAGGCTTCCAAAAAACAACCCCTGCACCGATTGCTCTACGGGTTGGGCATTCGGTTCGTGGGCGAGACGACCGCCAAAACCATCGCCCGACAGATCACACACTTGCTCGACCTAAAAGAGAAAACCCTGGAAGAGCTGCAGCAATGGGAAGATATTGGTCCCAAAGTGGGCGGCAGCATTCACCTATTCTTTCAAGAAGAGGGAAACATCCGGCTGATCGAACGATTGGGCACACTCGGACTTACCCTGCAACAAGAAGCGAAAACAAAAACCGAAGGAGGCTCGCTGAGCGGAAAGACATTTCTGTTCACCGGAACACTCCCCACACTCAAGCGCAGTGCAGCGGAAGCCATGGCCGAAGAAAAAGGCGGACAGATCCTCAGTGGCGTCAGCGCCAAACTGAATTATCTTGTAGTGGGAGAAGACGCCGGCAGCAAATTGGAAAAAGCAAAAAAGATCAACACCATCACGATTCTCAGCGAAGCAGAATTTTTAGAGTTGATCAACGCCACCTAACGACCCCAAAGGGCAGGGATCAACCGATCAACCCCGCACCGATCATATACTCCGCGATCTGAATGGCATTGGTGGCGGCGCCTTTGCGCAAATTATCCGACACGATCCAACAGTTGAGCGTATTGGGGTGCGATTCATCACGACGAATACGACCCACAAACACCTCATCCCGCTCATGCGCATCCATCGGCATGGGGTATTGCTGCGTAGCCGGATCATCCACCACCACCACACCGGGCGAATCAGATAAGATCGAACGAACCTCGTTCAGATCGAAGTCATTTTCGAATTCCACGTTCACACTCTCACTGTGGCCACCCATCACCGGAATGCGCACCGTCGTAGCCGTTACGCGAATGGGCTCATCGCGCAGGATCTTACAGGTCTCCTTCACCATCTTCATCTCCTCCTTGGTATACCCGTTATCAAGAAACACATCGATCTGTGGGATCACATTCAGATCGATGGGGTATTTATACGCCATCGGATAATCAGCGGACTCTCCTGCCACTTGCTTTCGACGCTCACCCTGCAATTGCTCCACCGCCTTCACACCCGTGCCCGTTACACTTTGATACGTGCTCACTACGATGCGTTTGATACCATATCGTTTGTGCAACGGATTCAACGCCACGACCAGTTGAATGGTCGAACAATTCGGATTGGCGATGATGAGATCGTCCTTCGTCAACACATCGGCATTGATCTCCGGTACCACCAATTTTTTAGTAGGGTCCATCCGCCACGCAGAAGAATTATCGATGACCGGAATGCCGGCCTCCGCAAACTTCGGAGCCCACTCCAACGAGGTGGAACCACCGGCCGAAAAGATCGCGACCGAAGGTTGTAACCGGATCGCTTTCTCCATACCCACGATCACATATTCACTTCCGTTAAAAGAAATCGTCTTGCCAACCGATTTGGGTGATGCCACCGGAATCAATTCCGTAACCGGAAAATTCCGATCGGCCAACACCTGCAACATTTTAGTGCCCACCAGTCCGGTGGCACCAACTACCGCTACTTTCATGCGACTGTTATTTAAAATAAAAGGCCCTCCTGGGAAGGCCTGCATCGTAGATACGAAATTAACTGCCTCCGTTTTTTTCGCCAAGCATTTCCGAAAAAACCACTCACATTTTTTTGCATTCCCCCTCCCCCAACATGCATATTCGCTCCATGCGTTACCTGATGTCCCTTTTTTTGCTGTTCATACATGCCACAACATACGCTCAGCCACGATACTCCGTATTGATCCATGAGATCTTCGCCGACCCAACGCCCTCGGTCGGATTACCGAATACCGAATGGATCGAGATCAAAAACTGTAGCGGCCACGTTCTCAACTTGCAGGGTTGGCGACTCGCGGATGCGAGCGGGCAATCCTCTCCGTTTCCGAACATCAGTTTAGCTACTGACAGTTTGCTTCTTCTCAGCTACACCACCGGTGCCAATAGCCTCAACAGCTACGGGCGATGTTTGGGACTCACGAGTTTTCCTTCGCTCGACAACGAAGGAGAAACGATCGTTCTGAAAAATGCAAGCGGTCAAATCATCCATGCCGTTCGGTACTCGGTGAGTTGGCACAAAACCGAATTGAAAAAAGAAGGTGGCTGGTCGCTGGAAATGATCGACCCCAAACGACCGGGACTATTTGCACCCAATTGGTCCTCTTCCATTCACCCGAACGGGGGCACCCCGGGTAAACCCAACTCAACAGCGGCGGTATTGGAGGACCGTGAACCTCCTCAATTACTCAATGTCTATTCCATCGACAGCAGCCTATTGTTGCTTTGTTTCGATGAAGCATTGGATAGTCTCTTCGTGAGCCAGGAAGCGATGTATCGGTTGTCGGACGGTCGGGAAATTATCGAGGCTTCCTGCCTACCTCCTTTGTTCGACCGGGTGATACTGCGAACCGACTGGCCCTTGTTGCTTGAGAAGATCTATACACTTACCCTGCTGGACTTGAAAGATCTGTCGGGCAATCAACTTCCTTTTCTGCAAACGACGCGGGTGGGCGTCGCCTCCACTCCGGACAATAGTGACCTGTGCATCAACGAACTGCTATTCGATCCGCCAACCGGTTGCACCGATTATGTCGAATTGCTGGTTACCGGAAAAAAGATCATCGACCTGTCCCGAATTTTTTTGAGCAGCCGATCGTCTTCAGGCAGCTTGGGCACGATAAAACCCATTTGCCCGGAACCACGCTATGCATTTCCGGGAGATCACCTCGTACTCAGTTCCGATGCGGAGGCTCTCAAGAGATTCTATTTTGTGAAAGACCCCGACCGATTGATCCGCACGGATGCGCTGCCCTCATTACCCGACACGGAAGGGAACTTATCCGTGCTGAACGCGCAAGGAGATGTGGTGGATGCGCTTGCCTACCAAAATGATTGGCATTTCCCGTTGCTGAATAACAAGACCGGCGTGGCGCTGGAACGCATCGACCCGATGCGACCGACGCAGGACAAAAACAACTGGCAGTCGGCGGCAAGCACGGTCGGGTATGGAACACCGACTTCTCAAAATTCCCAATACCGAGTCGCTCAGACTCAAACATCGATCTTCCTTTCTTCAATCTTGCTATCTCCCAAGCGGGACGGACGAGACGACATCATTCAGATCGGCTATCAGCATGAAAAAGGCGGCAACCGGGTCCGGATCCGGATCTTTCATTCGAGCGGAACCCATGTGCGAGAACTAGCCAATCAAACAATGGTGGGAACAACGGCCCTATTCAGCTGGGACGGATCCGATGAACAGGGACACGCATTACCCGTTGGACAATACATCCTGCTCATAGAAATCACCGATATCGATGGACGAATGCAACGAACCAAAAAAGTAGTGGCGATCGTGGATGGGTAGTGTCTGCAATGCACAAGGAAACTCAGTCCAATTCAATCTCGAAATTCACCAGGTCCTTGAACTGACGGATCCGGTTTTCGATATCGGATTTGTTGATCTCCTTCAGACGGGTAGGCCCGAATTTTTCGACGCAAAAACTGGCCATCGCCGAACCCACGATGATCGCACGCTTCATATTCTCGAAAGAGATATCACCTGTTTTGGCCAGATAGCCGATGAATCCACCCGCAAACGTGTCGCCGGCGCCGGTTGGATCGAAGACTTCCTCCAGGGGCAATGCCGCCGAATGGAAAACCTGATCGCCATGGAACAATAAGGCACCGTGCTCTCCTTTCTTGATGATCAGGTATTTCGGACCCATCTGAGCGATGGCCTTAGCCGCTTTCACCAATGAAAATTCGCCGGTCAGTTGGCGCGCTTCTTCGTCATTCACCAGCAACAGATCCACATAGCGCAACACGATCTTGAGTTCGTTCATGGCTGTGTTCATCCAAAAATTCATGGTATCCAACACGATCAGTTTCGGACGCTGCTTCAATTCCTGGATCACATTCAGCTGTAAGGTAGGCATGATGTTGCCCAACATCAGAAACTCGGCTCCTTGGTATCCGTCGGGAATATGCGGATCGAAATCGGCCAGAACGTTCAGATCGGTGACCAGCGTATCACGGCTGTTCATATCGTTGTGATACTTCCCGCTCCAGAAAAATGATTTCTTATCGGTACGCACATCCACCCCATCCAGATGAACCCCGCGGCTGCGCAGTTCCTCCATTTCCGAGGCGGGAAAGTCATTGCCCACGATGGAGATCTGTTTTACGGGCTGCACGAAATGACTGGCCGCATAGGCAACATAGGTGGCAGAACCACCAATGATCCGGTCGGTCTTCCCGAACGGCGTTTCGATCGCATCAAAGGCCATGGTACCAACGGAAATAAGTGACATACGTTTCGTTTAGAGGTTAAAGCGCGGCAAACCTACACAAAAACTTTGGGCCGATCGGATCAAACCCGCGTCCCCTAGGGGTTTCCTATCTTTGACCCATGAAAAAGACCGAACGGAAAAAGGCTTCGAAGAAAGGCTTGATCCTGCAACGGGCCGCCACCATGTTCCGCGAGCGCGGATTTGCCGCTTCTTCCATGCGCGACCTGGCCGAAACCGTCGGCATCGAAGCAGCCAGCCTCTACAACCATATCCGATCCAAGAACGAGATCCTCGAAACCATCTGTTTTGATGTCGCCAACGTGTTCAATGAAAAACTGCAGGAGATCGAATCCAATCGCCAAAGCTCCATCAATAAGATCGAATCGATCCTTCGATTTCACGTAGAACAAATGATCGACAATTACGAAAAAGTGATCGTCAGCGACCGCGAATGGCGTCATCTCGACGAACCCTTCCGGGCCAATTTCCAAAGTCAACGACGCAGTTACCGCAAACGCTTTGCCGCCATCATCGAAGAGGGCATCACAAAAGGAGAGATCCGCCGCATCGACGCCCCCACGGCCGTACTCGTGATGTTGCATGCCGTCAACGGTATCGAATCCTGGCACCGCAGTAAAGTCAAGATGAGCGCCGAAGAACTGGCCAACAACATGATCCGTATCCTCATCGACGGACTTCGTAAATCCGCCTGATGTCCCTGCATTTTCACTCCCTGACCATTCGCTCCATACAAGCGGAGACAGCCGACTGCCTCTCCCTCACCCTGGATATCCCGGCCTCGCTGCAAGAAACATTTCAATACCTCCCCGGACAATACCTAACCTTCCGAATCGGTATCGACGGGGAAGAGATTCGTCGCTCCTATTCCATCTGCAGCGCCCCCCACGAAAACAAACTCACCGTTGCCATCAAAAAGATCAAGGACGGCAAGTTCTCCAACCACGCACACCAACATCTGAAAAAAGGAGACCACATTGATGTCATGCCACCGATGGGTCATTTCCACCCCCATCTACAATCTTCCAACTCCAAACACTACCTGGCCTTCGCCGCCGGCAGCGGCATCACCCCCGTTCTGTCCATCCTCAAATCGGTTTTACAAACAGAACCACAGAGCCGATTTACACTGGTATACGGAAACCGCGACCGACAATCGATCATCTTCTTTGAAGAACTGGAAGCCTGCAAAAACAAATACCTGAACCGGCTTCAGCTGATCCACGTGCTGAGCCGGGAACGAACCGATAGCGACATCAACGACGGACGCATCGACGCCCAAAAGATCGAACGATTGGCATCGCTGATCGATTACAAGTCGATCGACGAATGTTTTCTCTGCGGACCGGAGGCCATGATCCAAACCGGCAGAGAAATTCTTCCCGCGTTGGGCATCAGCACCGAAAAGATCCGTTTTGAATTGTTCACAACGGCCGCCCAACAAAAACAAACAGCCGAAAAGTCGCTGAGCAATGACGATCCGCAGGGCCCGCAAAGCATCGTTACCCTGCGCGTCGATGGCCGTGCCATTGACCTGCGCATACCGCGCAACGGATCGCAAACCATTCTGGATGCCGCCCTGCAACAAGGAGCCGATCTTCCCTATGCCTGCAAAGGCGGCATGTGCTGCACCTGCAAGGCCAAACTATTGGAAGGAGAAGCGAAAATGGAAGTGAACTGGGGCCTGGAAGAAGAAGAGGTTCAACAAGGATACATCCTGACCTGCCAGGCCGTCCCCACCAGCGAAAAAATCGTGGTGGATTTTGACGCAAAATAGCCGTCCACCCCTCTACAAATTTCCAAACAGCCGTTCGGATTGATTAAATTTGTCCGCACAACCGTTTTCCATGTCCATCCACGACCTCGAGAAACATTTTCAGGACCGTATCGATGCCGAGATCAAGATCGAACCGCTCGACTGGATGCCCGATGCCTATCGAAAGACCAACATCCGTCAGATCAGTCAGCATGCGCACAGCGAGATCGTAGGCATGTTGCCCGAAGGCAATTGGATCTCCCGTGCCCCTTCGCTCAAACGCAAGGCCATCCTCTTGGCCAAGGTGCAAGATGAGGCCGGACACGGACTATATCTCTACTCCGCCTGCGAAACACTGGGTATCACCCGCGAAGAAACCATCAACGACCTGCATACCGGTCGCGCTAAATATTCTTCCATCTTCAACTACCCCACTCTCACATGGGCCGATGTAGGCGCCATCGGATGGCTGGTTGATGGCGCCGCCATCATGAACCAGGTGATGCTCACCCGCACTTCGTATGGCCCATACGCCCGCGCCATGGTGCGGATCTGCAAAGAGGAAAGCTTCCATCAGCGACAAGGATTTGAATCGCTGCTGATTTTGTCGAAAGGATCGCCCGAACAGCGCGCCATGTGTCAGGATGCCATCGATCGTTGGTGGTGGCCCGCACTCATGATGTTTGGTCCCCGCGACACCGAAAGCACCAATAGCGATCAAAGCATGAAGTGGAAGATCAAACGAAAAACCAACGATGAATTGCGTCAGCAATTCGTGGATATGTGCGTAGAACAAGTGAAGCTGCTGGGAATGACCCTGCCTGATCCCGACCTGAAATGGAATGCCGATCGCAACCATTATGATTTCGGGGCCATCAACTGGGACGAATTCTGGCAAGTGGTAAAAGGTAATGGTCCGTGCAACCGCGAACGCCTGCAAGCCCGTACCCAAGCATGGGAAGAAGGCACCTGGGTACGCGAGGCCGCCGCCGCACACGCTGCCAAAAAGCGCGAACGGGCCAACGCCGCTTAATCGAATCAAATGAATATATCCACTCGACGTTTTTTTTATGGCGACATCCCCGGACAAGAGCCGAGCGGAACCCCAGCGCCACAAGGTCCCAAAAACGATTGGCCGCTCTGGGAGGTATTCATCCGAAGCAAACAAGGTCTCGATCATAAGCACGTGGGAAGTTTACATGCCACCGACGCCCAAATGGCCATCGAAAATGCAAGAGATGTGTACACACGCCGACAAGAAGGCGTCAGCATTTGGGTCGTAAAGAGCCAGGACATTCACGCCTCTCAACCCGAGGAAGCAAGTGAACTGTACGATCCGGCCGCCGACAAGATCTATCGCCACCCAACTTTTTACGATCTGCCCGACGAGGTCAATCACATGTAACAACGTGAAGGCAACACTCGACTATATTCTCCACCTGGCCGATAATGCCCTGATACTGGGACAACGAAACGCCGAGTGGTGCGGACATGGTCCGGTGCTGGAGCAAGACATTGCCATCTCCAATATTTCCCTCGACCTGATCGGACAAGCCCGCACTCTTTATCAATATGCCGCGGAGCGTCAAGGAAACGGTGCCACGGAAGACAGCCTCGCTTTCCTTCGAGACGAGCGTCAATTCCGCAATTGCCTCCTCGTTGAATTACCAAAAGGAGATTGGGCCACGACCACCCTGCGTCAATTTATTTTCAGCACCTACCAACAACTCCTCTTTCAACAACTACTTTCCCATAGCGACGAACGCCTGGCATCGATCGCCGAAAAGACATTGAAAGAGATCAAGTACCACGTTCGATGGAGCAGCGAATGGGTGATTCGTTTGGGCGACGGCACGGCGGAAAGTCATCGCCGAATGACGCAAGCCGTCGACAAGATCTGGCCATACAGCGCTGAACTTTTTGAAGAATCTCCCTTGGAAAAAGAGTCCGGGGTGAACGTAACCGACCTGCAACCGATTTGGAACGAAAAGATCCAAACATGTTTTACGGAAGCCGGCCTGACGATACCTGCCAATGTTTTCATGCAACACGGTGGAAAAAAAGGAGTGCACAGTGAGCATCTGGGATTCATATTGGCCGAGATGCAACACTTACAGCGTAGCTACCCCGGGTGTGAATGGTAATGAATAACCTATCCGATACGATCGATGCTGTTTATCAGATCCTGGAGCGGGTCACCGATCCGGAAGTGCCCGTGCTTACCATACTCGATCTGGGAATTGTTCGTAAGGTGGAGATAAAAGACGACGAGGTGATCGTCACCATCACCTCCACCTACACCGGTTGTCCGGCCATGGACATGATCGCCGCAAACATTCGGATGGAGTTGAACGCTGCCGGTTACGCCTCCGTTCGCATCGAGCAATCGATCCGTCCCGCCTGGACCACCGATTGGATGAGCGAAGCCGGCAAACAAAAACTGAGCGCCTATGGCATCGCACCACCCGACAAGCGATTCAGTATTCCGGAAGATGGGGTGGCTTGTCCCAGATGCCAGTCGGTCAACACCCGCCTCGTGAGTGAATTTGGTTCTACTGCCTGCAAGGCCCTTTATCAATGCAGGGATTGTCAGGAACCGTTTGACTTTTTCAAATGTCATTAGCCGAGCATTTGCCTACATTCGTAAAGACGCAATACCATGTCTACCCTTCTGATTGAAATACGCGGTTCTTTGGCGATCCTCACCCTAAATCGCCCCGAAAAATTCAATGTCTTCAACCGCGACATGGCCCTGGCCTTGCAACAAGCGCTGGACCAATGCACCGACGCATCCATTCGGGCGGTGTTGATAACGGGATCGGGAAAAGCCTTTTGCGCCGGACAAGACCTGGTCGAAGCCATCGATCCGGATGGTCCGGGCATGAAAAAAATTCTTGGCGAACATTACAATCCCATCGTGCGCAAGATCGTAGCACTCGAAAAACCCGTTTTAGCCGCTGTGAATGGGGTGGCTGCCGGAGCGGGAGCCAACCTGGCGCTTTGTTGTGATATTACAGTGGCTGCTGAATCCGCCTCCTTCATACAAGCTTTCTCCAAGATCGGCCTCGTGCCCGACACGGGAGGCAGTTATTTCTTGCCGCGACTGGTAGGTCGACAAAAAGCGGCGGCCTGGATGATGCTGGGAGATAAGATCGGTGCCCGCGAAGCAGAACAAAACGGAATGATATACGCAGTGTATCCGGATGCTGATTTTACAACGGCTGCGATGAACCTGGCCGAGCAACTTTCCCATATGCCAACTCAGGCCTTGGCCCGTATCAAAAAACAATTGCAATTATCTGCTATACAAACCCTCGAACAACAATTGCAAACGGAAGATGACCTGCAACAGGAAGCGGCAGCCACCCGTGATTTTCAGGAGGGCGTTCAGGCATTTTTAGAAAAACGAAATCCTCGTTTCGAAGGAAAATAAATGACTATGTCAAACGCGAATACCGAAGCCCGTTTGGTCGTCGACCACATGATGCAACACGATCGTTTTTCCCAATGGCTGGGCATCGAGGTGTTGGAGGTACAAGAAGGATCGAGCAGCATCCGAATGAAAGTTCGGGATGAAATGGTGAACGGATTCGGCATCGCGCATGGAGGCGTTGCCTTCTCCTTGGCCGACAGCGCTTTTGCCTTTGCCTGTAACAACCGCAATCAGCTCTCTGTTGCGCTCGACACTTCCATCAATTTTATAAAAGAGGTACGCGTAGGCGACGTGCTCACCGCATCCGCCAAGGAAGAACACAATGGACGATCGACCGGACTTTACACGATACGAATCGTTAATCAGGAAGAAAAACTGGTGGCCCAGTTCAAAGGGCTTTGCTACCGTACCGATAGAAAACTGATCTGATGTTTTACGAATTCAACGGTAATAAACCCGTCGTACATCCCGCTGCCTTCGTGCATCCGCAGGCGGTCGTGACCGGTGCCGTGACGATCGGGAAAGATTGTTATATCGGTCCGGGTGCCGCCTTGCGTGGCGATTGGGGCGAGATCATTTTGAAGGATGGATGCAATGTGCAGGAGAATTGTACCATTCATATGTTTCCCGGGGTAACCGTTGTGTTGGAAGAAGGCGCACACATCGGACACGGCGCCATCATCCATGGCGCACACATCGGAAAGAATTGCCTGGTGGGCATGAATGCCGTGGTGATGGACAATGTGGAATTAGGAGAGGAAAGCATTGTAGGAGCACTCACGTTTATCAAAGAAGGAGAAACCATTCCCCCGCGTAGCGTAGTGGTTGGGAATCCGGGAAAAGTGATCAAAAAAGTAAGCGATCGCCTGATCGACTGGAAAACTGAAGGCACCCGTCTTTATCAGGCGCTGCCAAAAGAATGCGACGGCACCCTGAAACCATGCAAGCCCCTTCGGAAGGCACCGATAAAACGGAATTTCAAAGGACTCAACTATAAACCGTTGAAGGGTGAAGGATGAAGGGTGAAACCTTCAACTAAAATTCACCTTTCATCCTTCTCCCTACTCAACCCTCTACTCTCTACCCTCTACCGTACTGATTCTCATCACCCACACATAAGCAATAATTTCATA
Organism: Bacteroidota bacterium; assembly: GCA_046081925.1. Lineage (GTDB taxonomy): Bacteria > Bacteroidota > Bacteroidia > Chitinophagales > Chitinophagaceae > JJ008. Next base: position 47,460 of record JBJTWV010000008.1, on the reverse strand, counting down.
AATTAGCCTTGTAAAGAAAAAACATGAAAAAATCTCTACTCTGCTTCGTTTCAGTATTATCATTCGTGGTTGGTCAAGCTCAGTCCGATCGCTTCGCCTACGCGGTTACCGATCAGCAATCGGGCGGATCGAACTGGCATTTTTTACGCCGCATCGATCTGAATGGCGGATCGGTGACACAGACCCTGTTTGAAGGATTGAACGATCAGCGCCCTGTTTATCAAGCCGGCTCGGGTAAAGCAGCCATCACACACGATGCGCCTTTCCAATCCGGCGTAGCCGCCATGGCATTGGATCCGCGCACCAATCGTCTGTTCTATACGCCCATGCAGATCGATCAGCTTCGATACATCGACCTGAATACGTGGAAAACATATTACGTTACCGGAACTCCACTCGCAAACAACCGAGCCACCACGGCTGATGCCGGTGCCATGGTCACCCGCATGACCATCGGTAACAACGGCTATGTGTACGCACTTACCAACGATGCCCGCCACCTGATCCGTTTCAGCACCGGCGGATTGCCTATGATCGAAGATCTGGGGAGTTTGGTGGATGACCCGGCCAACAACGGCCAATCGGTTCATTTGTCCTGCACCAGTTTCGGTGGCGATATGATCGCAGACGACAAAGGGAATCTGTATCTGATGACCTCCGCTCAATACATCTTTAAGATCAATATTGCCACCAAAGTAGCCACGCACCTCGGCTCTATTAAAGGTCTGCCAGCCGGATATAGCATCAATGGCATGGCCGTTACCGAGAAGAACCAAATATTGGTTACCAGCGCCGTTCAACCCGGTTATTTCCTGATCGATCCGGCCAACTGGTCGGCAGTGGCCTGGTCAGTGAAAGAAACCGCTTGGAACGGCTCCGACCTGGCGAACGGAAATGTACTTAGCAGCAAGTCGCCCTCGCCAGTCGAGAAAACGACCGTTGCGTCGGCGATCATGCCCACAAAAGGCTCCATCTCCGTATATCCCAACCCCATCCTCGACCATCAATTGCAATTGCGCTTACGCGACCTGACCCCGGGCGGCTATCAACTGGAAGTGACCGATATGCTGGGGCGTCAGATCCTGAATCAATCCGTTCAGATCAGTCAGGCCAACAGCACCTTGCCCGTCATGCTGCCTAAAGGACAAACACAGGGTCTTTATCTCATTACCCTCAATGGCACCGAAAGCCGTCAGGTCTTTCAACAGAAATTCCTGATACAATAAAGTCTTTTACCGATTCATGCAGATCCCGGCCTTGTCCGGGATCTTTCATTTCGGGCCATGCCCGTTGCATCGGGTATATTTGCAGCCAATCAATCTTGTGGAGAAAAGCAATTTCGTAGACCAGATCCGCATTTTTTGCAGAAGCGGGCACGGCGGTGCCGGCAACAAGCATTTCATGCGAAATAAGTTCACCGCCATGGGCGGACCGGATGGCGGCGACGGCGGTCGGGGTGCACATATCATTCTGAAAGGCAACCGAAACCTCTGGACCCTCCTGCACCTGCGCTATTACAAAAACGTATTGGCAGAAGATGGCGAAAAAGGCGGCTCCAATAATTGCCATGGTCGCGACGGAAAAGACATCATCATCGAAGTGCCGCTGGGCACCATCGCACGCGACGAAGAGACCGGAAAAGAAGAGGTAGAGATACTGGAGGACGGACAAGAGATCATCTGGCTGCCGGGCGGACGAGGCGGACTAGGCAATTCGCATTTCGCCACCCCCACCAACCAAGCCCCCGAACATGCCCAGCCGGGTTTACCCGGAATAGAAGGATGGAAAGTGCTCGAATTAAAAGTGCTGGCCGATGTGGGACTCGTTGGATTCCCGAATGCCGGTAAATCAACCCTGCTTTCTGTTATCACCGCTGCCAAACCCAAGATCGCCGATTACGCCTTCACCACCATCACGCCCAACCTGGGCATGGTGGAATACCGCGACGGAAAAAGTTTTTGTATCGCGGATCTTCCCGGCATCATCGAAGGAGCGGCCGAAGGCCGCGGACTCGGGCATCGATTCCTTCGGCATATTGAACGAAACTCCGTGCTGTTATTCCTGATCCCAGCAGACAGTGCCGATCACCGAAAAGAATTTGACATCCTGCTAAGCGAATTACAGCAATACAATCCGGAACTACTGAATAAACAATTCCTGATTGCCATCAGTAAAAGTGATATGCTGGATGAAGAGCTGAAAAAAGAGATCGCTGCGCAAATGCCACCGGCCTATCCCCACTTATTTATCTCCTCCGTCACGAATCAAGGGCTCTTGGAACTAAAGGATAAACTCTGGCAAATACTGAATACCCCGGCCGCTGAATAAAAATGCAAAAACAAGCCTGTTCTTTTTGCGGACAACTGGTAGAGCTGATCCATGTGCATGGGCATTATCAATGCCCTATATGTAAAACCAATGCATTGCCTTGCTGCGACGGGGATAACTGCGACACCAACCTGATGCTGAACGAACGGCTGAATCCGTCGAACACGGGAACGGTAAGCGATCAATAAGATCTGCCTACCGTATCACAGGCCGCTTTCAGTAACGAATTACCATCGGGCGCATCCTGCCATTTCTCCCACATCATTACTCCATTGGCCTGATCCTTTGCCAGTTTAGCCTTTCGCTTGATCGTATACTGACCATTGTAATAGATCGTGTAATTATTGAACCCTCCCGAGCTAACGATGGCAGAATCGGAGTTGGCGCTTCCGCCCTGACTCAAAATCGTTCGGTAAGAGAGCACCGTGCCCGATTGCGTGATGCCGGACGGACGACCATATGCCGGTAAGCCCAATACACATTTGGCCGCAGGCATTTGCCTTGTATTCAGCCAGTAATTCAAACAAGTCTGCGCCAAGGTATAATCACTATGCTGACGATACGGCGTGGAAGTACTGAAATCATCATAGGCCATCACGTTGAAAAAATCGACATACGGATAAAGCTCGTTGCGGATGGCATCTCGATACCCACCGGCATATTTCCCGGCCGTGATGGCACAAGATAAATAATACCGCGCATCGCGGTGCAGCGAGTCGGACAACTCTTTCATCATAGCCGTAAACGTAGCATCGGTGCCGTCCGAAGTGGAGGGAAACTCCCAATCCATATCAACGCCATCAAAACCATATTGACGCACCTTATTCATCACATCCTTCACGAACGTATTTCGTCCGGCAGCCGTGGCCGCCATATTCTTGAAGTTCGTCTTGCCATCACCGCTACCATCATTGATACCTACAAAAACTTTGGCATTATTGGCCCGCGCTTTGATCAGCACGTCATTGAGCGTAGTGGGACTATTGACTGTGAGCGTGCCACTGCTGTTCACTCCAAAAAAAGCATACACCACAACATTGGTCATTCTGAATTTTATATCGGGTACATCCGCCACGGACCGATAGGAAGGAAAATAGCCCACTACATAATAGCCAAATGGAGGCGGCGCAGAAATGCTGATGAACGTGAAATAGCTCAATTGACTGGTACAACCCGTAGCCGAGCCCGTGCTGTTTTTCGGCACTACGTACCAATAATACGTGGTGTTGGGGGTATTGGGAATCGTATAGGAATAAGTGGTTGCGCTCAACCCTGTTGCGATCTGAGTGGTAGGGTTGGTGGTTGTACCCAAATAGATGTCGTAGGTGCTGGCACCGGACACGGCATTCCAACTGAGGGTCACCTGTGTGGTTGTTAAAAGACTCCCCGTTGCGGGTGCAACCGCAGCGGCACAGCCGGGAGCGGGATTGGGACCCGGACCCGGTGCAGGCGCATTTTTCTTACCACAGGAGATCCAATAAAGACTACAAGACAAGAAAACAAGCAGACGTAAACGCATGGGTTGGTTTTGGTGCTTGAAAATAGTTGATTTGGGCAAAGAAACGACGGCTCGTTTCGTAATTTGCAAGGGACCAAAAAACTACATCATGAAACGATCCTTGCTTATCCTCACCCTCCTGTTCAGTTTTCTCTTCCGGGCCGTGGCCGACGAAGGGATGTGGCTTCCGTTGCTGCTGGGCGAACAGGTATACTCCAAAATGAAGGCAAAAGGACTGAAGCTCACTAAAAAACAGCTCTACGATATCAATCAAGCCTCCTTAAAGGATGCTATCATCATTTTTGGAGGGGGATGTACCGGTGAGATCGTAAGTTCAAAAGGATTGATCTTCACCAACCACCACTGTGGCTACGGAGCGATCGCGGCAGCCAGCTCAATGGACAATAACTATCTGCGCGATGGGTTTTATGCAAAGGATCTCAAAGAGGAGATCGCTACTTCTCTTTCCGTTCAGTTTTTGCTTCGGATCGAGGACGTGACAAAAGAAGTGATGGATTCATTGGGCAGCCTCTCCGGACCCGACCGCGTAAAAAAACAAGCTGCCGTATTGGGCGCCATCAACCGACGCATGAGTGATGCCAATGCCAGCATTGAAACACGCATTAGTCCGCTTTTCAAGGGCAATCAATTTCTGGCATTCGTCTATCAACGATACAGTGACATCCGTTTGGTGGGAACGCCTCCCGAAAGTGTCGGTAAGTTCGGAGGTGATACCGACAACTGGGAGTGGCCTCGTCATACCGGCGACTTCTCCGTGTTCCGTGTGTACATGAGCCCCGATGGCAAACCCGCTAAATATGATGCAAACAATGTACCCTATCAGCCTAAATGGTATCTGCCGGTTTCTCTTCGCCCGTTGAAAGACGGCGACTTTGCCATGATCTGGGGATATCCGGGCGGCACGAATCGCTATGAAAGTTCCTATGGCATCAAGCTATCTACCGACATCAACAACCCAACGCTCGTAAAGCTTCGCGACGCACGACTTAAGTTCATGTTCGAAGAAATGAAGAACGATCCCAAAGTGAAACTGCAACTGGCCTCTTCCTATGCCGGCATTGCGAACTACTGGAAATTCTTTGACGGAGAAACCAAGCAATTGTTGAAGTACGACGTGCTGGGACAAAAACAAAAAGCCGAAGCCGAATTTCAGCAATGGGCAAATGGCAAACCGGCCTACGAAAATCTGTTTCGCGATTGGGCGAAAGCATACGACGATTGGCGTCCGTATGCCAAACATCGTCAATTCATGGTCGAAGGTGTGATGGGATCACCCCTGATCGCATTTGCCGGCTCCATGCTTTCGGTAGAAACCGCGCTGAGGTCCAGTGACGGAAAAGCAGGCGATCCGAAAAAGATGCTGGAATCGATCGATAAACAGCGTACCGCCTTCCTTGCCGATGAAAACAGGGCCTCCGACGAAAATATCCTGGCTGCCACTACAAAAATGTTTTATGAAGAGGTTGACAGCCTGCAGCATCCGGCCGACTTTTTCAAATCATTGGAAAACACACATGGCTCACTGAAAGATGCGATCACCTATGACCACTACGCCACCGAGGTCTTCGCCAATACCCTGATCTTCGACGATGAACGGTGGAAGGCATTTGTGGCAAATCCAACGATCACCGCCCTCGAGCAGGATCCGGCCTATACACATGCCCGTGCCTTCATGAGCAACTACAACAGCCGATATGCTCCGCTCAATCAACAGTTCAACTCGATGAATGCGGAGTACGGAAGGATCTACCTGAGAGGTATTCGCGAGATGGATACGACAAAGGCAAAAATGATGTACCCCGATGCCACATTTACGATGCGGGTGAGCTATGGAAACGTAAAATCGTATGAACCCAGAGATGCCGTTCATTACGATTATGTAACTACCTCACGGGGATTGCTGGAGAAATACAAACCGGGCGATTATGAATTCGATCTGCCCGCCAAACAGATCGATCTGCTGAAGAACAAGGATTTTGGCGAATACGCCGATCCAAAACGTAAAGACCTGGTCATCGGATTCATTACCACCAACGATATCACCGGCGGCAACTCCGGATCACCTGTCATCAATAAACGAGGTGAACTGATCGGCCTGGCCTTCGACGGAAACTACGAAGCACTCAGCCATAAACTCGCCTTCGACAAAGACCTCAACCGCACCATCTGTGTTGACATCCGTTATGTACTCTGGTGCATCGACAAACTCGGAGGCGGAAAGAATATCGTAGAGGAACTGAAACTAATGCGATAAGAAGTAGAGTGTAGAGAGTCGAGAGTAGAGAGTTGAGCGGTTAGCATTTCACTCTACTCTCAACCCTCCACCCTCTACTCTCTTCCCTCTTCCCTCTACTCTCTACCCTCTACTCTCATGGAGCAAATCAAGGAAATATCACTTCACAAGCTCAGCATTCCGCTGATCGAGCCCTTCATTACTTCCTTGGGTCGGGACGATGATGCTTTGAACGTGGTGGTATGCATCAAAACGGTATCCGGGCTGGTAGGTTTTGGTGAGTGCAGTCCGTACATGCCCATCAATGGTGAAAGCCAGGATACCTGTTATATCATCGGACAACTCCTCGCGCAAGCCTTATTGAATCAGGATGCGTTGGATATCCGAAACGTGAACGATCGGATGGATTCTATCATATATGCCAACGACAGCATCAAGAGTGCGTTCGATATGGCCTGTTATGATATTGCTTCACAAAAAGCCGGTCTACCCCTTTATCAGTTTCTGGGGGGAAAGAAAAACAAGGTCATTACCACCGATTATACCGTCAGTATCGGAGATCCCGATAAAATGGCGGCTGATGCCGTACACATTCTTAGCCAAGGCTACCCGGCCATTAAGGTGAAGTTGGGAAAGCATGGTCCTACCGACGTTGTCCGTATGCAAAAAATTCGCGCGGCGGTCGGACCCGATATTCCGCTACGTATCGATGCCAACCAGGGTTGGTCGGTCGATGAGGCCATTCAAACCCTTCAGGCACTGGGCCCGCTGCATATCGAACACTGTGAAGAGCCGATCGCTCGCTGGAATTATATGGCACTGCCTCGTATTCGACAGGCATCGCCCATCGCCATCATGGCCGATGAATGCCTGGGCGATGAGCACGATGCCGCGCGACTGATCGGGATCGAGGCCTGTCAATATATGAACATCAAACTGGGAAAGTCAGGTGGTATTTTTCACGCATTAGAAATAGTTCGACAAGCCGAGGCGGCCGGCGTAAAACTACAGGTGGGCGCCATGATCGAATCCCGACTGGCCATGACCGCTTTTGCACACTTTGCCCTTTGCAGCGATCAGATCGTTCACTACGATTTCGATACTGCCCTGATGCTTCGGGAGGACCCAGTGGAAGGCGGCATCGAATACAAACCGGGAGGGGTCATTGAAGTACCCGATTCGCCCGGACTGGGTGCAAAAATTTCTTCGTCTTGGTTAGAGAAAGGTGAATCGTGCCGCTTTATGGCATAAATTCACTCAGTGAATACCCCGCATCTGCTTCGGGCCTTCGTCTACTTCAGCCTTGCGCTGATCATCACGACCCTGTTCGTGTTGGCTTGTCCGCTCTATATCTCTCAAAAACAACTCATCTTATCGCTCTCGATTGCCGGCGGCAAATGGGCGATCCAACTCATTGCAGCGATCGCCATCTTACGGAAGCGCCGGGCCACCTTCATTCATGGTATGGCGCGCGTATGTCTGTTGGGGTCCTTGCTGCTTGTTCCCTACATCGCCTCCAGCTGGTTAGAGATCAATAACGAAGCGCCTTTCTTTTTTGGTTCATTGATGTTGGCCGTATTGGTAATGGTGTTTCGGTATCATACTGAAGTGACACGACTCAATCTGTCGTTGGCCTGGTGGTATTTTTGGCTGCTATGCCTCACCATTGCGGTAGGCATGCAACTGACCGTCGTGTTCCATCTGTTTTAAAAGGAAAGATCGATCAGGATTCGATCGACCACGAAGTTCCTCCGCCCTTTTCATCCTTCACCTGGATTCCCAATTCTGTTAACTGATTCCGGATCTTATCAGAGGTGGCAAAATCTTTTCGAATCTTGGCCTCTTTTCGGATCTCCATCAACAGATCCATTACGCCTTTCAACTTTTCATTATCAACGGCCGTTACCCCTTGCAATCCAAACACGTCTTCGATCCAGGTTTTGGTTTCCGTTCGCATCCGACCGATCGTTTCGATGCGTAACGAAGTGAGGGGGATCATACCATCTTTGACGGAATTCCAAACGGGCACGAGTTCAAATAAATTCGCCAGGGCCTTGGCGGTATTAAGATCGTCATTCACAAAATCGGAGATCTCATCCAACAACCGGTTCACTCGCAGATCCAACTCCGTATCACCCGGAGTGGTGTGAGATAACGTGGCGGTCCAGGCAGGCGAATTCAATCCGCTGTATGCATCCCACAAACGTTTCAACCCTTTTTCGGCCGCCTGCAATGCCTCGTTGCTGAAATCAAGGGTACTGCGGTAATGACTTTGTAAGATGAAGAACCGCACCGTCATCGGATGATAGGCCTGTGTGAGCTCGGGATGTGTACCGGCAAACAACTCCGTCAGCTTGATGACGTTGTTGTAACTCCTGCCCATCTTACGCCCGTTGATGGTGATCATATTATTGTGCATCCAGTAACGCACCGGCGCAACATGATTGCAGATGGTGCTTTGCGCGATCTCACTCTCATGGTGCGGAAACAACAGGTCCATTCCGCCGCCATGGATATCGAACTGCGTACCCAAATATTTGGTGGCCATGGCCGAGCATTCGATATGCCAGCCCGGATAGCCCACTCCCCAGGGACTGGCCCAACGCATGATGTGCTCGGGTGCTGCCGCCTTCCAAAGGGCAAAATCGGCCCGATCACGCTTCTCCTCCTGCCCCTCCAATTCGCGGGTCGTTTCCAAAAGGTCCTCTATCACGCGTCCGCTGAGTTTTCCGTAATCATGACCGGCCGCATATTTCTTGACATCAAAATAAACGGACCCATTTACCTCGTAGGCATACCCCGATTCGATCAATTGTTTGATCATCTCGATCTGCTCCACGATGTGTCCGGTGGCAGTTGGCTCTACCGAAGGAGGCAATGTGTTGAATTGCTCCATGGCCCAATGATAGAGGCGTGTATACTTACTCACCAGTTCCATCGGCTCCAGCCTTTCCAGCTTCGACATATCGGCGATCTTGTCGATCGCATCACGTCCCTCTTCCTCAAAATGACCCGCATCCGTGATGTTTCGAACATAGCGAACCTGATACCCCAAGTGCTGCAGATACCGGTACAGTACATCAAACGTGATGTAGGGGCGGGCATGACCCAAATGACTTTCTCCGCTAACCGTTGGTCCGCAAACATACATGCCCACCCGACCGGGTACGATCGATTCAAAAGACTCTTTGGTTCGGGTCAGAGAATTGTATAGATGTAAACTGGCCATGGGTGATTGCAAAGATGGACAAAAAGGGGGAATACCCGAAGGATCAATGGGGTTTCAAGGCCAGATCGGTCACCAGCATCAGGTGATCGGAATAGGACTGCATCCGCCGGGTAAATTGTCGCACCTCCCACTGCGCATCAGCAAATACATAATCGATACGCAAGGTGGGCGACAGACCCAAGAACGTACGTCCAATACCCGAACCTTTACATAAAAACGCATCCTGCATCCCTCCTTTCACAAGTGAATATGTATATGAATTCGGTATGTCATTCAGATCCGCACAGAAAATACGCGGATAACCGCTAACAGACACCACCTCACGGGCGATCTCCGCCTGAAGGGACCGGTTGACAACGCCCCGCTTCCATTTGGCGAAGATGTTGCGGGAGTTGTCGATAACACTATCCTGTCCCGACTTGATCTGTTCGATCCGTCGGTAATCGGCGGGATTGAACTGAAACGATTGCAAATGGGTAGTAAATACCCGAATGGTATCCTTGCCCACTAACAGATCGGCCTGCAATAAGACCTCCGGTGAGCTCGGCCGCGGAAAACGAATTTTTGCGGTGTCGATGATGGGGTATTTGGAAAAGATGGCCGAGCTGTAATAATTCAGATCCCCATCTTCATCGAAGGAAAAATAATGATACGGATAGCCCATCTCCCGAATCGGGGTGATATTATCATAATACCGAGGATCCAAGGAGGTCTGGAATTCCTGAAAACAAAGCACATCAGCATCTTGCTGCTTGATGAGATCAAGCATCTTAAGGCGGGTCTGACTACCCTTATTGTTATTCTTTCGCAACTCAATGAACCGGGCTACGTTCCAACTCACCACTCGCAGAGTGCCCGGTGATTTTTTTTCTGAAAAAGTGGATGGCCCGTGAAAAGCGATCCCCTTCTGAATCTCCCCCCAACCGATCAGAATAGGTATGAACGAGATCAGCAGTCGGGCGGGCTTCCAAAGGATCAACCACCCTGCGAAAAACAGTAAAAGTCCCGCCAACAGAAAGGGAAAGATCAACCCTAAAAAAGCGATGAACCACCAAGCGCGGGGAGGCAATTGAGGTACCAAGCAAGCCAGCAAGAACAGCACCGCCAATACGACATTGCTATAGATAAAAAATCGACGCGTAAAGATCCGGAGAACACTGGCCATTTGCAGAATTATTTGATAGCGGCAAACAGAGAATCCGCCCTCGACAAACTACGCAAGATCGATTCCTTCACCTTGTCAACTTTTACTTTTTCCGATTCAAGATACGATTGCCTGGCATCTCCATTATGAACCGCTCCGCCCCAGTCAAATTCGGTCATCCATTGATCCATGTCGTGATCGGCCCGATCCAACTCATCGATCAATGATTGTAGCGCGGCTTTCCACGACTTTTCCTGAGGCGTCTCCATAGAGGACCGTTTGTTCAAAGACAGATTGATCGAATCCAACAATTGGCCCGCCTTCTTTTCAGCACCCTTGATCTTGCCCATTTTAGGCATCACGAGGTCATGTGCAGCCTTAACAGAATCTTCCAGTAGATCCAACGGCGATTTGGAAACCGTGCTCTTGTTGTGACCGGTATGTTCGGAATGATCTGTCCCGCCGCAGGACGCTAGAACGATGGTAGCCATCAGAAAGAAACTGAGATAAAAAGGAACTCGCATAAAGAAGCTGTTTATAATGAAAAAGAGATTCAAAATTAGACCAAAACTTGGACTAAGTTTGCTACAAATGCTGCCATGAAAAAGCTGCAAAATTATGTACAGGGTAAGTGGATAGAAGGAGAAGGCGAGGGACAAGTCCTGTATAATGCCGTTACCGGAGAGCCCATTGCACAAACCGGCACTACCGGCATCGATATGGCCGCAGCCATCCACTACGCCCGACAAATTGGTAATCCGGCTCTGCGTAACATGACGTTTCACCAGCGCGGCAACATGCTCAAAGCCCTGGCACTTCACCTGCGCACCAAGCTCGACGGATTTTATGCCATCAGCTATCAAACCGGCGCTACCAAGGCCGATAGCTGGGTAGACATTGAAGGCGGTATCGGCAATCTATTCGCCAATGCTTCCTTGCGACGCCGATTCCCCAACCAGTCTTTTTGTGTGGACGGCGAATCGCACAACCTCAGCAAGGGCAATACCTTCATGGGCACTCACATTCTTGTACCAAAAGAAGGCGTGGCCATTCACATCAACGCATTCAATTTCCCCGTTTGGGGCATGCTGGAGAAGATCGCCGTGAACCTGCTGGCCGGTATGCCTGCCATCGTCAAACCAGCCACCGTTACCTCTTACCTCACCGAAGCCGTCGTGAAAGAGATCATTCGTTCAGGCATCCTTCCGGAAGGTTCTCTTCAATTGCTTTGCGGTTCCGCAGGCGATTTGCTCGATCATGTGAACTACCAGGATGTGGTCACGTTCACCGGAAGCGCTTCCACCGGACTGGCCCTCCGCAGTCACCCCCGAATCCTCCAGCAGAATGTTCCTTTCAATATGGAGGCGGACAGTCTCAATTGTATCATACTCGGCGAAGATGTTGTTCCCGGTATGCCCGAGTGGGATATTTTCATCAAGGAGATCCGAAAAGAAATGACCTTGAAGGCCGGACAACGATGCACCGGCGTACGAAGAATCTTCGTCCCCAAAAATAAAATGGAAGATATCAGTCGATTCTTGTCGACTGCCCTCTCACAAACTCTTATCGGCAATCCATTGCAGGAGAAAGTTCGCATGGGTTCGCTGGCCGGACAATCACAACGCGAAGAAGTGCGCGCACAAGTGAATATCCTGCTGAAAGATTCGAAACTCATCTACGGATCGCTCGAGGAAGTGGAGGTGGTGGATGCCGATTCCAAAAACGGCGCCTTCCTGTCGCCCCTGTTATTATTGAATGAAACCCCTTGGCAAACTACTTCTGTACATGAAGTGGAGGCATTCGGACCGGTAAGCACCCTTATGCCCTATGAAGGGATAGAAGAAGCGATCGAACTGAGTAAGCTTGGCAAAGGCAGTCTTTGCTCTACCATCGTAACAGCCGATACATCCCTTGCCACGCGATATGTGATCGGCGCAGCCACACATCACGGCCGAATATTGGTCTTGAACAACGAGTGCGCGAAGGAAAGCACCGGACATGGATCTCCACTGCCACTGTTGATCCATGGCGGACCCGGTCGAGCCGGTGGTGGCGAAGAGATGGGCGGTATCCGAGGAGTAAAACATTATTTGCAACGAACCGCTTTGCAAGGATCGCCCACCATGCTCACGGAGATCACACAAGTTTATCAGCCGCATGCCAAAGGAAAAGATCCGGGGAAACATCCCTTCAAAAAATATTTCGAAGAGCTGGAGATCGGCGATCAACTGATCACGGAAGAACGTCTGATCACCTCAGAAGACATCACAGCATTTGCCGATATCAGTGGCGATCATTTCTATGCTCACATGACCGACACCGATTTTACAGGAACCATGTTCGAACAACAGGTGGCGCATGGTTATTTTGTGATGAGCCTGGCCGCCGGATTATTCGTAGACAGCTACGAGAAAAATCCCGTGTTGCTGAATTACGGAATTGACGAATTACGATTCACCAAACCCGTGTACCCCGGTGCAGAAGTGTACATCCGGTTCACCTGCAAGGAAAAACTACCCAGCGACCCGCGCATCGTAGAGAATCCGGAAGATAAAAAACGGGGCGACGATATCCCCAAAGGCATCGTGAAATGGTATGTGGAAATGCTCGATAAAACCGACGAGCCCATCATTGGGGTAGCCACTATCCTCACCATGGTTGCCAAGAAAGATCAACAATAAAAATGCATGTATGGCGGACGAATATGTAAAATCAAGTTTGCAGGATGGCATTCGTTCCATCGAATTTTTTCATCCGCAAAGCAACTCCCTTCCCCGGCAGATCCTGGAAGGATTGGCCATTGCTATTGAATCGGCCGGAAATGATCCTGAAACAAAAGTGATCATTCTGCAAAGTCAGGGAGAGAAGGCCTTCTGCGCAGGAGCTTCCTTCGATGAGCTGGTCGCGATCTCGGATGAGGCTGGCGGATTGAACTTTTTCAGCGGATTCGCATACGTGATCAACGCCATGCGACAGGCACCAAAACCCATCATCGCCCGTATACAATCGAAATGCGTAGGTGGCGGAGTCGGACTCTCCGCTGCCGCCGATTATGCCATCGCCATCGACAACGCTTCCATCAAGCTCAGTGAATTGGCCGTGGGTATCGGCCCTTTTGTAGTGGGACCGGTCGTTGAAAGAAAAATCGGAGTAGCCGCTTACACACAACTTGCATTCGATGCGCAATCCTGGCGTTCGGCCGCATGGGCAAGAGAGAAAGGATTATTCGCAGAAGTACATGAATCCATGGCCGGTGTAGATGCCGCGGTCGATCGGCTGGCCAAACAACTTGCCCGATCCAATCCGGAAGCCATGAAGGAGATCAAGCGGGTAAGCTGGGCCGGCACCGACCATTGGGAAACGCTTCTGCTCGAAAGAGCTGCGATCAGCGGAAGACTGGTGTTAAGCGCATTTACCAAAAACGCGATCGAACAATTCAAGCAGAAATGATCCGACGATTTGACGCGGATAATTTCCGAAAGCTATGTGATGGCCTGGCCCGAAAAGATGCGGACCTGAAACGCATCCTGCAACAACACGGCCACCCCAACATGTGGGTTCGTCCCAATAGTTTTCAAACACTCATTCTCACCATTTTGGAGCAGCAGGTTTCACTGGCGGCAGCATATGCAGCATTCAAACGACTCAAAGACCGGATCGGGACAGTGACGCCGGAAAAGTTTTCGAAACTCAGCGATGAGGACTTGCGCGCCTGTTATTTCACCAGACAAAAAATCGTCTACGCCCGCGGGCTCACCGAAGCCATTCAATCCAAACAGATCAAGCTACGCGCCCTGCAGCACCAACCCGATGAATCGGTACGCGAACAATTGATCAAATTGAAAGGCATAGGTAACTGGACCGTCGATGTTTATCTGATGCATGCTCTTCGCCGGACCGATCTGTTTCCGCTGGGCGATATCGCACTGGTCAATAGCCTGAAACGGAACAAAGGATTATTGTATGATGTAAGTAAAGATGAAATGCTGCGCATCGCCGAACCGTGGCGACCCAACCGCACCATCGCTGCCATGATCCTATGGCACGATTATATGCAACGAAGAAAAGTGACCATAAAAGACTGATCGATCAGATATTCAAGCCGCCGCAAACGCTGATGGTTTGTCCGGTTACATACGAACCCATATCGCTGGCGAGGAACACGACCACATTCGCTACATCAGAAGCCGCTCCAAACTTACCCAGCGGAATATTGGATTTATACTTTTCAGCACCTTCGCCATCTTTCAGATAACTAGTCATATCGGTTTCAATGAATCCGGGGGCGATGGCATTGCAACGAATATTGCGGCTGCCCAACTCTTTGGCAACGGATTTAGTAAAACCGATCACACCGGCCTTACTGGCAGCATAACTCGCCTGGCCCGCATTGCCGATTTCACCAATGATCGAACTCATATTGATGATGACCCCACTACGGGCTTTCATCATCGGACGAATGACCTGTTTGGTCATATAGAATACACTGTTCAAGTTCACTTGGATCACTTGTTCCCACTGCTCATTGGTCATCCGCATCAACAAATTATCCTTGGAGATACCGGCGTTATTCACCAGCACATCGATCTGACCGAATTCCTGAAGGACTTCATTCACGAATGATTCGCACTGTGCGGCATCGCCGGCATTGCTTTTCCAGGCCTTGGCCTTTACGCCCATACCCTGGAGTTTCTGCTCCAGTGCGGTCGCTTTCTCCGCACTACTGTCACTCACATAGGTAAAGGCAATATGCGCACCTTGTTCGGCCAGTTGAAGGGCGATGGCCTCTCCGATTCCCCGGGCAGCACCGGTTACAATAGCAACTTTTCCGTCGAGCAGTTTCATAAGCAGTGGTTTGAATGGCCGTAAAATTAGGCCTTATTCATGGAAAGCAATTCCTCCAGCAAAGTCCGCTCATTGCTCAGGCGGGGAATTTTATGCTGCCCGCCCAACTTGCCCTTCTGCTTTAACCAATCGGCGAACAAACTCGTACGAGCCTGATGCACCAGTGGCATTCGCAACGCAATGCCCTTATGCCGCTTGGCTTCGTAATCAGAGTTGAATGCTTGCAAGGAACGGTCCAACATGTTGGTGAACTCGTCGAGCGAATCGGGTGGCCGATCGAATTCGATGATCCATTCATGGGCTCCATTACCCTCCGAAGAAAAATAAACAGGAGCAGCGGTATAGTCCGATACAATCGCATTGGTTTGTCTGGACGCTTCTGCGATCGCCCGATCAGAATTATCAATGATCAGTTCTTCCCCAAATGCATTGATATAATGTTTGAGCCGCCCGCTCACCCGTATCCGATACGGATTCAATTGCGTGAATTGCACCGTATCGCCCACCAGATAGCGCCAAAGTCCTCCATTGGTGGAGATGACCAGCGCATATTGTTTTCCCAACTCCACTTTATCCAACCCCACAGTAAGCGGATGCTTCTTTCCGTATTCGGAGATAGGCATGAATTCCATGAAAATGCCGTGATCCGGGAAAAGCAACATGCCGTCGGTACCCGGACGATCCTGCGCCGCAAAAAATCCCTCACTGGCGTTGTACATCTCCAGATAATGAATGGGTTTTCCGATGATTCGCTCGAATTGCTCCCGATAGGGCGTGAAGGAGACCCCACCATGCAGATACAATTCGAGATTGGGCCATACCTCATTCATCGTGTGCTTACCGGTGATCTCCAGTATGCGACGAAAAAGCACCAACGTCCAAGTGGGCACGCCGGAGATCGAGGTCACATTCTCTGGAATGGTCGCCTCCGCCAACTTTTCGATCTTGGCTTCCCACTCATCCATCAAGGCGATGCTCAAATCGGGCGTACGAAGCCAATGACCCCAAAACGGTGAGTTTTGAAGCAACACCGCACTCAGATCACCATACTGTGCGTCCGGATTCACCGCATGTATCGTATGACTGCCTCCGATGACCAGTCCCTTCCCGGTGAGCAGATTGGAGTCCGGATGAAATTGATAATACATGGTAAGCACATCCTTTGAGGCTTTGAAATGCCCGTGGGACAAGCTTTCCTGACTGATCGGAATGAATTTGCTGCGATCACTGGTAGTACCACTGCTTTTGGCGAACCAATTGATGGGCGTATCCCAAAGAACGTTCTGCTCGCCTTGCATGATCCGATCGATGTAAGGCTTGATGTCCTCATACTCATGTACGGGCACCGTCTCCTTAAAGGATCGAATATTGAATAAAGAGGGAAAATTATACTGCCGACCGAATTCGGTGTATTGGGCGGCTGACACCAGCTCCTGCAAAACATCTCGCTGTGCAAGCATAGGATTATCGCGCCAGGCGTCGATCCGCCATCCGCGCATGCGTGCCAAGGAAGAAATTGCCGGGGAGAGAAGTTTCATTGCTTCGAAAAATAATTCATTTTTCGAAAAGCCGTCAACCTAAAATGATGAGTACGATCAGTCCACCGGATAACCTGCTTCAATGAGCTGTCGCAAATGCGCTTTCATGGGTTGGGGGGCGAAGCAATGACGAACCGCCTGCAGGTTACAATGCTTGAAGTCGGCGAGTGTCCACCCGAAAACCCGCTGCAATAAGGCATATTCACCTGACAACGTGGTGGGCGTAGCGGTTCTGGCATCCGTATTGACGCTCATGGATACCCCCGCATGAAAGATCCGATCAGCCGGGTGTTCCTCGATCCGTTCGTAAATATTGGTTTGCAAATTGCTGGTGGGACAAACCTCCAAATGAATATCGTGTGCTTTCAGGTGTTCGATCAAGACAGGGTCTTCGATGCTACGAACCCCGTGCCCGATCCGACGGGGACGAAACTGCTGCAAGACCTCCCAAACACTTTTAGGTCCGCAGGCCTCTCCGGCATGAGCCGTGCAGGCAAGTTCTTTTTGTTCGGCATACTCAAACGCAGCTACATGCGCCTGTACCGGATAACCCGCTTCATCACCAGCCACGTCGAAGCCGACCACTTTTGTACCCCGAAACGCTTCCACCAATTTCACGGTGGTCATGCTTTGTTCTTCATCATAATGACGAAGTGTGCAGAGTATCAGTCCTGCTTCCACACCCGTGCGTTCGATTCCCTCACGTGTAGCCGACTCCACCGCCTCCACCACCTCCGTCGGACTAAGGCCCTTGGCCAGATGCAACAATGGGGCAAATCGTATTTCGGAATAGACTAGTCCGTCGGCTTTCAACTGATCGAAAAGATCCAGTGTCACGGCCCGGAGTTGCTCGGGGGTTTGCATGAACCCAATGGCCTTTTCGGCACGTTGGATATAATCGACCAGATCGCTGCAACGGGGTGGGGCAACAAAATCACGGCGATAATCCTCCTCCGTAATGGTCGGATCAATCTGTCGGATGACAGAATAGCTCAGGCTGCAGTCCAGATGCAGATGCAGTTCGATCTTGGGCAATGTGCGATAATCCATGAAGCGGCAAACTACAACAAAAGACCTAAAAGATCCCGTGCAGAGGCCAGCTCCCGGAAGTTGGCGTGCGTTACCGCATGATCGATCTGCTCATGCGCCCAGGTGGTGTGATACGGAATATGAATGGCATGTCCACCGATGGCCAATACCGGCAATACATCCGACTTCAGGGAGTTGCCAACCATCAGAAAATGGGCGGGGTCTATATCGAGATGGCCGATCAGTTTACGATAATCGGCTTCGCGCTTATCGCTCATAATTTCAATATGATGAAAATAATCGGCCAGTCCGGATTTTTTCAACTTGCGCTCCTGATCCAGCAAGTCGCCTTTGGTGGCCACCACCAATCGATATTTCTTTTTCAGTTGATGCAAGACCTCCTCCATGCCATCCAGCAATTCAATGGGTTTATCCAACAGATCCTTTCCGTATTGGATTGCCTTTTCGATCACCAACGGATCGAGCTTTCGGTCGCTCACCCGCAAGGCCGTTTCGATCATGGACAACATAAATCCCTTTACTCCATAGCCATAGTGCGGGATATTCTGTAGTTCCGTATGAAACAACTCCTTGGCAACGCTGTGATGCGGTAAATAATCTTCCAGCAACGCGCAGAATTTATCTTCCGCTTCCCGGAAATAGGGTTCGTTTACCCATAGGGTGTCGTCTGCATCAAAGGCAATGACCTGAAAAGACATAGTTAATTTCAGTTGGTATCCGGACCGGGGCCAACCTGCATGGCTTCCTCATAGATCCAATCCTTACGCTTCAATTCAAAATTGCGTCCCAGATACAAATTGCGTACTTGTTCGTCGGCTGCCAATTCCTCCGCTGTTCCGTGCTTGAATATTTTTCCTTCGATCAGCAAATAGGCGCGGTCGCAAATGGAAAGGGTTTCCGTAACGTTATGGTCAGTGATCAAAATGCCGATGTTCCGGTATTTCAATCGGGCCACGATGGATTGAATATCCTCCACCGCGATGGGATCGATACCGGCAAAGGGCTCATCGAGCAGTATGAATTTGGGATCAACGGCCAGGGCGCGGGCGATCTCGGTGCGCCGGCGTTCGCCGCCACTCAATACATCTCCCATACTCTTGCGAACATGTTGCAACCGAAACTCACTGAGCAGGGATTCCAATCGGTCGCGTTGCTCCGACTTGGAGTATTTCTTCATCTCCAAAACCGCCAGGATATTATCCTCCACACTTAGCTTTCGGAAGATCGACGCTTCTTGTGGCAGGTATCCGATCCCTTTTTGGGCTCGTTTGTACATGGGCAGCGCCGTAATATCCTCGCCATCCAGATATACCTGTCCGGAATCAGGTTTGATGAGTCCCACCACCTGATAGAACGAAGTGGTTTTTCCGGCTCCGTTCGGACCCAGCAAACCAACGATCTCTCCCTGCGACACCTCGAACGATACCTGGTTAACGACCGTTCGGGAACCATATCGCTTTACCAGGTCACGGGTTTGAATAGCAATGGACATAGGGCAAATGTAAGGCGTTCTCCTTGCTGAACCGGCATTTTAATGGTTCGGATGGATCAAGCCATATTCATTACTTTTGTGCGCGATGAAAGTGATCGATCATATCCGTCAGGCCAAAGACACCCTGATCTCCTTTGAGGTTCTTCCGCCGCTGAAGGGCAGGGGAATCGGCGCGTTGTACAAGCACCTCGATCCGCTGATGGTGCATAAACCGGCTTTCATCAACGTAACCTATCACCGCAGCGAGCATGTTTTTAAAAAACGTCCGGATGGCGGTTTTGAAAAAGTAGTGGTTCGCAAACGTCCCGGCACCGAAAGTATCTGTGCCGCGATCCTGAACAAATACAACGTTGATACCGTACCACACCTGATCTGCGGCGGCTTCAGTGTCAATGAAACCGAAGACGCGCTCATCAATTTGCATTACCTGGGTATTGACAATGTGTTGGTGCTGCGCGGTGATGCCGCCAAGAATGAAATGAGTTTTGAACCGGAGCCGGGCGGTCATAAATATGCCTCCGATCTGCTGAAGCAGGTGGTGGACCTGAACGATGGCATATACCTGGAGGAAGACCTGCGCGATTCACATAAAACCGGCTTCTGCATCGGCGTGACCGGCTACCCCGAGAAACATTTCGAGGCCCCGAACATGGAATCCGACCTCAAACATCTCAAGAACAAGGTTGATCTGGGTGCCGACTATATCATCACTCAAATGTTCTTCGATAACCAGAAGTTTCATGACTTCGTGAGTCGCTGTCGCGAAATGGGCATTACGGTTCCCATCATTCCCGGTTTAAAACCGATCTACAATAAAAAACAACTGACCGTTCTGCCCAAGACCTTCCACATCGATCTGCCCACCGAATTGGCCAATGCCGTTCATAAATGCAAGACCGATCTGGACGTGGAAAAAGTAGGAGCTGAATGGTTATTGATGCAATCCCGGGAGCTCAAAAAAAGTGGCGTGCCCGTTTTGCATTACTATACGCTGGGTCGTCCGCAACTCATCGCGGATGTAGTTGGACAGATCTGATCGAATTTACTTCAACAGACCGGCGAACACTTTCTGATCCACCTTTACCGGATATTTCTTTCGCAAGGCCGCTTCCCAATTCTTTTCCAGCTCGGTTTGCAAGTCTGTGATCACACTTCCCCTGGCCTCTTCAAATGATTTAGGTGCGGGCTGCGTATACACACGAAGCACGTAGGCGAAGCTGGCATTGTTATCGGCCTGATTGATGACCGGCTGCAGAAGTTGTCCGGCGGTTGGGGTCTGTGTGCCCAGACTGGGGATCTGCTCCCACTCGAGACGGGCCGAATCGGTGAAAACACGCTCCCCGTATGAAAGCGACTCACTCTTCCACTTCGAGGGCTGCGCCATGATCTTTACATGAAGCTCTTTGGTGGCATTCACATCCGAACAAAAGAATAAGATCACATCGGCACTGGCCTTCCAATTGTATTTTTCCTTTTGCTTGTTGTACAGACGACGCTGCCCGGCCGTATCGGCCTGCGCCTTGTTCCACACCTCTTGTTGCATGATCTCAAAAAACAGATTCCCTTCCCGAAATTCCGTTAGTTGATTTTTATAGTCCTCATTGAATGATTCCAAGTTGTTCTTGTAGTACTCCACCATCACATACTGTTCCCACTCATTTCTTACTTGCGCATGTGGCTTCAGTCCGCTTCCATCGGGTTGGTACCGGAAATTCGTGGCAAACTGGATCCAGTCTTCGGCCGTATAGATCTTTCGGGCCAAGTCTTTTCCGATCGTGAAAAGCACGGTGCCTTTTTGGATGGTCTTCCCCGTAGCGGTCATTGTCTTCAGATCCAGTAAGCTGTCGGAATATTGCCAAAGAGCCGGCTCTTGATAGGCTGTTCGACGAGCACCGGATTTGGTGCGAACCAGCTCGTAAATGAAATCTTTTGCATTGCGCCAGCGATCATCGGAGCGCACTTGCTGTTCCAATTGCTGTTGTGTTTCGGTGGCGTTCAGATCGGTAGCAGGCTTGGTGATGGAGATCCGTTGTACGATATGCCAGCCATACGGTGTCTGAAAGGGGGCCGCCATTTCATTTTCTTTTGTGAGGGCAATGACCTTGTTCTCAAAAACCGGATCGTATTGACCCACGTTGAACTCCATCATTTCACCACCATTCGCTGTCGAGATGTTATCGTTGCTGTACAGGCGGGCCGTTTCTCCAAAATGAGCCCCCTTGCGTAAGGCTTGATATAATGAATCAGCCAATCGCTCCATTCGTTTCTTCTCTGCCTCATCGGCACCCGGCGGAATGGCCAGCAGGATCTGTCGGGCTTTCATCTTGCCAATGGCCGGTCGCTCCGACAAGACCTTAAACAAATGATAGCCGATGTTCGAACGCACCCAACCGCTGGATCGTCCGATGGCGGTTTGATAGATGGCAGACTCCATATCATACGGAAGCGAGAAGGCGGTAACGAAACCGATCCTGCCTTGATTTTGCAAAGCGGTTGGATCGTCGGAGAACTCTTTTGCCAGGGATGAAAAATCTCGTCCCTCCTGTAATTTCTTTTCCACTTCGGTTTTGCGGCGATTGGCCCGGGCCGAATCCAACTCCCGATTTGAGTTTCGGAAAGAAATGAACAGATGAGCCACCTCGCGATCGGTCTGGCTTCGTTGAAAGGCCTCTTTTTTCAATCGCTCCAACAGCACCGGATCGGCCATGTATTTATCGATCAGCTGCCCGCGCAGATTGTCAACCTCCTGGGCGATACCCGGCAACGTATCAAAGCGACGGGCATACGCTTCCCGCACCTTCATCTTTGCATTCACATACAGATCGAGGTAGGTACGCATCGATACTTCCTTGGAACTGACGGTATCGACATTGTTCCGCTGGTAGGCGCGAAGAAAATCCTTGGCATCCACTTTATGATTCCCGTACGTGAGCAGGGTTTGTGCGTTGGCCACACCGAAAAACAGATGAAGACTCAGAAGAATGGAGAAGATACGTCCCATATGATCGGATTATATGACTAGTTGGTTTCTGCTCGCTGAAGATCGAGTATTTCATCCATCTGCTGAAAGGTCAGCTTTTTAGCGATGATCTTCTTATCGCGATCGAGCAGGTACAAGGTCGGAAAAGTCTGAACATCGAACAACTGGGAATAGCTGGGGATCCCGTTATCGATCCGCTTTTTCTCGGCTTCCTTGGAATAGTACACGTGCGTCCAGCCAACCAGTTGATTTTGCTGAATGAAATCGGTCCACAAGGATTGATTCCCCTCGGTCTCCTTGGCAATGGCGTAGATGCCAATGCCTTGTTTGGACCATTTGGCTCGATAGATCGAGTCGATCCGCGGAAGCGTTTCTTTACAATGCCCGCAAGTAGGATCCCAAAACACGACCAGGGTGTATTCGGAGGTTAGGGCGTACAGCGATTTGATCTCACCGGCCGCATTGGGCAATTCGACCTCCGCCGCCGGGGATTTGAGGATATTGCCCATCAAACTGAAAGCTCTGTCCTGCACTATTTTTCGCCCCTTCTCATCCAGCCAGGGATAGGATTTATTCGAAATATATTTCTCGTACAGGTGCACCAGCACGGCATCTTCCCACATGTATTGCTGCGCGAGATACTGGTTCAGAAATTTGACCAACAGCAGCCGAGTCATTTCAGCGTTTATCTGTGCGAATGCCATCATGTTATCGATCTCCCGAATAACAGAATCCGAATCCGGTGCAACCAGCTGCTTGAAATAACGATCGACCCTTTCTTCGAAGAAGGGAGTATAGGCAAGCCGGCCATCCCAAAAATTAACGCCGTCCCAGTAATGGTCTTTATAAAATCGGTAAGCCGCCATCGAATCGGCCACGTTGGCAGGTCTTCTGAGCGCGGCAGGCAGTTCCGTTTCCCGCATAGCGATCATCAATGCGCCCAATAATGTTTGGCTGTGGTTGTTGATGAGGTCGAGCCGATAGTCATTCATCTGTTTTTCGGCAGACTTAAGATTCTTACGAATCTGGACGGAATCGGGCGAACCTGCTTTCAGAAAAGCTTGCAAGTCGCGGATCTGTGTTCCCAACTCCAGCATGGTTTGCTGATAATCCAGAAAGGAAACATTGTCGGGAGAATTCTCGAACAGGATGCTTTGAGCAACGGTGGCGGTATCGGCCGATAACCCAAAACGCTGCTGCTTATCGATCAGGATCTCAAAAAAACCGGTCTTGTTGGGATACCCGATCAAATAGATGCCGCCGGGCAGGAGTTTGTCGCCCTTAAATACGCCTCGGCTGTTGCCATCCAGTTTTACCGAATCGATAATGGGATAGGTCTTTCCGAAATAATGCCCCAGATAGATGTATTGGTTCTTGAACGGCTTTAAGGTGACCTGGATCTCGTATCCGAGCTTCTGCCCCTGGGTTTGCAGGACAGAAAAAATAGCGGCTAGAAAAAGTAGTTTTCGGGTCATTTTGAGAAGGGTAAAGGTAACTATTTGGAGGAGGAGATGAGAAGATGAGGGGATGAGAAATTTAAGTTTATTGTTAAAGGTTAAAGGATGAAAGATGAATTTGGGACGCTGCTTCATCCTTCAACCTTCATCCTTCATCTATCTTCGCGTTCATGGCCCGAAAAAAACCGCTTCCCGTTCTCGAGAATATCCTCGTCGAAAGTTATGCCGCCGAAGGCAAGAGCCTGACCCGGGTCGATGGCAAGGTGATCTTCATCGAACATGCCGTGCCGGGTGATGTGGTGGATCTTCGACTCACCAAAAACAAGAAGGACTGGGCCGAGGGATTTCCGATCCGGTACAAAAGCTATTCGTCGGACCGGACCCAGCCATTCTGCGAACACTTCGGAACCTGTGGCGGTTGCCAATGGCAAATGCTGCCCTACGAAAAACAACTGCAATACAAACAACAGCAGGTGGTGGATGTGCTCACCCGCATCGGTCGCATCGAACTGCCCGAGATCCAACCCATCCGAGGCGCCAGTCAACAACGGTATTACCGAAACAAGATCGAGTACACATTCGGCACGCGCGAATTTGTTCCAAAAGAGAAAATGAGTGAGCTGCCCGAAGGGACCGCTTCAACTGGGGCGGCGGGATTTCATGCGCGCGGATTTTTCGATAAAGTCGTTCGCATCGATGCCTGTCACCTGCAGGCCGAACCCACCAATCGCATCCGAAACTTCATCAGCATACTGGCAAAGGAGAATAGCTGGTCTTTTTACGACGTCCGCGCACACGTTGGGTTCCTGCGCAACCTGCAGATCCGCCTTTGCCGAAGCGGCGAATTGATGGTGAATGTAATTGTGGGAGAAAACGACCCGGACAAGATCGAAACATTGGTGCAAGCCGTCAGTGAAGCCTTCCCCGAGATCACTACGCTGCTTTATACCGTCAACCTCAAGTGGAACGACAGCCTGTTCGATCTTCAGCCCGTGGTGTACAAAGGTCCCGGCTATGTGGTCGAAACGCTGGAAGAATTCTCTTTCAAGATTGGACCTACTTCCTTCTTTCAAACCAATACGGAGCAGGCGGAAGAACTCTATCGGATCACCCGCGATTTCGCGCAATTCAGCGGAAACGAGATCGTATACGATCTGTATTGCGGCACCGGCAGCATCGGCATCTTTTGCAGCAAGCACGCCAAAAAGATCATTGGTGTGGAACTGGTCGAAGCAGCCATTGACGATGCCCGCATCAACGCCGAACGAAATGCACTTACACATACCTCTTTTTTCGCCGGCGATGTGATCGCGATCTGCGATGATGCATTTTTTGATCAGCACGGCCGGCCCGATGTGATCATCACCGATCCGCCGCGTGCAGGCATGCACGACAAGCTGGTTCAGAAGATCCTCGACATGGAAGCACCACTGGTGGTTTACGTGAGTTGTAATCCGGCCACGCAAGCCCGCGACCTGCAACGACTGACCGAAAAGTATACGGTCACCCGGATACAACCGGTCGACTTATTTCCGCATACCCTGCACATAGAAAATGTAGTGCAACTCCGATTAACGCGCTCCATACAGTAACTTTGCGCGATGTCATTCCAATTCACCCGACCCGATCCGTTTCCTCCCATCATAAAGAATCTGGTCATCGTCAATGCGCTGGTCTTCCTCGCACAAGTTGTGCTGGATGACGAATATCACGTTACGCAATTACTCGCGCTGTATCCGGTAGACACGCCCGACTTCAAACCGTATCAGATCGCGACGCATATGTTCGCACACTCCCCACAGATGATCTTTCACATCCTGTTTAATATGATCACCCTGTGGATGTTCGGTCGCATCTTGGAAAATTACTGGGGGGCCAAGCGATTTCTTTTCTTTTATCTGGTTTGTGGCGTAGGGGCCGCGGCGGCACACCTGCTCATACAACACCTGCGTTTTGATGAGGCCCTGCTGAATGATCTTACCCAAGCCTACTTGTCCGACGATCAGGCAACACTGGAAGCAAATGCCGGCAAACTCGGCTTTCTCTCGCCCGCCGTTGGCGCATCCGGGGCCATCATGGGCGTTATGGCAGCCTTTGCTTACACATTCCCGAATACAGAACTCTTTATCATGTTCATCCCCTTCCCTGTGAAGGCCAAATGGGCCGTGATCGGATTGGCTTGTATCGATCTGTTTGGCGGGGTGGCCAGCATTAGCGGCGATAACATCGCTCACTTCGCGCACCTGGGCGGTGCCATTACCGGATTTTTGCTGGTGCTTTATTGGAACAAAACGAACCGGCAATCGTTGTATTGATCGTAAGCAACCGACCATGTCCCTTTCCGACTATTACCAAGAGAAACTTTCGCTGGGCGACCGTAAAAATGCCCTGACTCGCCTCATCGCCATCCACCTCATCGTATTCATTACGCTGGTGATGGCCCGCACCTATTTCTATTTCACCCGCCCCGATGAAGCAAAAGCACTGGGCGATTTCACCCGTCAATTCTTCACCTGGTTCGGATTACCCAATACCTGGCAAGCCTGGCTGCATAAACCCTGGACACTCCTAACGGCCCCCTTCTCACACCTCAGTGTGTGGACCACCTTCGGAAATATGTTATGGCTATGGATCTTTGGGTATATCCTTCAAGACCTCAGCGGCAACCGCAAGATCATCCCCCTTTTCATTTACGGCGGCGTATTCGGATGCATCAGCTTTCTGTTGGTGCCCGGATCCTCCGATTATTATTTTGGTGCCACCGCCGGCGTGGGCGCCATCGCGGTAGCCACCACCTTCATTTCGCCGTATTACCGCATCTTCCCTTTGCTTAGCGGCGGTATACCCTTGTGGGGATTGACCCTTTTTTATATACTCTCCGCCCTTAGCACCCTCAACAGCTACACATTGGCCGGGGTGTTGCCACAGGTATCCGGACTGATCGCCGGAGCTATTTACTACTTGGTGTTGCGCGAAGGGATCGACCTGACGGATTGGATGAGTCGGCTGTTCGATTGGTGCAACGACCTGTTCGACCCGGAGAAACAAACCCGTCAACCGCAAAAGGGGAAATTGTTTTACATGTCCAACCATCCGCCCTACAAAAAAACAGCTCACCTAACCCAGGAGCGGATCGACGCCATTTTGGATAAGATCGGAAAAGACGGGATGGAAAGCCTGACCGAAGAAGAGAAGATCATCCTGAAACGCTCCCGAAACGAGCTGGATTAACGAACGGCATCGATCGCCGCGCAAAGAGCCTCGCCGATCCCCTCCACCGAGCCTTCACCGGGTATGGATCGGAATTTTCCGGACCCCTGGTAATACCCTGCCACCGGACTTGTCTCCTGCACATACACAGAAAAACGTTTGCGGATCACGGACTCATCCGTGTCATCGCTACGGCCCGAGGTTTTGCCCCGGTTCAATAACCGGCGAACCAATTCCTCCTCCGTCACTTCCAATGCCAGCACCAAGGCAATGAACGTTTGGCGATCGGCCAATAAGGCATCAAGAGCCTCCGCTTGGGCAACGGTACGGGGAAATCCATCAAATAAAAAGCCGGCCGCATCGGGATGTTGATCAAAATACGCGCCCACCATGCCGATCACGACCGCGTCGGGAACGAGCTGACCCGCATCGATGTATCGCTTGGCCTCCAGGCCCAGCTCGGTCTGGTCAGCGATCTCCTTCCGAAGCAGATTTCCGGTAGATAGGTGCTTGAGGCCGTAACGAGCCACCAAATGGTCTGACTGGGTGCCTTTGCCACTGCCGGGAGGTCCGAATAAGATGAGGTTGAACATGGGGATGAATAAAATCGAATTGTGACAAATTTATTGTACCGACGCTGATTTCTGAGAGAAAATATAGATAGTCATTAACAAGTGTCAGTACGGGACTTTGAGAGAAATAAATGAATTTTGTGCCGTGAGAAACCTGACCCCCCTGATCGCCTTGCTGGCACTGGCCCTGACCGCCACCCATTGCGGGGCTCAAACCAAGAATACGCCCCCGACAACAACCACCATGGAAAAAAAGAACCCCGTCTATTCCAATAAAGACACCGCCAAAGTGAATCTCCCCGAAGAGGAATGGAAGAAGATTCTCCCGAGCGATGTTTTTTACATAGCCCGTCAGAAAGGCACCGAACGACCTTGGAGCAGCCCCTTCGAAAAACACAAGGAGATCGGCACCTACTATTGTGCCGCCTGCGGTAACCCGCTTTTTAAAAGCGATACGAAATTCGAAAGCGGTTGCGGATGGCCCAGTTTTTATGAACCCATCGGAAAGGGAAATATCATTTATACCCCCGACAATAGCCACGGCATGAACCGCACCGAAGTGCAGTGTGGCCGTTGCAAAGCCCACTTGGGACATGTATTCGATGATGGTCCGCCCCCCACCGGACTGAGATATTGCATCAATGGGGTGGTGCTGGATTTTAAGAAGTAGGGGGAGGGTAGAGAGTAGAGTGTTTAGGGTGGAGGGTTGAGAGTTTAGGGTTGAGCGTTGAGGGTGGCGTTCCAGAGCGAGGCAATTTTCCTTGGCAAAATCTCTACAGAGGATCGAATGGATATCAAATTACTTTCTTTGATATATCCAATTCGATTGGCTAAAATCAGTTGATTTAAGACCTCCATCAGGCTACTGTAGGCCATATTAAAAAAATGAGCTTGGTCTTTTTTAGAAATTCGACCAGAACCCTCGGAAAGATTTGATGAAATAGAAACTGCCGCTCTTCTAACCTGCTGGCTTAAGCCATATTGCTCCCGCGTAGGAAATGTTTCAGTGCAGGCATAAATATTGACGGTCAGATCAATGGACAACTGCCAAACCTCCAAACGCTCAAACGGATACAAGAACATATAGTGCGATAATACCAACTGAAGTACACAAAGCCAATACCACAAACCGTCTCTACCCTAAACTCTGCACTCTCAACCCTCTACCCTCTACCCTCTACTCTCTACTATTTCCTCTAATTTCGCACCATGCAATCGCCCAAACTCTCCCAGCTGGCCGAGACCCTGATCGGCTCGGAGATCGTGAAGCTGGGCGGTGAGATCAAAGAACGTATTCGTCAGGGGGCGCGCGTGTATAATTTCACCGTGGGCGATTTTGACCCTTCCGTCTTTCCCATTCCGGCCGAACTGCAGCTACTTATCGAAAAGGCCTACCAGGAGAAACACACCAACTATCCGATGGCGGAGGGCAACCTCGACCTTCGACAAGCACTCCGGTCTTTCATC
Organism: Bacteroidota bacterium; assembly: GCA_046081925.1. GTDB lineage: Bacteria > Bacteroidota > Bacteroidia > Chitinophagales > Chitinophagaceae > JJ008. Next base: position 18,396 of record JBJTWV010000008.1, on the reverse strand, counting down.
AAACACTATCAGGGGCTGGATTATGAAACCTCGGAGATCCTGGTCGCCTCGGGCGGTCGTCCACTGATCTATACCATCTTCCGAACCCTTTGCGACCCCGGCGACAAGATCGTATATGCCGTTCCTTCCTGGAATAATAATCACTATACCCATTTCGTAGAGGGGGAACACCGAGTCGTGGAAGCAACGGCCGAAAATAATTTCATGCCCACCGCTGCCGAGCTTCAGCCGCATTTGGCTGGCGCCATCTTGCTTGCGCTCTGCTCACCACAGAATCCGACCGGAACAACGTTCCGAAAGGAGGAACTGGAAGCGATCTGCGACCGCGTGCTGGAAGAAAATGCCAAGAGGGGCGACGACGAAAAGAAACTATACGTGATGTTCGACCAGATGTACTGGCATTTGACCTACGGATCCATCGAACACCACGACCCGGTATCCCTTCGACCCGAAATGAAAGCATATACCATTTATGTGGATGCGATCAGCAAGGTTTTTTCCTCTACCGGTCTGCGTGTAGGATGGGGATTAGGTCCGGCACCCGTCATCGCCAAAATGAAATCCATTCTCACCCATATGGGCGCCTGGGCCCCTATGGCCGAACAAAAAGGACTGGCCGATTATTTGCCCGACACCGCTTCCATCGACCGATATCTCGCGCATTTCAAATCCGAAGTGTTGTACCGCCTCACCCAAATACACGACGGATTGATCCAATTGAAAGAAGAAGGATTTCCCATCGATGCCATTGCGCCGGAAGCCGCGATCTATCTCACCGTAAAAGTTGATCTGAAAGGATGGAAAAAGGCCGACGGAACGGTACTTGCCGATCAGGCCGACGTCACTCATTTTCTGCTGAATGAAGCTTCGCTGGCACTGGTTCCCTTCTACGCCTTCGGAAGCGACAAGGAAAATCCCTGGTACCGACTCAGTATCGGCACTTGCAAAAAAGAAGAGATCGCTGAGATGCTGGGTAAACTGCGATCGGCACTGAGCGGACTAACAAAAGGCTGATCAATTCTTCCCGATCAAAAAACGAAAAGGCCGAAGAATCTCCCGACGAGACTCCTGTAATATCTTATCGGCAGAGGATGTAATTCGATTGCGATCCAGCAACTGATAGGCACGGGCAAAATCATCGTCACTCAGCTGTGAGCGCAACCACTCCGTCAGCCGACGATGCTCCGCAGCCGATGCATCCCCAAAGAGGACCAACAAATGATGTTTGGATACCCGTTGCATGATCAATAACCCGACATTCCTTTGTGGCTGGGGCAGCCGCAATTCTTTCCCCCTTTCCCTGCCCCGGAATAATAATTCCGATTACAGGAAAGCAATACTACGGTGAGAAACAGAAGAAATATGGTTTTGTATAAGGCTCGCATGGAATTCGTCTTTCAAAATAAAACTATTTTGAGCCCGGAATCGTATGTCGGACAAAAAAAATAACATTTTAAACAGGGTTTTGGTTGCCCCGCTGGACTGGGGACTGGGACACGCCACACGCTGTATTCCGCTTATCCATCGCCTCCTTGAAGAGGGAAATCAGGTGTACCTGGCAGGCAGCGGCCCCTCCGGCCACCTGCTTCGCACCGAATTCCCCCGGCTGCCCTACACCGAGATCCCCTCCCATGCCATTCGCTACTCAAAAAATGCCAAGGGATTTGCCTGGACCCTGCTTAAACAAATTCCGGCCCTCATACGGCAGATCCGAAAGGAGAGAAAATGGCTGAACGAATACCTGACCAACCATTCGATCGATCAGGTCATCTCCGACAATCGATATGGATTATACCATCCCTCCACGCACAACATTATCCTCACGCATCAATTGAACGTCCAAACGGAAACCGTTTCTTGGCTCGAAAAATTCATTAATAAAATACTGAGCCGACTGCTAACAAATTTTGATGCCGTGTGGGTCCCGGATGTGGAAGGAGTACCCAACCTAAGCGGCGAATTGGGTCACCCAACGAATGCATTGCCTATACCCGTCAAGTATATTGGTAATCTCAGTCGCTTTACACCCAATCACCCAGCTATCATTGCCGAAAAAATAACGATCCTATTATCCGGTCCCGAACCGCAACGAACCATCCTCGAAGAAAAATGCCTGCGTGAATTGGCTGAATGGAAAGGCCCGATAACCTTGATTCGCGGATTGCCGCTTGGCGGAAAACCGATCGATGCTCCACCGCATTGGCAAGTGTTCGATCATTTACCCATTGATCTCCTTCAACAACAGATCGAAGAAGCCGAATGGGTGATCGCTCGTTGCGGCTACAGCACCCTGATGGATCTGGATGCCTTGAATAAACAAGCGATCTTGATCCCTACGCCCGGTCAACCGGAACAGGAATATCTCGCTCGCCATCTATCCGACAGAAAAGAGTGGGCAGGCATCGATCAATCGAAGGATCTGCTATCAACTTTGAACATCGCACGTTCGCTCCCAATTACGAATGGTAACTTTACCTCAGGATGACTATTCAAACCCGGGCACATATTGGCGTCTTGTTCACGAATTTTTTCTTTGCGCTGAACCTGAGCCTGGTAAAATTCATCGCCCCGGAACCGCTGGGTCCCTATGGCGTGAACCTGTTCCGCGTAGGAGGCAGCTTGGTGCTATTCTGGATGATCGCATTCTTTACGAAGTCAACGGAGGATAAACCCATTCGCAAACAAGATTGGATTCGGCTGGCCATGTGCGGATTCACCGGCATCTTTCTGAACCAGACCCTGTTCATCAAGGGACTGACCATGACTTCCACCATTCACGCGGCTTTGTTGATGTTGAGCACCCCACTGGTCATTACCGGACTGGCTGCCTTTTTTCTGAAAGAACGCTTGCGATGGATCCAAGGCATCGGCCTGATGCTCGGACTCAGTGGCGCTGCTGTTCTCATTACCGACAGGACTAACATGGGAGCCGATTCGCTGTTGGGCGACGGACTCATCATCATCAACGCGATCTCCTATGCGATCTATTTCATCAGCGTAAAACCACTGATGCAATACTATCCGCCTACCCAAGTCGTTCGCTGGGTGTTCACATTCGGAGCGATCGGCATTTTACCGATGGGACTTTCTCAGGCGTTGGACTTTCAAGAATCCGGTATGCATACGCAAGAGATCGTAGCCCTGGTGACCATCGTCATCTGCGGAACCTACTTCGCCTATTCGCTTAATATACGCGCCATCCAAGTACTCGGCGCCGGCATCGCCGGCTCCTACATTTATTTTCAACCGGTATTTGCCACGCTCATCGCCATCCTTTTTCTCAACGACCATCCCACCCCCGGAAAATGGCTGGCAGCGGCTATGATCTTTTTAGGGGTTTATTTGAACAGCCGGAAGGGAGATGAGAGATGAAGGATGAAGGATGAAGGATGAGAGTTGAGGGTTGAGAGTTTGGCGAAATTCAGGAAGCCCGACCCACCATAAAATCCATCCGAATTCCGTTGACTTCCATTGTGTAGAGTCCAGGGTTCAACTCACCGAGATACAAACAGGTTTTTTTGATCCGGCCAAACAAACAGCCTTTGGAAAGTACCCGATCGGAGGAATCATAAAGCACGTATTCGCAACGATCCGCCGCCTCCGACAGATAGATATCGATCGTGCCATTGCGAATATCATAAACGACGGAGTTCATTTTCCGGACGTTTTTAATTGAATCAGGTGGGCATAAAAAGACCTAACAATACAATCATATCCATAAATCAGGAAAGATCATATAGAACTACTTCTATACGCCTGGGCCTGTACCTTTATCCTGACCATCTAGCAAACCGCCATGAAAACCCTTCTCCTGATGCGACACGCCAAAACGGAGTCGCCGTATTCACTCAAACGGGACTTCCTCCGAGTCCTTACGGAAAAAGGAGCATCGGATGCACGTCAAATGGGTATCTGGCTACAGGCAAAAGGCATCGGAATAGATAAAGTCGTATCGAGTCCGGCCATCCGAACCCTACAAACTACAGAAGGGGTATGCGAATCGATGGGAATTGATGCATCGATCGTTGAATTCAGAGAGGCCCTTTACCACGCCACACCGGAAACATTCACGACAGTAATTGAATCATTCCCTCAGGAGGCAAATACGGTGCTACTCGTTTCACACAACGATGGCATCACCCATTTTGCCACTCAACTCACCAATGCCCGCATCGACTATATGCAGCCCGGATCCGTATTTGCCGTTTCTTGTGCGTGTATAAAGTGGGGCGAGTTCTTTCAGCGAGAACGTACATTTCTTTTTTACAGACAACCCGAATGAATCAGGAGGTGGCACGTTGATAGATCAATGATCCCATCTTTTCCCGGACCCCCTGCAGTCGATATGGATCATCTGCTTATTGAAAAAGCCTCGCTTTTGCTTGTACGTTCCAATACCTCCCTTATCGGCAATGATCTCCCGATCCAGGATACGATACACAATATCCACGTCGTTGCTATTTGACCGACCATCGCCATTTACATCAAACACCACAAAATCAATTGCCTCTCCATTGAGATGCCGGCTATCTGATGCCGCACCATTTAACCGAACCAATAATTTGTTCACCCATACATGACGCTTCGTACAAATCACCAACAAATTGGGAGAATAGCCACGGCTACGAAGAGTTTCCTGTAGCGATCGGTAATAGTTGGCAGTTATAGGAGAGGCCAGTTTGACGTTATTGAAATACAGAAAGAAAAGCAAAAGGGGAAAAATCAAGATGCTGATCGTGACAAGTAATATTTTTCTGAGCATAATAGACCGTTTTTCAATTAAAGTCCAACATCCGCAATATTAATTGACCACCTGAACCCTCCTCAATCGATCACTTTCAAATAATTTTCCCGGGGAGATCGCTTTTTCGTCATAGGGTACCTTATCCCCAAAGCGATCCTTCAGTATCATCCGAGTAAGTTCGCCTGTCAGATCAAAATCACGAAATGAATCCAAGGACGCCAGCTCGATACCGGTGGTTCGCTGATAGATCTTCCAGACCAATTCAGAGCAATAGATTCGATCATCGCTCCAGCGAAAAGTGAGGTCATAGTTTTTCCCCAGCATTTTCTTTCCCTCCTTCTTCATTTCTTCGATCACGGCAGGTGTAAGCACCTTCTCCGCCTCTTTTAGACGTTTGATCACATAGTGTCCATCATCGCCTTGCTTGATCCATTTTTCGATGGAGGTGATCTTGACCGGCTGAACCGCCTCCAGCACATAAAACTTACCCGATTCCTGAAACAACATACCGCAATGGGAATATTTGGAGCGCGTGGCGGCTTGGATAGCGGCACCCTGCCCCGACCGGGAAACCTGAAACACAATATCACCCTGCCTCCATTCCGTCTGCTTTTCATTAGCGGAGCCAGACGCAAAAACTGTTTCCTTTTTCGCAGTGGCCCCCGAACAGGCAATCAGTAAAACAAATGATAAAGCGGGCAACCAATCCTTGTGCAATGCGTATGTCATATTTGGGAAACGTCTATACGGGCCCTTATTGCAAATAAATGATTAAAACCACTCTTGAATTATCCATAACCCACACCCCCCTCAACCCTCAACTCTCTTCCATCTACTCTCTACCCTCTACCCTAATACCCTCGTTCATTCCGTCCTTCCATATAATTCATGAAAGCCCGGTTGACGACCCGGTTACCGCCGGGCGTGGGGTAATTGCCCGTGAAGTACCAATCGCCGGGATTATTGGGGCAGGACTTATGCAAGTTCTCGATATTCTGAAAGATGACTTGCACGGGAATGTCTAATCCGGCCGGTGTGATCAGTGCCGCGATCTCGTGACTCAATTCATCCGTTGAAAAATGTCCGTAAAATTCCTTGACCACATTGACCGAATGCAACTCGCCGGTCAAATCCAACGAACGGCAACGCTCAAAAAACTCATCCATCATTCCAGTGAGCCCTTTCTTTTTGGCCAGTGAAACTGCCGCATTAAAGGCAATGAAATCGCCCATCTTACTCATGTCGATCCCATAACAATCGGGATAACGGATCTGAGGACAAGAAGAAACCACAACGATCTTTTTGGGTTTCAATCGCGACAACATTCGGATGATGCTCTCCCGCAAGGTGGTTCCCCGTACGATCGAATCGTCTATGATCACTAGGGCATCTTCGTTTGGACGAATGGTGCCATAGGTAACATCGTATACGTGTTGCACCATTTCATTGCGACTGGCATCTTCGGTGATGAACGTGCGCATCTTTACGTCCTTGATCGCGATCTTCTCGATCCGGATCTTTCGGTTGATCATTTCACGCAACTTCTCTTCATCAAAATCCTTCCCCCAGCTCAGGATGCGCTCCAGCTTCACCTGATTCAGATAATCTTCCATTCCTTTCAATAGTCCATAAAAGGCCACTTCTGCCGTATTCGGAATGAAAGAGAACTTTGTATTCTTCAGGTCGTGATCGATCGCGTTCAACACCTGCTCACTTAAATTATATCCAAGCGCCAAGCGCTCCTGATAGATCTTTTCGTCGCTTCCCCTGGAAAAGTAGATCCGCTCAAAACTGCAGGCCAATCGTTTTTTGGGCTCCAGTATTTGCTTCAGCACCACGTCTCCTTTTGCATCTACGATCAGCGACTGTCCGGGCATCAACTCCTTTACTTCATTTTCGCCCACATTAAAACAGGTACGTATGGCCGATCGCTCAGAGGCTGCCACGACCACTTCGTCATCCATATAATAATACGCCGGTCGTATGCCGTGTGCATCCCGAAATAAAAATCCGATCCCGTTACCCGTGGCACCGCCCACAAAATAGCCCCCATCTAATAGCGGGAGTGTTTGCTTCAGGACCGTTTCAATATTCAGCTGCTGGGGAGAACGTTCATCTTCTTCACAAAGTCGTGTATACATGAGCTCGATCATGGCGGCCAGATCACTGAATCGGACAGATTCCTGCGGCACTTTCCCGATGGCAGTGTACAATTCGTCGGCATTGACAATATTGAAATTTCCGGCCAGGGCCAGATTTCGTGCAGGGATCGTATCCCGGTTGATGAATGGATGACAATACTCGACCTTATTTTTCCCCTGCGTACCATATCGCAAATGGCCGATCATCAGCTCCCCTAAAAAATTCAAATGCCCTTTCAGTAATCCGGGCTGGTTCTTGATCTGTGGATGGTATTTCTCTAGCTCACTCACCTCCTTTCCGATCTGCTGAAAAATATCAGCGATGGCCTGAGGGGCATTGCTTCTCAATCGATTCATGAACGGATAGCCCGGCTCCACATCCAATTTGACTGTTGCGATGCCCGCACCATCCTGCCCCCGGTTATGCTGCTTCTCCATCAGCAGATACAACTTGTTCAATCCCCATAAGGAGGTGCCGTATCGTTGTTGATAGTACGAGAATGGCTTACGCAAGCGGATGAAGGCCAGGCCGCATTCGTGTTTGATGGGATCGCTCATATAAGTTACGGGTCAAAAATAATTCGGTTCGTATCAACAAAAAACCGCCCGAGGGCGGTCTGTTCAATTTTTGGGTTCAAATTTTTTCAGCAAGGGGCATTGCTCGGCGGTTTGGGGGTCCAGCATCACATAGTACATCGGCAACTTTCCTTGCAACCACTTGTCCAACGTACGGGCCTTTTTCTCTTCCAGGGCAAATTGGGAGATCTTGCTGTAATCATCGTGGAGATTCATCCGATGCGGCTCGCTGCGCGATTTCAGGTGCACGATCCGTGCGCCTTTTTTTCCTTGCTCACTCTCATACTCCATCGGTATGGAATACTCGCCCACTTTCATTTTGGCCAGCATGCCCACCAGTGCCTTGTCCAACTGATCGATGGTAACAAAAGTGGAACCATCACGTCCAGTCAGGTATGGACCTGTGTACTTGGCCGCCTCGTCATCGCTGTATTTGGAGCCTGCCTCATTAAAGGTCAGATCACCTTTGATCACCTTGGAACGAACGGTGTCCAATTTGATCTTTGCTGTTTTGATCTCATCCTCTGTTACCGGCGGAATACGAAGAATATGCCGGATCACGGCGTCATCGCCATTCCGCTGTACCATCTGAATGATGTGATATCCGAGTTTGGATTTGACGGGAGAAGAGATCTCGCCTTCCTTCAGTCGAAAGGCAGTAGAAAGAAATACCGGATCCCAGGTCTTTTCGGTCCGGTTCACTTGATATTGTCCGCCACGGTCTTTGCTTCCGGGATCTTCAGACACCCGCTTGGCCATTTGGTCGAACGTGACAATTTTCGATTCAATTTGCTTTTTGTAACTATTCATTTCCCCCACGATGTACTGCTCCACGTCGCGAGAGGCTTTTGGATAAACGATGATCTGGCCGATCTCCAATTCGGACTCATAAAAAGGCAGGCTGTCCTTGGGGATCTTTTCGAAATAGGCTTTTACCTCGATCGGGGTGATGCGTACATTCTCCACGATCTTGCGCTGCGTCGCTTGGGCGAGCTTTTGCTCCTTTACGGACTCTCGGGCATCGTCCTTGATCTGATAGATGGTCTTTCCGGCCACCTCTTCCAACGCCTCCTGGCTGCCGAATTGATTGATGTAACTGCGAATACGGTTATCAAGATCCGCCTCAACCTCATCATCCGTAACGGGCAAGGAATCTTTCATGGCCTGCAGCATCATCACCTTTGAAATGATGGCTTGCTCGGTGAGAATGCATTCACCGTTTTCCGGAATGGTCCCCCCCTGGCGTGCGATATCGGCCAGTGAGTTCTTGATATCGGACAGAAGAATGATCCGGTCACCTACGATGGCCGTCACTTTATCGGCTACTACCTTTTTGGGCTGGGCCAAGGCCACAAGACCCCAGCAGAGCAGCATGGCCATCAAAGAGAACGAACGTATACGCATAGTTGTCAAAACTAATGGGGCGCCGGGTTCTTCCGCCTTCCCCCCTTTCCATTTAACAAAACCTTTTTATCAAAGCGTCCGCTTCACTTCCTCTTGCTCGTACGCCTCTACCACATCGCCCACTTTGATGTCGATATAATTCTTGATCGTCAAGCCGCACTCCATACCGGTGGTCACATCCTTCACATCGTCCTTGAAGCGCTTCAATGATCCCAGTTCCGCTTGTGCCCCCTCGGCAGTCGGGTACACCACGATACCATCGCGGATCAGGCGCACCTTCGAATCGCGCTTGATCTTACCATCCCGTACATAACAGCCGGCCACGGTGGCCTTGTCGAACTTGAATACCTCGCGGATCTCCACGTTGGCCACGATCTTCTCCTGTACTTTGGGCTCCAACATCCCTTCCATCGCACTCTTGACCTCTTCGATCGCATTGTAGATGATGGAATACATCTTGATCTCGATGCCGGCGTTCTCGGCCAGCTTCGAAGCTTGCAGCGAGGGACGAACGTTGAACGCGATCACGATCGCATCCGATGCTTCCGCCAACACGATGTCGCTCTCGTTGATCTGTCCCACGCCTTTGTGGATCACACTGACTAGGATCTCCTGCGTCGACAATTTCTGCAACGAATCGCTGAGGGCCTCTACCGATCCGTCCACGTCACCCTTGATGATAACCTTGAGCTCCTTGAAGCTGCCCAATGCCAAACGACGACCGATCTCATCGAGCGTGATGTGCTTCTTTGTGCGAATGCCCTGCTCACGCAGGATCTGCGCACGACGGTTCGCGATCTCTTTCGCTTCTGCTTCATCCTCGTACACGCGGAATTTCTCCCCCGCCTGCGGAGCCCCGTTCAATCCGAGTACCACCGAAGGCACGGAAGGACCGGCCCCCTCTTGTTTCTTGTTTCGTTCGTTGAACATCGCTTTCACGCGACCATAGAACTGACCACTCACGATCAGATCACCGGGCTGCAGCGTTCCGTTCTCCACCAGCAAGGTGGCCACGAATCCGCGTCCCTTATCGAGAGAGGCCTCGATGATCGTACCGCTGGCTTCCCGTTCGGGATTTGCCTTTAAGTCGAGCATCTCCGCTTCCAGTAATATCTTATCGAGTAGTTTATCAACGTTCAATCCCGATTTAGCCGCTACCTCCTGGCACTGAAACTTACCGCCCCATTCTTCCACCAGGATGTTCATTTGCGACAATTGCTCATAGATCTTCTGGGGATTGGCACCGTCCTTATCGATCTTATTGATGGCAAAAATCATTGGAACACCCGCTGCTTGCGCGTGGCTGATGGCCTCACGGGTCTGTGGCATCACGGCATCATCGGCCGCCACCACGATCACGGCAATGTCGGTGACTTTGGCACCACGGGCACGCATCGCGGTAAACGCTTCGTGACCGGGTGTATCGAGGAAGGTGATGTCTTTTCCACTGGCCAACTCAACCCGGTAGGCACCGATGTGCTGGGTGATACCTCCGGCTTCACCGGCTACCACATTCGCACTGCGGATATAGTCGAGCAACGAGGTTTTACCATGGTCAACGTGACCCATGATGGTCACGATCGGTGAACGATGTTGCAATTCATCTTCTTCATCCTCTTCGTACTCTTCTTCCATTTCCATTTGCTTCTCCATATCGATGAACGATACATCGAAACCGAACTCGCCGGCCACCAGTTCGATCACCTCCGCATCCAAGCGCTGGTTGATCGACACCATGATGCCCAGGCTCATACATTTACTGATCACTTCAGCAAAGCTCACGTTCATCAAACTGGCGAGCTCACTCACGCTGATGAATTCCGTCACCTGCAGTTTGTTGTCGGTCACTTCCGCACCGCGCGCTTCGGCCATCTCCTGACGCTTCTCGCGACGCATCTTGGCTTTCATCTTGCCCTTACCACCACCACCGGAAAGCTTCGCCTGCGTTTCCTGAATTTTTTTCTGGATCTCTTTTTCGTCGATGGTTTGTCCATCGGCGCGTCGGGCCGTGAAGGCGTCGCGTTCCCGACGACCGGCCATTCCGCCACGACCACGGCTGAATCCGCCTGCCGATTGATCGGGATTGACGAATGTCTGATGTCCGGGTGTTTCGCGCTTCGAAAGCGGAATGCGAGCCCGCTTCTTTTTATCATCACGAACGGGGCGCGTATCGCTTGTAACAGGCAGATCGATCTTGCCCATGATCTTCGGACCCGACAGCTTCTCCACCTCGATGTTCTCAATAGTGAGCGGAGCGGGGGGTTCCGGCGGAGTGGGAGGTGCCGGTGGCGCGACAGGAGTTTCTTCCTTCGTGGTCTTCTTGGTTGTTTTTTTCGGTTTCTCTTCTTCCGCGGGCGGTGTTACCTCAGGTGCTTCCTCTTTTTTGGCTTTAGCGCCTTTCTTGGGACGCGTGGACGATTCCACCGCATCCAGGTCGATCTTGGTCACCACTTTGGGACCTTCCAGTTCCGGTGCTTCTATCTTAACGGTCTCTTCAACTTTTGGCTCTTCTTTCTTGGGAGATTTTTTGGTCTCTTTCTTAAATGTGATCTCTTCGTCTTCCTTTTTCTTCTTGGCATCGGCCGTTGCACCCTTCGGTAATTCCAGTTGATCACTCTTGATCTTAGCGGCTTTGTCGCTTTGGAATTCCTGTTGCAGGGAACGATACATATCCTCACTCAACTTCGATGTGGGTTTGAGATCATCTTTCGAAAATCCTTTGCCCACGAGGAAGTCGATCAGGGTATCCTGACCAATGTTGAACTCTTTGGCGGCAGCCAGGAGTCGGGGAAGTTTCAATTCAGACATTCGGTTCGTTTATTACTTACGGTTGGTTCTTCTCGGATCGGGTCGGTATTGCGATTATTCTTTATCAAATTCTTCCTGGAGTACACGACGGATATCCGCGATGGTTTCCTTCTCGAGGTCGGTACGACGCTCCAGTTCCTCATCGGTGAGATCCAACACGCTGCGGGCCGTATCACATCCCACGCGCTTGAGCTCGTCGATGATCCAGGCATCGATCTCGTCGGTGAATTCTTCCAGATCGATATCAAATCCGCCGTCCACATCTTCTTCGGTGTCACGGTATACATCCAGTTCGTAACCGGTCAGTTCGGTAGCCAATTTGATGTTGACACCTCTACGACCGATCGCGAGCGATACCTGATCGGGTTGCAGGAAAATGTTCGCATGCTTTCGGTCGGTATCCAGTTCCATGCTGGTGATCCGAGCCGGCGTGAGTGAACGCTGGATCAGCAATTGAATATTTTGCGTGTAGTTGATGACGTCGATATTCTCGTTCTTCAATTCGCGCACGATGCCGTGGATACGACTTCCTTTCATTCCTACGCAGGCGCCCACCGGATCGATGCGATCGTCGTATGATTCCACCGCCACTTTGGCGCGTTCGCCGGGTTCGCGTACGATCTTTTTCACTACGATCAATCCGTCAAAGATCTCGGGCACTTCGATCTCCATGAGTTTCGCGAGGAACTCCGGTGCGGTACGCGAGAGAATGATGACGGGGTTGTTGTTCTTCATATCGACCCGACGCACAACGGCGCGGATGGATTCGCCTTTCTTGAAATAATCTTGGGGGATCTGTTCGCTCTTGGGGAGGATGAGCTCATTGCCTTCTTCATCGAGCAGCAGGATCTCTTTTTTCCAGATCTGATATACTTCCGCACTGATGATGTCACCGATGCGGTCGTTGTATTTTTTAGCGAGGGCATTCTTTTTGAGGTCGCCGATGCGGCTGGCCAAGGTTTGTTTGGCAGCCAGGATGGCGCGGCGTCCGAAATCCAGCAGGTCGATCTCTTCATAGAGTTCTTCCCCTACTTCGAAGTCGGGTTCGATCTTGACGGCGTCGGAGTAGGCTACTTGTGCCAGCGGATCTTCTACGGCACCGTCGTCCACGATCATCCGGTGGCGAATGATCTCGAGGTCACCTTTTTCGGCGTTTACGATAACGTCGAAGTTGTCATCGCTACCGAATTTTTTACGCAGCAAGGTCTTGAAAACGTCTTCCACTACTTTCATCATAGTGGGCCGGTCGATATTTTCCGCCTCCTTAAAATCCTGGAAGGCATCGATCAGGTTAATACTGGCCATAATCGTTTTTGTTTAGGTCGCTTTTAAAAAGTGATTTGTATGGTTGTTGCTTTTATTTGGTCGAATGAAAACAGATGGTTTTTGACCTCCTGTTTCTTTCCTTTTCCTTTTACTTCCTCTACCGTGAAGCCCGTTTCGGCCACTTCGGTCAGTTTGCCGGCCACCCGGGTTCCTTCGAGGGTGACGACCTCCACCGACCGGCCCACGTTCTTGACGTACTGACGGTGCAGTTTGAGGGGTTCGTCGAGCCCGGGGGAGGATAATTCCAGCGAAAACTCCCCGTCGGGCAAAATGCCTTCTTCCACCAGCTGGCGATAGAGGGCCCGGTTGTATTGGATCAGGCGATCTACGCTAACTCCTTGATCTCCATCGACATACATCTTGATATTGAGGGTCGGTTTGATCCGGACCTCCACCAAAAACAGGCTGGGATCGGACCCGATCAGGGCCTCCGCCCGCTGCGTAACCGTCTCAATGAGTTCGTTATTGAGCATGTCCTAGAAAAGAAGAAGGGAACGGCCACCGTTCCCTTCTCACATTTTGCAAGTGCAAATATAGGGGAAATAGTTCAGAATTCGACGTTCAACGTTCAGGGGGTGAGCCCCCTCTCCTCTCTATCCTCTACTCTCTACCCTCTACCCTCTACCCTCTCACCTATACTCTATTCTACAGCTTCGTCTGTTCAAGTTCTTTGCTTCGGCCAGCGAAACTTTTGAAATGATGGAAGAGCATCTGGACAGCCCTTTGCAGCGAGAAGATCGATGGTAGGCAATTGATTTGGGACCGCTGCATATATAGACATATTGCTGTGAGCTGCTCTCCGACTTCCCTAATCCCAGTGAATAGATAAAAAAGAAGGCTACAAGGCTACTTTTCATAAGTGTTCAGAACATTTTTAAATTGACATGCCTTTTAAAACGGATTACCGCAATCCGTTACAGGATCGGCTGGAAAAAGGCGGATACTCATTGTCCGACATTAAAAAGGGTAATAAAAGCTACGGGTGGTTGACCAGGCACTCACGTTCGCACCCGCCATGGCACGCACTCTCCAATACCAGGTGCCGATATTGCCACTACTACCTAATCCCACACAAAAACTATTGGTGTTAGGTAAGGCTCGATTTACCAACCCGGCATTCATAGAACCAGACCCACAAACTGACATTGTCACAACTGTTTGGGCAAAAGTGCTGCTTTGGGAAACCTGAAACTCATAAGAGGTGGCGCCCGGTACAACTGACCAATCGAAATATTGATAACAACAAGGAATGGTGACCCCATTGGCGGGCGAGGTAAGCGTGGGTGGTGCCAGGCTGGTCTGAACGGTGATTTGATTTCCGTACCCAGGGGGGGCTCCACCACTGTTCACTGCGTATGCCCGAACATAGTAGGTTGTGTAAGATGAAAGGGGACTGGCAGTGGATGTGAAAGCGCCCGTACCGGAACCATCAATGGTTCGGCTGTTTGCAATGGTGGGCGATCCGGTGGTGTTCCAGCAGATGCCTCGCTCCGTGATGGGAGCACCCCCATCGGCAGTGATATTTCCACCGCTTTGAAAGGAAGTAGTAGTGATATTCGATGCGGCAGTTGTGGTGACTGTTGGCGAATTCAATATCAGGGTCCTGAAATTAAGCACGGTCGAAGACAGGCTTGTCCCCGCTGCGTTTTTGGCGTATGCCACAAAGTTATATTGGGTGTTGGTGGCGAGTCCCGACAATGGTGCAGAAAAGGGGCCAATTCCCGTTCCTGGCGCTATAACAGATGGACTGGCCGTGGTGGGCGTGCCGGTAGAGCTATAATAAAATCCTCTCTCCGTAACCGCAGCTCCACCATCACTCGTTACGTTGCCGGAAACGGTGGCAGTAGTGAATGAAACAGAACTGCTTCCTGTGGTGAGAACGGTTGACAGGCTGGGCGTCAACGTTCTGAAGCTAAGTATGGTGCTCGACAACCTGATCCCGGATGAATTCTTGGCATAGGCTACAAAATTATATGCCGTATTTACCGGAAGACCGGTGAGGGAGGCAGAGAAGGCACCGACACCCGTACCGGGGGCTATGACCGAGGGACTAGCCGTAGTAGGAGTACCTGTAGAACTGTAATAAAATCCCCTCTCCGTAACGACCCCACCCCCATCGTCAGTAACGGACCCCGACAAGGTCGCACTGGTATAGGAGACCGAACTGCTTCCGGTAGTAAGAACGGACGGAGGTATGATCGGTGAGGTAGTGAAAGTGGCAGAAGCCACCGAGTAGGATGGCCCACCTGCACCATTGAATGCATAGGCTCGAACGTAATAGGTTGTGCCGGCAAGTAATCCGGAGGCTGACCCGCTGAACACAGTATTTATGTTGCCAAAATTTTGAATCCGGCCATTGGCGATAGTCGGGTTGGCGCCTATACCATAACAAAAGCCATATTCTGTGATCAAGGCTCCCTGGTTAGAGGTTACAGAACCGGTGAATTGAGCCGTATTTCTGGTAACATTACTGACCGTCACCAGCGACATGGTTGGCGGTTGAGGCGCACTGGTAATGAATTGCACGACGTTGGTCGCATACTGAAGTCCTTGCGGATTACGAGCATAGGCCCGCACATAATAACGCCTATTCCCCAACAGGTTGGAGATGGTTACAGTAAAATTGGATACCCCCGCGCCGGCAGAAAGGATCGTATCTGCGGTAGTAGGCAATGGATTGACAGACGATACACAGACGCCTTTGTCAATGATAGTGCTTCCACCGTCCGATATGATTACCCCGCCCGCCTGCGCAGAAATATTGGTAACGTTGGACGCTGCGGATGTCGTCAACCGGGGCAATCCCGCCAGTGTTCGAAAGTTCAGCGTGTTTGCATAGATCGTACCGGAAGTGTTTTTGGCATAGGCACGGAAATAATAGATCTTATTGGGAAGCAAATTCCGGGGCCCATAAAAAAAAGAGCCAATGGTGTCATTGACCACAACAGTTGAATCCTGCAGCGTAGGCGAATCGGTAGTTGCCCAACAAAAGCCACGCTCCCGGATCTGTGTGCCGCCCGTGCTGGTGATCTCCCCGCCGAATATTGCAGAGGAATCCGTCAAACTTGCAGGAGTCAACGTCTTGATCACCACCCGGTCGGTGGCCCCTACCAATGGATCGTTATCCTTGGTACAAACCAGCCCAACTCCGGCAAGCAAAAAGAAGAAAAGATAAATACGCTTCATACGAAAATATTATTTACCATTTTCAAACGCCAAACCAACGGCAAAACTAACCGACTTATATGGCACTTGTTTATTGGAATCAAAAATGAACGAGAAACCAGGCATAAGAAATACTTTTCTTGAAACAGATATAAATACGCCTCCCTCCACTTCCAACCCCTTCCAGGATTGATCAATATTTTTTGCCCAGTAGGTAGAAGAACTCTGATCGGCATAGGACTGCACCTGTGTGCTCCAGTATACATCCCGCTTGCCATAGCCCGCGCCAAAAGCAACCGAAATCGGAAGAGGCCCATCAGATGTATTCTTGGATTTCGTCAACGGCAACATGCCACCTGCCGTAAATCCAACATGCGATGTCTTGATGCCTGCCCCTACCGAATAATACGTCCCGGTTCCGGGCGGATAATTGGTGATCTGGCTCTTATCATTCACCTCCAACGGCACGCCGCGAAATCCGGTTTTGTAATCGTTCGCTGAAAGCATAGTAATAGGATTAAACTTTCCTCGGAAGTAAAATGAACGACTTCCTACGGTAGCCATCAGGTTCGGAAAAACATCCGCTCGGTTGCTGACTGCACCTAAACTGACCATGGTAAATGAAGTTGGTTTGGGTATATCGATCGGTTGGGATGAGTGATTTTCTTGCTGACATTCATTTTTCACCCTGAGCGTTATGGTATTCTGTCCCCTCTTCATGGCATAACTACCTGTTTTAGGGCCGGTTTCCTGATCCAACTTGTCGCCATTCAATATCCACTCATAGCGAGTGCCGTATGGGGCCGGTGTTACCACCTCAAAAGACCTATACCGTTTATTTTTATCCGAAGGGGTATTAATAGTAATAGCAGGTGCGTACGAGAATACAACAGTTCGCAGGGCAATTGAACGAATCAGGTTGGAAGTGCATTGTGCGGTTCTGCTTTTTACTAAATAGGTCGTTGAGCCGGCGATCTTGGTTCGCAATGTATCACCCGTGTATAAAAATTGTGGCGCCCCTCCAGTTTGATCGATATACCAGTCCCAGATCGTTTCACCGGAAGTGCGACGAGGAGTAGCAGAAAGAGCTATGTCCTTCCCAGGACAAAGCTCCCCACCACCAGACACTAAATATATTTGATCCGGCACCTGCGGAGGAGCATAAACGCTCAATGAAAAAGCGAAATATTTATTGGGCTCCCTATCCGGATACATACGAGCAGTAAACCGCCCCTGCTTACGGGGAACGGATACGCTGAAGGATGGCTTAGGGGATCGCAATATTTTACCATCGAAATCAAGCAACCAGGCACTGTTTTCGGTACCCAACTCTGCTCCATGAAACTCATATGTGATCGTAGTGCGTTCCCCAAGACATACGCTGGTGTCTCCGATCACCCGTTCAGGCAACGAACTATGTACCTTAACAAGATCTCGTAAGCTAATGATTTGTTCGAGTGATTTTTTTCTGTTCAAATAGGCATGAACCCTGACCGTAGTTCCCCTTTCGATCTTATTCAGTCGGTACTCAGGAATGGAGGTTGTATCCACTTTTGTTCCGACTCGCCAGATCCATTGTACATTAGGAGGTGGCCAATTCTTCACCTCTTTCGATGTGATATGTAATATGCCGGGGTCTCCTTCATACACATCTCCCTTTGTTCCCAATTGGAAATTCATCGGGGGCCCCAAGATCTCTTCCACCTCAACAGGAAACATTTCCGTGGCTACCACTCGCCCCTCATAATGTAGCTCCGCCCGGAGATTATTGAAGGGAATCAGATTGGGAGGCGAGAGCGCCAGCATATTTCCGCTTCCCGCCGATTCGTCCTTACCTGTTTTCTTATTGCGATAGAACCAATGCCAGGTGAAATCATTATCTCTGACTTTCGGACGAATGGCCAGCACAAGCTTGGCGGTGTCTGGGTGTGTTTTGGGTACGGCAACAGGTAAGTCGTATGTATACACATCTTCCATACGACTGATTTCGGGTACGGGCACAGAAAACTTTTCCGACGAAAATATATCCCGTTTAAAGCTAACAGCAACGCGCATCCCCTTCGACGCCTTTACTGTCAGTTCCGAGCCCGATGATCGTGTGATGCCATTGACCGTCCAACTAACCGACATAGTTCTATAACGATCCGGCACCCGGAATGTCAGCCTCTCGCCCTCAAAGATCAATTCCCTATCGGAGGGAGTAGTCCGAATTTCATTTGCTACACTAGAATT
>JBJTWV010000007.1:0-3489 GCA_046081925.1 Bacteroidota bacterium | reverse complement strand
TCCCAATAATGTTTCGCATCCGGATTGGCCATCAATCCCTGCTGCCCTTTGTAATTCACAAAGGCATTGGGATATAGCACAAAATTTTCCTTCCCATCCTGGCTGCGAAAACGAACTCTGTAGTACCAGAGTTTTTTCTTGGGATGCACCGAATCCTGCTCATACGTTACGTCGTACCGACCCATTTTGGCGGGTAGGCCTTGCACCAGGGTGAGATTCTGTCGTGGATTTTCTCCTTTACCCAGCGGGGTGAGGAAGCCGGTGTTGTTTTCGGAGATCACCTGTTTGTTCGAGGAGGTTACCACGATCCCCAGCAGGGTCAAGGCAAACCCAACGTGTGCGATGGCACCACCCGATTTGGCCAGGTTGCCCTTGATGCCGATCCAGATATAACTCGCATTGGCGATCAAACTGAACAAGCTGCATATCGCCGACACCCAGAGGGCGGCTTGAAAACCCGGGCCTTTCGTCGTGTAATGTATACCTACGAGCCAGGCAAACCCGGCACCCAATACCACGGCCAGTAGCAGGGGAATGGAAATGCGTTTCCAAAAAATATCCGTTCCCGTTTGTTTGTACTTCAGGTAGTAAGTGGCGGCTGTCAGCAGTGCCAAAAAGATCGCTATGTAGATCTGCACACTGTTGTAAGAAAACTCCACATCCTCCGGTGGTGCGATCGTGGTGCCGAAGATCTTGTTGAAGACAGGCAGGGAGGTTTGTCCGATGATCAGGATCGCCGACAAAAAGAAAAGCAAGGAACCGATATACATCCAAAACTCACGGGAAGAAATGTTTTCCTCCGTCTTTACGCTTGGAAATTCTTTGCTACGGGTGAGAATGAAGTAGGTGGCAGGCAACATGAACACGGCGATCAGCGCAAGCAATTGAAGATTCATTCCTTCACCGGTAAAGGCATGCACGGAGGTCTCACCCAAGATACCACTGCGGGTGAGGAAGGTGGAGTAGAGGATGAAACCAAACGTGAGCACAAAAAATACGATCGTGCTTTGCAGTGCTTGCCCCGTGTGGCGATAGATCAACAAGGTGTGCAATCCGGCCACCCCGATCAGCCACGGAACCAACGAGGCATTCTCTACCGGGTCCCAAGCCCAATATCCACCAAAAGTGAGAGATTCATAGGCCCACATACCACCCATCATTATACCTACGCCCAACACGGCGGTCGAGAACAATGCCCAGGGTTGAACCGGTTTCACCCAATCCGTATACCGTCGTTTCATAACACCTGCCATGGCAAATGCGAACGGGATCAGGGTGGAGGCAAAGCCTAAGAATAATACTGGCGGATGGATCACCATCCAATAGTTCTGCAGCAGCGGATTCAAGTCGTTGCCATCCGAGATCTTTTCCAGGTAGTTCGGAATCAGCGGTTGGGTGGTGTCAAAGTCGATATGAAGAGCAGGCGCTCCGTCCAGTACCCCCGAATCACGCAGCAACAGAAAAGGACTGGAACCCAGTTTCCAACCGAAGATCGAAAGGCCGATGATCATGGTGGACAAACAGAACTGCGCGAAGCTCACGATCGACATCACCGGAGCTTCCCAGTTTCGAGCGGTTCGGATGAGGATCAAACCCAACACCCCTTGCCACAACAGCCATAACAAAAAGCTTCCTTCTTGTCCTTCCCAAATACTGGCCAGCAGGTACTTGAATTCAAGCGATTTACTACTGTGTTTCCAAACGTAGTGATATTCGAACCGATGCTCGTGCACCAAATACAGTAATAAAAAGAAGATCACAAATGCCGACAATGCCTGAAAATAAAAACTTGTTCGGGCGATCCGTTTCCATCCGGATGCTTCCGTCAAATTAGAATTCGGGTCAGCTTTCCAATAGGCAAAGGCAGATAGGGCTGCTGCCACCAGGGATATGATCGCTGCCAGATGTCCTAGCTGTCCGGGCCAATTCAGTTCTCCTGTGTACATGGTCAGGGTTGTGTATTGGGCGTTGGTACAATACCCGGATGCTTGAGTCCCTGGGCTTCCTGTTCTTTGTATTTCGATGGACACTTGGTCTGTATCTCCTTGCAATAAAAGACGCCATCGTTGTAGCGGCCTTTCAGAACGAGCCGGTCACTCATTTCCAGATTCTCGGGCTTGGCATTGTTGTATTGCACCACCATACGGGCTCCAAGACTGTCAACGGCGGCAAACCGTAAATAATTCGGATTCTTCAATGCATCGTATTCGATGGGGGATGACTTATCCAGCTTCGCCATCACATGCACAAATTGGCCGGATTTATCCCGGGCCGTGGCAATGGTGTCATAGGTGCTGGTCGTCTTCAAAAAACTGAGCAACACGCCTATGCAGGCCGCGATGCCGATGAGTAGAATCAATTGGGTTTTTTTCATAGTTCTATCGGTGGTGCAAAATTACGTAGGCTTGGTCCGGCCACGGCACAAAATTGCTCCTATATTTGCAAAACCTAACAACTGTTCGAATAAATATTTGCCATGGACTTTCAACTTTCGGAAGAGCATTTGATGATCAGGCAGGCTGCCCGTGATTTCGCTCAAAACCAATGTTTGCCCGGGGTTATTGAGCGGGACGAGCACCAAAAATTTCCAAAAGAACAGGTAAACGCATTGGCCGACCTCGGATTTTTAGGGATGATGGTCGAACCCGAAAACGGCGGTGGCGGTCTAGACACGATCAGTTACGTACTGGCCATGGAGGAGATCAGCAAAGTCGACGCCAGCACCAGCGTATGTATGAGTGTCAACAACAGTTTGGTATGCTACGGTCTGCAAGAGTTTGGGACAGACGATCAAAAGAAGAAATACCTGCAACCGCTGGCACAGGGAAAAAAAGACGGTGAACTTTATATAGGGGCGTTCATGCTGAGCGAACCGGAGGCCGGTTCCGACGCCACCTCACAACGTACCACGGCTGAAGACAAAGGCGATCACTACTTACTGAATGGCACAAAAAACTGGATCACCAACGGCGGGACAGCCTCCGTTTACCTCGTGATCGCTCAAACCGATCCGGCAAAGGGCCCCAAAGGCATCAATTGCCTGATCGTGGAAAAGAACTGGCCGGGCGTAGTAGTGGCAGCCAAGGAAAACAAGCTGGGTATTCGCGGCAGTGATACACATACGGTGATGTTCAACGATGTGAAAGTGCCCAAGGAAAATCGGGTGGGGGAAGACGGATTCGGTTTCAAGTTCGCCATGAAGACATTGGCCGGTGGCCGCATTGGGATTGCGGCGCAGGCCTTGGGCATCGCCTCGGGTGCCTATGAATTGGCTTTGGCCTATTCCAAGACCAGAAAAGCCTTCGGTACCGAGATCATCAACCATCAGGCTATCGCTTTCAAATTGGCCGATATGGCTACCCGCATCGAGGCGGCCCGCCTGCTTTGTTTGAAGGCGGCTTGGGAAAAGGATCAGGGCCTCGATTATACGGTCAGCTCCTCCATGGCCAAAGTATTCGCATCCGAAACGGCCATGTGGACCACCACCGA
>JBJTWV010000006.1:0-116793 GCA_046081925.1 Bacteroidota bacterium | reverse complement strand
GATCGCATACACATACTGGTTGCCGGCTGTGTTGAACGTGTAGCTTGTTGTAGCGGTAGTTCCTCCACCGGTCAATGAACCATTGGCAACTGTGGCAACCACGGTTCCGGTATACGGGTTGGCCAACGGCGTAGACGATACAACGAAGTCAATGCCATACGAAATACCCAAGTCAGCCAAGCCGGCGGCGCTGAGTGTAGCGGTACCTGCCTGACAGATCGCAGTCGGTGTTGTTGTCACGGCATTGATGGTCGGACAAACGTCGCAACCACCCGGACCGATCAGACTAAAGGTAGCCGTAGCCTGACATCCATTGGCTGCAGTTACGACAACGGTGTAAGAACCGACACGAAGGGTCGTTTGGTTTTGTTGTCCCTGTACGATTCCGAGACCGGTCCAGTTGAAGGTGTACGGACCGGCCGCACCGGAAAGTGTAAGGGTAGCGCCCCCGTCGATGGCGTTACAGTTGCTAGGTTGGTTGAGTGAATAATTGATCACCGGCAGCGGATTCACGCTGACAGTTGCCGATCCACTCATGGTATTGGTACAAGTCGTAGTCGGATTCGTAGCCACCACCGTGTAAACACCGGCCGTGGTAATGGTTCCGAAGCTGATGGCAGATCCGGTTCCGGATACGATGTTTCCGGTACCCGTACCACCCAAATACAATTCATAGCTAATGCCAACGTCCGAACCGCTCAATCCAATCGCAGAACCAACACCAGAAGCACAATAAGCACCGCCGCCGGTTACGCTGTACTGCGTCGGCAGGGCATTTACGGTGATGGTGGTATTGGTCGTAGCGCTACATCCGTTTGCGTTTGTCACAGTCACCGTGTAGTTCGTCGTGCTGGTCGGAGAAACAGTGATCGCAGCCGTGGTCGCTCCATTGCTCCAGAGATAGCTGGTACCTCCCGAGGCGGTGAGGGTGACAGAAGCGCCCGCACAGATGGTACCATCGTTGTAGGTAGTACCCGATGTTTCTGCTACCGAAATGTCAGCTGTCGGAACAGCATTAACGGTAATAGTGGTGGAAGCAGTGTTCTGACATCCATTGGCGTCTGTACCGGTTACGGTATAGGTGGTGGTGGTAGCGGGACTGACCGTGATGGCAGCCGTGGTAGCTCCACCCGGAGCCCAGCTATACGATGTAGCACCGGAAGCGGTGAGTGTGACAGCATCTCCGGCACAGATCGTGCCGTCGTTGTTGGTAGTACCCGATGTTTCCGCAACCGTCAATGAAACGGTGGGCAGGGCATTGATGGTGACTACCACAGAAGAGATCTGCTCGATGGAGCATCCACCGGAGGTATAGGTTGCTTTAATATAATACGTACCTGCACCAACAGCTGTTGGGTCGGCAACGGCTGTTGTACAAGCCGCATCGGTAAAGTACGTGAATGTTTGACCAGCGGCAGAGCCGGCGGTTACGGCGGCAGCGGTCAGGTTAACGGTTTGACCGAAGCAAGCCGATTGGGCATTGGTCAGGAAAGTGGGCAAGGTCGGATTGAACTCATCGGCACCGATATCAGGTTTAGTAGCATTGCGCGTATTTCCATCGATATCGGTTGTGATGCCGGCAATCGGAGTAGCCGCACCATTTAAGCAAAGGTTGTCGCCTACTGCGTTGGTCAGGTGCAGATCGGTAGCCGATACAAAAGAAGGTGTAGCAGCGGTTGAATTCGTATTGCCGCCAAACGCAGTCTGCAACGCAGCGAGTGTAGCCGCGTCGGCACCCAAGAAAGAAAGAACACCTTGAGTTCCGCTGACGCTAAAATCGTTGTAGTTGATGTTGCTGAATGCCGTGTTGGCCGCAGCTGAGTAAGCTGCATAGTTTTTCGAGGCTGTACCGCTGGCATTCGTATTGTTCAAGGTATTAGCAAAGATGTTATTGCGAATGTCCAGCGCAGTTGCACCAGAGCCTACATAAAGCGCGGCAGTAATACAGTTCGCCGTATAGCTATAGTTACCGGACAAGGCAACTGTGTTGTAGTACACGCGTACGCCGCCGGTTGCATCGGTGATGGTCGAGTTCGATACACCCAGACCGATACCGATCGAAGAAGAGTTGCTAAAGCCGGTGTAGTTGGATCCATTCACTCCATAGATCATGTTGTTGCTGATCTCCACGTTACTGGAGGCAGAACCGGTGGCAACGGCAATACCGCGCGCACCGTATCCACCGGTAGCTGTGGTCAGTACCTTGGAGATGAGGTTTTTCGTAACGACGGCATTCAAGGCACCGCCTTCCAGGGCGATACCCACAGGCTGTCCGGAATTGGTGGTTTCAATACTTACCTGGTTGCTGCTAACGGTAGCACCCAGGGTGTTCACCAATTGGATACCCTTGATCAGGATGGTGGAAGTAGTGGCCGTGCTGATGTCATTACCCTGTACAGTCAATGCATCGTTGGCACCGGCGCTAACTGCCGTTGTACCACCTGAGTAGATGCCAATGGTGGCATCGGTGATCTTGTTATTGATCAACTGATTGTTGTCGTTGTCGGCACCCGCAGCACCCGGTGCACCACCGATGGCAATACCATAACCGGTGGTGGTGGCCACCCCGGTGTTGACCTTAACGTTCTTGATGGTGTTGTAGGTAGCTCCTGCACCCAAACCGGCACTGACCAATGAAATGGCCGTCGGAGCGGTGGTGGAGCTGTTGGTGATGGTCAGGTCGCGGGAAGTAGTTCCGTTGTTGCTACCATCGATGGTGATGTAATCTGCCCCATTCAAACGGATCAGGGCACCAGAGGCAACCGAACCGGTGATGGTGGAAGTGACGCCGCTGGACGGTATAATGGTCAGCGTATTGGTAGCCGATGCGTTCGCATTGGCGTTGAATGTGATCGGGAAAGTCTCACTAGTGCTATAGGAGGCATCCAACAGCGCAAACGTGACCGGCCCACCCAAGCAACTGTTGTTATACGCTGCGGCCGCGGCAGTCAGCGTGGGGAATGTACCGGCTGCACCCACCGTGTAGAAGCCGGAGAGGGTTTGCAAGATGGTGTAGGAATAAGGAGCAGTAGGTGCGGTTCCGGCAGCAGGCGGAGAAGCGGTGAATCCGCTGGCGCCCAAAGACGGTGAAGTACCCACATTGCCCAGGTTGTCTTGCGCAGCGATGTAGTAGGAAACGATGTTGGTTGAAACAACTCCGGCTCCAAAATCAAACTGATACTGGTTGCTTCCCAGGCTGGTGGCAGTTACAGCTGTGTATGCACCGGTACCGATGCGCCAGTAAAGAACCGGCAGCTCGGCTCCGGATGTCGGCATACCGTCGGCATCCGTGATGGTAGCGATCAAGGTGCGAGAGGTGGTGGCACATGTATTGGCTAATGGTGTAACGCTGATAGCCGGGTAAGACATGAAGTTGCCTGCATCGGCACCCAGATCGACCGGTGTGTTGCTGGCGCGAACATCGCCATCGAAATCATTGGTGATCGAAGGAATATCCACTCCGATTCCCTCAATGGGAGTTCCTGTCGAAACGTGCAGGTTGGGAGTAGCGCCGGCTGCATCTACGAACAAGGGGTTGGCGCTGATACTGGACAAGTCCTGACCTACGGCCAATTGCCAGTTTGACAAACTGGTCACATCGGCCGCATTGAAACGTCCGAGCACCGTTCCGGCTCCAGACACATAATAGTTATTGTAGTTCAGCGTCAGACCGGCTGGGTTCGAAGTGGTGCCGGCCACCTGAATGGCATAGCTCTTACCGGTTCCCGCGTTTGCACGGGCGTTGCTGAAAATGTTATTGGAGAAGTTCCGGTTATTGACGGTGACGGAACTGAGGAACGCATATGAAGGTTGCGTAGAGGTCACGCTACCACCAATGTGTACCGAATTGAAATAATAACTGTTCGTTCCAGCGGCATCGTTGATACCAAGGACTTGAGTATTGGTGGTGACATCGGTACCCATACGTACCATGTTGTTCTGGTAGCTGGTGAGACCGGCGGCCGCATAAATACCCTGGACAGCGGGAGAGGCACCCGTTGCCGAGTTGGTCAGGTTATAGACCAGGTTCCGTTCGACCACATTGGTTCCGGAGGTAGGCCCGCTATATAAAATCCCTATAACAAATGGACTCTGAGCTGAGGTAGTGGCAGCCGTGAGTGCATAGATGGTATTGAGGCTGATATTCTGACCGGCTGTAGTGGCAGCCGTATGTGAAATTCCAACAACATTGATTGTGCCCGCTGTGGTAGGCGCACTGGAAGCACTCAAGTTCCGAATGGTGTTATTGAGAACCGTATAATAACCTCCAGTACTTCCCGCACTGGCAATCCCGGTTACAGCAGCAGCTGTTCCGGTAGAAGTCGAGGTGAGATTCGCAATTGTATTACCGGAAATCAAGTTTAGGCTGGTGGTTTGAGCAGCCGCTCCAACAATACCAAATACTCCAGCATTAGTGCTGCTTTGAATGCTATTGGCAGTAGTCAAACTACCGATGGTATTATTGGTGATCGTATACTGAGTAGTAGCGGTGATGCCACTCGACTGAAATGTAATACCCCGGAATGAAGGAGTTCCGGTACCGGTAACGGTGATGCCACCGATGGAGTTTCCGGAAATCGTCATATTTCCATTTGCACTGCCTGAACCGGCAAAAATTCCGGAAAACATGGCTCCGGTGCTCGTAGTCGAGAAGGTGATGCTACCGGTAGCCGACTGACTTCCGATGATATTATTGTTCACGTTCACCCAACCGTTCAGTATCGAGAAAGCCCCTTGTGAAGTAGAAGTGGTAACAGGGGTCAGTGAAATGTTACGTACCGTGTTGCCGGTAATGTTGGATGCGGTTGTTAAGTCAACACTGATGTAAATACCACGGAAAATCACGGATCCAGTGCTGGAAACGGTATAGGCGGTACCTCCGCAACTCGGCGCCGTACCTCCGAGGAAGTTGTTGGAAACGGTGAAATTATTGCCGGTCAAGGTTGCGATATTGATACCACTGACCGTAGCTCCTGAACCAAAGGTGGTGCGGGAAGCGGTTTGATAGAAGCTGTTACCGGTAATGGTCCAATCCGTAGATCCGGTAGACAAGTTAACCCCAAAACCACCGGAGGATGTACTAGTGCTGTTGTAAAAGTTGAAAATGTTGCAATTGGAAATGGTATTGCCGCTGTTCCGAGTGGAAACAGAGGTGTTGGTTCCCAAAGAATAAACCCCAATGGTCGGGGTCGTGGCGCCATCCCGGATATCGCAATTGTCAATGGTATTGTTGTCGTTACCATTGGCACCTGTCGTGGTGCTGAAAAGGATTACCCCGCTGGAGGTTCCACTGTTTACACCTGTAAGGGTAACGTACTTGAGGGTATTTGTAGAACCTTCGTTGATGAAGCGAACCGCAGTACCGGATGTACTGGTATTTGCGATCGTCAATCCCTTGGTGGTGCCTGTACCTCCGGCGCGGCCGTCAATGATAAAATTGGATCCGCCGTTGATGTCGATGGTGGCAGTAGTACTGGCACTGGAGATACTCAAAGCGGTAGCACCGGTTTCCGGACGGATTGTGACGCCTCCCACGAGGGAACAAGCGCCATTGGTCAATGTCAGGGGGAAGGTTTCCGCGGCGCTGCTGTACGCAGCCTGGAGTTCGAAGACTACGGCACCACTAGTCCCGTTAGAGAGGGCACTCAAGACTGCCGTGATGTTCAAATAGGTTCCGGTAGGACCCACCGAATAGGTACCAGTAGCCAAAGACGCACAGGCAGTGGTAGACTGAGATCCGCTTAAAAAGGAGGATAAAGTACCTTCTGTAACTGCTGCCACACGCCAGTAGTAAAGAGTAGATGGAGTGAGCCCGGTCTGCACAGTTGTGATTGCGTTGGCAGCCGTAAGTCCAATGTATGTGAAGTTTGTATTATCCGTTGAGCGATAAATTGCATACCCAACCTCGTTCGTGGCATTGTCCGTCCAATTGAGAGTCATGGTAGTGGAGCCAACGGAAGTAAATGTTAGAGACGATGGAGCTAAGGGAGTAGTAGGTGGAACAAATGAATAGACCCTGCGACTGCCATCAGCAGCAGAGTTCAGGTTGGTGATTGCGCCAGTGGTATAAGTATTATTTACCCAGGCCGTTCCAGTTGTGGTAACCGCATTTGTGGAGGAGGTGATCGAACCGATCGCACCGGCCGTGGTTCCTGCGGAGAACCCAATTACAGGACCAATTCCAAATGTCGTAGCGACAGACATGGCTCCGTACTTCAAATCCACGATCCCGGTGGTTTCATAAATCAAAACTTGATAAGTTCCATCCCCAGCGGTAGCTGTTGCATAACTGGTATAGTTCATCTTCATATTGGACCACTCCACGACCAGCACCCGGTTGGGCGCAGTTCCAAATAATTTGTAGTGGACTTTGCTATTTGCGCCAGCCGCTGAAACAGTCGCTTGGTCGCCGCCAAAGGCTGTAATGATGGCACCGGTTGCCGTTCCGGTTTGGTTGGAGGCGGTTGTTGCAACTGCAGTTGCACCCAAACGCAAGAATCCATTGGAACTGGCTGAAAACTGGGAATATACAACCCCCATGAAAGCATAATCAAATCCAATGCTCACAACACTGGAAGCCACGTCATCGTTACCACCAGCAAGCAATGTTGTGGTACCGGTTGACATATCCGTGGCACCACCATTCCTATCAAGGGCAAGCGATCCGTTCGTAGCAGTTGAGAATGTGTAGTTAGCGGCATTTTGTCCGAATGAAAAAGAGACAATGAGCAACGCAAGAACTAGGAAGTAGAATTTCCTCATAAAACAGGATTTGTGTAATGGTTTTAACACCCCTTTGGGGTATTGGGGGACAAGATATTAATTTTTTGGGCGTTGCACAAAAAATCAGTTTGAGTAGTTTAAGCAGTTTAAAGAGTTGGGGAACCTGTTCTGGCGAGGCAAAAAAAATCCCGCTCCGGGGTGGGATCGGGATGTGAGTTTAAAAATTTGTTAGTCAGTTGATTAGTGAGTTATCGGACGTGCACTTTGCCTTCGGCCAGTCGCTCGCCGGTTCCATCGCCAACCACCACGTAATAGACCCCCCGAGCCATGCGCTGCAGGTCAATCGGGATCAAGGTATACGAGCCACTGATCAGGAAAGCCCGGTCGTACACCAACGAGCCGATTCCGTTGTAGATCCGGATCGTCCGCTGACCCACCGCTCCCACACTGTTGTAATACGAAACCGTGAATCGACCGTCGTTGGGCGAAGGGAAAATGAACAAGCGGCTACTCGCCAATGCAACAATATTCACCGCCGAAGAAGAAGCCGTACACTCTAATCCGCCCGGCCAGGATTCTCGCACACTGGCCTGGTACGAACCGGTCTGTGTAATGCCAACGTTTATGGTATTTCCCGTCACCGAAATAGGCGAACCATTTAAAGACCAAACATAGCTATACGAACCACCGGTGGGTGCTGAGGGCGTAGCCGTTAATACCGTCTGCTGCCCCGGCAACAATCCCGTCAACGGAGCGGCACTCAACGCAACAGAAGGCTGCTGACGAACCGTCAATACCGCGCCCGAAGAGGCAGCCAAGGCCGAGCAAGTTCCGTTCGAAACCAAACAACGATACTGATTGCCACTCAACGATACCGTTACACCCGATATGGAGTAAGAAGCGGTATTGGTACCCGATATATCTGTCCAGGAAGTGCCGCCATTCACACTCACCTGCCATTGATAGTTGATGGTTGGCACACTAACGGCACTGACATTGAACGTAACGGACGAACCGGAACAAACCTGTTGCGACGAAGGTGAACTGCTCACCGTAGCCGGTGCATGCACGGTCAGCGAAGCCGCATTCGACAACAAGGCCGGCGGACATACACCATTTACCACACAACGGTACTGATTGCCATTCAACGCCAATGTAGCCCCGGTTACCGACAGGGTAGATGTGGTGGCTCCACTATACACACCCCCATTGGAAACCGTCACAAACCCGGCACCAGTGTTAACCTGCCATTGATACGTAAGCCCGGTGCCGGAAGCACTAACAGCGAAAGTCGTGGCAGATCCCTCACAGATCGTTTGCGCAGTCGGTTGGCCGGTCAGTGTAGGCAATGCCTGCACTGTCAAAGTGGCCACCGAAGAAGTAGAAACCGAGGAGGGGCAACCCGTATTCGAAAGCAAACAACGGAATTGATAACCGCTGAGTGGCAGGGTGATATTCGAAACGGTCAGCGTAGCGGTCGTTGCACCACTGTATATTCCTCCATCGACCACATTCACCCAACCACTGGCCGTATTCAATTGCCATTGATAGGTGTTGCCGGAACCGGAAGCCCCCAACACAAAACTGGCCGTACCCCCATCACAGCCGGTTGTCGGCTGCGGCTGACTGGTGATGGAAGATGCGGTTCCGATAGACAAGGTGCCTGCGTTGGATGTAATGGGTGCAGTACAGGTGTTTGACAGGATGCATCGATATTGATAGCCTGCCATACCCGCCGTCACGTTGCCGATCGTAAGTGTGGCGGTGGTTACCCCTCCATAGGTGGCATCATTGGACAAATTCACAAAACCGGCACCGGTGTTGATCTGCCACTGGTAAAGGATACCCGTTCCTTGCGCCACCACTTGGAAAGTCGTATTTCCGCCAATACAACTACCCCCATTGGCGGGCTGGGTGGTGATGGAAATAGGAGTACACCCTAAAACAATTCGCGTAATCGTATCGGAGAAGGATGTGCGCACGCCCGACCCGTTGATCAGATTAGAACGAATCGATACGGCCGGCTCGGAAAAGATCACAATATCATCTACCCACCAGCCTCCACCCGTAGGAGCGGTGTTATCGTCGGATGCAAAACGGAACCGGATCTTAACGGACTGACCCGCATAAGAACTCAGATTTACTTTGGTATTCCAGAACCCATTGCTGAGTCCGGTGAACGCGGCACGTCCGCCGAGCGGATTATTACTGCCCGTTCCCATACTGCCATTGTATTTCCCTTCGATCATGCGAGATCCCAGATCGCTCCAGGTCAATCCGCCATTATTACTGATCTCCACTACGCCTCCGTCCCATCCATCTTCGGTATTAAAGGAATGCTTGAAGCTAAGCGTAGAATAATTGGATATAGTACCCGGATTCAGCAAAACACCGCTGGCCATCGCCAGCGAGGCATCGGAGATCGCTGCCGGATTGGGCATAAAGAACGAATTCGGGGCCGAGCTGCTTTGCGTGTTGGTGATGGTCCAGGCGCCGGTAGCAGACCAGCTGGGCGGGATCGTGGTATTCAAAACCGGTTCGTTGAGACCCGTTACCGGCGCAAAATAGGTGCCACTGTTGATGCTGACCGTGAAAGGAAATGATTGTGTTTGTCCGGCCAACAAATTGATGCCCGAAAAACTGACCACGCGGTTGGCAGGGTTATAGGTGCCACCACTCACATAGGTCACATTCGCGGGCAAGGTATCGGTGAGGGTATAGTTGTTGAGTGCGCCGCAATTGCCGGCCGTCACTTTATTGGTATAGGTCACGTTTTGTCCTTCCGGAGCAGTCGCCAAACTTTCATTCACCGTAAACGTGCTGGCATCGACACTATAATCTGCCACTCCATCGGTGATACTGGAATTGGAACCCTGCGACGCATTACGACCCAAGCCGCGTTTGGCGAATGCCTGCCAGATCACGCAGCTGTATTTGGCATTGAAAAATAACGTGTCTGCTTTCAGGATGGCATTACGCGAATCCACGAATCCGGGATTACATACTTGCAAACGCATTCCCTCCACCACCAATTTCATGGCCGCGGCGTTACCGACCATGGAGGCCGTGGGGCCGGGCGTGAACATATTGGTGCTGATCGCCTGATCTTTTTGGATGATAGCCCAGGTCATCTCCCACAGCATGTTGCACCAGATCTCTCCTACCCCGTGCGGAATTGCCGATCCGGGCAAATTCGCATAGGTGAGCGGATAGAGATTCATATTGGTCGAATACGGATAGCGACGAATACCGGTTCCCGAGGTTGGTTGATTAATGGCATATGTTCCGACACCACGAACACCACTGCCATCATTCAATGTGGCGGTAGCCCAATTGGTGGTCGACATCAAAGCGAAATAATCACTCCATCCCTCACCGGCCTGTTCATTGTTGGAAAGACAAGACACATTGGTTGGTCCGCCTGTCAATCGATTACTGATGCCATGTGTGTACTCATGCACCACAATGCCATTGTCGAGATCACCATCCCGATCCGGATTGGCCGGTGTCCACAGATACATTTGCATCCGAGGACGCGATCCATCGGAAGGCGTCGAGAAATTCGCGTTGTTGGTACCTCCGGCATCTTGCGCATCGGCGATCACATAATCCACCCCGGCACCCCCGCGCCCCTGGTTGTCATTTTGAAAATTCCCGGCAGGCTCGTCGAATCCATATACATAACTCAAATCATGAATGATGTTATTCCAATAGAATAGATTCACGATCGCCGCCTTTTGATTATCCGAGGTTGGGTCGGTAGGGGCTTTTGTGAAATCATAGGTGAAATCAAAAGTCAGGTCGGGTAAGGCAGTGGTGGATGTGGCCACCAAGCCAAACGTATTGTTGTTGTTATCCCTATCCTCTTGGGCGTACACATTATTTCCTCTTGTGGTGTTGTAATCGGTCGGATCGCTATGCCATTTCAGGGAAGTGGCATTTCCCGATGCCATTTCCCAAGGATTGGTATGAAGCGAAGGGGTTCCGCCGGTATGTATGGGACTTTCCGCCGGATACTTCACCACTCGATACGTTGCGTTACCGATCACGCGAGGATTGTATGCCCAATTTTTCTCGGTGGTCAAATGCGATTGAACATAGTTGATCGAAGCGCTCGCCTGCCTGTTGTGTTTGTTCACGTGCGTGATCGCATCATGTGGTTCTTTTTCCCATTTACAACTGATGGTGAGCGACTGACGATCGATCTCCTCTCCGGATTGCGCATCGATACGTACGAGCCAATACTCATTAGAGGTGTACGGCGTAATGAATACCTGCCACACCAATTTGAATTCATTCTTTTTTGACATCGGATACCAAAGCAATTCCGCTTTGACCGGTTCTGTGTTCACACCTAGGCGACCAAAACGGATCAACTGCGCATCGGCAGAAACATCTATAGGAATTACCAATTCGGTGGGATCTGCTTTAAACGCCCGGAGCGCATTGCGCACGGCATCGATGGCCGTTACACCAGGTTGCACTCGCTGATTAGATAAGATATTGTCTAGATCGGCACGAAGCTCTCCTGCCAAAGAAACCAGCTTCTCCTTACGAAAAGCCATTACCTGTAATTGATTGTAGATCGGTACGCCCCGAAAACTTTGTTGTGCATACACCATCTGTATGCCGTCGGTGGTTTTATAGGTAGCGGATATCCGAAGTTCCTGCTGATCTTTTTCGGTCAGATGAGCTGCGGTGGCATTCGTGCGGATCAAGGACTTGGCCTGATTGATCTCGGTTTCAGAAAGTTGAGCATAGAGGGATTGGCTGATGACCAAGATGGCCATCACAGAAAATAAACGACGCATGCGACTAAAATTCAGAGGTGAAAGAAGTTTGGGTTGCGCGATAAAATTAGGAAAACCGCAGTAGAATTAACCCACTACATTGATCATCTTGCCCGGCACATAGATCACTTTTTTGATGGGACGACCTTCCATCCATTTCAATACCACCGAATCTTGTCTGACCAACGCTTCGACCTGTTCAGCGGTGGCATCCAAGCCCAGCTCCAACTCTTGGCGGGTTTTGCCGTTGATGGCCACCGGATATTTCTTGGAGTTTTCCCGCACGTATTCTTCCTTGAAAACAGGGAAGGGTTCGCTGACGATGCCGGAACCATTTGGCAATGCCCGATTCGGTTCCAGTTGCGCAAACAATTCCTCCGTAAAATGAGGGGCGTAAGGCTGCAACAAGATCAGCAAGGGTAACAGTATCTCTTTTTTATGGCATTTCAGATCGGTCAATTCGTTCACAGCGATCATGAATTGACTCACCACGGTATTGAAGCTAAAACGTTCGGTATCGAATTCAACTTTTCGAATGGCTGTGTGGAGCACTTTCAACTCGGCAGCGGTGGCTTTCTCCTCCGTAACCAACCAGCCTTTCTCGGCATCATTAAAAAGTCGCCAGCATTTTTTCAGGAAGCGATGCACCCCTTCGATGCCTTTGGTGTCCCAGGGTTTACTGAGCTCCACCGGACCCAGGAACATTTCGTACATCCGAAAGGTATCTGCCCCGTACTTAGCCACCAAATCGTCCGGGTTGACCGTGTTGAATTTGGATTTGGACATCTTCTCTACCTCTGCGCCACAGATGTATTTACCATCTTCCAATTCGAATTCGGCCTGCTCATACTCTCGTCTCCATTTTCGGAAGGCGTCCGTATCCAGTTCAAATCCGTCAACAAGGTTTACATCCACATGCAAGGGATCCACTTCATGGTTATCCTTCAAACCAAACGAAACATATTTGTTGGTGCCTCGCACCCGGTAAACAAATCGGCTGCTGCCCTGGATCATCCCCTGATTCAACAAGCGCTTGAAAGGCTCATCGAACGACAGATGACCGAGATCATACAGGGCTTTGGTCCACATACGACTGTACAACAAGTGACCTACCGCGTGCTCGGTACCGCCCACATACAGATCCACTTGATTCCAATAATCGGAGAGGGTGCGGCTGCAGAACTCTTTTTCGTTGTACGGATCCATGAACCGCAGGAAATACCAGGAGGATCCGGCATATCCGGGCATGGTATTCGTCTCGCGCTGTGACTGATTCACATTCACCCAATCCGTTATGTTGGCAAGCGGACCTTGCGCATCCGGTCCGGGTTTGTAACTATCCACATGCGGAAGCTCCAAGGGCAACTCGGATGCATCCAACGGATAGGCTACCCCTTCCCTCCACAAAACAGGAAACGGTTCGCCCCAGTATCGTTGGCGACTGAACGCGGCATCTCGTATTTTATAATTGATCTGTCGTTTACCTATGCCATCCTGTTCGATCCGCTGGATGGCCACTTCAATGGCATCCGACATCTTTAATCCATTGAGGAAATCGGAATTCTCCAGAATTAGATTCTTGTCCGGATTCGCTTCCTGACCATTATAACCGGCGCCTACAATGTTGCTGATCGGAAGTTTGAAGTGCTTGGCAAACTTATGATCGCGTTCATCGCCGCAAGGCACACCCATGATGGCACCAGTACCATAGCCGGCCAGTACATACTCAGCCACCCAAATGGGAATGCTCTTGTTACTGAAGGGATGAATGGCATAGCTGCCCGTGAATACACCACTGATCTGTTTTTCGGCCATTCGCTCGCGTTCGCTTCGGCTCTTGACCCAAGCGATGTACTGTTGGACCTTCTCCTTTTGATCGGGATGAATGAGCGAGGAAAGGGCCTCGTGCTCGGGCGCGAGAATTATGAAATCAACCCCGAAAATTGTATCGGGCCGGGTCGTATAAACCGTCAGCTCGCTTCGCTCGCGTGCAGGGTGGAGGGCAGCGGGTTGAGCAAGTTGAAAAGTTAGCTCGGCACCGGCGGAGCGACCGATCCAGTTGGATTGCATTTCCTTCATGGCATCGCTGAATTCGACCCGTTGCAATCCTTCCAGTAATCGATCGGCGTATTCGGTGATGCGCAGATACCACTGACGCAATTTCTTTTTAACCACGGGATGACCGCCACGCTCACTGACACCATTCACCACCTCATCGTTGGCCAACACGGTACCCAGGGCCTCGCACCAGTTTACTTCTCCGTATCC
The DNA here is from genome assembly GCA_046081925.1 of Bacteroidota bacterium. Lineage (GTDB taxonomy): Bacteria > Bacteroidota > Bacteroidia > Chitinophagales > Chitinophagaceae > JJ008. Next base: position 103,012 of record JBJTWV010000006.1, on the reverse strand, counting down.
GCAGTAAGCAAGGCGATGCTCCATCAGGATCTCGAGCCGGGTTTTATCGGGGTAGGCTAACCAATCGGACGACGAGAATACACGTCCCGTATGTCGTACACCGGGCGCATGGGATCCGTGTTCGGCAAAAAGCCGGTTGAGTGTTTCGATCCGTTCGGCACGCTTGTTGTGCCGGTTGTACCAGCTATCGAACAGTTGCAAAAAGATCCACTGTGTCCATTTGTAATAAGAGGGATCGCTGGTACGTACTTCGCGTGACCAGTCGTAGCTAAAGCCGATATTGTCGAGCTGGGAGCGGAAGGTGGCGATGTTTTGCTTGGTGGTAACGGCCGGATGTTGTCCGGTATCGAGTGCGTATTGTTCGGCCGGTAAGCCGAAGCTGTCGAAGCCCATCGGATGCAGGACGTTGAATCCTTTTAGCCTTTTGTACCGGCTGTAGATATCCGAGGCGATGTAACCGAGCGGATGTCCTACATGCAAGCCGGCCCCGCTGGGATAGGGAAACATATCGAGTACATAGCATTTGAGACGGGTTGGGTCATGGGACACGCGATAGGTTCCTGCCTGTTCCCAGGCGGCCCGCCATTTCTTCTCGATATCGCTGAAAGTATATTCCATAGCCGTCGGGCTTAATTCTTCGTCATGATTTTAGGGAGCAGGCCGGGCAATAGATTGACGTCGGTCTGCGTTGTAAAAGAGCCCTAAAAATACACATTGTGGGTTGATTCTGTTATTTTTGTAGACATCCTATCGAAGAAAAATGAGTAAGTCCAAAAACCTTTCCATCAAACGGGGCAAGCCCTCGTATTTCATGTCCATTTTGGGCGTGACCCTAGTACTTTTATTATTGGGTGTGGTGGGCTGGCTGGTGATCAATGCGAATAAACTGGGCGATTATTTCAAGGAAAGCGTGGAGGTGCGTACCGAGTTGCGAGGCGATCTGAACAAAAAAGACAGTACAGCGCTGATGACCTACATCGGCAATCAACCCTACGTGCGTACCATTGAATTCATCAACAAGGAAAAAGCCAAACAGATCTTTTTGGGCGACGGGAATAAATCCTGGGACGGCATCCTGGATGCCAATCCACTGCCCAACAGCATCAACTTCAAAGTGAAGCCTGCGTACATGAACGCGGACTCACTCACTAAAATCGAGGCCGATCTGAAGAAGCAGACCTATGTCAGCGATGTTTCCTACCCAAAGGCCTTGGTCGATAACCTCAACCAGAACATTCAAAAAATCGGTCTGATCCTCTTGGCCATTGCGATCCTGCTGGCAACCGTGGTCATCATCTTGATCGACAATACCATCCGTCTGGCCATGTTCAGTAACCGATTCCTCATCAAAACCATGCAAATGGTGGGAGCCACCCGTTGGTTCATTGCCAAACCCATGGACCAACGCGCCATTTTGAATGGGGCAATCAGTGGCGGGATCGCCATCATACTGGTGCAAGTGGTGATCACGTTGTTTGAGCGACTCTTACCCGAATTGGAATCGATCCGTGACTGGCAAAGCTTATCGATGCTGTACGGCGGGCTGGTGCTGCTCGGCATCGGCATCACACTCTTCAGCACGCACCGCAGTGTGATTAAATACTTAAAAATGAAATTAGACGATCTTTATTAGATAAAAGATGAAAGTTGAAGGATGAACAAATAACTCCTCAACTCTCATCTTCTCATCTCCTCATCAACTCTCATCCTTCAACCATGACCCCCAAACTCTTCTCAAAAGAAAATTACACCTGGATGGCCGTTGGCCTTATTCTCATCGCCGTGGGTATGTTTCTGATGTCGGGTGGAAAAAGCAATGAAAATCCGGCCGTATTCAACAAGGAGGAACTCTACAGCCCCATCCGGATCACCGTGGCTCCGATCCTGATCCTTGCCGGATTGGTCGTGGAGATCTTTGCCATCTTTCGCAAGCCTAAATCGGCCCAGTAACATGACCTGGCTCGAAACCGTGGTGATCGCGATCGTTGAAGGCATCACCGAATTTCTGCCCATCTCGTCTACCGGACACATGATCATTACCGAGAAATTACTCGGTGTGCCTGACAATGAATTCACCAAACTATTTACGGTAGGGATCCAGCTGGGCGCGATCGCCGCAGTCGTTATTCTTTACTGGAAACGCTTTTTTCTGCCACTGCGCAATGGAAACGATGCGTTTTCTTTTTATGGAAAACTCCTGCTCGCTGTTGCACCCGCTCTCCTAAGCGGCTTCTTTCTGGCAGAGTCGATCGATCTGATGCTGGAAAATGCCTGGACCGTTGGCATCACCCTGATCCTGGGAGGCTTTGTATTACTTTTTATTGACGGCGTATTCAAGAATGCCCATATTCAGGATGAAAAACAGATCCAATTCACCCAAGCCCTGTGGATCGGTTGCTGGCAATGTTTGGCATTGATCCCGGGCGTTAGCCGAAGTGCCGCCACTATGATCGGAGGCATGCAACAAAAACTTACCCGAGCATTGGCAGCCGAATTTTCCTTCTTCATGGCAGTACCCACCATGATAGCTGCCACTGGATACAAGTTCTTGAAAGGATATGATCAGCTGAATACCGAGCACCTGCAGTTATTTGTGCTGGGCAATATCGTGGCCTTTATTGTTGCCTTGCTGACCATCACTTTTTTCATCGGATTTCTGCAGCGAAAAGGATTTCGATTTTTTGGTTACTACCGAATCGTAGCCGGGAGCTTGCTGCTGATCGGTTTGGCCACCGGATTCATCGGTTAACGACCATTCCGTACATTTAGCAAAACCTTGCCATGCAAACTGCTTCCCGCCGGGTCATCAACGGGTGGGCCCTCTACGATTGGGCCAATTCGGTATACAATCTTGTGATCACGTCCACGATCTTTCCATACTATTTCAATAAGATCGCCGTGGACGATAAAATCGGCAATAATCAGGTAATGTTCTTAGGACGGGTATTCAAAACAACAGCTTTGTATGATTACACGTTAGCCTTAGGTTTACTCGTTGTTGCAATCCTCTCCCCCATGCTTTCAGCCATTGCTGACTTCAGAGGCAATAAGAAGTTCTTTCTGCGCTTCTTCATGACCATGGGAAGCATTGGGTGTGGTGGACTATTTTTTATGGAGCGCGATACCCTTGGATTAGGATTATTCTGCATGATCCTTGCATGCATTGGCTTTTGGGCCAGTTGGGTATATTATAATTCTTATTTGCCTGAGATATCAGCTCCTGAGGATCGTGATCGAATAAGTGCCCGTGGTTTTGCCTTTGGCTATGTAGGCTCCGTACTGCTACAGCTTGGATGCACTTTTTTGATCATGAATCCAAATTTGTTGGGTGGCAACTCGGATTCAACCATCCAATTTCGCGTCTGTTTTCTGTTGGTGGCTATTTGGTGGTTTTCATTCGGATCTATTGCCCTATCTCGATTGCCAAAATCCAAACCATCTTCGGAACGAAATCGAAATAACCGTTTGATCGAAAAAGGATATGGAGAACTGAAAAAAGTATGGGGAGAATTAAGCGGTCTGCACAAATTAAGGCGATTCCTGCTTTCCTTTTTCTGCTACAATTTAGGAGTTCAAACCGTTTTTCTCGTAGCGGTACATTATGGACAAGAGGAACTGCAGATTCCCTCCATTAACTTAATCGCAGCGATCATTATCATACAACTGATCGCCATACCGGGTGCCTATGCTATCTCTTGGATATCGTCAAAAATGGGGAACATTCGTACCCTCATGCTGCTCGTGATGCTCTGGTGCATTGGATGTGTCATAGGCTATACATTGCCTGTTGGAGATGTGAATGCCTTTTACGGATTGGCGGCCGTGATCGGGTTCATTATGGGCGGTATTCAATCACTGAGCCGTTCCACCTATTCCAAACTCATGCCCGTCACCAAAGACACCGCCTCGTATTTCAGCTTCTATGATGTAACCGAGAAGATCGCTACCGTGATCGGTATGTTCGGCTTTGGCTATATCACCGAAATGACCGGCTCGCAACGAAACTCTGTGCTGGCGCTGATGATATTTTTCGTGATCGGCTTCTTCTTGCTGATCTATACCGACCGCATCAAATCGGAACCCCATGCAACTGCATAGCATCGACACCGGTTATTTCAAATTGGACGGTGGCGCCATGTTCGGCGTCGTACCCAAAACACTTTGGAACAAGCAACACGAGGCGGATGCGAACAACCGTATTCAGATGTCGATGCGTTGTTTACTGATTGAAGATGGCAACCGGTTGGTGCTTGTAGATACGGGCATCGGCGACAAACAGGACCCGAAATTTTTCAGCCACTACAACCTGAATGGAAGTGACACACTCAAAGCCTCCTTGAAGCTTCATGGCTTCTCGCCCGACGACATCACCGACGTGATCCTGACGCACTTGCATTTCGATCATTGCGGCGGTGCGATCGAACGGCAGGGAGAAAGATTTCGGCCCACCTTCTCCAACGCCACGTATTGGAGCAATGCCGATCATTGGGACTGGGCCGTGAATCCGAACGAACGCGAAAAAGCCTCTTTCCTGAAAGAGAATATTTTACCTATTCAGGAATCAGGTCAGCTTAAGTTTATTGACGTAATGGAAACCCATCACGGTCACCTGGGAAAAACCGAGCTCTTTCCGAATGTATCCGTTCGGTTTGTAAACGGCCATACAGACAAAATGATGCTGCCTCAGATCGAGTACAAGGGTCGCACCATCGTTTTCTGCGCCGACCTCCTCCCCTTTGCGGCACACCTTCCACTACCTTGGGTAATGGCCTATGATATGTTCCCGCTTACGACACTGCACGAAAAGAAAATGTTTTTGAATGAAGCGGCAGAGAAAGACTATATCCTCTTTTTTGAGCACGATGCCATGTACGAGTGCGCCTCCGTTGAACGCACAGATAAGGGAGTTCGAGTGAAGGAAACTTTCTCGGTGAGGGAGTTTAGGTAGTTTAGATGGTTTAGATAGTTTAGAAAACTTCGACAAACTAAACCCCTTAAACCATCTAAACTATCTAAACCTGTTTTCGTCCCTGCATCAAAATTCCTCCCACCACCGCCGGGATGATCAAGTTCATGAACCAAATACCGGTTGCGGCAAGTACAATTCCAATTGAATTGGCACTGAACGCGCCGAGGATCAATAAAGAAAGTTTGCCTCGCACACCCAACTCGGCCAGTGCCATACCGGGCAACAAAGCCAACAGCAGAAACAAGAGCGCCACGCACAAAAAAGAAATGGACAGGCTCAGGGCCACATCAAAAAAACAAAACAAGCAATAATATTGGAATAAGAAAACCATGTACCGGAAAAAGGATAATCCCAAAATGTGCAATAGCTCCCGTTTGGATAGATGAGTCAAACACAGTAATGCCGTGTGCATGGATCGTAACCATCGTACACGGGCCATAAACATCCCGATCTCCCCCACGCTGAAGTAGATCAGTATCAAGAAAATTGTAATGCCCCAACCAATGATCTTCAAGATCAGTAAGGCCAGTGCCCGATCAGGCAGCACAGGGATCTGAAATCCACCCCGCCACAAAATTTCAGTAGCGATCATCCCAAACAGGCAGGTGATAAACAGCTGGGCAATACTACCCGCCACACTCAATGAGATCGCAGCCGCCCTGCTACCTGCCGATAGATGCCAGATCCGTCCCAAATATTCCCCGATCCGGTTGGGTGTAAATAAAGTGAATGCTACACCGGTCAATACCCCTCGATAGGCTTTTCCGAACGAAACCGGCTCGGTGTGTTTCAACAACCGCTTCCATTTGGCCGCTTCCAATCCCCAGTTGACCATCACGCCCACCAGTGCGGCTATGAGCCAACCGATCGAAGGACTATTGAAGGAATTCTTGATATGTATCCAAGCGGTTGACAAATCGGGTTGTGCAGCGATCTCCCGATAAACAGAAATGGAAAGGATGATCAACAGCAATGGGGCCAACCCATAGGTGATCCAGGATTTGATGGTTCGCGTACCCTTCATTAATCTTGTAAAAATAATCATGAGCGCTGCAAACCCGACAAAGATCATTTTGGGGATCGACCCCGGAACCGTTGTAATGGGTTATGGCATCATAAAAGTACAAGGACAACAAGTAAGCTTGATCGACCTCGGCGCACTCAAACCCGGCAAGGCAAGAGACGGGATCAAGCGCTTGCAGATCATACACGTTACGATCAGCGGACTCATTCGTCAATATAAACCGACCGAATTAGCCATTGAAGCCCCTTTCTTCGGAAAGAATGTTCAAAGCATGCTCAAACTCGGTCGCGCGCAAGGCGTGGCCATGGCCGCTGCGTTGCAATACGGATTACCCGTATCCGAATATGCGCCCAAAAAAGTAAAGCAGTCCGTCACCGGTAACGGCAACGCTACCAAAGAGCAGGTTTCCCGCATGTTGCAAACGATTTTTAATATAACAGACAAACCTGATCAGCACGATGCCACAGATGCATTGGCTGTGGCTTTTTGTCATCACTTGCAATCGGGCAGCGGATGGAAACCTCCAACTCCGGTAAAGAAGAAAACGGCAACGACCAAAAAAGGAAAGCGGGATGAATGGGCGGCGTTTGTAGCGAAGAATGCGGCGAGGGTGAGGAGATGAGGGATGAGAGATGAGAGTTGAGTTAGTTAGTTAGTTAGTTTGCTAGTTAGTTGATTGATGAGTTGGGATTGAACGGCGGTCAATTCCTCGGCGCTCATTTTCAATTTCGGACGCGTGAAGTTCAGGTCATCGGCCGAATCGATCGGCACCAGGTGCAGATGTGCGTGCGGCACTTCCAGACCAATTACGCTGATGCCACATCGATTACACGGGAACGCCTGTTCAATCGCCTTGGCAATGGGTTGAGCAAACACCAACATCTCCGATAAATAATCGGCCGGCAGATCAAAAAATTGATCGGTTTCCAGTTTTGGAACCACCAGTACATGCCCTTCCCGCAACGGAAAAATATCCAGAAAGGCAAAGAACCGGTCGTTCTCCGCGATCTTGTATGATGGGATCTCCCCGGCGATGATCTTGGAAAAGATGGTCATGCTCTTTACTTACGAAGTGATCTCTTCAATGCGGAACTGCAGTGTTCCGGCCGGTGCCTGGATCTCGGCGGTCTCTCCTACTTTCTTTCCGAGCAAGCCCTTGCCGATCGGAGAAGTAATGGAGATCTTGCCGGCTTTCAGATCAGCCTCTTTTTCACTGACGATCTTGTAGGTCACCTGCTTGTTCATCTTTAGATTGGTAACGGTCACTTTGGTAAGAATAGAGACCTTGCTGGTATCGATAGATGATTCATCCACGATGCGCGTGGTGGCAATGGCCCCTTCCATGGCAGCGATCTTGGCCTCCAGCATGCCCTGTGCCTCTTTGGCTGCATCGTACTCGGCATTTTCTTTCAGGTCGCCTTTTTCGCGTGCTTCGGCGATCGCCCGGCTGGCAGCGGGACGGTCAACAGACTTCATACGCTGCAACTCGGCGCGCATTTGCTCCAGCGTTTCTTTGGTTACATATTGAACACTCATCGTCGGTTCGTTTCAGGGGAAAAAAATAACAACGCCTCAGACTGGCTGAAGCGTTGCTTTGATAAAAGTAAGAAAAAATCAAAAATATCAGTTGCCGAGCCCCAGCTTTTCGAGTAACACCCTTGCCATCCGCTCGGGCGATTCTTGGCTATACCCAGCTATATGAGGTGTAAGAAGCACATTGCCAAACGAACAGAGCAAATCGAGCTCCTGTTTCTCCTGGTCCGAATATCCCCGCAACGGTTCCTTTGGCAGTACGTCGAGGGCGAGTCCCCGCAAGTTACCCGACCGCAACCCCTCCACCAGTGGCGCCAAGGGTGTGATAGGTCCGCGAGACGTATTGATCAACCAAATAGGTTTGGCAAACGAATGGATCCAGGCGTCATCTACCAAGCCGGTCGTTTCGGACGTAAGCGGTAGGTGCAGACTTACGATGTCGGCCTCTTGACGGATCCGATCCAGATCCGTTTCCGTAACCCAATCACCCCCAAAATCAAATCGATATTTATCATAAGCCAAAACAGTAAATCCTACACTATTGAGTAACCGTCCGGTACACTCGCCGGTATGTCCGTAGCCGATCAACCCCACGGTTAATGAGCCAAACTCAACTCCGCGATTGGTATTGCGATCCCAAATGCCTTTTCGCACCTCGCGGTCCGACTTGGATTGATTACGGATCAGATTGATCAATAGTCCGAGCGTATGCTCCGCCACCGCCTGTCGGTTGCCTTCAGGACTACTGATCACACGTACGCCCCTATTCGTAGCGGCCACCAGATCCACCACGTCCAGGCCGCTACCCAACCGACCGATCCATTGCAGCTGATGAGCATTGCTCAAGACTGCCGCATCGATCGACAAACGGGATGTGAGGATCAAACCCGTGACGGAACCGATCCGCTGCATCAATTCCTCCGCATCGATCTGAGGCATGTTCACCACATCAAAGCCCATATGGGTGAGTCCAGCAGCTAAGACCGGATGTGATTCGCCTGTTATCAGTACACTGGGTTTCATGACATACGAAAAGTTAGTTCAGCGAATTGTTCTACGTGCAATGCTTCGGCACGAAGGTCGAAGATCGGATCGGTCAGCACCTCGGGCGGGAACAATCCTCGCACTGCATTCCGTAAGGTTTTTCGACGTTGATTGAAGGCTGTTTTCACCAAGCCGAAAAATTTTTTCTCGGATGCGAATGCGGGCACATCGGTTCGGGGTATCAATCGAATCACACCGCTCATCACCTTGGGTGGCGGTTGAAAGCATCCGGGTGACACATCGAACAGATACTCCACTGTGAAAAAGGCCTGGATCAATACGCTGATCACCCCATACACTTTATTTCCCGAGGGAGCGGCAACGCGCTCCGCCACTTCTTTCTGAAACATGCCCACCATACATTCCACCTGGGAGCGCCAATCCAACACACGAAATAAAATTTGCGAAGAAATATTGTATGGGAAATTACCCACCACGGTAAAGGCTCCTTGAAACGGCGGTTGTATATCCAAAAAACTTTGAGAAATGATCTTGCCCTGTAGCAGGGGAAACTGATTCTGCAGATACTCGACCTTTTCTTCATCCACTTCAACGGCTTGAAATTGAACGGAGGGCCAATCGATTAGGTATTTCGTGAGGGCACCGCCACCCGGACCCACCTCCAGGAGTTGCTGAACCGGACGCTCCTGTAAGACGGTTACGATCCGGCGACAGATATTCTCATCCTTCAAAAAATGTTGCCCCAGCGATTTTTTCAGTGTGTACACCTTGCAAAAATAACCCGAAACGCGCCGGAGGATTTGGTTAATTTTAGGCCTTCTAATTAAATGCTATGACTCCCCATAAACCCGTGATCGGCATCAGTTGCGGCGACCTTAACGGCGTCGGCCTCGAGCTGATCATTAAAACCTTTCAGGACGCACGCCTGTTCGATCATTGCACCCCCGTTCTGTACGCATCCGGCAAGGCCATCAACTTCTATCGAAAAAGCATTCCCGATTCGAACCTGAACTATCAAACCGTTCGGGAATATGATCGGCTCAACCCCAAGCAATTGAATGTCTTTACCTGCTGGGAAGAGGATGTGAACATCACCCCCGGCGAGCTCAATGATGTTGGCGGAAAATATGCGGTGATCTCCTTGCAATCGGCTGTGGCCGCCTTGCAACAAAAACAGATCGACGGACTGATCACCGCCCCGATCCATAAGAAAAATGTACAGTCGGCCGAGTTCCCATACACCGGTCATACCCCCTACCTGAAACAATTCTTTCAGGCATCCGATGTGGTGATGATGATGTGTTCCGATCAGCTGCGCGTGGCCCTGCTGACCGAACACATTCCCGTAAAGGAGGTAGCGCAGCACATCACCAAAGAAAAGCTGCTCAAGAAAATACAGCTCATTCATAAAAGCCTGCGTACGGATTTTGGGATCGACAAACCCCGCATCGCAGTATTAGGCCTGAACCCACACAGTGGTGATGAAGGACTGATCGGCAATGAAGAAGAAACGATCATCAAGCCTGCCATCAAGGAAGCCAAGAATCAAAATATATTGGTGGTGGGGCCCTATCCCGCCGATGGATTCTTTGCCAGAGGACGATACGATGCCTTCGATTGTATACTTGCCATGTATCACGATCAGGGACTGATCCCTTTTAAAACCATTGCTGGTGGCGAAGGAGTGAATTATACCGCCGGACTATCGGTGATACGCACATCACCCGATCATGGAACGGCCTTTGATATCGCCGGAAAAAATCGGGCCGATACAACCTCTTTCCTGACCGCGCTGTTTACTTGCATTGATATCATCAACCAGCGCTCGGGCTATGCGGAGGCGCACCAAAATCCGCTTCGGAAAATGAGCGGAGCGATGATGCGTCATGCAAAGGACGAAGCGTTTGACGATTGATCAGCGAAACACCGATTCCGGCACACCTTTGTTGATCTGATAGTTCGTGTATTGGATCTCGACACGCCCCTTGGTGGGTTTTCCCGTCGTGGCCGGTTTCTTGACACTTCCATCGTCATAGTCGAACGTGATCCCCTTGGGCAATTTGTATTCCTGACTGTTGAAGGAAAAGATCACTTTATCGGCCAACCCGTATTCGGCATAGGAGCCATAGGTCATTTCCAATTCAAAGGTCCCGTTCTCCCGTGTGGTGGTGCTGGAACGACGGATCAATCCGGCAGCAGCATCCACATAGATCGTTGACAAAACGACTTCGGAGTTGGGGTCACGGGGCAATAGCTTAATGACTCGCCATCCGGATTTTTTATCGGGCCCCAGATCCAACAGATCGAAGCCGGCCGGATCGATGAAAAGCTGACATAGATCCATATTCATCGACCCCTTCGGGATGAATGAGATCCCCTTTTCATTGAGGATCCGCAATTGGTTGGGCTTCTTGAAGTAGACCTGTACCTTAGCAATGGGCGCCTTCAGGAAAAGCACATTCGTTTTCATCTTTCCGGTGGCCGAGTAATTGACGACCCGATCCAGTTTGGATTTGATGGAACGAACCAGTTCTTCGGGCGATTGCGCGTGAACGTTCACCGTCACACAGCAAACAAATAAGAAGAGGATCTTTTTCATATCAGGTAAGGATATCTTTTCGTCGGAACAAATAAATGGCAGCACCCAAGAACAGTGCGATATATACCACGAGGATGCAGAGGCTGCGCAGCACGGCGGAGAGGTTTTCAATACTACCCCGAATGGTGGTGCCTTCCGCATCGGCCTGCACATAGAAGAATCCCTTCCAAGCCACCATGTGTGTGGTAAACAACCAAGGCTTTACAGTGGTGTCGTAGATGGGAATATTCATCTCCGACAATATCGTGAATACGATCACTACACTCATCGTAGCGATGATAGGACCAATGGGATTATCGGCCAGCACACTCAAAAGCAACGACAAGGCCGCCACTGTGGCAAGTGCAACGCCGGCAAATCCGAACGCAGCCAGATACCGCCAGAATACATCATCCATCTGCATTTGCTCAATACCGGTGGATCGAAGCACCACCAGGTCGTTGGTCCCAAACAACAACACACTGCCCAATAAGGCCAACAAGGCCAACCATAGCAAAAGGGCAATGACATAGACAGAGGAGGCCAGGAATTTGACCAGGATCAATTGCGTGCGCGAGATCGGCCGAGTCAATTGAAATCGCAAGGTGCCCTGACTCGCCTCACCGGCGATCGCATCACCCGCCACCAAGGCCACCAGCAACGGCATTTGGATCAACAGCGTATTTAGAATCACGAAGCAGATGAGATATCCGTTGAGGAGTTGCGTTTTGAAGAGGTCGGAGAATTCAAAGGAGCCTGACAAGTTACTCAGCAGCAGATCGACATAGGCTTGTCCATCGAAATACAGAGCCAACTGGATAAGCCAAACGATGGCCGCCATTGCCCCGAACGCGATGTACGTGCGCGGCCGGCGAAAGATCTTATTGAGTTCAATCCACAGCAGGGCCAGCATGATTTTCCGTTTGGGTCATTTGTAAGAAATAATATTCCAGCGAGTGACGGGTGCGTACCGAATAGACCGACACATCGGCATTCGCCAATGAACGGATCAGATCGGGGATTCGATTCTTGGCCATACGGACGCAGCATTGTTGATCGCCCCGCCAATCGATGGATTTAATTTGGTCGAATCCTTCCAACACCTTGTGAGTGGCGTCGGTACGATCCAGTTCAAATTCCACCACGGTCTCGGCCGGGTCGAGCAAATCGGACATCTTTCCTTCCATGCGTTTTTCTCCTTTATGAAGGATCAGTAAGGAATCTGCAATGAGTTCGATCTCTGAAAGCAAGTGCGAAGACACGATCAACGTCTTGCCCTGTTCGCGACTGAGTCGTCGGATCAAATCCCGAATGTCGGCGATGCCTTGCGGATCGAGCCCATTGGTAGGCTCATCCAAAATGATCAGCGCCGGATCGTGCACCAGGGCCGTAGCAATGCCCAATCGTTGCTTCATGCCTTGGGAGAAGGTCTTGACCGGACTTTTATATCGATCGGCCAAGCCCACGAAATCCAATTGCTGCAGAAGCTTGTCGCGAGAGGGATGAATGCCGCAAAGAACCGCGGCCATGCGCAGATTCTCGTATGCGGAGAGATAACCGTAGTGATCGGGCTTTTCAATAACGGCACCCACCTGCCGAAGGATCTCGGTGCGGTGCCGCTGCAAGTCCAATCCAAAAAGCTCGATGTGGCCTCCGGTGGGACGGATCAACGTCATCAGCATCCGAAGCGTGGTGGACTTCCCGGCACCGTTCTGTCCAAGAAAGCCGTACACTTGTCCGCGTTCCACCACAAAGGAGACATCCCGAACGGCTTCAAACGAACCGAATCGCTTCGATAATTGGGAGACGCGAACCAATGGATCCATACTAGCGTAACGAATCAGTTGAACAAAATGTTCTGTTAAGGATTACGCAAAAAAAGAGGCCGCTGGTGGCGACCTCTTACAGGGAGAATTGTTTCGATTATTTGTACTGAGGCATCAGTCCTTTGGCCAGTTCGACCATTTGTTTGATGCCCTCTTCCGGCAGATTTCCTTTTTTGAATTCAGCCATTACCTCGGGGAGTTTATTGTCCATCTCCATCAGGAAATGCTCTTCAAACTCTTTCACGCGCTTGACCGATACATCTTTCAGCAGACCGTTCGTACCCAAGTAGATGATCGCTACTTGCTTCTCTACCGCGTAGGGAGTAAACTGTGCTTGCTTCAATACTTCCACGTTACGGGCACCTTTGTCGATCACGTTCTTGGTTGCGGCATCGAGGTCGCCACCGAATTTGGAGAAGGCTTCCAGCTCGCGGTACAGGGCCTGGTCGAGTTTCAGGGTACCGGCTACCTTCTTCATCGACTTGATCTGTGCGTTACCACCTACACGGCTCACGGAGATACCTACGTTGATCGCGGGACGGATTCCGGAGAGGAATAGGTTCGTTTCGAGGAAGATCTGACCGTCGGTGATCGAGATCACGTTCGTGGGGATGTATGCCGATACGTCACCTGCCTGTGTTTCGATGATGGGCAGGGCCGTGAGCGATCCACCGCCTTTCAACAGGTGACGGATGCTATCGGGTACGTCGTTCATATCCTTCACAACCTTATCGTCGTTGATCACCTTGGCGGCGCGCTCGAGCAAGCGGCTGTGCAGGTAGAATACGTCACCGGGGTAGGCCTCACGACCGGGCGGACGACGCAGCAACAGCGATACTTCACGATAGGCCACGGCTTGTTTGGACAAGTCATCGTAGATGATCAGGGCCGGGCGACCGGTATCGCGGAAGAATTCTCCGATAGCGGCACCGGCGAAGGGTGCATAGAACTGCAACGGAGCGGGATCCGAAGCGGAGGCCGCTACGATGATGGTGTAATCCATCGCGCCATTGTCTTGCAAGGTCTTCATCACACCGGCGATGGTGGAGGCTTTTTGGCCGATCGCCACGTAGATGCAATACACCGGCTTACCGGCTTTGTAAAATTCTTTCTGATTGATGATGGTGTCGATACAGATCGCGGTCTTTCCGGTTTGACGGTCACCGATCACGAGCTCGCGTTGTCCGCGTCCGATGGGGATCATGGCATCGATGGCCTTGATACCGGTTTGCAGCGGTTCTTTTACTGGCTCGCGAAATACCACACCGGGGGCTTTACGCTCCAGGGGCATTTCATAAAGTTCGCCGGTGAGCGGACCTTTCCCGTCGATGGGTTGACCGAGTGTATTTACTACGCGACCGACCATGCCTTCGCCCACATTGATGGAGGCGATCTTACCGGTGCGTTTAACTTTGGCTCCTTCTTTGATGTTGCCACTCTCTCCCATCAATACCACGCCCACGTTGTCTTCTTCCAGGTTCAGGGCGATGGCGCGCACTCCGTTTTCGAATTCGACGAGTTCACCGTAGCGAACGTTACCGAGTCCGTACACGCGGGCGATACCGTCACCCACTTGCAATACGGTTCCTACTTCTTCCAGATCGGCCGAGGCATTGAAATTGCTCAACTGCTGGCGGAGGATCGCGGAGATCTCATCGGGCTTGATTGCTGACATATGCTTGCTTAATTAAATCGGTTATTTGATGCTATAAATAAAGTCGTTGCTCTCGAATTGTTTGGCGATGTTCCTCAGGTCGTAGGCGATGCTGGCATCCACCAATTTATCACCCACCTGCAACATGAATCCGCCGATCAGGGACGTGTCCACTTTCTCATGAAGCTCCACCTGCTGGAATCCGGCGGTCTTTTTTACCTGCTCAACGAGTGCCTGTCGGGTGGCATCCGAAATAGGTGCCGCGGTGGTAAGGAATAATGTCTGGATGCCTTTATGGTGTTTGTATGCATCGATAAAAGCGGCTGCGATCTCGGGCAGGATCGGCTCACGCCCCTTGGCGATCACCAATTTATTGAAAGCCGCTGTGAGCGAACCAATACTTTTTTCCGTGATCGCGGCCACCATCTTTTGTTTGGCATCCGCTTTGATGATGGGACTTCGCAGCATGTTCACGAAATCGCGGTTCTGCTTACATACCTCCTGCAGCCATTTCATATCGGCATAAACAGCCTCCAACTGATTCTGCTCAAGGGCCAGGTCGATCAGTGATTTGGCGTAGCGGGCGGCGATGCGTGGACTGGGCATGTAGGATTCTTTATTTCGGATTCTGTCAGTTCAGTTTCACTTCGTTTACCAACCCTTGAATGTGGGCTTCCTGTGCCGATGCATTTTCCAATTGCTTGCGCAATACTTTTTCACTCACCTCGATCACCAGTTTTCCTACCTGATTCTTGACTTCGGTGAGAGCGGTCATTTTTTGAGCGTGCAAAGCGGCTTGGGCTTCGGCCATGATCTTTCCGGCCTCTTCCTTGGCTTGCTCTTTGGCTTCGTTGATGATACGGTCTTTGGTTTCCCGGGCCTCTTTCAGCAATTGAGCGCGCTCTTCACGGGCTTTGGCCAGCAAGGCTTCGTTCTCCGATTTCAACTGTGTCATTTCCTCTTTGACACGCTGGGCGGTGGCCAGGGAATCTGCGATGCTGTTTTCGCGATTCTTCAATCCCTGAATGATCGCCGGCCAGGCCATCTTACGCAGAATGAAGAATACGATCAGGAACGCCAGGAGCGTCCAGATCAGCAAACCGAATTCGGGGGTCAACAATTTCATGGTCTATATCGATTTCTTGATTTAAAAGGACTGCATCCTCGGCCCTGTGCGTTGGATGCAGTACGAGGTTCGGCTTGGGCTTAGAGCACCATAGCCAGGAAGCCTACGATGATCGCGAACAGCGCAGCACCTTCTACAAGGGCCGCGGTCAGGATCATGTTTCCGCGGATATCGTTGGCAGCTTCCGGTTGACGGGCGATCGCCTCAACGGCGCCCTTACCGATCTGTCCGATACCGATACCGGCGCCGATAGCGGCGAGTCCGGCACCAATGGCTCCACCCGCGTTGGCGGTGGCTTCCAGCAAAATCACATTCAAAAGATCCATGGTAGGTTATTGATGGTTAAAAAAAACGTTTTAATGGTGCGCCGCGTGCGCTTCGTCGTGATGCTCGCCCTCAAAGGCCTGACCAATGAACACCGCCGTGAGCATGGTGAAAATGAATGCCTGCAGGAACGCCACCAGTACTTCGATGAAGTAGATGAAGACGGTGAACCCGATGGCCAGTGGCGACGCGCCCCAGCCGGCATAGACACTCAGTTCGCCAAATATGAAGATGAGCGAGATCAAACAAATGATGATGATGTGTCCGGCCACCATATTCGCGAACAAACGAATGATGAGGGCGAAGGGCTTGATGAACACACTCAGGAATTCCACCGGTACCAGGATGAACTTAACACCCAGCGGTACACCGGGCGGATTGAAAATGTGCCCCCAGTAATGACTGTTCGAGCTGAACAGGATCACCACAAAGGAGATCAATCCGAGCACCGCCGTGAACGCAATGTTCCCGGTCACATTGGCCGATCCGGGGATCAATCCGAAAATGTTATTGATCAGAATAAAGAAGAACACCGTCAACAAATACGGCAAATACTTTTCCGATTTGTGCGCGAGGTTGGGACGAGCCACTTCATCACGTACAAAAGTGATCACCGGCTCCAGCAATCCCTGCATCCCCGAAGGAGCGGTGCGAACCCCCTCCCCCTTCTTATATCGTGCAGCCACTTTGAGCATGATCCATACGAACAGGATCAAGGCGATCAGCATCTGCACCACATTGCGGGTCATCGACAGATCATACACCTTCACCGATGCTTCATAATGTCCTTCTTCATTGACCGCTACGATATCCCCCACCGAAAAAGCCTTGGGGTCCAACTTCATTTCTTCGATGCTGTGCTCATTGAGCATGGCATAACCGTTGTGGGTTTTGTGTCCGTGTTCGAATTGGGAAGACATGAAGCAGGTCCATCCTCTTTCCGGAGAGTATAAAATGATGGGAAGCGGAATCGATATGGGATGACCGTCAATGTCCATGAAGTGAAACTCGTGGCCATTCAGTACGTGTCCGAAAATGACTTCGGAGGCGTTGAATTTTTTGGAAGGCGCGGCATGATTCTCCCCAGCCGGGTTCTCGGAGGCCCAAAGAAGACCGCCGAAAATGCTGAAAACCGCTACCATCAGGGATTTGAGACGCCATGAAGTCATACCTACCTCGAAATTTGCCGCAAAGATAAGGGGGGAGGCACAAAAACCGGCCCAAAATCAGAGGCAAATCGCCCGAAAAAACGGATCCTGTTTAATCGATCGCCGGCATATCCACCTGAAGGCCTCCGGCCTGCGGTAAACGGACCATCCGGGCATAGATGCCATCTGCCTGAATGAGTGCTTCATGATCACCGGATTCGCGGATCTGCCCCCTTTCCAACACCAGAATCCGGTCGGCCTTTCGAATGGTACTCAATCGGTGGGCCACCACTATACTGGTTCGATCCCGGATCAAGGTTTCAGTGGCTTGCTGAATCAGCCTTTCACTCTCCGGGTCTACGGAAGAAGTAGCCTCATCCAGCACCAGTACCGCCGGATTGTATAGCAACGCACGAACGAACGACAGAAGTTGCCGTTGCCCCAACGATAAACTGGCCCCCCGCTCCATCACGGGCTGATCATATCCCAGCGGCAGGCCCTGGATAAAATCGTGCATCCCGATCAGGCGCGCCGCCTGTTCGATCCGTTCCTGTGTGATGTCTGGATTGTGTAATGTGAGATTGTCCCGTATGGTACCTGAAAACAGGAAGACGTCCTGCAGAACCACCCCCACCTGACCCCGCAAATGCCGCCAGTCGTACCGTTCGATGGGGTCTCCGTCCAGCAAAATGCGCCCGGAATTGACCGGGTATAGCCGGGTCAACAAATTAATGATGGTTGATTTTCCGCTTCCCGTTGCCCCCACGATCGCCAGTGTTTCGCCGGGCTTTACATGGAACGAGATATCCTGCAGTACCGGCTGATCGGGCAAGTAGGAGAAGTGGACATTTTCAAAACGGATATCGCCTTTTATCGGACGATCAGCTGGTAACGGATCGATCGTATCGGTCAGGTGATCATCGTTATCCAATACCTTGAACACACGCTCACCCGCGATCACACCCATCTGCAACACATTGAATTTATCGGCGATCATTCGCAAGGGCCGAAACAACAGATTCAGGCAAAGGATGAAGGAAATGACCACTCCTTGTCGGCTTTCCTGCATCACCAAGGCCTCCTGCGACGTCCACCACACCACGGCCCCAATGGACAGGGCCAGTACGATCTCCACCACCGGAAAGAAAACCGAATAGGCGAAGATGGCCTGGATATTGGCGTTACGGTGACGTGTATTAATAGCATCGAACTTCTTTTTTTCCCGCTCCTCCGCCACAAAGGCCTGCACCAGCGACATACCCGTGAGATGCTCCTGAACGAATGCATTGAGATCGGCCACCGCATTGCGTACTTTTTGAAACGATCGTCGGGTACTCTCTTTAAAAAAATACGTGGCGATCAACAGGATCGGAAACGGGATCAGCGCAATGAGTGTTAGTTGCCAATCGGCCGAGAACATGTACGTGAGCACGCAGGCTATGGATAAGAGGTCGGCCAAAATAGGAATAAGCCCATCGGCAAAAACATCGTTGATGGATTCGAGGTCGTTGATGGTGCGGGTGGTGAGCGTACCGATGGGTGTACGGTCGAACTGACGAAGATTCAAATGCGTGACATGATCGAATACATTGACCCGTAGGTCGCGTACCACTGCTTGTCCCAGCCAGGCAGTCTGGAAAGAGAATAAAAAACGGACGGCGGTTTCCAACAACAACAAACCCACCTGAATGATCGTAACCCAGATCAACAGATCGGTCATACTCCGGGCTATGTAAACGTTGACGGTTTGCTGGATCAGCCAGGGCCTCACCGGCGTCAACAAGGCCAGCGCGATGGCCAGTGCGAGGGAGAAATAGAAGCGTCGTTGATAGGGTCGCGCGAACCCATACAGGCGACGAAGCAATCCCCATTGATCTCGGGTAACGATTGGCTCAGCCAAAATGCATCATTGAATCGGCAAATCTACTCCCCCTTATCCATTTCGCGGTTGTAGGCCTTAATGAATAAAGCGCCCAAATTTTTATACGGGGGGATATAATCATCAAATTCTTTCACATCCACCAGCCGATCCAGTTCTTTCCAAAAAGGGATCCAATCGATATCCTGCCCCAGCCGTAATTTTTCGGTCAGCAATTGCATGAACGGACGGTTCACCAACGTGGCCCCAATCTGCTTGGAGGCGATGATATGCGCATCTCCCGCTTTTTGCAAAACATCATGTATCAGGTGATATCCGCCGCAAGATCCCAGGAATACGATGCGGGAATTGGTGGAGAGTCGGCTGATGGTGGACGGAGCATAATAACTGTGCCCGCGGTGAATGGTGATGGTGGGAAGTAAATTATTTTTGGTCAGGAAATCCGTGAGCGCGGCTTGCGCCTGATCATCCTCACCGGTTTCTTCCGGCAGGGGTCGGTTGGCATAGATAGATACCGGCTTGCCTTTCAGTGACCGGACGCAGACCCATTGCGGGTTCGATTCATCCACTCGCCACAGTGCCGCATTGAACATCCGCAGAAAGCCTTGAAAAATATTTTTTCCGTCCTTGTCGCCATAAAAGAAAACCTGCATGATGACCTGACCGCTGTCGTTGACCAACCGATCGCGTGGTACTTGGTAAACCGGCGGGATGCCTAATTCTTTGGTCAGATCGACTCGCTGAGTACTATCGGCCGATCGAAACAGGGTTTCCAGAATCCGATAGATGGTTTGACCGCGTTTATCTCCCAGCGTGTTGTTTCGGTCCAGGTTGTTTTTGACTTGTACCAACATCTGATCGCCGATGGGCTTTTGAAATTCCCGAATACTGGCATAGGAATCGGCCACATCTACACCGGCTTCCAAACCGCTGGTCCGTTCCAGCTTACCGATGAAAGCTTTCATCAACACATCGGCATCGCTCAGCTGACCTGTTTCCACCGCTGGCGGAAACGTGCGAAGAAAATCGCCCAGCGTATTGTATCCCGCCGCCATCTTGATGAATTTCCGGTACCGATCGAACTGGACCTGCATAAGCAGCGAATCGCCACGCTTACCGATGCGTTGCATCATCAGCGGGTAGATTCCTTTGACGAAACTGGAGGTATAGATCACCCCGTCGGACAAAACAGCCAGATAATACAATTCTTCCGCTGTCAGGGGTTGCAGACAGGCGAACCGGACATCGGGCGGATCATTATGCAGACCATTGATCACATTCACAAAGTCTTCCTTGGCTTTTTTCTCTAGCCGTTGTGTGAGTGAGTTGAATTCGCGGGCCGTATCGCCATTGATGGCACGAGACCAATACGCGCGTTGTGTTTTGACCAGTAATCTAAAATAGCCCAGTGTGTCTTCGCGGACTTGATCGATATCCCGGAAGCTGAGTTTCCCGCTCATGATCAAGTCCAGAAAGGGAAAATATTGTTGTCCGCTTTTGCTACCGGCCATAACGGCGATCACCTTCACGGTTGGATCTGTATTGCTTCGAATACGGGCACCCAATCGGTCATTGGCTGCGGCGTAATCATATAACAAGCGAGGCTGTCGGTTGGCGACGACCGTGATCAAACTGTCGGCCGCGAAAACATCCGGGTGTTGCTGCAGCTTGGTCAGAATTTGGTCCGGAAGTGTTTGGCAATATTTCACCACCAGATCACTGATGGTTTGGGTATAGCCCGGCAACAGAGAGAATCGATCGGAGCCCAGGATGGCCATGCCTCCCTCGTAGGATAATTTTTCAAAGACGGGTCGAATGGACCCTCGTTCCCGTTCCAGGATCAACAGGTCGGCATAGGCTCGGATCAACAAGACACCCTCCGCCGGCGGAATGCCGTCGCGCAACATCCACTTGGTTCGGTACTGGCGGATCAGGTATTCCAGTCCGAACAATTGATTCATTTTTTCCCGATGCTCCAGGGTGGGGTCTGTCTCGATGCGGTATTGCATCCAATCGACCTGATTCACGAAGGCACGCGTCAGCCAATCACGTGAAAGAGGTTCCCGAAGCGGATCGAATGATTTGTCCGGCTGGCCATCGGAACTCAGCAATTGCGCTTGTTCCAGATCGATCAACTCATGATTGCGCTCGCGTCGGAATTCGGGTTTATATCCCACGGGAATGGAAAAGCTGTCGGTCGACGGCTTGGCCACCCCCTGGCCCTGACTATAAAAAGTCCCCAGCAGACAAAGAAGGAGAAGGGCGAGGCGGATCATGCCCTAAAGGTAATCCGCATTCATATTAATTAATCATTAACTCCCGCAGGTGCGGGAGATTCGAAGTAGGTTTGTGAAAAGATTGGCATGCCCGCCACACCCCGAAAAATATTGATCGCCGACGATGATCCGGATATTCTGGAGATCCTTCGATACAACTTATCGCAGGAAGGATATGAGGTGATCACGGCCAAAGATGGCGATGAGGCGCTCGATAAAGCCAGGAAAAGTCTTCCTGAGCTGATCGTATTGGACATGATGATGCCTCGTAAAACCGGCGTGGAAGTATGCCGCTGGTTGCGGGCACAACCTGCATTTGAGAAAACCCTGATCATTTTTCTGACGGCGGTTAGCGACGACCTGGCGCAGATCAAGGGATTGGAAACCGGGGCGGACGATTACCTGACCAAGCCCTTGAGTCCGAAAGTTTTTCTCTCCCGCATACAAGCCCTGTTTCGTCGACTTCCCAAGGAAGGAAATGATCGCAGCTTGCATTTTGGCGACCTCACCATCGATGCCGACAGATTTATCGTGGAAATAAATAAACAGGAAGTGAGCCTGGCCAAGAAAGAGTTCGAACTCCTGCATCTGTTGGCACAAAAACCAGGTCGGGTGTTTCTGCGACCCGAGATCATGAATCAGGTTTGGGGAAACGAGGTGATCGTAGGGGATCGCACCATTGATGTACACATCCGTAAGATTCGACAGAAACTGGGCATCGATTGCATCACCACCGTGAAAGGCGTGGGTTATAAGTTCGAGTGGAGCTGATCGGCATCCCCTAGTTTTGTGGCATGTTTTCCCTGCGTAATAGTTCACCCCGACAGATCGCCTTGCTGACGGCATTTTTGTTGGCGATCCCCGAAACACTTATCCTCTGGTGGGTCGAAAAAAAATGGGGCTGGGCCCTGATCTGTTTTTTGACCGTCTTTTCAGTAAGCTATTTATTGATCTCATTCATGTTGGAACGTTTCGTGTACCGACAGATCAAACTCATTTATAAATTCATTTACAAGACCAAAGCCACCAAGCGCGAAGAGACCTATTACAAATACCTGATCCCCCAGAAAACCATTGAAGAGGTTGGCCTGGATGTGGAGCAATGGGCCGATGACAACGAAAAGGAACTGGAATTGCTTCGCCACAACGAACAATTTCGGCGGGAGTTCCTTCAAAATTTATCGCACGAATTCAAGACGCCCGTATTTGCCATTAAGGGTTATGTTGATACCCTGCTGGATGGCGCCATGAACGATTCCGCCACCGCCAACCGTTTCTTGGAGCGTACCTCAAAGAATGTACGTCGGCTAGCGCATTTGTTGAATGACCTGGACCAGATCGCCAAATTGGAACGAGGGGAGATCGTAGTAACAAAAGAGCCGTTTGTAATCCAGGATCTGATCACGGAAGTTTTTGAGACGAAAATGACCAAGGCCGATGAGCGGCAGATCCATTGTCACATCAACAAGAAAACCGAATCGCCTGTGAATGTTTTTGCAGACAGAGAAAAGATCCGGCAAGTACTCACAAATTTGGTATCCAATGCCATCAAATACGGAAAGCAAGGAGGCGAGGTGGTGGCCAGTGTGTACAAAACAGACGGGAAACGCATTCTCATCGAGATCACCGACGACGGAGTGGGTATTCCGGAAACCGAACTATCCCGCGTGTTTGAACGGTTCTATCGGACAGAGGCCGGACGCAGCATGGACCTGACGGGCAGTGGGTTGGGCCTTTCCATTTGCAAGCATATACTCGAGGCACATGGACAAAGTATTCATGTGCGCAGTACGGAACAGGTGGGTACCACGGTAGGATTTACCTTGGATACCGACGAATAAAAAAGCAGGTCGAAGCCTGCTTACCAGTTGAAATTATTTGCTGTTAGAATTTTGACCAGCCTTTCCACCAAGTAGAGAGGGGCCCGGCCGGTGCAATACCGCCACGGAATGTGATGGTCTTATCGAAATAAGTATCGCCTGTGAATTTGGTATCGGTAAATCCGGCACCTGTCAGGATCTTGGCATTTCCATTGGATCCGGCAAACGGAGTAGGGTCTGGTGCTGTATAATTGAACGGCTGGATCAGCTTGGCATCGGAAGCATTCACCAGCACATCATTGTTGTAAAAGGAGTTGGTGAACCAGCTGGCAAAAGCAGCATCCGAATTGATTGTGGTGCCGGCGGTACCGGCAAATTTTGTGTTGACCGTATTGCCGGCAAGTGTGTTATTGCGTAGCCGAAGTGTACTGTCCTCAATATTCAGCGCGGTGGAAGTGCCGGTCGTTGCATCGATCTCAATGCCCAAGGGCCAGCCCATGATGATGGAATTGAAGATCGAGATGCCAGAATTTCGGCGAATATGCGCCCCTCCGCGAAACAATGTATTTCCGACGTTCGATAAAGTGGCGCGGGGCCCGATCGCCGTGATGTTACTGAAAACAGCGGTTGTCTTCGGAGTGGCAACCGTACCGCTGGCATTGTTGTCACTTTCAAATGCTTCCGAACGCGAGATGTCGGCGATGACCGAATCACGAATGATCAATCCGAATTGTACTTTACCACTATATCCGTTGTCTGTATCAAAATCATCGTCTTGCGTTTTATAGGCAATGAGATACTTACAATTGACCGTCCCGCCGAACCATTCAAAGGCATCATCCTTGGCATAAATGGTTTGTACATTCTCGATGGTTGTTCCGGAGCCTACAGCGGCCATGGTCAAACTATTCACTTCCTTATCGGGTTGAAATGCATAACCAGCATATTCGATCCGTACATAGCGAAGTGTTCCGGAGTTATCGTCGGGTACGGGCGTGGGTGCTACCGCATCTCCCGAGCCGGCCAGCCCATCTCCCGTAGCGTTGTCGATACCGCCTTCCACTTGGAAGAGTCCGTTCACGCCGTTGAAGCTGGTATTGATGGGGGCTTTTCCGCAAAGAACGATACCGCCCCAATCACCTGATTGCGGGTTTGGAGACGCGGAAGTGAACACGATCGGCTCGAGAGCCGTGCCATTGGCGATCAATTTCGATCCGCGTGTGATGATCAAGGCTGCTACATCACTACCGCTGAATGAACCTTTGATCACCGTGCCGGGCTCGATGGTCATGGTCTTATTGTTTACCATGTAAACCAGTCCTTTCAAAATGTAGGTGTTTTGCTTGCGCAAGATGGTGTCGGCACTGATGCGTCCTTGCAGGGTAATGGTTTGACCTTGCGTACCGCCTCCACCGCCATTCACGATGACGATCTGAATCTCGCCGTCGGATTCGATCTTGCGGCAACCGGTCCAAGTCAACGTAGCAATCGCGGACAAAAGAAATAAGGACTTTTTCATGATGATTGGTTTAGGTATAATTGTTAGAGATTGTAATTGAACGTCAAACTGAAATTGGTGCCTGGTCGACGGGTAAAGCGATAGGCATCACTTTCTTTCTGAAAAGTTGTTTTTCCGTTAGTGTTTTGGTAGAAGTATTGGGTAGCATTCAACAAGTCGGCTACATTAAAACGGAATTCGCCTTTTTTCTTCAATATTTTTTTGCTGAGCTGCAGATCGAGTAAGTGACGGGGTGCCTCCAGAATATCAGGGGAGCCGGAACCGGCGCTGATATCACCCACGAGATAGATCCGCTCACCGATACGATTGTAAAGCAACGTTGCCGTGAGTCCTGATTTTTCCAGATCGTACAGCAACCCTAGATTGATCATGTACGGCGACTGCCCCTGCAAGGTCCGATCGATGCCAAGTTTTGCATCCTTAACCTGGCTCTTGATCAGCGACCCATTGGCTTGGAACGTGAAGTTCTTGAGCGCGTCACTGAAGTCCAGTTTTTTCCGAAACTCGGCCTCGATTCCAAAAGCAGTTGCTCTCTTCGCATTCTGGTAACTGAACGTGCTCGCCCCACCGGCGCCCTCGTTGAAGAGTTGTTCGATCGGGTTGTCAAATTTTTTATAGAACGCTCCGAAGGTGAAAATCTCCCCGGCTCGAGGATACAACTCATAACGAAGATCCAGGTTTGCGATCTTGGTGCGGAGCAGAAATGGATTTCCCTGAACGGATGCATTCAGCTCAAAGTCATAGAGATTCAGATAGGCCAGTTCGCGTAGTTCGGGACGGATCACGGTTTGAGAAGCGGAGAATCGAAGATTGGTCTTGGCTGTTGCTTTCCAGGTCGCATTCAGTCCGGGCAAAAAGTCAAGCACCTTTGAACGGGTATGACGCGGATCCCATGTCTTTACGCTTCCGACCAATTGGTCGTAATGCTCCACACGCAATCCCCACACCACCCGCAGGTTTTTGGTGAATTGATTGTCGAGTTGGAGAAAGCCACCATTCAAAATGGTATTGGCCATGTATCGGAAGGTCTTGCCTTTGATGGCGTCGAAGCCAAACAAATTATCCGTTCCATTTCCAAAGTTGGCCGGATCGAATACACGATCGGCGGGTAATAAACGAAGACCCGGATTATCGACGGTCAGGTAATTCCCAAACAGCTTCGCATCATACAAGCGGTCTTTGATCTGAAGCATATACCCCCCCTTCAAGGTTTGTTTTTGTCCCAACCAATCAAAACCGTAACTCAGATCACCACCGGTTGTATAGATATAGTCGCTCAGGTTTTGATAGATGCGACTACCACTCTGTTGGGAAAGGGAGTTCGAGATCAGCAATTTGTAGGGGTCCGATCCGCCGCTGTTACGTACATAGGCGATTCGTCGCTGATCGGGAATGTATCCATCCAAAATATTGAAAGCGCCATACCAATGGAATTTCAAAGCGGATGTCAACGTATGGTCGCCTTGTAACTGGGTGGTGAAGAACGTGTTTTCCTTGAAGCTCATTTCGGTACCGCGGATCTCTTCATCGCGGTTGTAATCGGCACCATTTCGGCGGGTTACCGAACCGGAGGTATTCACGTTCACCAACGATTTCAGGGTGATCCGGTTTCGGTTATTCAGCTGAAGGGCCAGGCTTCCAATAGCTCCTGCACTCACTTCACGCTGATAACGTGTATCCTCGAAATTGTAATTGATGGATACCTGATTGCCATTGATGGCATTGGAACGGTTCAGGAGTAACACACGCCGGTTGGATCGGTTGTATGTCAGCCCGATGATACCACCCAGTTTTTTACCGAATACGTTGGAAGAGAAGCTGCCACTGCTTTGAAACGACACATTCATGGGTGCGGATATCTCTATCGGAGCCCATGCGTTGCGCATTTGTTTTCCTATCGCGGTCTTTGTTGCGGCAGATGATGTATCAAATTCAGCTTTGCGGGTATAGCCAGCCGGTAGTGCCCGGGTGCCATCATCAATTCCGAGCCAGTCCAACTTTCCGCCGGGATCTATATAAAAAGGTTGGCCCATGGTCTGCGAGTTCATCCCCGTACCTACCTGAATGTTGAAGGAATTCGTGGACGGAATGTCTTTGGTGTTCACCTGGATCAGTCCACCGGCCCACTCGCCGGGATACTCCGGAACGAAGGCTTTATTGATGATCAAGTTATCGATCATGTTGGCTGGGATCAGGTCGAAAGAAAACGTTTTACGATCCGGCTCCGTACTGGTGAGCAGGATGCCATTCAACATGGCCTGGTTATAGCGGTCGGCCAAGCCACGGATCACAATGAACTTTCCTTCTTGGATACTGGCGCCTGGAATGCGTTTCAACACCTCACCGGTATTTCTGTCGGGCGATCGACGAATGGTTTCCGCTGCGATCACTGAAGCAACGGTACTCGCACTCCGTTGAAATGTTATGAGGGCATTGACGGTCTCTTTTCGGGCGGTAGAGCCTTTGGATGTGATGGTAACCCCCTCGGAAACTTTCTCCTTTACCTCCATCACTATATTAAGCTCGTTGAATTGTCCGGCTCTTACTTCCATCTCCTCGACCGATTTCGGCTGATAACCTACTGTTGATACGTTCAGGGAGTACTTCTGACCAATAGATAGATTCAAGATGAAGCGTCCCTCATAATCCGTAATGGTACCCGTATTCGTTCCCTGAATTTTTATGGTCACCCCTCCCAGCGGTTCATTTTTGGTGTTGGTGACTTTACCCGATAAGCGAACAGATTGTGCAAGGGAAACTTGAGCGATCAATAAAAGGCAAATCGTGATACAAACTCTGATGGGCTTACTCATGTCGGGTTCGTTTCCGCAAAAGTGCCTTGGGGGTGTTACCACCACATTAACCCCTTGTTAAGCAATGGTTACCCGATTGTTACGAGAATATTACGGATGTCGGGTCGCATGTTATCAAATTGTTACCAAGCAAGTATGACAGGGATATTACCATACAGGTGGAATAGTTTTGCTTCATGCAATTCCAAAATCTCCGCCGACTTTTTATATCAATCGCTCTTATAGTTGCGGCTGGCTCAGCAACAGCTCAAACTCAGACTGAGGAAAAGCCAAAAAAATGGTACGAGACATTCTCCATTCGGGGATACGCGCAAGCTAGGTACAACCGATTATTTGAAACAAACCCATCGTTACGATGCGAACAATGTGATCGCAGCTGGGGGAATAACGGTGGTTTTTTTCTTCGCCGGGTTCGCATCATTTTCTTTGGTCAGATCGGCCCGCAGGTATACTTCTACGTGCAACCGGACTTTGCCAGCTCAGCATCCAGCACCTCACTCAATTTTGGTCAGCTGCGAGATGCATATTTCGATATTGGATTAGATAAGAAAAATGAGTTCAGGTTTCGAGTTGGGCAAAGTAAAGTTCCCTATGGCTTCGAAAACATGCAATCCAGCCAAAATCGAACACCCCTGGATCGTGCAGATGCGCTGAACAGTGCAGTTTCAAACGAACGTGATATGGGTATTTTCTTTTATTGGGCTCCCACCGAAAAAAGAAAGGTATTTAGCGACCTCGTGCGAGACGGGCTGAAAGGAAGTGGCGATTACGGCATCGTTGGATTGGGCATTTACAATGGTCAAACCGCGAATCGACCCGAACAGAATAACAATCGTCACGCCGTTGCCCGTTTCACCTGGCCGTTTGAAGTCGGCAAACAAATCTTGGAAACAGGTATCCAGGGGTATTTCGGTAAATATACTTTTACGCGCGACCAACTTTCCACTGGAGTAAAAACCCGATCGGACCTCACGTATCTTGATCGTCGAGCAGCAGCCTCTTTCACCCTGTACCCAAAACCTTTTGGAATCCAGGCGGAGTATAACTTAGGACGAGGACCTCGTTTTGACAAGGTTACGGATTCCGTATTGGAGGCGCCCCTCTCCGGTGGATACGTCCAAGCATCTTACCTAACCAAACTAAAGAATGGGCAGGTCTTGATACCTTTTACCCGTTACCAGGTTTATGACGGTGGAAAGAAACATGAACTGGATGCTCGCAGCTACGACGTAAAAGAGCTGGAGATCGGCCTTGAATGGCAACCTGGCAAGCAATTCGAACTGGTTATGATGTATACCATCTCTTCACGCCGATTCGAGGATTTTACGCTGCAGAATAACCTACAAAAAGGACGGCTGCTTCGGATTCAGGGGCAGATCAATTTCTAAGACGGGAAACCGGCTTTTATAAGCTGATTATCAATAGCCTCAATTCAATATTACCAAATCATTAAGTTTCGTTGTGTCACTCTGGCACCCGCTTCCCAGACATACATTTGTAGGCCGCTTTCAAACCCGCGGGAATTCATATGAACGGACTCAATGCCTTGATGAAGATCTTCATGCCGAAAGACCGGATCTTTTATGAGCTTTTTGAAAAGGTGGCCGAGAACGTGGCCCTGATGAGCAAACAACTCAAGGAGGTGGTTGCCGAACCCGATTATGATAAACGGGCCGCGCTGATCAAGATCGTCGAGGACATGGAACACACCAACGACGAATACACCCACAACATCTTCACCCAGCTGGAGCGCAACTTCATCACGCCCTTCGACCGGGAAGACATTCACGCGCTGGCCACCTCTCTCGATGACATCGCCGATTACATCTACGCCTCCGCCAAAAAGATCAATTTCTATCGGGTCAACCCCAATGAAACCGGCATGCACAAATTCGCCGACCTCATCGACCAGGGATGCATACAGATCAAATACGCCGTGACGGAACTACGCAACATGAAGAATATGCGGAAGATCACCGACGCCTTGGTCAAGATCAACAGCATTGAAAACCAGGCCGATGATGTATTCGATATGAGCATCGAGCACCTGTTCGCCACCGAACCCGATGCCAAGGAAGTGATCAAAAAAAGAGAGATCTATCAAGTGATGGAGATCGCCACCGATAAGTGCGAAGATGCCAGCAACGTGATCGAGTCCATCCTCATCAAATACGCCTAAGCGACATGACCACCCTGCTGATCACCATCATCATACTGGCACTCGTATTTGATTACATCAACGGTTTCCACGATGCCGCGAACTCCATTGCCACCGTGGTCTCCACCAAGGTATTGACTCCGTTTCAAGCGGTGCTGTGGGCAGCCATCTTCAACTTTGCCGCCTACTGGATCTTTCAAGACCATGCCGTCGCCAACACCATCAGCAAGACCGTCAACAAAGAATTCATTACCCTGCACGTGATCTTGTCGGGACTGATCGCGGCCATCATCTGGAATCTACTCACCTGGTGGTATGGCATCCCTTCTTCGTCCTCACACACCCTCATCGGCGGATTTGCCGGAGCCGCCATCACCCACGCCCTCATAACCAAAGGAAACATCTCCTGGTCCAGCATCGTAGAGAGTGATACCATTTTGAAAACGGTACTCTTTATTTTCCTGGCCCCCTTGATCGGGATGCTCATATCCATCTTCATCACCATCATCACCGTGATGCGGAACATCTGGTTACGAATGGGGCTCATCATCGTGACCACCTTGCTGACACTCATTCTCTTTGACCGATTCGAAGAAAACAAGATGAACGAGGGATTGAAGAAATTCATCAAGCTCGACAAGTACACTACTGAACTGGCCAAGGCTAAGTCCGAGTTGAGTAAAAAACCTGGTGACTCCCTGCTGCAAGCCAAATTCACCTCCGCTGAAAAGAAATACAATAAAACAAACGACGTATTTCAGGAGCTGGCCCCCATGGTCAAAAATTACGATCAACTGGGAGCCGATTCCATTGCTCAATACGCCTACCAAAAAGGTTTGCTGCATGAGATCGAGATCAGCAAACTGAAAGACGATGTACGCAACGTAAATAATTACCTGGTGCTGGAGGCCTTATCGGTAGAAAAGCCTGACACCAAGAATGAATTCGACCTAGCGAAAACAGAAACGGAGAAGTACAAAGAACCCCTCAAACTATACCTGGAGAAAAAGATCAGCCTCGACAGCACCCTGGTGGCTCTGAATGCGATCTACCCCATCCTGCCCCAATTCAAAGACAAGGTTCGCAAAAAGATTGAAACCTTCAACATCGAAAGCTCTTTCAAAAAAGATATCCTCAAGTCCGAAAATCACACCATCGTTTGGGGAATCTTGTTGACGGCTCTTTTATTCATGCTCACGTATCTGTACGTTGAAAAATTCAAAACCCCCACCGCTTACACCATTGCGAACATGTTCAAGAAATTGCAATTGTACAGTTCAGCAGCATTCAGCGTTGGACACGGCGGCAACGACGCACAAAAAGTAATGGGCATCATTGGGGCAGCCCTGATCGCAAGCGGACAGATCCAGGATTTTGCCCAACTCCCCGCTTGGGTTCCGGTAGCCTGCTACCTGGCTATCGGAATCGGTACCATGAGCGGTGGATGGAAGATCGTCAAGACCATGGGCACCAAGATCACCAAAGTAACCCCGCTCGAAGGCGTGGCCGCAGAAACCTCGGGTGCATTTACCTTGTTCTTCACCGGACAAATGGGCATCCCCGTTTCCACCACCCACACCATCACCGGTTCCATCATGGGCGTGGGCGCCACTAAACGCTTGTCGGCCGTACGTTGGGGCGTTACCCTCAACCTTATCTGGGCCTGGATATTGACCATCCCGATCAGCGCCTTACTGGCTGCCGGCATTTATGCGCTGACCCGTTTATTCTGATCGCACCGGGATTGCCATTATTGACCGATTTTTGTGAGACACCACCATGTCTAAAATTCTCGTCACCGGCGGAAGCGGCTACATCGGCTCGCATACCATCGTCGATCTCCTGGAACAGGGATACGATGTCGTTTCGATCGACAACCACAGTCGCTCCGATGCCCGCATGCTGCTCGGCATCGAATCCATCACCGGAAAAAAGTTCGCGCACTACGAGATAGACCTTTGCTCCCTGGATGATACGGAGGCCGTTTTCGAAGAACACCCCGACATCGAAGGCGTCATTCATTTCGCCGCCTACAAAGCCGTGGGCGAATCGGTCGAACAACCCCTGCTCTACTTCGAAAACAACATTCAATCGTTGGTAAACTTGCTGCGCTGTGTGCAAGACCATCAGATCCCCCATTTTGTATTCTCCTCCTCCTGCACCGTGTACGGCGAACCCGAATCCATTCCTGTTACGGAAGAGACACCGCTTCGATCGGCAGCTTCACCCTACGGACTCACCAAACAGATCGGCGAACAACTCGTGGAGGCATTCGTCAAAGCCGCCCCCTGCTCGGCCTTGTTGCTTCGTTATTTCAATCCCGCCGGCGCCCACCCCTCCGGCATGATCGGTGAACTGCCCATCGGCAAACCACAAAACCTGGTGCCGGCCATCACCCAAAGCGCGCTGGGCGTGATCGACCGACTCACCGTCCACGGCACCGATTACCCGACCCGCGACGGATCCTGCCTGCGCGATTTCATTCACGTCTGCGACCTGGCCCGTGCCCACACTCAAGCCTTGCAATACCTGCAACAGCAAGCTGCCACACATACGTGTGAAGCGATCAACCTCGGCAGCGGTACCGGCATCACGGTGCTGGAAACGATCCAGGCATTCGAAGAAGCAGCCGATCAAAAACTGGATTGGCTCGCCGGTCCCCGTCGACCCGGTGACGTGATGGCCATTTATGCCAACAACGAAAAAGCCCGAACCAAGCTGGGCTGGACCGCTCGATACAACATCCGCGAAATCATGGCCACCGCCTGGAATTGGGAACGTCGCTATCGCAACGGCGAAACCGTTCTCTCGAAATAACCTTTGTTTTCCACGGAATCGAGAACTTTTCCTCATGCGTTTTTTCACGCATCGAATGAAACTACTTTTGTCGCAACAAACTCCCCCATGCTCAAAGACATCGCATCGACCGGCAACAAAGACACCCGCAGCGGATTTGGTGACGGCATCGTAGCCGCCGCCCGCAAGAATCCGAACATCGTGGCGCTCACCGCAGATCTTGCCGGCTCTCTCAAATTAAATCAGTTCATGAAGGAGTTCCCCGAACGATTCTTTCAATGCGGCATCGCCGAAGCCAACATGATCGGCGTAGCCGCAGGCATGACCATCGGCGGAAAAATTCCCTACACCACCACGTTTGCCAACTTCTCCACCGGACGAGTCTACGACCAGATCCGTCAGTCCGTCGCTTACAGCGGCAAAAACGTTAAGATCTGTGCCTCGCACGCCGGACTCACCCTCGGTGAAGACGGAGCCACGCATCAGATTCTCGAGGACATTGGATTGATGAAGATGCTGCCTGGCATGACGGTGATCGTTCCCTGCGATTACGCGCAGACCAAAGCCGCCACCGAAGCGATCGCAGAATACGAAGGACCTGTGTATCTGCGGTTCGGTCGACCCGCCTGGCCCATCTTCACGCAAGAATCCGATTTCATCATCGGCAAAGCCCAGTATTTTTCTGAAGGAACCGATGTGTCCATTTTTGCCTGCGGTCACCTCGTATGGAATGCCATCCAGGCCGGTGTACAATTGGAAGCCGAAGGCATCAGCGTGGAAGTCGTAAACCTGCATACCATCAAGCCATTGGATGAAGCGGCGATCATTCGCAGCCTTACAAAGACGGGTTGTGCCGTGACTGCGGAAGAACACAATATCATCGGCGGTATGGGAGACGCGGTGGCTCAGGTGGCTGCCAAACATTGCCCCACGCCCATCGAATACGTAGGCACCAACGATACCTTTGGCGAGAGCGGTACCCCGGCCCAGCTGTTGAAAAAATACGGACTGGACATCCCCGATATCGTGGCAGCAGCCAAACGAGCCATGGCCAGAAAAAAAGGTTGATTCTTGTTAAACGAGACAGCCATCATCCTGTCTTACAGCATTCATGCCGCTGCTCACCGATTCAGAAATTCTACAGGCTTTTCAGGAGCCCGCCCGCAAGGAATCTGCCTTCACGCAATTGGTTAGCACGTATCAGGAGCGCTTGTATTGGCATATCCGCCGGCTGGTCGTTCATCACGAGGACGCGAACGATGTGATGCAAAATGTATGGATCCGTGTATGGAAGGGGCTGGAGGGATTTCGGGCAGACAGTCAGTTATATACCTGGCTATATCGGATCGCCACCAATGAATGCCTGAGTTATTTGGAGCAACAGAAAAGAAAAGGCTCCGTGTCGTTGGATCAGGAAGGCGGAGCAAATCTGTCAGAAAAGATTCGGGCCGACCAGCACTTTGACGCAGAAAAGGCCGAATGGAAGCTGCAATTGGCCATTCAGGAACTGCCCGAAAAGCAACGGCTGGTGTTCACCCTTCGGTACTATGACGAGATGCCCTACGAGGAAATGAGCCGGGTACTGGACACCAGCGAAGGGGCCTTGAAAGCCAGCTATCATCATGCCGTTAAAAAAGTGGAGGACTATCTCCTGAACCGTTAAACCTTAAACGCCGATCTTTATCTTACTTCCCGAATTGAGCATGTCCGAGCAAACTTCCATACAAAACGAGCTGAGGGAACTGAACAGCACCCTATCCGGTCAAGCACCCCGGATGCCCTATGCCGTACCCGAAGGATATTTTGAGGGACTTGCCGGACAGGTCATGGCCAGGATCCGGCAGGAAGAAGCCGAGCAGGAATTAAGCACGCTTTCGCCCACGCTCAGCAAGCTCTCCCGTCAGACGCCTTATTCCGTTCCCGACGGTTACTTCGCCGAACCGGTGGAGGTACCTGTCCAACAGCCCGCTCGCGTCATTCCACTTTTCCGGCAAAACTGGTTTCGTTTTGCGGTGGCATCGGCCGCTGTCGTAACGGGCATTTTTGTGTGGCTGGGCAAGAATGAGCCGGCTGACGCACCCGCTACCGCACAGGCAGTGATCTCCGCCTACGAGAAGGACCTTCAGCAACTCAACGAAAAAGAACAAACCCTGTTACAAGAATTTGTAGAGGCTGGAATGACCGGACAGGAAACGGCACAGATCGATAACAGCCATATCAATACGGCTGGCCTGTTGACAGATGTTACGGAACAGGAATTGACTGATTTTCTGGAACAATCTGAATTGATCACCGAGACTGAAACGAATGAGTGATATGCGATCGATATGGATGATATTGACCTTTTTGCTATCCGGCTTGTCCGTTTGGGCACAACCACCGGGCCCACCCGAGGAAGATGGTCCGCCCGATCCCAAATTACCGGAACGCATGAGCCAGTTCATTCAAACGAATCTGGAAATGACGCCGGCCGAACGGGAAAAATTCAATCCCGTATTCAAACGTTACATGAAAGATTTTGCCAAGGTGCATCGTGAGAATCGGGGCGACCGGCTGGTGATGCAACAACAGGCGATCGAACTGCGTCTCAAATACCGGAAGGAATTTCGCCAGTTATTTGATGAAAAAAGAGCCGATCGAATTTTCATGGAAGAGGATCGGTTCCGCCACGAGGTGATCAAAATGATTCGGGATCGTCGCAAACAACGAGGGGGGCCACCTCCGCCCGGCGGAAGGCGCCGTTTTCAGTAATCGATTATTTTCTGAACGACCAGTCGGGCCGTTGGATGTCATGATAAAAAAGAAACGTCCAGCCTTCCTGCTCACCCTGCTCCCACCATTGCTGCCGAAGCTGTTGTGCTTTTTTCCCGTCAAAGTCATATTTGGCAACGAATCGATGCTTCATCTGCTGTAGCTGAGACGCTTCATCGCCCCCGAAGAAAATCAATTGATCGTCTTCCCGGATTCGGAATACCTGATGAAACGGGCAATGCCCGCCACTTTGCGCCACCTCAATGTATCCATCAATGGGTTGCCCATCGGAAACCCATTGCACCTGCGGATGGTCGATCAAGATGCGTAATTCATCTGCCGGATAGGAAGGCATGCCTTTTTCAAGGACAAAAGCCAACTCTTTTTCAGAAATAAAATAATTCGCGTTGGGAAAGGATAGGGTTCGATCGGAACCGTCGCCCCTGGCAATTCCGCCGGCATGATCCTTATGTAAATGCGAGAGCAATACCTTGGTCACCTGCTCGGGCAGCAAACCCAAAGCACGAAGATTTCGGTGGATCTGCAATTCGCCGTCAATGGAAAAACCCAATCCGGTATCCAGCAGCAATACATCCTTTTTCGTTTGGATCACAAAAGGCTGTATCTCGACCAACAAACTGCCTGTCGGTCGGTCGCGCAAGACATCCCGATGTGTGTCGAATGGAATGAACACCTTGGTCTGATCGATCGTAAAACTGCCTTCCGAAAGTGGGTAATAGTTCATGAGGTTTTATCGAAGCACCATCTGCCGATCGGCATCCAGGCGCATGAGTATGAAGATCAACAGAGAGAAGGTGACCAAGGAGGTACCGCCATAGCTGATCAGCGGCAGCGGAATACCTATCACAGGCATCAAGCCGATGGTCATACCGATGTTCACCACCATATGAAAAAAGAGAACCGACATGACGCCGTATGCGTATGCGCGGCTGAATGTGCTTCGTTGTCGCTCGGCGATGACGACGATGCGCATCAACAACAGCAGGTATAATCCCAACAAAAGAAAACTCCCCACGAATCCGAAGCCTTCGCCCACGGTGCAAAAAATGAAATCGGTCCGTTGTTCCGGCACAAAATCATATCGGGTTTGTGTGGCACTCAGCAATCCTTTCCCTGCAAAGCGTCCGCTACCGATGGCGATCTTGGATTGACGAACGTTATAGCTGGTGCCACTTTCCTTCTTTTTGAGATCTACGGCCGGGCGTATGGAATCCGAGGCCTGTCGGTATGGATTGTCCTTACCGAACAGATCATATATACGCTCCACCTGGTGCTTTTGCAATACATTATTAAAGATGAAGGGCACGGCCAATCGTTGAATGCCCACCGCCAGCAGCCAGATCGCTACGATGGTGGTGAACAATCCGCGATGCCTTTTGAAAGACCGGCGCTGCACATACAAAATGATCAAGGCGGTCAGGGTAAGAATAATGGCAAGTGTATTGGGTGCCACTAGTATGGAGGCTACCACCAGCATCACGGCCGCGATGGCGATCACGGGTATACTGGCCGGCAATCCCTCCCGATACATCACGACGAAGAAAGAGGTGTACACCAAGGCCAACCCTGTTTCACTCTGCAGGATGCAAAGCAAGGCCGGAAAAAGCACCAGCACCGCTGCCCGAAGTTGGGAGCGTGTTTGCTTGAAATCGACTTCCGGTAAGCTCAGGTATTTTGCGAGCGCCAGCGCCACAAACAGTTTTACGAATTCGGCCGGCTGAAAGTTGAAGGACCCGATCCGAATGATCGATTCCGTTCCTTTGATGTTCGAGTGAAAAGGGAAAACCAGTAATAGAAAAAAGATACCCAGTGCATATCCCAGATTGGCGGTTGCGGAAAAAAACTTGCTGTCGGCCAGCAACACCACAAATCCCAAAAACAGACTGAATAGTAAAAAATACAGTTGCTTGCTGTAGTCTGTTTTAAATCCGATCCAGCTGGCTAGGAGAGGATCTCCTTCCCGATACGTGGCTGCGAAGATGGCCAGCATCCCGATCGTGGAAAGTGCCAGCAGGATCCAAAACAAACTCCAGTCCACCCCTTTTGATATGGTGCCTTGCTGTGGTCTCATGAATGAAGCGCGGCCTCCTTTCCGGTTTTCTTGCGGGCGTCCATCAGCCAAGCCGACTCCCGCATCGGTGGGTAGGGTTTCGCAGGACCATCAGGTGTGTTGTTGCCGCCCGTCCGGGTGATCCGTTTTAAATAGGAGCTGTCTTTTGTTATCTTGAACCACTCCCGAGCCCGAAGGGAATCTTCTTTTATTTGCAGTCGCTTGAAATAAGCGGGCATCAGATTGGTCGATGAAATGCGAACTGAATCGGATCTGCTTTTTACGCTCAGCGTGTCATTCAGGTATTTCTCGATCAGGATCCTCGAGATCGGTCCGGCCCAGGTGGCACCATATCCGGCGTTCTGAACAAATACCGCTAAGGCGATCTTCGGATTTTCTTTGGGAGCAAAGCAAACGAACATCGAATTGTTGGGCAACTTGATCTTGCGGCCGTCCAAAATGGTGTAGTTCTCTGCGGTGCCCGTCTTGGCACACACTTCCATACCGGGTATTTGCGCAACACGTGCGGTACCGAATTTGACCACATCGCTCATGCCTTCGATCACCGACCGATAAGCTGAATCGGAGATGCCACTCAGCACGTTGTGTTTTCTTCGGTAGGGATTCATCATGGCAGAATCCCGTTCGGTTTCCCCATCGATCTTTTCGACCAGATGCGGCGTGTAATAAAACCCTCGGTTGCAAATGATGGCCATGGCATTGGCCATCTGCAGGGGCGTTGTGAGCATCTTATCCTGACCGATCCCTAAGGTCAGATTCGTACAGGAAGTCCACCGGTTCGCATTTTCCTTATTGTAAACGGAGGTATCCGGAATATTTCCGGCGCTCTCACCCGGAAGGTCAACGCCCAATTTCACACCCAGGCCAAACGCATTCATATATTGCCGCCAGTGCAGGTACCCGTTTTTCACGCCACCGTATTTGGGTTGATCCACGGTGAGTCGATAAATATGTGCGAAATAGGAGTTGCATGAATTGGCAATGGCTAATCGCAAGTTGGCGGCATGTCCGCCACCCGCATGCGTACAGGCGGGTTTTCCGTGTCCGCACGCGTTATATCGTCCACCGCAAGGATATCCGTAACCGGCATCGATCACCCCTTCTCCCAACGCTATCAATCCGCCCAGGGGTTTGAAGGTGGAACCTGGTTCGTATCGACCGGCCACGGCTCGGTTCAGCATGGGGCCGGTCACATCCAGTACCATCTTGCTGTAGTTGTTGCTGCCTTCGGGGCCGGTCAGATCACTGGGGTTATAGTTGGGTCCGGACACCATAGCCAAAATACCGCCGGTCTTTGGATCCAAGGCTACCACTCCACCCACTTTGTTATTCATCAATCGCTCGGCCAATTGCTGCAATTCAATATCGATGTGGGTGCGTAATCCGCGGCCGGCCGCAGAGGCCGTATCGAAATCACCATTCTCATAGTGACCCACCAACCGATTTTTATTGTCCTTGATCATGTACTGCACGCCTCGCTGACCCATCAGTACTTTTTCATAATAGGATTCCAATCCGGTCTTTCCGATGTAATCCCCTTGCCGGTAGAAATTTTTTGAGCGTTCAATGTCTTTGGCATCCACCTCCCGTACATACCCCAGAATATGGGCTCCGGCGTTGTATGGATAATAGCGAAGGGGGCGTTCCACCAAGTTGAATCCGGGAAACTTCCAGGCATTCTCCTCAAAGCGTGCTTGTAATTCCTTAGGCAATAAACCACGAAATACGGAAGGGCGCACAGAGGTATTTTTCACAATGGCATCGACCAAGCGTTTGCGAAATTCAGCGGTATCCATTTCCAGCAACCGGCAAAGTTCCGTGGTGTCGATGCCTTTCACTTCGGCCGGGGTAACCATCAAGTCATAGGCAATACTGTTGTTGAGGATCGCTTTGCCTTTTCGATCATACACGATCCCACGCTCGGGATAGATGACTTTGGCATACACGGCATTGTCCATGGCCAGCTGCCGGTATCGACCATCGATCACTTGCAAATAGAAGAGTCGGAAAAGTAGGATCGAAACGACTACCAGTACCAGAAACTGGATGCTACGACTGCGGGCTTGGTGATAAACGGACATGATCTCTGACGGGACGAGGGTACAAATTACGCATGCGGAGGCGCGTGTACCAAATCAAAAACGAATTAAGCCGTATTGGTTCGAAAAGATTGTTGACGGGGGAATAGCAGATCCGATGTGAGGATCAGCAAAAAGCTAATGAGGGTTCCCAGCACTGTCTTTCCGATGAAAGACCAGAACGACCCCACACTCAACCATTGTAGGAAAGTCAGGTAGAAATGGTGAATAAAGGAAAGCAGCAGCACATATACTACATAGGGTGCCCATTGCATGGCTCGAACCGACGGTTCGGGGTATTGAAACTCCTGGGTATCCCGGGGCATGAGGATAC
This sequence comes from Bacteroidota bacterium, assembly GCA_046081925.1. Classification (GTDB taxonomy): domain Bacteria; phylum Bacteroidota; class Bacteroidia; order Chitinophagales; family Chitinophagaceae; genus JJ008. The sequence goes on along the minus strand of JBJTWV010000006.1, from coordinate 63,309 downwards.
TGATCAGATAGGGCCGCAGGTAAGCGATCAGCACACAGGCGGCGGCATGCAAACCGGGTGAGGCTGAATACGCATCCACCGACAAGCCCAATAGAAATGCACTGATCAATAACGCCGGCCGGCTCATCGAAAAAGGGAGCCACAACACAAAAACGAAATACAGGGAAGGCACCACCAGCCGATGCAGATGCGGCACATTATTGAGCAGATACACTTGTACCCCAATCAACAGCAACACCCGAAAAATGTATCGGAAAAACGAACTCATTGGGCACGGTTTTTGGGATCCTCGATCCGCTTTCGGGCGGCTTTATTCAAATTGACCTGTTCGGTCATTTGTAAATTCTCCACTACAAATACTTGTTGCAGATTCCGGAAATTGGCCGTGGGCCGCACATCGATGAGGTGGAAGTTGGTTCGTTTGTCGGTCGTTAGCGCACTCACTCTTCCCAATAATTTACCGGGAGGGAAATTAAAAGAATACGCGCTGGTAAGTACGGTGTCGCCTACTTTCAGCGAAACACTCTGCGGGATGCCTTTCAAAAAGAGTCGGTCGGGGTTCGCTCCATCCCATTCCAGTGTACCGAAATCGCCCGACTTCTTCAAGGAGGCGTTGACTCGCTGTTGCACATGCAGCAAACTCATGGCTTGGGAGAAATTCGGACTCACCAGCACGATCACTCCCACGGCCGATCCATCGGAGTTCAGCACCGCCATGTTTTCCTTTATGCCCTGATTGGCACCGCGATCGATCTGGAAATAATTTTTCTCTTCATTGACCGTATTGTATATAACGGTTGCCGCGCGATAAACATACCGACGGATACGTTGCGCGGTATCGGTGGTGACCTCCTCCCGTACCACTTGTTGCGTATCGACCCGCAGATCATTTTCCCCCAGCAGGTTTAGCAGGGAGTCATTCAACCGATGCACCCGATTGTTTTCGGCGCGTAACTGGAAAAAATCCTCCATCCGATCGTACCGGCTGTTCACGAATCCGGTCAATTCCTGCGACATACTCAGAAATCGTCCTTCATGATAACGATCGAAGCTGGCGAGCATCCACCAACATACCACCTGCAACAGCAAGAAGAGAAGAAACGTATGATAGCGTCGGATGAAGAAGAGGAAGTTCCGCATGGGGACTAACGCATCACAAAGGGATACTGATCATAATTCTTGAGAGCGATACCGGTACCGGTCACCACACTCTTCAATGGATCATCGGCGATGTGTACCGGCAATTTGATCTTGGCGATGAGCCGCTTGTCCAACCCGCGCAACAAAGCCCCACCACCGGTCAGATACAATCCGCGACGATAGATATCGGCGGCCAACTCAGGGGGTGTTTGCTCCAGGGCCTTCAGAATGGCTTCCTCGATCTTGAAGATGCTCTTGTCAAGGGCTTCGGCGATCTCCTGATAACTGACCATGATCTGTTTCGGAATACCAGTAACGAGGTCGCGACCATTCACCGCAAAATCGGGTGGCGGATTATCGATCTCTTTCATCGCGGCACCCACATGGATCTTGATCTGCTCGGCGGTACGCTCACCGATCAGCAAACTGTGATACCGACGAAGCGCTTCCATGATATCGGCCGTGAATTCATCACCGGCCACGCGAATGGATTGATCACAAACGATACCGGCGAGTGCGATGATCGTGATACCCGTGGTACCCCCACCGATGTCAATGATCATATTTCCGACGGGCTCTCCCACATCAATGCCGATACCGAGCGCAGCGGCCATGGGTTCGTGAATGAGATATACTTCTTTGGCACCGGCTTGCTCGGCACTGTCGCGCACCGCACGCTTCTCCACCTCCGTGATGGAAGAAGGAATGCAGATCATCATGCGCCAGCTCGGCGGAAACAAGGGCTTCTTGGGATATACTAATTTGATAAGCTCACGGATCATGAGTTCCGCGGCATTGAAATCCGCGATCACACCATCTTTCAATGGACGAACCGTGCGAATACTCTCATGCGTTTTCTAGTGCATCATCAATGCCTTGCGACCAACCGCCAACACTTCCTTCGGATTGTTCCGATTCAGTGCCACAATGCTGGGTTCATTCACAACAACCTCGTCGTTGTGAATGATCAAGGTGTTCGCGGTACCCAGATCGATCGCGATCTCCTGTGTGAACCAATTGAAAATGCCCATGAAAACTGCTGAAGATTAATGAGGACAAAGGTGTGGTAAATAATCTGAATTGTCAAGGAGCCCGGAATGATTTCCGAGGGAAAGTTCAAGAAGCGAGAACCCGATTCAGTACCTTGGGATATGTCCTCGTTCACCCGTGTGATTTGGGTCCTGGCCTGGGTTAGCCTGCTGACCGACATGGCCAATGAAATGCTGTATCCCATCATCCCACTCTATCTCCAACAGATCGGATTCACGGTGGCCGGGATCGGCTGGTTGGAAGGCACGGTGCAATTCCTGGCCGGCATCAGCAAAGGATGTTTTGGAAAAAGAAGCGACGACCTCGGCCGACGACTGCCCTTCATTCAATGGGGATATACCCTGAGCGCCTTGTCGAAACCCCTGATGGGATGGCTCTCCCACCCGATCTGGATCCTGGGGGTTCGGGGGATGGACCGGTTGGGAAAAGGCATGCGGACCGCCCCGCGCGATGCCTGGCTGGCACAAGAGGCCGGACCCAACAAAGCCACCGTCTTCGGGTTTCATCGCAGCATGGACACCTGGGGGGCGGCCATCGGACCACTGCTGGCTCTTATTTTTCTGCTTTACAGACCGGGCGATTACCAAACCTTATTCCTGCTTGCTTTTTTACCCGGCATACTATCCGTGCTGCTGCTGTTCACACTGCGCGAAAAAAGGTCGGGCTTACCCGTCAACTCCCGTGAAGGATTTTTCAGTTATTTCAAATACTGGAAGGCAGCCCCCGCCTCCTTCCGAAAAACCGTGCCCGCCCTGGTGCTCTTCGCACTTTTCAACAGTTCGGATATTTTTCTACTGTTGATGGCGCGTAAAAGTATCAGTGATCCGTTGATCGAATTCCTCGGACGATCCATCCCGGCGGATGCCTGGGTGATCGGGGCGTACATTCTTTACAATGCCGTATATGCTCTCACCGCCTACCCGTTGGGCAGGTGGGCCGAACGGATCGGAACGCAGGCCATGATCACAATGGGGTTTGTGGTATTTGCCGTTGTATATACCGGATTTGGCTTGGGCGTAACCCCCCACTCCATGATCCTCCTTTTCAGTCTCTATGGGATATACGCCGCCGCCACGGAAGGCATGATCAAAGCATGGATCACACAACAAGTGCCTGCTGATAAAAGCGGAACGGCCATCGGACTCTATAACTCGATGGAAAGTATTTCGATCTGGATGGCCAGTGGCATCGCCGGTATGCTGTGGACATTCGGAAACGCATCCCTTCCCTTTTACCTCAGTGCTGCCGTTGCCATCGGGGTAGCGTTGTATCTGAGCCTACTTGGCAAACTGAAATCCCAGTAATCGCTGTGCCGATTCAGAAAGGATGGGCATGTTACCGGGCGCCATCAAAAAGCTGGTCAGCTCCGCGATCTCTCTGAAAATATAATGCTTGTCGGCTGCGCCCTTCAGATAGTCTCTGCCGGTGCTGCCCCCTGTTCCCATCCGAATCCCAATGATCCGCTGCACCATATTCATATGCCTGTAGCGCCAAAGACTGAGTTGATTATCGATCTCCAGCAACGCATTCAGCAAGCGAAAAGGCAGGTGCAACAACGGATATCCCCGATGCAACATAATGAACAAGGCCGCGCGACAGGCACGGGGCGAAAGAGATCGGCCGGCGCTCTCCGTCGAAAAAACGCCCTCAAATGCTTCCGATGCCGTTCTTTCCTCAGGCGATAAACTGTTCAGAAAAGCCGAACGATATGCCGGCCAAAATTCGGCTGCCTCCTTGTCCAAAAACGGCATCCGCTCCAGCCAATCATTCACCAATTGTAATAGTGACTGAGAGGACTCGGCCTTTCGGATCAATGCCACCTGCTCGGGACGAAGTTGGGAAAGGTAATATTCATGGCCATGACGATGCTCGAATTTCAACCCCAGCTTGGCTTCCAGCTCCTTGAATTGCCAGCTCTGAAATCCGCTGGCCGGACGAAGCAGATCCCGGAACTCCAGGAAATCCTGCGCAGTCATGGTCTCCATAATATCGATCTGATGAACCAATACCTGCAGGATGGTGGCACAGCGATCGAGCCGGTGCACCAATGTCTGCAACTCGGGCGAATTGTCGTTCAACGACGGATTCTTCATCAGCTCCAGTGCGGAGTCCACTTCCGTGTGCAGCTGTTTGAACCAAAGCTCATAGGCCTGATGAATCACGATGAACAACGATTCATCATGCGCTGGCTTGCCGGCCTTAGTACTGGCGGGATCCTGTGCATTCAGGATCGTGTCGAGTTGGAGGTAATCGTGGTAATTCAAAACTGGTTGAATGTTGAAAGTTGAAAGTTGAGTTTGTTCCGAGTTTGACTTTTAGAATTCATAGCCGATGTCACGGCGGTGATATTTTCCATCAAAATGGATCTTGTTTTGCTGTGATTGAGCGGTGAACACTGCCTGCGCGATGGATTCTCCATAGGCGGTGACGGTCAGCACACGTCCTCCTTGCGTTTTCAGTTCACCCGCTTGCATCGAGGTGCCCATATGAAAGAGCAGGCAATGGGGTTCGATCGAGTCCGTTCCGGAGATCACAAACCCTTTTTGATAGTCCTCTGGATAGCCCCCGCTCACTGCCACCACGGTTGCCGCCGCTCGTTCATCGGTCAAGACGGTTTGGTTCTTCAATTCACCATGGCCGGTGGCTACGGCTACGAGCAGCTCCAGCAGATCTGATTTCAGTCGGGGCATGACCACTTCGGTCTCCGGATCGCCCATTCGACAATTATATTCGATCACATAGGGTTTGTTCCCGTCTATCATGAGTCCGATAAATACAAATCCCCGATACCGGATCGACTCTTGCTGTAATCCGCTGATCGTGGGTCGAACAATTTCCTTGTCGATGGTTCGCATCAGTTCTTCCGTAGCAAACGGCACCGGACTCACCGCGCCCATGCCACCGGTGTTCAATCCGGTGTCACCTTCCCCGATGCGTTTATAATCTTTTGCCTCGGGCAACAGCACGTAGTCGGTTCCGTCGGTCAGTACAAATACCGACATCTCGATGCCTTGTAGAAATTGTTCGACCACCACCTTGGCGCCGGCCGCTCCGAACTTTGCATCGCGGATCATTTCGGTGAACGTGCGGGTGGCTGTTTCGTGATCGGTGGCGATGACCACGCCCTTTCCGGCGGCGAGTCCATCGGCTTTCAATACGATGGGCAGCGGGTGGCTTGATAAATATTGCAACCCCTCCTCGAAATTTTCTGACGTGAATTCCTGATAACGCGCCGTAGGAATATGGTGGCGGATCATGAACGATTTGGCAAAGGCCTTGCTGCCTTCCAGTTGGGCGCCTTGTTTGGAAGGACCGATCACGATGAGGTCGCTTAGTTCATCTGCCGATTCCAAATAATCCGTAATGCCGTGAACGAGTGGATCTTCGGGTCCTACCAACACCAGCCCGATCCCATATTCGATACAGGCTTGTTTGATGGCCGGAAAGTCATTGACAGAAATAGGAAGATTGGTTCCCAGGGAGGCGGTGCCCGGATTGCCCGGCGCTACAAAGAGTTGCTGACACAACGGACTTTGGGCGATTTTCCAGGACAGAGCATGTTCCCGTCCGCCGGAACCAAGGATCAATACATTCATCGGTAGGGTTCTAAGCTGAATCGCGTTAAAGATAATCCGAAAAAAGGCGGTTAATCCATTTTTGGTTATTTTGGATGCGCTTGCCTTCGGGCTTATTCTTTAATCAACTGAATACTTATGTCATCCAATCGCCACCCCAAAGGACTCTGGGTACTTTTCGGAACCGAAATGTGGGAACGCTTCAACTTTTATGGAATGCGGACCTTGCTCACCCTCTTCATCGTAAATGCCCTGATGATGAGCAAAGAAGAATCGTCTCTGATCTACGGAGGATTTCTCGGTCTCTGCTACCTGACACCGATGCTCGGCGGATTCATCTCCGATCGGTTCTTGGGCAATCGCTACTGCATTCTATTGGGCGGTAGCTTGATGGCCATCGGTCAACTGCTCCTATTTTTCAGTGCCAGCATTTTTGATTCCAATCTGGATCTGGCGACCACCCTATTGTATATCGCCTTGGGCACCATCATATTCGGTAACGGCTTCTTTAAACCGAACATTTCCAGTATGGTGAGCAGCCTGTATCCAAAAGCGGAAAAAAACAAGCTAGACACCGCTTTCACCATTTTCTATATGGGGATCAATCTGGGGGCGTTTCTCGGACAATTGATCTGTCCCCTTCTCGGCGACATCACCGACGCGGCGGGCCATCGTGACATCTATGCCTTCAAATGGGGCTACCTGGCCGCTTCTATTGCCATGGTGATCGGCACCATTACCTTCTTTTTGCTGAAGGACAAATACGTGATCACTCCGGAGGGTCGGGCCATCGGCGGATTACCCAAAAACAATGTTTCCAGCGACTACGAGGAAGGCGAGTCACAAAAAGCCGTTTTCTCGAACACCGCGTTGGTCACGACCGTCATTTTATTCGTGGCACTGGGATTATCCTTCTTTTACGTTCTCGGCCAAAATGTGATCTACTCGGTTATCTACGCAGCAGGTATTTCCCTGGCTCGCTTGATCCTTTCTGACAGCTCCATTACCAAAGTGGAACGAGATCGTATCTGGGTGATTTACATCGTTTCATTTTTTGTGATCTTCTTCTGGGCGGCTTTCGAACAAGCGGGATCCTCATTGACGTTCATTGCTGACAATCAAACCGACCGTAACTTTTTTGGATGGGATATGCCCCCCTCCATGGTGCAGATCTTCAATGGGATCTTTGTGGTTGCTTTCGCCGTGCCATTCAGTATTCTGTGGGATAAGCTTCGTGCCAAAGGAAAAGAACCCATCTCCCCATTCAAACAAGCTATTGGATTGTTGCTGATCGCAGTAAGCTATTTTATCATCGCCCATAATGTAAAAGATCTGGGCAACAGCGGATTATTGGCGGTCAAATGGTTGATCCTGCTCTATCTGATCCAAACGTTTGGAGAACTTTGTTTGAGTCCGATCGGCTTATCACTGGTAGGAAAACTGGGTCCGAAACGATTCTCTTCCCTTCTCTATGGCGTGTTTTTCTTATCCAACGCCTCCGGGTATGCATTGGCAGGAACACTGGGTGCGATCTTGCCCCCCACCAGCGAGCAATACATCGCTGCAGATAAATCGAAGATCGACCTGAAAGGCATCCTTGATGGAAAAGTTGATCCAAGTGGCGAGCAATTGTATATTCTGGCCAAGAACAAAGCTGCCGAGATCAACGACGACCTGGCCAAAGAGAATAATATCAAGTTCACCGATTACTTTAAAGACACGACCAAGCAATTAAGCCCTGCCCAATTTGCACTCATCAAAGAGAAAAAGATCATCAAAGCCGAATACCCCGTATTCGCCGGCTTCACCATCCACAATCTCTTTGAATTTTTCATGGTGTTTGTTGTGTTGTGCGGCATCGCCTCAGTATTGTTATTCAGCCTCACCCCCGTGCTGAAAAAGATGATGCATGGGGTGAATTAAGATGAAGGATGAAAGTTGAAGGATGAAGTACAAGGGTTGAATCTTTCATCCTTCAACTTTCATCAACCCGATGGGTCCTAAATAAAATCCAACGGCGTGTAATCATCCCCTAATATTTTGCGGTCATCCACCCCCATCCAGTTTCGCAAGACCGTAGCATAGACTCGCTGAAAATCCACCTGGTGTTTTAGATCGCCTTCGTTCAGGTCGGACAGATCGGGTAAGGAGTTCAGCAAGCCCGCGCGCTTCAAGCCCCCACCGATCAAAAACATATTATTGGCCGTGCCGTGATCGGTTCCGCCACTGGCATTCTGATTCACGCGTCGGCCAAATTCGGAGAACGTGAACAACAGCAGGTCATTGAACCGATTCTGTTTTTTCAAGTCTGTCGTGAACGCACGCACCGCCTCATTCATCTCGCGGAACAACCGCTCTTGCTGTGCCTGTTGCCGCACGTGCGTATCAAAACTGCCCAGTGACAGGTAGTACACCTTCGTTTGTATATCAGAATAGGCCAGCGAGGCAATGGTTTGAAAACTCTTGCCCAACTCCGTATTGGGGTAGCTATGTTGAGAAGGGCGCAAGCGGCTCTGCTTAAAAATATGATCGGCTGAGGACATGGTCTCGGCCAAGGTTTTATAGAGATAATCGACCGGGGCGTCGGCATGATCGGGCATTGAACCGGTATTCAGCGAACGGAAAAACTGCTCATTGGCCGTTCCATATAAACGACGCGGGTCCTTGAATGCCATTCCCTTCATCTGTTCGCCTTTCATGGATAAGCTCAGTACATCATCCAGCTCGATCGCTTTGGTGAGTGCATCGGTACCACAACACTGGGCATCCAGATACCTTCCCAACCAACCACTCTGCCAATATTGATCGGATCGGCTGGCCGTATGCCAGATATCCATGCTCCTGAAATGTGACCGGTCGGGATTGGGATAGCCCACATTGTTCAGAATAGCTAATTCACCGCTTTCGAACAGTTCCTTGAAATGGGTCAAGGCCGGGTGCAAGGCAGCTTCATCTGTTACAGAAAGAGCGGTTTCTTTCTTGATGCCCAGTAGCGGACGGGACCTGTAATAAATATCATTGCGAACCGGGATAACGGTATTCAATCCGTCATTCCCGCCACTGAGCTGCAGGATCACCACGATCTTATTTCCGGGTGGCACCCAGCCCGGTTGCTCCATGGCTTTGAGGAATTTGGGCACGAACAGGGATGCCGTGGCCAGGGAACCGAGCTGCAGAAATTCTTTACGACGGATCACCATGGCATCGGGTTAACTGAGTTGATATTCGGGTGTACTTAAAATATGAGCCGTGAGGGCATGAATGGAATCATTGCGATCCGACGGATTGACAAAGGTCTTTAGCAATACAATCGTGTAATCCCGCTTCACCAATAACATAGCATCGATCAATCGATTCGGCAATTGCTCCCCGGGAATCTTCTCAAACGCCTTTTCTAAAATGGACCAGTCGACTTGCCCGGCAAACCGTTTTTGCATATTCTGCATCATACCCATTTGTACATCATCGTCCGTTTTCCCCTGCACGTTCCAGTCATCTTCGCCCAAGAGTAATCGGGGTACCCGCATCCGAAGCATCAGCGAAGAACTGTCGATCCAGGTTTTACCACCGGGCCAGCCGGCCACATTTGGCGGATAGAACAGCACCTGACCCAGGCCCCGTTGCAACAACAACAATCCGCTCGGATCTTCGAACTGGATCGGAAGCATTCGTTGTACGCCCACCAGCAGTTCCACCGGCGATTTGATATGCGTACCCATGTTTTTCTTCTCGTAAAACCAATCGCTGGTGAAAATATCCTGAAGCAATGGCAGGATCTCATACTGGTTTTCATAGAACCGTCCCGCTAACCATTCGATATGTTTCGGGTCAGGCGTGTCATTTACAAAAAACCGATAGAGTTTGGTCGTAAGAAAGGTTGCGGTCTGTTTTTCTTCGAGCAGCCGATTGAGAATATCCTCCCCATCGAATTGGCCGGTACGCCCCAAGAATGTTTTGCTTCCAAAATCATGCTGCAGCCGGCGAAATACAAACTCACCCTGAAAGTTGGAGGCCCACCCGGTAAAAGCACGTGCCGCTTCCTTGATGTCCGTCTCGGTGTAATTACCGCGCCCCATCGTAAAAAGCTCCATCACCTCCCGGGCAAAGTTCTCATTGGGATGATCTTTTTTATTCTGCTGATTATTCAGAAAGTTCAGCATGGCTGCCGACCGGGATACCAATTTTAGGAGTGTGCCGAAATTGCCCAGGGCTTGCTGTCGAATGATGTCCAGTAATTGCTGCTGATAGAGGACATTTAAATTCCGGCAGGCAAAATGTCCGTGCCAGAATAGGGCCATCTTCTCCCGAAGTTGTGCAGATGAATTCACCATCTTTCGCATCCAACTGGAATTCAGGTCGCGGATGCCGGTGCGATTACGTTGCTGCAATTGCTTGCGCTGATCCGCATCCAGCTCTTTTTTACTGAGCTCGGCAAAGATTTGGACGCCCATGACCAATCCGTCGATCGCATTCGATGCCACTTCGATGGGCTCGGGCGATTTTTGTGAGGCTTCGACGAGAGCCGACCAAAACTGATCGGGCCGATAACGGTCGAGGTCGTTCAACTGCTCGACCGCCGGACCAAAACCGGCTCGCCATAACAGATGAAGGTTCTTTTGCTGATCGGGCATGACTGATAGATGAGAAGAAAGGTAAAACGTTTAACCCTGCCGATCAGTACAAGGGCTATTTTCTTACATTTTTTTGCATTCGAGGCAATTGGGTAAGTTTGGATCATGCGATCGATACGCGCCCTTAAATACGGACTCCCCTTTATACTGTTTTTGGCAGCCGGTTATGCCTTTACGGCGAGAGGCTGGACGGTTTGGCTCCCGATGATGTTGGTTTGGGTGCTCATTCCTTCGCTGGAGCTTTTGATCCCGCCCCGAGCCGAAAATCTCTCTTCGGCCGAAGAGGAAATGGCCCGGCAGGATAAATTTTACGACTATCTGCTCTACCTCTCAGTGCCCATGCAATACCTGATGCTGTATTTGTTCTTATGGTCGATGCAAGACAACGATATCACCGGTTGGGAGCGGATAGCCCGCATCGGCGCCATGGGTATTCTTTGCGGAAGCTTCGGGATCAATGTGGCACATGAATTGGGGCACCGGGTGAATCGATTTGAACAATTTCTGGCAAAGAGTCTATTGCTTACCTCCCTCTACATGCACTTTTTCACGGAACACAACAAAGGACATCACAAGCGAGTGGCCACACCGGAAGATCCCAGCAGCGCTCGTTACGGAGAGATGCTCTATACGTTTTGGTTTCGCACGGTTTTCATGGGATACCTGAGTGCCTGGCACATCGCCGGAGAGGAATGTTCGAAAAAGGGAAGATCGAAGTTTGGTCTTCACAATGAGATGATCCGGTTTCAACTCTTGCAAGTTGGATTGATTTCCTTGATCTACTGGACGTTTGGAGGATGGATCCTATTGTATTTCTTGGCGGCCGCCGCGATGGGGATCTTGTTGCTGGAAACCGTTAATTACATCGAGCATTATGGGTTGCAACGCAAAGCAACCGGAGAAGGAACATACGAGCGGGCCATGCCCGAACATAGCTGGAACAGCGATCACATGATCGGGCGATTATTTCTTTTTGAGCTCAGCCGACATTCCGACCATCATTACCTAGCCAGCCGCAAGTATCAGATCCTCAGGCATCACGACGGCTCCCCGCAAATGCCGACCGGATATCCCGGCATGATCCTGCTCTCCCTGTTGCCGCCCGCCTGGTTTGCCGTGATGAATCCACGCATCAAGAAAATGGCCGATTAATTCGTTGGGTGTAGAATTATTTTTACATTCACCTTCATCCCAAACCAATCAGCAGATGAAAAAGATCCTTGCGCTATTGGCCGGTATCGGCCTTTTTTTGGCGGTTGCAGTAAAGTAGAAAATAATTCAATCGCCGAAGAGATCAGCGCGCCCTCCGGCAGAAAGTGTTTTTCCAATGAGATCCTGCAGCAACAATTGGCCGAGGATCCTGCTTTTGCGAAACGATTCAATGACATCGAAGTCTTCACCCAGGAAGCCATCCGCCATCCCGAGCAGTATAAATTGCTGACCGACGGAACCATGGAGATCCCGGTTCACGTGAATGTTCTTTATCGTACCACCGCCGAGAACATCAGCAATGCCCAGATCCAATCACAGATCGATGTGCTCAACCAGGATTATGCCGGAACCAATACCGATGCGGCCATGATCCCCACGATTTTCAGCACGGTCAAATCAGGCAATACCAAGATCAAATTCACCTGGGATTCAAACACCGGACTGACCCGAAAGTCTACCACCAAAACAAGCTGGGGCACCAATGACGCCATGAAAAAAAGCACCCAGGGTGGTATCAATCCAACCTCTCCCACCATCAAACTTAATTTGTGGATCTGCATCCTATCTAACGGTATTTTGGGTTACGCGCAGTTCCCCGGGGGCAGCGCTGCCACGGATGGTGTTGTGATACACACCAATGCGTTTGGAAAAGGAAGCTACTCGTTATTCGCAGCTTACAACAAAGGCCGAACTGCCACGCATGAGGTGGGACATTGGCTGAACCTGCGCCACATCTGGGGCGATGCCTCTTGCGGCAGCGATCTGGTAAGCGACACTCCCACGCACAACGCAGCCAATTATGGTTGTCCTTCTTCAGGACACCTGAGCACCTGTACCGGCACCCCCGTTGAAATGACCATGAACTACATGGTTTATACCGACGATGCCTGTATGTACATGTTCACGCTGGGTCAAGCCCTTCGCATGCAAGCGACCTATGCCGTTGGTGGCCCACGCGCTTCCTTCAGATAACCAACTTCTCAAATGCAGACGCCTTGGTCTGCATCCCGACATGCGCTTTTGCGCATCGTCGGGACTACTGAAATAGAAAAATCCCGGCCTCAGCCGGGATTTTTCTATTTGATGACCTCCGCACCGAAATATCGATGCAAGACTTTTGGCAATCGTATTCCCTCGGGCGATTGATTGTTTTCCAGTAGCGCCGCCACGATACGAGGCAGCGCCAGTGAGCTTCCATTAAGGGTATGCATCATGTGGATCTTACCTTGTTCGTCTTTGTAACGAAGTTTCATGCGGTTGGCCTGAAAGGTTTCGAAGTTGCTGACGGAACTAACTTCCAGCCATTTTTCCTGTGCGGCACTGAACACCTCAAAATCATACGTGAGTGCCGAATTGAAACTCATATCCCCACCGCAGAGTCGCAGGATGCGGTACGGCAGCTCCAACTCGATCAGTAATTTTTCTACGTGACCAACCATTTCATCCAGTACCTGATAGCTGGTGGTTGGGTCAACAAGCTGTACGATCTCTACTTTATCAAATTGATGCACGCGATTCAATCCGCGAACGTCCGATCCAAAACTGCCTGCCTCTCTTCGGAAACAGGGCGAATAAGCCGTCATCTTTACGGGAAGCTCGGTCTGCTTTAAAATGGTGTCGCGATAGATATTGGTGACAGGAACCTCCGCGGTCGGTATCAAATAGAAATTATCGACGTTCATGTGATACATCTGACCTTCTTTATCGGGCAGTTGCCCGGTTGCGTAGGCCGATGCCTGGTTCACCATATAGGGAGGGATGTACTCCACGTATCCGGCAGCGGTGTTGTAATCCAGGAAATATTGGATGAGGGCGCGTTGAAGCTTGGCACCTTTCCCTTTGTATACAGGAAATCCGCTTCCCGTGAGTTTGGCCCCGGTCTCAAAATCGATGAGGTCGAGCTGCTTGATGAGATCCCAATGGGGTGTTTTCTGAGATAAGATGGGTTTACTGCCCCCTTCCTTAACCACCACATTATCAGCGGCCGCTTTTCCCTCCGGCACGATATTGGCCGGCAGGTTGGGCACCTTCACCAGCTCATCCATCAATTCCTTCTCCACCTGAGCCTGATCGTTCTGGAGTGGCTGTAGCTGATCCTTCAGCAGGGAAACCGCCTGCTTTTTACCCTCCGCTTCCTCTTTGAGGCCCTTGGCCATGAGTTGACCGATCTCCTTGGAGGCGGCATTGATCTGGGCCAACAGATTATCACACTCCGCCTGGAGTTTCTTCCGCTGATCATCCATTCCGATGATATAATCAACGATCTCGACGGGGGCAAAATGCTTCTTGTGGAGTTTTTGCTTAACTCCGCCCGGGTCCTGCCGCAACATAGCCATGGTCAACATGCGAATGCGATTTGCCGCAAAGGTAACGCATCTATCTTTGCGCCATGTTACTGAACGACGACCTGCAACAACGCTGGTGGAACCTGGAGGCCTCCCTGGTAGAGCGGTTCGGGAAAAAACCCGATCTGGAAACCATTCTATTTTTGATCGGCATTCAGGAATTTGGACAGATCCGGGAAAAGTTTTCCAAAGAGGAGAAACAGGACCTGATGCACGTGGCGGTCTGCAGCCTGCTTGCCAACAGTGGTTATTACGAGATGGAAGGGACCGATGCCGATGGATGGCCTCACTTCCGGCAACTCAAAGCCATGCCCCCCATGAATCCGGCCGAACAGGAAAATTTCATCAAAGACCACGTGCTGCTGTATTTTGAACAACAACCCCTTTCATGAGAATAATTACCCCCCTTCGGATCCTGTCCTTTTTCCTGCTCCTATCGATCGGATCTTTTGCCCAATCCGATAAACCCCTGAGCAAGAAAGACCGGAAAAGAGATGTGCAATTCTTCACCACCCAGGGCGTGCTGATTCTTCGATTGTCCGATTCCACCCCGCTGCACCGGGATAATTTTCTGAAGCTTGTAAAGACAGGCTACTACGACAGCACACTGTTTCATCGTGTCATCGTGAGCTTCATGATCCAGGGCGGCGACCCAAACTCCAAAAATGCCAGCCCCGGACAACCCCTCGGTAATGGCGGGCCCGCCGAACGGATTCCGGCCGAATTCCGACCCACCCTTTTCCATAAACGCGGCGCTTTAGCTGCAGCTAGAGACGGAAATCCCGAAAAAGCCAGCAGTGGAAGTCAATTTTATATCGTACACGGAAGAAAATTCACCGATGGCGGACTTGACTCGACCGAAAGGTTTCGGCTGCAGGGTCGAAAAATCCCCGTCGAACACCGAGAGGTATATAAAAACATAGGCGGGGCCCCTCACCTGGATCAGAACTATACCGTGTTTGGTGAATTGATCGCCGGCTTTGAAGTACTGGATGCCATTGCCAGCACCCCCACCAGCGTCGGAATGGATCGCGATCGCCCGCTCACCGATTGCCGTATCCTCAAAGCAGAATTGATCAAGCGTCGACGGTAACCTTCAATCCGTATTTTTGTCATTCAATACAACCACATGAACTTTCCCGAACACCTGCGCTACACCAAAGAACACGAATGGATCCTGTTGGATGGAAATACAGCCACCGTTGGCATCACGGAATATGCCCAGCGCGAATTGGGCGACATCGTATTCGTGGAGGTAGATACCATTGGCAAGGCATTGGAAAGCGGTGCCGTGTTCGGAACGGTGGAAGCCGTTAAAACTGTATCAGATCTTTTCCTGCCAGTCAGCGGTACCATTACCGAACTGAACCCTGCCCTGAGCAGCGCACCCGAATTGGTGAACACAGACCCGTACGGAGAAGGATGGATGGTGAAAATGACCTTGTCCGACACCAGCCAATTGGATGGACTGATGGATGCGGCAACCTACGCCTCGATGGTGGGCTGATATCATGTTCGCTTTTCTGACGAAACATCGTCCCGGATACGGACCGGCCATTGGCTGGTTCATAATAAGCACGATCTTATTATGCCTGCCCGGTTCCCGATTTCCCAAATACAATTGGTTATCCGATATCCAATTCGATAAATGGATTCACGTCGGATTATTTGGCGTGCTGGTATTGCTTACCTGCTGGGGATATTGGAGCTGTATCAGATCCGAACGATCCATCTACACACCTTTTATCCTTTATACACTACTGGCCATTGTCTACGGGGTAGGTATTGAATTTGTTCAGGAGCACTTCATCCCCAACCGATCTTTTGATACGGGCGATATATGGGCCGATGTAACCGGTTCACTGGCTGGATGTTGGTTTTCGATCCGCCGTTTTGGAAAAAAGTAAACCCCTGTAGAAACAGGGGTCGCAACCAAAACTAACTGCTTATGAGAAAATTGTTATGTGCTTTTTTCTTATAACGTGAATGTACACTCCAAAATTGCCCTTCGGTGTTAAGGAATCACTAATTGCAATGGAATAAGTAAAAAAACAAAAGAAATAGGTGGAAAACACTGACCCGCAACGGCCCCTTAGGAATTCCTCGTCAGCTTTTCTGCATTCTCGGCAAACTGCAGGGCTTCAATGAGTTCCTGCACTTCTCCATTGAGGACGGCATCCAAATTATATAGTGTCATACCGATGCGATGATCGGTGACCCGACCCTGCGGAAAATTATAGGTGCGGATCTTGGCGCTGCGGTCTCCCGAGCTGACCAAACTTTTTCGATGCCGGGAGATCTCCTCCTCCTGCTTGCGCACCTGTTCTTCATACAACTTGGTACGAAGCATTTGCATGGCTTTTTCTCGATTACCCAGCTGCGTACGTTCGGTCTGGCATATCACCACCGTGCCAGTGGGGATATGCGTAAGCATAACCTTGGTTTCCACCTTGTTCACGTTCTGCCCGCCGGCGCCTCCGCTTCGGGCCGTCTCCATTTTTACGTCGGCCGGATTCACCTCCACATCCACCTCCTCTGCTTCCGGCATCACCGCCACAGTAGCCGCAGAGGTATGCACGCGACCGCTGGCCTCGGTAGCCGGTACCCGCTGCACCCGGTGCACACCACTTTCAAACTTCATGGTTCCATATACTTCATCTCCCACCACCTCTAACTGAACTTCCTTGTAGCCGCCTACCGTTCCTTCGTTCTCGCTAAGCACGGCTGTCTTCCAGCCTTTCCCCTCGCAATAACGCATGTACATGCGAAGAAGATCGCCCGCGAATAAACTTGCTTCGTCGCCCCCGGTACCCGCGCGAATCTCCAGGATGACATTCTTTTCATCTTGCGGATCTTTCGGGATCAACAACTGCCGAATCTGCGACTCTTGCACCGATTGAGAGGCTTCTAACACAGGCAATTCCATCTTGGCCAGCTCTCGCAACTCCTCATCGTCACCATGCAGCGCATCTTTGTATAATGCCAGGTCGTCCAACGTTTTTTTATAGGCCTGATAGGCCACGACGATCTTCTCCAGACTCCTGTACTCCTTGCTGGTGGCGGCGAATTTTTGATTATTGCCTACGATCTCCGGGTTGGTTAAGGCAACACCCAGCTGTTCGAATCGGGCTTGTATGGCTTCTAAACGGTCGAGCATGATAAGGCGGGCAAAACTATGAAGATTACCTTTGCCGATAACGATGCCTATACGCAAATTCCAAGCCGACCAGCTCTTTGATGGAGAATCAACGCTCCGTGACCGGGTATTGATCACCGAGGATGACGGTACGATCATCGATCTGGTCGCTGCAGAAGAAGCCGGACCGGACGTGCAACAACTAAACGGGACCTTGATGCCCGGACTGATCAATGCGCATTGCCACCTGGAGTTGAGTCACCTGAAAGATGTCATTCCCCCGCACACCGGCCTCATCGAATTTCTCTGCTCGGTGGTCACCAAAAGAGGATTTGACCCCGGCATCATTCAAACAAAGATCCAGGAGGCCGAACAGGAAATGTATCAAAACGGGATCGTTGCCGTGGGCGACATTGGCAATACCGCCGATACGGCCACTGTCAAAAGCAAGAGTTTGATCCGATGGCAAACCTTTACGGAAGTGCTGAGCTTTACCGACGAGAAAGCGGACGAATCCGTTGCCCACTTCAAATTGGTAGCGAATGAATTGAAAAAAAAGCTTCAGGATAATCCGGTAGGGCATCGTACATCCCTTGTCCCGCACGCCCCCTATTCCATCTCCCCAAAGACATTTCAACTCATCAATGAGGCAACCGAGGGCGAAGTGATCTCTATGCACAATCAGGAACATCCGGCCGAAGATGATCTGTACAAAACCGGGCAAAGTGAGTACCTGCGTCTCTTCCGCATATTTGGCATCGACACCTCTCCGTTTCCGGTAACCGGACAAAGCGCCCTTCGTTCGGTACTGCCGCATTTTACCAATGGACAAACCATTTTTCTGATCCATAATACGAGTACAACGGAAGAGGATATCGTTTGGGCCGAGGCGTATGCCTCCACTCATGGACTGACATTGGTTTGGTGCCTGTGCATCAACGCCAATCTATACATCGAGAATAAAGTACCACCTATCGATGCGTTGATGAAACACGGCTGTCAAGTGGTTTTAGGCACCGACAGTTACAGCAGCAATTGGCAACTCAGTATCGCAAAAGAGATGCAAGCTATCCGACTGCATTTCCCTTCGATCCCGACCGATACCATCCTGTATTGGGCTACCGCCTCGGGTGCCACCGCACTACGTTGGGAAAACACGCTGGGTTCATTCCAAAAAGGCAAGAAGCCGGGCATCGTTTTGTTAGCCGACGATTGGAGCAGCAGCCAGCGATTACTCTAACACCGCTCGCAAAACAGGGAGGCTTCGTAAGGTTCCGAAATCAGGCTGATGCAATTGATAATAAAGCTCCATGGCCTGCAGCAGACGCCGACGGGATTCGCGATTCAATCGAATTTCCGATAGCTCACTGGGTTGCATCACCCGGAGTAATTGACGTACTGAAGTAGCATCTTCCGGGGATAGATGATCGGTGTGT
This sequence comes from Bacteroidota bacterium, assembly GCA_046081925.1. Taxonomy (GTDB): domain Bacteria; phylum Bacteroidota; class Bacteroidia; order Chitinophagales; family Chitinophagaceae; genus JJ008. The sequence continues at coordinate 44,784 of JBJTWV010000006.1, read as the reverse complement.
ATGGGCTGCTCCGGCACAAATTGTCCTTCACGCAGATCCAACCAACTGCCCTCCGCATTCTGATCATCTGTCATCCGAAAACCAAAGAAAAACGAAAGATGCGTTGCAAAGAATAAAGGCATATTCGCAGCCACGGCATCGGTACACTTGTCCAGCTCCAATAAGCAATCTTCCACAAAATGAAAGAGATCCGGATTCGGCTCCGGCTGTTTTAAACAACGATGCAATAGCTCCATCAAAAAAAGACAAACGCTGTGCTTGGGCACGGAGCTTAAGATCTCTTGATACAAACTACTCCATTGAAATTCTTTGATCCGATGCAAGGAGGCAGAGCCCTGCCGGTACACGACCAGATCCAGCAACGCACCCGGCTGAAAAAGATTGGCGTGTCCGGCTCCTTTCTTGGTCGCTTTTCGAACGCCACTTACCATGTAGGATTGCAAGCCGAACAATTCAGTGAAGATGGTCACCACCAAACTGGTGTCACCATATTTCACGGCACGCAGTACCAATCCTTTTGTTTTATGTAGGGGGGCTGCCATGATTACTCAATGAAAAAGATCCGTCCCGTTCGTTGTGCTTTTCCATTCGCATCCGTGATCAAAACCAGATAGGCCCCGGATGCCACTCGTTTACCGGTATAATCAGTCCCGTTCCAAGTGGCCTGACCACCCAAGGCCCTGGTCTGATAAACCAATCGTCCATCTAGTTCGGTGATCTTGACCAAAGACTGATCGGAGAGGCCACGTATGGCAATGGTACCGGTATAGCCCGGTGGCACCGGATTGGGATATACCAGCAATCCGGAAGTGGATTCGTCGGCAGCAGTGGCGTCGGCCCGATAGGAACAGATGCCTTTGTTGGTGGCGAAATACACTTCCCCATCGGTCCCATCCACCACTACCTGCAATACATCATTGCTCAATAGCGCACTATTCTCCGACGTAAAATGCAGGATCACTTTTTCGCCGCGCGCGTCGATCAGAAATACCCCGCTGGCGGTGGCCACCCATTTACGGTTGGCACCATCCACCGCGATCTGTTTGATGTTTTGTCCATTGAAAAGATACCCCGCGAAAGGACCGTTGGACACAACCGGTCGAAAAGCCTCGCAGGTGGTTGCATTGAAAGGCTCTTCCAAGCAATCAATGAGTGCGATCCCGTTGCTTGTTCCTACCCATATCACACCATCCCGATCGATCGACAGACAATTCACTTGATTACTGGGCAGATTGCCATTACCAACTCCGTTTCGAAACCAACGCCATCGATCATCGGCATCAGTAGTGATGGAAGCGCCGGCATCATACAGGATCAACCCACCACCCTTCGGTGATACTATCCACTTATACCCGAACGGATCGATACGGATCTGACCGAGTGCGTTCTCGGGGAGGGGAAAAGGAATCGCCACATGAAACCAATTACTGTCTCTTGTCCGAACACCGAGCGGACGATCGGCTCCGTAATTCGAGAACCAAAGATTTTGTTCGGCATCAAAGCATAGTCCCGACACGCGATAGCTGGTTGGATCGCCAATCGCCGGCAACACGGCACCTTGCTTGAAAATCCGTATATTCTCATTGGCAGTAATTTGTATGACACCACCTCCGTAGGAAGCCGCCCATAGCGAGCGGTTTCGTTTGTCGTAAGCAACATCGATCAAGTCCAATACGGAATCCAATACCGAAAATTCATATCGATTATAATTTTTCCAGGTCCCTTCCCGAAGGGCATACACACCGTCACCATTGTATTGATAATTCCAGGAGGCATTGACCGAGCCCGCGGTTGCAAAAAAATGTCCTTCACTGGTAAGCAATTGTCCGGATGCCAGGCCTTGCGGACTATTAATCGAATAGGTCTGATACGCACCGGCGGGAGGAAAACGGGTCACTCCCTCATAAAAGTCGGCCAACCAAACTTCTCCATTCACCAGCATGGATCGGTTGGGATAGGAAATGGACGCCAATTGCGTTAGGGAGCGATAATCGGTGCCGTCGGCATTGAGAACAAGCACCCGACTTTGTCCGTTTACTTTACGCTGACACAACAGCAATTTTCCTTCGGATATACGAGCACTGATCAATGGCCAGTCGGAGGCATGAAAGATCGTCCACTGATTGTTCGTTCGACGATAGATCGTATCGCGAACAACGGCGATGAGTTCATTTCCGAGTGGCTGGGCGAAGGAGCAGGGTCCAGCTGGAAGTCCGCCGATCCCACTCATCACTTCCCAATTGACGGGGTTGGCCGGATTGGTTCCGGTACGAGCGATGGATTTCAGCCCTTCTTCAGTGGCCGCATAAAAATGGAGGGCATCGAATGCAAAATGCCTGACAGGAATGGATCGTCCGCCACTGCCGAGACGCCAGGTACCGGGGATCAGTTTTCGGTTGGGATCTACCAGTACGATGCCCAAGCCGGTCGACAAATAATATCGTCCGTTCAGGTATTCGATCGCGTGTATGGTCTTATCGCCTACGCCGGTGGCACGTGACAGGTCGGGAATATTGATTCGATCGTCGGGGGTCAGCAGATCGAGATTGCTATTGGTATAGGCTACGAGCAGATTATTGGACGCGATATCAAAGTGAATGGCCCGAATGCCGGTTTCGGATAAACCATCCACCTTGCTGTATTTCACAATTCTTGCATCCGACTTTCCGATCGAGAAGAGACTGTAGGGCGTGGCCACGAAGAGGCGATCGGGTGCATTGGCCAGGTCGATACAGCTGTTGTAAGGCAGATGTTCGCGCCAGGAGCCGATCGGCTGCGCCAGCAACCATTCGGACACGAGAAGCCCCAGCAGCAAACACAACACGCGCATGATTCAAAAGTACTCGGATTTCTTACGATACGCGGTAGGCTTTTCGTTTCTTTGTGCCTCAATTAAACGTGTATGTGGCATCGGCTTGGAAAATTCATACTTCGATACCGGATCGCTTTATTGGTCGTTTTGGCCGCCATCACCACTTGGTTGGGGTATGAGGCCAGCAAGGTTCAGCTGAGCTATGAATTCACCCGTGCCATTCCGACCGATCACCCCAAGTACAAGATCTATCAGGCGTTCAAGGCAAAATTTGGAGAGGATGGAAATCTGCTGGTCGTAGGCATACAGACCGACCGGTTCTTTACCGATTCGATATTCAATGAGTATGCCTCGTTGTGCCGTGATCTCAAAAAAGTGAATGGCGTAGAGGATGTGTTATCCGTTCCGGGTACCATTGGACTGTATCGGGATACGGCCGCCGAAAAACTGAACGCCGTTCCGCTATTCCCTGACCATATTACGGGTCAGTTACTGATGGACAGTTTACGAAATCGGTTCGAGAATTTTCCTTTCTATCAAGGGCTGTTATACAACCCGGAGAGCCATGCGTATTTGGCCGGACTGCGTATCAACAGAGATTTGTTAGCCACCAAGGGAAGAGAAAAGGTCATTCAGGATGTTTTGGATCGCGTCAATTCGTTCGGAAGCAACCATGGGATCGAGATTCATGTGAGCGGCTTGCCGTTGATCCGTACGCAGGTGGCGTTGATGGTTCAGCATGAAATGAAATTATTTCTGATCGCCTCCGTCGTGTTATCGGCGTTGATCCTGCTGCTGTTCTTCCGTTCGCTCAGTGCCATGATCCTTTCGCTGTTGGTGGTGGGAATTGGGGTTATATGGAGTGTGGGATTTCTTCAATTGCTTGGCTACAAGATCAGTTTGCTGACGGCCTTGATCCCGCCATTGGTGGTGGTGATCGGTATCCCGAATTGTATTTACTTTCTGAATAAATATCACGTTTCCTACAATGAAACCGGCAACCGTGAAAAAGCGTTGGTGACGATGGTTGAAAAAATGGGCATCGTGACCTTGTTCTGCAACATCACCGCTGCGATCGGATTTGCGGTGTTTGCGTTAACGGAAAGTGCCCTGCTGAAAGAATTTGGGGCCGTGGCCGGGACCAACATCTTTTTGCTGTTTTTTATCTCCTTGATCTTCATTCCGGCTGTATTGAGTTTTTTACCGGCCCCCAAATCGAGACACACGAAATACTTGGAGAATGCGCGGATGAACAAATGGCTGGACCGTCTCGAACACTGGTCGTTGAATCATCGAAAACTGATATACGGCTTCACCGCCATCATTGTTGTTCTGTCTGCGCTGGGCATGTTGCGGTTGCGCAGTGAAGGTTTTATCGTGGACGACCTGCCAAAAACCTCCAAGATCTATACCGATCTAAAATTCTTTGAACGAAATTTCAAAGGCGTGATGCCGTTGGAGATCGTGGTGGACACTAAGAAGAAACAGGGGGTGACCCGGAATCTTCGCAACCTGGAAAACATCGATTCGCTTTCTCAGTTTTTGCAGTCCGTTCCGGATATAGCCCGCCCCTTGAGCATTGCGGAAGGATTGAAATTTGCGAGACAAGCATTTTTTGAAGGGGACCCGGGCAGTTATGCGCTCCCCTCTTCGTACGATCTGCCCGCTTTGATGCAGTATTTGAATTTCCGGGCGGATTCCGCAACCGGTAAATCCTCCCTGGCCAAACTCGTGGGCAGTTTCATGGACAGTACCCGCGCACAAACCCGTATTAGCGTGAACATGGCCGATATAGGGAGCCGGCGGTTGCCGGGTTTGCTGGACAGTATCCAAAAAAGGGCGGAGGAGCTCTTCAACCGAGATAGTCTGCTGGCATTGAACGCCGACTCGGCCACACGTGCCGAACATGCCGGCGATACAGCTTGGGGAAAGCGAACCCATTCGATCGAACTCACCGGCACAAGTGTCACCTTTTTGGAAGGTAGTCGATTCATTATCAACGGATTAAAGGAGAGTATTTTCTGGGCGTTCCTGCTCATTGCGGCCTGTATGCTGTACCTGTTCCGTTCGGTCCGGATCCTGTTGGCATCCCTGGTCCCGAACCTGATTCCCTTGTTGATCACGGCCGGGGTGATGGGTTGGGTGGGGGTACCCCTCAAGCCCAGCACGGTATTGGTGTTTAGCGTGGCCCTGGGCATTGCCATTGACGTAACGATCCGGTTTTTGGTGAATTATAAACAGGAGTTGCCCAACCAGGGCGGCGACCAAATGCGTACGGTGGTGGAAACCATCCACCATACGGGTATCAGCATTCTGTACACCTCCATGGTACTGATCGCTGGATTTATCGTGTTCGCGCTCAGCGAGTTCGGTGGAACTTTTGCCCTAGGCTGGCTGACCTCACTGACCCTGGTGACGGCCACGTTGACGAACCTGGTGCTGCTTCCGGCCATACTGATCAGCCTGGACAGAAAATCCCGGAAATAACCGGATTTCGGGGCGGTATTTTTTATGGCCGGATGGCCCTCGGGGATGAAAAAACCCGATGGGTCCGAAAAAGGCCTTTTTCCCTCGTAAAAAATCGATGTTTTTTAGTCGATTTTCCCTCATTACTGACTAATTTCAATCGCCCGTTCAAACGGGCTTTTTCGAAATCTTCAAAAACTAACATGCACATGAGAAAACTGTATCTGCTCCTATTGGGAGTTGTGTTCGCCGTGGCACCTGCATTGGCCCAGCGGACCCTTACCGGTAAGGTGACTGATGAGAAAGGCAATCCTGTTGCCAATGCATCTGTGGTAGTGAAAGGAACGTCGTCCGGTACCACAACCAAAGCCGATGGAACGTATAGCCTGAACCTGCCGGCCAACGCACAGGTTTTGGTGATCTCCTCCGTAGACATGACTACGCAGGAATTCAACATCGGAAATCAATCTGTGATCAATGCTTCGCTGAAGAGTGAGGACAAGGTCATGGAGGAAGTCGTTGTGGTCGGATATGGTACTCAGCAGAAAAAAGCGTTTACCGGTTCGGCTTCCAAGATCGACGCCAAAGAATTTTCCAACTTGATCACGCCTTCGGTGGACAAGCAATTGGCCGGCCGTGCCACTGGTGTTCAGGTTACGAACTCCAGCGGTCTGGTTAACCAGCCTGCGCGGATCTTCATCCGGGGTATCAACTCGATCAACCAATCAACCGGTCCGCTGTTCGTGGTAGACGGAGTACCCATCATTACGGGTAACCTGGCCGCCAGCACCAACTCCAATGCGTTGGGCGATATCAACCCTGCCGACATCGAAAGCATCGAGGTGCTGAAAGATGGTTCGGCTACGGCGATCTTCGGATCTCGTGCCGCTGCGGGTGTGGTGATGATCACCACGAAGAAAGGTTCCAAAGGCAAAGCCAAAGTTTCCTATGACATGAGCATGGGATTCAGCAATACACTGAAGCGTTTCGACCTGCTGAATGCGGATGAGTTTGTAACCATCACCAATGAAAAATTGGCGAATCGCGGACAAGCCCCCCGTGCCGGTGTGAACCCCGGTGGTGTCAACACCGATTGGCAGTCCATTGCACTCATCAACAACGCGCTGGTACAGACACACAACCTGAGCTATCAGGGTGGCAATGCGAAGACTAGTTTCTTCTTCTCTGCCAACTACAGCAAGCAACAGGGTGTGATCATCAGCAACTACAATAAAACCTTCCGGGTGCGCACCAATCTGGAGCATGAAGTGAACAGCTTCCTCAAGATCGGCAACAACCTGTCTGTCAGCCGTCAGGATGATGGCGACCAGAACAATGGTTCCAACGCACTCAGCGGCGCCATCGCTTCAGCTCTGCGTTTGTTGCCGAACGTGAACCCCTACAACGTAAACGGACCCAGCGGATTCAACGTCAGCTTCCCGTCTGCAAATGCCATTCCGGTTGGTCCCAACGCGCAAGGGGTGGATGACAACTTCACCAACGTGGCCTTCACGCTTTCTCAGAATAAATTTACATCCGACAAGATCCGCATCCTCAACAATGCATTTGCGGAACTCTCTTTCACCAAGCGTTTGAAATTCCGCTCGGTGATGTCGGCCGACTGGTTCAACGACTACAGCTTCTCCAGCTATGATCCTCGCCATGGCGACGGATACAGCTCTGCGGGTATTGCTTACAATGCAAACCAGAATCTGTTGCGTACCGTATGGCAGAACTACATGAACTACAACTTCAAGACGAAAGGTCATACATTCTACCTGACCGCTGGTCATGAGGTGCAGAAGCAAACCAACAAATTCATCTCTGTACAAGGATCGACCGTGATCGACCTGTTCTTCCTGAAAGAGAACCTGATCTCCGGTACAGCCTCTACCCAGCAAGTGGGCGGTAGCTTCTCCAAATCCGGATTTGAGTCTCTGTTCGGTCGTCTGAACTACGATTACAAAAACCGCTACTTCCTGCAGGCATCTGTTCGCCGTGACGGACAAAGCTCACTGTCCAAAGACAAGCGTTACGGTAGCTTCCCCGGTATCTCTGTGGGATGGCGTCCGTCGGAAGAGACCATCTGGAAGAACAGTGCCTTCCTGACCAAGACGTTCACCGATGTGAAATTGAAATATTCCTACGCAAAAGTGGGTAACACCCTGGGTGGCTTCCCTTATCTGTCGGCCACCTTCGGACCGGCCCCTTACGGAAACATCAACGGTGTGGCCCTGAACTTCATCGGAAACCCCGGCCTCCAGTGGGAGACCAGTTCCAAGTATGATTTCGGTGCGGAGATCGGTATGTTCAAAGGCCGTGTCAATCTAAACGTTGACTGGTTCCTGAACGATGTGAACAACCTCGTATTGGCTGTTCCCACACCGCCCAGCGCCGGTATCCCTGGTAACTCCATCTCTCAGAACATCGGCACCCTCAAAAACAGAGGATTTGAATTCTCCATCGACCTTTCCGTCGTTCGTCAGAAAGACTGGGGTTGGGATATGGCCTTCAACTATTCGAACGTAAAGAACAAGATCACCAAACTCTATTCAGTGAACGGAACACCGGTACCGTACATCCAGAACGGATCGTACAACCTGATCCGCGTAGGTGATCCGATCAATATCATCCATGGCTACCAATACGCCGGTGTGAATACCGCGAATGGTTATCCGATGTACTACAAAGCCGATGGACGTTTGGTTACCCATAACGTGGTAAACGGCTTGTACTACTTCGTGAACAACGGTAACGATGGCAACCTGCTGGCTGCCAACGCAACCACCATGAGCTTCGCCGATCGCAAGAACCTCGGACAGGGTGTGCCAACGTATTTCGGTGCGTGGACGAACAACTTCCGTTACAAGCAATTCGATATGGAAGTGATGTTGCGTTACTCCGGTGGCAACAGCATCATGAACACAACGGCTCAGGAAGCCCTGTTCAGTCAGAGCATCCACAACAACGGCAAGGCCATCCTGCGTCGCTGGACAAAACCCGGCGATGTAACCGATGTTCCTCGCTTGTTCTGGGGACTTAGCAACAACGTAAACCAAAACAGTATTGCCAACTCCCGTTTCGTGGAGAGCGGCAATTACCTCCGCCTGCAAAATCTGGTGATCAGCTACACGATGGATCGTGACCTGGTTAGCCGAGTGGGCAAAGGGTATATCGAGAGTGTGAAGTTCTTCGTACAAGGCCAGAACCTCTTCGTATGGTCCAAGTACAGCGGAGCGGATCCCGATAACATCACCGCCGGTGGTATCGACCAGAGCGTATCTCCCCAGATCCGCACGGTCTCCTTCGGTATGAACGTTGGCTTCTAATTCACCATCTACAAAACGAATGAATATGAAAAATAAATTGAACCTCCTGGCGATCTCAGTGCTCTCGATTGCACTGCTCTCCGGTTGTAAAAAGGCGCTGGAACTGCAGCCGTATACGTCCGTAGCGGTAGATGTGGCATTCAGTAACGCCGACAAATGTCTGACATCCTTGTACGGCGTGTATGATGCCGCACAGAGCGGTGATTACTTTGGTGCGGTGCGCGGTTATCCGTTCGGCGCGGCCAACATCGAACAAGGAGATGCCCGCGGCGAAGATGTGATCAACATCGCCGCTTTCTATCAGATCACTTACCAAGCCACATACAACGCAACGTATGCAAACGGTGAAGGACACTGGAACTCGCTGTACGCCCTCATCAACAAATCCAACGTATGTATCGATGGCTTCCGTGGTGCCGGTTCCCGTGGAACCGTGTCGGCTGCCGTTGCGCTGCAATACGAGGCTGAGTGCCGTTTTCTTCGTGCCATGGCCCATCATGAGTTGATGGTACATTGGGCTCGTCCTTACCTCGACGGAAACGGATCACAGATCGGCGTCCCTTATCGTGATTTTGCCGTGAACGTTCCATCCACCGTGGATCTGGTACGTAACCTGCCTCGCGCCTCGGCAGACTCTGTGTATCGTCGCATTCTGCGTGATCTGGACTTTGCCGAAACGAACATGGCTGCTACCACCACCGGTAACGCACGTACAGTACGTGCCACCAAAGCAGCTGCCATTGCCATGAAAATGCGCGTTTATTCGCACATGGGTAACTGGGCCGCCGTGAAAACGGAGGGTGATAAACTGATCCCGGCTGTGCTGAATCCGCTGACGCCTGCCAGCGTGGTTTCTCCGATCGGTTCCTGGGCCTTGACCGCTTCACCCGACGGACCCTTCACCAACAACAGCTCTACCGAAAGCATCTTCTCCGTTCGTAACGACGCATTGGACAATACCGGTGTAAACGGTGCCTTGCCCGCTATGCTGGGTGCGGCCAACCTGGGCGGACGTGGTCTGGTTGCTGTCTCTCCCATCATCTGGAACAATGCCGGCTGGCGTTGTGACGACGTACGTCGTACCCTGCTGTATGTGAGCGGAACCAATGCAAACGGCGGACAGAGTATTTTCACCAACAAATACCGCGACTATGTGGGTCGTTCCGATTTCGCTCCGCAGATTCGTTATGCAGAGGTATTACTCTTGCAAGCAGAAGCGGAAGCTCGCTTGTCTGTCTCTGTATCTCAGCGCTCGATTGATTTGCTGAATACAGTGCGTAATCGCTCGATCCCCACACCCGCCACCAACCAATATGTAGCTGCAAATTTTGCTACTCCTGTGGATCTGGTACGCGCGATCCTGCTGGAACGTCGCATCGAGTTCATTTTGGAAGGTAAGCGCTGGCCCGATATCTCCCGCCTCTCTCAGGAAGCGAATTACTCCACCGGTGGTATCCCTGCAAAGGCTGTAAATGGTGCACAAGGATTGGCTATGTACGCTTGCGGTACACCGTATACACCCGGACAAGCCGGTATCCCATACGGCGACTACCGTTTCATCTGGCCGATCCCTGCCAACGAGGTGATCCAGAATCCGATCGTTACCCAAAACCCCGGTTACTAATAAATGCCTCTGAATACTGAACTAAAACCCCGGCACACGCCGGGGTTTTTCTTTGTTACCTTTGCCCTCACAAATACATCTCATGAAAAAAATTCTGTGGATGGCCTGCTCGGCCCTCCTGCTTCAGGCTTGTGAGTTCGGCGGCTCCGATAAAAAAGGGTTTCGGGTGAACGGAAAATTAAAGGACACCACTTTCAGCTTGTTATACCTGGAAGAAGTACCCCTCGAAACAAACCGACCGGCTATTGTTGACTCTGTCAAACCCAACAAGAACGGATCCTTTACACTCAAAGCACCCGCTGCCGAAGACCGGATCTATTACGTACGGGCAGCGCAACAAACTTACCCACTGTTCGCAGTGGTGAACGACAGCAAATCGGCACAGGTGGAATTTTCATTTGAACGAATCGATGGACAACTTACGCCAAGCTATACCGTAACCGGATCACCCGCCTCTTCGCAATTGCATGATTTCTCTGTTCGATTGAACGATGGCATGCGAAATATCCTGAAGCAACGAGTGGGCATGGATACAACCCTGAAAAAAGGGGGCGCGGATAGTCTTGTACGCGGATTTCAGGAACGCATATTTCTGGAAGCGAAGTCGCTTTTTACATTGACTGACTCGACCCTAAAAAGCAGTACCATCACCCCTAGTACGTATGTGATCATATTGGGCTTTTACCAAAGTGCGGCCTCCAACCCCGGTTTCGGATTGCAAGGATTCTCCTTGGAAGAGATCGATAAACGACTGGAAAAACTAGGTGGACAATTCCCCAAGCATACCGGTCTGGCCACGTTCCGCAAACAACTGGCCGAAGAGATCCGTAAGAGTAAAGGGCTTGCAGGTATGGCAGCCCCTGAATTCACCCTGCCCGACGTGAACGGCAATCCGGTATCGATCAAATCCTTTCGCGGAAAATGGTTGCTGATCGATTTTTGGGCCAGTTGGTGCAAACCCTGCCGTATGGAAAATCCCAACGTGGTAGCGGCTTACAATAAATTCAAGGACAAGAACTTTACCATTCTGGGGGTTTCGCTTGATCGTCCGGAAGGACGAAATGATTGGACCAAAGCCATACAGGATGATAAGCTGACGTGGACGCAGGTCAGTGAACTGAAATTCTGGGAAAGCTCCGTGGTCTCCTTGTATAACATTCAAGGCATTCCATACAATGTATTGGTAGATCCACAAGGAAATGTAGTAGCGGAGGACTTGCGCGGTCCTAATCTGACAAAAAAGCTTAGTGAGGTCTTGAAATAATAAAGCAACTCCTATAAAAAAACCCGACACTTGGATGTCGGGTTTTTTATTTACACAGATCCGATCAGAGATCTGCTTTTGTCAATTTTCGAGGAAGTAATAGCTCTACATGCATGTCTTTGCCCGCACGTTGCAAATGAATCATGACCGATCGCTTCCCCTTGGTTCGCTGTAGTGCCTCACGTAACGAATCGACATCTTGCGTTGGCATCTCATCGAATCGAAGGATTCGATCATTTGCCTGTATACCCGCCTTGGATGCTGCCCCGTCAGCAACAACGCTCAACACTTGCACGCCTTTTCCATCCTCGGTATCCTGTACGGAGAGACCAATGGGCTGGGTGGGTTTTTCGAATGGAAATGAACCACCGTCTTTGAACAGGAATACCTTTCGGTCGTCTCCTCCCTCCAGCAAGATGCGTGGCATGGCCAGCCCCCGTTCACCGGGCTCCCCCATTGTCAAGTCGGACAGCGGAAATCCCTCTCGAATGATCGGTTCGCCGGGTTTATCCAATACGACATCCGATTTCAGATTCTTTTTTCCGCGCGTCCAGGAAACGGATACTTTATCGCCGGGCTTATGTGCACCGATCAGTTTGGCCAACGTTTCCGGCGCATCTACTTTTTGTCCATCAACACTGGTGATCCGATCAGCAACCTGTATGCCGGCTTTCTCCGCTGGCGATCCGGATAAAACCTCCTTGACCAGCGCACCAGCTTCCGATCGCTCGGTAGACACGCCCAAGAAAGCACCCGGCGGATTGCCTAGTCGGATCTCGCGCCGTTCTTGATCCGGTCCCATCCGAAAAACACGCACGTCCATTTCTTTTCCGGTACGATCGGCAAATTCATCCAATGGCATGCCATTTACAATGATATGCTCTCCATTCACATTGACCGTCATGGAATCACTTTGAATAATGGTCGTATCCTTTGTACCATCACTCTTGCGAATGGTGTTGATGGTAACGATCTTGGAGATTTGCTTTTGGCCGGCAGGAACCGTATCTAATTTTGAGCCTTTGCTCGTGATCACGATCACGCCATTTTTACCGTCGGATCCATATAGTTTGATGGCACCTTCCCCTTTTAAAACATCAATGGAAGCAATGCGGTCGGGCGAAATGGAATTCATATCCGCCACCACTTTCCCATCCACCAGCACCAATGGCTTCTCTCCACCAAAGGCGCCGTCACGAATGATCACCCGTGTTTCCCGATTTATATTCTGCGGAGACTGGGCAGAAAGACTGAGGATAGAAAGCAACGATGCATACAAAAAGTAAATGCGCATAAAGCAGTAGTTTGAATGAAAGATTATACGAAACTAACACAACAACCCCTGTGTGCCTCTCTAGAAATTGTTAAAGAAATGGAGTCAAAGGACCCGTACCGCCTCCCGTACCGCAGTCAATTGGGTACAATCCTGCCCGCCCGCAGTGGCCAGCCCGGGCTGGCCGCCGCCGCCGCCCTGGATCAACGGGGCGATCGTCTCCTTGATGATCTTTCCGGCGTTCAGACCGCTCGATTTGACAAGAGCATCGCTGATACCAACCGCTACCGAGGCTTTGGCTTGTATAGTCGCCGTCAGCACCACCAACCGATCTTCGCCGCGTGTACGCAGATCGTTGCAGAGTTTTTTCAATGAATCGGCAGAGGAGACCTCGATCGAGACTCCGATGAACGTTCTTCCTTTTTCCGAGATCGCGGTTTTTTCCAGCTCCGTAACCAATCCCTGCAACTGACGAGACTCGAATAGCTCAACCTGTTTACGCAACTGGGCCACCTCTTGCTGTAACTGCTCAATGGCCTTGACGGGATGGTGAGGTGTTTTCAACACCTCTTTTATGGAACGCATCACTTGTGCCTGCTCCTGCGTGTATGTGAACGCCGCCGCGCCGCTCACTGCTTCGATTCGACGTACGCCGGCCGCCACAGCCGATTCCGAAAGTATTTTGAAAGAACCTAACTGACCGGTGGATCCCACATGCGTACCACCACACAATTCAACCGAATAATTCGGATCCATGATCACCACGCGTACCACGTCGCCGTATTTCTCTCCGAACAGTGCCATAACACCCAAGGCCAATGCCTCTTCTTTGGGCAATGATTTGATTACGACCGGAATATTCTCGCGAATCTTTTCGTTCACGATCTGCTCAATGCGCTCGATCTCTTCATCGGACACTTTGGCAAAATGAGAGAAATCAAAGCGCAGTTGTTCCGCGTTCACCAGTGATCCTTTCTGCGCAACATGCGTGCCCAATACCTGCCGAAGCGCACTGTGCAGTAAATGCGTGGCCGAGTGGTGAACCGTAATCAATTGACGCTGCGTGGCATCTACCACTGCACTGACAGGTACACGGGGATCATTGGGAAGAGCTTGCGTAAAATGAATGATCAGGTCATTGTCTTTTTTTGTATCGATCACTTCGATTCGGTCCTCGCCGGATCGCAACCAACCGCTGTCTCCTACTTGTCCGCCACTCTCGGCGTAAAAGGGGGTTTCATTCAACACGATCTGAAAGGCTGTCTTCCCCTTCGCCGTTACTTTGCGGTATTTCAGGATGCGTGCCTCCGATTCGAGCTGATCATATCCAACGAATACATTACTGCCTTCCGACAATACGATCCAATCCTCCGCGTCAATGGCGCCTGCGGCGCGGCTTCGATCCTTCTGCTGCTTCATCTCCTGCTCAAACCCGTTCTCATCCACAGTCAGCTGTTGCTCTTGAGCGATCAGACGGGTCAGATCGATCGGGAACCCATAGGTGTCATATAATTCAAATGCATCCTTGCCTGCAATGGTCTTCTGTTGGGCTGCACCAATGATATCATCCATTCGCTTCAACCCTTTCTCCAGGGTTCGCAAGAAGGACTCCTCCTCTTCCCGTACCACCTTGCTCACAAACTCAACTTGTTTCTGTAATTCCGGAAATACGCTGTCGAACTGATTCGCTAATACCGGAATCAACTGAGTGAGTAAGGGTTGCTGATTATTCAGATAGGAATAATAATAGCGAACGGCCCGGCGCAGAATACGACGGATCACATAACCGGCACCGGTGTTGGAAGGCAATTGTCCGTCGGCAATCGTAAACCCGATCGCCCGGATGTGATCCGCGATCACGCGGAACGCAACGGCTTGTTTGGTATCGCTTCCATCATACTGCTGACCGGTGATCTTCGCGGTCGCCTCGATTGTGCCGGAAAAAATATCGGTATCGTAATTGGATGATTTCCCCTGTAATACACGAACCAATCGCTCCAGTCCCATTCCCGTATCGACATGGGTGGCCGATAATGGTTCCAGGGTTCCGTCTTTTTTTCGATTGAATTGGATGAACACGTTGTTCCAGATCTCGATCACCTGCGGATGGTCTTTATTCACCAGTTCTCGTCCGGGTATCTTTTTCCGCTCTTCGTCCGATCGGCAATCGACATGGATCTCGCTGCAAGGCCCGCAAGGACCAGTATCGCCCATCTCCCAGAAATTATCTTTCTTATTGCCATAAACGATATGATCTTCCGGGAGTAAATTTTTCCATTTTGCCAATGCGATACTCGAGGCGGGCAAACCTTCCTTGGTATCTCCCTCGAATACGGTTGCATATAGACGATCCTTGGGGATCTTATAAACTTCCGTCAGCAATTCCCAGCTCCAGGTAATGGCCTCGTCCTTGAAATAGTCGCCGAAACTCCAATTGCCCAGCATTTCGAACATGGTGTGGTGGTAGGTGTCAACCCCCACTTCCTCCAGATCGTTGTGTTTGCCACTCACGCGCAAGCATTTCTGGGTATCAGCCACGCGCTTGTGCTCGGGCAGGCGATTGCCCAGGAAGAAATCCTTGAATTGATTCATCCCGGCATTGGTGAAAAGCAAGGTGGGATCGTTCTTGACCACGATGGGAGCAGAGGGCACAATGGCATGTCCTTTTGAAGCAAAAAAGTCCAAAAAAGCCTGTCGGATTTGGGCAGCGGTCATGGTCGTTACAATTCCGGTTTACCGGGTATATTTGTTGACGCAAAGGTAAGCGAATCAAGTCTTACCCTGTTGGTCAACCACCCCGATGAAGCAAGTCAAGTACATATTCAATACCCAAACGCTTCAGTACGAAAAACATGAGACCCCGCTCCGTGTCCGCTTGCTGCGCATTTTCGGTTTTTTGGCGGCCTCCCTGGTAACGGCCGGCCTCATCTCCTTCGCGGCCTTCCGATTCATCGGTTCGCCGAAAGAAAAATACCTGGAGTCGCAAAACAGGGTTTTGCGTGACAAATACGAGGAACTCGCTAAAAAAATGAATGGGGTGAACGTCAAGATCGCGGAGTTGGAAAAACGCGATAACGATGTGTATCGTTCCGTCTTCGAGGCCAGCCCGATACCTGACAGTGCCCGGGCCCGAATGGAAGCAGAAGCCATTGAGATCGCCAAGATCCAACAGATGCCGTCTGATCAGCTCATCTCGTCCATTGACAACCTCCTGGATGCCCTATCCCAGCGCATGCGTACCCAGGAGCAATCGTACAAAGTGGTGGAAGGACTCGTGAAGGATAAAGCCACGATGTTGGCGCACACCCCGGCCATACAGCCGGTCCACAATCGCGACCTGACCCGTATCGCGAGTGGATTTGGCATACGGATCGACCCCATCTACAAGACACAAAAAATGCATCAGGGCCTCGACTTTACCGCCCCGCAAGGCACGCCCATCTATGCCACCGCCGACGGAGTTGTGAACCATTCTGGCAATAAGAACAATGGATTCGGGAACTATGTAACCATCGATCATGGTTTTGGATATGAAACACTGTATGGACACATGGTTCGTACAAAAGCCACCCAAGGACAAGCCGTAAAGCGCGGAGAAGTGATCGGATGGGTGGGCAGCACGGGAAAATCAACCGGACCTCATTGCCATTACGAAGTACATAAGTTCAGCCAAAAGATCGACCCGGTATACTTTTTTTACAACGATCTGACGCCAGAACAATTCGACCAATTACTGAAGAAAGCCGCAGCCGGCAATCAAAGTCTGGACTAACCCAGGTTCACACATACTTTTCCACACTGCCCGTTCGTTAACACCGAACAGCGCCTCACTCCGATAACTTTACCCAACAAAGAATCGGACATGGCCAAACCGCTCACTCAAATAACCTTTTCATTCGGAGACGAAGACACACTCGTTACTCCGCCACCGATCCCGAAGCTGAAGGCGGTTCGACCCCAAAAACCAACCCCCGCCCCAAAACCCGCGGAGGAACCCATCGAAATGAGCAGCCCTCGCCTTGGTCACAGCAATCAATCCGGCACGCCGGGAAAACGAGGCCGACGTTCCTTGCAGGAAAATGCTGCCAACGTAGACCGGATCGAAATCCCCAACGACGAAGAGCTCTTCAAAAAACAATACTACTCTATCGGTGAAGTGGCCCGCATGTTTCAGGAGAAGCAATCCTTGATCCGCTACTGGGCTACCGAATTCGATGTTTTACAACCCCGCAAGAACCGAAAAGGCGATCGCTTCTTCCGCCCGGTCGATATCAAGAATCTCGTCCTCATCTATGACCTGTTGCGCCGACGCAAATTCACCATCGATGGCGCACGCGACTTCCTGAAAAAAGGTGACAAGGCCGAACAACGCATGGCCGCCATCCAATCACTCAAGCAGATCCGACAATTCTTCCTGGAACTGAAAGCCACGTTGTAGGGAGTAGTTTGGACAGTTTGGGGGTTTGGGGAGTTTGGGTAGTTTGGATAGTGAGGGCGTTAACGAGTAGGTTTTACTATTTTAGCAATGACTATGCAGGTTACTGTGAAATCTTTTCTGCTTTGCGCAGCCCTATTGGCCTCCGTGGGTGTATGGGCACAGCCCTATGAGACGTTTTCAGAACGCCCAGGTGAAAAAACCATTAAAGGACATTTCCCCCGAACGCTATTGGAGACCGACACCAGCTTCAACAGGTATGCGCCCACCTATAAAAGTTATAAAGCTAGACCCGACGCACTCACCAATCTCCGAAAACAAAAGGATTCTGTAGAGATCGTTGCTTTCATGGGCACCTGGTGCGAGGACTCCCATTTTATTATCCCTCAATTGATGGCCCTGCTCGATAGCGCTCACTTTCCGAAAGAGAGATTCTCCTTGATCGGGGTGGATCGAAATAAAAAAACCGTAGGGCGACTATCGGAGGCGCTGAATGTGACACTGGTACCTACCATCCTGGTATTCAAGAACGGAAAAGAAATGGGAAGAGTGGTTGAATTCGGTAAATACGGCCTGTTCGATAAGGAGTTGGCCGAGATCCTCCAATAAGCTGGCTACTTAGTTGCTCTTCTTTGTAAAAGTGATTTGTGAACGATTTCGCCGATAAATAATCAGCGGATGGTATAGATCCGAATCCGATCTGCTTCTCCCTCCCGGACCAACGCATACATTTTCTTCCCACGGATCATAAATTGGACGGCCTTTTTCAATTCGGTCGGCAAGATCCATTCATCGTAAAAGCTGCTTTTGATCTCATAGCGATACAACGTATCGGCTTTTCGTCCGTAAATGAATCCAGCATCCACCTGTACCTCTTGCCAACCACGGATCTGAATGCCATTCTTCAAATTCCCGAAATAATCAACTACATAGACGCCCTGACCGGGTTCATAGAGATAAAGATTTCGTTCGTGGTCGAACATCCGGGTGGGTTGGAATGGTCGTCCCAGAATCTGTCGGAAATCGGGCGTGCTCCACTGAACCTTACCGGTCAGATCCACTTTTCGCAACGAATAGGCCAGCGGATCGAATAACCAGATCTGATTGTCGTAACTGCGAACCCAGGCCTGCAGTTGAAAAATAGCGCTCGATTGCAAATCGATACGAGTGGCCGGATTCAAAAATCGATCGAGTACCACGAAGCGAACGCCATCGCCATAATACAGCATCGGCTGCAGGGGATTGCCTACATCCATACCGGTAAGTGGACCCATCCGACGAACATCATTATACACCGCCAATGAGTCTCCCTTGGCATTTAGTTTCTTAACCTGATCCTTTCGATCGATCAGATACAGATTGCCCAGGTGATCGGCCGTGAACGAACGGATCTCGCCCTGGATGAATCGTTCGAACTGAAAGATCGAGTCGGACTGCGCCCATACAGACGACATCCATAGAAAACTACCCATCAGATATAGCGTGATTATTCTCATGAACGGATGATCGATGCGTCGGAACGCTCAAAGGCGCGCAAGTGTAACACACCTTCTTCCAGTACGGCATAGGTTTGATAACGGATCCAATCGCCCAAGTTGATATACCGGGCACCCGGTTCAATGGGGAGATCGATGGGTAAATGCCGATGACCGAATACATAATAATCGACCGGCTCCAGCGCTTGCTTACGCGTGGCATATTGGATCAACCACTCCTTATCGCTTCCTAAAAATATTTCCTCGGAGGAACCGGTCTGCGCCCGGCTTTTTCGGCTGAAGTAGTTGGCCAACCCCATCCCGATCGCCGGAGGCAAGATGCCGAATAGCCATTGAGCGAGCGGATTACGAAATAATTTTTTGAGTCGTTTGTATCCTCGATCGCCCGGACCTAACCCATCGCCGTGTCCTATTAGTAATTTCTTCCCTTGTCGTTCAAAAAGTACGGGACGGTCATATGCACACAGACCGATCTCTTTTTGAAAATAATCGCTCACCCACATATCGTGGTTCCCCATAAAAAAATGCATGGTTATACCACGATCAGACAATTCGGCAAGCTTCCCAAGCAAGCGAACATAGCCTTTGGGAACCACCAGCCGATATTCGTACCAGAAATCAAACAGATCGCCAACCAAAAAGATCTCTGCTGCCTCTTCTTTGATCCCATCGAGAAATCGCACCAACACGCGCTCACGCTCCAAACTGGAAGCGGCATCGGGTGCGCCTAAATGAAAATCGGACAGAAAATAGATACGCTTTTGCACGAGTGAAAGTTACAAAACCGAAAGCACTAGGCCTCCACGAGAAAAAGATAGACCTGTTTGGGACCATGCACGCCCACCACCAGCGTCTTTTCGATATCGGCCGTACGACTGGGTCCGGTAGCAAAGCTCACCAAAGACGGAAATCTATCGCCATGCTCCTGTTTGATGTGCTGAAAGGCCTCTCCGATATCATAGACCAATTGAGAGGAATAGGCAATGCATACATGGATCGGCGCATACACCGAGGCGGTTCGTCCCTGCGCTTGTGCCGCACTTAACACAATGCTGCCCGTTCGGGCCACCAAACATTCGCAGCCGGTAATGGAAACATCGGCCAATCCGAGGTCTTCCAAATAAAGACGATCGCCCAAAACAGGCTCAATGCCGGCCAGGAGTTTCTCTTCGGCGCAATAGACTTTTTGCCAATCCATTTTACGGATCAGACTGCCCAATTGAAAGGCCAGCTCTTGTCGGTTGATGCAATAAACGAACTTCCCTTCCAACGCGGTGAACCGCTCGGCGAACTCCACCTCGATCTCTTGACCTAAGGGATGCACAACGGTTTCGGCAACTTCCCGCTGTGGAAACGGAACGGGTGTATCAATGGCCAGTGCCTGGCGGATCCTTTTCAGGATATTCTCCTTGGAGGGCGATACATTCATTTCGATCAGGCCGTTTGATCGGTCGGTGGATTATCGGTAGATGATTCGGTCGCCTCGCTCGATGCCGGTGTTTCAGAAGAGATCTCTGTTGCATCGGCAACTGCATCCGCCAAAGGCTTCTTCTCCTCATACGGACGTTTTCCGATCAACGCTTCCACATCGCTTTGAAAGAGGACTTCCCGCTCCAGCAGGGCATTTGCCAATTTCTCCACTTGCTCCTTTTTCTCGGTGAGCAATTGCTTGGTTCGGTGATAAGCGCCATCGATCAATTCACGTACCTCATCATCGATCAACTTCGCAGTATTCTCCGAATAGGGTTTTGTGAATGTATTGTCCTGCGTGGGATCGTAGTAACTGATATTACCGACCTTGTCGTTCATGCCATATACCGTTACCATGGCATAAGCCGTACGAGTGATCTGTTGCAGGTCGTTTTGGGCACCGGTAGATATCTTTCCGAAGAAGATCTCCTCACTGGCCCGTCCGCCCAGGGACATACAGATCTGATCGTTCAATTGGTCGGTATTGTATAGATACTGCTCCTTCGGCGTGTATTGTGCATAGCCCAATGCGGCCGTACCGCGTGGTACGATGGTTACTTTAAGCAACGGATACGCATGCTCCAGGAACCAGCCGCAGATGGCGTGACCGGCCTCGTGATAGGCAATGATCTTTTTCTCCTCGGGCGAGATGATCTTGTTCTTTTTCTCCAAACCACCGATCACGCGATCGACCGCATCCTGAAAGTCTTGCATGTCCACCGCTTCTTTGTTCTTTCGGGCGGCGATCAAGGCGGCTTCATTACACACATTGGCAATGTCGGCGCCGGCAAATCCGGGTGTTTGCTCGGCCAGCTTGTGTATATCGAGCGTGCTGGAAACTTTGATGGGTTTCAAATGCACCTTGAAAATATCCTCTCGTCCTTTCAGGTCGGGTTTGTCGATGGTGATCTGACGATCGAAGCGTCCAGGTCGCAGCAAAGCGGAGTCCAATACATCGGGACGGTTGGTGGCCGCCAGCACAATGATGCCTACATCGGTACCGAAACCGTCCATCTCCACCAGCATTTGATTCAGGGTGCTTTCGCGCTCATCGTTGCTCATCATGGTGTTCTTACCGCGAGCGCGTCCGATGGCATCGATCTCATCGATGAAGATGATACAGGGCGCCTTCTCCCGGGCTTGTTTGAACAGGTCGCGCACACGACTGGCACCTACTCCCACAAACATCTCCACAAAATCAGATCCGCTCAAACTGAAGAACGGTACCTGCGCTTCGCCGGCAACGGCTTTGGCCAGCAAGGTTTTTCCCGTTCCGGGAGGACCGATCAACAAGGCTCCTTTCGGGATCTTGCCACCGAGGTTGGTATATTTCTTGGGGTTCTTGAGAAAGTCAACGATCTCCATCACCTCCACCTTGGCCTCATCCAAACCCGCCACATCGGCGAACGTGATGTTGACCTTGGTTCCTTTATCGAATAATGTGGCTTTTGATTTTCCGATGCTGAAAATGCCGCCGCCACCGCCGCCGCCACCGCCACCAGGGCCGCCCATCTTGCGCATGAACAACACCCAAATACCAATGAACAGCAACACCGGTAACAGGAACTGAAGGATGCCCCCGAACCAATCACGCTCGTTGTCGACCTCAAACGCTACTTCCGAGATACCCGGATTTTTGGCATAGAGATCGGACATCGACTTTTGAAAAGCCTCGCCACCCGTGATACGAAAACTCATGTGCGGGCCCTGTTTGGAAACCTTACCTCCAATCTCTTTCAAGCGGGCCGTCTGCGCAACCAGTCCGGAATCGTTGAGGTATACCCGAACGGTGCTGCGGTTGTCAATGATCAGGTATTTATCGACCTGGCCTTTCAATACCAATTGCTTGAATTCTTTTTCGTTGGACTTGGCCATGTTCGGTACCAACGGACCAAACAATTGCATGCCGATCAATACGGCAAATACGATCGCATAGATCCAATAAAAGCTAAAACGCGGTGTCTTTTTGGGAGACTTGCCTGTTCCTTCGGTTCGGTTCTCATTCATACTTTTCAAAATTCGATTGCTTCGATATCAGTTGTTGCAAGGATCGAGCCAAAAGACCCGTCTTGTCGAAAATTTAACAGCCTAGTCGTGTTTTACCTGCTCCGCATCACTCCACATCTCCTCCAACTGATAAAACGTCCGATTTTCCGGCAGCATGACATGCACGACAATGTTCACATAATCGATCAACACCCATTGCTGCTTTTGGTTGCCTTCCCGGTGGTAAGGTATCTCCCCGCACTTCTCTTTCACCTGATCCTCGATATGCTCGCTGATGGCCCTGATCTGTGGCCCACTGCGCGCATCGCAGATAAAAAAGAAATCGGCGACCGCTTCCGGGATCTGTCGCAGGTCCAATGAAACGATGTCCTCTCCCTTCTTTTCCTGAATGGCCGAAAGGATGGTCTTGAATAATTTGGAATTACGGTTGATACGCTTGGGCGCCGCAGGGCGGTCAGAAGGAGTGTCGGTTCGGCGTTTGGGAGAAAGAGCCAAAGGTTTGTGTCTGGACGTTTTGTTTTTGATTACGTTTACGCCCTAAAAATAGCGAATAATTGCCATTGGATCCCTCCCATATCCCCATCGGAAACCGGTTCAACAACCTGAAGCAGATCGGCAGTACCAACGAGCTGGCAAGGGAGTGGATCTTGAACGGCATCGCCCGGCACGGTGACGTCCTTTTCACCCTGGATCAAACTGCCGGCAGGGGACAAATGGGAAAATCATGGCAATCCGAGCCCGGACAAAATCTGGCCATGACCATCCTTCTTGAAAATGCAAGTCTACCCGACCCCATCCCCTTTCACCTCAGCGTTTGCTGCGCGCTTGCTTGCCGGGAGACGTTAACCCCCCTCACAGCCGGCGAACTCTCGATAAAATGGCCAAACGACCTTTACTGGAAAAAAAGAAAACTCGGTGGCCTGCTCATCGAAAAGCAATCAACCTGGAGCCTTGCGGGGATCGGGATCAATGTGAATCAGCGCCAATTTGACCCCTCGCTACCCAACCCCGTATCCGTAAAACAGATCACCGGACGAGAAAACGACCCCGCCTCCCTGTCGATGACAATCGTTGATAACCTGAATCAATTACTCCATGACTGGACCCAAACCGGATTTGCCCCCCTGCTGGAAAAATATCGCTCCCTGCTATTTGGGAAAGGGGAATCCTTTTTGGTAAAGGAAAACGGAAAAGAAAAGACAATTCGAATCATCGACGTGGACGACCAAGGCGCCCTGCTCATCGAAGAGCATCAACAGCAAAGAGCCGTGGTCACCGGCCTCGAATGGATGATCGTCCCTTGACCCCCTAGCCCGCTAAAAACAGGTTAATCCATGTCTGCCGCAAGCTTCAGGATCTCTTGTGCATGCTTGGCCGACTGAGGTTTTCGAATGATGTGCCGGATCACACCTTTTGTATCGATGAGGAAGGTGGTGCGGATCACGCCCATGTATTTACGGCCATACATGGATTTCTCGCCCCAGACCCCATAGGCATTAAGGATCTTTTGATCCGTATCGGCCAACAGGGTAAATGGCAATTTGTTTTTGGAAATGAATTTCTGATGACTGGCAACATCATCCGGGCTGACCCCAACCACGGCCCATCCCTTCTTGATCAGCTCTTTGTGATGGTCCCGAAGATTGCAGGCCTGTACGGTGCATGTGGAGGTCATATCCTTGGGGTAGAAATACATAAGCAGCTTCTGACCCTTGAAGGCACTTAGCCGAACGGTCTGACCGGTCTGGTCGGGCGCCGCAAAGGCGGGCGCTTTTTGTCCCTCTGTCAATAACGACATATGATGTGGATTTGTATAAAAAACCACCCGGAAAAGAAATAGTTGACCGTGGGGAAAATTCTTTTGGATCCTTCCTCGCAGGTTAGGCGCAACAACCTTAGTTTTGCGCAATTTGTTTTTCGCAACGCACGTTCTAAAAACCACCCATGCCCAAAGACACCTCGATCCGCTCCGTCCTGATCATCGGCTCCGGTCCCATCATCATCGGACAGGCCTGTGAATTCGACTACTCCGGTACCCAGGCCGCGCGAAGCTTGCGCGAAGAAGGGATCAAGGTCATTCTGATCAACAGCAACCCTGCCACCATCATGACCGACCCCATGATGGCCGATAAAGTGTACCTGCTGCCGCTTACGGTAGAGAGCATCGAACAGATCCTGCAAGAAAATCAGATCGATGCGGTGCTGCCCACCATGGGCGGACAAACCGCTCTCAATCTGGCCAAAGAAGCCGAGGAGCTCGGTTTTTGGAAGCAATACAACGTTCGGCTCATCGGGGTGGATATCAAAGCCATCGATAAAGCGGAGGATCGCGAGAAATTCCGCCAATGGATGATCGAACTGGACGTACCCGTGGCTACGGCCAAAACCGCCAACTCCTTCCTGGAAGGAAAGGAATTTGCCCAGCAGATCGGATTCCCGCTCGTGATCCGCCCCTCCTTCACCCTCGGCGGAACCGGCGGCGGATTCGTACACGATAAAGACGACCTCGATGAAGCGCTGAACCGTGGCCTGCAAGCTTCGCCCATTCATGAAGTGCTGGTGGAGAAAGCCATTCTTGGCTGGAAGGAATTTGAATTGGAGATCCTGCGCGACTCGGCCGATAACGTATGCATCATTTGTACCGTGGAGAATTTCGATCCCATGGGCGTGCACACCGGCGATTCCATCACGGTGGCACCGGCCATGACCCTCAGCGATACCGGCTTGCAACTCATGCGCAACACCGCCATCCGTATGATGCGTGACCTCGGAAACTTCGCCGGTGGATGCAACGTGCAATTCGCCCTCAACCCGGATACCGAAGAGATCATCGCCATCGAGATCAACCCGCGGGTGAGTCGCTCCTCGGCCCTGGCCAGCAAAGCCACTGGTTATCCCATTGCCAAGATCGCCGCCAAGCTCGCGATCGGATATAATTTGGATGAGCTGGAAAACCAGATCACCAAAACCACCTCCGCCTATTTTGAACCGGCTCTCGACTATGTGATCGTGAAGATCCCCCGCTGGAACTTCGATAAGTTCAAAGGAGCCAACGATACACTCGGACTACAAATGAAAAGCGTGGGTGAGGTCATGGCCATCGGCAGAAGTTTCACCGAAGCCATTCAAAAAGCTTGTCAGAGTTTGGAGAACAATGCCGTCGGGCTCGGGTACTACGGAAAAAGCATGATGCATGCCGAAGAACTGCTAGAGTACATCAAGACCCCGAAATGGGACCGACTCTTTCGCATCAAGGACGCCTTGATGGCCGGCATATCGGTTAGCACCATTTCCAAAGCCACCAACGGGATCGATCGCTGGTTCCTGTTTGAAATACAGAAGATCGTCAACCTCGAAAAAGAATTGGCGAACTATTCGGCCGACGACCTGCCACTGGACCTCTTACGTAAAGCCAAAGTACATGGGTTCAGTGACGAGCAGATCGCCCGCATCCTGAAAAGCGGCTCGGAAGAAAGTATTTACGAAAAACGCAAAGCAGCCGGTATTACGCGCGTGTACAAAATGGTAGATACCTGCAGCGCGGAGTTTGAAGCCAAGACCCCTTACTTCTATTCCACCTTCGAAGAAGGACATCACAACGAGAGCAAAGTAACAGACAAGAAAAAGATCATTGTACTTGGTTCCGGTCCCAACCGTATCGGGCAGGGGATCGAGTTCGATTATTGCTGTGTGCACGGATTGCTCGCCATCAAGGAATGCGGCTATGAGGCCATTATGGTAAACTGCAACCCCGAGACCGTATCCACCGATTTCGACATGGCCGACAAACTCTATTTCGAGCCCGTGTATTGGGAACACCTCTGGGAGATCATCGAACATGAAAAACCGGAAGGGGTGATCGTGCAGCTCGGTGGACAAACCGCACTCAAACTAGCCGAACGACTAACGGAGAAAGGAATCAAGATAATCGGAACGTCCTTCGACAGTCTGGACATCGCAGAAGATCGCGGTCGTTTCAGTGACATGCTGAAATCACTCGAGATCCCGTATCCCGAATACGGAACTGCCTGGTCGGTGGATGATGCCATTGAGGTAGCTAATAAAGTCGGCTATCCCGTGTTGGTTCGTCCGAGCTATGTACTCGGCGGACAACGCATGCGGATCGTGATCAATGACGATGAAGTTGAAAAAGCCGTGATCAGTTTGCTCAAACATATCCCGGGCAACAAGATCCTCATCGATCATTTTCTCGATCGTTGTCAGGAAGCCGAGATCGATGCCATCTTCGACGGCGAAAATTTTCACGTAATGGGCGTGATGGAACACATCGAACCGGCCGGAATCCACTCGGGCGACAGCAACGCGGTACTCCCGGCCTTCAATCTGTCGCCGCTCGAAGTACAGACCATGGAAGAATACGCCGAAAAGATCGCACGCGCCCTGAAGATTCAGGGACTGATCAACATTCAATTCGCGATCAAAGAAGGCAAAGTATACGTGATCGAAGCCAACCCGCGCGCTTCCCGCACCACGCCTTTCATCGCCAAAGCCTATCAGATTCCTTATCTGAATGTGGCCACCAAAGTGATGCTAGGCACGCACAAGCTAACGGATTTCACATTTGAGAAGAAACTTGACGGATTCGCGATCAAAGAACCCGTATTCAGTTTTAATAAATTTCCAGGAGTAAACAAAGAACTTGGTCCCGAAATGAAATCGACCGGCGAAGCCATCCGATTTGTGAAAAATCTGCGTGATCCCTACTTCCGTCAATTGTACAAGGACAGAAGTATGTACTTGTCAAAATAGTTTGAGAAGTTTGAATAGTTTGGACAGTTTGGGAGTTGGACGAAAAGTGGCAAGTTTACGCGTTTAGTTGGGATGTAGATTGAGGCGAAAGTTCCTCCATGCTGTTTGAACTATGGCAAGCACCCATTTACCGCCTGCTGATCCCTTTTTCAATCCGGTTCATTTGTTACGAAATCGTTCACCCCGCTCCATTACTATGCATCGTGGTGCTGAGTGGTGCGATCGCGGGTGTTCTACTTTTTGGTATGGCCCCGGGCGGATGGAGATGGCATTTGTCGTGGATCTCGGGTTTTTATTTACTGGTAACCTGCGCGTTGGTTGGCCTATTATATGGATCGCTTCGCGATCTTCGAAATAGACCGGATTGGGTCGGACATACCCAACCGACCAAACGACACCACCTGATCCAATTTAGAAAAGAAGCGTCCCGAACCCGTACCGGATGGAAATGCAACGCCGATGTATTCGCGATCAAAGATTCATTCACCAACCATCTGTCACAGGTGGCATCCTACTAAATACAAAAAACGATGCGATCCTATCACATGCCATACCCGGTCGGTTTGCCTGGGTAACTATGAAACTGCAAGCTATCCGCAATAAAGAAAACTCCTCCTTTGATTTTGCGAAGTATTGCCGGCGAAACAAGATCACCCACCAAGCCTATCTTGCTGATCCATCGCAGATCGATTACATCGACACCCTCGACCGATCCGTACCCGGCAAACTTTACGCCATTCAGCAATTTATCCGGAAGACATTGCAGCACAGTTGGAGAGATGCTGGCAAAAGCGGACTGGCCATCGCACTTTTCATCGGGCAGAAAGACGGGGTGGACCCCACCATCAAGGATCATTACACCCGAACGGGTACGATCCACATCATTGCCATCTCAGGCTTGCACATTTTGCTTGTCTTTGAGATCGGCTGGCGATTATTGTATCCACTTTTGTTCCTTCGAGGGGGAAGAATACTAAGAACCGCGATAACACTGCTCTTCGTTTGGGCATTTTGTTTTCTGGCCGGGGGCGAGGCATCCGTATTGCGTGCAGGTATCATGTTTACCGTGATGCAGCTGGGAAGATGGTTGGAAAGACCGGTAACTGGATGACAGGCATTGGGGATTTCAATGATGACCTTGCTGATCGCCGATCCCGATTGGCTGTTCGATCCGGGATTTCAATTATCGCACGGAGCTGTTTTGGGCATTCTGCTCATACAACCGACACTATCCAAGTTGGTATCGATCCAAAATCCCCTATTGAAGAATATCTGGTCTGCCTCCTGCGTAACCATGGCAGCCACCATCGGAACGCTGCCATTCACGGCCTACTATTTTCACCAATTTCCCTGGCTCTTCCTTCCGGCCAACCTGATCGCGGTACCGCTTTCTTCTCTGATCCTGATCGGACTTTTTTTGATGACCCCCCTCAATCAGCTACCGGCTATCGGCGATTCCATCGCGTGCATCGTGGAACTGCTTTTGAACGCCATGAACGGTTGGGTGGAGCGACTGGACCGAATTCCCGGAATGGTATCGACCTGGTAAATGACACAAATTATCCCCTGTGGCCGACCATGCCGCTTTCATGCGGTACCTTTGTGAGAGTCTATCATCAATGATCATGTCGAAAAAGATTCAATCCGCCCTGATTTCCGTTTTTTACAAGGATGGCCTGGAACCCATCATTGAACAATTGAAAAAACACCAGGTCACCATTTACTCTACTGGCGGCACACAAACCTTTTTGGAGTCATTGGGCGCCTCGGTCGTTCCAGTCGAATCGCTTACCCATTACCCGGCGATCCTGGGAGGACGAGTCAAAACCCTGCACCCGGTGGTATTTGGCGGCATACTCGGAAAAAGGGATGACGAAACCCATCGAACCGACATGCAGCAGTACTCGATCCCGGAGATCGACCTGGTGATCGTAGACTTGTATCCATTCGAAGAGACGGTTGCCTCTACCAACGACGAAAAAGCTATCATTGAAAAAATAGACATCGGCGGGCCCTCTATGATCCGTGCGGCCGCCAAAAATTATCAGGACCTGACCGTTATTGCCGCCAAACAGGATTATGCATCCCTGGCCGATTTGCTGAACACACAAGATGGTTGCATTACGTTGGAACAACGAAGAGCCTATGCCGCCAAAGCCTTTGAAGTGGTGGCTCATTATGATGTGGCGATCGCCCGTTACTTCAACCCGACCGACGGTACCGAATTTTTTCAGGCACAACCTTTTCCCCAGCCGCTTCGCTACGGCGAAAACCTGCATCAGTCGGCAACGTTTTATGGCGACTTGAATGCCCTGTTCGAGAAACTCAATGGCAAGGAACTTTCCTATAATAACCTGGTAGATGTGGATGCAGCCCTTCAACTGATCCGGGAGTTCTCAATCGACGTATCGGAAGAATACACCTTTGCCATCATCAAACACACCAATGTGTGCGGCATAGCGCAACGTCCAACCGTACACCAAGCCTGGACCGATGCGCTGGCAGGCGATCCGGAAAGTGCGTTTGGCGGCATCCTGATCACCAATGGTGAGATCGATGCCCTCACCGCTGCTGCGATTCAGGATATTTTCTTTGAAGTATTGATCGCCTTCCGATTTACACCCGAAGCACTGCAGATCCTTCGGGCCAAAAAGAATCGTATCCTGCTTTCCATAAAAGCGATGCCGACCATGGGTCAGCAAAGCAGACAGTTGCTGAATGGAATTCTTGTTCAATCGTCCGACGAAGGAAATTATGCCGATTGGAAAGAGGCCGGCGGACGAAACACCACCGATGCCGAACAAGCTGACCTCAAATTCGCAAACCTCGTGTGCAAGCATTTGAAGAGTAACGCCATCGCACTGGTAAAAAATAAACAACTGATCGGAAAAGGCTGCGGTCAAACCAGCCGCATCGATTCACTTCGTCAGGCCATAGAAAAAGCAAAACAATTTCAGTTTGACCTGCAGGGTGCCGTGATGGCCAGCGATGCCTTCTTCCCATTCAATGATTGCGTTCAACTCGGCCATCAGGCTGGTATAACGGCCTACATTCAACCGGGCGGTTCCGTTCGCGACAACGATTCTATCGAGTATTGCCTGCAGCATCAGCTGGCTATGGTCATCACCGGACAAAGACATTTCAAACACTGATGCTGTTTGGTAATCTATATGCCAGTCTCCTACGAGGCGCCCAGCGCTCTCGTGAAACACTGGAAGCATTCAATCCTTTTTTCTATTACCGCCAAGGCACGAAAGGAAAAGCCGTGCTGGCCCTGACCGTCGTCTGTTTGTTCTGGGGACTTACGTGGGTGATCTCCAAGATCGGGGTGAAATATATGCCCGCGCTTCAATTGGCCAGTATCCGACAATTCGTGGCCGGCACGATCTATGTTGCATTTTTTTTGATCCGCGGCGAACGACTGCCACGAGGGAAACAATGGCGACCGATACTCGTGCTAAGTTTTCTCAACTTTATGATGAGCAATGGACTCAGCACCTGGGGCGTTAAATATATTTCGGCCGGTATGGGCGCGATCATGGGCGCCATCTTCCCATTGTGGTTAGTGATCATCGGCTTCTTTGCCAGCAAGGAAAAGCTGCCGATCAAAGCGATCATTGGGTTGCTTATTGGCTTCGGTGGCGTATGTGCCATTTTCAGTGAACACCTGCAGGATTTCCTCAACCCCGACTTTCGGTTGGGAATCGGTCTTTCGCTGGTCGCTACCTGGACATGGGCCTTTGCCACCCTCTATACCAAACAGGAAGCTCTTTCCTTCAACCCCTATTTCAGTTTGGGATTACAAATGGTGATCTCTGGTTCCACCTTGTTTGGAGTCAGTCAACTCATTGGCCAGTCAATTCCATTTACCGAAATCCCCTGGGAAGCCTGGACCGCCATCGTCTGTCTGATACTCTTTGGCTCCCTACTGGCATTCATTTGCTACTTGTATGCTTTGCAAAATCTGCCCACCGAACAGGCATCCATTTATGCCTATGTAAATCCCATCGTAGCGGCGATCGTGGGCTGGATCTACTTCAACGATCACATCACACCCATCCTGATGATCGGAGCAGTCATCACCTTACTGGGGGTTTATCTTGTCAATCAGGCATTTCGGATCAACCCGGCCGAACAACCCGAGCCGGAGGGCATATAAATTATCCGGAACGAAACCAATCGGCATACCTGTCTCTCCAACCATCAAATCGTTTCTGTGTTCCCAAGATGGAATTATGCCAAATGCTGATCATTTGTCCGTTCACCGATTTAACCGACTGCTCCAATTGCTTCCATTCCTGTTCGGCTTGCGAAGGTGTGTGACGAAGCTCATAATATCCATTTGCGTCCATGTAGCAGAAGGGATGTATCCGAAGGGAAGTTTGATCGTTTCGCAACAGGTCGAACCAGAAAAACGATCGGGATGTGCCCGCCCGAAAGCCGTTCACCGCGCCGTATCCCATAGAATATTCATCCGAGATGCCAAGCCCGATCAGTGTTCGATACGTATCGGGTAAAAGAAAACGAATGTAGTGTTGACGGGATCGATGAACCTGTTTCCCAAGTATACCTTCCAAAACCTGTTTTTCCTTGGCCAATAACGACGCATCCTCGATGGTGTTCCAGGATGGATGCAATCCGACATCACTCCAGGTGGCAACGGAACGAATCAACTCGATCTGTGCAGGATGAAGCGGTGACGGATTTTTATCACGTGCATTTTTTTGGATCGCCACCGGAAAAAAGCAAATGGGTCGGCTGGAGGAAGAAGGATGCAATTCCTGCATGAACGAATATGAATCATACGGGTCTTTCTGTGATCCGCCGATCGTTCGGATCCGCTCCGCCACCCAACTAAAGCGTCCCATAAACAGATCGCGAGCGAATCCGCCCAGTTGCAACCAAATCGATTTATATCGATAGGCGTACGATTCATCTATATCATACGTAGTTAGTCGCTGATATGTATTGTTACGAAAATGGATCGAAGGAAATGTTGTCCGAAGACAGCTGCAGAATAATGTCATCCATTCATCCACGATCGGACGGTGAAGAAATTCATATTGATGGGCCATTGACTGCCGATGATCAAATCTGCCAAAAATATCCGGTGACGTTGAGTGATATTCCTCATAGCGACTGATCAGATAAAAGGCGGCTGCGAATACATCAAATCCCATATTGCCGCGGCCACAGAAAAATATCGGGAAGCTGTCATTGGTCGAAACGGTAATGGATTGTATGCGAACATCCTGCTCGAATAATAGGGCAGCCGGTTCGATCCAACAAGTCTCATCGGACATACGATGATCGCTGTAATTGATCCGTGCGCCCGAATAAGCATGGAAACGTTCCAATGAATCGGTAAGCTCGAAAGGCTCTGTCAGATAATGCTCCTGAAACCACTGCGTGATATACGTCAATCGTGGCGTTATCGTATGGGCGTAGAGCAGCAAATTGCTAGCGGCGTTTATTCTTCTCTTTCCAAAGTTGATTGAAGCTCTTGGCGGGGAACTCGAGGGAGCCTCGGCCATCCGTCCAACCACTGGCCAATCCGTTCACCACTTTATTCTTGATCTTGCCACTGGCCATATTCATCCAGCCTCGGTGCAACATCCCTTGCTTCCATAATTTCCAGGCGATCCGCTCCAAGACAGGACCTTCTTGCCGAACAGCCACCGCATGACGGTTATGCAACAGCAGTTCATGAAGATTGATACGAACCGCACACACCTCCGTGCAATTACCACAGAGAGAGGAGGCTTCGCTCAAGTGCTTCCAGTCAGATAACTCCTGCAGATTCGGAGTGATCACCGAGCCGATGGGGCCGCTGTAGGTGGTTCCATAGGCATGGCCGCCGATATTTTTATATATAGGACAAGCGTTCAGACAGGCCCCGCAACGGATGCAATACAAACTTTCGCGTTGCTTGGGATCGGCCAGAATGCGGGTACGACCGTTGTCGAGTAAAATGACATACAATTCTTCCGGTCCGTCTGTTTCCTGTGTGGATCGCGGACCGGTGACCAATGTATTGTATACCGTGAGTTGCTGACCGGTTCCATAGGTGGCAAGCAAGGGCCAGAACAGCTCGAGGTCGGCAAGTGTCGGGATCATTTTTTCGATACCAGCAATGACGATATGAGTCTTTGGCCACGCACAACTCAAACGGGCGTTGCCCTCATTTTCCGTGATGGCGATACCACCGATGTCGGCAATAAGAAAGTTGGCTCCGGTTACACCGATCTCGGCTTGGCGATATTTTTCACGCAGAATGGCCCGTGCCGTGAGGGTGAGCTCCGTTGGTGTCGCCTTGGGATCGGTACCTAATTTTTCGGCAAATAGCTTTGCTACATCCTCCTTGCTTTTGTGCATGGCCGGTGTAACAATATGATAAGGCGCTTCCCCATCCAGCTGCTGAATATATTCACCCAGATCGGTCTCGACGGATTCTACGCCAATGGTTTGAAGAAAATCATTCAAGTGGATCTCTTCCGTCACCATACTCTTGCTCTTGACCAGCGTACGGCATTTTTTCTCTTGACAAATCTTTTGGATGGCCGATTGTGACTGTACCACATCCTCTGCCCAGATGACTTTGACACCGCGCGAAAGCAATTGCGCTTCAAAATCCTCCAGGTAGCGATCCAAATTTTCGATGGCCCGCCACTTTCGGTTCTTGGCCCGCTCGCGCGCAGCCATTAGATCGGTGTATTGTGCTTTTCCTTTTGGAACAGCGGCATCATAACGACCGATGTTGAAATTGATCTTCCGACGATGTTCCCGGTCGGCCGACTTCACAGCACTGCGTGCCTGGAAAGTGGATTTGATCTCGTTGGCGGCGGTATCTCGGCAAAGCATACTTAAAATTACTGGTTGAAATCGATTTCCTCCCAATCGCCTTTGGCGATCGTGTCGAGGGCCTCATAGACCTCCTGTCCATATTTCCGAACGATCGGCTCGCGCAAGAATTGGTAAACCGGCACTTGAAGGGCCTCTCCGTTCAGACATCCCGATTTGCAGATCTCGGCCCGAGGCTCGTAATTGAGCCGTTCATAATCGCCATACTTCCCCTTTTTGGCCACAATGGGATACAAATGACAGCTCACGGGTTTTTTCCATTCGATCTTCCCGTCGAGATGGGCTTGCTCGAAGGCACAATGAATAACACCGTTGGGCCGGCGGATCGCGTAGGCACAGATCTCCTTGTCGGCATCGACCGTGGGTGTAACCCATCCGAATTCGGGATGAAAAACAGCGCGTCCTTTTTTCTCGATCTCGGTCAAATACGATTCGGTTAAATAAGGCTTGACCGTTTCGAATACCTCGTCAATGATCTTTCGTTCCTCTTCTTCCAACGGCGCGCCCGCAGCGCCTTCCTCACAACAAGCACCTTTACAGCGCGACAGATCGCAAACGAACTTTTTATCAATAATGTCTTCGCTGATCAGCAGATTTTCTATGACGATCATGGCTGGTTGGGTTGAGGGCGGTCGGTCCACTGCAGCGTATTGATGAGATGCAATAGATCTTTTTTTAGAAAATCGTTGACGATGCCAAGGGAGTCGGCATTGGGCGCGGCATCAAAATACAGGGCACCCCGAAGAAAATGTCGGGTGGAATCGGTCAGAAAAAATTGATTCGCCGTTGCCGTATTACCGCCAAGGGAAAAATAGATGCCCTCGACGCCATTGGGTGTTCGCATCAAACTGTCATCGATCCGGTTAGCCACATCCACATGTTGTTGGTAAGCGAGTCGATATCCATCGCGTACCAGCGAATCAAATGAATATTCCCCGCCAATAGGTTTGTAACTGATATAGATACGACCGTTCAGGGATGGAATATCAATGTTGATCCACCAATCCTCTGCTTTGTCGCCAAAGAACGTCGAGTCTTTGATCACTTTGGCGTACTGCGGATATTCAAAGCGATACGGATAGCCGGGCTTATCAAATGACTGATATCCTTTTTGCGGGAAGTCGATCTTGTAGTAACCCCGCTTCTTCCCTACGTTATAGGGCCGATTGCAGGCCCACAAAACGGCCGAGGTCAAAACAAGTATGGTGAAAATTCCTTTCATGATCCCTGCCAGCTTAGTATATCGATACGTACCTGCTGAATTCTGTTTTGATCGATCTGAAGAACCGTGAACCGAAAATCCCCGGACACAAATGACTCATCGGGTTTTGGGAAACCTCCCGCCAATTCCAGCACCAGTCCGGCGATCGAATCACTCTCTCCTTTTACGCCGTCAAAGATATCGATGGACTGTTGCATAAAGCGACAGGCTTCTGTAATGGCGATTCTTCCGTCTGCCAGAAAGGTGGAATCATTCACTTTTTGCAAACCGGTTCGCTCCTCATCGAACTCATCCTGTATCTCGCCGATCACCTCCTCCAACACATCCTCCATGGTAACGATGCCGCTGGTGCCACCGAATTCATCTACCACCACTGCAAAATGGACGCGCCGTTGCTGAAATTCCTGAAACAAATCTTCGATAGGTTTCTGTTCCGGCACAAATAAGGGTGCCCGAAGCAAACGTTTCCAATCGGATTTGCCGGTAGACAAATAAGGCAATAATTCCTTGGTGTGAAGGATCCCGACCACCTCGTCCAAGCTTCCCTTGTACACCGGCAGTCTTGAGTAGTGCAACAACTCGATCTGCTGGATCAACTGATCGAATGGTGTGTCTTCTTCAACACCACTTACATCTAAACGCGCTTTCATGATCTGACGAACCGTGATGTCGCCAAAACGGATCACACCCCGTAAGATGTTTCGTTCATCGGGTGTGGTGGAATCAGAAATATCCTCATCCAATACGTCATCCAGTTTTTGCTTATCATTTTTTTCGGTACGGGTCATATGCCCGATCCGATCGGCCAGGGATACCAGCTTCAAGCTCGGTTGTCGAAGCAAAAGATGCAAACCTTCGATCAGCCAAGAAGTTTCCAGTGCCACACGCAGATTATTCTGTGTAGCCCACACCTTGGGAAGGATCCGGACAAAAAAGATCAGTCCGATGGAAAGCAACAACACCTTCACCAGCCATAGCAGACCGGTTTGACTGATCAGGCCCGACAGTTGATCGGTCAAAAGAAAATTTCCCAGCAATATGATACAGATATTCAGAAACGTGCCCGACATCAGCAGCGAAACATACACGGCTTTGGGTTCATCCAATAACCGCAATACGCGTTTTGAAGCCGGACCGGATTTCGTTTTCATCCAGTCGGTGTCGGATGTGTTGAGAGAAAACAGCGCCACCTCATAGGCGGATATGAAAAAACTGAGCACCAAGGTGATCAACAAAAGCGCGAGGGCGATCGTCAGGCCGGATACCTGTAGAGAAAGAAGAGCGGGATGAGAAAGGAAAGTGGAATGGGTAATGTCCAATCGGGGCCTTTCGGACTCATTCTGTCCTGAACCGGAAGGCCATACAAAAATATCTTTTTTCCTTTATTCGAATCATTCCGTTTTAGTCCAGAAATCCTGGATGATCTTGGGAAAAGGAATTCGCGTTCGTTGTTTTTGGTCAACCCATTTGAAGGTGGTTCCCCAACGGGGCTTTTTAGGCAACCGGCATCGCAGGAAGCAGGCATGGATCTCCTGATGAGACAGCACCTGTCGAATACTGACCGATTCCCATTCTCTTATGTTTGGAGGCCATTCGGCCGGGAACTCTTTGGTCATTTGTTTTTGCAGCGCTTCCAAGCGAAGCGGCCGATTGGTCTCGATCAAAGGCATCTCCCAGAGACCAGCCCACACATCCCCGTCGGTCCGAGGTCTTAACGGGATCGTTTCGTTATACGATGGCACCAGATAATAAAACCATCGAACCCGTTTGGACTTGGCGGGCGATTTTATCGGAAGTTCATCCACCCGTTTCTCCAGGTGGGCGATGCAGGTTTGTTTCATCGGACAACCGGCACAACCTGGTGATTGGGGTTTGCAGATGGTGGCGCCGAAATCCATCAAGGCCTGGTTGTACATGGCCGGGGGCTGCTTGCCCAAGGAGACCTGTGCCAGTTCCTGAAATATTTTTTTTCCTTCCGGCCGATCGATGGGTGTATCGATGCCATGGTATCGGGACAGCACACGAAACACATTTCCGTCCACCACAGCATAAGGCTGATCGAAGGCAAAGGAGGCGATCGCTGCGGCG
This sequence comes from Bacteroidota bacterium, assembly GCA_046081925.1. GTDB lineage: Bacteria > Bacteroidota > Bacteroidia > Chitinophagales > Chitinophagaceae > JJ008. Next base: position 7,667 of record JBJTWV010000006.1, on the reverse strand, counting down.
GTATACGGACCCACTCCTTTCAACTGTAGAATCTCCTCATAGGTACCGGGAAATACCCCCCGGTATTCTTTCACGATGTGCTTTGCCGTATGGATAAGGTTTCGACAACGGGTGTAATAGCCCAACCCTTCCCAGCATTTGAGAACGGCCTGTTCGGGGGCACGGGCCAGTGAAAAGATATCAGGGAACCTCTTCAGAAAACGCTCGTAATAGGCTCTGCCCTGTTCTACCCGGGTCTGCTGCAGGATGATCTCGCTTAGCCAGACCCGATAAGGGTCTTTTTCACCCTTCCAGGGCATCTCCCGACGATTTGCGTCCAGGTGCCACTTGATCAGTTTTTTGCCAAAAAACCGACATTTTTTATCTAACTGATTGTTTTTCATTTTTTAGATCATAAAATTCGCTACGGAAGGCGGTCGGGTATTTTGCCGTGCTCAGACAAAAATATTGTCCTATTTGCTTGACTATCAAAATATTTTACCTATGTTAGAGGTACCAAACCTTGCAACCATGAGAAAAGCAGACCTGGTCAACCAAATTGCCGACAAAACAGGCATCCCAAAGGTGGATGTATTGGTGACGCTGGAAACCATGTTCAAAGAAGTGAAGGATACCCTTTCGGGTGGTGAGAATATTTATATCCGTGGATTCGGCAGCTTCATCACTAAAAAACGCGCCGCCAAGATCGGACGTAACATCAAGAAAAACACGGCAGTACACATCCCTGAACATTATATCCCTGCCTTCAAACCCGCCAAGGAGTTCATAGCGGAAGTGAAAAAGCTGAAGGAGCCCAAGCCGGATGCCGGACCGATCGAGGATGCTGATTAAAATATTTCTACGAATGCTAGTCACAGGCTCCCTTTGGGAGCCTTTTTTATTGGTAGGCCTTCGGGGTTCCGGTAACTTTGTGCCCCATGAAACTTGTTTTCTCTCAGAAAGGAGTCGTAGTACTGGCCTGCCTGCTGGTGGCCGGAATCTTCTTTTTGGTGCCGATGGCGAAACCCGACAAACAAAAACCTGATAATCAGGGGGCTGCCTCCGCTGAAGCACCCCTGTTGCCGGGCTATTCAACCGATACCGTACTAGCTATTTTCAGATCCCGTCTGACCCCTGCCCTGGCAGCACAACTCAGCCAATTGGAAAAAGCCGTACCGGCCGATACAACCGAAAAGATCAACCGGATGCGTGCCTTGCATGAGCTGGCACATTTCTGGAAAGATGAGGCCTCCTCCTTTTCCCCTTATATATGGTACGAATCGGAGGCTTCTCGATTGGAAAATTCAGAAAAAAGCCTGACCTTTGCCGCCCACTTGCTGTTGGATAGCCTTCAACAGGAAGAGGACGAAAACCTCCGCCGTTGGAAAGCCCTACTGGCGAAGGACTTGTTCGAACGCTCTTTGATCCTCAATCCCAATAATGACTCGGCCCGCGTAGGACTGGGTGCCTGTTATCTGTTTGGAGGTATATCCGCCGCACCCATGGTTGGTATCCGACAGATCAAAACAGTCGTTGACAGGGACAGTGCCTTTGACTTTGGTCAGATGACCTTGGTCAAAGCATCCCTGCTATCGAATCAGCTACCCAAAGCGGAAGAACGACTTCGGACAGTGGTACGCCTCCGTCCGGACAACCTGGATGCCTTGCTGCTGCTGGCAGAGTTACGAGAACAATCGGGCGACAAAATCGAGGCATTGACACTGTACAAAAAGTGTTTGGCCCTCACCGATCGACCCGATTGGAAAAAAGCATTGGAAGAGAGGATCCGGTCCTTATCGAACTAGAAGAACTGAATATAAATTTTTATAAACGAATTGAAGTATGCCTTGCGGAAAGAAAAGGAAGCGTCATAAAATCGCGACCCACAAGCGTAAAAAAAGACTAAGAAAGAACCGTCACAAGAAGAGAAACAAGTAAGGTTTCTCCGGCGGCCGGCTATGCCGGCTGGTCTGCTTTACCCAGATGGTTCGTTCAGTCGATGCAATGGTCGTAGGCTGTCAGGTCTACACCTAGAACACCTGTTCGAGCATTCCCCTTATTGAATCGTGCCATCCCCGCTATTCGGCATGTTGATTCGTTCGCGAACGACATGAACAAAGAATTGATCATCCACTCCTCTACGGAGGGCGTTGAGATCGCCCTGTTGGAGGACAAGCGATTGGTGGAACTCCACTACGAGCGCAACGACGCCCGATTCGCTGTGGGCGATATGTACCTGGGCAAGGTCAAGAAACTCATTCCCGGGTTAAACGCCGCTTTTGTGGATGTGGGCTTTGAAAAAGACGCCTTCCTCCATTACACCGACCTAAGCCCCTACGCCAAATCGCTGCTCAAATTCACCCAGCGATCCATCGACGACAAAACCGAGCCCGGGTTGGATTATGCCAAATTCACCTTCGAACCCGAGATCATAAAAACGGGCAAGATCAACGAAGTATTGAGTGGCAAACCGAACGTGTTGGTACAGATCCTCAAGGAACCCATCGCTGCCAAAGGGCCACGCCTAAGTTGTGAGATCTCCTTACCCGGACGATTTGTAGTGGTCACTCCTTTCAACAACGTGGTGGCCGTTTCCAGAAAGATCCATTCGGGTGAAGAACGCAAGCGTTTGCAAAAGATCGTAGAGGCCATCAAGCCCAAAAACTTTGGCGTGATCGTCCGTACCGCCGCAGAAGGAAAGAATACGGCTGAGTTGCATGAAGACCTGAACATGCTGGTGGGTATGTGGAAGAGTATCCAACAGAATCTGAGAGGAGCCGTAGCCCCCGCCAAGGTCCTGAGCGAACAGACCAAAACGACCAGTATCCTGCGCGACCTGCTGAACGAGAGTTTTAATCGGATCGTGGTGGACGAGAAAACCCTGTTCGCCGATACAAAAACCTACATACAGCGTATTGCACCGGAGAAAGCTGAGATCGTCACGTTCCATCAATCCGGATCGCCGATATTCGATACCTATGGAGTGACCAAACAGGTGAAATCCTCCTTCGGAAAAACCGTCAACCTCAACAGTGGTGCCTACCTGATCATCGAACATACGGAGGCCCTGCACGTGATCGACGTGAACAGTGGCTATAAAAGCGTAGGTAACAACCAGGAGCAAAATGCACTGGAGACCAACCTGGAAGCAGCGGAAGAGATCGCCCGTCAGTTACGCCTGCGTGACCTGGGTGGTATCATCGTGGTAGACTTCATTGACATGAAACTCCCCGATAACAAGCGCAAGCTCGCCGACCGGATGGAGGAGATCATGAAAACCGACCGGGCCAAACATGCCGTGCTGCCCATCTCCAAATTCGGGATCATGCAGATCACCCGTCAGCGGATGCGCCCCGAAGTAAATATCAATACGCAGGAAAATTGTCCTACTTGCCAGGGTACCGGCAAGATCGGTTCCGCCTTATTGCTCGAGGATGCCATAGAAAAGAATCTTCTTTATTTGAGCACCCATCAGCATAAACAACTGGAACTGGTGGTGCATCCGATCGTATACGCCTATCTGACCAAAGGATGGCCCTGGAGCACCAAGGTTGCCAAGTGGAAAAGAAAATTCGGGCAGCGCCTGCGGGTAAAAGCCAGTACGGCCTGCCACCTGACCGAATACCGCTTTTTTGATAAGAATCAGGAAGAGATCAAGCTTTAAAAACCTTTCTTCCCGACGGCATTCATAGCCTCGAATAACTGCACCAATTGTGTTCGGTTCTTCATGCTGACCTTATGGGTTCGCAGGTAGTCCTGGTATGCTCCTTTTTGAGTCTGAAATAACGCTTCCAGGCATTTCAAATCCCGATCCAACCTTCTAATTTCTGTTCCGTCGTATGCATACAATTGCTCTACCGGCACGAACCGTTCGTGTGTTGTTCCCGACATCACATCACTGATCTTTTCCAATTCCATTTTCCGATGCAGCAATAACGAAAAGGTTCCGGCACTCAATACTTGATAAAAATGGGAAGGCGGGTTTTTATCGATAGCCGGAAATCCGGTTTGAAATACATATTCGGCAGGACTCCCCTCCACGGTATCCCGAATAGATACCCATTGGATCGATCCATCCTGGGTCACGATCTCTTTGCCTTGTCTAATCACATGCAACTCGTGGTGATACAGGTCTAACGACAACTGCACTGAATCGAATGCTTTTCCGGTTTTTGTCTCCAGTTGTCCCCACCGAAAATCGGGCAGGAAATACGCACTACCCTCGATCCCATCATACAGATTGGCAAATGGACGGCCCTGCACATCGGTGAACTGGATATTGATATTCCATCGAGTGGGATTGGGGTTGGGGTTCACGATCAGTTTGGGGCGAACCGGAGCCGTTTGTGCAGCGGCATCGGCTCCGACAAATAGGATCAGTATCAACAGATAGCGCATCCCTAAAAATAAAAAAAGGGCCCGAAGGCCCTTTTATATTTTATACCGAAATAATTATTGCTTCGGATTCTTGGTGGGTGCACTACCGCTGGCAGCGGGGTTGTACGCCAACTCATTGTCCGGTACATCCCAATAATCGAGATAACCGTACTCGATGGTCGCGTTGGTGTTCAACACACCGGCGTTCGATACGACTACGCAACCGGTACGTCCACCACCGGCAGAAACCGGCTCGCTGATCTTATAGCGACGAGCATCGTAAAAAGACAGACCGCGGAAGGCCAGCGCAATGCGGCGCTCGCGACGGAGTTCTTCTTGTGCTTGTGCTTGAGTCAGACCTGTATTTGCTACCGCGGCCAATCCGGCACCCATGTAGTTGCGAACCGCATCTACCAAGGCCAGACCTTGATTCACCTGACCGGTGTTGATCAATGCTTCGGCTTTCATCAGCGCATTCTCTTCGTAAGTAGAAGCGAGGGCCAATTCAAAAGCTTCGGGCGTGGTGTTGGCATACACGTATGTTCCGGATACGCCGTTACCACCATTGATAAGGGTATGACGAGTATTGAAGGCATTACCACGGTCGCTGTTACCGATCCAGTTGGCACCGGTGCGAACGTTTTGTGCTTTGCGGAGGTCACCGGCTTTAAATTCCTGTACCCAACGCTCAGAGAGCTTGTAGGTACCACCACCCGATCCGGAGCTCTGGATCTTGGCAGCTACGTATCCGCTGGAAGCAGGCAGGAAGTCGCCAGTGGCAGTTGTACGACCGGTGAAGATGTTGTCGTTTACCTGAACACCATTGTTGGTGAGAGTCAGGATCGCACCCCAATCAGCGGCAGACATGGCGGAGAATTGCTTATTCACCAGAATGTTGCGCGCCTTCAAGGTGTTGATGGTGCGGATCCACTGGGCGGTAGAGGGAGGCAATCCCTTGCCGGTCTGGCAGAAGGAAGGGATTAGTTTACCAATGATGGTTCCGTAATCGCCGGCGCTGGTAACAGCACCCAGATCAGCGATGGCAGCATCCAATTGGGCGTTGGCCTCAGTGATGATGGCCTCTTTGCTCACATAGTTTCCGTTGGTAGCCGCGAAAGAATTGTTGATCAATCCGGCAAAGTAGATGGAACCGATGCGTGAATAGGCATATCCTTTCCAAAAATGCGCCCAGGCTTTCAGCGCAGCAGCTTTTGATGCGCTATTACCTGTGAAGCTCACATTGGGGATCACATCCAACAATGAATTGCAAGCCGTGATCATGTTGTAGGAGTAAGCCCACTCGTAGTAGCTGAAGTTCTGACCTTGATAGTCGTTTTGGTTCACCGTACGGGCAAACGAATACCAGGTATTGGGGTTGTTGGGGTTCACCACCACACTGGCGTTGTCAAGCGTCACCTTGTTGGGGCAACCGATCTGGTTAAGGAAAGCGTTTGCCGCTTCGGCACCGATCACATCACCCAGCAATTCATGGAATCCCATGGCACCCGACCAGTACAGGCCAAATACGCCATCGCCATATTTGAGTGTTTTGAAACCGTTGATGTAGACGCTACCCTGAGCCAGCGAAACCACTCCTTGTTCAGAAGTAGACGCTGCTGGTGTGGGCTCGTTGGGGTTCTTCACATCCAATTGCTTCTTACATCCCGTAAGAGCCAGAGCGAAGACCGTTCCGTATAAAAGTATTTTTTTCATATCTGTAGATTGAAGGAGTTTAGAATCCAAGATTCAGGCTGATCTGATAGGATTTGATGTTGGGGATCGAGTTATGATCCACACCGCGGTCCCAAGCAGAGTTGGAAGAACCGGAGCTGATCTCAGGATCCAGACCGGTGTAACCAGAGAAGGTCACAAGGTTACGACCGGTAAACAGAAGCTGCATCTTGCTCAGTCCTTTTACAGGAATGAACTTATTCAGATCGGCACCGATGACCAGGTTACGCAAACGAGCGAAAGTGGCATCCTCGTAGAAGTAGTTCTTGGTACCGTTACGAGAAACCTGCGCATATACGCCGCGATAGAAGGCGGTCCAGGCACCAGCGGCTTCGCTTCCGATCGAGATCGGATTGTCGTAGTCCTGATGGATACCATCGCGATACATCCACTCCTTGGTTTGGTTATACAGGTGGCTCTTGTTGATCCAATCCCACTGCATGGAGAACGTCAACCAACCATCGTAGTTCAGGTCGTTGATGAAGGCCATGTTGAAGGCGGGGTTCGGATCGCCAAAGCTGAACTGAGAAGTCGTCACATAAGGCTGCTTGTAGTTCGGCAGTGAAGGATTGGAGTAAACCACCCATCCGTTGCTGGCTACGGCAAAATTTGCCTGATTAGCTGCGGGGATGAAAGGCTGTCCGGTAACGGGGTTGATCTGATTAACAGAGTTCAACAACAGGTAACCGTACAACTGACCCACTTTTTCGCCGGCCTTGATCACGTATCCAGTACTACCTGCGTTTGAAGTCAACACAACCGGCTTATCCTTCACGAAGGAGATCTCGGAAGTTTGCTTGCTGAAGTTGGCAGTGAAGTTCCAGTTCAGTTTTTTGGAGCTGTATACATTGGCGTTCAAAGAAGCTTGGATACCGCTCGATTTCAAACCGAACAGGTTGTCGGTGATCGTACCCACTCCGGTAGAAGGAGCTACGTCGCCTTGCCAGATGGCGTTGTCGGTTTTACGATTCCAATAGGTGAGCGCAAAGTTGAAGTTGCTGAACCAAGCACCTTTGGCGCCTTTGATGGCGATGTCGGTACCGATCTCTGTCTCGGAAGAAACTTCCACGCTCAGGTCCGGATTCGGGCTGGCGGTCTTGTAAGAGAAGGCAACGTTGTCGCCCATGGACGAAGTGTTCAGGGTTACATAGCGCTGGAAGGCGCCGGGCTGGATACCTGCCTTACCGAAGGCGGCACGCAGTTTCACATCGGTCAACACCTTGGCTGCTTTGGAGTTGGCAAAGAAGTCAAAGGCGTTAAGACGCAGATAGGCATTGGCGTGGGGGAAAGTGAAAGGCTTGGATCCTTTTCCGAAGGCGGAAGAGAAATCCGTACGCAGACCACCCGCGATTCCACCATAATCACCGAATTCGAATTTCTGATCGAACAGATATCCGTAAGTGATGAACGGAACGGTATAATCATCCACGACCTTCTGGTTGATCATGTTGGTCATATTATACGGTGTGAATGACGGAGCATCCGTGCCGTACATCGTGCGTCCATTCAACACGTTCTTACGATAGTCGAACGCACCATAAGTGGTCGTACGAATATCGATGGGAAGCTTCAGACCAAAG
>JBJTWV010000005.1:0-12058 GCA_046081925.1 Bacteroidota bacterium | reverse complement strand
CCGATCCACCAAAGCCGCGAGGGCTTGGCTTCCACCGGACGACAGATATCCTCCGTCACCTGATGATAATCCTTGGTGCCATCCACCAGGGGTTGTCTGACTTGCGATTCATACCGAAGTGATGCCATATTCTTTCTCTTTATACCGACCCTTTCGGGACGGACGTGGGTTCAAGGTTCAATATCAATGTTCAGCCGGTGCGTGTTCGCCTGCTTTCGCCGGAGCATGTTCCTCCGACGCAGCAGTATGAGGTGCCTCCGTCTCGATCAACTCCTCCGTGTTACGCACTTTAGCCAGGTAGCTCACATTGGGTAATACGTGCAATTGCTCCAGTACATAATAACTACGACTGGCATTGTTCGCACGCACCTGCGCGATCTCACTTTGCTTGTCATGCACATTTCCGAATACGATCGCATTGGCCGAACAGGCCGTTTGACACGCAGTCTTCGCATCGCCATCGGCCAACGGACGATCCTGCTTCTTCGCCTCCAGCTTGGCTGCTTGCAAACGCTGGAAACAGAACGAGCATTTTTCGATCACCCCGCGGGAGCGAACCGTTACATCCGGATTCAATACCATACGGGTCAGATCGTCGTTCATTTGCTCCACCACCGGATCCAACTTGCCGACCATCTGCTGATCGCGGTTGTTCGGGAAGCTGTCTGCGCCGGTATAATCGGCCCAGTTGAAACGACGCACTTTGAACGGACAGTTATTGGCGCAATAACGAGTACCGATACAACGATTGTAGGTCATCTGATTGATGCCCTCGGCACTGTGGTTGGTAGCCGCTACCGGACAAACGTTCTCACACGGCGCATTGTCGCAGTGCTGACACATCATGGGCTGGAATACCACCCCTTTCAATTGATCCGGATTGGTGGCATCGCTCACGAAATAACGATCGATGCGCAACCAGTGCATATCATGATAACGAAGCACTTCACTCTTTCCTACTACCGGTACGTTGTTCTCGGCATGACAGGCCACCACGCATGATCCGCAACCATAACAGGCATTCATATCAATGTTCATGCCCCACTTGAGACCGGGCTGCGCATGTTGTCCGTATAACGTTGCATTCTTCCGGAAGTCGGTCGTGTCCGATCCCTTTCCATAGGCCTCTTCCAAATGATTGCGATAATCCGGAATGACATTGGGATATTTCACCAACGTAGCCAGCGTGGTCTCACGAACCACTTCGGTACGATCGTCATACGTACCATGGATCTGCGTAGTGGCTACTTTATGTTTACGGCCGGCATCCGCCAGCGTAACGACACCCTGATAAGAAACAGTTGATCCGTCGAAGGAGGTAAAAACGTAAGCGTTTTGTCCCACGCCTGCAGCGGTCTTACCCAATTTTTCACCGCGACCATATCCAACCGACACGGCGATCGTATTCGATTGCATACCGGGAACGATGATCACCGGTAATTCGATCTCCTTCTTGCCCAGTGTAATCTTTACAACCGGCTTTTCCGGATAGAACTCGTAGTTATTGATCTCTTTTTCGGAACCCCCAATCAAGTCGAGACCCAGCAACTGCTTGGCCATCGGCATACTCATCAAGGCGTAGTTGTCCCAAGTGGCCTTGCTCACACCATCGGGCAACTCCTGCAACCAAGGATTGGTGGCTCCGGCTCCTGTACCAATGGATGCTTTTTGATAAAGCACCACTTCCGTACCGGAAACAGCCCCATATCCTTTTATGGCAGCAGTAGCGCCGGCCAAGGCGGTCGCATTGTAATTACCGGGACCTTTCCCCTCAGAAGCTTCTTCCCGCACGCCATTTTGCAATCCGTTATTGAAAGCCGCTTCGCCACCGGGCTGTGCATTCCAGTAGTTCTTGAAAAACACTTCATAATCGGTGTCGTTTCCGCTCCACTTCAGTAATGAAGTTTGGAAAGGACGCGTCTTGAACAACGGATGAATGGTTGGCTGTTGGAAGCAAATCACGCCGGTTTTCGGATTCGCATCGCCCCAGCTCTCCAAATAATGAGGAGACGGCACAATAAACTGACAATGCTCTGTGGTCTCATCCATCCGCTCATTGAAGGAGACGGATACTTTCACTTTCTTCAAGGCCGCAGCAAAACGGGCAGCATCATAATAATTATAAACGGGATTGGCGCCGCAGATCATCAGCGTGCCCACATTGCCCGCCTCCATGGCAGTCAACAGGTCGTTCATTTCACTGTCAATTCCTTTCCGATAATTGACGGTCTGTTTCCAATCGATCGTAGAACCAAAAGCGCCGATCGCTTGGTTGATGGCATTCACAACAACTTGTACATTCTTATCGTTGCTTCCGCAAACGACCAACCCTTTTCCTTTATTCTTATTTAGATCTGCGGCCACTTTCTCGATGCCTGCCTTCAATTTGGCATCACTCAATTCCACCGCACCACCAGTCAGCGCAGCCAATAAAGCCAACGCAACAGCACCGGTCTGCGACGGACGATGCACAAAACGCTCATCGGCACTCGCACCGGTCAAACTCAAATAGCCTTCAAACTGATAATGCTTGCTCATGCGCGGGTTCTTCGCATCGATCTTGCGACCCACCGAATACCCCTTGGCAAACTCGACCGGACTCAGCCAGGATCCCAGAAAATCAGCACCCAAGCTCACGATCACATCCGCCACCGAGAAATCATAGCCAGGCAATTGACGTCCGAACCCAGAGGCTTCATTCGCCAACAACATGCCACTGTAAGAAACCGCATCGTACTGTACATGCTTCAACCCGGCGAAACGACTGATGATATCCAGAGTAGACGGTGAATTGATCGTGGAAGTAAGCAAGTACGTTGCACCACCGGCTGCCTTTATTTGTTCACCGATCAGCTTGTCGAGCTGTTCGTAGGTCGGAACTTCTTCGAAATTGTCGCCTTTTTTCTGCTGCGGATACCGCAAACGATGCATGTCATATAAGTCAAGCACGGATGCTTGCACCCGGGCAGAAGTGCCCCCTTGCGCAAACGTACTACCCTCCAGCTTGTTTCCTTCGATCTTGATGGGACGACCATCACGCACCTTAGCCAACACCGGCACTACATCGCCCTCCTGCACATACGTGGTTGCATAATATTGAGCCACCCCCGGGATCAGATTCTCCGGCTTGTTCGCATACGGGATCACCTTCTTGACAGGGATCTCGCAACTCGCTGCCAACGTGGCGGCAGCCGTGCTGAATCCGAGATATTTCAGGAAATCGCGACGAGGCGCTTTGGCATCGGCCAACCCGCCATCGAACTCTTCAAAAGGAAGATCCTCACGGAATTCATCCTGGTTTTGTTGACGAAACGATTCGCCCGATTTCACTTCTCCGAAACTCTGCCAGTACTTGTTTTGGCTCATGGAATACAGTTTGTAAGATTCGTATTTCTTCGTTTGGTTCGCTGATGGATCAATAATGACATTTCTGACACTCCAACCCGCCGATATCCTTCACCTTCACACTATCCATCTTGCCATTCTTCAGATCATCGTGGAACTTCTCATATAAGCTGTAAAACTTGTTCCCGCCAGTGCTGTCGTAATTGAAATTCACCTTCGTCTCGCGGTGACAATTGATACACCAGCCCATACTCAGTTCGGCCACTTGCTTCACCTCGTCCATCGCCGTGATCTCACCATGACAACTCTGACACTGCACATTGCCCGCCCGAATATGCTGGGCGTGGTTGAAATACACGTGATCAGGCAGGTTATGGATCTTTACCCACTCAATAGGTTTTGCTTTTGAAGGATCCCATTGATTGGGATTGTTGGGATCGAATCCGGCATACTTATACAGCTTGGCGATCTCGGCCGTTCCATTGATCTCCTTTCCTTCTTCATCATACAACTTAGGACCCTTCTCGTAGGCATTGATCGCTTTGTGGCAATTCATACAAACATTGGTGGAAGGAATGGCGGCATGCTTGCTCTCCCAGGCATTGCCATGACAATACAAGCAATTGATCTGATTGATGCCGGCATGCACTTTGTGCGAATAATAAATCGGTTGCTCGGGTTGATAACCTTTCTGACGACCCAATCCGATCGCACTCTTGGCCACCAGATAGCCACCCATTACAAAAAATAGTATGGCGAGTAAAGCGATATTGGTCTTGTTCCGAAGGAACGGAATGGATGCCGGTCTTTTCAAACCCTCAGCATCATCCGACATACGCTTCAGGTTGCTGTTCACCTGCATCAGAATCAATGCGATCACACCGAGGATCAAAGAAATGATCCCGAACAGAACAGCATTTTGATTTCCTTCCGGTGCTCCGGCTGCAACAGGAAGAACTTTCGCGATAGAAGCGTCATTGATGTAAGCAACGATATTGTCAACATCCGTTAGGGTGATCTCAGCAAAAGCGGTCATCATGGATCCATACTGCGCCTTTAAACCCTGCGTGTATGGGTCTTTGGCCATATACGCAGCGGGGTTGTTGATCCATGCCTGAAGTTCTTTGTGGTCGGCCCATTTGTGACGCTCCTCCAATCCCTTCAAGGCAGGACCGGTACCGGGCTTCAATACGTTGTGGCAGGAAGCACACTTGCCCAGGAACAGAGCCTTACCGGCGGCAATGTCCTGCGCAAACAACGAAGAAGAATAGGATAACAAAGAGATCAAGAGGATCGAAATACGCCTTACGAGCACGTGTTGAAGATTCATACTACACTATTGAGCTGAAGAATGTGGATAATTCTGTCGAAAATCGCCGCAAAAATAAGTCCCCGCGTCGAAAATACTCGGTGTATTTGTGTTTTTTTTTCGGCTCTTATCCCTTGCGGCTCAGCAACTTTTATCAAAATCGGGCAGGTTGACTCAAATCCTCGTTTTCCCGCTTTCGTAAACAGGAAAAATGAATCGAATCGGCCGGATTTTCAGACCTTCGCGCCTCAACTCACGCCCCCATGCGCTGGTACAAGCGACTGCAACAAAAATGGAAGGTAAATAGCCTTCAGCTGACCCTGATTTTGGTCACCTTCGCCACCGGAGGCAGCCTTACGGGACAAGTCGCCCGTTTGATCATGGACCGCCTCGAACCCGGCGAACCCTGGTATTGGGGATTGGCTTACTTATTGATTGTCACAGTTTTATGGCCCTTTATGGTGCTTCTGGTGAGCCTCCCTTTGGGACAATTCCGCTTCTTCCGAAACTACATCCGTAAACTGGCCGGTAAAATGGGCCTCCGAAAGAACCCATGATCCGACTTGCCATTTTAGCTTCGGGCGGCGGCTCCAATGCAGATGCCATCCTCCGCTTCTTCGCCGGTCACCCGCGAATCCAAATCATACTGATCGCCTGTAACCGAAAAGAGACAGGTGTTTATCAAATTGCTGATAATCATTGTGTTGGATCAATTTACCTGTCCCGCGACCGATTTCAGAATGGCGACGGCTACCTGACGGCATTTCAAGAGCGGGGAATAGACGGGTTGATCCTGGCCGGATTCCTTTGGAAGATCCCTCCTTCGCTGATTCATGCCTATCACAACCGGATCCTGAACATTCACCCGGCCCTGTTGCCCAAGTTCGGCGGACAAGGCATGTATGGCATCCATGTGCACCGGGCGGTGTTGGCAGCCGGCGAAAAAGAGTCGGGGATCACCATTCATCGGGTCGATGAACAATACGACAACGGCGATCACGTTTTTCAGGCAACCTGCCCCGTCGAACCCACCGATACGCCCGAAACCCTAGCCAAACGCGTCCTCCAACTCGAACACCAACACTACCCCCAAATCATCAACAACTACTTCAACTAACTAAAACTAACTGACCAAACTACCCAAACTCCCAAACTAGCCAAACTGCCCTTGACCGCTTCGGCACGATATCATCTCCTGACCCTGCTCCTCCTTAGCAGCAGCATTCTACTCGCGCAAGACTATACGGTCAAGGGCTATGTTCTCGACAGCTCCCGCAATTATCCCATGGAAGCCGTCAGCGTACAAAGCACCTCCGGACGAGGAACCATCACCAACACAGAAGGATTTTATCAGATCCGGGTATTGGAACAGGATTCGATCTGGTTCAGTTACCTGGGCAAGAGCACACAAAAATTTCCGGTTGCCCGTATCGTCAACCCGCTTCAGTTCGATGTGTCACTGCAGGTAAATGTTCCCGTGCTGAAAGAGGTCAAGATCCGGCCCCGCAATTACCGACAGGACTCACTTCAAAACCGGACCGATTACGCAAAGATCTTCAACTTCCAGAAACCCCGACTCACAACCGTTACGCCCCAATACGGCGCAGGGATGGGTTTCGATCTGCAGGAACTCATCAATATGTTCCGCTTCAAACGAAATCGCAGCATGCTGGCCTTTCAACAGCGCCTTCTGTTGGAAGAAGAGGATAAGTATATCGACTTTCGCTTCAATAAAGCATTGGTGCGACGACTCACCCTGCTCGAATCACCGCAACTCGACAGCTTCATGCGAACGTTTCGGCCCTCCTATGATTTCACCAAGGAGGCAGACGATTATCAATTCCGGCTGTACATTAAAATGGCACACTATCGCTTTAAGTACGGCCTCCCACCCGAGCCCCGTTACACCACCCGACTATTACCCTTGGAAGAATAAATGTAAATTGTCGAACAATCCTTCTTGCATATGCTTAAATGGATAGGCTGGCTGCTGCTGCCGGCAACGTTACAGGCCCAAAACCCTCAACCCGACCTGCTGATCGTGAACGGACGGATATTGGATGGCACAGGTAATCCCTGGTATCATGCCGACATCGCCATTCGGGATGGTAAAATTCAAGCGATCGGTAAAAACCTGCCCCGACAAGCCACCCGCATAGTGGATGCCGGCAACCGGATCGTGGCACCCGGATTTATTGACGTACATACACACATCGAAGACGATGAGGTCCGCGATCCACTGGCAAACAGTTTTCTGTACGACGGCGTCACCACCTGCATCACCGGTAACTGCGGCATGTCAAATGTCAACATCGGTAAATACCTGAAATGGATCGATTCACTCAAACTGTCGATCAATGTAGCCAGCTTATTGGGACAGAGCGACGTTCGAAAGGCGGTGATGGGAAGAGCCAACCGAAAAGCCACCCCCGATGAATTGAAAAAAATGGAAGGCATCGTGGACAAGGCCATGCAGGATGGTGCGGTGGGATTGTCCACCGGACTGATCTACATCCCCGGCACCTTCACGCCCACGGAAGAATTGATTCGACTGGCAAGCATTGCCGGAAAATACAACGGCGTGTATGCCACACATATGAGAGATGAAGGCGACAGCGTGATACAAGCCATCGAGGAAGCCCTGCGGATCGGACGGGAAGGAAACATATCCGTACAATTATCGCATTTCAAATTGAGCGGGCAACAGAATTGGGGACGCAGCACAGAAACACTGAATCTGGTAGATCAGGCCCGTGCCGCCGGACAAGATGTAACGATCGATCAATATCCATACACCGCCAGCAGCACCTCCATCAGTACGCTCATACCCGATCATATTCTGGCCGACGGACAAGACTCCATTAAAGCCAGACTTCAACGACCAGCGGTAAGAGAAGAAGTCATCACGAGCATCATCGACCGA
Source organism: Bacteroidota bacterium (assembly GCA_046081925.1). Taxonomy (GTDB): domain Bacteria; phylum Bacteroidota; class Bacteroidia; order Chitinophagales; family Chitinophagaceae; genus JJ008. Next base: position 4,481 of record JBJTWV010000005.1, on the reverse strand, counting down.
CTGAAAAAAAGAGGGCTGAAGCATTTGAATTATGCTGTAGTGGCCTATTTCAAACAGGATACCACTTACAACGGCAAAAGCATTGAGGAGATCAATCTGCTCAAAGGGCGAAAGCATGATCCGCGCGCCGAAGCGGAAACCGTTATGGACATTCAAATGGCAGGTGGCGCCAGCGCCGTGTTTCACGGCATGGGAGAGGCAGATGTACAGCGCATTCTGAAATACCCGAACAATATGATCGCCAGCGATGCCAGCATCCGCGTATACAACGAAGGCGTTCCGCACCCGCGCGGATACGGTAGCAATGCCCGAGTGTTGGGCAAATATGTTCGGGAAGAAAAAATAATCACGCTGGAAGAAGCGATCCGACGCATGACATCACTGCCCGCGCAAAAATTCAATCTGAAAGATCGAGGACTTCTAAAGGAAGGAATGGCGGCCGATATCGTTGTATTCGATCATAACACCGTGAACGACCGCGCCACATTTGAAAAACCGCATGCATATTCCGTCGGTTTCGAATATGTGATCGTGAATGGCCAACTAACCATCGATCAGGGGAAACACAACGGCGTCAGAAATGGGAAGGCCCTTCGGAATAAACTTCTCTGAAGCGGATGACAGATCAATGCGTACGGCGGCGGATCATCCATTCAGCCACCAGTAGATTGACACCCCATCCCGCCCATGCCACTGCCCGATAGACATCCATCGGCGGAAATACCCATGACGGATCCAGGTGATACAGATTGGTTAGTACATACTTCCAAATACGCAGGGTGATCGCTGACAACGTAAGGGCATAGCTCCGAATCATATGCCGTCGATGAGCCGCATAATCGCCTGTACGGGAACAACGCCACGCCCTAAATGTAAAATAGATCCAAAGCGCTGCCAGTAATACAAAACCGAGTCGGGACGAGAACCCGCCATTGGCGTAAAAGCCCATCAATAATCCCGCGGGGCCGGTGACCAACAGAATGTTCACCACGTAAACATACCCGAGCAACCGGTGCCATTTGGGAGAGGCTCGCTGCAACCGAGAGGAAAATTGTGTAAACCCGGCTAACAACACCCACATACTGGCGTAAACATGTATGAAAAAAGCAATGCGCCAATGATCAATATCAATATACTGTTGCTTGATACGCAAAAATCCCACATCGGTATGATAGGGCATGTAATTCACCGTGATGCGCGCCATCAACCAGGTGAAAAATGCCAGCAGACACAGCCAAAGAAGAGAGCTTATGGATGATCGTGTAAGGATTTTCAATATATTTAATAATCAAATGTAATCACTCCCCATATAAATCATCATGAGAAAACATTTTATCGGCCTGCTCGCCATTGCCCTTTTGATAAGTTGCAAAAATGGTGCCGGTGACCAAACGGAAAAGATCAATAGCGTATTCACCGTCTCCATACCCGCACAAGAATTGATCGGATCCTTTGTTGGGATGTTCGGCGATAATAAGATCACCCTCTTGATCACAAAGGTGACCCCCGACTCCGTTCTGGGTCGTTCGATCGTAGCCGGAAATGACCGTCCGTTCAAAGGTTATTTTCAGCAAGCAGAACATGCCTGGAAATTTTCCGTTAAAGAACCGGGCAATCATAAGGACGACGGCAAATTTGATTTTACCATTTACGCCTTCAACATCGACAGTATCACAGGAACCTGGCAGGCATATGACTCCGAGCGGCCCGAAAAGAAATATGAACTGACTCGTCGAAAATTCGAATACCACCCCGAATATGGCCTGTATCCGGAAGCCTCGATCCGATTATTGAGAGAAGAGGACGTAGAGAATATGACCAAGGAGGGGCTGGAGATCATGCGAAACGAAATTTTCGCCCGACATGGCTATAGCTTTTCCAAAAAACACCTTCGGGAGCAATTTGAAATGAATGATTGGTACGTACCGAATACCAATTCCGTCCAAGAAAATCTATCCAGCATTGAAAAGAGAAATATATCGCTCATCAAGCGATATGAAGCCTACGCAGAGGAATATGGAGATGAGTTCGGGCGTTAAACCCATCAATCCACCACTACAATCTGTTTCGCGCCGATCGGTTTGCTACCCCGACTCAACTGGACCAGGTAATTGCCGGTGGTCCGAAACAGATTCGAGACCGTTACAAAGTTCGATCCGGGATTTATCAAATGACTTTGCCGGTACAGTAGTTTTCCATCGGAAGAAAAAACACTCAGAATCGACGAGAAGGATTGCCCGGCAATGATCTTGACGATCAGCGAGGCGTCCCTCTTCAACGGACTGGGATAGATCCCCCAGCCCAATAAAGGCTCCAATTGTGTGTTGCCGGCAGGAGAACAGAATGGGTTGCTCCATCGGGCATCTGTAGTCAACACGGTGTCCGTCATCGTCTTCAAAAAAGCGATCAAGGCGCGCTTCTCCGTATCCGTATAGCGAATGATACGTGGCGGACAAGTATCACAAGTATGATTGTTCGGGTCAATGGTACCTGGTAAGATCTTCCGCAGAAAACCATCAAGGTTCGGATGTGGCTTAATGGAGTCACTGTAAAAATTCACTACTTGCTCCAAGGTCTTATAACGGCCGTCATGCATATACGGTGCTGTTAAAGCCACATTGATCAAGGAAGGCACACTGAACTGTCCGTTTTTACCTGCGTTGTTACTGGCCTCCCCCACACCATTATCGGCATAGACCAGATCCAAACCAATGTTCTTGGACCCCTGAGGCACAAAAATATTTCGAGTATGACAGGCCTGACAATTCCCCCGCTGTTCATCCATGAACAGATCCTTACCTAAATTCTCCTCCGCGGTAAGATTCACCAACGGAACGATGGAGGGATTTCCGAGCGTACTGTTCACTCCAGCCCGATATTTCGATCCGAACGTGTTCATGCTCCGAATGAATTGAGCCGGGGCGCGTGAGATCTTTAATGATGTGACCGTAGGTGAACCAAATGCCGCCTGAAACAGTGGCGCATAATAGGCCTTCGCAGCAATACGAGCCACCAGCGTGTCCAGCGTTAACCCCATTTCGACATCACTCTGTATCGGCATCAGCGTTTGTATTTCCAACGTGCGGGCACGATTATCCCAGAAAAAAGCACTGTCCTTTTGAAAACGGGCATGCGCCAGGCTCATTGAGTTCCGATGAGTCAACGCCCCATCATAGCCAACACTGAACCTGGCTGTATCTGTAAAAGAGAATTGTTGCTGATGACAAGAAGCACAAGAGATCTTCCTGTTTTTGGAAAGCTCCACATCGTAAAAAAGTACTCTTCCCAGCGTTGCCCCCTCATCCGTTGTCGGATTATTGGCCGGCATATTATCCATCTCCGTGATGTTATTCAGAATATCAGTAGGAAAAACAATGTTCGAATAGTTGTAGGGAACATCGGGAAGTTGTAGGCAATCACCCTGCACCCGCTGGATCATGAATGAACAAAGACCAATGATCGATGCCAGAATGAAAATAGTCCTGATGCGCATGTAAGTTGGAGTTGGTAGGGCCATAGACCGCCCGGCCGGCTGAACATTTAATCAATACGCCAGTAATTCCCGGATGGAATCGGCCAATCGCGACTTGGCCAGAAACTGTTGTTCCAGCTCCAAACTGAACGGAACCGGGGTGTCCAAAGAGGCGCAACGCATCACCGGTGCATCCAGCCACTCAAAACAATGTTGTCCGATCCAGGCGCTGATCTCGCCTCCGATGCCACCGATCAGTGTATCCTCGTGCAAGATCAAGACTCTGCCTGTTCGACGCACCGCGGCGCGGATCGCCTCATAATCCAACGGCAACAAGGTTCGCAGATCCAGTATATCGATGGAAAGGGCCGGATCTGATTTTGCATACTCCATCGCCCAATGCACGCCGCTTCCGTAGGTGATGATGGAAATATCTTCCCCCTCCTCAACGATCCGGGCTTTGCCGATCTCGATGGAATAATAATCGGTTGGCACGGGCCCGCTGACCGATCGATACAAGGCCTTATGTTCGAAATACATTACCGGATTCGGATCGTTGATGGCAGCGATCAACAATCCCTTGGCATCGGCAGGTGTACTCGGATAAACCACTTTCAAACCGGGCGTATGTACAAACCAGGCTTCATTGCTTTGGGAATGAAAAGGTCCGGCACCTACCCCGCCGCCGGTTGGCATGCGTATCACCACATCGGCGTTTTGCCCCCACCGATAATGGATCTTGGCCAGGTTGTTCACGATCTGATTGAATCCCACCGTCACAAAATCCGCGATCGACAAGCATCTCTGCTGCGACGATGACGAGCCAAGCGATCCCGATTGAGATTCGCATGCCAGTCATGATGGTTGGCGCGGCAGCCGGGAGAATGACCAGGAACGCTTTGCGAATGGAGCTAACCTCCAGGGTGCGCGCCACGTCCAGCCATTCGCGCCGAACGGAGGCAACACCAAAAGCCGTGTTGATCAGCATGGGCCACACCGAGCAGATGAA
>JBJTWV010000004.1:0-218749 GCA_046081925.1 Bacteroidota bacterium | reverse complement strand
TTTGATAATTTAATGGCATTAAAAAAATATCTGATGAAAAGATTAATCGCAGTCATTGCAGCATCGGTATTTACTTTACAGTCTATTGCCCAAACCGTAACCATTGGAACCCAAGTATGGATGACCAAGAATTTGGATATTTCAACCTTTAGAAACGGAGACCCTATTCCTCAAGCGAAGACAGATGAAGAATGGAAAAAAGCAGGTGATAATACACAACCAGCTTGGTGCTATTATGAAAATGACCCAGCGAATGGTGCGAAATATGGTAAGTTGTATAATTGGTATGCGGTAAGTGATTCAAGAGGTCTCGCGCCTGTTGGGTATCATATTCCTTCCGATGACGAATGGACTATACTTACTGATTATTTGGGTGGAGCAGAAAAAGCAGGTGCTAAAATGAAATCCAAGCAGGGCTGGGCTGAAGACAATAACGGCACTAATAGCAGCGGTTTCTCAGGTCTTCCGGGCGGTTTCCGTAGCCTCGTTGGTACGTTCGGCTACATTGGCAAGTTCGGTGGCTGGTGGAGTTTTGCGGAGTACAGTACGGACAGTGCCTGGTACCGCTACCTGAGTTCCAACGGTGGCGATGTAGGCAGGAGCCTCGACGATAAGGGAGAAGGGTTCTCTGTTCGTTGCCTCTGGGATTAATTTATTTGATTCATTTGACAATTTGATTTTTGGGTTTGGGGCGAAGCCCCAATTTTTACAGACTTGATCGTTAAAGGCAAGCTGACAATAAATTCAAATCTTTAGATATTTCGTTCGAACTACCCCTTTTTGCTTGCTGTACAGGATTCCTTCTGGGAATCCCAGCTTTTGTAAGTAATTGAATATTTGTACTTCTATCCACATTTGTGTGATATTTTATTTATTTTTATACAAACACTTTACTATGAAACATGCGGCTCGAGTAGTATTACTGGTCGGTTTTACTTTTTCACTGTTAGGATTCCAGTGCGAAAAGGAAGTAAATGGTCCACTCTTAAAGGGGAGGTTAGCTGTCAACGGAATTTGCGCAAACATCACTATTACCCTAATAGAGGGTACGCTCAATCCTGGGCAATTTGAAAATAGCTGGACTGACCCCACCACCGGATTAACTTACCAAAAAGCATTTCGCATAGCGAACCCTTGTCAGTTCCCCAGCCATATTAGAGAAGGAGATGAATTTTATTTTCGCGTCACTACGCGCGTGAATGAAAATTGTGTAACCTGCCTCGCGTTCTACCCCACACCACAGACGGCTCTTGCCATACAAGTAGAATAAGTTCTTGATGCGCCAGTAATCTGAATGCCAATTTATAATTACCCCTTTTGCATGATAGATATATCGTATTCTATTTCGTTCAAACTCCGTCCAGAAAAGGGCACAGAAAGACCCCGAATCGATCAGCTTCGCTGATCTGATTCGGGGTCTTTAGTTTGGGTAGTTTGAAAGTTTGAGAAGTTTGGGAGTTGGCGTAGCCGCCGGACTTTTACTCGCAGGCCCCTCGTAGGACGTATTGGATCAGCGCAGCTAATCATCTCCTGTATATTCCCTTCAACGCATATTCAAGCTTATCCAAATCCTCTGTTGTATTAAACGCCTGTATGGAATACCGAATGAACACCCGATCTCCCGTCCGCATCACCGGGATCTCAATTTTGTATTCATCAAAAAGTCGGGCTTTCAGCTTCTCAGGCTCCTCTGTTTGAATGGGAATGCTGAACATTTGTCTGACGAAATAATCATTCAACGGCACCACCGGTTTTGTTCCCAACAACTCGCAAAAACGCATGGCATTGTCTAATACGATCTTTCGGCAATTGGCGGATACGACTTCCCATTCGTGTTCTTTCATGAAATCGATCGCGGCCGGAATGCAGCAGAATGCACTGAAATCACGCGTGCCTTGTTGTTGGTGATAATCTTGATACAGCGAGTGGGAGGGGTGATCTGATTTATACCCCCAGCTGATCACCAGTGGATCAAATAAATGTTGTAGCTCTTTGCGTACATATAGGAAACTGCTCCCTTTGGGCGTCATCATCCATTTGTGACAAGCCCCTGTATGAATATCGGCACCGAGTTCGCGAAGACTCAGCGGTACTTGCGCCGGTGCATGTGCTCCATCCACAAAAGTAATAATGCCACGTTCCTTGGCAGCTGCTACTATTTGTTCAACGGGAAAGCGAATCGCCGTGCTGCTGGTGAGGTGACAGATGAAGATGAGTTTGGTTTTTGACGTGATGCCTGTCAGAAACTGCTCCACGAAATCCTCCCCACTTTCCAACGGGAGGCGTATCGGATGCTTTATATATTTTGCCCCAACCCTATCGCAATAGTATTGCCAGGTGCGGTCGCAAGCACCATATTCCCACTCGGTTGCAAGGACCTCATCACCAGCTTTCAGGTCCAAACTTTTGGCAATGATGTTGACGGCGTAAGATGGATTGGTGACCAGAATCAGATCATCTGCATCGGCGTCTAAAAATTCACCCAATGCCTGCTTGGACGCTTTGATATATTGCAATCCTGTTTGGGTAATGAACTGAACGGGCTCCTGTTCTAATTCCAGCTGGAATTGCTGGTATCGTTCGAAGATGGGCCGCGGACAAGCCCCAAAGGATCCGAAATTCAGATAGGTAATGTCAGGCCGAAGCAGAAACTGGTCTCGGAGTGAAGGGTGGGGCATGATGCTTTTCAATTCAATTTGTTTTCTCAATAAAAGTAGTCTCTTTACCTAATTTCTGTATTTTACCTGAAAGACCCTGGTTGAACTATAGGATATCTCCCTCTTTTTACACACACACATGATCACTCCGACTATTGTAGAAGTAAACGGGTGCTTCTGTCAGAGTAAGATACTGACGGCCATGTACAGCTGTAATTTATTTTTATATGGTATTTTGTGGTACGGGTGCCAATCAGAATAAACCCTAGCCTAAGTAGGGGGTCTGATGGGAGAACTTTTTAAATCATTCAATATGCGACTTGTCTTTCTGGCGGTTTTAATGGGTTGTTTATTACCCGTTGTTTCTTGTAGTAAATCTACGGGTAGTGGCGACGCGGTCCGCACCGTGCGAAAGATTACCTACAATGGCGTTTCCGTAGATGTAGTGATTGACAAACCTCAACAGGATACCGTTGACGTTCTGGTGGTGTATCATGGTACGGTCTCCTATGATAGCAAGATCTTGGAAGCGGCTCACCGTACGCTGGATGAATTCAAGCGAATCCTGACTCGTACCGATATGATGATCGTCAGTGTTGCTTACCCGGAGGAAAATTTGATGATCGGTGATAACATAGCCCATGCCGAGGCAGCACTATTGTGGGTTAAAAACAATGTCGGGCAGGAATTAGGAGTCACGATTCGGAAGATTTTTTTGGGAGGTCACTCTCAGGGCGGATATATCGTGACCCGTCTCAACACGATGCATGCCACCCATGGCGTCATCGCCAACGCGCCCGGCCCATTGAATTTGGTTTATCGCTGCCAGCTGGAGGAATCCGGAATGATCGTGAATAGCATTGGATGTGGGATCTTGAACAGCAACTATGGTTCTCCCACCACCAATCCCAGTCCCTATTTTCAGCGATCACTACTAAATTTTACTACCGGCTTCAAATCTGATATCCTTTTTATACAGGGAATGGATGATGGGGCCGTTCAATTATATTCCTGGCCGGTTTTCAGGCAAAATGTAACAGCTTGTAGCGATTGCCGGGAAAGACAATTTTTGGAAATACCCAATTTTGGACATACTTCCTTGTTTGAGAGCAGCATAGGGAAGACAGAATTCAATCGTTTTATCCAGAACCATTGATTTACTTTGCTGTCTATGTCAGTATACATACTCCGCCTCTTATTCGCCTCTATCGGCTAACTTTACGTTTCATTCAATAAACTTTTATGGCAGCACAAAATTTCCGGAATCACAGCCGCATGCATCCCTTTTACCACTATGGTTTGATGCCTTTGTCGTTAGGTGGCCTTGTTTTTAGCGGTATACAATTATTCAATTGCGGGCAGAATAATTGTACATCTTCTATTTTGTTCTTCTTGACCTTTTTACTTTTGTTTGGCGCCATCGCCCTGGTCAGGATCTATGCCTTGAAAGTACAAGACCGTGTTATTCGTTCGGAAGAGAATTTTCGACATTTTCTGCTTACCGGAAAGCCGCTGGATGCTAAACTTAGAAGCGGTCAGATCATTGCCCTGCGATTTGCCTCGGATGCAGAATTTCCCGTCCTGGCTCAGCGGGCCGTCAGTGAAAATCTCACCGCCAAGCAGATCAAAGAGTCCATCCAGGACTGGCGGGCAGATTACCGCCGGGTGTAAAGCTCAATTTTCATCTAAGAAGTTAAACTTTTCATTGCTGACCCTATCTGATGAATATGCTTAAAATGATCATCCCCGGTTTAGTGGCAATGAGTCTGACCATGTCCTCTTGTCAAAAGAATCAACCCACCCCTGATCCTAAGCCGGTCAGTTTGTATTTTCCGCCCACGGCCGGCACCGAATGGCAAACCACCACCCCCGCCTCCCTGGGCTGGAATGAGTCGAAATTGAACGATCTGTATCCCTACCTGCAATCCAAGAATACCAAGGCATTCATCATCCTGAAAAACGGCAAGATCGCGGCCGAAAAATACTTCGGCACGTTCACGGCCGATAGCCTCTGGTACTGGGCTTCGGCCGGAAAAACCATGACGGCCATGCTCGTCGGTATTGCCCAACAAGAGGGATTACTCAATATCAATGCCCGCAGTGCTACCTACCTGGGTAGGGGATGGACTTCCCTGCCGGTGATTAAGGAGGACCTTATTACGGTTCGTCATCAACTCACCATGACCACAGGGCTGGACGATGAAGTGCCGGACGATGATTGTACCACCCCATCTTGTTTGGTATATAAAGCCGATGCCGGGACCCGCTGGGCTTATCATAATGCCCCCTATACGTTGTTGGACAAAGTAGTGGAAACGGCCACCGGACGCACCTACAATGCTTATTTCCAACAAAAAATCAGAAATGTAATTGGGATGAACGGCGTTTGGTTGCCAAACGGATATAACAATGTATTATACAGCAATGCCCGTAGTATGGCCCGTTTTGGTCTGTTGATGCTCAATAAAGGCAAATGGGACCAGACCCCCATCCTCACCGATACCAGCTATTTCCATGCACAAGTCAACTCCTCACAATCCATCAACCCCTCATACGGATATTTGACTTGGCTGAACGGAAAATCGACCTTCATGGCACCGATCTTTCAGACCGTTTTTCCGGGAATGCTAATCCCCAATGCACCCGCGGATCTGTACTGTGCTTTGGGAAAGAATGATCAGAAGGTATATGTGGTTCCTTCCCAAAAGCTGGTTGTGATCCGAATGGGAGAGGCTTCCGGAACGCCGGCGCTGGCTCTATCCGGATTGGATAATGAATTGTGGGGCCGACTGAAAACCATCATTGGCTTTTGATAATAGAGGCATCTACCTGGAACTTTAATCAATAGCCGTATGTATTGATCAAATCAAGCAGAAGTTCCCTCCAGCATCGGATTGTACATCATGATGGCATTGTTTTGGGCCACCAGTAATTCCTCTTGTTCGCCCGTTAGCGTGTTTGTCACTTTTTTCCAGATCTTATTGTGCCGGGTATAGCCACCCCACCATTGTTGACGGAAATGATGGTCTGTTTCGAATACGTCGTATGTCGTATGCAAATCCTGATCGCACTGAATGCTTCCATTCAGGTATTCGGCATCGAGCCAAAGGGAGATTTGGAATCGATGGTCTGTGTTGTTCTTTAGTTGCAGGTCGATGTAGTTGTACGACAACGTAGCGCCACAGGCAAAAGGGATCTTTCGGTTGATGTCAGGAAATACATCATAGCCATGTCTCCATCGTTCGGTGATCTCGAGTGGGCTGTGTAATGCCATCCAATAGAGTAGGTTGCCCAATTGGCATAACCCGCCTCCGATTCCCACGCCGATGTTCCCGTTATTCAGGGTAAGTCCCTCTAAAAATCCCCTTTTTTGTGTTGGTCTGCCGACCATTTTCCAAATGGAAAATGTTTCTCCCGGTTCAATAACCACTTGATGGATATGGGCGATCGCCAGTGAAAGGTTTTTAACCTTATTATGTTGAAGATACATCTCAACATTTTTGAGGGGCCTCAGTAAAAAAGAGCGGTGTTCGATAAGTTGGTGGGGTAGGCGTATATCGGCTTTTTGATCGGCCCATTTATGTCCCGACGTGATCCAATTCCATTTTCGTTTGGCTATGAAATACTCTTTGCCAATTCGTTTTCGAAGCTCACTACGGAATTTAGGTTTTTCAACCTGCCAGTGTGGTTCCATTCAATGTGACTTTTCAGTGTTTATCTGTATCAATCCGTAAAATGTGTGTCAGTGATTGTGAATTTAATAAAAAATATTGAATCCGTTAATGAAAGTGTTTTTACTAAATTCTTGATACTTAGCCTTCTAATAACATGATGAGTTGTAGTATTTTTTCGTCGGAAACATCGCTAGTGGCGTCAGGATATTTTCTCTTTGTTTTGAAGCGCTTCAACAGTGTCCTGTCTTTCATAGAAAAAATTTGGACATCGTAGCGGGTTTTACATCCGAAATGGCATCCCATTTCCCATAGACCAGTCATCAAATAAATCATTCCTGAATTCTGATCATAAACAATCCTAGAAGTTTCAGACCATTTAAAACAACTTCTTAATCGGGGCGTTCCAGACTCAAAGCCTGTCAATTCAAAAGTTGTGTAGGTAAAGCCTGATCCACAACCCGATATTCCTAAATTTACATATATTTTCTCGCCAATTGAAGAGTTGTAAGCGTATTTAGGTTTTGCAAAGATGTTGTAGTCGGGAGAGGTGCCGTTTATGCCCCATCCCTCATTTAAGATTAATCTTTTATTTTTAAGGTCCTCAATTACCAGGCCAAATTCATTTGGACAGTCGATCATGGCAGTATCCCTTGTGCCATAGAGGAAACGAAATTCACCCTTTCTAGTTTTAAGGTTAAAGTGATCAATTACGGAGAGTTTTTGTCCATTGATTATGATATATGTTGGGATCTTGTTTTCTGTCTGTTGGGAATTGATTCCACAGCTGTATGCTAGAAAAGACAAGCTTAATACGATGCGTATTTTATGTATCATTTTAGTACAATTTAAATGTTCTTTTGTATTATTCATTATCTACACACTCACATTAAACTCCCTCAAGGCGTCGTTCAAGCTGGTCTTCTGATCGGTACTTTCCTTTCGTTTACCAATGATCAGTGCACAGCCCACACCAAATTCACCTGCCGGGAATTTCTTGTTGTAGGATCCGGGAATGACCACACTTCGGGCCGGCACTCGTCCTTTCATTTCGATCGGCTCGGAACCACTTACATCGATGATCTTGGTCGATTGGGTCAGTACCACATTTGCGCCCAGTACCGCCTCCTTTTCGACGACTACTCCTTCCACCACAATGCATCGGCTGCCAATGAAACAGCCATCTTCCACAATAACGGGGCTAGCCTGCAAGGGTTCCAGCACGCCACCGATCCCTACACCACCACTCAGATGCACGCCCTTGCCAATTTGCGCACAGCTTCCAACCGTTGCCCAGGTATCGACCATGGTGCCTTCATCCACATAAGCGCCAATATTCACATAGGAAGGCATCAGCACTACGTTTCTACCTAAATAGGCCCCATATCGGGCAATGGCATGCGGAACTGCCCGAACGCCGATCTCCGCATAGTTTCGCTTCAGCAGCATCTTATCATAGAAAGTGAAGGGGTCCATCTCCCAGGCTTGCATAGGTTGGATGGCGAAATACAGGAGGATCGCTTGTTTCACCCATTCATTTACCTGCCATCCGGCCGCAGTGGGTTCGGCCACACGCAATTGACCTTTGTCCACTCGTTCGATCACCGACCGTACGGCTTCCGCATAGGTTTTGTCTTTGAGTAATTCCCGGTTGGCCCAGGCGGCTTGGATCAGGTCTTGCATATGGTTCTAGTTTCGGCGAAAATAACCATTTCGTCAGATGCTATCTTTGTGTCATGCGCATTGGATTCGACGCGAAACGGGCATTTCATAACTCAACCGGACTGGGTCACTACAGCCGTACGCTCATCCGCTCATTGGCGGATACCTTTCCCGAGCATTCATACGGGTTGTTCAATCCTTCAATCAGCCAAAACTTTCCCTTGCCTTGGGATGGTATCGATCGCAACCAAATACAGGAAATTCGACCTAACCGTATGTTGGATCGATTTTTTTCGTCCGCCTGGCGGTCTTCCTGGGTAAAAAAGGATCTGCTTCGATACAAGATCGATCTCTTTCATGGGTTGAGCCATGAGATCCCACGCGGTATCGAACGCACCGGTATCCGAACGGTGGTCACCATTCATGATCTCATCTTTGAACGGTATCCGGATCAATACAATCCGATCGATGTCCGTATTTACCGAAATAAATTTCGGCACGCCTGTGAAAAAGCGGATCGGATCATTGCTATCAGTGAGCAGACCAAACGCGACATCGTTTCATTCTACAAAATACCCGCCCGGAAGATTAAGGTTTGTTATCAAAGTTGCAATCCGCTTTTTTTTCGGCAAGTGCCAGACGCCGAAAAACAGCGTATTCGTGAAAGATATCAGTTGCCGGAACGCTTTTTCCTGTATGTGGGCAGCCTTATCGAGCGAAAGAACCTGATCCGGGTCGTGGAGGCATTGCATGCACTCGGAACACACACGAACATGCCGCTGGTGGTAATCGGTACGGGCGGACAGTACGAACGAAAAGTGAAAGAGAGGATTAGGCAGCTTCGGATGGAGGATCGGGTAGTTTTCTTATCCAGATCCCAAGCCGCAATGGACTTTGCCAGTTTCCGAAACGCTTCGGATTTTCCGGCCATCTATCAGCTGGCAACGGCGATGATCTATCCTTCGATCTTTGAGGGCTTTGGCATACCGGTGTTGGAGGCACTCGCCAGTGAATTACCCGTGATCACCTCCGATCTTTCCTGCCTGCCCGAGGCCGGCGGGCAGGGAAGCCTGCTCGTGGATCCGCTTTCGGTGGATGCGATCGGATCAGCCATGGGGCAGGTGTTGCATGACCCGTCCAAAGTGTTGCAGATGAAGCAAGCCGGAAAACAACATGCTGCCGCGTTCACGCCGGAAGCAACCGCCCGAAGGGTGATGGACTTATACGAATCGTTATGATGGCTTTTGAAAAGGATATCGTTTCCTGCATCGATGTATTGCAAAGAGGAGGTATAATCCTATATCCGACGGATACTGTTTGGGGGCTAGGTTGTGATGCGACCAATGAAAAGGCCGTGGCTCGAATATATGCCATCAAAGAACGGCCCTTGCAAATGGCGATGATCGTTTTGGTGACCAAAGAGCAGGATGTGTTGAAGAATGTGGCCGCTCCCGACCTGGCTTTGTTCGATCATTTGAAGAATTGCACCAAACCTACCACGGTGGTATATGAGGGGGCGATCGGTTTTGCTGACAATCTGCTAGCATCGGATGGTAGTGTAGCGATTCGGATCTGTCACGATGCGTTTTGCAGACATCTCATCAAGCGATTCGGGAAACCCATTGTATCGACCTCCGCAAACCCTCATGGTTTGCCAACACCTGCTCTGTTTTCGGATATCGATCCGTCGATCATTACAGCGGTCGATCAGGTAGTTACGTATCGTCAGAATGAGACAATTCCTGCTGGATCATCTTCGCTGATACGATGGGAGAATGGTCAGCCACTGATTCTCCGCCCATAGAGAGCTTGGCTTTGTATCTTTGGCCGCGATGAATATTCAATTCTTACCCGAGGAGAGGAGATGGCTGGAGCTGGTAGCTGCCAGTGCCCATGAATTGGGACTGGAGACCTACCTGGTGGGTGGCTTCGTGCGGGATAAGATATTGGATCGTCCCACGAAAGATGCAGACTTTGTGTGTGTGGGCGATGCTCTCCAATTAGCACAAAAAGTGGCCGATTCGCTTTCACCCCGGCCGGCTGTCAGTATATTCAAAACCTTTGGAACGGCGCATATTCAGTTAAAAAATGGGTGGGACCTGGAGTTTGTCGGGGCCAGGCGCGAAAGCTATCGGTCCGATTCCAGAAAGCCGGAGGTAGAGCCCGGTACCATTGAGGATGATCAGTTGCGTCGTGACCTGACCATCAATGCGCTGGCCGTATCGCTGGCACCCGATCGGTTCGGTGAGGTGATCGATCCATTCGGTGGATTGCAGGACCTGCAGGATAAGATCTTGCGTACACCCTTGCCACCCGATCAAACTTTCATCGACGATCCGCTTCGCATGATGAGGGCTATCCGGTTTGCGGCACAACTGGAATTTACGATCGAGGAAAGTACCTGGAACGGGATCTGTCAGAATGCCGATCGGATCAAGATCATTTCACAAGAGCGCATAACGGATGAGCTGAATAAGATCCTCTTGGCGGATAAGCCTTCCCATGGACTGGACTTGTTATACCGTTCGGGATTGTTGGAGCGGATTTTTCCGCAGCTGGTGGCATTGAGAGGGGCCGAGTATCGGGATGGTCACGGACACAAGGATAATTTCTACCATACCCTTCAGGTGTTGGACAATTTGAGCAAGCATACCGATGATCTTTGGCTTCGTTGGGCTGCCGTATTACATGATATTGCCAAGCCGCAGACCAAACGATATGAGCCTGGACATGGATGGACCTTCCACGGGCATGAGGTAGTGGGCGGACGATTGGTGCCGAAAATATTCGCGCAATTGAAATTGCCGCTGAATGAACACATGCGTTTCGTCAGGAAATTGGTGGAGTTGCATTTGCGCCCGATCAGTCTCACCAGGGAGAACATCACCGACTCGGCCGTGCGGCGCTTGCTTTTTGAGGCGGGAGAAGATTTTGATTCATTGATGTTGTTATGCGAAGCGGATATCACCTCAAAAAACAAGCAAAAGGTTAACCGCTACCTATCAAATTTTCAATTGGTTCGGGATCGTTGCCGGGAAGTAGAAGAAAAAGATCAGATACGGAGTTGGCAGCCACCCATCTCGGGAGAGGAGATCATGCATACATTTGGTTTATCGCCTTCCAAGCCGGTTGGTATTATCAAGGATTCTTTAAAGGATGCCATGCTGGATGGCATTATCCCTAATACGTATGAAGCGGCCTATGCGTACATGCTGAAAAAGGGGCAGGAGTTGGGATTGACACCCGTAAGTTCTTGAGGCGGGAACTCCTTCAACGCGTACCTTTGTAGAATGGCTATTTTGCGTTTCCGCATCTATTTTGAGGAGGATGAGTCGGTCTATCGCGACATTGTTGTTCGTCATACCCACTCGTTTTTGGATCTGCATCAGGCTATTTTGAAAGCCTACGAATTTGACAACAAGCATGCCGCTACGTTTTTTCGAAGCAATGATCAGTGGCAGCAGGGGCGGGAGATCTCGTTGGAGGTTTATGACAAGGAGTACAAAGCACCGCCTTTGATGATGTCCGACACCAAGATCGCCACCGAGATAAAAAGCCCAAATCAACGTTTCCTGTATTTGTATGATTTCGTTAAGGGTTGGAATTTTCTGATCGAATTGATCAACGTCTCCAATGAAGAGGATACGGATAAGGAATATCCTTCGCTGGTTCGTTCCGTGGGGCTGGCACCCAGTCAGTACGGAACCAAGAGTATGTTGGGAGAGAAGTTTGCTGACATCGAGGAGAAATATGACCTGCTGCAAGCAGGGGATGGTTTTGGCGAAAAAGATGAAGAGGGTGAGGATGTAGGGTCGGAAGAGACCTTTGGGGAAGAGGAGGAGGAATAAATTTCATGAAAACGCATTCTAAGACGGTCATCGCAGTGGTGGGCCCCACCGCCGTCGGGAAAACTGCTGTGGGCATTCAATTGGCCGAGCAATTCAAAACGGAGATCCTATCCGCTGATTCCCGCCAATGCTATAAAGAATTGAACGTGGGGGTGGCCCGTCCGTCTGAAACCGAATTACAAACGATACCTCATCATTTCATTGCGTCCCACTCCATACACGATGAGTTTACGGCGGCTGACTATGAATCCTACGCCTTGCAGATATCACAAACGATCTTATCAGATAAAGATCAGTTGGTATTGGCAGGCGGAACCGGTTTATATATACGTGCTTTTTTAGATGGATTGGATCAAATTCCGACAGTGGATGCAGGCATCAGGCAGGCGGTCATTTCATTGCATGCTGAAAAGGGGATAGAAGGGTTGACGGTGGAATTGTCGCGTTTGGATCCCAGGTTTGTTCAAGAGGGAGAAATGAAAAATCCGCAGCGGATGATGCGTGCCTTGGAAGTGGTGATGTCGACCGGAAGCAGCATTCTTTCGTACCGAACTGGAATGTCCAAGCCCCGACTATTTGATGTGAAGTGGGTAGGATTGGAATTGCCTCGGGAGGTACTCGTGGATCGGATCGACAAGCGGGTGGAGGATATGATGGAAGCCAGATGGTTGGAGGAGGCGAAAGCATTATTCCCACATCGAAATTTGAATGCCTTGCAAACCGTGGGATACAAAGAGCTGTTCGGTCATTTGGCGGGGAATTATTCGTTGGAGGAAGCCGTCGATCGTATCAAGATCGCCACCCGTCAATATGCCAAGCGACAAATGACTTGGTTTCGTAAAAATGGGTCGATCCGATGGTTTGAGCCGACTGATGTGTCTGGTATCAGGCAATACCTGCTCAGCGAGGATCAGCGCAATTGACGTTTGTAGATCTGTATGGTATTTTCCAATCCCAGATACAGCGCATCACATACCAAGGCATGGCCAATACTGACCTCATCCAGATAGGGAATGTTTTGATGGAGGTATCCCAAATTGAATCGATCCAAATCGTGACCGGCATTCAGTCCGAGACCCAGTGATCGGGCCATCTCGGCTGCATTTACAAAGGGGGCTATGGCTGCTTCTTTATTCCCGGCTTCATATCCTTTGGCGAAGGATTCGGTATACAGTTCCACTCGGTCGGTTCCGGTGTCGGCGGCCGCTTTTATAAGATCGGTGATCGGATCGATGAATAGGCTAACACGAATACCGGCCTGGTGAAATGTATTCACCATGTTTTTTAAGTAGGCTGCATTTCGGATCGTATCCCAGCCATGATCGCTGGTGAGTTGTCCGATTGCGTCGGGTACCAAGGTCACTTGTTCCGGTTTTACTTCCAGTACCAGGTCTACAAACTTCGATTCATGACAATTGCCCTCTATGTTGAATTCAGTATGTACGATCGGGCGCAGGGCTCGAACATCGGCGTAGCGGATATGACGTTCGTCAGGTCTGGGGTGTACGGTTATTCCGTCTGCTCCAAATGCTTGTGCATCGGCGGCCACTTGAAGAAGATCGGGATTGTTACCGCCTCGGGCGTTTCGCAGGGTTGCGAACTTATTGATATTGACGGAAAGGCGGGTCATCAGGCAAAGCTACGAACCTAAAGTTCTTTCCAGGTATGATCGGCCAGTAGCTGAACGGCCGCCAGGAAACTTTTGAAAGGTCCGTTGGCTCCCCATTCTTTGGGGGCCACGAGGGACAGTAAATGGGTTCCGTCGTTTCGCTCGTACAGGTAATAGGTTTGTCCGATCTGGGGTTTGAATGAAAGCTTGGCATCGTAGATCAGCAACGAGAGGTCTTTTCTTTTTTGAATTTCCTGTGCTTGTAACGCGAGCAGTTCGATCTGTTTTCGGATCTGCTCCAATTGCATATTGGTTTGTTCCTCCATGGCGGTAAGTGCCTTGTGCTTGATCACGCCTTCTTTGGTGGGGCGGATCACGGCGCCGGATACGGAGGCGGAGTAGGGAAGAACGCTGAGTTGTTTGTGGTAGATCTCCTGGTTGGTGTAGGCTGTTCCGTCTTCCCGATATCCTTTTTGAGTGAGTTGGAGGTAACCGTTCGGGAGTATTTCGTGATGTACCTGTAGATGCAACTGCTCGCTTTTGTAAAACCGTATGTCCAGATTCAGTCCATCGGGGATGAATACCTCTATGGCATCTCCCAGGGCCAGGTCTTGCGGTTTATTTTTCTCCCCATCGGCCACGACGGCATATTCTGCTGCCAAGGAGGTATTGTCGGGCAGTACCCGATTGTGAAATATGCGCAGGGTTTTGGCCGATTCGGAGGCCTCCAGACGGTAAATACCACTTTTGGGCACTACCCCGTTTTCGTAGTTCGATTTTTCGGGGAAGAGCTGCCAGGAGGCCAGAAAATTATAGGCTTGTACCATTCTTGGCATAAATACAAAAAATCAAATGAATTGTTCTTTTGAAGGGTAATTCGGGCTTACCGACATTTGCTGCATGGAGAGTTTCAATGGATGGTATCGGGAATGGTCCGGGGCCGAAAAGCAGGCCATCTCACTGATGGTGCTGGATGAGTATGTACAGATCGGTTTCATCGGAACTAGCCGGCGCATCCACTGGGATCTACAAGGGATACAATTGGGGGTTTCGTACGATCGGACGATCACGGATATTCGGCATGCTACCCAACCAGGTTTGTTGGAAATCGAGGGGACGTTTGTGTACGAACGCATTCAGCTACGAAAGGAGAGAGCTGTATTGCCCTGGCATCGTCGGCCGAGCGGAAAAGAGTGGATACGGAATGGAATCCTGACCGTCTCTTTATTGGCTATCGGTGCGTTGGTGTATCAGTTGGTCGTTCCATCTATAGCGGAGGAGTTGGCGGATACCGTTTCGGTAGAAACGGAACGACAGCTGGGTGATGGCGTGTATGATGTTTTGGCATCTGATTTTCGAATAGATACGGGTCGCACTAAACTCGTAAGCGATTTTTTTGCTGCTATGCAGGTGCCTTCCGAATATTCCATTCGGATCGCTGTTGTGAAAAGTGATGAGCTGAATGCCTTTGCATTGCCGGGCGGCCGGATCGTGGTGTATTCCGCCTTGCTGGATAGTTTGGATGCTTCGGAGGAGTTAGCGGCTCTTTTGGCACATGAGTTCACACACGTCAGCCGATCGCATGCGACTCGCTCGATCTTTCGACAGTTGGGATCTCATGTTATTTTAGGATTGGTATTTGGGAATATGGGCACGGTGGGCGGAGTATTGGTGGAAAATGCGAATGAGTTACGGGGTCTGACCTATTCACGTTCCTTGGAAAAGGAGGCGGATGTGGATGGCCTGAAGCTCTTGATCGAACGGGGGATCTCCGCCAAGGGATTTGAGCAGCTGTTCGGTCGGCTGCGATCGGCTGCTCCTGCCGACTTGCCGGAATTCATGGCCAGTCACCCGGATCTGGATAGTCGTATAGGATATATTAAAGAAACGTCAAAAGGAGCGGTGGCTCGTCCCCAACCTGCTTTAGATACTATATTCGTAAAAATAAATCCATAAACATGTTAGTTACCACTACCAGTACCGTAGAAGGAAGACCGGTTCAAGAATACCTGGGTGTTGTGAATGCACAAAGTATCATTGGGGCCAATATCTTCAAGGATATTTTTGCCGGATTGCGTGATGTATTCGGCGGCCGAAGCAAAACCTATGAAAAAGTGCTGGAGCAAGCCAAAGAGGATGCCATGCGGGAATTGGTAGAGCGGGCGCAGGCCTTGGGGGCCAATGGTATTTTGGGCATTGACCTGGATTTTGAAACAGTAGGGGCAGGTGGCAGTATGTTGATGGTGATCGCTACGGGCACCGCCGTTCGCCTTTGATTCTATGCCAAAATTTATTCTAACCCTTTTAGTCTGGTCTTTGGGTGGATCCATATCATGGGGGCAGGATTGCTCCCTGATCCGGGAAACCGATCCTTATACCAAGCTTTCCACACTATCGACCGGATATCATAAAATGACCGGTGGCTCCTTGGTATTGGATGCCAGTAAGGCCGAGATCGATTGGATGTTGGAGGTAGGGGATGGTAAAGTATGCTTCAATGATGAAGCCAGCATTCAGGTTTTTTTCGAAGGAAGTAAGTTGCGACTTCTGTTCCGTAATAGTGGTACCCTCAACTGTGAAGGTCTTCTGCACGTGCTTTTCAAGAACTCAGTATCTACCAACTATCAACTAACTAAATTGGCTACCCTTCCGATTAAGCAGATCGTAGTCACCAATCCGGATAAGAAATCATGGATCATGGAGCCAACGCCCGAGCAACGGGCGAACTGGATGCGTAGCGCCTCCTGTTTGGTGGAAGAGTCCAAGAAATTACTGACGCAATAAAAAAAGCCTTCCAATTGGAAGGCTTTTTGATTCGTTCGGGGTCCGATCAATACCGGTAATGTTCCGGTTTGAAGGGGCCTACTTTGGGAATACCCAGGTAATCGGCTTGCGCGGTGGTGAGCTCATCCAATTGCACACCGATCTTGGCGAGGTGCAGGCGGGCTACCTTCTCATCCAGGTGTTTGGGTAGTACGTATACGTTATTGTCGTAATTCTTGTGGTTGTTCCAAAGCTCGATTTGGGCGAGTGTTTGGTTCGTGAAGGAATTACTCATCACGAAGGATGGATGGCCGGTGGCACAACCCAGATTCACCAGGCGGCCTTCTGCCAGGATGATCAGGTCTTTTCCGTCAACATTGTAGATGTCCACTTGCGGCTTGATGGTGTCTTTGGTGTGGCCGTAGTTGGTATTCAGCCAGGCGATATCGATCTCGATATCGAAGTGTCCGATGTTACAAACGATGGTTTTATCCTTCATTCGCTTGAAGTGTTCGCCGGTGATCAGATCGCGACAGCCGGAGGCGGTTACGACGATATCCGCTTCGGCAACCGCATCGATCATTCGCTTCACTTCGAAACCATCCATGGCCGCTTGCAAGGCGCATATCGGATCGATCTCGGTGACTATGACACGGCAACCGGCTCCCAGCAAGGAGGCTGCTGAACCTTTACCTACGTCGCCATATCCACCCACTACCGCAACCTTACCGGCCATCATGATATCGGTGGCGCGACGGATGGCATCCACCAATGATTCTTTACAGCCGTATTTGTTGTCGAATTTGGATTTGGTAACAGAGTCATTCACATTGATGGCAGGCATGGGGAGTGTTCCTTTGGCCACCCGCTCATACAAACGATGCACACCGGTGGTGGTCTCTTCCGAGATCCCTTTAACATGCTGGGCCAATTCGGGGTATTTATCCAATACCATATTGGTCAGGTCCCCTCCGTCATCCAGGATCATATTCAGGGGCTTGTCGGAAGCGCCGAAGAACAAGGTTTGCTCAATACACCAGTCAGCTTCTTCGATGGTTTGTCCTTTCCAGGCAAATACACCGATACCGGCAGCGGCGATGGCGGCGGCGGCATGGTCTTGTGTGGAGAAGATATTGCAGGAGCTCCATTTCACTTCAGCGCCTAGGGCGGCCAATGTTTCGATGAGCACAGCCGTTTGGATGGTCATGTGCAAACAGCCGGCGATACGTGCGCCTTTCAGTGGTTGGGAGGCACCGTATTCGGAACGGATGGCCATGAGACCGGGCATTTCTGCTTCGGCCAGGCGGATCTCTTTGCGGCCCCATTCGGCCAGGGAGATGTCGGCTACTTTATAAGGAAGAGTGAAATCGATTTGGAGGGATTGGGTGGACATGAGTATTTGTTTGGTTTTACGGGCGCAAAGGTAATGGGTTTGGCAGTAAAATCCCGAGCAGATGGGCTTTTCAGGAAATGGAAATTTCCATGATGTGATCGTTCATGAAAAACCCGTTTCCAATATCAATATCCTCATCTCGAGCCACTTGGAAGCCCAATCGCGAATAAAATTGAACGGAGGGGTTTTGACGATTTACCTGCAGGTATAGGTGTGTGGCGCCCTGATGTTTTATTTCCTCGATCACTCGTTGCAGCAGCATTCTTCCCAATCCCCGACGATGAAGGTCCACCTGCACATACAATTTTTCCAATTTCCATTTGCCTGTTTCCAAGGGACGATAGGAGGCATATCCACAGCCTTTATGCTCGTCGTCCTCCAGGATCAGGAATCGGTGGCCTTGCCCCAACTGGCTATGCAGGGAATCCGCACTGTACATCCACTGCAGCATGTATGCCAGTTGTTCCTGGCTGATCATATCTCCATAAGCCTTTGGCCAGATGTCCTGGGCCAGTGAACGGATCAGTTCGATATCCGTTTCGTCGGCCGGTCTTATGTGGTAGTTCATTATTTCTCCCGGAGTCTGGCTGTTTGACGGGGAAGGGTGTCAATATTGGCCGGATTGTTTGGGTCACCAGAAGGATTGTTCGGGTCCTGATTGGGTTCGTTTGGAATATCTTCAAAATCCTCCTCCGTACCTGAACCGGTATTCTCTCCCGTGGCCCCTGGTAAGGGGTCTGTGTCGCTAATGATAATGTCGGCTGCATTCATTTGGACGGCCATCTCCTCTGGTTGGAGGAATCGGGCACTTTTTTCGATACCTGACTTTGGGTCTGCCAGTACTTTCCCCAGAAAGTATTCGCAGATGGGCCGGGCCATTCGGGAACCATCTCCTTCATTTCGGATAAAGCGATCATCGAATCCGACCCAAGATCCCACCAGCATTTGAGGTGTATAACCGATGAACCAGGCATCCGCATTGTCGTTGGTGGTTCCGGTTTTGCCGCCCATTTCCATAGCACCCACCCGGGCCCGCATACCGGCAGCCGTTCCTTTATCCACGGCGCCCTGCATCATACGAGCCATGGTATAGGCGGTTACTTCACTGACCACTTCCTCCCGGTTGGCCAGGTAGTCGATCTGTTTGATGACCTTCCCGTTTCTGTCCTCAATGCGCAGAATGGAACGGGGTTTCATCGAGTAACCTCGACCGGCGAACATCGTGTAGGACCACAACATTTCGTAGAGGGATAGGTCGCATGAGCCCAAGCAAATGGATGGGAAGGGTTTAACGGGTGTCGGGATCTTTATCCGACGCAAGAAGTCGGTAAAGGCTTCGGGCCCCACCTGTTTCATCAGAAAAGCGGTAGCGCAGTTCTTGGAATAAGCCAATGCGTTAGCCATGGTGATCGTGCCACCCCCACAAGCTCGACGAGCGGGTACCCATCCATATCCCGGGAATAACTGGGCTGAGTTATCTACGGCCGACTCGGGTGTGAATCCGCGCTCTTCCATGGCTTGTGTGTAGAGCAGGGGTTTAATGGTCGAACCAACCTGACGTTTCGTGTTAAGATTAACGTGATCATATTTGAATGTTCGGAATCCGATGCCACCGACCCAGGCGCGTACCTCGCCGGTTACTGGATCTATGGCCAAGAAAGCAGCCTGTTCCAGTTGCTTGTGGTATTTGATGGAATCCATCGGCGTCATCACGGTGTCCTTCTCGCGTTTCTCATTCCAGGAGAATATGCGCATGGATGTTTTTTCCTGGAAGGATGCCTGTATGGTAGCCTCCGGCAAACCCTCTTCTTGCAAATTCTTCCATCGGTCCGAACTACGCATGGCATTTTCTAGCAGTGTTTCTTTGCCTTTCCAGATGGACCCGTCTTTGATGGAGCGACGCGAATTGACTGATTTTTGTAATCGAATCATCTGGTTGGCAACTCCTTCCTCGGCATAGGCCTGCATTCGAAGATCGATGGTGGTGTAGATCTTCAAACCGTCCTTGTAAATATTATATTCTTCGTCATCGGGTCGAAGTACACCTTTGAGGGTTTCACGCACTTCGTCTTTCAGGATCTCCCGGTAATAGGGCGCGAAGCCGGTACTCTCGTCCAGTTTTCGATAATTCAATTTTATAGGATTGGCTTTGAGCCGAGCGGCCTCCGCCGAGTTGATCTTGCCGTTCACCTCCATCTGTCCGAGTACGACGTTGCGTCGGTCCAGTGCCGCTTTGGGGTTTCGCACAGGATTATAGATCGTATTTCCTTTCAGCATTCCCACCAGCAAAGCCGCCTCTTCTGTGGACAGGTCTATCGGTTCTTTTTGAAAGAATGTCCGGGAGGTGTTTCGTATCCCATATAGGTTGTTGCCGAAGGGAACGGTATTCAGATAAAGTGTCAGGATCTCTTCTTTGGAGAAGTTTCGCTCCAGCCGAACGGCAACCATCCACTCTTTCATTTTCTCTACCACGCGCCACGCTTTGTTCTTGCTGCCTTGCTCCAACAGGGCCTTTGCTAATTGTTGGGTGATGGTACTGCCACCTCCCTCCGTACCTAAGGAAAATACGGCACGCAGAGTCGATTTGAAATCGACTCCGTTATGGTCATAAAAACGTTCATCCTCCGTCGCTACCAGGGCATCGATCACGGCCGGGGAGATCTCGTGGTATTGTACCGGGGTGCGATTTCCTCGTTCCAAATAGTACTTGCCCATCAGGGTTCCGTCGGCCGAGTATACTTCGGATGCCTGTACGATCGAAGGGTTTTCCAACTCCTCCAACGAGGGCATGTAGCCGAATAATCCCCAATTGGCCGACAAAATGAAAAGGGTCAATCCGCCAAAGCCTATGCCGACGATACGCCAGAACAGTACATTCCATCTTCTCGAAGTGGGGGTGGTGGTGGGGTTGGCAGGAGAGGTGTTCATATTAGATCAAAATTACTATATCGCTACAAATGAACTGTAGGAAAAGAAAGCAACGGATCAACGGAAAAGGTCGGGGTGTTCTTTTTGCAGGAAGGTCTCGTAGGGTTCATAATTCTTGGCCGACCGTACTTTATTCAGGTTCTCCGCATCAATCAACCCAAACCGATAGCGATTGGCCCCCAGCCAGGAAAAGATCTCGGTCGGAGCCTTTTGCCTGGCTTCCTTCAAATATGACAATGCGGCTGTCGCGTCTGCGAAGGGACCAATCAATAAGAGTTGTTGTTTTTCATTCAAGGCAACCAACTCCAGCTCGAACGTGGTGTTGTAAAAGTGAGTGCGATTGTAACGGAATACCGAATTTTTTGCCTCGTTCGCAAAAACCGGGTCAACCTCCTGTAAGATCACCAATACCTGATGCGGAGCCGATGGTCTGTAGGAGAAAAGCGGCGTTTTTTGTTGAGCAACTGTACTGTCTGTTTTGGTGGGGATCACTTTTACAGGAGGCGGAGGGGCTGGCGAAACTTTTGTGGGTGCGGATTTTTTCGTTTGCAACGTGTCCGGCAATGTATTATTGGGTGCAGCGGGTTGATAATTTTTCAATTCTTGTTCAATACTATCCCGGCGGGCAAGCACCCGTATGAGAGATTCCGCTTTAGCCGAAAGCGGCGAACGCTGAAAGTTTTGAATGATATAGCTTAGTCGGTTCAGGGCAACGCTGTCGGACCGTTGTTGAATGTGATACACGGCCTCCACATACATTAACTGAGGCGTCCAATAATTTCGACCATATAGAGAATCGGCCTTTTTCTTCAACGCCATCGCACTGGTATATTGGCCGGAAATGAATTGATCGTACACCGATTGATACAGCGATGTGGCTTTCTCCTTTTTCTCCATGACCGGATCTTTTCCGGTCACGATCAGGTTTGTTTTATCGGAGGAGGGAAAGTCTTTTTCCAGTTTGCTTCGGATCGCCTTCGCTTTTGTGCTCTCGTTATTCTTTTCGTAACAATAGTAAAGTAGGAACAGCACGTCGTCCATCGGTTGGAAAGCAGGATAGGCGCTGCAAAGATGTTCGAGGGCTTGTACGCCATTGGCGCAGTCCTCCATACGTTGTGTATACGTTTTACCCAACAGGAACCAAGCCTGTTGCAGGGAATCGTGCAATTTTAGTTGTTGCTCAGGACTCAAGGGCAGGGTGGCATAGAGCGTTTCAAAACTGATCTCACTACCGGCGGGCAAGGAGCCTCCGGTACCGGGTTGTGAGATCCCGTTTGGTTGAGGTTGTTGTCTGGCATTGTTCAGCGCCGAGATCCGCCGCCATTGATCGGTATTGGGGCGTGTTCCCCAGCGAGCCTGGAACTCAGCGGCCCCGCGCGACCGGGAGTTTGTATTGTAGAAATACCATTCTCCTTTTGCTTCACCGCCGGCGGGAAACAGTCCGCCGCTCAATCCTCCAACAGGGGGCCTGATATCCTCTTTCAGTCCTTGTTTTCTCCGAAGTTCCCGAGCCAATTTGCGTATGAAATCCTTTCTTTCCTCCTCCGGCAGCTGAACGATGCGAAGCAGGCTGTCCTGTCGCTCGATGATCTCCAGTTGGGTGGCGATCACGCCCAGCACCTCTTTCCATTGACGGATCGAATCGGCATTCAAAAGTTTTGGGTCGTTCAGTTGAATGCTGTCGTAGAAATTATACGCTTGCCGATAAAGCTTTTGGTCCAGGCAAATATGGGCCAACTGCTCAAAGGCTTGATTGCGCTGAGCGGGATTGTTGGTAGGAACTTGCACACTGCTTAGCAGCAACTCCTTGGTCGCATTCTGATCACCTGTTTGCCATTGCATCTGAGCCGCCATGTAGTAAATGATGTCGCGATAGTCGGTGTATTTATCGCGTTTGGCCATTTGCTTCAGATCTTTGATGTTGTCACTGATCTCTTCCGTGCTTCCGGTTTTATTGGTTCGGATCGAACCCAGCCGGGCATAGATCTCCAAGATGGGGTTGGTGGTGCGAGGTATGCAACGGCTATAATATTTTTCGGACTCTGTCCATTTACCGGTTCGTTCATACAGTTGTCCAAGCAGGTATTCCCATCGGGCACGTTCGTTGGGATTGGCGGCCAGGCTAAGACACTGGCTCAAGTGGTGGGCGGTGCTGTCCCAGTTTTGTTGTTTATAAAACATCCAGGCCTGCGATTCGTGCAATTCTTCCCGGAGCCGGGCCGGGAACGACGGATCACGTTGCAGGGCCTCCAGTAAACTGGCGGCTTCTGCCAATTGATCCCTGGCAATGTAATTGCGGACTTGCCAAATAAAAGCATCGTTTCGTCGGGGCGGCGTCTTGGCAAAAACAGAACTCAGCCCTTTCTTTTTTTCCGGTGTAACGATCTTCAAGGCGTTATTGCCATCTCGGGCGCTGCCGATGGTTTTTGTGTAACCATCTTCTTGGCGAGGGGCAAAAGCTTGGTTGATGAATTGAAAAAGGATTCGGGCCGAGTCGAATTTTTGTTGAAAATAATAGGAGGCGCCCCAGAGCAGGTACAGATCGTCCGCCCAACCGTTTCGAAGATCGTGGAGTACGAGGCCTGAATTACTTTTCCAGATGATGGAGTCCAACTGCACGGCATCTGCGGCCGTTTTCTCCAGGGAGTAATTGTAGAAGGGAAGGAGTTTGGTATAGTCGTCCTGAAACGAAGCTTTGGCCCGATCGATCACCTCATTGAGCTTATTGGAGGCGTTGAAAAAATAGTTGTAACGGGTGATGGTGTTTTGCAGGATCCGTTGCGGCAGCCGTATTTTTTTATCCGGTGTTTTTTCGCCACGCAAGATGCGTTCTTCATATTCCTTGGGCTTGTCCAGCTTCAGCTGAAAGCCGATCTGGGCATGAACCATTTGAGCGGTGAGGGATACCGCCAAAATCAGGAACCGGGCATGGCGTGAACGGAACATATGGGTCGACTAATAACTCCTTTTTGACGATTTTAGTATGTGGCAGCACCCAAAAGCGCTTTGGAATAGGGGGCGGGGTGCTAAGCGCTTGGATACTAGGCGAAAATAACCAATTTGGGGCCAGCATCCTCGTTCTGAAAAGGGTGTTTTTCGTATCTTTATTCAAAGGGTATCATGATCAAACTGGACGCTTCATCTGCTTGGAAACGGTTTCGAAACCGGTACCGCCTGGTGATCATGAATGATGACACCTACGAGGAGCTGACCAGCTTTCGATTGACAAGGGGTACCGTTTACGTAGGCATGAGCATGATCTTCGTGTTGCTGGTGGGTCTTACGGTCGCGCTGATCGTTTTCACGCCCCTAAAGTATTACATCCCCGGTGCCGGCGATAGCTATCGGTCGGTCCGCCAACTAAGACAAATGCAATTCCGGGTCGACTCGCTCGAAAGACAAGATGCCTATAAAGCCCAATACATTTTGGGATTGAAAAAAGTCCTCTCCGGATCCAATACCGCCCCCTTGGACACGACCGCCCTTCAGATTCCTGTTCCCGAGGTGGTGGCAGATTAAAAAAATCATTATGTTCACAACGAAAACAAAAGCAGAACCTATGGCACACATACCTACTACGTCAGGCTCTTCCACCGTTATTGGCGCCGGAACGATCCTGAAAGGGGATATTCAAAGTCAGCAGGACCTACGCATCGATGGCACCGTGGTCGGCAATGTGAAAAGTGCTTCCAAGATCGTCATTGGTCAGGGTGGGATGGTAGAGGGCGACCTGGACAGTGCTCATTGTGATGTGAATGGAAAGGTGACCGGCAACATCCGCTGTCGTGAACTTCTTCAATTGCGGGGCGAATCAGTAGTGGCCGGAAATCTCTACGCCGGTAAATTACAGATCGAGCCAAGCGCCACGTTCAATGGACAATGTCACATGGGTGCCAACATCGTGGAGATGGGAAACAATGAGCAGTCAACCACCGCGGCCGTCCTCTGACCGATCCATTTGGCGATATCTGGGCCTGGCCACACAGATCATGGCCTACTTGATTGTGGCCGTATGGGCAGGCATGCGATTGGACAGAGCCTTTACCATTTTCCCTTTGCTCACCGCTACGATGCCCCTTCTTGTATTGATTGCGCTCTTTGTTAAACTACTGCGGGAAACACGACACTGATCAGCTGATGTATACTACCTTATCCGACCGTCTCTCCATACTTTCTCCAATTGTATCTCTTTACGGAGTACTAGCCATATTGATCATTTTCTTACGGCAACAACTGGTTGGCTGGGGAGTTGATGTACGTGTGCTGCATGGAGCCAATACCATTTTGTTTTTGGCCGCCGCATTCGCTTCCATTTGGGTTACCATCCAGTTTCGTCATGCCAACGGACAATCAATGCTCAAGGCTTTGTACGGTGGTTTTATGATTCGCTTTTTTTTGATCGCCCTTACAGCGTTTGTTTACATTTTGATGAAACGGAAACAGGTGAACGTTCCCGGATTGGTGGGAGGCGCCATCTTCTATGTCCTGTACATGGTACTGGAGATTCAAACCCTGCGTGCCAAGTTGAAACACCCGTCAACCAATGCCTAAGAAGGAAGTACCCCTTCAGACCTTATCTGATTTTTTGCCGCCGAACACTTCCGAGCCCGTGATGCGGTATTTGGTTGAATATGGCGTTCACTTAACGATTACCCGGGCCCGCCGCTCCGTGTTGGGCGACTACCGTCATCGGTATCAGCATCAACCTCATCGGATCTCTGTGAACGGCAATCTGAATCCGTATGCTTTTCTGATCACGTTGCTGCATGAATTGGCTCATCTGCTGACCTATGAGCGGTTCGGTAATCGGGTCTCCGCGCATGGAAAGGAATGGAAATCCTGCTTTAGCGATTTGCTGCAGGTCTTTTTGCAATTACGTTGCTTTCCGGATGTCATCGAAAATGAATTGCATCGTACGATCCGAAATCCGGCGGCTTCCAGTTGTGCCGAAGTGGGACTGATACGGGTATTACGAGCGTTCGATCCCAAGGAGAAAAACGGAGAGAGCGTATTGGTAGAGCAACTCGCTGTCGAAAGCGAATTCACTACCCGGGAGGGCAGGCGATTTCGTATCGATAAAAAAATGAGGAAGCGCTATCTGTGCACCGATCTGGTGTCGGGCAAACAGTATCTTTTTTCACCGGTGTATGAGGTCATACCCACGGCCCGATCAGGCAACGGCCTTCCGAACTAACGCGGCGGCTTCGCTGAGCAGAATGGCCGAGCGCACTTTGAGGCCGCTTTCATCGATCAATTTCTTAGCCTCCGGGGCATTGGTTCCCTGCAATCGTACGATGATGGGAATTTCAATGTTGCCCAGATTTTTATAGGCATCGATCACCCCTTGGGCAACCCGGTCGCATCGAACGATCCCACCGAATATATTTATGAGGATCGCTTTCACATTCGGGTCTTTCAATATGATCTTGAATCCGGCTTCCACTGTTTGAGCATTCGCTGTACCTCCTACATCCAAAAAGTTTGCAGGTTCTCCTCCGCTTAATTTGATCATGTCCATCGTTGCCATAGCCAGACCAGCTCCATTGACCATGCAACCCACGTTTCCATCGAGCTTTACAAAATTCAAGTTGAATTTTCCGGCCTCCACTTCGGTCGGATCCTCTTCCGATTCATCTCGCATAGCGGCTATCTCTGGATGACGCATCAGGGCATTATCGTCGATGTTCATCTTGCAATCCACTGCCAGGATCTTGTCATCTGCGGCTTTGAAAAGCGGATTGATCTCCAACATGGAGCAATCCAATCCCACGTAGGCATTGTACAGGTTGGTTACGAATTTGACACAGTTCTTAAACGCTTCTCCCGAAAGGCCCAGGTTGAAGGCGATCTTGCGAGCTTGGAACCCGGGCAGGCTTCCGCCGGGATGCACCCACTCCTTGAAGATCTTCTCGGGCGTATCATGTGCCACTTCTTCAATGTTCATACCACCCTCGGTGCTATACATGATCACGTTCTGGCCGTTGCTGCGGTCGAGCAGAATGGACAGATAGAATTCCTTTCGCTCGCTGGGACCGTCGTAGTACATGTCCTGAGCGATCAGCACCCGGTTTACTTTTTTGCCGGCAGGACCGGTCTGCAAGGTGACCAGGGTGCCACCCAGTATTTTTTCGGCGAATTCCTTTACCTGCTCCTGACCTTTGCCCACTTTTACGCCATTGATCCCGGTTTCCTGAATGGTGCCTTTGCCCCGGCCACCGGCATGGATCTGAGCCTTGATCACCGCAAACGGATTGTTGCTCACGGAGCGGATCTGTTCGTAAGCGGCTTCCACCTCTTCCAGTGTGGCACAGGCGGTTCCTTCCTGAACGGGAACCTGATATTTCTTCAAAAGTGACTTTGCCTGGTATTCATGGAGATTCATACCGAAAAAATTTGCCGCGAAGATACGCGCATCTTAACAGTTTTTTCCTTCGATTCTTGCCGGGGGAAAGTAGATTTGCCGACATGCGACCCGTTGCTAACGCACTATCGGTTTTTTTGATCCTCCTGCTGGGGGTAAGTGCGTTTGCTCAGGATCCCGGTATTCGCGGGTTGGGGGGTAGGATCGGAGGAGGTATGCCCGGCATGAGTGGGGGAGGCAGATTTCGCGGTGCCATGGGCGGCGGCGGTGGGGATAGTCTTACAAAGCGCAACAAGTTGGAGGATTCGATCACCATTCATTATCGTTATCTGGGATCGCCCACTATTTACTTGCTGGATTCGACCGTAAATGAGATCGATCGTCGGTTTCCCATTCGCTCCGATTGGGTGCATTTGGGTAACCTCGGCACCGCGGCCAGGCCATTGGCTTTTTCACCCCGCATGCAGGTCGGTTTTGATCCCGGCTTTCATGCGCTGGATGTATACAGTTGGACGCCCGAACAGGCGAAGTACTTTCAGACTACTCGGCCATACACCGAATTGAATTATCATTTGGGAAGTCGGGCCGAGCAGGTGATCGAATTATTGCACACGCAAAACATACGTCCCCAATGGAATTTCATGGGCGGCTATCGAATGATCAATGCGCCCGGCTTCTTTCAGAACCAGATCAGCAATCACCACAATTATGTGCTGACGAGTCGGTATCAGTCAAAAGATCTGCGCTACACGCAATTTTTTTCGCTAACCTCCAACAAATTACAGGTGGGGGAGAATGGGGGCGTGAACGACCCGGGTGGCCTACTGAATGACCCGGTATACAAGGAACGATACACCCTGCCTACTTTGTTAGGCGGAACGAATACTTTTTCGGCTAATTTTTTCAGCACCCAGATCCGAACAGGCAATTTCTACCGCACCACCCAATTTCTGTCCCGTCATCAGTATGATTTTGGGAAAAAGGATTCGTTGGTGACAGACTCCCTGGTGATCCCGCTGTTCTTTCCCCGTTTTCGGGCAGAGGCTACTTTTCGATACGATCGTATGCGATTTGGTTTTCGGGATGAAAGAGGCGACTCCAGTTACTACGGACCCAATTATGGCTGGACCTGGTTGCAGCGCTATGATACAGTTAATCTGCAGGATGAATGGAAGGTGTTGACCGGTGAGTTTGCCCTTTACCAATTTCCGGATCCCAAAAATCTGCATCAATTCCTGCGGGTCGGACTCAAGGTCCAATCCTACCACGGTCAAATGGAATTTTATCGACCCGAATTCATCAATACATCCGTGGAAGGGGAATATCGAAACCGAACCCGCAACCGAAAATGGGATTTACTGGCGGGGGGCGAACTTTATCTGACCGGCTTCAATCAAGGCGATTATCATGTACAGGCCTCGTTGCTTCGTGCCTTATCAAAAAATAAGGGCTCTATTCGTCTGCAATTTGAACAAAGCAACCGGCAGCCGGGATTTCTGTTCGATACCAGAAGCAGTTTTCATCAATCACCACTGGCCATCGATTTGAAAAAGGAGAATCTCACCCGTATCAGCACAGCGATCCGGTGGGATCGTATCGGGATCGATCTGTCTGGCAGCTACTACCTGATCAATCGACTGGCGTATTGGACCGATTTCAATCAGCCCGGACAAACCGATGCGCTGTTCAATCTGCTGCAGGTACAGGTGGCAAAGACAGTCCGGTTGGGTAAAAACTGGCGCAGTAACACGGAATTGCTATGGCAGCAGCGGATCGGTTCTGCGCCGGTAAACATGATTCCGTTTTATATCAGACAGCGGATCGGCTACGAGGGAAACCTGGGTTTCAAGAATCTGCAGTTGGCTACTGGATTGGAGATCAGGTATCGGCCACCTTACAAGGCCGATGCTTATTCGCCGGTATTTGGACAGTTCTATTTTCAGAATACGCAAACCATTCGTAACACCTTGCCCGACCTGGCCGCCTACGCCCATTTCAGGATACGGCCATTCACCGCCTTCATCCGGGCAGAGAACCTGAATACGGCACGGGACTTGAATGGGTTTGGGTTTACCCGAAACAATCCGATCGCCCCAGGCTATTATTTACCCGGATTACAGATCCGGGTTGGGGTCTATTGGCGTTTTGTGAATTGATGTAACTTTGATATATGCGTAAGCTGACGTTTTCATTGGTGGTTGCAGTATACCTGCTCCTCTCATCCGGCATCGTGGTTCAGCTCCACTTTTGCATGGATCGGCTGGCAGCCATCGGTTTGTTCACGTCCGATCATCAAGCCACCTGCGATGATTGCGGGATGGATATGGATGAGGAAAATGATTGCTGTCATGATCAAACCGATGTGATCAGGCTGGTACAGGATCAAGCCTTCTATCCAATTCCCAACTACCCGATCAAACATTTTTCGGCCGAGCCGATCAGACCCGCCATCAACCTCACTTGTGAAGTACTGAATAAGAATGTGGATGCCAGACTGCTTACGATTCCCCCCGACATCCTATCCGGACGATATCGATACCGATCCCTTGCCGTATTCAGGATCTGAGAATAATGGCTTTCGTCTTTTCACAAACTCCCTTTCCTTTATTCAACTAATTAATTAAAACGTTATGAAACATATTCTCACTTTGTTCGCCGTTATTGTAAGCTTACAATCGATGGCACAGCAATCCGCCACCTTCCAAGTATCCGGAAACTGCGGCATGTGTAAATCCCGGATCGAAAAGGCTGCTAAAGAAGCCGGCGCCACCGATGCCGATTGGAACATGGATTCCAAGCAATTGGCGGTACAGTTCCCTTCCGGAACAACCCTCGCCTCCATCCAGCAAAAAGTAGCTGCCGTGGGTCATGACAATGCCGGTGCGCGCGCCAAGGATGATGTGTACAACAAATTACATGGTTGCTGCAAATACGATCGTACGGCGGCTGCACCTGCCAGCGAAAAGGCAGCCTGTTGCGCAGCCGGCGAGTCGGGCAAGCATGACGATATGAAAAGCGGCGGTTCTTGCTGCAACAAGCCTTGCTGCAAAGACGGTAAATGTGCCAATTGTGGTGATTGCTGCAAGGATGGCAAATGCACCAAAGGCGGCGATTGTTGCAAAGACAACAAGAAAATGAGTTGTTGCAAGGACGGCAAATGCAGTAAGCCGGGCCATAGTGGCAAGGATTGTTGCAAGAAATCCTGATGAAGCCGTATCTAATCAGCAAAGCCCCGGCGATCATGGTTTGGGCTTTGCTTTTATTTATTATTCCTACACAAGCGCAATTTAGTCAGGCCCGTCTGCAGGCAACCGGACTAACCTGTGCCTTGTGCAGCAAAGCGATCCATGAATCATTATTGCAATTACCTTTTGTTGTTTCCGTTCGCCCCGAACTGAAGACCTCTTCCTTTCTGATCCAATTCAAAAAGGGTTCAAGAATTGGCGTGAGAGATTTACGGACCTCCGTGGAAGAGGCCGGATTTTTTATTTGGGCTCTTACCATGGAGCTCGCCCATACTTTCAGCGACTCGGAGCGTATTGCCAACCGTTTTCAGGTCTACGGCAATTCCTATAAATTTTTGGAGAAATGGACGGACGGTTCTACGGTTCAGGTGATCGAAAAAGGGTTTCTGTCAGATAAAGATTTCAAAAAGATGGCCGCTCGTTACCCCGGTCAAATGAAAGATTCAGGCATTGTATTGTTTCTGTTACCAGTAAAAAAATAAGGATGTTCGCTATTCATACGAATCTGTTGCTTTTATGCTGCCTGTTGACGGTGGGGATGCACGCACAATCACTGAATGGGGAAAAAGCATTCGCCATCAAATTGAAAGATCCATCGGGAAAGATCGTTTCATTGGATTCTTTGCGTGGGAATTGGGTGCTGGTTGATTTTTGGGCCTCTTGGTGTGCGCCTTGTCGGCTTGCCAACCGAACTGTCCGAAAATCCTATTCGAAATGGAAGCAACAAGGATTGGAGGTGTTTGGTGTTTCACTGGACGAGAACCGTAGCGATTGGATAAATGCGATCAAGCAGGATAAGATCACCTGGTTGCAAGTGAACTCGCCCGCGCAGTGGGACAGTGAGCTGGTTCTTCAATGGAGAATTGAACGCATACCCACCACTTATTTGATCGATCCATTCGGGATCATTCAGGCAACCAATCCATCTGCGGCTGAAATATTGGCGTTCATCACCAAAAAAGAAAAATGAGTCGGATCATTATTCTTGCTTTGCTTATATGTTTGGGTCAGCTTCGTGCGCAAGAGCTGTATGTGTTTACCGATCCTGCATCCAACATACCCGCTCGGTCCATTAATGCAAAATTTAAAGCGCATGGCGTAGGTGCCGATCAGATATTTGGTCGGGCAACCTATCGGATGATGCCTCAGCTGACGACTGGACTCACAAAAAAGCTACAGATCCGTCTTTCCGCCTCGGCTTCTAATATGCATACATCATCCTTGCAAGCCGAATCGGTTGGCCTGGGGGTGAAGTATCGTATCCTGTCCAACGATGGCGTGCATAAACATTTTCGCATAGCAGCCTATGCAGATGGTATCCTGTCGAGAGTTCCCTTTCATTATGAGGAGATCGGCATGATGGGGGATAAGACCGGATTGGAAGCGGGTCTGATCGCCACACAACTTTGGCACAAATTCGCTTTGTCCGGATCGGTCAGCAGAACTGAAGTATTGGACGGTTCGAGGTATGATGGACAATCGTATTTCCCAAGTCGCCAATATCAATCGTTGAATTATTCAGTATCCGGTGGGTATCTGCTTCTCCCGCGTGCGTATACAGATTATAAGCAGCCCAATTTGAATATCTATCTGGAGATGTTGGGACAGCGATTGACGGGCACGGATTTTTACTTTTTGGATCTGGCACCCGCTGTTCAATTGATACTGAAAAGCCGGACCAAGCTGAATATAGGGAAGCGTTTTCAGTTGCAGGGAAATCTGCAGCGTATGGCAAAAGCCAGTTGGCTGATCAGCGTGGAGACCAGTTTTCTGCAAGCCTGGAAATAGGCTATTTCTTTTTGGTGGGTGTTCGGAAGGAAAATCCAACCGCCAGGTAATAATCGTTTGCCGCTGGCGTCAATCCATAAGAGCCGGAAAAGTCGATCTTGGTGTCATCCGTAAAATAATAGGCGATCCCGCCGGCGATCGAGTGTTGCGGGCTGCTACCTTTTCGCAGGGATCCGTATAATTCTACATACGCATAGCCATTTGCTCCCAAGTTGTATCCGGGGGCAAACGTGTAGATCCAGTCCGGGGTGTTGGTGAATCCATCCCATTCGGCTCCCAGATTATACCCCAATGCGGCTCGGTCACTTAGCGTGTTTTGCATGGTGAATCTGAAATTGGGTGCCCATTTGGGATGTTGGGAATAGTTGCCTCCCCAATTTGGTAAGGCTGTATGCGCGATGAGAGAGGTCTTTGGGATCAGGCCTACCTCTTCGCATAGTGTTAGCTTCCCGCCAACTTGGATAGGAAGCATTCCTGTCACTCGCTTGGTAACAGGTGGATTGGTTCCGACTGTCAATTCGGGTACCGTTTGCAATTCCGTGATCAGTCTGAATTCAAAACGATCATTCAATCCGTATTTCCAAAGTGCCGTAGGATGTATCCAATTCGTTTTGCCATCTGCTTTTTCATAATTGAATCCAATTTCACCTTGTAAATACATTTTTTTCGTTAAGTAGGGCGATTCGGTTTGATCGGGCCGATCGGTTTCCATGCGACCCGTTTGTTGAGCGGTCAGCAGTTGGTGTCCGAGTAATGAAAGGGACAGTAAATTAATAGGTAGTCTCATGTGTTCAATTGTTAGGATTCAAACAAGCAAATACTTCCGCCCACCCATTCCCGGTCTTTGTTATATCGCGTGCCAACCATTTTTCCTTTGCTCAATCGGGCCAGGGTAAGGGCAGGGATCGGCCTTTCAGCGCCGGACGGCCAGAAATAAAATAAACGGATCTCCACTTTGGCCGGATCGTCGGGTGTCGGAATCACGGGTGCATAGGTTACTTTTCGTTGCAGTATCCAGTTCGATGGATCGGATATCCGGCTAAGATCTTCGGGCGTAGGATCGATGATCACTCCTTGTCCGGCGAAGGAGAACAGGGGTTTCAGCACGTATTGCGACAGATCGGAGGGCAGTTGTGTTATCTGATCCAAAAAATAGGTGAGGGGCACGAACGGATGTTTTAGGTAGGGCAGTAAATACTTACTGACCCGATAAAACCAGTTGGGATGCGGACACCATTCTACCCGATCGCAACGAAACAGCAGCTCACTTTTTTCGCGGATCGCTGCCGGCTGTTGCTGCAGCTCATCAAAAATGATCCGATTATAGATCCGTTTGATGGGATAGAGTTTATTCGCTCGTCTGTAAAAGAGATCGCCCTCTTGTTCCATGAGCTCGGTGATACATACGGTCGGTATTCCCAGCATGTCATGTGTGATCGAGAAATCCAGACGAGTCTTTTGTTGATGGGGGAGGATCTCCAGCAGAATCACTTCGGCCGGGTCATGCTCGCCTACAATGATCTCCCGTAGCAACTGCGTATACGTTTCCTTATTCAACCCACTCAAGTAAGGGGTTAGTCCGTTTTCCCAGGATTGCACATGACTGTACCAGTTGGCGAGTTTGGATTGATATCCGAACAAACTGGGGAACCCCTGTAATTCGATCAGTTGAGGAAAAAGTTGACCGCTTTCATTTGTACAAACACCAAAGTCGAAGGCTAAAAAATCCGGTTTGCCCTCTCGGCCGGGAATCCTCCATGAGTCGGGTATCGCCTTTTCAGTCCGTTCTAGAAAACTTGGTTCGAGGATTTGATCAATAATGAACGAGCAGGTCTCCAATAGTTGGTTCTTGAATTCGCGGTCGACGAATACGGGGGTTTCAGCGATCCGATAATCCAACTCACCAGGATATTCCTGTTCGATCTGCTCCAGCATCTCTTGATACCGCGCGGGTTCAAAATGGCTGTTGAATGATTGGCGTAAAGGTACGATCATTGGACAATTCTTGGAGTAAGATAGTTCTTCCGGATGAGCCCAACAATGATCAGAGGGCTACTTCCAGCAGGGACTCGGCCGCCTGATTCAGGAAATTGGGGATCACTTGCAAATGCGTCAGCCGGATCTTGTCTTCATCCTCCAGTTGATCCAGCATACTTTTCCATTTCGGCTCCCCATGATCTTTGATCACTTGTTGTTTCTTCTCCTCTTGCAGTAGGTAAAGACGCATTCCTTCCGGATCGGCTTCGGGGTGGAATTGGGTCCCGACCATCCAGGGATTGATGCGGGCTGCCATCAATGCTCTTTCGTAGAGGACATGTGGTCGTTCTTTTTCAAGACACAGTTGCATGCCACCCATTTCCTCCAAACGGTGTTCATTGGGATGGATCACCTGATAATCCCGACTGTCTACCGCATAGAACGGATCCTGTAATCCCTCAAAGATCAACTCCTGCTTGCCGCCCTCCAACCTGTGCACCGGAAATACGCCAAATGCAGTGGAGTGCCGTTTGCAGACCATGCCCAGGTTCAGATGGCGACAGGCCAATTGGAAAGAGTGACAGATGAAAAAGACGAATTTCTTTCGTTGTGTATTGGGGTTTGCATTGTGTCGAATGATACGATCGAGCCAGCGACACCACTGAATGTCCCATTCCTTATAGCGGCTGGACAATGGATCTCCTGGTCCGCCGGTGGATACATACACATCGTATTCCAAGCCGGGGAGTTCGCTTAGTTGACGAACATCGAACTGATCGATGGTCAATTCGATCTGTTCTTTCCGCGACCATTCGTTGAGAATCTGGATCAGGCAGCGCATGCCTTGATTGACGGCCCCATTGTAAAGGTCCAGGATGGCCACTCGCAGCTGTGCTGAATCCGATGAATGCATGCCACAAAATTAGCTGAAATCATCCCCAGGTGCCGGGAAACGAACGAGGTGGTTCTCCACAGTTGTGGATTTATTTTCGTTTGTATACAACCTTACCATTTAGGTAGCAGGATAAGACCTGCGTACTCAATATTTTTTCTTCGCTGACTTGCATAATATCCTGGTCAAGTATCACAAAATCGGCCCATTTTCCTTTTTCCAAACTGCCTTTACTTTTCTCCTCGAAACTTCCTTTGGCCGCCCAAACTGTCATGCCTCGAAGGGCTTGTTCTCTGGTAAGGGCCTCTTCTGTGCGGAAGCCTTTTTCGGGCCAGCCTTTCGCATCTTTTCGAACAACGGCGCAATAAAATGTTTTGATGGGGGAAATGTCCTCTACCGGAAAATCGGTTCCCAGCGGCATCCATCCAGTTTGATCCAGCAGTGACTGATAGGCATAGGCCTGTGGCATGCGTTCAGGTCCCAATCTTTTTTCAGCCCAATACATATCGGACGTGGCATGTGTTGGCTGAACAGATGGAACCACTTTGAATTGGCGGAATAAAACCCGGTCGTAAGGATTCACCACTTGTGCATGTTCAATTCGCCAGCGCAGATCGTTACGTTTGGGCAAGTAATTGCCATAGATATTCAGGATGACCCGGTTGCCGCTGTCGCCGATTGCGTGGGTACAAAGCTGCCATTTATTTTCAATGGCCCACTTCGCTATTGAGTCAAAATGAGCCGGTGTGCTGAGTAAGAAACCGGATTGATCCGGCTTGTCGTGATAGGGTTTCATCAAACAGGCGCCCCGGGAGCCCAGCGCACCATCCCCATATACTTTGAAGCTTTGTACCCGCAGTCGGTCAGTAAGGGTTTTGCCATTTTTCTCAGCGTATCGATAATTGTCGGGGTCGTCACTGAGCATCACGTTCAGTCGAAGTAGCAATTTATCGTTCGATTGCAGGTGTTTCAGCCTATCGATGTGTGCATGATGCAGACCGCAATCGGTGATGGAAGTAAGCCCAACTGCCAGGCAGTTCGCCTGTGCCTGTAAAAGAGCAGATTCATATTCGGTGTCGGAAGGAGTGGGGATCATCCGGGCCACAAGACCCACTGCGTTATCTATCAACAGGCCGGTCAATTTTCCGGAGGCGGTTACAAATTTTCCGCCGGTGATGGTGTCGCCAGGCCGTATACGGGCCATGTCCAACGCAACTTGATTGGCGAGCGCAGCATGACCATCAATGCGGATGAGCAGGGCGGGGCGATCGGGAAATAATTCATTCAAAGAACTATTGTCGGGGAATTCCTTTGTTGTCCAGTCATTTTGATCCCAGCCTCTGCCAATCACCCAGCCGGTTGGCCGTGAGGCAAAAAAACTATCTACTTTTTGTATGGTCGATTGCCAGCTTCCGATTCCAACCAGATTGGATTCTCTTAAACCAAGGGCATATTGTACAAAGTGGGCATGTGCGTCATTAAAACCCGGTACGATGGTTCGGCCCTGCATATCTTCTACGGTGTCGGCCTGAAAGGTCGATTCAATATAAGCGCGGGTTCCAACGGCTAAAATTTTTCCGTCTCCGATCGCCATGGCCTCTGCCGTGGTGAATAGAGAGTCGACCGAATAGATGCGCGCATTGACCAAAAGGCGGTCTGCTTGTTTTTTGCCTGAACAGGCGAACAGCCCCAACAAGGTAAAGGAGAGGAGCGTTTTACGGATGGTCATGATCGGGCCTCTAAATGCCATGGAGGAACTGGTGTTGTATATAGGATGCCACCTGTTTGAGGTCCTGTGTTTGATCGAACACATGTAATTGTCTGTCGGCACCGGTACCTTTTTCTAGGATATCCTTCACGCCTTCGATGTGATGACGGCTGCCCAGTTGGTCGAGTACGGGATCCAGGAAGTCGAGCAGTTCCAGTATCAATGCTCGGGCATTTATTTCTTCTTCTTTTCCGAAGTCGATCAGGTTTCCGTCCACACCATAGCGGCTGGCTCGCCATTTATTTTCATTCAGTAGTGCCCGGGAGTATTGGATGAAGTTCAGGTTCTTGGACCGCAGCATGTAGATACGAGCACAGATCGCCTGAAACAGGGCCGCGATGGTGATCGTCTCTTTCACGGTCAGGGGGATATCGCAGATCCGGAACTCGACCGTGTTGAAAAACGGATGTACGCGAAGGTCCCACCAGATCTTCTTGGCATTATCGATGCAATTTGTTTTTATCAACAGCTTGACATAATTATCATACGCCTCGATGCTGTCGAACGAATCCGGGATGCCAGTGCGGGGGAATTTATCGAACACCTTTGTCCGGAAGGATTTGTATCCGGTCTTTCTGCCTTCCCAAAAAGGTGAATTCGTGCTCAAGGCAAAAATATGCGGGAGAAAATAACGGGTGCTGTTGGCGATGTGATTGGCCATTTCGCGACTTTCCATGCCCACATGCACATGCAGGCCAAAGATCAAGTTGCTGCGGGCTGCCTCCTGCAACTCATTCACGATCTCGCTGTATCGGGCGTGTTCGGTGATCAGTTGACTTTCCCAATGGCTGAAGGGGTGCGTGCCGGCTGCCCCCATGGCATATCCAAGGTCACCGGCGATCTGTTGTATGCTTCTGCGAAGGTTGGATACATCATGAAAGGCCTCGTCGGCATCGGCGCAGATATCCGTTCCCACCTCTACCACGGCCTGGTGCATCTCGGCCTTTACCTTTTCTTTTAGCAGCTTGTGACCCTCCTGAACGATCTGTTGCTGATGACTTTTCAGCTCCATCGTGGCAGGGTCCAGTACCATATACTCCTCTTCTACACCGATCGTGAAAGTTTTATAATTCAGGTGCATCCAAGCGAAGCTTAAAATTAAAGAAGAGGTTTTTGATGACTGCTGCGTCTTACATATTCGCCCCAGGTAAGATTATCGGTATTGTCTTGATGTGCCTGGGCTTTTTCGATGGCGAAGCGGGCAGCGGTTTCTACTACCCATTCAAAATTCTCTTCGCCCACGCTGGCCAGATCGGCATCGGGGGCAGGGTTGCAGAAGTCGATGGCATAGGGCACACCGTCGCGAACGGCGAGCTCCACCGTATTGAAATCATAGCCGAGATAGCGATTGATGGTGAGGACGATGTCGGTCATTTGCTTCAATCGTTCTAGCGTGGGGGCGAAATCGGCTACATATCGTAAGTGGTGGGGATTCCTGGGTTCATAGGACATGATCCGGACGTATTTACCACCGATGCAATAACAGCGATAGTATTCATTAAAGACGATCTCTTCCTGTAGCAACATGACCAGCTGTCCGGTTTCGGCGTGCTTGCTAAAAAACTCTTCCGCGCTTCGGAGCTGATAAACATGTTTCCAGCCTCCTCCTGCGAAGGGCTTCATGTAAGCAGGAAACCCGACATAGTCGAAGATTCCCTGCCAGTCGAGCGGATAGGCCAGGTTCGAAAAGGATTCGGGGGAGGTGTCATCGGGTAATTCACGGGAGGGGATGATGGCGGTTTTGGGAACCGGAACGCCGAGTTTGGTCATCAGACAGCTGTTGAAATACTTGTCGTCCGCACTCCACCAGAAGGGGTTGTTGATGACAGCCGTACCGGTAACCGCGGCATTTTTCAGCCAGGTTCGGTAGAAGGGTACGTCCTGCGAGATCCTGTCGATGATCACGTCATAGCCACAGCCTTCGCTCTGCCGGGCCTTGTCCAAGCGGACGGCCTCCGCCTGTATGCCATCTATTTTTTTACTGTTAACACGGGCAACAAATGCTTCGGGGAAGCTCCGTTCCTTGCCATGCAGGATGCCTATCTTTTTCATCATAGACAAATGTATTTTTTCGGGCGCAAACCCGCAAAAGAAATCAGCGAGGGACAACGGGGCGAATCACTATTTTTACCCGATGTCAATCACAGGTGCATTTGATCAGGTTGTTCGGGAGTCGATCATCATCCCCTCTGTTTTTTTAGACCGGGAGGTGATCGTCGATCTCTATTTTCCTCCCAGCGGCTACGATCTCGATGACTGCTCCATTTTGCTGGTTAACGACGGGCAGGACCTGCGTACGATCTCGTTCGAGAAGCTGCTCGCGGATCTGTGGTCCGATCAAGTGGTTCATCACTTTTTGACCGTGGCGATCCATGCCGGGAAAGACCGTAGGATGGAATACGGCACTGCGGGAGAGCCGGATTATATGGGGAGGGGGGCGAAGGCGTTGCAGTATGAGGCGTTCCTACTGGATGAATTATTGGCATCGATACATCTTCGTTTTCCAGTCACGAAAGGGGCCACCGTGAGTGTGGCGGGATTTTCATTGGGAGGGCTGAGCGCGTTGGATCTCGTATGCAGGCACCCCGATCGATTTCGGTCGGCGGGTGTTTTCTCCGGATCACTCTGGTGGCGAAGCTTGGCACAGGAAGACCCTCTCTATTCCGACAATAAGCATCGTATCATGCACCAACGGATCCGAAAGGGGACGATGAATGAGATGCAGCGATTCTTTTTCCAGTGTGGGTCGATGGACGAGCAGAAGGACCGGAATCGTAATGGCATCATTGATTCTATAGATGATACACTGGACTTGATCGAGGAACTGGTACAAAAGGGGGTGCCCAGATCCACACATATCTATTACTTGGAGCTGGCAGATGGTAAGCATGACGTGGACAGTTGGGCCAGGGCTTTCCCATTTTTCCTTCGATGGAATTATAGTAAATAAAAAACCCCGACTGTGTCGGGGTTTTTTGTATCAAGTAAGTAGGTCTTAGTTGAACAGATAACGCAAGCCAAACTGCATCGAGTAAGTAGAGAAGATGCTCACGTTGTCGCGGAAGGTGCGTGTGATCATATCTCCATTGGCCGTTGCCAGCTTGAAGGTCGGAACGACCGCACCGCCGGGGATCAGCGATGTTTGGTTCTGCGGGATCAAGATGGAGCTGTTGTTGATTGACTTCAACTTACCCCAGCTTGGATTCAACAGGTTACCAAAGTTGAAGATGTCCAGGGTGAACTGCAGGGTGTTCTTTGTCTTACCCATTTTGGTAAATACGTCTTGCGCAAATTTTAGGTCAACACGGTTGAGCCAAGGAATTTGAGCACCATTACGCTCGGCGTATTGTCCGCGGTGCGCACGCAGGTATTTGTCTTGCTGGATGTATGACTCGAACAAATTGCGTTGAACAGTTTGATCGTATGTAACGCCATTTTGAGTATGGCTTACAAATTGCATTTGCTGCAATTCAGCGGCTGTGGGGATGTAGATCAGGTCGTTTCCGTTCACCCCATCGCGGTTGAAGTCGCCATTGTAGGTGTAAGAGAATCGTCCGTTGATACCGCCATTATAATACAAAGAAACGGTGGTAGCCAGGTGCTTGAAATATTCCTTACGGTAGGCCAACACACCCACTACACGGTCAGGGATCACGTAGTCAGCATAGGAAAGGTTCTGGTAATTCGATCCGGCAACGGAAGCAGTACCCTGCCAAGCGGAGAGGGGCTGATCGCCACCGCCATCAAACAGGTTGCCGGCCATTGATTTGGTGTAGGCAACGGAAG
This sequence comes from Bacteroidota bacterium, assembly GCA_046081925.1. Classification (GTDB taxonomy): domain Bacteria; phylum Bacteroidota; class Bacteroidia; order Chitinophagales; family Chitinophagaceae; genus JJ008. The sequence goes on along the minus strand of JBJTWV010000004.1, from coordinate 178,401 downwards.
CAGAGAAGCCTTTGCTGAATGTTTTCTCCAGTTTGGTGGTCAACGAGAAATAATAGCCGCGGGAAGCATTATCCAGTACAACGGGGTTGAACTGTCCAGTTGCACCTGCAGCGAACAGTCCGCCGGGTGTTAATGTATTGATATAACGGGTTTGAACGGTTGCGCCGTACATCGGACGGCTATCGGGGTAGCCAGCTACGTTCAGGGCTACAGGAGCAACGATGTTGGCGTTCCGGAAGAAAGCGGTAACCAGGTCCTTGTTGAAGATGGCTTCAACGGTTGCGATGATACCACCTGGCATTTTCGCGTCAATGGCTAAGCTTGATTTCCAGGACTGAGGATTCTTAAAGTCGGGAGACAAAGCAGTGATCGATCCGGGGATGATGGTTCCGGCTTGAGGAACCACGGCCGGACGATAGGCAGCCGGGTTTGGATTGAATGGGCCAGGCGTGTTGGCTTGCCCGTTGAAGGACTGTGTGATCTGTAACATACCATTATCACCCGATTGGCTCACGATCCAAACGAAGGGCACACGACCGGTGAAGACGCCCGTACCACCACGGATCTGAAGGGAACGATCTCCATAGAGGTCCCAATTGAATCCCATGCGCGGAGACCACATGATCTTCTTGCCGGGAAGGTTTCCGGTGTTGATCTTTTCGCCATTGGCGAATGTAGCGGCAGCCACCAGGGGGTGGGTAATGATCTGTGGGGCGAATGGGTAAGTGGGAAGATCCAAACGCAAACCAACTGTCAGACGGAAATTCTTGTTAACTGCAATCTCGTCTTGTCCGTACACAGAGTATTGGGCAAAACGGAAGGCAGAGAAGGCGGGTGCAAAATTGGGCGACAAGGAATATGTTAAGGCAAAGTCACGAGGTTTCGCACGCAGTGCCGGATTCGGGTTCAAGGCACTTGCGAAATCAGCCCAGGTATTGAACGTGTAGTAACTGGTAGCGAAACGTTGGAAGCCATTGATGGTTTGGCTATAATCGATCTGACCGCCGATGGTCCAGCTGTGATTGTTCTTAGTCCAGCTGAAGTTGTCGATCAGCGAGTAGGTCTTTACCTGACGAAGGTTGCCAAAGCTGAATGGCTCAAATCCGAAGGAAGTGTACGGAGCGGAGGAGGCCACACCCGTAGTGCTCAGGATATCCACGAAAGGAAATACCTGGCTTTCAGTAGAACGGGAATCGTTTTGGTAGGTAAATGTGCCACGCAGGGTGTTGGATGTTTTGCCCCAGTTGGAGTTCAACTCACCTGCGATGGAGTAAAGATTCGCCCCTTGGAAATAATTTGAATTTTTAAACCATAGAGAGTTGTTATTGGTACGACCCAATCCGGATGCATAGTTGAAACCGGCACCGGTGGTTGAACCACTCGGCGTGAAGGGTTCGCCGCCCTCTACCTGGCTATATCGAATGTTGAAGCGATGATGGTCATTGATGTTCCAATCGATGCGGGCCAGGTATTTGGTACGCTCGATATTGGGGGTGTAATTATCGTAGGGTCCTGTTTCATAACCGTAGTTGGTCAACAGGTACTGACGAATGAAATTCAGTGAGTCAGCCGTTGGGCGTGAGATGTTGGGGCTGCTTCCAAAAGCGGCAGACGCGGTAGCGGCTACGTTGGTCTGCAATTGTTTCGGAGAGGTTTCAGTTTCGTAGTTGAAAAAGAAGAACAATTTGTTCTTGATGATGGGCCCGCCAATACGGAAACCATATTGCTTGAATTCTTCTTTAGCAGGAACGAAATAAGTCTTCTCCACCCGACGACCGCGTTGTTTTTCGTTACGGAAGTACGTGTATACGGATCCGCTGAAGGTATTGGTTCCGGAACGGGTTACGGCGTTAATGGCACTACCGATGAATCCGGTCTGGCGGATGTCGTAAGGAGTGATGTTGACAGAGATTTCTTCTACCGCATCCAGCGAGATGGGAGAACCACCGGCGGGCAGGTTGGAACCGATACCAAAGCTGTTGTTGAAGTCAGATCCGTCAACGGTGAAGTTGTTCTGACGATAGTTACCGCCACCGATGGAAGCACCATTCGCCTGCGGGGTGACACGGGTAATGTCGTTCAAGCTACGGCTGATGGTGGGCAATTGGTTGATCTGGCGAACACCGATGTTGGTGAGGGCGCCGGTGCGGCCGGAGTTCAGAATGGCATTTTTACGACCGGTGGTAACCGTAACACCTGTCATCTCGGTCGAGCTTTTCTGAAGGGACGGATTCAGCAGGAATGACTCCGCCAGCTGCAGGAAAATGTTTTCGTATTTCTCGGCGTTGTGGCCAACGTAGCTGACCTCGATCAGGTAGGGCCCACCCACGCGCATATTCTGGATAGAGAACTGTCCACCCGCACGGCTAACAGTAGTGTACTTGGTGCCGGAAGGCTGATGCGTGGCGGTGATGGTAGCTCCAACCAGCACTTCATCGGAGGAGCTTTTTACGACCCCATTGATCGCCGAGGTGGTGATCTGGGCGAACAACTGGCCGGCCACGAAAACAAGCGTGAACAGAACGAGGATTCTCTTAAGCATAATGGTTTTGGTTTTCGGTTGCAAAGAAACGGAAAATTCCAAGGTAAATATAGACAAATATCAAGATTCCGCCTTGAAAAATAGCCATTTACGTCGCCTGAGTTCTCCACAAAAAAAACAAAACCGATCAGGTGGGGGAGGAATAGGTAAATTCGAATGTAAGTGATTGAAATTCAGTCTTATCTGAGAAAGTCCTTTGCCCTGGGGTCTCACTTGTTTTTTTTCTTTAGAAAAAGGCCCCTGAACAGATCGCCCAGGTGGTCGTAATCCTTTTGATAGGAAAGGCTTCCCCCCGTACGCCTGGCGGTGATGGGGTTTGCATTGTTGGTCAGGAAATCGTTGCTTTTTCTGTAAAAAAATCCCACCCGCAGGCTCCCGCTCGGGTTTATGAGCCATTCCATGGTCACATCCGGAAGAAGCTGAATGCTTTGCGATAGGTTGGCATTGGCCGAAGTTTGTCCCAACGGCGCATCAAAGCCGAGCCCGCCGGCTATAATGAACCGGTTGTTGAAAAATGAGCGACCGATCGAAAAATTGACATTGCTTCCCAAATTCAGGGCATTGTTGCCGGCCGTCATCCAGTCACGGTTGTATAACGACGTATTTAGGTTAATGGTGTACTTGTCACTTTTCAGCAAATTCCCGAGCAGCTTGTTGATTTGATCGCTCAGTACATTCAGCAATACACCCGAGATGGTGGATACGCCAATGCCACTGCCCACCGGATCACCGGCAAGTTCACTGGGGGCAAAGCTGTTAAATACGATCAGGTAGGTGACCTGCCGATTTAATTCATTTGGATTTTTCTGCAGCTGATTCACCAACAGCGATAACTCCTGGTTTCGATCGACCACTCCGTTAGGGGGAAATGCCAATGAAAATCGAATCTGCGGCTGGAACAATTTGTCGGTCAGCTCCGCATTCACAAAAACATCCCCACGGGCATTTTTAAGTCCACTGCCCAGATTCAGCGAACTCACCAGCGGGGCAAAACTGACATTGTCAGCCTTATACATTGCTTCCAACTTGATATTCGCATCATATGGATCACCAGTCCACTCCACGTAATGCTGGCCGCCTTTTCGTATCTCAAAGGGCTTCTTGAAAAAGGATTGGAAAGTAAACAGGTAGTTCCCTTCGTCAATGTTATACCGTCCGCGCAAGGATAGCGGTTCGTTGCTCCCTGAGCGGATCTTCAGCGTGCCATTTCCTCTGCCCCTGATGACGTCGCCGGTCTGTTCGTCCAATACCACTTTGGCGTTCACCAATGGGGTGGCGGTGATTTCCAGGTCAACCGTAAAGTTGTCTGCTCCGCCGGCCGATTGTCCGCCCGCCATCTCCCGACCATATTCTCGTTCAACCAGAAAATCCGCCACGCCCGATTCTCTTCCGTCCTCAGAAAGCAACGTTATATAACTACTATCCTTATCGGATGCACGCGCCTGCATGTTCATGATCAGATCCGATTGTGGGCCTCGCAGTTGTAAGGACAGGGTTCCTCTGGCTGTTCCGTAGTAGGTTTCCTCTTGTGTGCGGTCGGTGTTCAGTAACAGTACGGGTTTGTCGGCGTTTGTTATCAAGGAACGGGTAGTGGCCGATAGATCATAATACATGTTTCGGAACGACTCATGGGCGATACCTCCTCGTATGTAGATCGGGTTGCTCGTGGCTGAGTCTTTCAACACCCAACCATCCAGGTCGATCAGCGAAGGGGTGATGTCGATGTCGGCATCTTGAATATTATAGAAGCAGTTCGTGTAATTTACCCGAAGGCCGGCTCCGTTCAATCTTCCCCTTCCGAATAAAGAGGGATTGTTCAAATCCCCCAGCAATTCCACCTCACCTGTCAGCTTTCCACGGATATCACTGAATAGGTTGCCCAGGAATCTTTCCAGCACCTTGATCGGATAGGCATGTGCTTGTAATAGGATTCGGTTGCTATCCACCGGTCCGGCCAGCAGCACCCGGGCATCGAAACTGAGATGTTCCGACTGGTTCTTGGTGTCTCCTTTGGCGGTCAGTGTTTGGCTGATCGGGTCAAATGCCAGTGCGGCACCCAATTCCCCAATGGAGTCCGAATCAAACCGAAGCAATCGGGTATGAATGGTGTCGGCTTCCACCCGCAGTTTCCCGGTTGGGTCAACCAATCGGACCTTTGCGGAGATCAATCCCTCCAACTCATTGGATGGTAAGAAAAACGGGGCTATGTCATGAAGGTTTACTGATTCGACCGAGATCTCGATGTCGTTGTCCTCGCCGGACTTGGCAGGTATGGTGCGCACATCGATCCGCTGGTCGCCTTCGCGCATGCTGATCTTTCCGTAAACAGGCTCCCCTTTCCGAATGATAAGTTGTCCATTTTCATCGATCGACCATAGTTTGCCTTGTATCAAAAAGGTAGAAGGCGACAAGTCCAGGCGAAGCCCATCTGAGTAGGCGATCAACCGGCTTCGGATATCGGCCTTGTCCTCCGCTTGATTGAGGCCTGCCATCAATCGTAATTCGGCCGTATCGCGCTGGGCACTTAATTGGATCCGTGCCTCGGGAATACTGATACTGTCGTTTACTTGAATTTTTTCAGCCGATGCGATCAGATAAAGGGAATCCGGTGTGCCCGACATTTCAACCGTGGAGGTATGCAACGAATAGGGACCGATCTGAAGTTTGGGTAAAGTGGCTTTTAGCTGGGAAAGGCCGGTGGTAGCCTCAAATCCACCATCTATGGAAGCATTACTGAGTCCGCGAACAGGCAAGTGCAGTAATTCCAGGTAGGATTCAATGTTGTAGGTTCGGACAGAGAATTCCGCCTTGTCCGTTTGTTGATTACGCGGGGGAGAGTCGATCCAGGAGGGGAAGTACTGATGACCGATCTGCAGGGCCATGTTCGGTAAGGCGAACCAATCAAAGTTTCCACGTATAGAGGCATCCATCTCATTTGAGCGGAATGCCAAACTGCGTCGTTGACCATCTTGGTTCAGTTTGATCTCAAATTCTTGCAAGGAGTAGGGGATGTCATTTCTGGACAACTCCAATGAATGTCCTTGCAACTCACCGTTCAAGTTTTGTATCCCATCGCCACTTAGTTGTCCGCTGAGAGATCCTTTCAACGTAAGCCCATCCGGGTTCCAGCCCAGCGCCGTCAGGTCCATCCATTCCAACCGGGCGTCCAAACCGATCAAAGGATTTTTTGTAAAGGGCTCCCCACTGAGCTGGATCAATCCGGTCAGGTTGGGATCCTTCATATCGGTGGTCAATTCCCATACCGGATCCTGAACAGTCAGCTGATAACGGATCGGGGTGTATCGATACGTGTGCGTTTGCAAATTCGTCAGCTCACCGGAGGCACGAATGCTTTGTAATCCTTTTCCGGTTACGGACAATGTTAATCGGGTGGAACGGATGCCTGCTTGCGGAAACAGTCCACCGAGATCATCTATCTGACCCACCAACGAGGAAGTGTAAGAGACAAGTTGATTCGCCGGATACAAGATCGAACCGGATCCACACAGATAGCCTGCCTGTGTTCTGATATTTCCTGTAAAAGAGGATTGTGTGGCATTTGTCTTTCCCTCTCCTCGGAATTGTACATACCCGATCCGGTTGAGATAGTTTTTTTGCAAAGGACTCACGGTAGTCCACTTCGATGCAAGATCCGCTCGGGCAAACAATTCACTGTGTACAAAATCCAACGACCAATTCTCCCCCGATCGCCAATTGGTTACGGTTATTTCACCGCTGGCTCGCAAGGCGCTTCCCCATTGCGACCAGAATTCTTTTGTCTGTATCCGGTCGGCATCGAGATTGACTTTTCCTTTTATCTCTATATCCTCCGATAGGGGCAGCGATTTGCCGGTTAGAAACTTTATATCTGAGGGGCTGATCCGAGAATCCACTCCTTCAAATTTCAGCATAGGTTTGCCCGCTGATACTAACCAACTCGCATCTTGACGGATCGAACTTTTCGGGGTCTTCAGTAGTAGGTTTTGCAATTGCCATTCGTGGGCCGATCCTTTAACCGTTCCGGCAATCTCCTCCAGGGTCAAACCGCAACTCTCCTTACCGGAAAACTTGAAAGAGGCGATCAGCGAATCAGGCGAGGATCGAAGATCCGTTACCGTCCAATTCAAGTCAGACCAGCTCATCCAATTCGGATCCAGCGTGCTCGTTGAACGTCTGTGACCTTTGGTTTTCCAATCGAAATGTCCTTTCTCGATGTGAATGGACTTTGTTAGCAGGTGAGGGCCTGCCCATTGAGGCAGTATCTCAAAAAAATCCGTGGCGGCCCTGGCACGAACCGGACGTTTCCCCGAATAGGTTTCGATGTAAACAGTGGGCTTGATCCAGTCGATGGAGCCGATGTCAATCTTCGGATCGCTTGGATCGAGATGGTTTGCCTGCATGGCAAGTCGATCGAACGAGGCCTCCGCATTCATCCCCTCCCAGCCGTCCCGAATCAGCAGCCGCGACCGACGGATCTCCAATTCCTGCAGCTGAAAAGTGGAACCTTTGGAGGTAGAAGAGTTTGTCTTCGGAGATTGGAAATGGCCAAATAATTTGTCATGCTGCCAGGTCGAATCATCCCGCTGCATCATGATCAATGCATCCTCGATCAAAACCGGACCGATATCGCTGTGGCTGCGAAGGAAGAACCAATTGGTGACGTGCACCTGTATCAAGCCGGCATGCAATAAGGTATCCTGTCTGGAATCATAAACCGTGAGCCCCTCCAGCCGGATGCGATCGAACAAGGAGAACCGTGCATTTTTCAGTTCGATCTTGGTTTCCCATTTATTTGACAAATAGCCAATGACCCGTTGTGTGAGCCAGTTCTGGCCAAAAGGCGACAACAAGAATAGATAGGCGGAAAGGATCAGGAGCAGTAGTACCCCCAACACCCATTTTGATATCCGCCAGACTTTTTTCAAATGCCAATTTGGGTAAAATTACAGCATGCCGAACCTGCTGCCAATTCGAGGGAGTACAGATTTGTTAGGATTGATGTAACATTGGTCTATGCGAACCATTTTCCATTCGATCCCCCTGATGGGGATCATCTTATGTGCATGCTTGATGTCGACCCACACTCACGCACAAAACAATAAACGATATACGCTTGTGATCCACGGCGGTGCCGGAACGACCAGCCGCTCCGGTATGACGCCTGAAATGGAGAAAGCGTACGATCGCTCTCTGCATCGGGCACTTGATCTGGGCGAGCAAATGCTGAGCACCGGCCGTCCGGCCTTGGATGTGGTCGAATCAGTAGTTCGGCTGTTGGAGGATGATTCCCTTTTCAATGCCGGTAAGGGAGCGGTCTTTACCAATGCCGGGGAGCATGAATTGGATGCTGCGATTATGGATGGTCGTAACCTGATGGCCGGTTCAGTGGCAGGGGTCAAGGTCATAAAAAATCCAATTACCGCTGCGCGTATGGTGATGGAAAAAACGGAGCATGTGATGTTGAGTGGCAGAGGGGCGGAAGATTTTGCACGGCAGATCGGTTTGGAGATTGTTCCAAATGACTACTTCAGCACACAGAGCAGACGATCCGGTTTGAAGCGAGCGCAGGAAGCGGAGCTAAAATCTATGAACCCAAAACAATTGCCTGCGGCGCTTGGCACATCTCCGCGATATGATTGGAAATATGGAACGGTTGGCGCGGTAGCACTTGATATGGACGGGCATTTGGCGGCTGCCACCAGTACCGGCGGAATGACCAATAAACGATTCGGTCGGATCGGTGATGCGCCCATCATCGGTTCGGGTACTTATGCCGACTCCCTTGTAGCAGTTAGCTGCACCGGCTGGGGCGAATATTATATTCGAATGGTTATGGCTAAATCCTTGGCCGACAGAGTGCGGTTTGGTGGTCAATCCCTTTCGCAAGCCGCCAATAGTTTGATCATGGTGGAGCTTCCAAAACTAGGAGGTGATGGGGGATTGATCGCTGTCGACCGGAATGGAGAGCCCGTCATGTCTTTTTGCACGGAGGGCATGTACAGAGGGTATGTCCGAAAAGAAAAGGGATCGGCGAAATCCGCTCGTGTCGTGGGCATTTACCGCGATTGATCAACTGCCCAACTTCACCCCAAAAGTGAGTACCACCTGCGTGCCTCGTTGTTGTATCGGGGCCATGGGGAAGGCTCCGGTGGCTAATCGATAAGGGGCATTCACATCTTTTCCGGAGAGATGAACATAGGTCAGGTCCACGTAAATGCCTCTGTCCCGGTAGCCAAGTCCACCGCTCAATTGCATTTTAGACCCGCTCTCACCGGCTAGGTTTTCATAGGGATTTCCGAGGAAGGCAGCCCCTCCACGAACCATCCAGGTGTTGAATTTCAGCTCACCACCCATACGCACATTGAATACCCCTTTGTAGGCACGATCGATCGCCTGATTCAACGATTTTAGATACGTGGAGGTAGTTACGGTATTGTCAACTTCGGTATCGGGAGAATATTGCACCGCCCGATGGTTGACATACTCCAGATCGGCTGTGATAAATCCACGTTGCTTTCGAATATCCTGTATTGACCGAAGAACATACGAGGCGCTTGCAATGGCACGGTAGGGCGTGCTCATGAAATATTGAAAGGTGTTTGGCGCCCCATTATTGAAAAGAGCGGAGCTCTGTACCTGTTCCCCTTTATAATTTTCGGTATTGGTGGTGATCACGGTACGATACGTATCAGTAAGCTGATACCAGGTGGGTGTGTGGAAGGCCAGTCCCAGCCGCCAATAGAGATTGGGCCGATACAGGAGGCCAAGTTTCAGGTTGACACCCATCCCTTTTGTTTGCAGATAATCCTCTACCCGGGCAAAATCAAAATTATTCAATGCATTGGTGGCATCGGCTTCCGTGAATTGTCCCACGCGGTCGTAGTTCAGGAATGGAATGCCAAGCGTGGCGCCGTAGTGAAACTTTTCATTGGTAGTGCCACCATATCCGATCGCCAGCTCAGTGATACCACCCGTTTGACGGATCCAGTTTTCTTGTAACAGACCGGTGGCAATTGGGGCCCGTGTTTTAAATTGGAAATTGCCGTTGGTGCCGCCGGCGATGGTGTCGATCCAATAGGTGTTGAATGCCAGGCTTGACCCATTGGGATATTGATTGGCCACGACATTGGCATCTCGTATGCCATTTATTTCCTCGAGGAATTTGTTGGAGTAGCTGGATTGATTGTTTTGTCCCCGATACAACAGATCGTTGCGGAAGTGTGCCGACCGATTTACCGCCAGTGAGATGACGGACACTTGTTTTTGTCCCTTTCTGTTTTTTTCTACTGAGGTAAGGACCAATCCGCTCGTACCAAAACTGAGTTGAGCTTTTTTGACTGACTCGTCCCGATTCAAATAGGTTGCCTTTTGATTAAGCTGCTGAAACGCAGGTGTGAGTATTAAGTCACCGGTGCGAAATAGGGCCAGCCCGGCCGGGTTCACAAACGTGGCGGAAATGTCGCCACCCAACGATGCCATCGCTCCACCCACGGCTTGCTGCCGGGCGGTTCCGCTGGGTAGTGTCCAGCTCCATCGGAGGGCATCGGTAGGGTCTTGTGCTTGGCCATTGCTCAAGAACAGGCAGAGTGTCGATATAAGAAGCGTACGTTGACAGAAGCGGAGAGTGAGGGTCATGCGGATGGATTAGAATTTACGGACAGGAGCGGATTGCGTAGGGGACGACGTATTACTCGAAGGCCTCGAAGAGGGCTGGGAGGAGTTGGTGTTCCGGTTGCCATTTTCAAAAATATCTCGCAGACCGCTTCCGATGGTTCGGTTGTTGTTGGTCGGATAATTCGTATTTGAGCCGGTTGCACGGATCGGATTCAATTTGGGGTTGACGGGATTATTTTGTGGCGATTGGTTACTGACCTGATAGGTACTCAGGTTGGAAACGCGAGGTCGGTTTTGGGTTCGGGGACTGGCCACGCCCACCCAGTAGGGGTTGTGATAAACATTCCAATTGTAGTAAGGGTGGTAGGGCGTACCGTATGAGTAGTTCATGCCATAGCTCCATCGCTCATAGGCATACCAATCATTCAACTCGTTCCAGTCTCGTCGGTTGCGCACTTTCATACGGAGGTAGCGGTCCTCATCGGTTTCAATACGTTCATACTCATTTCCGGCTCCCTCTGGTGAATAATACACATCGTCGGGTGTTTGTGCCTCGGGGAAGGCAGTCCGACAACCGGTCATGGTAAAGCCGGCTAACAACATCAGTACTAGTGTGTTTTTCATGTGATTCATTTTTGGAGGCGCTGAACTCGTTAATTTTGACCCGCCTTTGTGCAGACTCTCTACTAACAAAGATTCGAGGATTCCGTTTTAAGCGGCTCGCCCCCTTGTTAAAAAATCCACAATTGGCAGTGACTGTAAAATACCCTTCATGAGCAAAGCTATCACTTCTCGCGCAAATGATTATTCCCAATGGTACAACGACCTGGTACTACGGGGCGAATTAGCCGATTACTCGGCGGTAAGAGGCTGTATGGTGATCAAGCCATACGGGTATGCGCTTTGGGAGAACATGCGGGACGCACTGGATCGCATGTTCAAGGATACCGGCCACGTGAATGCCTATTTCCCTTTGTTCGTGCCCAAAAGCCTTTTTGAGGCGGAGGAGACAAACGCCGAAGGCTTTGCAAAGGAATGTGCCATCGTTACGCATTATCGGTTAAAGGCCGATCCTTCAAAAAAAGGAAAACTCATCGTTGATCCCGAGGCGAAATTGGAAGAGGAGTTGGTGGTACGTCCTACCAGTGAGGCTATTATTTGGAATACGTATAAAGGCTGGATCCAATCCTACCGCGATCTTCCCATTCTGGTGAATCAATGGGCGAATGTGGTTCGCTGGGAAATGCGTACCCGATTGTTTCTTCGGACGGCCGAATTCTTGTGGCAGGAGGGGCATACCGCTCACGCAACCCGGGAGGAGGCCATTGAGGAAACCGTGAAGATGTTGGATGTGTATGCAGATTTCGTGGAAAACTGGATGGCGGTTCCGGTGATCAAAGGAGTGAAAACTCCCAATGAACGATTTGCCGGTGCGGAGGATACGTATTGTATCGAAGCCTTGATGCAGGATGGCAAGGCGCTGCAGGCCGGTACCTCCCATTTTCTCGGGCAAAATTTCGCCAAGGCATTTGATGTGAAGTTTTCCGATCGGGACAATAAGCTTGATTACGTATGGGCTACCAGCTGGGGCGTGAGCACTCGTTTGATCGGCGCGCTGGTCATGGCGCACAGCGATGACCAGGGGTTGGTGTTACCACCCCGAATCGCACCCTTTCAGGTAGTGATCGTACCCATTTACAAAGGCGAGGATCAAAAGACACTGATCGACGGGCGGGTTGAGCAGATCATGAAAGAACTGAAGGCCGCCGGCATTCGGGTGAAATACGATAACAGTGATCAGGCTCGTCCGGGGTGGAAGTTCGCCGAATACGAGATGAAAGGCGTACCGGTACGATTGGCCATCGGCGCCCGCGACTTGGAAAACAATGTGGTGGAAGTCGCGCGTCGGGATGAACAGTCAAAGTCAACGGTTTCATTGGAGGGGATCACGGCACATATCCAATCCTTACTCGACGATATTCAAAAAAATCTCTTCAACAGGGCACAAACGTTTCGGGATGCCCACATCACCCAGGCCAATTCCTGGGAGGAGTTTGAACAATTGCTGGATCAAAAAGGAGGATTCATCGCTGCCCATTGGGATGGCACTCCGGAAACCGAGGAAGCCATCAAGGAAAAAACCAAGGCAACGATCCGCTGTATTCCGCTGAATAATGTTCCGGAAACAGGTACTTGTATCCTCTCGGGTAAGCCTTCTGCGCAGCGGGTCCTATTTGCACGTTCCTATTGATCACCATCCCCATGCAAGCGAACGATTACGAAGCGGGGCAGGTGTTGCTTTTTGATAAACCCTACGGGTGGACTTCTTTCGATCTTGTCCGAAAAGTTCGGGGGATCATTCGAATCCGGAAAATTGGTCACGCCGGTACGCTTGACCCATTGGCAACGGGTCTGATGATCCTGTGCACCGGAAAATTCACAAAACGCATCAACGAGTTCATGGGTCAAGAGAAGGAGTATGTAGCCGAAATGACACTCGGCGCCATTACGCCTACGTACGACCTGGAATCCGAACCCGTACAATTCAAGCCTTGGGAAACGATATCATTGGATCAGCTGGAAGCCGTGCTGCAACGTTTTCGCGGACCGATCTTACAAATTCCCCCGGCTCATTCCGCTATCAAGGTGGGAGGAAAACGTGTCTATGAATTGGCACGGGCCGGAAAGGAAGTAAAGCTGGACCCACGGCCGGTTACCATACACGAATTAGTTTGTGTGTCGAAAGAAGAGAATCGGATCGTGCTGCGGGTGGTTTGCTCCACCGGAACGTATATCCGGAGCTTGGTGAATGACATTGGGCAATCGCTGGGTTCTGGAGCTTACCTGAGCGGATTGGTCCGTACCCGGATCGGGGAACAGAAATTATCGGATGCCAGGCAGATAGAATCCTTTGCTCAGGAAATCAGAGGATGAACGGATAACTGATACCCAATTGAAACTGGTCCGCATCGGACCATTTCTTATATCCGAACCATTTATTCTGTGCGTTTGCGTTGGCGGGAGTGGGGCTCGGGTCTTTTGCTTTGTAGGAGTAATCCAGCCGCACCACAAAAAAGCTAAAGTCGATACGAAGGCCCGTGCCAATGCCTACAGCCAGGTCCTTCCCAATTCGCTGCAGGGAAAAAATCTCTTTCTCGTCCCTCCCGGGGGCTTGTTTCAGGTACCATACATTTCCTACATCCGTGAACAAGGCTCCTTGCACATCGAAACCTGCAAAGCGGAAGAATGGAAACCGATACTCCGCATTGGCCTCTAACTGCATATCGCCATATCGTTCGGGTAATCCGCGATTTCCAAAATCTTGAATGGAAGAGCCTGGCCCCAGTTTTCGTAGTGACCATGCGCGCATACTGTTTGGACCACCGGCAAAATATTGGCGAAACAAAGGCAAATTGCTTCGCTTGAGTGGGTTCACGGTTGAATTCAGTTCATAACCGGTACCGGCGAACAAATGCAAGGCCAGCGATGATTTCTTGAATTGGATCTTATGCGCAAGGTCTACATCCAATTTAATGAAGCGAAGCAGATTGGAGTCGAGGAATTTATTTCGGACCATTCCGGTCAGCAGTCCGGATTCTTCCACGTTGATTCGAACATTCGTAGTTCGATTTTTGGTTTGTTTGCTCCAGCTGGCACCTGCCATTCCTGAAAAAATAAGTCCATCGGCAAAAATATTTTTCAGCAGTGCGTTGCTGTCGATCAGTTCCTCGAGCTTTTCTCTTTTTTTGATGAAGGATAGCTCGATGTTGGGTAGCCGAAAAGTGAAAAGCGTGTTTCGGATCCGGAAGTCATATCCCCAAGCGGCATTTAAGTTCGTGACATTGACCAGCGATCGGCGTTCGGTGTTGGAGGCACTGATGGAAAGGATGGATCGAAAATTATCCCGGATCGTATCCGGTATCCATCGAAGCGCCGGTACGGCGCGAGGGAAATATAGGTTGTGGCTGAGCGATATCTGCTGCGTTTGTATGAAGCGAACATCTGTAACGGTATCCCGGCCAGCCTCTACTCCATAGCGAAGATTCGTGCTGGACTGAATGGCTCTTCTCGCTACATTTCTGTTCTGAAAACCCACGTTGACCGCCAGTCCGAATAAGTTACCCGATAGGATGCTTTGGTTATTGCTTCCTTCAATGTTTGCCTGAAAGGCTCCTTTCTTACCCGGGATCATGCGGATCAGAAAATCCGTTGTGTCGGATCCGGGCCGGGGAATTTGGTCGATGTTCACCAACCGCCAGGTGCCCAGTGCGTTCAATCGGTTGATGGTTTTTGTATAGTTGCGCTGGTCATATTTATCGCCGGGGTGTAGATAGATGTTGGGCTCCAGCATTCGCGGGATGAAGAGATTTCGCCTGCTGACCACTGTCAGGTTTTCGGTGTATGTCGTGTCACCGCTTCGGATCGTCTCGTCGCCTTCAAGATCGGGATGGATCGTGAGGGTACCTACTTTATAGCAGATCAGTTTGGATGGGTCCAATCCTTCTCGCAGCACCCACTCCAGGTTGGCCTTGGGTGTTTCTTTTCTGGCGCGCAGGCGTTCCAGTTGCGACAATTCCTCAAAGGGGTCCAGTGTGGGCGTGAGCACACTCCTGTCCAGCGTATCCCAGATGGCCAATAGATCTTCTCTGCCAAATCGGAGATATCCATGATTTCGGAAGAGGTTCACCAGCCGGCTCAGCTCTTGGCTGATGGTTGTTTTGGCGAAGGGGGCGCCCAATTGTAAAAACGATTCGTCTGCATGCGACAAGGCCAATTGTTGCAGATTGCTGTCGCTGAATTGATAGCGAATAGTATCTAGTTGAACGGGTTTGCCGGGCCAGACTTGAAAGACAACAGTGGTGCGAATCTGTTGGCTGCTTGTTCGTTTACTGGTGGTATCCACCCTGATGGAGTCGTGATGATACCCCTCAGCCACCAACAGATTGCGCATGTAAGTGATCGACCGTTTGGCGGCGTTTGGATCGTAGCGAGGCGGTTGTTTGAGTTCGCTGTAGAATAATTTGGATATTGGACGTACGCGAAGACTATCATCCAGCTGCCCTTTCAGTCGAGCCGACAGCCGATTTTTTTCTGTATTGGTAAAATTGCCTTGAACCTGGATATTTGTCTGGTAAACAAAAGGCTGGTTAATGGGGTATTGTTTCGGTATAACGCCGCAACCGGTGCCGATACAGACTACATATAGCGAGAGCAGGGTCGCTGCCTCCCATCTGACACGCCCAAAAATCCTCATGAAACATTTGCCATGATTAGTAAGGCCATTATCAAAGATATTCAAAATCTGACCCACAAGGATTCCAGGGATGACCAAGGATTGTTTTTGGCGGAGGGGGACAAATGGGCGGAGGAGCTATTGGGGCTGGTGCCGCAAAACATTCAATGCCTCTATGCGAAAAAAAACTGGCTTGATTCAAATGCAAGTCGGCTGAAAGGGATCCAGGTGGAGGAGGTGGATGATATCATGCTGAGTCGATTGTCGCAATTGAGATCGCCACAGGATGTGTTGATCGTGTCCAAACAATTTAAGCGAACGATCGAGCCTGCCACAGGGGGCCTTCACCTCGCCTTGTCCACGATACAAGATCCCGGGAATCTGGGCACATTGATCCGCACGGCCGACTGGTTTGGTATAAAGCAGATCGTTTGCAGCCCCGATTGTGTTGATCAGTATAATCCGAAAGTGGTGCAGGCCACGATGGGTAGCTTGATCCGGGTATCGGTATGTTACACACCGCTTACAGATTGGATTTCGGCACAGCAAGGTGTGCGTAAGTGGGCGGCGGTTCTACATGGGAAAAATTATTCAACGGTGACTGGCGAAGGCATTCTGCTCTTGGGCAACGAATCGAAAGGACTTTCTGAGGAACTGCTTTCATTGGCCACCGATCCGATCACCATCCCACGCATTGGTGGCGCAGAGTCGTTGAATGTATCCGTTGCGGCCGGCATCCTGCTCGCCCAACTGACCCGCTGAGGCTTTACTACCCCTTGCTACAATTAGGTGGTTAGAGTTGATATGGCCACCCTACTGACAGATAGTATAATCAGTGCAAGTTTGTTGACGGCACTATTCGCCCGAGTAGGTGTTGTAATAAGATATTAGCTCCAGCGTTCTTTGCCTAGTTATATCTGTATTACGGCCCGCTGATACAACTTTCCACATAGTACCTTGCATATTGTAGTGCATGGTTGCAGAGAAATCCTTTTCTTTTTCTTTATAGCTAACCCATGCGAGCTGAGCCGATCTTAATTTATTCTTTTCCTCTGTTGGTAAAACTTCCATTAGAAGCTGATAGTATTTATTTAATTCCTTATCCCATTCGGCGCTCGCCAAATCTTCACAATTAATCATTCCATAGGTGGTTTGATTTGACGAACGGGCGAGGCATTTCTCTAGCCGAATGTCAATTGAATGCTTTTCGTTTGTTCTGCCATTTTGTGCTTCTGTTATCAAGGCGAGAAATAAGAGAATTAGTGTGTGGTATATATGTTTCATTTTAAGATTTTTTAAGTTGGCTTAGAATATCAATCATTTCATAGGTCGATTATCAAATAAAAAATATCTAAGTTATATTATGTCAATTTGCATTTGTAAATCATCTTTTGTACGTAAATATATTAAATGTAATATATGCGCATATTACCGATTTTCAAAGTTAAAGTACAAGTCAGGAATTGTATTAGATGGGAAGTTGTACTGGCTTACCGAAACCGAATGGCCTGTACCGGCTGAATGCGGCGTACCAACCAGGAAGGGATCCAGGCAACGATCAGTGAGATCAGCGCAGTGCCACCCAGGATGAATAAGACTTCGCCCCATACGATTTTCACCGCGGCCCGATCGATGTAATAGGCTTGTTCGGGTAACCGGATGAAACCGGTATGGATCTGCAGATACAATAGTCCTAGTCCCAATAACGCGCCCACGGTAATGCCGATGGCAAGGATCCAGCCCACTTGCCGGAGGAACAATTGTTGAATATTTCCGTCTGTGGCTCCCAGCGCTTTTAGCGTGCCGATCACTCGAACGCGTTCCAGCACCAGTATCAACAAGCAGGTGATGAGATTGATGACCGCAACGGCGATCATCAGGGCAAGTAACAGCACGCGTGTATTTTTCATTAAGGAGAGCCAATCAAAAATATTGGGGATCAATCGGGTGATGGGGGTAGGGTCCCAGGTTTGTGGAAAATGAGTAAGTGTATAGATCTCATTGGCCGTACGATCGATTTGAAGCGGATCCTTCAACAATAATTCGTATCCACCGATCTTGTCTGCCGGCCAGCCATTCAATTGTTGTATCAACCGCAAATCGGCTATGGCGTACAGACGATCGTATTGTTCGATACCGGTTTTGTATATCCCTGCCACGTGCACTTTACGCGTCCTGGGCGCTTGATCCGTCTGAAGAAAATAAAGCAGGAGGCTGTCATGCACTTTTCGGCTCAGCCGTTGAGCGGTGTATTGAGAGATCAGGATGCCCCTGCTAAAACCACTGTAGGGCCAATTTGGGGCGCTGCCTTTTTGCAGAAAAGGAGTTAGTTGCTCTTGGAGAAATGTTCGGTCAACGCCCTTGATCAGCAACCCCTCCATATCCTCATTGGTTTTGAGCACGCCATATCGGGTGGCAAAGGCATGCCCCGATCGTACATTCGGATGCTTTCGGATGTTTCCGATCAAGGCGGTATCGTGCCGGATGGGGATCTCTTCGGATATGATGGAATGCGGGGCTTGACGTTCCTGTATGCGTATATGACCCCAGAAGCCAAAGACTTTCTCCCGAATCGCATCCTGAAATCCGTTCACCAGCGATACCGCGATGATCATGACCGCCACGCTGATCGATGTGGCTACGATTGAAATGCGCATGATGAATCGGGCAAAGCTTCGTTGCTGATTCCAAGCAATTCGCCTGGCCATGAACGGGATCAATCGGAAGGGTCTGGCCACTGCCACGGGTTTGTCCAAAATTAGTCGACTCAACTTTATAAATGGTTAATATTGCTACTCGATGCGTTCGGTACTTATTTTGGTGATCATCTCGCTGTTATTTGCAGATACAGCGTTGCTGGCGCAACGCCCAGACACTACTTATTCGAGTCAGATACGATCGGTCAAATTATTTCGCTCGGGTGATCCGGTCTCGTATCCGATCCTGGTCCTGAATGCAAACGAACAATTGGAATTACACTTCGATGATATGGATGGCGATGTCAAGTTTTACTACTACTCCCTGCAGCTATGCAATGCCGATTGGCGTCCCGCCAATTTACCTCCGTTCGATTACTGGCGTGGGTTCCTGTCCAACCGCATCGGCACCTACCGCATATCCAATCTGGTTCAGACCCGATACACGCATTACCAAGTCACCTTTCCGGAACGGAATGCAGGTCCCACCCGAGGCGGCAACTATTTGCTGCGCGTTTTTTTAAATGACGACACCAACCGGGTGGTATTCAGCCGACGTGTGCTTGTCGTTAACAAAAAAGTTTCCGTAGGCGGGGCGATACTTCAGGCGTTTCGAGGCGATTACTTTCAATCGCACCAACGCATACAGGCCACCGTGAACACGCAAGGGGCCAACATGCAGACCTTTTCTCCTCAAGATCTGAAACTAACGCTCCTTCAAAATTATAATTGGCTTACGGCAAGGACCTTGGATCGTCCCACCATATTCCGGTCCAATTATTATGAATATGCGGATGAAGAGTTGACTCGTTTTCCGGCCGGAAAGGAATGGCGCTGGATCGATCTTCGAAGCCTTCGGTTGCGAAGTGAGCGGGTGAATCGGATCGTGGATAGCGACACAAGCCGTCGCATTGATGTATATGTTACGCCGGATGAAGATCGTCAGTGGCAGGTATATCTATTTTATCGGGACCTCAACGGACTTTTTACCACAGAAAACCGCGACAATCCCAATGCCTGGTGGCAAAGTGAGTATGCCTGGGTGCATTTCACCTATATACCGCCCGGCAAAAGACCCTTGGCTGGTCAGCGAGTATTTCTACAGGGTGAATTTTGTGGTTATGGTGCCGGGCCCGGTCAGGAAATGCGTTTTAATGATTCGTTGGGGGTGTATACGGGTAGCTTTTACCTGAAGCAGGGTTTTTACAATTACCGCTATGTAGCAGTACCCGATCCAAACCGTCAGGGAGTTGCTCCCAGCGCTTCCCCGATCGAGGGGGATTTTTGGGGAACGGAAAATCAATACATGCTGCTTCTTTATTTCCGGCCCTTCGGGGCCCGGGCCGATGAGCTGATCGGCGCTACGGAGCTACGTTCGAATTTCATGCGCTGAGCCCGATGCGTTATCTTTGCGACGGCAGGTCTTACACGGCCAGCTCCTGCTGAACCCTCCCAGGGCCGGAAGGCAGCAAGAGTAGGCGGTTGAGCGGCGCGATGTAATAAGCCTGCCACTTTTTTTACCTTTTCCCCTCTGCATATGAAATTCTTTATCGACACAGCAAACCTGGCTCAGATCCGAGAGGCCCATGAACTGGGTATTCTTGATGGTGTAACAACCAATCCTTCCCTGATGGCTAAAGAAGGGATCAAAGGAGAAGCCGCTATTCTGGATCACTACCGAGCGATCTGTGAGATGGTGCCTGGCGATATCAGTGCCGAGGTCATCAGCACTGAGTGCTCCGCCATCATCGAGGAGGGTAAAAAACTGGCAGCGATCCATCCGAATATTGTGGTGAAGGTGCCTATGATCAAAGACGGCATCAAGGCTATCAAATGGTTTTCCGACAATGGCATCAAAACCAATTGTACGCTGGTGTTCTCGGCCGGACAAGCCATTTTGGCTGCCAAGGCCGGTGCCACGTATTTGTCGCCATTCATCGGGCGGGTAGATGATACCAATTGGGATGGACTTGAGTTGATCGCTCAGATATCCAATATTTACACCATTCAGGGATTTAAGACCCAGATCCTGGCCGCCTCCATTCGTAATGCATTGCACATCGTCAAATGTGCCGAGGCCGGTGCCGATGTTTGCACCTGTCCGTTGGATTCCATACTGGGATTGCTGAGGCATCCGCTGACAGATATCGGTTTGGCCAAATTTCTGGAAGACGCCAAAAAGACCGCTTGATCACAGGAGTGATATAGGCAAGTATATTAAAAAACCCCGGTGAAGCCGGGGTTTTGTTTTTGAGTCATTTTATCAACGCAGGAAGAGCATCTCCCGGTATTTGGGAAGATCCCACTCCCGGTCATCCACGATCAATTCAAGTTTGTCTACGTGGTAGCGGATCGAGTCAAAATAGGCGTCTTTGACTTTTTCCTGATACGCAATGGCCTTGTCGCGTGTATCGCTCAGTGCATTGCAAGCCTTTCTGGCTTCGATCATTTCCTCCACCATTTGATTCACCTGATTTACGTGCTCGGAGATTTTGGCAAGCAAGGTGCTTTGCGTAGCGAAGGCACTGCTATTCAAGCCGGCATCTTTCAGGCCACGGATGTTTTCTGTCAATCGGCTCTGATAACGCAGGGCAGACGGAATGATGTGGCTATGTGCCAACTCACCGATCATGCGGCTTTCGATTTGCACTTTTTTGATGTACTTCTCCAGCTCGATCTCGTGTCGGGCTTCCAATTCCTCGTGTGTATAAATGTTATGCTCTTCGAATAAATGCTTGGCTTTATCGGTAACCACCGCATCCAAGGCCCTGGGGGTGGTCTTTACATTTTCCAATCCTCGCTTGGCGGCTTCCTTTTCCCACGCTTCACTATAACCGTCTCCTTCAAAGAGGATGCGCTCGCTGTCAACGATGTACTGACGGATCACATGCATCACCGCGATCTCTTTCTTATCGCCTTTTTCTATGTGGGCATCCACTTCTTTTTTGAAACGTTTGAGCGTATCGGCCATGATGGTATTTAGTACGGTCATGGGGTTGGCACAGTTGGCGGAGGAACCCACTGCGCGAAACTCGAACTTATTGCCGGTGAAGGCGAATGGCGAGGTTCTGTTTCGGTCGGTGTTGTCCATCAACAATTCCGGTATGCTCTTATGGATGTCGATCTTCAGCAAACTTTCGTCGGTTTCGTCCATCTTGTCGGATACCCGCTCTTTCACATCATTCAATACTTTGCTGAGGTATTGGCCGATGAAAACGGAAATAATAGCCGGCGGTGCTTCATTTGCGCCAAGCCGATGATCATTGGGTGCGGATGCGATCGAGGCGCGCAGTATGTCTGCATAATCGTGTACGGCTTTGATGGTATTGACGAAAAATGCCAGGAACATGAGATTGGTCTTGGGCGTTTTGCCAGGGGCCAACAGGTTTACACCGGTATCAGTGGCCATGCTCCAGTTGTTGTGTTTGCCACTTCCGTTGATGCCGGCAAAGGGTTTTTCGTGTACCAACACGCGCAATCCGTGGCGACGGGCCACCCGATCCATCACATCCATCAAAAGTGAGTTATGATCCACAGCCACACTCACTTCCTCAAATATCGGCGCGCATTCAAACTGAGCGGGGGCCACTTCATTGTGTCGGGTGCGAAGGGGGATGCCCAATTTGTATGACTCCGCTTCAAAATCTCGCATGTATGCGTAGATGCGCTCCGGGATCGATCCAAAGTAGTGGTCCTCCAACTGTTGATTCTTGGCGGAGCTTTGACCAAATACCGTACGGCCGGTCATCACCAGGTCGGGCCGTGCATTGAACATGCTTTCGTCGATCAGAAAATATTCCTGCTCCCAGCCGAGTGTGGGCGTAACCTTCGTAACGTTTCTATCGAAATAGTGACATACATCGATGGCAGCCTTATTGATCGCTTCGATGGATTTGAGCAGCGGGGCTTTGTAATCCAACGATTCGCCGGTGTACGAAACAAATATGGTAGGGATGCAAAGAGTTTTACCGGCACCGATTTCCATGATAAAAGCAGGAGAGGTGGGGTCCCAGGCCGTGTAGCCACGCGCTTCAAAGGTGGCACGCAGCCCGCCGCTGGGGAAAGACGATGCGTCCGGCTCCTGTTGGATCAACGCATCCCCGTCAAACTGCTCGATGGGGGTCCCATCGCTTTTTAACGTGAAAAAGGAATCATGCTTCTCGGCCGTTGTTCCGGTCAGCGGCTGAAACCAGTGCGTATAGTGTGTCACGCCTTTCGTCTCCGCCCAGGCCCGTACGCCATTGGCGATCTGGTTGGCCATGGAGCGGTCGATCTTTTGGCTGGCTTTGATCGAAGCCGCCAGGCTTTTATATGCTTCATCACTTAGGAACTCCCGAGCGGTCCGAAGGGTGAAAACATTTGAACCAAAGATGGCCGTGATCTTAGTGGAACCTTCCACCTGAACATCCCCCTTGGTAGTCAAGGATTGAATGGCATTGAAACGAAGTGACATGATTGACTATTTTTTTTGCAAAGCAAAAAAAAAAATGTCATTCGGCCGTTAAAAAACGTTCAATGTGGATTAATTGATGAAAAAAGAATAAAAAATGGCGGCTCTGAGGTTGGAAAACGGAGTTATAGAGTAAAAAACAATATATATAAAAAATCATAATTAGTTTTTAAGCCATCTGCTCAATCTTTTCCAATCGATGCCAGCCAGAAGGGGTGCCAGGAGGGGAGCGAGTACAATACTTCGGTATCGTGCTATGGCGCCTAAATTATTGATACTGAATCCTATTATAAGAATTGCTGAAACAGAAAATGTAAGTAAGAAGTAGTCGATCGGTTGATCGGGCCATTTATTGGATCTGTCTCTGAATCGGATCCAAAGAAAAAGGATCACACCCCACAAAATCACTTCCAGAAAGGCGGCCAGGGAGAGGAGGTGTCGTACGTTTTTGGCATGTGGCCGGGTGAGGGCCATATCTAACGACTGAGGCAGATTTTTCAGGAATCCGATCGGTGAGGGGTCCAGCTGGGTCACCTCGAGGGAGCTCTTGCCTTTTAATTTCAGAAATTCCTGTTGTTTTCGGACGACGGCGGCCGGAAGGTCTGTTTTAGAGTGTAGGTAGGGGCTGATGAAGAAGAGCAAAACAAGAAGTGAGTATAGGCCAACCGTGATCCATCCTTTTTTATAAGGAACTCGTTCCAGCAGGCCCCAAAGGAGCAGGGCTGGGAGGAGGACAAACAGTAAATGGTTTCTGAAAACGAGTATGAGCAGAAGGGCCAGCGTAAGGGCCAGAATTCGTTTCCAGCTCCAATGTTTTTTTTGAATCGAGAAATAGGTGGCATAGAGTATCGATCCCAGGGCTGTGAAAAGGATTCCTTCTTTGTGGATGCCACTTGTCCAAAACAATACGGAGGGAAGCAGGATCGCGGCAAGGCCTGCGGCGGTTTTTTGGAGTGGATATCGGTCGATCAGCACCCGATAAAAACATACCACCCCCAGCATGCCAAAGAAATTGAAGAAAAGCACGTTGACCAGGTAGTGGCCACCGGTAAGCAGGTTCAGGATGGCCAGTCCTTTGATCAAGGCATTTTCCTTCAAGTCATTCCAGTATGAATTCTCTGTTCCCAGCAATTTCCATCTGCCATCATCATATGGATCGGTGAACAACTCCGTAAAAAAACGGACGGGATCGTGGAGCAGCAGGTTTTCTTCCTGTAGCCCGCCTGCATGAAACAGCCAGGTGTCTGTCATGTTGGCCGTTTTGGCGTAATAGATACCCACCCATCCGTAAAAAATCCCGACCGCGACCTTACCTAAAAAAATCAAGATGAGTTGCATTCGAGTCAGCCCGGACGAACGAAAGAAATTCATTCGGGTCAACAGCCAGCTGAGGGCCACGAGGTATCCGACAAAAAGAAAAGGGGCCAATGGAAGATTTGCGTCGAAAATAGACAATGTGGTGAATTGTCAGTAATGCGTTGAGAAGTTCCTGTTCCCCCTTGTGATCAGTCATTACTTTTGTATCCCGAATTCAATCCCCGATCCATGGAAGTTACTGAAAAGACGGCCGAGCAGCTTCGCCTCACGGCGGAGGAATTTGAACTGATCTGCTCTAGGCTGGGACGAACGCCCAATTTCAATGAACTATGCGCCTTTTCCGGCATGTGGAGCGAGCATTGCAGTTATAAGAATTCAATCAAATGGCTGAAGACCTTGCCTCGGGAAGGTGGCAGGATGTTGGTTAAGGCAGGTGAGGAGAATGCGGGGTTGATGGACATTGGTGATGGATTGGGTGTCGTGTTCAAGATTGAATCCCATAACCATCCTTCTGCCATTGAGCCATTCCAGGGGGCGGCAACCGGGGTTGGCGGCATTCATCGGGATATATTTACTATGGGCGCTCGCCCTATTGCCTCTTTGAACTCACTGCGTTTCGGAAAGCTGGAAGATGCCAAAACGCAACACCTATTGGCAGGCGTCGCGCATGGAATCGGTCATTATGGAAATTGTTTTGGTGTGCCCACTGTCGGGGGCGAGATCTATTTCGATCCCTGCTATCATACCAATCCCCTGGTCAACGCGATGAGTGTGGGTATTGTAGAGGCGGGAAAAACCGTATCGGCAACCGCAGAGGGACAGGGCAATCCGGTATTGTTTGTGGGTAGTGCCACGGGAAAAGATGGAATAGGCGGCGCTTCTTTTGCCTCGGCCGATATCACGGCAGAAAGTGTACAAGAGCTGCCCGCGGTTCAGGTGGGCGATCCGTTTCAGGAAAAGAAATTATTGGAAGCCTGTTTGGAGGTGATCCAGACAGGTGCCGTGGTAGGTATGCAAGACATGGGAGCGGCGGGGATCATTTGCTCCACCGCTGAAATGAGTGCAAAGGGAGGAGTAGGTATGCGGATCGACCTCGATAAAGTACCCACCCGTCAGTCCAATATGAAAACCTGGGAGTTGCTTCTCAGTGAGAGTCAGGAACGAATGCTGCTGGTAGCGGAAAAGGGCCGGGAAGAGGATGTTGCTGCCATTTTTGAAAAATGGGATCTTCCCTGTTCTGTGATCGGGGAAGTGACGGACGACGGATTACTATCCTTTTACATGAACGGCGAATTGGATGCCCAGCTACCTGCAGAACTATTGGTCTTGGGTGGGGGCGCTCCTCAATATGAACGAAGCTTCCGGGAACCGGCGTATCTGGAAAAGGTCCGAGCCTTTGAGATGGAAAAGGTAGCCGTACCCGACGATTTGCAAGCCGTGGCAGAGCGGTTGATCACTTGTCCAACCCTTGCTTCCAAGCAATGGATCTATCACCAATACGACAGCATGGTGGGTGCAGCGAATGCCAGCACCAATGCCCCGTCGGATTCAGCGATCGTGATGATCAAACCTACCTCCAAGGCATTGGCCGTAACCACCGACTGTAACAGCCGGTATGTATATGCCGATCCGTATAAAGGGGCGATGATCGCGGTTAGCGAGGCCGCCAGAAACATCGTTTGCAGCGGGGGGTTACCCTTGGGTGTAACCAACTGTCTCAATTTTGGCAATCCCTACGATCCGGAGGTCTATTATCAATTTGAAGAGGCCGTTAAAGGAATGGGAGAGGCCTGTCGTCGTTTCGATACACCTGTTACTGGTGGCAATGTCAGTTTCTATAACCAAAACCCGGATGGGCCGGTCTATCCAACACCTACGATCGGAATGGTTGGTTTACTGGAAGATCTTTCGGAGCGCATGACACTGGATTTCAAATCTGCGGATACGAATCTTTATTTGTTGGGGCCGATCGTGGACGATTTGGGGTCCTCCCAATACCTGGTTCACTACCACCATATCGATCATTCTCCCGCGCCCCATTTTGATCTGGACACGGAATATGAGTTGCAGCAGGTTGTACGTCGGTTGATACAGGGCAAGCACATTCAGTCTGCGCATGATCTGAGCGAGGGCGGGTTATTCCAGGCACTGTGTGAGTCATCTTTTCCGAATGACTTGGGTTTTTCCATTCAATTGCCGACGGATATTCGTCCCGATGCCTTTTTGTTCGGCGAATCGCAGAGCCGTGTACTGGTTTCGGTAACGGTCGATCAGGAGGCTTCTTTCCTGAATACCGTGGGTAGTTTTCATTGCCGAAAGATCGGCGTGGTATCCGGAGGCGAGCTATTGGTGAATGGTGCCAGCTGGGGAGTCATCGGGGACTGGAAAAGAAAGTATGAGCAGGTGATCCATCGTTTTATGTCGGCCGAATCAACTATTTAATGCTCGGATGTCTACGCCTGTTTCCACTATATTATTGACCGGTGCCGCCGGATTCATCGGCGGACATCTGGCCCGTGTCTTGTCCGCTCGCCGGGACATCCAATTGATCCTGTCGGATGATTTTTCTCGATCGGATAAAATGCCCAATTGGTCCGACTTGCGAGACGCACGTTTGATCCCGCGTGATGAATTGATGGAGACCCTACAAAGCGAGCACATCCGTCCCCAATGCGTCATACACCTCGGAGCCCGGACCGACACTGCCGAATTCGATTACGCAGTTCACGAGCGTTGGAACTTGAATTATTCCAAGGAAGTGTGGAGGTTTTGCAGTGACTTTCAGGTGCCCCTGATCTACGCCTCCTCTGCCGCTACCTATGGGAACGGAGAAAAAGGTTACTCGGATGATGAGTCCTTGTTGTCGGCTCTTCAGCCGCTGAATCCGTACGGGCTCTCAAAACATCAATTTGATTTGTGGGTAAAGGAACAGTCCAGTCGGCCGCCCCATTGGTATGGGTTGAAATTTTTCAATGTATATGGCTATCGGGAAGCGCACAAGGGTAGAATGGCCAGCATGGTGTATCATGGGTTTCATCAAGTGCTGGAAAAAGGAACGGTGCGGCTATTCAGATCGCACCGGCCAGGCGTCCAGGACGGCGAACAGCAGCGTGATTTTATCTATGTAAAGGACATCGTGCGCGTGATCGACTGGTTGATGACCTCCTGCCCGGTCAGCGGAATCTATAACCTGGGAACGGGGCAGGCCCGTCCGTTCAATGATCTGATCGGGGCGGTCTTTCAGGCCGTTGGCAGACCAACACAGATCGAGTATATCGATATGCCCGAGGATATCCGGGACTCTTACCAATACTACACAGAGGCCCCAATGGATAAGCTCCGGGCGGCGGGTTATCCCTATCCCTTTTATTCGTTGGAAGAGGGCGTGACGGATTATTTGCAGACCTACCTGTTGCCGGAGACGGATCGTGGGGTGCATTGACCACTGATTTTCCACAAGTGGCCAACCTTTTTTTCGGGCCACGATTTTTCAACTACCTTTACTCGACCTCTCGGATTTTCCCATTCATTCCGCCGGTCGATCGCTTTACGCAATGTGAATTGCGGGGGCTTCACTATTGAAAACATTTGCCGCATGGCCAAGTACATTTTCGTGACCGGGGGCGTAACCTCCTCATTGGGTAAGGGTATCGTAGCCGCCTCGCTGGCCAAGTTGCTGCAGGCGCGTGGACTCCGCGTTACGATACAGAAATTCGATCCGTACATCAATGTGGATCCTGGAACATTGAATCCGTACGAACACGGCGAATGCTTTGTAACGGAAGATGGTGCAGAGACCGACCTGGATTTGGGCCATTACGAGCGCTTTCTGAATATCTATACCTCACAAGCTAACAATGTAACGACCGGACGGATCTATCAAACGGTCATCGATCAGGAACGCCAGGGAGCCTATCTGGGCAAGACCGTACAGGTCGTTCCACACATCACCGATGAGATCAAACGGCGCATGCGTTTATTGGGTGAGAGCGGTCTATACGATGCCGTGATCACCGAGATCGGTGGCACGGTTGGTGACATTGAAAGTTTGCCTTTTGTGGAGTCGGTGCGTCAACTGCAGTGGGAATTGCCCGAAGAAGATACTATGGTCGTGCACTTGACATTGATACCGTATCTGCGGGCGGCCAAGGAATTGAAGACCAAGCCAACGCAGCACAGTGTGCGTATGCTTAGTCAGGAAGGGGTGCATCCGGATGTGATCGTATGCCGTACCGAACGATCCTTGTCGCCTGAATTACGCCGTAAGATCGCCCTCTTTTGTAATGTACGTCAGGAGGCCGTGATCGAATCGGCAGATGCCGAAACCATCTACGAAGTTCCGTTGATGATGATGCGCGAAGGACTGGATACCATCGTCATGAAAAAATTGAATCTGGAAAGCAAACAGGAACCGGATCTTTCGAAGTGGAATGATTTTCTGAAGAAGTTGAAAAACCCGAAGCACAAGGTTTCCATTGGGCTAATTGGTAAATACATCGAATTGCAGGATGCCTACAAATCCATACTGGAAGCCTTCGTTCACGCAGGCGCCGTGCAAGAAACCGAGGTGGAGGTAGTGAAACTGCACAGTGAGTACATCACCGCCTCCAATGTAAAGGAGCAATTGAGCGGATTGGATGGGTTACTGGTGGCTCCCGGATTTGGACACCGAGGCGTTGAAGGAAAGATCGAAGCGGTGCGATATGCCCGTGAAAACGGATTACCCTTTTTTGGGATCTGCCTGGGAATGCAAATGGCGGCGATCGAGTTTGCCCGAAACGTATTACATCATCCGCAGGCGCACTCGACCGAAATGGATGCAAACACACCCGATCCGGTCATTGATCTCATGGAAGATCAAAAACAATTGCAAGTAAAGGGCGGAACCATGCGATTGGGGGCGTATCCGTGCACACTTCGTTCGGGCAGTTTGGCAGCCCGTATCTACGACGCTGAACAGATCAGCGAGCGTCATCGGCACCGATGGGAATTCAACGATCGTTACCTGGAGGCGTTTGAGCATTCCGACATGATGGCCAGTGGTGTGAATCCGGACAGCGGTTTGGTGGAGGTGATCGAATTGAAAGACCATCCGTTTTTCATTGGGGTTCAATACCATCCGGAATTGAAAAGCACCGTTGAAAAGCCTCATCCGATTTTTGTGCACTTTATACAGGCCGCTCTTGGCCAGCATCATTCAGTCGCCTCTTCCCCCTCCAGAAAGGAGGCGATCGAGTCGTGAGGCCTTTCCTATCTTTGACGACCGCTAAAACCATTGCATGAATTTTGACAGAAATACAGTGATCGGCTTCTTGTTGTTGGCCGTTTTATTTTTCGGCTATTTCTATTTGCTCAACACGGAGCAATCGGAGATGCGAATCAAGCAAGCCCGTGAGCAGTTCGTTCGCGATTCGCTCGCGGCGACGAAGGCGCCGGCGGTCGATCCCCAAAAACTGAAAACGGACTCCTTACGAGCCGATTCATTGGAACGGGTGTCGCAAGCAGGGACCTTTTCTCCTGCCATGGACAGTACGACAACGAACGTAACGTTGGAAACCCAATCGGTGAAGGTGAGATTCACCAGCCGGGGCGGACAGATCGGTCAAGTGGAACTAAAAGGATTCAAGGGGTTGGATAGCGGATCGGTTACATTGGCCGGCTCCGATGGCAGTTCCTTTGGCTATCCTATCAAGACTGGCAATGGCCGCACGAGCCTTACCACGAGTTTGCAATTTTCGCTGGTGGATTCGGGGCATACCGCCGACGGATCGGCCTTTATCAGATATCGTCTGTCGGGATCTGACTCCTCCAGTTCGATCGAGCACCTCTTCGTAATACCCAAAGAGGGGTATTTGATCCGTCAAACCATTCATTTCAAAGGGGTCGAGTCGTTACTGGACGATCGGACCCTGCGTAGTCAATGGAACTACACCGCTGCCCGGCAAGAGCAATCTATCTCATTTGAAAAGCAGAATACACAAGTTGGCTATATCGAGAAAGATGAGTTTGATTACCATACGATCGGACGATCCTCTGACCGCACCTTCGACGGAAATGTCAATTGGGTGGGCATTCGTCAGCGTTTCTTTTTGGGAGCCTTGATCGCCCCCAAACCATTTCAAAAAGGCGAGATCGTTTGGTCAGACACCAGTCAATCTAACGTGGTTGCTGCCCGTGCCAGCCTGCCGCTTTCTGTAGATGAGAAAGGGGAGGCCAACTTGCAGTATTATTATGGTCCATCCGATTACCACACCCTGAAGCAATACGGACTGGGTCTGGAAAAGATCGTGAACCTTGGACAGGGAGTTTATTCATTTGTGAGCCCGCTCAATAAATATGTCATCCTTCCGATGTACGAGTTCTTGCGGGGACTGTCCGGTGCCAACCTAGGCATAGCGATCTTATTATTGACCATTTTCATTCGTTTGCTCATTTCTCCTCTGACGTACACCAGTTACCTGAGCGGAGCTAAAATGAAAGCACTTCGACCCGAGATCGCCAAATTGAAAGAGAAATTCGGGGAGGATCGTCAGGCCATGAGTATGGAGCAGATGAAACTATTCCGTGAGGCAGGTGTGAATCCGCTGGGTGGTTGTATCCCGGCGTTGTTGCAGATCCCCATCTTCTTTGCCCTGTTCAGCTTTTTCAATTCGGAAGTCAGTTTGCGAGGGGCTTCATTCCTCTGGGCGCACGACCTTTCCACCTTTGATGCCCCCATCGAATTTGGATTTTCCATCCCATTGTTGGGTGGGCACCTTAGTCTTTTTAATGTACTGGCAGCATTGACCAGTTTCCTGATCTCCTGGTACAGTATGAGCATGACTCCGGATCAGGATAATCCGATGCTGAAATACATGCCGTACATATTCCCGGTTTTCCTGCTGTTCTTCTTCAATCAACTTCCGGCTGGTCTGACCTGGTACTATACCGTTTCTAATTTGGTGACTTTGGGTCTGCAGTATATTATCCAAAACTATATCATCGATCATGACAAGATCTTGGCCAAGATCGAGGAGAATCGAAAGAAGCCCAAGGTCAAATCAAAATGGCAGGAGCGGCTTGATCAAATGCAGGAGCAACAGAAAAAACTGAACGAACAGCGCAAGAAACATTAGGTGTCGGGTGCAACTTCCCGGTTGCCTTTGTCATCTGAACTGTAAAACACCTTCTATGCGCGTATTGGTTTCATTCATATGCTGTTTGATGGCAGCGGGCATGTACGCACAGTCACCGGCCACTACCACTCCCCGGCGCTTATCGGAGGCCACCATAACCTACTCGGTTTCCATCCGCACCGGCAATCCCGAGCCTCGTGCTGCCGATCTGATGGATGGTGCATTGAACACCGTCTATTTAAAAGGAAATATGAGCCGCTTGGATCTGATCAGTTCCTTGGGAAAACAATCCACCATCGTGGATGCGAGGACCGGCTATGCGAGCGTACTGAAGGAGTATGGGGAGCAGCGATATCTCATCCAAATGACGCCGGCAGAATGGAGAAGTTCAAATCAGTCATACGACAGTGTGCGATATCAATACACCGGTATTACCAAGCAGATCGCCGGCTATGCGTGTGAACAAGCCATTGGAACCTGGAGCAACGGGAATTCCTACACGGTATTTTTTACAAAGGCCCTTCAACCGGTGAACCATGAATTTCAGTACCTGAACCGAAACTTGCCGGGTTTGGCATTGGAGTATCAGGCGCGTGTTGGTAAAAATGAGTTGACTTACCAGGCTACCCGGATCGACTTTGATCCGGTACCGCATAGTCTGTTTGAATTACCAACGACCGGCTACCGAGTCATGACCTATGAAGAGAGTAAAGGAGGGGGAAGAAAGAATTGAGACCTCGTTAGGGGCGACGAAGAGATTGATTACCCAAGCTTACTTTCACTTTGTTCATCCAGATCTCTTTTTTCAGGGGCATCGTGTAAACATGATTCCCTTTCTGCAGAGAAACGATCGTATTGATTCGGATTGACGAATTGTCTTCATTCAAAACGGAACTGCCTCGGTATTGATATCCTGACTTCAGGGAAAACGTGCCCGGCGTGTTTTCGATTCGGTTGGAAAGTCGCAACGCTGTTTTTTTCTTGGCCGATTTTCTGCGGCCCTCACCCAAGGTGGCGTACGCGTACATGCCACTGAACAAGGTCAGCAGGGCAACGGAGGTCATAATGACAATACGCGTTCTCATATTGCAAAAGTATAGCTAAAAATCCATTTCAAGCCAAAATTTTCCGGGCCAAAAAGGGTCCAGGGGCTCGAAAAGCGGAAATTTGTGTAATCCGGCGCCTGTTATCCCCAAGTGGGGATATTTTAGTCGGGTAAGGCAGTTGAAATTCAGGAACTTAAAGTGAGTTATGGGCGAACAATTTTCGGAGGATAAAGAGAATATTCAGGACCTGCTGCAGCTGTATGAGCAAATGAGGCTGGGCAGAGGACGAGGGTATTTGGAAGAAGAGTCTTTCGAACGGATCATCCTTCACTTTCAGGATCAAGAGGAATTTAAGCCGGCCTTGGAGGCCGCTCAGTGGGCGCTGGAGCGATTTCCGTATTCGTCGCTGCTAAAGATCAAGATGGCCGACGTCCTGATCCAGCTGCGAAGGTATCGAGAGGCGAAGGTCGTTTTGAAGGAGGCCGCCTTGCTGGATAATCGGGACATAAACCTCTACATCCTGCAAGTGGAGATTCACTTGGCGCTGGAAGAGCCCTTGCTAGCCAATGCGGTACACGAGGAGGCCCTTGCCCTGTTCGAAGGGGAGGAGCGCGTGGAATTACTCTTTGAATTGGCTGACGTCTTCGATGATTATGAGGAGTATGAACGGGTTTTTCAATGTATACGGGACGTGTTGCTCTCCGATCCAACCAATGAGGAGGCACTTTACAAGATCTGTTTCTGGACCGATTTCACCGGCCAGAACGAGGAAAGCATTCGCTTGCACCGATCCATATTGGACGATTACCCATACAGCGAACTCGCCTGGTTCAACCTAGGGGCCGCTTATCAGGGACTCAAGCTTTATGAAAAGGCCATTGATGCCTATCAGTACGCGATTGCCATTGAAGAAAAATTTGATTATGCCTACCGAAACATGGGCGATGCGCTCATCCGGCTTCGTCGTTTCAAGGAGGCCTTGGAGGCGTTGCTACGGGTGACCGAACTAACAAAAGCGGAGGATGTCATTTTTGAGGCGATGGGTTTTTGTTATGAGCGACTTCGGCAGCCGGCTCAAGCCAGAAGCCAGTACCGGAAGGCCGTTCACCTTCGCCCCGACGATGGCCAACTCCACTACAAGATCGCGGTCACCTATCATGCGGAGGGGCAGTGGGAGAAAGCCATTCGTCAAATTGAATCTGTTCTCAAACGGTTCCCGCGTCAACCTGATTTCAATAAACTGGCTGGCGAGTGTCATGCCCGTCTCGGTCAATGGCAACAGGCCATCGATCACTTGGCATTGGTGGTGCGGTCCAGGCCCAAGACCACTGCCAGTTGGGATGCCCTGATCAAATGCCTATTCGAGGCAGGCGACTATCCGGAGGCATTGAAGCAGTCGTCTCATGCATTCACCGCCACCGGCGAAAAGCCGTTGTTCCTGTTTTATCAATCGGCAGCCTGTTATGGATTGTCGAGGCAGGCCGAGGGGTTGGATTGGTTGGAGAAAGCCATGGCGCAAGCGCCCAAATTATTGAAGCGTTTCATGGAGGTTTTCCCCGTGGCACTCCAAAACCGTGCGGTGGTCGATCTGCTGGCTAAGCACAAACGACGCCGGTCCTTTTAAGATGGCGCTCGTTTAGTACCTTTATGCAGCCAAAAAACTGCGTATGAATTTCATTCTTTCCCAAATGCCCGATCGGATTACCAAACCGCGTACGGCCGGTATTACCATGGTCATGGATAAAGGGCTCAGTGTTGACGAGGCCAAGAATTTCATGAGCGTCTCCTATCCGCATGTGGATATCGTTAAGTTGGGATTTGGTACCTCGTACGTCACACCCGACCTGACCAAGAAACTGGAGATATATCGTTCCTACGATATTCCGGTTTACTTTGGTGGTACTTTATTTGAAGCCTTTCTGATCCGAAATCAATTCGAAGACTATATCCGCGTGTGTAAGGAATTCGGGGTGTCGTACATGGAGGTGAGTGACGGTTCCATCACGATCCCGCATGCCGAAAAATGCGGATACATTGAGAAACTCACCAAGTATGGTACCGTTTTAAGTGAGGTGGGAAGCAAGGATGCGGCTCATATCATCCCGCCCTACAAATGGATCGAATTGATGCGCGCTGAATTATCGGCGGGTTCTACCTATGTGATCGCCGAGGCCAGAGAGGCCGGAAACGTAGGGATCTACCGGGGGAGTGGAGAAGTTCGAGAAGGGTTGGTGCAGGAAATACTTACACAAATTCCAGGCGAACGTATTCTCTGGGAAGCCCCTCAAAAAGCACAGCAGTTGTACTTTATTGAGTTATTGGGCTGTAATGTCAATTTGGGTAACATCGCTCCTACGGAAGTGATACCGCTGGAGGCCATGCGGATCGGTCTTCGCGGAGACACCTTTCATTTCTTCCTTGATAAAAAAGAAGGTTGATGCGGGTCTTCGGACTCATCGGTTATCCGCTTACCCATTCATTTTCGGGTACCTATTTCAACAAGAAATTTCTTGCATTGGGTTTGACCGATCATGTGTATCAGTTATTCCCCCGACAGGATCTGACCGATCTCAAGACCTGGGCCTTGGGGATAGAGGGACTGGCAGGTTTGAATATTACCATCCCCCACAAAAAATCCGTCATACCTTATTTGGATGAAATCAGATTGCCCAATGGACTGCATGCTTGCAATTGTATTCACATCGAAAATGGGCAACTGATCGGCTATAACACCGATGTGATCGGATTTTCAAAAAGCCTGGAGCCTCTATTGAAACCTGTTCATACCCGCGCATTGGTATTGGGTCAGGGAGGAGCGGCGGAGGCAGTACGGTACGTGTTGCGTCAAAGGCAAATCCCTTTTTTGACAGTGGGTCGTACGCAAAAGCATGAACAGGAGTTACTCTATGATGAACTTACCGAGGAGATCATTGAACAACATCCGCTGATCATCAATACGACGCCGCTGGGGACCAGCCCGAAAGTGGATGAATGTGCACCGATTCCCTACGAAGGCATAGGCAACGATCATATTTTATATGATCTGGTGTACAACCCGGCGAAAACAATGTTTCTTCATAAAGGGGAGGAGCGAGGGGCGACCATTTGCAATGGTTGGGAGATGCTGGTATTACAGGCAGAGGCCAGTTGGTCTATCTGGAATGGCTTGTCAATTTGATTTGAATTGATGAGCAAGCAATTTGTCGGGTACCCGTACGGGTTTCTTTTTGGAGTAGTCAAAACAGATCATGGTTGTATGTGCTAGGGCGGTTACGATCTCCGCTTCCATCTCTTTTCTGATCACACGGTATTGCATACGGAAGCCAACGGCCGACCATTCCGGAACCGAGGTCTCGATTCGCAACGCATCGCCGTAGAACATTTCCCTCTTTAATACCACAGAGAGGTCGCGTAGGATCAGCCCCACACTCTCCAAATTCATTTCGGTATACTGAAACGCAGACAGGAATTGTACCCGGGCTTCGTGAAGCAGACTAACAATACGATCATTGCCCAAGTGATTTCCGTAATTCAGATCGCTGATCCGAATGGTTAGTTCACAAGAAAATACGACGGGTTCTTGAAATTCCAGTTCCCAGTTTTGCATGTTGGCTTTTTAATGGAAAAGATCGGATTTAATTCGGTGAATCCATCAACGATAGTAATCCGAGAAGGGGGTCTGCATGAAACCCCAGCTCTGAACACAATACCTCCTGATGCCATTGATCTTTTTGAAGATCACACTCAGCGGTTTTGTTTTCACCGCTCAAGCAACAGGAAAGACCCTTCCAGCGAACTGGGATCCGCATGGGTTGTCCGGAGGTTCTTGCCACCAGGATGTAATCAGATGCGTCGACCGGTTTCCCTTTTTGTTTTTTGGGAGTAATAGAGGTGGGCTCGACCTCGTTGCGATCCGGTTCTTCCGGTTTAGTTGCCTCAATATTGGAGGCGTTCCCAAGCGAGGCCAGTGATTTTATTTCCTGGGGGGATGTCGGGGTTTTTAAATTCCCGGTATTGCCGACAGTGACCGTGTTTTCAGTTAGTTGAAAGAGCCAATAGCCGCCGGCTAGTAGGAGCAGTGTCAACAGAACATACAGGGTTGTTATTTGAGTGGTTCGACGGGGAGGGAGATCGAGGGCTGGCAAGTGAATAGCCGGCGGATTTGCTTCCTCTGTGTACAGGATCTTTCTCAAGTACGCCTGGTCCAACTCTTCGGAAAGCCGTAGCCAGTGCTTGTCGGAGGGTGCTTCCTCTAATCGTATCAACTGTTTCAGGGCAGCTCTTTCCATCGGGTTCAACTATTTTTTTTCAATCGTTCCTGTAGCCATTTTTTGGCTCGTGAGTATTGGGATTTGCTTGTTCCCTCACTGATGCCCAGCTGCTCGGCGATCTCTGCGTGGTTATATCCTTCAACCGCATATAAATTAAAGACCGTTCTGTACCCAACGGGTAATTCCTGGATCAGCGAACTCAGTTCCTTTGCTTCCAGCTGGGTAATACCTGTTTCATGAAGGCTAGGCTCATGAATTGGATTTTCATTATCCAATGAAAGCAAGGGTTTGATCCGACGGAAATGTTCAATGGCTGTATTGACAATGATCCGCCGGGCCCAGCCTTCAAAAGAACCTTCCCCCCGGTAGCTCGACAGTTTTTGAAACAACTTTATAAAGCCTTCCTGCAGTATATCCTCTGCCGCCTCCCGATCCGATGCATATCGCAGACAGACGGCGAATAGGCGAGGGGATAACCATCGATAAAGTTGCTCCTGCGACCGACGGTCATTGGCCAAACAACCCTGAATCAAGTCGCTCAAAGGGAGCGGAGGGTTGCTTTCCATCAGCGGGATTTTTTTTCGTCTTGCAGAAAACGGATCATTTGTTGAAAGGCCTTTTGGCGATGGCTGTATTGATTCTTTTCGGCGAGTGGCATGTCGGCGAATGATTTGTCAGCAGCTGCCGGTTGAAAAATGGGATCATAGCCAAAGCCTTGGTCGCCTTTGGGTGTCAGTAATATCCGGCCCTCACAGGTGCCGGTGAAAAAGTGTACGCGCTCCAACCAGACCAGACAAATGGTGGTCTGAAAAAAAGCCTGCCGATCCACCTGGCCACTCATCTCCAGCAACACTTTTTGCATGTTATCCGTATCACTGCGGTGCACGCCGGCGTAATGGGCACTATGCACCCCGGGCCTGCCCTGTAATGCCTGAACGAACAAGCCGCTGTCCTCACTGAATCCCGCTTTCATACCCGTTCGTTCCAACGCAAATTGAATTTTTGCGTGGGCATTTTCTTCCAACGTTTCAAAGGGCTCGGGGATTTCCGTCTGTAAACCTGCTTCCTTTAGTGTAATGAGGTGAAGATCCGGGGGCAGGAGCGATTGGATCTCCCTGACCTTATGTACGTTGTTGGTGGCAAATAAAATATCCATGCTCGATCAAACTCCGAAATGAGACCTCAATTGATTCCAAAGTAGTTTTTTGTCCTGCGGGTTTTGTGACAACTCCTTCAACGGAGGGGCAATAAATACGGGTTCGGGAGCAGACTGATCCGATTCCTTCAACCCGATGCGAGACCTGTCCAGACCAAACAGCCACCAACTACTGGGGTGCAATGCCTTTTTCAGATCGGCGCTGCTTGTGTTTGAATCGCCACTCAGATTTATGATGCCTACATCGCCCATGTTTAGCTTACAGGCCGACAAGATGCCTGTTAGAAAGCTAAGGTCTTCGTCTTTCAAAAAGGCCTGCTCAGGCTCATCTATCAGGATGAGTACCCTTTTTTTATAGTCTCCCAATAAAGGCCAGTTACAGGGTTCTTTCGCTTCCCTGGGGGAGGCGATCAGGTGCTGGCCATACCATTCTCCTACTTGTTCGGTCGACAGTGATATTGTGTTCAGTGACATGCGTTGGTAAAAGATACGAATGGGTGTTCGTTTTTTTTGTTTATTTGCTCTTCAAATGTAGTGTAATATGACTGCTGCTTCCGACATTTTGATCACGAAAGCCGAACACAGCCGGCTGGGGGAATTGAGCTTACAGAACATCCCCTTTGGGAAGCATTTCACGGATCATATGTTGGAGGTTGATTATGTCTACGGTCAATGGGGGCAGCCCGTGATCAAACCCTATCAGCCACTACCATTAGCACCTTCCCTGGCCGTTCTACATTATGGGCAGGCTATTTTTGAGGGGATCAAAGCATACAACGATCAGGAGGGGAATCCCCGCATTTTTAGGCCGATCGATAATTTTTATCGCTTCAATCAGTCGGCCGAACGAATGCAAATGCCAGCTGTTCCGGAAGAGATCTTCATGGAAGGCATACGTCAGTTGATATCACTGGACAGGAACTGGGTGCCCAGCCTGACCGATCATTCCTTGTACATCCGGCCGTTCATGTTCTCCACCGACGAACTCATCGGGGTTCGTCCGTCGGACATGTACAAATTCATGATCATATTGAGTCCTTCCGGTCCGTATTACAGCGCGCCCATGCGAATACATGTGGAGGAGCAATATGTGCGGGCTTCGCCGGGTGGTGTGGGTTATGCAAAGGCCTCCGGCAATTATGGGGCGGCCATGTATGCCACGGCACAGGCCCGTAAGCATGGCTATGATCAAGTGCTTTGGATGGATGCCCTCGAGCATAAGTATGTGCAGGAGTGCGGCACGATGAATGTTTTTTTCATCATCGATAAAACGGCAATCACGCCCAGTCTGGAGCAAGGCACCATCTTGAACGGAATTACCCGCCAGTCGGTCATAACCCTGTTGAAAGAGGCTGGTTTGAAAGTGGAAGAAAGGCCATTGAGTTTGGACGAGATCGTGGAGGCCTATGATCAAGGGGCATTAAAAGAAGTTTTTGGAACAGGGACGGCCGCAACGATTTCATTAATACGAGAATTGGCTTGCCGAGGGAAGGTTCTTTCCTTTGATGTGGATCGCTGGGAATATGCTCCAACGGTTAAGAAAAAACTAATGGATATCCGGGAAGGTCGGATCCCCGACGGGCACGGATGGATGATGCCTGTATAAATCAGATTTACTACATTAGGGAGCCTTTCGCTCCCTTTTTTATTAAATCTCATCCATGCAACATCGCATTACCTCACTTTTACTTTCTTTTCTACTGGGATCGCTTACCACTTACGCCCAGTTCTCGCCAATCTCGTTGACTGGGTTCAATCAGGATGTAGTGGCCGAATCAGGTACCAGTGCACTGGCCACCACCACCATCGAAATGGATGCGATCTCTCCCTCCAACAGTGTCATGTTTTCTACGGGTTTTGCAGCGGCCAACGGATTGACCGCAGGACTACCGGCAAACGGCACCATAGTTGCCGGACCAGATACTTACCAACTGGCCCCTTATACGGGTAACAACGTTTTGTTCGTGCGCCGAAATCAATCGGCCGACCTCACACTTGTTTCTCCTTCCTCTTTTGCCAAGATTCGATTATTGGCCTTTTCCACGGAGATGTCCAGTACGATCAATATCAGTTTGGGTTTTACCGATGGCACCACTACATCCTATCTTGGCAATGTCAACCTGCAGGATTGGTTCAATGGCAG
Source organism: Bacteroidota bacterium (assembly GCA_046081925.1). Lineage (GTDB taxonomy): Bacteria > Bacteroidota > Bacteroidia > Chitinophagales > Chitinophagaceae > JJ008. The sequence goes on along the minus strand of JBJTWV010000004.1, from coordinate 138,818 downwards.
TGGTAACATTGCACTGCAAGGCTATGGTCGGATCAAACGATTATCCGCCGGTCCTTACACGGTAGAGGGACTTCCCAACAATCCCATGATGTATTATCTAGAAGTGGCCTTGAACTGTGCGGATCGGTTTAAGTTGTTGAACCGGATCAGCATTTCTAATGTGTCTGCTTCGGGCAGCACTCTTTTCCCCAATGCCATCTTTCTGGCTGCCTCCGGATTATCGTACTCACAAAGCATCACTCCTCAGATCACGGCCGCCAATTGCAATGGATTGAACAATGGAAGTATCGGACTAACCGTTACCGGCTCGTCCTCGCCGTATACATACAGTTGGAACACCAATCCGGTACAAACCTCTTCCACCGCTACCGGTCTGGCTCCAGGAAATTATACGTGCACGGTAACCGATGCGGGTGGGTGTGCCACTACATACAATGGAACGGTTGGTCTGACTAACAATGCCACCATAAGCGCTAGTGCATCACCGGCAACCATTTGCAGCGGACAGTCTGCTCAGCTCACTGCCATCGCGGGTATCGGTCAATTGACCACATTCACCTGGACGCCGGGTAATCTGAGTGGCTCCTCTGTTACGGTGAGTCCAACGGGCACTACCACCTATACGTTGCAAGCGTCCAACGCCTCCGGCTGTTCGGCTACGACGCAGGTGACGGTGACTCTTTCACCTGATCCATCCGCTCCGCTGGCTAATCCCATTTCGGTGTGTGCCGGCGGTAATGGCACATTAACGGTCCAAAATCCGGTAACGGGCAACACATATAATTGGTACAGTGTGGCAACCGGCGGTACCATTCTTTCCTCGGGCACCAGTTATGCATTAATGAACGTGACCGCAAGTGCGACGTATTATGTATCGGCTGTAAATGCAACCGGTTGCACTTCTTCCACCAGAACCGCGGTGGATGTAAACGTTAATCCATTGCCGGCTGCTCCCCAGGTCAGTTCCGTTACGGTGTGTTCGGGCACCAATGCCTCGCTACTGGTAACCAATACGGCGCCTGCGATCGTTACGTATCGCTGGTATAGCCAGGCGACCGGCGGCTCACCGGTTTTTGTTGGGAATCCATACATCGTTTCAAATGTGCAATCGCCCACCACTTGGTATGTGGAAGCATTTACGACGGCGGGATGTATTTCGGCCGGACCCAGGATCGCTGTGAACATCAGTTTGTATACCGCATTGCCTGCCCCGGTGGTGACGTTGCAATCGGCAACCTTTGTGGCGCTGACATTTAGTTGGACGGCTGTGCCGGGGGCAACCGCGTATCAAGTGAGCACGGACGGAGGCCTAACCTTTCAATCGCCCAGTTCGGGCGCCTCCGGTACCACGCATACCATTTCCGGATTAACCGGAAATACCACGGTTAGTCTGGTGGTTCGTTCATTGGGAGGGGCTTCCTGTCAAACCAGTGCCTGGTCTGCTCCGGTCAGCGGCACCACGTTAAGTTCGAAGGAAATTTTTGTCCCAAACACGTTCACACCAAACGGCGATGGCCGAAACGATCTGTTGAAAGTCTATGGAAATTACCTGGCCTCCATGGAATTCCGCATATTCAACCAATGGGGTGAGTTGATCTTCTTTACGACCGACATCACCAAAGGGTGGGACGGTACCCACAAAGGGCAGGCGCAGCCCATGGGCGTATATGCCTATACCTTGAAAGTGGTACTGCAGGACAACACCGTGAAGGTTAAAACCGGTTCGGTCAATCTGATCCGATGAAGCAGTCGTTCATTCTTTTCTTGCTGGGGGTGATTTTATTTGGCTGTTCGGCTACTGCTCAGGTGGATCCGCATTTTTCACAGTTCTATTCATTTCCGTTGAGCATGAACCCGGGCATGACCGGCGTCATGGAAGAGGATCTTCGTCTGACCGCCATACATCGTTCGCAATGGGGATCTATCATGGTTCCTTTTTCGACGCAAGGGGTATCGGTGGAGTGGAAAGCCAAAAAGGATTGGCAATTCGGATTGTGTCTATTGAATCAGGAGGCGGGTGATGGCGGGTATCATTACTTGAATGGGTATGCATCCCTTGCTTACCGCGGTGTTCGATGGGGGAGTAATCAGCTGGTGGTGGGACTTACGGCCGGACAGATCAGCCGGCGGTTCGACCCACTCAAATTTCAATTCGGGGATCAGTGGAGTCCAATCACGGGGTATGACCCCAATGTGCAGACCGGGGATGTACTTGCTCGAACCTCTGCCGCTACGCTGGATGTGGGGATGGGGCTCTTTTATTGGGATGATGGGGCAGTTCGATCGGTCAGGCCCTTTGGTGGGGCATCTATTTTGCATTTGACTCGTCCGCAGGATCCGTTTATCAGCTCCTCGGTTACGCAACGTCTTCCGTATCTGTTGCTTGTTCAGGCGGGATTCAGTTGGCAGGCCGGCGAACAATTTTCCCTTACACCCCATTTGCTCTACATGAGGCAGGGCTCTGCTACGGAAAAAATGGTGGTTGTTGCGGGTAATTATTGGGTGGGGGAGGATTTGAGGCTGATGCCTTCATTGGGTCTTCGATTGGGAGACGCCGTGGTGCCGGGATTTGGATTGGGTTGGCGAAACTGGTCATTTGCAAGCAGTTACGATCTCTCTACTGGTTCTCTGGGGTTGGTTGGTCCGGGTGGAAGGAGCGTCGAATTTTCTCTTCGATTTGCCTCCCGAATCGCCAAGCAAGGCGATTTTCTGCCCTGCCCGCGGTTTTGAGGGGAGAACTCATTAATAATCAGTGGATATCGCGTTGGTTTTTTTATTTCCTTTTTTTGGTGATTCGCCCCCTCGCCGTTACCTTTGCCTCCCCAAAAACAAGGGATTCGAATGCCAACTATTCAACAACTGGTGAGAAAAGGAAGGGAGATCATCCGTGCCAAGAGCAAGTCTCGTGCACTGGATCAGTGTCCCCAACGTCGCGGGGTTTGTACCCGTGTGTATACCACTACCCCCAAGAAGCCGAACTCTGCCCTACGTAAAGTAGCCAAGGTTCGTTTGACCAACAAAGTCGAGGTCATCGCCTACATTCCGGGAGAAGGTCATAACCTGCAGGAGCACTCCATCGTACTGATCCGTGGCGGTCGTGTGAAGGATCTTCCCGGTGTTCGCTACCACATCGTTCGTGGGTCGCTGGATACTGCGGGTGTAAAAGACCGTAAGCAAAGCCGTTCCAAATACGGAACGAAGCGTGAAAAAGCCAAGAAATAATCCAATCAATATTTGATTCGTCATGCGGAAAGCACAAGCCAAGAAACTCCCTCTCGCCCCGGATCCCAAGTTTAACGACAAACTGGTTACTCGTTTTGTCAACAACATCATGTGGCAGGGAAAAAAGAGTGTCGCCTTTACTATTTTTTACGATGCACTGGACAAGGTTGCCAAGCAAACCAGTGAGGATGGATACGAGGTGTGGAAGCGCGCCTTGTCGAATGTTTCGCCCTCTGTAGAGGTGCGTAGCCGCCGTATCGGTGGGGCCACTTTCCAAATCCCGTCCGAAGTTCGTCCTGATCGTAAGATCTCTTTGAGCATCAAATGGCTCGTGCGTTACAGCCGCGAGCGCAATGGTCGTAGCATGGCCGATAAACTGGCCAACGAGATCGTAGCTGCGAGCAAAGGAGAAGGAGCTGCGTTCAAGAAAAAAGAAGATACGCACCGGATGGCCGAAGCCAACAAGGCCTTCGCTCACTTCCGGATCTAACCAAAACAAACTACTGATGAAAAGCCATCCCTCGGGATGGCTTTTTTATGTTATGAATAAGGCCCGCATGCGGGCCTTATTCATAATGGATTCAGGAAGGAAAGTCTCTATCCCAGTTTCTTTTGTAAGTTCTCGTCTATCGCATCCAGAAACTCTTGGGTGTATAGATAGTGGTCGCCATGTTTCACCTTGTTGCCATGAATGCAAACGGCCAGGTCCTTGGTCATTTTACCTTCCTCGACCGTTTCAATGCAAACGGCTTCCAACGTGTTGGCAAAATCGATCAATGCCTGGTTGTCATCCAATTTGCCACGGAAAGCCAATCCGCGGGTCCATGCAAAAATGCTTGCGATGGGGTTGGTAGAGGTGGGCTTTCCGGCTTGGTGGTCCCGGTAGTGCCGGGTAACGGTGCCATGGGCCGCTTCCGCTTCCATGGTTTTTCCGTCGGGCGTGATCAGCACGGAGGTCATCAGTCCCAACGATCCGAAGCCTTGGGCCACGGTATCGCTTTGCACGTCCCCATCATAGTTCTTACAAGCCCATACGAAGTTTCCGTTCCATTTCAGGGCGGAAGCGACCATGTCGTCGATCAGACGATGTTCGTAAACGATACCGGCCGCTTCGAAAGCGGATTTGAATTCCTGCTCATAGATATCTTGGAAGATGTCTTTGAACCGACCATCGTATTTTTTGAGGATGGTATTTTTGGTGGACAGGTATAACGGCCATTTTTTGCTTAGGGCCATATTGAAACAGCTGCGTGCAAATCCCGCGATGCTCTCGTCGGTATTGTACATACTCATTGCCACGCCGTCGCCCTTGAAATTGAAAACCTCGAAAGTTTGAGGGGCACTGCGGTCCTCAGGGGTGAAGGTCATGGTGAGTTTGCCTTTTCCTTTGATAACCGTATCGGTGGCCCGGTATTGATCTCCGAAAGCGTGACGGCCCACAATGATGGGAGCGGTCCAGTTGTTCACCAAGCGGGGAATATTACTGATCACGATGGGCTCCCGGAAAACCGTTCCGTCCAGAATGTTCCGGATGGTGCCGTTCGGACTCTTCCACATTTGTTTGAGTCCGAATTCTTTCACGCGGGCTTCATCCGGTGTGATCGTGGCGCATTTGATGCCCACGCCGAATTCGCGGATGGCATGAGCGGCATCGATGGTTACCTGATCATCCGTCTTGTCACGGTTTTCCATACCCAGGTCGTAGTATTTGATGTCAACATCCAGGTAAGGAAGGATTAATTTTTCTTTGATGAACGACCAAATGATTCGGGTCATTTCATCGCCGTCCAGTTCAACGACCGGATTGGCTACTTTGATTTTTGCTGGCATACTGATTGATTATTGATAGCTGTTAGGAGCCGCAAAAGTACCGATTTTCTTCAGGCTCTTAGCTTAAAGCAACATCGAGTATCATCATGACCAAAAATCCAGCGATGAATCCCAATACCGACCGGTCGGTATACTTATCTCGTTGCGTTTCGGGGATCACCTCCTCGACTACGACAAAGATCATAGCGCCGGCGGCAAAAGCCAACGCAAAGGGGAGAAGCGGTTCAATGTAAATCACGGCAATGGCCCCTACAAAACCGGCCACCGGCTCTACAATAGCCGATAGTTGACCGTACCAAAAACTCTTGAATCGACTTACACCCAATCGGCGCAGGGGCATGGAAACGGCGATGCCTTCCGGAAAATTTTGAATGGCGATACCGATCGCAAGCGTGATCGCTCCGGCATAGGTGGCATGTTCGACCCCCAGATAGGCTGCTCCGAAAAGTACCCCAACCGCCAATCCCTCCGGTATGTTATGCAGGGTGATGGCCAGGATGAGCAACGTCGTACGGTGCAAGTTGCTCTTGACGCCTTCTTTTTCTTCCAGGCCAAAGTTCAAGTGCAGGTGCGGGGTGAATCGGTCCAGAAAAAAAATGAACAAGGATCCGGTAGCGAACCCGACGGCAGCGGGCATCCAGCTCAAACCCGGGTACAATCGTTCCGATATCTCGATGGAGGGTGCCAACAGTGACCAAAAGCTGGCCGCGATCATAACCCCACCGGTGAACCCCAGCATGGGATCCAAAACGGATCGATGCATACTCTTGAAAAAAAATACCATCGACGCTCCCAGGGCAGTCACCAACCAGGTGAAGATAGTGGCAAGTACGGCCGACCAAATGGGTCCGATCTGCTGACTGAATTCAAGCAATTTCTCCATGCTGGTTAAAAATAGCATTAGTTGAGCGTAATTCCGGCAACATTTATCTTTCCATATTCCTAATCGTTCAGAGGGGGATTTATTCAGAGTTTATACACAGGGCTCCGTGTTTGGGTCGTCCTTATTTTGGCAGATTCCACCTATCTTGCGACTTCGTGTAAAAAAAACACATTATGCCGTTTCAAGATTTTGCTGTTCCCTATGAGATCGATGGTCGGTACTCGCAGCGCATCGCTTATTTCTCGATGGAGTTTGCCATCCATCAACCGTTGAAGATCTATAGCGGCGGGCTTGGGTTTCTGGCCGGATCGCATTTGCGAAGCGCCTATGAGCTCAAACAAAATCTGATCGGTATCGGCATTCTATGGAAATACGGCTATTATGATCAGGAGCGAAATCAGGATCAGACCCTGAATGTGGCCTGGAATGAAAAGCAGTACAGTTTCTTGCAGGATACCGGCATCAAATTTCAGATCACGATTCACGAGCATCCGGTTTGGGTAAAGGCCCTGTATTTGAATCCGGAGACCTTTCGTTCAGCTCCGTTGTTTTTATTGTCGACCGACCTGCCCGAAAATGATTATGTCTCCCAGACGATCACGCACCGTTTGTACGATGCCAATGTGGCTACGAAGGTGGCTCAGTTCATTTTGCTGGGCGTAGGCGGGGCAAAGCTGGTTGATCTGCTCAATTTTCAACCCGACCGTTACCACTTGAATGAAGCCCACGGTCTTTCGGCTGCTTTCTATCTGTATCAAAAGTATAATCGTCAATTGGCGGAGGTGACCAAACGGTTGGTGTTCACCACGCATACGCCAGAAGAGGCTGGTAATGAGAAGCATGATATTTATCTCTGCCATAAAATGAGTTACTTCTGTGGCCTGACCATCGAGGAGGTAAAACGTCTGTATGATCACGACAGCGATGATTTCAATCATTCCCTGGCAGCCCTTCGTTTTGCCCGTATCGCCAATGGCGTTTCTCGATTGCACGGGGAAGTGTCACGAACCATGTGGAGCAAATACAAGAACATTTGCCCGATCCTCTCCATCACCAATGCACAGAACTGGCGTTATTGGGCCGACAAGCAGTTGTATCGATTCATGGAGGCGGGCGACAATTTTGGCATCGACGATCGGAAGAAATATTTGAAAAGAAGAGCGTTTGAGATCGTGGCCGATCAGACCGGAAAGATCTTCAATCCCGATGTATTCACGATCGTATGGGCACGTCGTTTCGCCGGGTATAAGCGGGCGGGTCTATTGACCCGCGATGAGAAACGATTCGCTCATTTGCTGGGAAATTCAAAATATCCGGTACAGATCATATGGGCCGGTAAGCCTTATCCCGTCGATCACCCCGCGATCAGTGAGTTCAACGAATTGGTTCATATCAGTCGCCAATACAAGAACATGGCAGTGCTGATCGGGTATGAACTCACCTTGTCCAAGAGACTGAAACAAGCCGCCGATTGCTGGCTCAACAACCCTCGTGTACCGCGCGAGGCCTCCGGCACCAGCGGCATGACCGCCAGCATGAATGGGGCCGTCAATTTCTCAACCGATGATGGATGGATCCCTGAGTTCATCAATCATGGCCACAACGGATTCGTGGTGCCAAAGGCCGATTATGACAACATGCGTGTGCAGGAGCAGGACGAATATGATCTGGATAAACTCTATGACATTCTGGAAACGCAGATACTACCCTTGTATTATGAGAATTATGGCGTTTGGCGGGAGATCATGAAGAACGGGATGAGAGATGTTCGTTACCAATTCGAAAGCAATCGAATGGCGCACGAATATTATGATCTGCTTTATAAGTAAAGGATCCAATCAGATCCATTGATCGTATGGCAAACGGACGCCATAGTAGCCGGCCAGTTTTTCCAGGATACGCTCCACCAATGCATCCGGGCAGGAGGCGCCGCTCGTGATCAGCACCCGAACAGGATGTGTGTTGGGCAGGAAATTATCCGTGACCCGTTCCGCTCCGCTGATGAAATCAAAGTGGTGAATGCGATGTTTGCTTTCAATGCGATCCGGTCCGTCGATGTAATACGTAGGTAACTTTTCAGCACACAGTTCAAACAGGTGAGAGGTGTTGGATGAATTGTATCCGCCAACTACCAATGCCAGATCGGCTTCCTCTTCGAGCATGCCCATTACCGCCGATTGATTGTCACTAGTGGCATAACATAGCGTATCGCGTGTATCCGCAATGGCGGTGGGATCATCGTATCGTAGTCGTACCTCGTCTTTAAGGTAATCGGCGATCCCTTGTGTGTCGGAGGCTAGCATGGTGGTCTGGTTCACTACGCCAATACGTTTGAGATGCCGGTCGATCTGAAATCCTTCCGAAAATTGGTTGGCAAACTCAGTTTCAAATTCCGATTGGCTGGCTTCTTGACGGATATACCTGGCCAGCCGTTCTGCCTGTGCGCGATCTTTGATCACTATGGCCGGGCCATGTGCGGCTGCATGGGAGAAAGTGGCCCGGGTTTCCTCATGACTGGGCTTTCCGTGGATCACGATGGTATAGGATTTGCCGGCAATGGATTCACTCCGGTTCCATACTTTTTCAACAAAGGGACATGTGGTGTTGTACGATTCAAGCTGTATGCCGATACCGCGTAGGCGCTGCTCGATCTCGAGTGTGGTCCCAAAGGCAGGGATCAGCAAGATGTCATCCGGCCGCAGTTCGTCAAAGGGTACGAGCTGTTTGCCCTTGGTGTCTTGCAGGAAACGAACGCCCCGTTCCAACAGATCCGCATTCACCAACGGATTGTGGATCATCTCGCTCAACAAAAAGATTCGTTTGCCAGGGTGTTGTTCGATCGTGCGAAAGGCGATCTCTATCGCATTCTCTACGCCGTAGCAAAAACCAAAATGCCTCGCCAGCTGGATCCGGATCGGACCCAGGTCGAGCAGGGTAGGCGTGAAATCTTTTTTTAGTTTGTCGGCCGACTTACGCTTTTGCTTGATCGAGCTGATCAGGAGACTGCGATAAAAATCGGGCACCTCAAAGCTTCGCATGTCACAAAGATACGTGGTAGGCACGCCTCATTTCTTTACTTTGCAGTAAACAATCGTATGCGTATCTCGACTGCTTCCCTTTGGCTGATGATCGGTTTGTGTGCCTGCGGCCCCTCTTCGCGAACGCTACCCGAAAAAAATTATAATATGACCCTCTCCTTTAAAACGCCTGAATGGACAAAGCAGACTTCCATCTATGAAGTGAATGTCCGTCAATACACACCGGCGGGCACCTTTACCGCATTTTTGTCGGAGATGCCTCGTTTACGGGACATGGGGGTGGGTACGTTGTGGTTCATGCCCATAACACCGATCGCACAAAAAAATCGTAAAGGAACGCTTGGCAGTTATTATGCCTGCTCCGATTATACTTCGATCAATCCCGAATTTGGTACACTGGACGATTTCAAGCAGTTGGTGCAACAAGCGCACGCGCTGGGTATGAAGGTGATCATCGACTGGGTCGCCAATCATACAGGCTGGGATCATCGGTGGACGCGGGAGCATCCCGACTACTACCAAAAGGATTCGCTCACAGGCGATTTCAAGATCGCTTCCGGTATGGATGATATCATCGAATTGGATTTCACGAATCCTGTCTTGCGAAAGGCAATGATCGAGGCTATGCAATTTTGGGTAGAGGAATGTGATATCGATGGGTTTCGATGTGATCTTGCTTTTTGGGTGGAGTTGCCCTTCTGGCGAGAAGCAAGGTATAAGCTCGATGCGGTGAAGCCGTTGTTCTGGTTTGGCGAGTATGATGAATTGGAAAAACCCGAATACGCAGAGGTTTTTGATGCTAGCTATACCTGGACGTGGATGCACCGGGCCAAAGATTTTTATCAGCAACAAGGTTCAATGGATTCGTTGCTTTTGGTGTTGGATCGATATACGCATTTACCGAACGATCGGATGCGGTCCTGGTTTACGACCAACCACGACGAGAACAGTTGGAATGGAACCGAATTTGAAAAATATGGAGATATGGCCCGTGGATTGGCCGTATTTAGTGCCACCTGGCCGGGTGTGCCACTGATCTACTCGGGCCAGGAAAAGGCAAATGTGAGTCGAATCAAATTTTTTGATAAGGACACGATCCGTCCCGGTACCGATGCCGAGTCTTTCTCCCGCTTTTATTCGGCTTTGTTGCAATTGAAAAAAACAAATGCAGCGCTGAAAGCAGACTCGGCTGCTAAACTTATTCGGCTCCGTACAACGGCCCCGGGTTCCGTGTTGGCGTTTTTGCGTACATCGGGCGATTCGTCCGTTTTGGTCGTGTTGAATCTTTCTTCACAGTCTGATCTGCGGTTTGAGATCAACGATGACCAACTCACGGGTCGGTTTCGCGATCTGCTCTCCCAATCAATGAATGATTTTACCGCTGACCGAAGTTTTCTTATGCAACCCTGGGATTATTTGATCTACACAGCCGAATGAAAAAACGCCCCGAATGGGGCGTTTTTTCATTACTGAATACTATGATGGGAACGATTATTCTTCTGTTTCTGGCAAGGTGACCGGATAACGATAGATCCCGTTATACCCGTCATAGAACCCTTCCACGCTGACATTGTAGCTTCGTAAGGAGGAGAGGGCCTTGCCCAGGTCGTCCAGATTTTTGACATCCATGTCGTTGATGCGGGTGATCACAAATCCTTCCTGCATGCGGGTCTGACTAAACGGTCCGCCAGCAGTTATCTTCTTAACGATCACGCCACCATTCACCTGGTTTCGGTTGACCATTTTGGTATCAATATTCGCCAACTCGCCACCGAGCAAACTGCCCAGGGTGGAGGCGGTGAGGTTCTCGTAGGTGCCTGTATCGGCTTTTAGTGTAACCGTTGTATTCATCTCCGTGCCGGCACGCTTGAATGTTATCGTAACCTTATCCCCGGCATTTAACGAGGCGATGGTTCCTTGCAATTCGCTCCAGGAACCAATTGGGTTGCCGTTCACCTTGGTGATGATATCGCCTTTCACCAGACCGGCCGCTGCCGCGGCGCCATCTTTGGCTACATTTCCAATGTATGCGCCGTCAGTGGAGTTGATCTTTGTTTGATCGGCAGCCACTCCCAGATAAGGACGTTTTACGTCTCCAAACTTGATGAGATCATTTACGATCTTTTTGGCCAGGTTTACCGGTATGGCGAAAGAGTATCCTGCATACGTACCGGTTGGTGCATAGATAGCCGAGTTGATGCCCACCAATAATCCATCGGTTGTGATCAAGGCACCGCCACTGTTTCCTTGGTTCACGGCCGCATCGGTCTGAATAAAGGATTCGATGGGGGTATCGCTCTGGCGTCCATTCACACCGATGGATCTTCCCTTTGCACTAACGATCCCGGCGGTTACGGTTGTTTCCAGCGAGAGGGGATACCCGATGGCCAATACCCATTGTCCCAATTTCAGTTGGTCCGAGTTGCCAAAAAGCAAGTAAGGGTATTCGCTTCCATCGATCTTTAATACAGCAATATCGCTGCTGGGGTCTTTGCCGATCACACGGGCCGGATAGGTCTTTTTATTATTGAGGGTCACATTGATCTCCGGTGCCACACCATTCTCCCCATCCGAGATCACGTGGTTATTGGTAACGATGTAACCGTCTTCGCTGATCAGCACGCCACTACCGGAAGCACGCTGCTCGGGTTTGATCTGAGGGCCAAAGAATCCCTCTCCAAAAAATTGGTCGAAAATATCATCCATCCCACCGCGGGATCGGGGTAGCTGGTTGGTGATACGCTTTGCGGGTGTTTTTGTTTTGATGTGAACGACTGCCTGTACGGCCGTCTCGGCAGCCTTGGTGAAATCCACGGCGGGTCCGGTGTTTTGTACGGCATTTTCCAGAAATCCGGCATAGTTCGCAGGGAGTTTCCCGGCGCCCACTCCATCGAATTGATGGGTATTGCGTTTGCCAAATTTTTCATAGGTCCAAACCGTGGCAAGGGCGGTAATGGCACTTAGACCGCACAGGATCAGGAGTTGCTTCCATTTCATAGGTTTCCGTTTATTGGTTCATGTGGCAATTTACTCGCTTCCCGATCATCATCGTTTCGGGGGTTTGGTAGTTTAACAATTTTTCAACTGACCGGTTGGAGGGATCCCAGAAATTGCAAGGTGTTCACCCCGTCGGCATAATCGTGCAGGGCAGGTTGCTGCACGGTTCCAAATGGCTGACCGAATGAACCCAATCGGCATTGGAGCTGGTCGGAATGGTCATGCATCCATCTATCCACCTCTTCCCGGTTGTCATAATAGCTGTAGTGGACCATTGAGATGGGCGCAAAAACCGAAGGCCGTTCCACCAGCAGCGCGATCCCGTTGGTCATGTAAAATTCCTTGTTCAACAAACAAATGGCCAGCTGATAGTCGTAGTTGTTTTTGTATTTATGAAAGTCGGATAGATACTGAAACGCTTGGCCCGATTGCAGTAACGGCTGAAAATCATAATTCCTGGGCGCCAACAGGTGCGTAATGTTACGGCAACCCCGGCCAAAATACGTGTATATGTCCTCGCTCAATTTCTCCAGGTCGGCGGGGGATTCCTGCCCATCGAGAACGGCAACCGATGTTCGGTTCTTTCGAATAATATGGGGGAATTTTCCAAAATAGTATTCAAAATAGCGGGCAGTGTTATCGCTACCGGTAGCGATATACGCATCCGATCCGGTTAGTCGTTCGGCCAGTTGTACGTACGGGGCCAATTGAGAATTCCAGGCAATCAATGTCTTTTGGATGTGTTGAAAGAATACAGCGTCCTGTCCGGATAACTTGATGCGCGCATGATGCCCACTGATGAAGGTGCAGAGCCAGTCATGAAAGCCAACCAGGGGAAGATTTCCGGCCATAACGATACCGACCGTCATTGGATTCTCTACCTGGTCTGGTACCGACTCATCAGCGGCCCAACGAATCAAGTGGTCGCGGTCCAGATAGGCGGATGCAATTTGGTCAATCGCCTGGTCAATAAAGGGGGGGATGAACCAGGGGTTCGACCGATGGGCCTGGTCACGGGCCTCCAGCCACTCGGGGTCCTCCGATCGCAGGTAGGAGCCCAGTTGGACAGCCCAGTCGATCCGCTCGGTCAGATTCATATTGAATTACTTAGATTTGTGACACAAAATTAGTCATCCCACCATTTACAATTCCAGCCTATGGCAATCAAGATTACCGAAGAGTGTATTAATTGCGGGGCCTGCGAACCCGAATGCCCTAACAATGCTATATACGAAGGGGGCGTTGAGTGGGCCGTAGCCGATGGTACCGCCGTGAAAGGATCCTTTACGCTCATGGATGGCCAGGTGGTGGATGCCACAGCCAAGAATGCACCCATCGCCGTCGATACCTACTACATCACTCCCAACAAGTGCACGGAATGTCAGGGTTTCCACGAAGAACCCCAATGCGCCGCTGTTTGTCCGGTTGATTGTTGCGTGCCCGATGAGGCCTACCGGGAAACTGTGGAGGAATTGCTTTCGAAAAAAGAGAAGCTGCATCTCTGATGAGACCCTGCATTGCACTGGTTACCGGCGGCTACTCGGGTGAATCCGTTATATCTTACCGGACGGCCGACACCATATCCAAGCACCTGGGTCCTCAGCGGTTTCAGGTTTATCTGATCGATGTAAACCCGGAAGGTTGGTGGCATCAGTTGCCCGACGGGCGTAAGATCCCGGTCGATAAAAACGATTTTTCGCTGCACATCGATGGGGTACATATTCGGTTTCAGGCTGTTTTTCTGGCCATGCATGGCACCCCCGGAGAGGATGGAAAACTCCTTGGGTATTTCGATATGCTTGGTATCCCTTACACCTGTTGCCCGGCGGCTACCTCCACAGTCACTTTCAATAAATGGTACGCCACTTCCATCGCGAGGGCGGCCGGAATTCCCGTGGCCAACTCACTGGTTTTTGACCGCACCTGCGATCTGAATGTAGCCGTCCAAACCATTCGAGCCGAATTGTCCTTTCCCGTATTCGTTAAACCGAACAATGGAGGTTCCAGTATTGGTATGTCCAAAGTCAATGAGTCCGGAGACGACGTGCTGGCCTCGCTGAACAAGGCATTTCAGGAAGATTCGCAAGTGCTGATCGAGGAAATGGTTGCAGGCAGAGAATTCACCGTGGGTGTTTTCAGAAATCAACAAGGCGTACAGGTACTTCCGATCACGGAAGTGATGGCTGATGCCGATCAGCCATTCTTTGATTTTGTGGCCAAGTACCAGGGAAAATCGACAGAAGTAACGCCCGCTGATATTCCAACCCCAATGGCCGAAAAACTGCGTACCCGGGCACGACAGATCTATGAGGTGTTTGATTGTGCCGGTGTGGTGCGTATCGATTTTATATACCAGTCGGAATTGGATACCCCATTCATGCTGGAGGTAAACACTATTCCCGGACAAAGCAGTGCCAGTATCATCCCACAGCAGATCCAGTCCGTAGGGCTAAGCCTTCAGGATTTTTATACAGAACTGTTGGAAATGGCCTTGGCCAAAAACAACCCTAATCATTCTTTATGATCGCCTGGTTACTTAGAAAGCCTCTTTGGTTCAATATGCTGGTTGGCCTGGGATTGATGTTACTGCTTTTCTTTGGTTGGCTGTTTGCACTGAACTGGTTCACCAAGCATGGTCAATCGGCTGTGGTACCCAATGTCGTTGGCATGTCGTTTCCGCAAGCGAAGTCGCTGTTGGAGACAAAAGGATTTGATGTGGTTGTGGAAGACTCTATTTATTCCGACACCTTGCCTCCGCTTCATGTATTGCGGCAGTTGCCTGATTCGGCCGAGGTTGTCAAGGTTGGAAGAACCATTTTCTTGACCATAGCCCGGGTGATACCGCCCGAGGTTGTGATGCCCAGCCTAAAAGGACAGAGTTACCGAAACGCGGAAATGATCCTCAAGAGTATGAATCTGCAGTTGGGTGATACGATCTATCGACAGGACTTTGCCCGTAATGCCGTGTTGGATCAGCTTTATCAAGGTATGCCGATTGCCCCGGGTACAAATATTCGAAAAGGTTCCCGGATCGATCTGGTGCTGGGAAATGGAGTGGGGGATAAGGAGATGCTTGTGCCCGACCTGTTGGGCTTGACCTATACAGACGCTCGTGCCATATTGGAACAGATGGGCGTTGGATTTGGCGTACTCATGATCGCCCCTGATTTGATGGATACAGTGAGCGGATTTGTGATTCGGCAAGAACCAACTCCCCGGTTGGGTGATTCGGTCATCAATCGTATCCGATCCGGTCAGTTGATGGATATCTGGTTGGGAACAACTCCGCCGGTTAAAGACTCAGTGAAGATCCAATAATACCTAACTTTATATGGTGCGCACCATCACTGTAACCACCCTTAAAGAAAGACTCGACGCCGATGAAAACATCCGGTTGGTCGATTGCCGAGAGCCTCATGAATACGAGGCATTCAATCTGGGCGGTATGCTGATCCCATTGGGGAAGATCCAGGGTATGGAGATCGAACCCATTGAAGAGTGGAAGGAAGAGGAAGTGATCATCCATTGTCGAAGTGGCCAGCGGAGTCTTATGGCAGCACTTTTCCTCGAAGCCGTTGGCTTCAAAAACGTGGTCAATCTGGCCGGCGGCGTACTCGCCTGGCAAGAGTTGTACGGAACCAGCCAGCCCTAATCTACCACTCCAGCTGTATACCCAACATGCCGTTGATCCCAGCCATCGGGTAATAGTAATTTTCTGTATTTAGTTTTCCTCCGTAATAGTAGCTGAAGGTATATCCATTCGGCTCGTATCGTACATGGAACAGATTGTTCAGTTGTAATGAGATTCGCAGGCTCTTTCCCTTTGGCAATGCGTATTTGGTATCGATCAGGAGGTTTTGTACCCAGTATGGGTCAAGTGACCGATCCTTGTTCGAGGTATTGTCCAGGTATTGTCGGCTAACGAACTGACTGATCCATTGACACTCCATTCCTTTGATCGGAGTCCAGCTCACGATACCATTTGATACCCAATTGGGCGAAAGCGCCAGATTGGTTTTGGAATACGAATTTGATACTTGCCCGCCGTTATCGTAATCATCTACATATTCAGAAAAATTCCGAACTCGGTTGCTGCTGATGGACAGGTTTCCGGCCAACCGAATGGAACGATGTAGGTTCCAGCTTCCTTCCAGTTCCAGGCCCGTTCGATAACTCCTTGGAATATTCTGACGAGTGTAGGCGCCCACGTCATTGATCGCGCCCGTCAAGATCAACTGATCCCGATACGACATATGATAAAAGGTAGTCGACCATCGATAGGATTTCAATCGTTTTCCTATGTTGATTTCAAGATCTTCCAGCCGTTCGGCATGGGGTTGTTGATTCCATCCGGCTTCAAAATCATCTCGGTTGGGTTCTTTTTGCGCGTAGGCGATCGACAGGAATCCGGACCAATCCTGCCGCGTATAATTGATGCCTGCCTTCGGGTTAACAAATTGATAGATGGGATGGAATCGGATATCGGGATTATTCCGAAATCCATTTAGCTTGTATTCGACCCATCTTGTTTGAACGTCTGCGAACAAGGACCAGTTAGGCCTCCAATTCCATTGCCATTTGAGGAATTGATTGATATCAGATTTGTTGGCAGAAAGGTCATACCAGTTTCGAATGGCGGTCAATCCATTCATGGCCCAGGTTGGCTTTCCGTAGTGCTTCCCCAGATATCTGGAAAGGGAACCACCCCAGGTCCACGCGGAACGACCGGACTTCCACTGATAGGAAAAGGTGCTTCCAAAAAAATGATTGTCCAGCCAAAGTTGTCGGATCAAATCGGTTGTGTAGGTAGTGTCATTTCCATTGACGGGGTAGGGCATTCTGTAGTTGGCATAATCCTGATCAGCCTTGTACTGTTCATAATAGCCTTTCCCCCTAGTGTAGAACAATGCGACAGACAATTGTGCCTTGCGGGCGGTCGTTCGGTTGAAGAAGATCTGTGTATGACTTTGCCGGTAGTTGTCTGTCTCATTTTCGTAGGGACTACCCGGCTTTTCCGTGCCGGCATAATTGATCGTTCGGTTGCCGGCGTCCAGATCGGCCTTCGAAATACCATACCAAGCTTGGTATGTTTTTTCCTTTCCCGCAAAATTCGTAACCCGTAGTGAGTAGGTGGGCTGAATGTAGGCTGTAGAGATATAGTAAGAGCAGAGACGACTGCTGGCTCGGTCGATAAAGCCATTGCTGGCAATTTGGGATATCCGTATATCGGTTGCAAACGACCCTTGCAGGCCACTCTGATACAGCAGGGTATGTTTGCGTGAGTCAAAGGAGCCACCGCTATTTTGAAAACTGAATCGCTTGGTTGGAATGGCCTCATGCGTACTGATGTTGAGGTTGGCGCCAAACGCACCCACTCCATTGGAAGAGGTGCCTACCCCTCGTTGCAATTGTATGCTTTGCGCCGAGGAGGCAAGGTCCGGCAAATTCACAAAGAATATGCCCTGACTCTCGGCATCATTGTATGGTATGCCATTGACGGTCATATTGATCCGAGTAGGATCTGTACCGCGGATACGGATGCCTGTATAACCGATTCCGTTTCCCGCATCGGAATGAACCACCACACCCGGCACGGTAGACAGTAAAAAAGGGAGATCCTGTCCCAGGTTTCTTTTTTCGATATCGGCCTTGGTCAGATTATTCTTGGAAAATGGCGCTTCATCTCCCGCCCGAACAGCCTGTACCTCAACCGGGCTCAATAAATAAAAACTATCTTTTTTTGGGGCCTGCGCAAACAATACACAAGAGGGAAGAAGCAAGAGGATCAGTAGTCGAGTTCCTTTCATTCGAATGGATTTGTCGCTACCGGGAATGCTGGAAGATTTCCTACTCCATCCCTTCGCAGGCATTACCCTGGACAGGTTCTACGGGTTTGATCTCAGCCGATGCGTGATACGCAGCAGCACCCCGGAAGCGCGGTTTATGCAAAAGTACAGACCTTGATCATCCGCACAAGCATTTTGTTCGCTGACCATCCTTCCCTATCTTTACATCGCGAAGTAGAGCAGCGGTAGCTCGTTGGGCTCATAACCCAAAGGTCGGGAGTTCGATCCTCCCCTTCGCAACAAGATCCGCCTCCGGGCGGATTTTTACTTCCGAACCTTTCGCAATGATGCGCTCCGGATTCGTCAATTTTTTTGGAAAGCCCAATGCGGGCAAGAGTACCCTGCTCAATTTTTTGATGGAGGAGAAGCTGGCTATTGTCTCGTCGAAAGTACAAACCACCCGCCATCGCATCAAAGGGATACTGACGGAAGACGAGTACCAGATCGTACTCTCCGATACACCCGGTATCATCGATCCGAAATATCCGTTGCACCATCGTATGATGGAAGCAGTGCGCTCGGCATTGGAAGATGGAGACCTGTCCTTGCTATTGGTGGATGCCAATTCCGATTGGGACGAGTCGGATAAAATATTCGCCCAGCTTAAATTGAAGGGCACCGCCTGGGTTCTCCTTACCAAAACGGACCTGGTGGACGGCAAAAAAAAGCAGGAGGCGATCCGTTTTTTCCAAGGGAAGCCTTATGCCAATCGTGTGCTGACGATCTCCACCAAGCGAGCACCCGATCGTAAAATGTTGATAGTGGAAATGGTGAAGATGTTGCCCGTCTCACCCGCCTTTTTTCCGGCAGATGAGATCAGCGACGCTCAAACCCGTTTCTTTGCATCGGAGCTGATCCGGGAGAAGATTTTTGAATTGACAAGTGAGGAGATCCCATACCACGCGACCGTAATGGTTCGTGAGTTTCAGGAAAAGACAACCTTGGTCAAGATCGTGGCCGACATTGTCGTCCATCGCGAAAGCCAAAAGGCCATCTTGATCGGTGAAAAAGGGTCTATGATAAAACGCTTGGGAACAGAGGCTCGTCAATCCATCGAGTCGTTTCTGCAGCGAAAGGTTTTTTTGGAGCTGTTTGTAAAGGTTCGGCCGAAATGGAGAGAAAGTGATATTTATTTGGACGAGTATGGATATTGATAGTTGGTTGGATTTTGGTCAGTTATAATTAATTGAATATGTCGTATACAGTTGCCATCGTGGGAAGACCGAATGTGGGGAAGAGTACCCTGTTCAATCGATTGCTCGAGCAGCGCAAGGCGATCGTAGATGACGTGAGTGGTGTAACGCGCGACCGTCAGTACGGTATGGCGGACTGGAACGGGAAATCATTTAACGTGATCGATACCGGCGGTTTTGTGCACGGCAGCGAGGATGTGTTTGAAAAAGAGATCGCCAAGCAGGTTCTTATTGCGGTGGAGGAATCTCACGCGGTGCTTTTTGTGGTGGATGCTACCACCGGGTTAACGGAATTAGACGATGCCATGGCTCGGGTGCTCAGAAAAAGTCCAAAGCCCGTTTTTCTTACGGTCAATAAAGTGGATGACAACCAGCGATTGATGGAAGCATCCGAATTCTATAGCCTGGGGTTTGAAAATATCTTTTTCATCGCCTCCAGCAGTGGTAGTGGCACCGGTGAATTGTTGGACGCGTTGACCGATCTGATCCCGGCCTCCCATTCGGAAGAAGTTGCGGCTGAGTCGGAACTTCCGCGAATCGCGATCATTGGTCAACCCAATACCGGAAAATCTTCGTTGTTAAATGCATTGATCGGCCAAGAGCGTACCATTGTTAGTGATATTGCCGGTACCACCCGCGATACCATTCACACGCATTATAAATTATTCCAGAAAGAGTTTGTGCTGATCGATACAGCGGGTATACGTCGAAAATCCAAGGTGCACGAAGATCTGGAGTTCTATTCGGTCATTCGAGCCATCAAGGCCTTGGATGAGGCCAATGTTTGTTTGCTTTTGTTGGATGCGGAAAAAGGAATTGCGGCTCAGGATCTGAATATTTTTAGTTTGGCCGTTCGGAAGGGCAAATGCGTTGTTGTTTTGGTGAATAAATGGGATCTGGTGGAGAAGGAGACCCAAACAGCGGCCATCTACGAAAAAGAATTGAAGAAACGGTTGGCTCCGTTCAGTGATGTGCCGATCCTTTTTATTTCGGCGTTAGAAAAAACACGGATTTTCAAGGCCGTGGAGACTGCTCTCGATGTATATGAAAATCGACAGCGACGTGTGTCTACCAGCCAGTTGAACGAAGTGATGCTTCAGGCGATTCAAGCCTATCATCCGCCCGTGGTTCGAGGTCATCCCATCAAGATCAAATTTGTTACGCAGCTGCCTACGGCGGTGCCTTCTTTTGCCTTTTTCTGCAATTTTCCTGACGATATCAAACAGCCTTATAAGAACTATCTGGAAAATCAACTTCGCGAGCATTTTGATTTTTCAGGGGTACCGCTGCGCTTGTTTTTTCGGAAGAAATAGTCGGGGAGGAGCCCTCCTTTTTCATAACTTGTCTCAAATTTCTTGCTTATGTGCGGTATCGTGGGCTATACAGGCCACCGCCATGCCTATCCGGTAGTGGTTAAGGGGTTGAAGCGCCTGGAATACAGAGGGTATGATAGTGCGGGGGTGGCTTTGCAGGACCGTTCAGGACTCATTCGAATTTTTAAGAAACAAGGTAAAGTGGTCGATCTGGAGGAGTCTGTCTTGGGACAGGCTCTTCAAGGAGGAACGGCCATTGGTCATACCCGATGGGCAACTCATGGTGTGCCCAGTGACCGTAATGCGCACCCCCATCGATCAGCCAGCGGCAAACTGGCCATGATCCACAATGGCATCATCGAAAATTATCATCAACTCAAACAAGAGCTATCCGCGAAGGGATATCAGTTCCAAAGTGATACCGACACGGAGGTACTCCTGAATTTCATCGAGGAGATTCAGCAGAACAATCATTGTTCCTTGGAAGAGGCGCTGCGGGTGGCACTGAAGCGCGTGACGGGTGCCTATGTCATTCTCTTATTGCACGACGATGAGCCGGGGACCATCATCGCCGCTCGAAAAGGCAGTCCGTTAGTGATAGGGGTTGGTGAACAGGAGCATTTTCTCGGTTCGGATGCAACACCGATGCTAGAATATACCAAGCAGGTCGTATATGTGAGTGATTATGAGTTGGCCATTGTTCGTCCAACCAAATTGATCTTGAAAAATCTGGGCAATGAGATCCTTACGCCGTACGTTCAGCAACTCGACATGGAGTTGGCAGCGATTGAAAAGGGCGGTTACGACCATTTCATGTTAAAAGAGATATTTGAACAGCCACAAACCATTTATGACTCCCTTCGAGGGCGTATGGATGCGGAGGCGGGAACCATCCTGCTAAGTGGCCTAGAACAGTACAAGCAAGAGCTGATCACTGCCAATCGAATGGTGATCGTTGCCTGTGGAACCAGCTGGCATGCCGGTTTGGAGGCGGAATATATTTTTGAGGAGCTGGCCCGTGTCAATGTGGAGGTGGAGTATGCTTCGGAGTTTCGCTACAGAAATCCTGTCATTCAACCGGGCGATGTGATCATAGCGATTTCCCAAAGTGGCGAAACGGCCGATACTCTGGTCGCCATCGAACGGGCGAAAGAGCAAGGTGCCATCATTTTGGGGGTGGTGAATGTGGTGGGTTCATCGATCGCCCGAATCAGTCATGCCGGTTGTTACACCCACGCCGGTCCGGAGATCGGAGTGGCTTCGACAAAAGCGTTTACCGCACAATTAGCGGTGCTGATCCTGATGGCCATCCAACTTGGTCATTGGCGGGGTACACTGTCTGATGAAAGAAAAAAAATGCTTTTAGATGAATTGGCCGCTGTTCCGGATAAGGTGCAGCGGATTCTATCCCGAAATGAGTTGGTCAAGGAAATTGCTGGCCGATATGAATCGGCACGTGACTTTCTGTACCTGGGCAGGGGGTACAATTTTCCGGTAGCGCTGGAGGGGGCCTTGAAACTGAAGGAAATTTCATACATCCATGCCGAGGGGTATCCGGCAGCGGAAATGAAGCACGGTCCTATTGCTTTGGTGGATGATCAACTGCCGGTCGTATTTGTAGCCACCCAAGATGCCTATCATGAAAAGGTAGTTAGTAACATGCAGGAGATTAAGGCCAGGAATGGACGGGTGATTGCCGTGATCACAGAGGGGGATGAATGGGCAAAATCTATTGCGGAGGCTTACTTCGAGATTCCGGTCTGCGATGAGCTCATTGCTCCACTCTTGAGCGTCATACCCTTGCAATTATTAGCCTATCATATCGGTATGATGAAAGGGCTAGACGTTGATAAGCCCCGAAACTTAGCGAAATCCGTAACGGTAGAATAATTTATATGAATATCATCAAACGCAGATTGGTCGATTCCCTGGGGTTTGGTTTCATAGCGTCCGAGTATTTGCCCAAAGGGAAGGATGAGTATTATTTACGAAATCGTCAGCATCGCAGGCAAACTGGTTATCGAGCATTAACTGCTGCTGAAATACGGATTCTGGAAAAAAACGACAATAGTGCTGACAGCTGGTCGAATATACAAGTCTGCGATCCATTTGATGCTCAACTCATCAAGCGATGTAATTTTTTTGGAAAGATACGGATCGGTGTTTTGGAAGCCTATTATCATGAATTCAATAACCTGAGGTTGCCGGTGGGGCTTTATAACAGTACGATCATCAGTTGCGACTTTGGCGATCATGTGGTTGTAGAAAACGTTCGTTACATGAGCCACTACATCATCGGAGATGAAGTGATGTTGGTCAATATTCATGAAATGGCCACCACCGACCATGCCAAGTTTGGGAATGGGGTGGTTAAAATGGGTGAGTCGGAGCGGGTTCGAATTTGGATGGAAATTGCCAATGAGAATGGGGGCAGGTCCGTTTTGCCCTTCAACGGGATGGAAGCCGGTGATGCATGGATCTGGTCAAAATACCGCGCTGACGAAAAATTGATGGATAAGCTCAGACAGTTTACTGATGAGCTCTTCGATGTGCGAAGGGGTTATTATGGTAAGGTTGGTGAGCGAAGCGTGATAAAAAATTGTCACATCATCAAAGACGTTTGGATTGGCAGTGACGCCTATATTAAAGGAGCCAATAAGCTTAAAAATTTGACCATCGACTCTTCCTCCGAGGCGCCGGTTCAGGTAGGAGAGGGCTCGGAGATGGTGAATGGAATCATTGGGCCAGGTTGCCGCGCCTTCTATGGGGTAAAAGCTGTTCGATTCATTATGGGGGCTCACTCGCAATTAAAGTATGGCGCCCGACTGATCAATTCATATCTGGGAGAGAATTCTACTATATCCTGCTGTGAGGTGTTGAATTCACTCATATTTCCGGGGCATGAACAACATCACAATAATTCTTTTCTCTGTGCCTCGGTCCTTCTGGGGCAAAGCAATTTAGCCGCCGGTGCTACCATCGGGTCAAACCATAATTCCCGTTCGGCTGATGGTGAATTGGTGGCGGGTAGAGGTTTTTGGCCTGGGCTTTGTGTCAGTCTGGAACACAACTCCCGTTTTGCATCCTATACGTTGCTGGCAAAAGGAGATTATCCGGCTGAATTGGATATTGATCTTCCGTTCTCGCTTGTTTCCAATGATATAACCTACGACCGGCTGGTGATAATGCCAGGTTATTGGTTTTTCCATAATCTGTACGCGCTTACCCGAAACGTATTTAAATATAAGCAGCGCGATAAGCGCGGTCATACCCGGCGCATTATCGAATATGATTATTTGGCTCCGGATACCGTCAATGAGATTTTACATGGGTTGCAGCGTATCGAAGAAGCAGTGGCGTTGGCATATCTGAAAGCACATCCCACTAAAAAGCTGTCAACCGATCATGGAGCCATGGCCAGGCAGTTACTTCTTTCGGACCCGCAGACCGTACGTAATATGACGATCAAGTTAACCCGATCGGAAAACAGTACCCGTGAGGTTCATCTGTTAAAGGCTGAACAAGCGTATGAAATCTATCGGCGATTGATCACCTATCATGCCGTTTCGCAATTGATCGGAAGCTGGATCAAAAAACCCGCTCAAAAATTTACTTCTTTCAAGACGCGATATCGAAAGACACGTCTGGAGCCATGGAGAAATATTGGCGGACAGCTGATGCCGGAGTCGGCGTTACAAAAGTTATTGCAACAAATACGGAAAGGCAAAATTTCAGATTGGCCCTCGATTCATTCCTTTTATGACAAACAGGCTGCATCATACGCGCAGGAGAAAGCCGCGCATGCAGTGGCGGCTGTTTTTTCCTTGAATGGAATAAGTTGGGCGAAGTGGACGAAATCTAAATTGCTAACATGGGTTGAGGAGGCTGTAGAAACCAGATTATGGATGATGGAGATGATTCGTCAGTCCAGAGCAAAAGATCATCAGCAGGATTTTCGAAAGATGTTGTATGACACACAGGCTGAGATGGATAAAGTCATCGGGAAATTCAATGAAAATACATTCATCCGATCGCAGGAGGATGATCTTGCGATATTTTTGGATCAGGCCCGGTCATTTACTGACTGGCTGCGGTCAAAGTAAAATGCCGCGCAAAAGCCAATAGGCCGTTCCGAAGTAAATCAGCAAACCGGTTACATCCACCAAGGTGGCGATGAATGGGGTGGAAGAGGTGGCCGGATCGGCCCCCAATCGTTTTAACAGGAGCGGTAGCATGGAACCCATGAGTGTACCCCACAGTACCACGCCGGTCAGGGAAATCCCAATGGCCAGCGCCACATGTTGGTAATGTTCTCCGAACAGTGCAAAAAACTCATGGCCTCCCACTACGATCAATGCACCGATCAATCCAAGCGTAACACCCATGATCAGTCCAGAGATGATCTCACGCCGGGCAATGAACCACCAGTCTTTCACGGTGATCTCTCCCAATGCCATTGCCTGAATGATCAGGGTGGCTGCTTGCGAGCCACTGTTACCCCCGCTGGATATGATCAGTGGGATGAAGGTGGACAGTACCAGTACGTGCTCCAGCGTTTGTTGAAAGCCCGACATCGCCGCGATGGTCATGGTTTCTCCAATGAAAAGGATCAATAGCCAAACGATGCGTTTTTTATAGAGCTTGAGTAACGGTACGTCGAGATAGGGTTCGTCGAGTGCCTCGGTACCTCCCATTTTTTGCATATCCTCCGTAAACTCTTCCTGGGCCACCCAAAGGATGTCATCGATCGTTACAATGCCCAGCAATTTATTGCTGCGGCTGATCACCGGAAGGGCCACCCGATTATTCATCTTGAAGATCTCACTGGCGGTTTCCTGATCGTCCTCCGGTGTCAGCGCAATGAATCGGCCATCGATCAAGTCAGCAATTTTTTTGGACGGATCGTTTAGAATGATGTCCCGGATTCGGATATCGTCTATGAGCTCTCCTTTCTCATTGATAACGTAGATAACGTTGATGGTTTCGCTATCCTTTCCATACTTACGGATGGTGGCGAACACTTCTTCAACGGTATTGTGCGGGTAGATGTATACATAATCGGGCGTCATCAGTCGACCGATGGAATTCTCAGGGTACCCCAACAACGATAAGGTGATCTTTCGTTCTTCGGGTTCCAATAGTTTGATGAGCTCCCGTACAACGTTGCTGGGTAGCTCTTCGAGGAAGTCCGTGCGGTCGTCGGCCGGCAATTCATTTAGCAGGTTTGCGGTGAGGTTGGGAGGGAGTTCCCGGATCACTTGTTTCTGAAGGCTGAGGTCCAGGATCTTAAAAACGCTTACAGCACGGTGCATGGACATGCCCGCAATGATCTCTGTGGCCAGTTCCGTCTCATCGTCCACCCAATCAGCGATCTCGCTGATGTTTTGATCGTCCAGGTAGGCACGAAGGGTCACCGGATCCCCTTGTAGCTGGATCTGGGCGTACTCCTCTCGGAGATTCTTTTGGTTGACTTCAGCCGACATGGCGCGAAATTACGGAAACAGCCTGCTGAGAAGATGTGAATTTCCATTTCCCCATCCTGTAGATTTGGGCATGATTCTGCCATTTTTATATTTGACTCCCTCACCCGGGCGCGGGCGAGGTGTGTTTACACAGGAGGCCATCCCGAAAGATACGGTGCTGGAGATCGCACCGGTGGTTGTATTATCCGGAGAGGAGCGCATTCTCCTCGATCAAACGCGGCTGCACGATTACATTTTTGTTTGGGGAGAAAAGGGAGATCAATGTGCCATGGCCCTGGGTTATGTACCCATGTACAATCACACTTCTCCCAGTAATTGCGAATACGAAATGGAATGGGAGGCAGAGCTGATACGAATACGTTCCGTTAGAGACATTGAGGCGGGTGAGGAGTTATTCATCAATTATAATGGCAATTGGGATGCAAAGAGTCCCGTGTGGTTCCAGGCCCAATAAAAAAGCCCTCCGTGTGGGAGGGCTTTCAGAATTTGTTTGTTTTATCAGTCAAACTTGATCTGACCGCGGATCTCACCGGTAGCCGGATAGGCGGCGGTGCGAAGCGTCACGTAGTAAACGCCCGCCAATAGATTCTCTTCCGTAACCACAAAACCATCAACCAGTAACGTTCCTTTGTAGGAGCCACAGGAAGATACCGGGAAAGTGGCACAACGAATGATAGCGGAGGTGCTGAAGTTTTGAACAGTGGTTGCGGAGGGGAAGCCGGTTGGAGCAGGGCCCATGACGGATGCACTGGTAACAGCTCCGGTCAATCCGGACCAGTTCATCGTGTAGGTCAAGATTCGGGTTTCTTTAGAGTACCAGATGTCCATGGTGCCAAGAGCCGTGGAAGGCGTTTGAGGAACATTCAAGGCGCCGGTCATATTGATCCCGTTCTTTCTGAATTCTGTGATCTTGGTGAATTCGGTATCGCGCTTACAAGCGGTTAGCGTGGTGACAGCAAACAATACCAAAGCAGACAGACGGAGAAATTTCATGAGCAGTTAATTTGACGTAAAAATAAGGGAGTTTGAGGTAACTGGCAATAGGTCAGTTTTCCGGGCTGCTGCCGGCAATCTTTCGCTGGATCTCCTGCAATTTGAGCAGCGCCTCCACCGGAGTAAGTCGGTTCAGGTCAAGCCCTTCCACCAGCGCACGGATCTCGGCAAAAGTTTGACTGTGCACGTCAAAAATGGAAAGTTGGAACTGTTCCTTAGCAGACGTAGATAAATCACCAAGCACCTTTCTATTTGCTTCCGTTATGCCTCCTAAGTGACTGTTTTCCAGTTTTTTCATTATTTCAGTTGCCCGGTTGAGCAAGGTTGCAGGCATACCGGCCATGCGGGCAACGTGAATACCAAAACTATGGGTGCTGCCACCGGGTGCCAGCTTTCGGAGAAACAGGATCCGGTTACCGGATTCTTGGTGGGTAAGGTGATAATTCTTTACACGGGAAAGCTTGCTCTCCAATTCATTCAATTCGTGGTAATGGGTGGCAAAGAGGGTGAGTGGTTTTCCGGGGTGGTCGTGTAAAAATTCGGCGATACTCCAGGCAAGGGAAATGCCATCATAGGTGGCGGTGCCTCTTCCGATCTCATCCAGAATGATCAGGCTGTGGTTCGACAGGTTGTTCAGGATGGAGGCCGTCTCATTCATCTCCACCAAAAAAGTGGATTCGCCGCTACTCAGGTTATCGGAGGCGCCCACACGGGTAAAGATCTTGTCGGTCAGTGGAAGCCGGGCCATACGCGCGGGTACGAAACAGCCCATATGTCCCATGAGGGTGATCAGCGCTGTTTGTCGAAGCAGCGCCGATTTACCACTCATATTCGGTCCGGTCAGAATGATGAGTTGTTGATCGGTTCGGTTAAGTGTAAGATCGTTATCTATATAAGCTGTGCCTACGGGTAATACTTCTTCGATCACCGGGTGTCTGCCACCGGTTATGATCAGCTCATTCGTATCGGTATGGATGGAGGGACGTACATATTGGTTCGTTCTGGCAGATTCGGCAAATGAACAAAGGCAATCCATTTCTCCGATTCGCTGTGCTGTTTTCTGCAGAGAAGAAACGAACTGTTGGATCCGATCGACCAGTTGCTCGAACAATTTGATTTCCAAAGCCAGCATTTTTTCCTCGGCGCCCAGGATCTTCTCTTCATACTCCTTTAATTCGGGCGTAACATATCGTTCTGCATTGGTGAGTGTCTGTTTGCGTATCCAATCGGACGGTACTTTTTCCTTGTGGGTATTGGTGACCTCCAGGTAATAACCAAACACGTTATTGAATCCGATCTTCAGGGACGGGATGCCGGTTCTGGCAACTTCTTGTTGTTGAAGGCCCGATAGGTAAGATTTTCCATCACGCGCAATGGCGCGGAGTTCATCCAGTTCTTGGTCTACGCCCTCTTTGATCGCACCGCCTTTTTGGATCACCGCCGGGGCCTCCTCTGAAATGGTTCCATCTATCCATTGGCGAAGCGTCGGACAATCATCCAACTCTTTCAATCGATCGTTCACCCAGCTGACTGAAAGGTCTGTCAGGGAGTTGTGTAACACCTGTACCGATGACAAGCCATGTGCAATCTGTTGAAGGTCTCTTGGGTTGACCTTTCGCATGGCGATCTTTCCAGCCAGCCGTTCCAGATCGCCGCATTGTCCCAGTGCCTGACGGATGTGTTCCAGCCGGTCGGGTTGCTGTACGAATGTCTCCACCATATCCAGGCGTTCCTCGATCAGCTTTTTATCGATCAGCGGAAATAGTATCCATCGGCGCATCAAACGGGCTCCCATCGGAGAGCGGGTCTTGTCCAACACCGATAACAGGCAATTGGGCTGCCCGAAGGCGCCTTCCAAAAGTTCCAGGTTACGGATGGTGAAACGATCCAACCATAAAAAATCATCGCGGTCAATCCGCTGTAACGAAACAATGTGTTGCAGATGCGGATGTTCGGTCTCACGTAAATAATGCAAAATGGCGCCGACTGCAGTTTGTGCAGCATCCATATCCTCCACACCAAATCCTTTGAGCGAATGGGTATGAAAATGTTTGTTCAGTTGTTCAGTGGCATAAACGGTATCAAAGATCCATGAGTCCATGGAATAGATATACAGCGTCTCAGACAGCCAGGCACGGATCTCTTTTTGTTTCTCTTTTGACAGGATCAGTTCGCTGGGTCGAAGGCTTTGTAATAATTTATCGGCATACTCGGGATTTCCTTCGCTGAGAAAAAACTCACCGGTCGACAGATCAAGAAACGCCAAGCCCATTTTGTCCGGACCGGCCGGATGCATAGCGGCGAGAAAATTATTGGAACGGTGCTCCAGTAATTTGTCCTGAATGGCCGTTCCCGGACTTACCAAATCCGTCACGCCTCTTTTTACGACCCCTTTGGCTTGCCTGGGGTCTTCGAGTTGATCGCAAACCGCCACCCGGTAACCGGCCTTAACCAATTTGTGCAGGTAGGTGTCCAATGCATGATGCGGAAATCCGGCCAGTTCCGATTCGGAAGCCGCTCCATTGTTTCGTTTGGTGAGGGTAATACCCAAGATCCCGGCAGCGGTGACGGCATCACTGCCAAAGGTTTCATAAAAATCACCCACCCGGAACAGCAAGATGGCATCCGGATGTTTTTGTTTGATCATCCGATGCTGCTGCATCATGGGGGTCTCACCGCTGCTTTTGGCCATGACGACAAAAATAATGGGTTCGGCGATGTGTAAGTTGGGAAAAGATCGCATCTGTGTGTGAAAATCTACCATATGCGTATTTGTATCATCACAAGTTTTTTGCTTATTCAATCCCTTTCATTGCTTGCACAGGATACCCTCCGTGTGAAGCCGGCCCTTCGAAATGCCAGCGTGTATTTTGGCTATGGCGCCGAGCTGACGCACGAGGGTAAGATCCGGTTGGAGGCCGGCACCCGGGTGGTTTTGCTGGAAGGGGTAAGCACCTCAGTCGATCCCAACAGTCTACAGGTCAATTTACCCGAGGGGGTGGCCCTTCTCTCGCAACAGTTTCAGGTTTGGCAGCCTTCGCCTCAGCCATCCAAAAATCAAAAACTGATCGAGGCGTTGACAGATAGCAATACGCTCTTGCAAAAAGAGATCGCCCGGTATCAAAATTTGATCAACATTGATCAAGAGATCCTGGTAAAAACAGGGTTGCTGATCGAGACACCCCTCAGAGATAAATCCGACCGGCCCATCTTGGCGGCGGATCTGCTTCGGATGTTGGATGTGTATGCGGCCCGGATCGAGCGGGCCAAGTTGTCCATCTTCCAATGGCAAACCGAAATTGAACGCGTGCAACGGAAGATCCAGAACAACAACAAGCAGATCCTTCAATGGTCGCAAGACGTTTCCAAGCCGGCCGATCCGGTCGGCCAATTGTTCCTTCAAGTGATGACCAGCCGGGCGGATGAGTATCCGGTGAAAGTATCTTACTACACACCACATGCGGGGTGGTCGGCCAGTTATGACGTGCGGGTGAATTCGAAAGAGAACAAGGTCAAGTTGGTTTACAAGGCATCCCTCACACAAACCACGGGAATCTCCTGGAAGCAAGTCAAGCTCACGTTAAGTACAGGTACGCCCAATTTTGGGGTACAGGCGCCCATTCTTTCTCCTTGGTATTTGCAATTGTATGTGCCGGAGCTATACAAGCAATCGCAAATGCGCTCGGTAAACGTCAATGCGAATGTGATTCAGTCCATGAAGGAATCCAAGGCATTGGCGGATGAGGTGGTGGAGGATCAGGGTCAATATAAATTGGCGCCAATGGGAGTCGTGCCCAGCAATCTGGGCGATTACACCACCCTGAACCAAGGACAGCTGAATACAAGTTATGAGATCGCCTTGCCGTATGATGTGCCGGCCGATGGTCGGATGCAACAGGTCAATATCCAGGAGCGATCGGTGGAGGCTGTGTTAAAGAATTATGCTGTGCCCAAACTTGATAAAGAAGCCTACTTGATGGCCGAACTGGCCGATTGGCAGAACCTGGATCTGATACCCGGGGAGGCTAATATCATTATGGACGACACGTATGTAGGCAAAACACAGATCGATCCCAACACAACCGCAGACACATTGAATCTCTCATTGGGTCGCGACAAGCGGATCGTCGTGAAGCGTTCGCAGGTTCGGCAGGCGGCTCCGTCAAAAGCCGGCGGTGGAACCAATAAACAAGTTTTCACTTACGAGATCACTGTCAAAAACAATAAGCTCACTCCCATAGTGATGCTGCTCAAAGATCAGCATCCGTTAAGTGCCGTGAAGGAGGTGGAAGTTTCATTGGAAGATGCCGGAGGGGCAGAGGTCAATCCGGAGACAGGCGTACTGACCTGGAAACTTGATCTCAAACCGGGAGAAAGCCAAACATATCGATTCGTATATAGCGTAAAATATCCTCGCGACAAGCGTATCGTAAATCTTTGATCGGCGGTTCTGGTGCAAGCAGGTCCTTTTCTCTTTTGGGAGGCGGACCTGCTTACCTTTGCCCCCATGCGCAAGTTGTCCATGGATGAGTTGGGAAGAAAATCGACCGAGGAAGCTCGTCGTTCGGAAAAATTTCCGCTGATCCTGATCTTGGAAAATATTCGCAGCGCCTATAATGTTGGAAGTGCCTTCCGGACGGCCGATGCATTTCAAGTAGAAGCCATATACCTGACGGGTTATACGGCCTTTCCTCCGCACAAGGAAATTCGAAAGACTGCCCTGGGGGCGGAAGATTCCGTTGCCTGGCGACATTTTCCGGATGCGGTTACGGCCGTGGAGAGAGCCCGTTCGGCCGGCTATCGCGTGCTGGCAGTGGAACAGACCACCGATAGTATATTCCTGCAGGATCTTCGTCCCGGTCCCGATGAAAAAGTAGCCTTGGTCTTTGGTAATGAGGTAACAGGCGTGGAACCGGAGACTATTAAAATAGCGGATGGATGCCTGGAGATTCCCCAAGGGGGGATGAAACATTCTCTGAATGTGGCCACGGCATTGGGAGTTGTGGTTTGGGAATTCGTACGCATGCAAACGTCGGTCAAACCTATCTTGAAATAGTTCCTATGTCAACCGTAAAGAATTATGTGGGTTTGATCAAGTTATCGCATACCATCTTTGCGATGCCCTTTGCGGTCATTGGTTTCGGGTTGGGTATTACCCATGAAGCGGCTTTGTCGGAGAATGGATCGGGACGTGAGTGGATACTGAAAGGATGTTGGGTATTGGGCTGTATGGTGTTCGCGCGCAGTTCGGCCATGTCGTTCAATCGATATCTGGACAGAAAGATCGATGCCCTGAACCCGCGAACCCGTGCGCGGGAGATACCGGCGGGTGCCATTACACCTAAACAAGCGTTGCTGTTTACGGTGACAAACGCCGTGTTATTCGTCGTTTGCGCCTGCTTGATCAATCCAATTTGCTTTTCCTTATCGCCTATCGCCTTAGGAGTCATTTTGGGCTATAGTTATACAAAACGTTTCACCGCCTTTTGTCATTTGATACTGGGTCTTGGATTGTCCTTGTCTGTGATCGGGGCGTATCTGGCGATAACCGGCACGTTCGATTTACTTCCCATCTTTTTCTCCATGGCGGTGCTCACGTGGGTGGCCGGATTTGATATCATCTATGCGCTGCAAGACGAATCCTTTGACCGTTCGAACCAATTACATTCTTTACCCGCCTGGTTGGGTGGTCGTATGGCCTTATCGGTTTCATCCGTTTTGCATTTCATGACAATTTCCTGTTTATTCCTCGCCGGTATCTGGGCCGATTTTGGTTACTGGTACTGGATCGGTGTGGCGGTCTTCGCTGGTCTGTTGATCTATCAGCATGCATTGGTTACATCGGAGGATCTAACCCGGGTCGACCTGGCATTCATGACCACCAATGGGTTAGGTTCGGTGATCTTTTCGGTATTCGTGATCCTTGAATTGATTTTCTCCACCTAACCATGGGACGCATACTATCTATCGATTATGGGCGGAAGCGAACGGGCATTGCCGTAACGGATCCACTTCGCATCATTGCCACGGGGCTGACCACGGTGGAGAGCCGGGAGCTGATGAATTTTCTGCATGATTATCTCAAGCGAGAGCAGGTCGATCTCATACTCATTGGCTGGCCCACTAATTGGGATGATTCGCCTACCGATGCCACGCCTTTGGTAGAAAAATGTATCGCCAAGTTAGCCAAGTCCTTCCCGCAGATCCCGGTCGAAAAAGTGGATGAACGATTCACCTCCAAGATGGCCCAATTGGCTTTGCTGGAAATGGGATTGAAAAAAAAGGACCGACAGAACAAAGCCTTGGTGGATGAAGTGGCCGCTACCATATTGCTCCAAGAATATCTTCAACGAACGAATTGACGGAAGCCGAATGATTCGGTAACTTTGTCAAAATAATTTTTCGTGATCCTTCCGATTGTCGCATATGGTCATCCTGTTCTCCGCGCAGCCACGCAAGAAGTGAAACCCGATCATCCGGGTCTGGAGGTGCTTATTGCCAATATGTGGGAAACGATGTATCAAAAAGGGATCGGACTTGGACTAGCCGCACCTCAGGTCAATCAATCATTGCGGTTATTGGTGCTGGATACGCATCAGGTGATCGAGCGAATGAGCGACGAGGAGAAGAAAGAGGCCGGTTGGAAGAACGATCCGGGGCTCAAAGCCGCAGTGATCAACCCGCAACTTATCTCTGTAAGCGAAGAGGAGTCGGTGGAGGATGAGGGCTGTTTGAGCCTGCCTCGGATCCGTGTGGATGTTACCAGGCCGATCGAAATCCGTTTGTCATATCAGGACGATCAGTTTCAGAAGCATGAGGTAACCTATGTTGGGTTAACCGCCCGTGCCTTGTTGCATGAGATCGACCACCTAGAAGGGCGCCTGATCGTTGACTATTTACCTCCGCTGAAAAAGAAATTGATGCAACGACGGTTGCAGGACATTATGAAAGGAAAAGTGGGGGCTGAGTATCGAATGTTATTTGCCCCCTGACACTATTTTCCTATGGTGGAGGCGTATTGTCTCCATTTATCCACCACCGTCTGCATATCTGCTGGCAGTTCCGTATCAAAGTCCATCTCCTCCGAAGTTACCGGATGTCTAAAGCCCAGGGTTTTGGCATGAAGCGCTTGTCGCGGACACAGGGCGAAGCAATTTTCTACAAACTGTTTGTAACGAGGGAAGACCGTTCCTTTGGCGATCCGCTCGCCGCCATAGAAATCATCGTTGAAAAGCGGATGTCCGATGTGTTTCATGTGCACCCGTATCTGATGGGTGCGGCCGGTTTCTAATATACACTCCACTAAGGTTACGTACCGGAATCTTTCCAATACCCGGTAATGCGTGATGGCTTCCTTCCCATGCTCTCCTTCGGGATAGGCCTCGAAGAGTTTACGAAAACGTTGGTGTCTTCCTACATGGGCGATGATGGTTCCGCTCTCAGATTCAACATCTCCCCAAACCAACGCCTGATATTTTCGACGCACGGTGTGATCAAAGAATTGTTTGGCCAAACCGCGCATCGCCACATCCGTTTTTGCCAATACAAGCAACCCGCTGGTGTTCTTGTCGATCCGATGTACCAGCCCAAAGCGCGGTAAGGTTTGCTCAGTGATTCCGGGATGTTGCTTCTGCAAATAGAAGGCAACGCCATTCAGTAAGGTGCCGTGATAATTACCGCTGCCCGGGTGCACGACCTGCCCGGGATTTTTGTAGAGAACCATGAGGTGCTCATCCTCGTAACGAATATCCAGTGGGATATCCTCCGGTTGTACGTCGGTCTCCTCCGGATGAAGATCTGAGTAGATGACGATCTGATCGCCTGGTTTGATCTTGTAATTGGGTTTGACCGGTTGGCCGTTAACGGTCACCATTTCCAGGTGCATGGCCTGTTGCAATTTGTTGCGGGTGGCTCGTTCGATCCGCTGACTCAGGAATTTGTCGATCCGAATCAGCTCTTGCCCCCGATCAACGGTCAATTGAAATCGTTCATACAGCACTTCGCCTCCGTCCACCGATTCTTCGATGTCATGCGACTCGGGTAAGGAAGAATGCGCTGTCATTACACAAAGGTAACCCCGGTTTTGTACGTAGTTTTACATTTCCATGAAACAGCGGATTTTTTTTGAGGACCTGGGTCTTCGGGC
The DNA here is from genome assembly GCA_046081925.1 of Bacteroidota bacterium. GTDB lineage: Bacteria > Bacteroidota > Bacteroidia > Chitinophagales > Chitinophagaceae > JJ008. The sequence continues at coordinate 103,874 of JBJTWV010000004.1, read as the reverse complement.
CTATCAGGAAGTATGGGACTATCAGGAATCCTTGTTGCGTGACAATGTATCCTTGAAGCAAGCAGGAAGAGCCGAGGAGACCCGGCATCACTTGCTCTTTGTGGTACACCCACCCGTATATACCTTGGGCAAGAGCGGCGATCCCCAACATGTTTTGATCTCGGAGGAGGAGCGTGAAGCCCGATCCATTCAATACTTCCATACCAATCGGGGAGGGGATATCACCTATCACGGCCCGGGACAGTTGGTGGTTTATCCCATACTGGATCTGGAAAAATTCGACCGGGATATCGGCAAATACTTGCGAAATCTCGAAGAGGTTGTCATTCGGTTGCTGGATGATTACGGCTTAAAAGCCGAACGATCCAGCGGGGAAACCGGTGTTTGGCTGGAACCGCAGGAGGCTACTCGTGCACGCAAGATCTGTGCCATTGGTGTTCGATGCAGTCGTTGGATCAGCATGCATGGGCTAGCGCTAAATGTGAACCCTGAGTTGGATTTTTTTCGGCACATCGTGCCTTGCGGCATTCCCGATAAACAAGTGACTTCATTGAAGAAAGAAGTCGGAAGGCCCGTATCCATGGACGAAGTCAAGCAAAAGATGAAAGATCGATTTGCCGAGGCGTTCGATTGTGTGTATTGCTAGAATTCAAGGGGAATGAACAACTTGTTCGTTTCCATTTTTTTCCCCTTCCACCAGATCTCAAATCGATACCATCCGGACCGACTAAAATTGGTTTTATCGATCCGAAAAATCCGGATGGAAGGATGGATCAGCTCAAAAAGAGGCTGTCCACTTTCCATGAAAAATCGAATCTCAATTTGAGCAAGATCCCACTCTGCCGGCAATTCGATGTACGGATAGCCATCTTTTTGCGTATAAATGCGGTTGGATGGTACGAAGGTGGTCAGTTCCACATTGGTGGCGACAGGCTTGATGGCCTCAGGATCTTTGATGAGCTCGCTTCGGGCTTTTTGCACCATTGACGGTCTATTTCTTGAAACACTGTCGCTGCGCTCTTGCTTTATGGGGGTCGTTATCAGTTTTATCTGCTGGTTGCCGGGTACGGTAATCGGCGCGGGCTTGGTGTATGTTAGGATGGGACTTTCTGTATTTTTTTTCGGTGGGCTTTCCTTTGTAGCGATTGGCGTTTGAGGAGTTGGTCGTTTAGCCGGTGTAAAAAGATACCTGCCTCGTGGATAGAGCAGGTATAGCCGGTAATACATTTTTTGTGCCATCGGGCGACGGATCACCGATCCATTTTGTGCCAGCCGTGGATCCAAAATATTGAGTAAGGTCTTAAAACCGATAAGGCTATCCGTTGACTGCTGAACGGATATTTGGCGCAGGGAGGTGTCTGGATTTTTCCATTCGATCAGAACTTTGTCATCGCCTAGCTGCGTTAAGGTGAATTTAGGTAACGTGTCTTGTGACCGTGCCGAGAAATTCATCAACCAGCAGAACGTAAGGAGGGATATGGTCGTGCCTCGAAAAGACATGTATTCAAAGATAGTATCACAAATCCCGGATTACTCAATTTTAACAGACCTTCTGAAATTGGAGTACCTTCGCTCTCACGCTGAAATGAAACCAACATTATTGATCCTGGCTGCCGGCATGGCTTCCCGCTATGGAAGTATGAAACAGGTTGAGTCGTTTGGCCCCGGTGGTGAAACGATCATGGATTATTCCATTTATGATGCCATTCGCGCCGGATTTGGGAAGGTCGTGTTCATCATTCGGGAACAGCACCGAGAAACCTTTGAATCTCTTTTTGTTTCTCGTTTGAAAGATAAGATCGAGGTTGAATTTGTTTTTCAGGAGTTGGATCGCTTCACTCAACAGTTCGCTGTTCCTTCCGAGCGAACAAAACCTTGGGGTACAGCCCATGCCGTGCTTTGTGCATCAGAAGCCATCCATGAGCCATTTGCGGTGATCAATGCCGATGATTTTTATGGCCGGCATGCTTTTGAAGTGGCCGCTTCCTTTTTACAGGAGGCCTGCGAGCCCGATCGCTTAGCCATCGTTGGGTATCCGTTGTCGGGTACTTTGTCCGAACATGGAACCGTAAATCGGGGCGTTTGCACATTGGATACGGCCGGCCGGTTGGCGACCATAACGGAGCGGATCAATATTGCTGCGATGGATGGGAAAATAAACGTGTCGGATGGACTTCAGCCCACAGAATTGGAACCGGACACCCGGGTGTCCATGAATTTCTGGTGCTTCGATCCGACACTTTTCACGCTGGCATCGCAATTATTCAATGAATTTTTGCAAACGCGGGGAGGAGAACCAAAATCCGAGTTTTTCATTCCCTTGGTAGCCGACTCGTTCATTCGAAATGGTGGCCAGGTGGAAGTGCTACCCACGCATGCAAAATGGTTTGGGGTTACTTACAAAGAAGACGCCCCGTCCGTCCAAGTGAGTTTGGATGAGTTGATCCGGGCTGGCGAATATCCCGCTCGGCTTTGGCAATCGGTTAGTTAATTGACCTTCACCAGAAATACGTAATCCTGGATTCTTTTCACTTGTTGCGTTCGGTCCAATCCGGCCAGGCGCGACTGGGTGGGCGTGGAGATCTTTTCGTCTTTTAATGCCTTGCGGGAATCCTGCAAGGAGGCGAGGATCTCCTGACTGCGGATGGCGAAAACAAATCCCTGCTGATCGGATTGTCGCCCATTTAGAATACCGATGACCTCGCCATTTCGGTTCAATACCGGGCTGCCGCTGTTTCCTTGGTTGGCGGCGATCTCTATCTGATAACTCATGGTATCACCTTGGAAGCCGGTGCGGGCACTGAGGTAGCCTTGTCCGTAAACCACTTCGTCTCTTGGGTATCCCAGTGTGAACAGGGGTTCGCCGAGGGAAGCTGCTTTTTTAGAGAGGCCATAGGGTAGAGGTCCGGCGCCTGTAAAATTTTCGTCGACGATGCGAAGAATGGCCAAGTCGCGTTTCGTGTCGATCTGTATCAACTCGGCCGTGTATTCCTCATTGCCACGCTGTACAGCGATTTGCTTGGCATTTTCAACGACGTGTCGGTTGGTGACCAGGATGCCTTTTGCATCTACCAAAAATCCGGTTCCTCCTTTGGTATAGGAGATCTGGGTGGAAGGACTTGCCTTTTTCTTGATGGCGTCTATCTCATTTCCTTGTTCCGTGGCGCGATTGGCCAACCAATTATATTTTCTGTTCAGTTCCTCAAACTGACTGCCGGCCCCGGAGGAAGAAAATAAGGAGACCAGTGCGGAAATACCCAGCGCCGTGATGCCGGCAATGGAGGCGGCGATCGTTCCGATGCGCTTGTACCGGTTCCAGAGGTATAAAACTTTTGCTTTGCCTTGCAGCCGGGCTGCTTCGATCTTGCCGGATTCGGCCAGATCGGTGTGAATCTCCTGCAGCGATTGTTTGAATTTTTTCCATTCGCCGAATCGGTTCAGTTGCTGCAGAAACAAGGTGTGTTCAACTACTAATTGATCCACCTCGGCATGGCTTTTCCGATAGTTTTCAAAATGGGCCCGCTCGTCCGGGTTCATTTCGCCCCGGATATACCGTTCTACCGTTTCCAACATAGTCAGGTCGCTCATGGTTAGGTCATTCAGTTTTGAAAAATATTTTTTTCAAGCGCATCAGGCACTTGTATTTCTGGTTTTTGGCGTTATCGGCGTTCGTGTATCCAAATTCACTGGCGATCGAAGCCATGTTTTGTTTTCGGAGGTAGTAGGCTTCCAGCAAGCTTTTACAGGGTTCTCCCAATTGCTGAATGGCTTGCTGCATCCGATCGTAGTCTGCGTCTTCTTGCTCATGTCGCTCCAGGTCCGTGTCAACCGATACCGGCTCGTTGGTATCGTCCCAGGTGGTGTACATGCGCCGCTGCTGCTGAAGTTTTTTCAGCCACAGGCGTTTGCTAACCGCATACAGGTAGGTTCTGATCTGACAATTCAGCTCAAAATCTCCTTGTCTAACCTTTTCATAAAGAACGATCAGGGTTTCCTGAAAAATGTCGCGGGCGTCGTCGATCGAACCTTGATTATTGATAATCAATGACTGTATACTATTATAGCTCCCTTGATAGATCGCTTCAACAGACTTACGGTCGTTCGTGGCGAGACCCTGGAGAAGTTGCTTTTCTTCCATGAATATGGTTGGTCACCCTGTTAATTAATACGGGTGCTTAAAAATAGTAACCTTATGGGCCTGAAAAAAAATCAATTGATCCGGGGTTACCTTTTCCTGAAAACAGTATATATTTGCGAAATATTTCATTAAACCCAAAAAGATTTTCAAATGAAAAAGTTTTTTGCAATCGCTTTCGTAGCTGCTTCATTGGTAGCTTGTGGCGAAAAGAAACCGGCTACTAACGATTCTCCTGCCGACACAACTTCTGCAAAGGTTGATTCTCCTGCTGTAAAGGTTGATTCTCCTGCTACAGAAACTAAGCCTGCTGCTGAGCCTAAGGCTGAGCAAAAGTAATCTGTAAAAGATTTTCTACTCAGGCCGCTCCATCAAACGAGCGGCCTTTTTTTTATTTAGTGGTAGGGCCTGCCTAATGGGCCATTTTATTTTGAACACATTTGAATCATTCGGCCTGGATCCCAATCTGCTGGCCTCCATTGAGCAGCTTGGATACAAAGAGCCCACCCTCATTCAGCAAAAGGCCATCCCTGTACTGCTGGAAGGAACGAGAGATTTTATCGGACTGGCTCAAACCGGTACCGGCAAGACCGCAGCCTTTGGCTTACCCTTGCTACAATGGGTTGAAGCCAATTCCCGTACACCGCAAGCGCTGATCGTTTGTCCCACCCGAGAGCTTTGCCTGCAGATCACGCAGGATATGAACCGGTTCCGGGGGAAGGGGCGGGGCAATCCCATTTTAGCCGTATATGGCGGGTCGCCCATAACCGGACAGATCAAGGACCTTCGCAAAGGGGCTTCCATCGTGGTGGCCACTCCCGGACGGTTGATCGATCTGATCGAACGAAAAGCCATCGATCTGGAGGAGATCCAATGGGTGGTATTGGATGAAGCGGATGAGATGCTGAACATGGGCTTTCAGGAGGATATCGAATTCATCCTTCAAAACACACCCAACCGGAAAAGTCTGTGGCTTTTCAGTGCCACTATGCCAACTGAGATCCGGAAAGTCACCAAACGATTCATGGAAACGCCGGTGGAAGTGACCGTTGGGGTGGTCAATTCCGGCAACGCCAACATCGACCATCAGTACTACTCTTGTTTGCATCACGACCGATACGAAGTGCTCAAACGGATCATCGATTTCAATCCGGGTATGTATGCCATCGTATTTGCCCGAACCAAAGTGGAAACCCAGGAGATCGCCGAAAAGTTGACCCGGGAGGGATATGATATCGATGCGATCCATGGCGACCTCACGCAAGTACAAAGAGATAAAGTAATGGCCGCCTTCCGGGCCAAGCACCTTCGTTTGTTGGTTGCCACCGACGTGGCAGCAAGAGGTATCGACGTAAAAGGGATCACCCACGTGATCAATTATGAACTGCCCGATGATCCGGAGGTTTACACGCATCGAAGCGGCCGAACGGGTAGGGCCGGACAAAGCGGGATCGCGGTCAGTATCGTAACACCCAAGGAGATGTATCGACTGAAACAGATCGAGCGCATGCTGAAAAACTCCTTTCATCCGTTGGACATTCCCAGTGGCAAGGATGTTTGCCGAAAGCAATTCTTCCATTTTACCGATAAACTATTACATGCTGATGTAAAGCATGGCGATTATGAAACATACCTGCCCTTGCTGCAGGAAAAATTCGCCTCCTTAACCAAAGAGGACATCTTGCAGCGCGTGGCATCATTGGAATTTGACAGGTTCCTTCAATACTATGAGAATGCAGCTGACCTGAATCTGCGCGCCGGCAATAAGCAAGGACGCAAGAAGGAGGCTGACAGAAAATCAGCTGCCCCCGGCCAGTATAAAAGACTGTTTGTCAACCTGGGCATCAAGGATGGTTTTTATAAGGCCAGCTTCTTGCAGTTCATCCTGGATATGAGTGAGCTACCCAAGTCGGTGCTCGGTCGGATCGACATGAAGGATATGAATAGCTGGGTCGAGATCGAACCGGGATCCATGAACCAAATGATCCGTGCCATTGATGGGAAAAAATATCGGGGTCGCAAGATCCGGATGAATGATGCGGACAGTGGTGGCGGTGGGAAGCGTTCCCGCTCTTAAACGGCTATTGTTTTTCTATTTTTGTGAATACAAGCACCCATGCCAACCAGCGCGCTCAAACACAAAGATTGGATCGGCGGTCAACGACCCTGGATCATCAGCGGTCCTTGTAGTGCCGAAACAGAAGAGCAAGTCATGACAATGGCCCGGTCTTTAGCTGCCTCGGGACAAGTTCAACTGTTTCGAGCCGGTATTTGGAAGCCACGAACAAAGCCGGGCGGATTTGAAGGAGTGGGGCCCGTCGGATTGGAATGGTTACGTAATGCAAAAAAAGAATTTGGTCTGCCATTCACCGTTGAGGTAGCCACGGCCAAACAGGTAGAGGATGCACTCAAAGCAGAAACGGACGTGCTGTGGATCGGTGCCCGAACCACCGTAAATCCGTTCAGTGTACAGGAGCTGGCCGATTCCCTGAAGGGCGTGAAGGTGCCCGTACTCATTAAAAATCCAATCAACCCCGACCTGGAATTGTGGACAGGTGCATTGGAGCGAATAGCCGGTGCCGGAATCGATCGCATCGGTATGATCCATCGCGGGTTTTCCAACTACGGGAACAGTGAATACAGAAACGCGCCCATGTGGCATTTGGCCATCGAGATGAAACTTCGTCATCCGCAGTTGCCCATGATCAACGATCCCTCACATATTTGCGGACGCAGGGATATATTACTGGATGTGATGCAGCGGGCGGTGGATCTGGATTTTGACGGGCTGATGATCGAGTCTCACCCGGATCCGGATCAGGCTTGGAGCGATGCCAAGCAACAGGTCACTCCTCAACGGCTGTTAGAGATGCTATTCCAGATTCGCTGGCGATTGGAGGATGTGAACTCGGATAGTTTTCACTCCGCCTTGGAAGCCCTTCGTCAGCAGATCAATCAATTCGATAACGAGATGATCCAACTGCTGGGCCGTCGTATGAAAGTCGCCGAGGAGATCGGTTTGTACAAGAAAGAAAACAATATCACCATTCTTCAGGCAGGTCGTTGGCAGGAGATCGTGGATCGTGCCTGTGCGCAAGGGGAGTTGGTGGGACTTAGTCGTGAGTTTATCACGCGATACCTGGAGGCCGTTCACATGGAAAGTATCAACCGGCAAAAACGCATCCTCGACAGTTAATCGCCCGACATGCCAAAATCAGTTTCCTTTCGTATCGGCGATCAACGTGTACGGTTTTTTCCGAATGAACGGTTGCACTCGATTTCCAAAATCGTCGGTTTAAGAAGGACGATCTTGATCACGGATCAGCAGGTATATCGAAAGCACAAACAAGCTTTTTTACCGTTTGATACCATTGTGCTTCGCGCCGGGGAATCGTACAAGGTACAAGCCACAATCGATAGTTTGGTGGAGCGGCTAATCAACCTTCAGGCAGACCGATCCACGTTTCTGATAGGAGTAGGAGGTGGTGTGGTCACCGATCTGGTCGGCTATCTGGCTTCTGTTTATATGAGAGGGGTAGATGTTGGTTTTGTGCCAACGACGTTGCTGTCTATGGTAGATGCCTCCATCGGTGGGAAAAATGGGGTGGATGTGGGTAAACATAAGAACCTGGTAGGTACCATACGCCAACCCAATTTCATTTTGCATGATCATGAACTGCTTTCCACCCTTCCCACACGTGAATGGTCGAACGGCTTTGCTGAGATCATCAAACATGCGTCGATCGGAGATCCGACCATGTTTCGCGAATTGAGTCGGAATGAGCTGAGTAGTTACCGGAATGACCCGGTTCGATTGCAGCGACTTATTGCACGTAATGTGCGGTTCAAATTCAAGGTGGTGCAGCAAGATGCGTTCGAAAAAAATCTTCGGAAGCAATTGAATTTCGGCCATACACTGGGGCATGCCTTGGAGATGCATTACGAATTATCGCATGGGGAAGCGATATCCTTAGGTATGATGTTCGCGGCCTTTGTGTCAGAAAAGAAAAAAGCTTTTGAACAGACAAGTCAATTACGCTCAACATTGAGTCGGTATCATTTGCCTGTTGCCGCCAATTTTTCGGCCGATAAAGTATTTCGGTCTCTTTCGATGGATAAGAAACGAACGAATCGCTCAATCGATTTCATATTATTGAAACGGATCGGCCAGGCCGAGATCTGTCCGACCTCGTTGAATGAGATCCTCAAGCTATTGCGCCACTATCTATGATCGCTACGGTACGTCCTTCCTCGATCGGTGGGTCCATTCAGGTTCCAACCTCCAAGAGCGCCATGCAGCGTGCCCTGGCGGCTTCTCTCATTCGCGTGGGAAGAACGCTTCTGCGCAACCCGGGCCATTCGGCCGATGATTTGGCAGCCCTTCGTTGTATTCGGGCCCTGGGCGCTACGGTTACCTGTCATCCGGATCTTTGGGTCGTCGACAGTCAGGGTATTCGCCCAACGGCTGAACAGTTGGATTGTGGCGAATCGGGTTTGAGTATTCGAATGTTCACCCCCTTAGCCGCCTTATCGGCTACACCGATGCGGATCGTAGGCGCCGGCAGTTTAGCCAAACGACCCATGCATTTTTTTGAGCATTCTCTTCCTGCCTTGGGCGTACAAGTTGCGTTGAACAAGGGGCATTTACCGATTGATCTGATCGGACCACTGAAACCGGCGAACATCTCTGTGGACGGTTCATTGAGTTCGCAGTTCCTCACCGGAATGCTGATGGCCTATTCGGCTGCAGCGACAACGGATGTAATGATAGAAGTAAATGATCTGAAAAGCAGACCCTATATCGATTTGACGATCGAGGTACTCGATCGTTTCGGTTTATCCACTCCCAGGAATGATTCCTACGAGCGTTTTTATTTCGATGCACCGAAACCTAGAAGCGAAGTGATCGAATTGGATTATTCGGTCGAGTCCGATTGGAGTGGCGCCTCTTTTTGGTATGTGGCGGCGGCGATAGCCGGCAAGATCGAGTTGCGCGGATTGGATCGATCATCTGCGCAAGCGGATCGGGCGATCGATGATTTGTGTCGATCGGCCGGGATGGGTATTCATTTGTCGGAGAGCCATTTTCAGATCGATCAGGGATTGCCAACGGCATTTGCGTTTGATGCCACGGATTGCCCCGACCTTTTCCCTCCTCTGGTAGCATTGGCAAGTCATATCAACGGAGTTTCCGTGATCCATGGAACAGAACGGTTAACACACAAGGAAAGTGATCGGGCCAATACGCTTAAGAGTGAATTCGGGAAACTCGGGATCACGATAGAGCTCCGTGGAAATGACATGCTGATTTCCGGTGGGACGGGCATGCGGGGTGGGGTGGTCAGTTCACATGGAGATCACCGAATTGCCATGGCATTGGCTGTGGCTGCTTTAGGAGCAGAATCACCTGTACAGATCGAAGAGGCGGAGTCGGTACGCAAATCGTATCCCGATTTTTGGAATGATTTGCAATCCGTAGGGGCCTCCCTATCTTTAACCGATTAAATAATAGTTCGTGAATTCATTCGGCAGATTGTTTCGGGTGCAGGTGATGGGTGAGTCGCATGGCGAAGGGGTAGGTGTGCTGATCGATGGTTGTCCGGCAGGGATGCCATTGTCCACAGACGATTTTATGGTGGACATCGATCGTCGGAGAGGCGGTACTCAACAAGGAACAACTCCGAGAAAAGAAGCCGACCTGCCTCGGATCGTGACCGGATTGTTTCAAGAGAAAACGACCGGAGCACCCCTTACGATTCTATTTGATAATGAGAATACTCGATCGGCCGATTATGAAAAGCAGCGTGCGATTCCCAGGCCCGGTCATGCCGATTTTGTCGCCAATCGGAAATTTGGCGGATTTGAAGATTATCGGGGCAGTGGTCATTTCAGTGGGCGACTGACCTTGTGTTTGGTGGCGGCGGGTGTTGTGGCAAAAAAGATCTTGTCGACGATAACCATTCATGCTGACCTGGTGGAGGTGGGTGGACTGACATCCGTGGAAGCGGGGATACAACGAGCCATTGATTTGAAAGACAGTGTAGGAGGGATCATTGAATGCCGGGTGGTTGGGTTACCTATTGGCCTGGGCGAACCTTTTTTTGATTCTGCCGAATCTTTGCTGGCTCATTTGGCTTTCTCTGTTCCGGCGGTGAAGGGCATCGAGTTTGGCTCGGGTTTTGCGGCGGCGCGTATGACAGGAAGCGAGCACAATGATCCGTTGATGAAAGAATCGGGTGTCACTTCCTCTAACCACGCCGGTGGAATCGTAGGCGGATTGACAAATGGCAATCCGTTGGTGTTCCGCTTGGCTATTAAACCAACTTCTTCCACCCCCAAAGAACAAACGTCATTGAATTGGGAAACGGGGCAGGCTGAGAATTTTTCTATAAAGGGACGCCATGATCTTTGCATCGCGTTACGTGTACCGGTCGTAGCTGAGTCGATCGCCGCCATGGCCGTGGCCGACCTGATGATGTTGGAGCAGCGGATCCCACGCCTATTCTCTCACTGAGTGAGTCGTTTCAATTTCATAAAGGGAATATCCAGGATCTCATACTTGGTGGGTTGCGGCCAACTGTAATGCCACCATTCCTCTTCGTAGGTTTTGAATCCGTGCTTTTCCATGATGCTACGTAGGAGGGTTCTGTTCTGTAAAACGGTTTCGGGGAGGGCGGTAAAGCTGTGGTGTGCGGTGTCGCTGAAGTGATCAAATCCGGTTCCCATATCAAGTTCTTTACGGTTGTTAGACCGAATGATGGTCAGGTCAACCGCGATGCCCCGGTTGTGTCCGCTTCCTTTTGCGGGATTGGCAACATACCGCTCATCGCCGATGAGTTCCCAAAAAGCAACCGTCACCGAATAGGGGCGGTAGGCATCCCAGATTTTCAAGGAAAGTCCTTTTTCCTGTAATTCGGCTTGCACATTACGCAAGGCCATAGCCGGATCCCTGCGGAGATAGGTGGTTCTTGTTTTGGCTGGATACATCCGCCGGCCCACGAAATTGTCTTTTCCGGCATACCGAAGGTCGTAGACGAGGTCCTTACAGATCGTCTTCAGCTCAATCATTTGCTGGGATCCGTCTTTTTGGATGCTTGTCTGCAGGGCGTTGATTGACCTGCAAACGGGCGGCTGGGCTTGAAGGCGGCTGGCCCCGGGCATATCCAAGCACGAAATCAGCAGAATGAGCAGGAGGGATCGGAAGGTCATTTGGCGGGGGTTTGGGGGATAAAAAACCAATGCAACCCAATGAAAATTAGGGAAATAATTTATTTTCGGATGTAGAACTTACCCGTTATTTTTGCTTAGCTTAAACCAAACTGACTCTTTATGAAGAAGGTCCTGTATGTGATCGTTTTGTTCTTCATGATTCACCCCGGCGCCAGTGCTCAAAACAAGCCTGTCCTCTCCAAGTCACTGGGTGTGAATTTTTTCTTTAACGACTTTGTAACCCCTAGCCGTATCCGAACCACCTCACTGAATCAGGTGCTGGCCGATAAGCGTTTTGCGCGTATGCGTGAGATGACGTCCGGATTGGCGGTTACGTATATGAAAGGATTGCGTCCGCACCTGGATATGGCTGCCAATTTGGGCGGCTCCTTCATCAATTATCCGATGCCGGGTAAAAACTTCACCAACAACAGTCTTCTTTTGGAAGCCACTGGGGCTTTCCATTTTAAGATGACAACCGAGGATTTTCTCGTTCAACCGTATTTGATCGCAGGAGCTTCCGTTCACAAGTATCGTTCCTATTTTGGAGCCACCTTGCCTTTGGGTATGGGCTTCAAGATCAATCTTCAGGATGAAGCGCACATTTTCCTCAATTCAACGTATCGTGTTCCCGTTACCACGGAAACTGGTAACTATCATTTGCAACATAGCTTGGGCGTAGTCGGAAGTCTGTTGAAAAAGAAGAAGCCTGAGGTGAAGGTGCCGGATGTTGTTCCTCCCCCCGTAGATACTGACAAGGATGGAATCATCGATTCTCAGGATCGTTGTCCAACCGTACCGGGCCTTGCAAAATATCAGGGATGTCCGATTCCTGATACCGACAAAGACGGGATTAATGATGAGCAGGATAAGTGCCCGAACGTTCCTGGGTTGGCCCGCTACAATGGTTGCCCGATCCCTGATACCGACGGCGATGGTGTGAATGATGAGCAAGATAAATGTCCGAATGTAGCCGGCTTGGCCCGCTACAATGGTTGCCCGATCCCCGACACGGATGGCGATGGCCTGAATGATGAGGTGGATAATTGTCCGAAAGATAAAGGGTCCGCAGCCAATAATGGTTGTCCTTTATTGGAGGAGATCGCTGACGTTAAATTCGACTTCCGGAAGGTGCAGTTTGTAACAGGCAGTGCCGCATTGACCAAGACCGCCAAGGCTGAATTGGATAAGGCTGCCAAGATCCTGACCGACCACACCGATATCAAAGTATCGATTGAAGGCCATACCGACAATACGGGTCGTGCCACGCTGAACCAAACCCTTTCTGAAAAACGTGCCGCTGCCGTTAAAGCCTACATCGTAGCCAAGGGTGTTTCCGGCGATCGCATGCAAACAAAAGGATTTGGGTCCACTGTTCCTGTGGCCACCAACAAAACATCTGCCGGCCGGGCCCTTAACCGTCGCGTTGAGTTCAAGTCCGGTAACTAATATTTCCTTTGAAGATCTGTTTAGACCCCGCCAGTGGCGGGGTCTTTCTTTTTGAATGATTTACGGTCCGATAGGTTTTCCGACGTGATAATCTGTCGTTTTTTCCTACTTTTGCGCCGCCTTACCGGAGAAACCGGCGGATACAACAAAAACAGAAAAACACCATTTATGGCAGACCTGAAATACCAACGGAATTTTGGTATCGCGGCACACATCGATGCCGGAAAAACTACCACGACGGAGCGTATCCTTCGCTACACCGGCATGATCCACCGGATCGGGGAAGTACATGACGGAGCCGCAACCACCGACTGGATGGAACAGGAAAAGGAGCGTGGTATCACCATTACTTCTGCTGCCGTTAGTTGTCAGTGGAACTTCCCAACCGTTTTGGGAAAGGCTACACCCGACACCAAAAAATATTATTTCAACATCATCGATACCCCGGGTCACGTGGACTTTACCGTAGAGGTGGAGCGTTCCATGCGTGTGTTGGATGGATTGATCGCGTTGTTCTCCGCAGTGGATGGCGTTGAGCCTCAGTCGGAGACCGTATGGCGTCAGGCCAACCGTTACGGGGTTCCTCGTATTGGTTTCGTAAATAAAATGGACCGGGCCGGTGCCGACTTCCTCAATGTAGTGAAGCAGATTCGCGAAATGCTTGGTTCCAAAGCAGTGCCCCTTCAATTACCCATCGGTGCGGAGGATAATTTCCGTGGCGTGGTTGACCTGATCAAGATGAAGGGTATCATTTGGCACATGGAAACAGAGGGAATGACCTTCGATGAGATCGACATTCCGGCCGACATGGTTGACGAAGCCAATGAATGGCGTGCCGCACTGGTGGAAGCCGTAGCGGAATACGACGATACCCTGATGGAGAAATTTTTCGAAGACCCCAATAGCATCAGCGAAGACGAGATCCACGAAGCCATTCGCAAAGCCACCATCGACCTCAGCATCGTTCCGATGATGTGCGGTTCCTCATTCAAAAACAAAGGGGTACAAACTGCGTTGGATGGCGTTTGCCGTTACCTCCCTTCACCGATAGACATTCCCGATACGATCGGAACCAATCCGGATACCGGTGAGCAGATCACCCGTAAGGCGGATCCCAAAGAACCCTTTGCGGCCCTGGCATTTAAGATCATGACCGATCCATTCGTGGGACGACTCGCGTTCTTCCGCGCCTACTCCGGTCATTTGGATGCCGGATCCTATGTGCTGAATGTGCGCAGCGGCAAAAAAGAACGTATCAGCCGTATCATGAAGATGTTCGCCAACAAGCAAAATCCGATCGATTTCATCGAAGCCGGTGATATCGGGGCGGCGGTTGGTTTCAAAGAGATCAAAACCGGAGATACACTCTGCGACGAGAATCATCCGATCACGCTGGAGAACATGTTCATCCCCGAGCCGGTGATCGCGATCGCGGTAGAACCAAAGACGCAAGCCGACGTGGACAAGATGGGTATGGCCATTGCTAAACTGGTGGAAGAAGATCCAACCCTTCGTGTGAATACCGATGAGGAAACCGGACAGACCATCCTTCGTGGAATGGGTGAATTGCACCTCGAGATCATCATCGATCGTATGCGTCGTGAATTCAAAGTGGAAGTAAACCAAGGCGCCCCTCAGGTAGCTTACAAGGAAGCCTTTACTGCAACCATCGAACATCGCGAGACATTGAAAAAACAAACCGGTGGTCGGGGTAAGTTCGCCGACATCGTATTCAATCTCGGTCCTGTTGATGAAGAATGGCAAAAGGAGAATCCTGATAAGCATTATCAATTCGTGAATGATATTTTTGGAGGTTCCATTCCGCGTGAATTTGTTCCCGCTATCCAAAAAGGTTTTGAGCAGGCAATGACCACAGGTGTGTTGGCCAATTATCCGGTAGCCAACCTGAAGGTTCGTGTGTTCGATGGTAGTTTCCACGCGGTCGACTCCGACTCCATGTCGTTCGAACTTTGCGCCAAGCAAGGATTCCGTGAGGCGGCCCGCAAGGCCAAGCCTGTGCTGCTAGAGCCCATCATGAAAGTGGAGGTTGTTACCCCCGATCAGTATATGGGTGATGTGACGGGTGACTTGAACCGTCGTCGCGGTATGATGGAAGGAATGGATAGCCGTGGAGGCGCCCAGGTGATCAAGGCAAAAGTGCCATTGAGTGAGATGTTCGGATATGTTACGCAGCTCCGTTCCTTGAGCTCCGGACGTGCTTCGTCCACGATGGAGTTCTCTCATTACAATCCTGCCCCGAATAACATCGCGGAAGAAGTGATCGCTAAGGTAAAAGGGAAAGCGAACGCATAAGCCTTCGCCGGATCATATGCTATCCCGATCGGAAACGATCGGGATTTTTTTTACACCCAATTGAGTTTGATGTGCGTGATCTGATGCTCGGCCAATTGTTTTTTGATCTGCTCCAATTCCGGTATTTGTTCCGGTATCTTGGTCTCATGCGTTTCTACGTACATCCGATCGAATAAATCCCACGCTTTTTCGGCCAGGATCTTTTTCAGGATGGCGATCTCGGCACCTTCCACGTCCAGTTTGATCAACGAAACTCGTTTTGGTAATGATCGCAGGTAAGCCACCAGATCGATCAAAGGCACCTGTCTGCTTCTGTTGGTGTCAACATTCTTTTTTTGGGAGATGAGTGACGATCCAACCGTGAAGGCCGTATCGGATTCCAGCCCTTCTGCATGATCGAAAAGGGGGAGTGAATCCTGCTTATCCCACACCCCTTCGTTGTAGAGCGTTACGTTGGGCAGGTGCGCACATCTTTTTTGCAATAGGGCAAAGGCGCGCGGGTCGGGTTCAAAGGCAATTACGTTTGCTCCGGTGGTGGACAGGTATCGGGTGATGAGTCCCACGTTGGCACCACAGTCCAGTACCAGGTCACCCTTCATTAAGCGAAACCAATCGGGAATCAGCTTTACGTAGCTGATACCAATGGCGCCGGCATTCAGGATCTTTCTTTTCTGTAGTGCTAAACGCATCGAGCAAATCTAATTGGATTCTTTCAGGGGGTCTTTGAAAATGTAGGCAAATCCGGGTAGGGCAGTGGCAACGGTTATTCCGTAAAAAAGCAAGCTGATCAGCAAGGCGGATTCAAGGGACAGATCTAGCAAGTGGGCGCCTTGAATGGAAGCGAATTCCCGAATGCCGAGTCCGCCTCCAATGGAGATCGGCAACACCGAGGCGGCGGCCGCCAGTAAAAACACCAGCAAGTAGGCAACGGTCGCATCGTTTAGGTGGATCGATCGGATGACACAATAAACCGTACCCAACACCAACAACTGTACACCGGCACCCCAAACAAAGGTCGATTTGAATCCGGGTGATTGTTGGGGCAAGAACCAACGGATCAGATAGTAACTGATCGGAACGAAGGCGATGGTGCCGATCGTGAAAAGAATTGCCAGGTAGTGGGGGTAGAGGACATACAGGGCCAATAGTGCCAGGATGATCAATAAGGAAAGCAATCCGCTGAAACGGTCCAGCAGCACGGCCATGGCAAGTGATTTGCGGCTGACACCCGGGCTTTTCCCAAGAACTACGACTTTATAGGCATCTCCCGTGATGGCGCCGGGTAGTAGCAAGTTATAGAGCATGCCCAACCAATAGAGTTTACGGTTGGAATGCTCCGGAATTTGTATGCCGATGAGTCGGAAATTTATGTTCAGTCGGCTGGAAGCCAATATTTTAGATAATGTGTAGGCGCCCAATGCCAAGGAGATCCAAAACAGATCTATTTGCCGCCAACTGCCTGTTATTTTGACCCAATCGGGTTTGGTGAAGGCATACCAAAGACAGCCAATGCTTAGGGCAATTTTTAAAAGCAGAATGCCGTATCGTTGTAGCCTGGTTTTCAAGGCCTCGAAGGTAGCTTTTGCTCGCTAAAAAATTAATGGACAACTATTTGGCAGCTACCAACTTGTCTCCTACCTTTGCATCCCCTAAACAAAAGGGACCCCAAAACATGTCTCAGCGTATTCGTATCAAATTGCAGTCCTACGATCACAATCTTGTCGATAAATCGGCGGAGAAGATCGTGAAGACCGTGCGCAGTACGGGAGCGGTCGTTACCGGCCCCATTCCGCTGCCCACGCGCCGTAAGATTTTTACGGTGTTGCGCTCCCCGCACGTAAATAAGAAAAGCCGGGAGCAGTTCCAGTTGGCTACGCACAAGCGCTTGCTGGATATTTATACGTCCACCAGTCGCACGGTGGATGCGTTGAGTAAGTTGGATTTGCCCAGTGGGGTAGAAGTCGAGATCAAGGCCTAACTGTTTTGATCCGCATCGTTCTTATTGATCGAACAAGTAATTAACTAGTCATCTCTCAATTTGCCAAGGCAGAAAAAAGAGCGCTGACTGATTCACATAAAACAAGCCATTCAGGGTTTGTTTACCATCGGTACTTCCCCATAAAGGAAAAGGTCGATGGGGAACGGGGATTGAAGTCTGGTCCATACCACCGGATTGTCCCGATACCCTGATAGGCATAAACGAAAGGTTTATGAAAGGTATCATTGGGAAGAAAATCGGAATGACCAGTATCTTCGATTCCACAGGCAAGCAGACCGCCTGTACCATTATCGAAGCGGGCCCCTGTGTGGTGACCCAGGTCAAAACGCAAGCGTCTGACGGCTACAACGCCCTCCAACTTTCCTTTGGCGAGAAGAAAGAGAAGCATGCTTCCAAAGCAGCAGTGAATCACTTCGCCAAGTCTCAAACAACCCCCAAGAAGATTTCCAGAGAATTCCGTGATTTCTCCCTTGAGAAAGCACTTGGAGAATCTGTGACCGTAGACATTTTCGCAGAAGGCGAGAATGTGGAGGTTGTGGGTACGACAAAGGGTAAAGGATTCCAGGGTGTCGTGAAGCGTCATGGCTTCGCGGGTGTGGGTCAGCAAAGCCACGGCCAGCATGACCGTCAGCGTGCGCCCGGTTCCCTTGGTAACTCATCCGATGCGAGCCGTGTAATGAAAGGGATGCGTATGGCGGGTCGTATGGGTAATGACCGCGTGAAAATGAAGGGATTGAAAGTGGTGAAGATCTTCGCGGAAAAAAATTACATCCTGGTCAGCGGCTCCGTCCCCGGCCACAATGGTTCCATCGTATATATTCAGAAATAATCCGGACAAGTAATTGCCGATAAAAGATAAAGTATGAAACTCGACGTATTGAATAGCCAGGGTAAATCGACCGGACGTTCCGTTGAACTGCCCGAGGAGATCTTTGGTGCCGAACCGAATGATCACGTGATCTACCTGGCGGTCAAACAATATTTGGCTGCTCAGCGCCAGGGTACGCACAAGGTGAAGACCCGTGCGGAAGTAAAAGGTGCCAGCCGCAAGCTGCACAAGCAAAAAGGAACCGGAGGAAGCCGTAAGGGTAATATCCGCAACCCTTTGTATAAGGGGGGTGGTACCATTTTTGGTCCGAAGCCTCATAGTTATGACATCAAGCTGAACCGGAAGGTGAAGGATTTGGCTAAGATCTCTGCGCTTAGCTACAAAGCAAAAGAGCAAGCTATCGTGGTATTGGAAGACCTGAAAATGGAAACGCCCAAGACCAAGGAGTTCGTAGGCATCCTGAGCAACCTCAACATCCGCGACAAGAAAGTTATGTATGTGCAACCCGAGCACAACCAGGAACTGGAAATGTCCATGCGGAATGTTCCGACGGTGCAAGGGGTGATGCTGAGCGATATCAACACGTATGATATCGTGAATGCCGAAGTACTGGTGTTGACCGAGAGTGCCGCCAAGATCTTCTCTGATAACGAAGCTTAAAACGTAGACACAAACGAATCAAATCATATTTCATGAAACTGAGCGAAGTACTGATCAAGCCCATCCTGACCGAAAAGGCCAACAGCCAACAGGAGAAGCTCCGTCGCTATGCCTTCAAAGTTGCGCACAAAGCGAACAAACTGGAGATCAAGCGGGCGGTAGAAAGTTTTTACGGTGTATCCGTTACCTCGGTAAACACCTCCGTGGTGCCTGGTAAGCATAAAAGCCGCTTTACCAAATCCGGTGTGATCGAAGGACGGAAGCCGGCGTACAAAAAAGCCTTCGTTACGGTTGCCGAAGGAGAAAGCATCGACCTGTACGCAAGTATCTAATTAAAAAATGAATGGCCGCAACAGCCGCAAATGTTGATCTAAAAAACTAAGAAAATGGCATTAAGGAAATTCAAACCCATCACAGCCGGAACCCGTTGGCGCATTGGCAATGCCTATGCCGAGGTGACGACCAACGTACCGGAGAAGACCCTGGTAGAGCCAAAGCCACGCACGGGTGGACGTAACTCATCCGGTCATCTGTCCATGCGTTATCGCGGCGGTGGGCACAAGAAGAAATATCGTATCATCGATTTCAAGCGCAACAAGACCGGTCAGGCAGAGGTACTCTCCATCGAGTACGATCCGAACCGTACTGCGTTCATCGCCCTGTTGCAGTATGCGGATGGGAAAAAGCGTTATATCCTGGCTCCTCAGGGCTTGCAGGTGGGTGCTAAGGTTGAGAGCGGAAAAGAGGTTGCGCCCGAGGTAGGGAATGCCCTTCCAATGCGCAATATGCCTTTGGGTACCAATATTCACAACATTGAAATGCAACCCGGACAGGGTGGTAAGCTGGCGAGAAGCGCCGGTTCCTCCGCTCAGTTGGCGAACAAGGAAGATCGCTACGCGGTTCTCAAGATGCCATCCGGTGAGTTGCGCAAGGTATTGATCGACGGATATGCGACGGTAGGTGTGGTCAGCAACAGCGATCACAGTTTGCAGAGCATGGGTAAAGCGGGTCGCAATCGTTGGCGCGGTATCAAGCCTCGCAACCGAGGGGTAGCCATGAACCCGGTCGATCACCCGATGGGTGGTGGTGAGGGTAAGGCTTCCGGTGGACAGCCTCGTAGCCGCAACGGTCAGTACTCACGCGGTCTGAAGACCCGTACGAAGGGTAAGGCCAGCGACAAGCTGATCATCCAGCGCAAGAACGGAAGCAAAATCTCCAAGTAATCAACGCATAAACGAATAAGTAAAGCATATGGCTCGTTCGATCAAAAAAGGTCCTTACATCGCAGCTCACCTCGAGAAGAAGGTGGTGGGTATGAACGAAGGCAAATCAAAAAAAGGGGTGATCAAGACCTGGAGTCGTCGCTCCACCATCAGTCCTGATTTCGTAGGGCACACGTTTGCGGTGCACAACGGAAACAAGTTCATCCCCGTGTATGTAACGGAGTTCATGGTGGGACATAAGTTGGGCGAGTTCGCGCCAACCCGCCAGTTCAAAGGACACTCGAAAAAAGAATCTTAATCAAGTAACTGCACATCATTATCATGGAAGCTGTAGCTAAACTCAGAAATTATCCGACCTCGCCTCGCAAAATGCGCTTGCTCGCCGATTTGATCCGCGGACAGAAGGTGGAGAAAGTATTGGCGCAACTGGAATACAACCCCAAGCATCCGGCCGTGCCGTTGCGCAAGTTGGTTCTCAGTGCCATCAGCAACTGGAAACAGAAGAATGAGGGCGGTGATGAAAGTCAGTTGGTGATCAAAACCATTTTCGTGGATGGCGCCCGCACCATCAAGCGTATGCGTCCGGCTCCTCAGGGTCGAGGCTACCGAGTGCGCAAGCGCAGTAACCACGTCACGGTCATCGTAGATGCCCCTGCAAACTAATTATCAAACTAATCAACGAATAAACAACGACCATGGGTCAAAAAGCAAATCCGATCGGTAATCGTCTGGGTATCATCCGGGGTTGGGAATCCAATTGGTTCGGAACCAAGAAAGATTTCGCCGGCAAATTGATCGAGGACACCAAGATTCGCAACTATCTCAATGCGCGTATCAATAAAGGCGGTATCTCCAAGATCGTCATTGAGCGTACGTTGGGTAAGCTAATCGTTACCATTCACACGTCGAAGCCCGGTATCATCATTGGTAAAGGGGGTGGGGAAGTGGATCGCATCAAGGAGGAGTTGAAGAAGCTCACCGGTAAGGAAGACGTACAGATTAACATCCTCGAGATTCGTCGTCCGGAATTGGATGCCATGATCGTGGGTGATAACATCGCTCGTCAGATCGAAAACCGTATCAGCTACAAGCGTGCCATCAAAATGTCGATCGCTTCGGCGTTGCGCATGGGTGCCGAAGGGATCAAGGTAAAAGTAGCCGGTCGTTTGGGTGGTGCCGAGATCGCACGTACGGAAGAGATCAAGCAAGGTCGTGTACCGCTGCACACGTTCCGTATGGATATCGATTATGCCAACGTATTTGCGCAAACCGTATACGGAAAGATCGGTATCAAGGTTTGGATCTGTAAGGGCGAAGTACTGGCCAAGCGTGACCTGAATCCCAATTTTGTGGGCGGCAAGAGCGAAGTGTCCGATCGTCGTGGTCCAAGTGATCGCGGCATGGATCGTCGCGATGACCGTCGGGGTGGTGAGCGTCGGGGTGGAGGACGTGGCCGCAGTTAAGTAAATCTATTCAACCATTTATTCGAAATAACCAGATATGTTACAGCCGAAACGTACCAAGCACCGGAAAATGCAGAAGGGTCGCATGAAAGGCGACGCGAAGCGCGGCACGACCATCTCCTTTGGATCCTATGCCCTCAAGGCAATGGATGAACATTGGATCACCGATCGTCAGATCGAAGCCGCCCGTCAGGCACTGACTCGCGAGATGAAGCGTGAGGGTAATGTGTGGATCCGCATCTTCCCAGACAAGCCCATCACCCGCAAGCCACTCGAGGTTCGTATGGGTAAGGGTAAGGGTAACCTGGAGTTCTGGGCAGCCGTTGTGAAGCCCGGCCGTATCCTGTTCGAGATCGATGGTGTCAGTGAGCAAGTTGCCCGTGCCTCTTTGGCCCTGGCTGCCGGTAAGCTGCCTATCAAAACCAAATTCATCATGCGCCGCGACCTGGTCACGGCCTAATCATACTTTAAAATCACTGGCCATGTCCAAAAAAGCCGATTTTTTGAAAAGCATTCAGGGGTTGAACGAGCAAGATCTCCGTTCCCGATTGGAAGAGGATAAGCTTCGCTTGAAGAAGCTGGAATTCGCGCATGCGATCTCCCCATTGGAAAATCCAATGACCATTCGGGGGCTGCGTCGCGACATCGCCCGCCTCCAAACCCAACTTAAAAACAAGCATCAGCAAGCTTAATAAATCCACCATCGATGGAAGCAAGAAACTTAAGAAAAACACGTATCGGAGTTGTCACCAGCAACAAGATGACCAAGACCGTCACGGTTGCCGTGGAGCGTAAAGTGAAACACCCGATCTACAGAAAATTCGTGAAGAAGACCACGAAATTCCATGCGCACGACGAGAAGAACGAGTGCAGCATCGGTGATCTGGTCAAGATCATGGAAACTCGTCCGCTCAGCAAGACCAAGCGCTGGCGCCTGGTGGAGATCGTGGAAAAAGTGAAATAACCTGACCCTTAAAAAGAAACGAAATGATACAGCAAGAAAGCCGGTTGAACGTGGCCGATAACAGCGGCGCCAAAGAGGTGCTCTGCATCCGCGTGCTGGGAAACAGCGGACAACGCTATGCCGGCATCGGAGACAAGATCGTGGTGACCGTGAAAGATGCCCTGCCTGCCGGTGGTATCAAGAAGGGCACCGTGGCCAGGGCCGTGATCGTTCGCACCACCAACAAACTTCGTCGCAAGGACGGTTCCTATATCCGTTTTGATGATAACGCTGTGGTGATCCTTAACCAATCCGATGAACCTCGCGGAACCCGCATCTTCGGCCCCGTGGCCCGTGAGTTGCGCGACAAAGGATACATGAAGATCGTTTCATTGGCACCTGAAGTCCTTTGATCCCTAAATAATCTAACTAGAAGAATATGAAAGCACGATTCAAATCCAAATACAACATCCGCAAGGGTGACACCGTGGTGGTGATCGCCGGCGATGACAAGGACCGCAGCCGTCCCCGCCAAGTAAAAGAAGTGTTACTGGCCGAAGGGAAGGTGATTGTGGAAGGAGTGAACATGATCACGAAGCACACCAAACCTTCTGCGCAGAACACGCAGGGAGGCATCTTGAAAAAAGAGGCGCCCATCCAAATCAGCAATGTGATGCTTTGGGATGAGAAGGTCAAGGCCGGTGTGCGTGTTACCAAGAAACGGGCGGAGGGTAAAACCCAGCGTGTGTCCAAAAAAACCGGTGATACAATCTAATTCAGACCAACGTAACCTGTAATCAACTATGAGTACGAAACAATATACCCCCCGGTTGGCCACCAAGTACAAGACGGACGTGGTACCGGCTCTGGTCAAGAAATTTTCATACGGCAGCGTCATGCAGGCGCCCAAACTGGAGAAGATCTGCGTGAACCGTGGTGTGAATGGTGCAGTCTCCGACAAGAAAATGATCGACATCGCCATTGACGAATTGAGCCAGATCACCGGACAGAAAGCCGTGGCCACCATGTCTAAAAAAGACATCTCCAACTTCAAGCTGCGTAAGAACATGCCCATCGGTGCTCGGGTAACCTTGCGTGGCGAGAAGATGTATGAATTTTTGGACCGTTTGGTATCCGTCGCATTGCCCCGCGTACGTGACTTCAAAGGCGTGAGCGAAAAGTCTTTCGACGGTCGCGGTAACTACACCCTGGGTGTGACCGAGCAGATCATTTTCCCGGAGATCGATATCGACAAGGTCAATAAGATCACCGGTATGGACATCACTTTTGTGACCACCGCCAATACCGATGAAGAGGCTTATGAATTGCTCAAGGAAATGGGCATGCCATTCCGTAACAACAAAAACAATTAATCAGATAAACTGAATCATTATGGCGAAAACCTCCGTCAAGGCCCGTCAAGCAAAACGTGAGCGAATGGTTGAGCATTATGCCGCCAAGCGCGAAGCGCTCAAGCAAGCCGGCGATTGGAAAGCTCTCGATGAATTGCCCCGCAATTCTTCCAAAGTGCGCCTCAAAAACCGCTGTCAACTCTCTGGACGTCCGAAAGGGTATGTACGCTATTTCGGTATCTCCCGTGTAGCGTTGCGCGACATGGCCCTCAATGGAAAGATCCCCGGACTGAAAAAAGCCAGCTGGTAAAAACCCAAACACTCAAAATCCAAAACATCCGGTCCCGAACCGGATATCAGGAGGAAAAAATATGGTAACCGATCCTATCGCAGATTTTCTGACCCGCATCCGGAACGCTCAAATGGCCGGCCACCGCGTTGTCGACATTCCCGCTTCCAATCTGAAGAAGCGCATGACCGAGATCCTGTATCATCAGGGCTTTATCCTGAAGTACAAGTTCGAAGATGACACCAAGCAGGGTATTATCAAGATCGCCTTGAAATACGACCCTACTACCAAGCAGCCTGCCATCCAGAGCATGGAACGTATCAGCCGTCCCGGTCTTCGTCAATACGCCAAACCCGCTGAATTCCGTCGTGTGAAAAACGGCTTGGGTGTGGCCATTGTATCCACCTCAAAAGGGGTGATGACCGACAAGGACGCCAAGGCGCAGAATGTGGGCGGAGAAGTTCTTTGCTACATCTATTGATGAAGCAGCGGTCGGGCCCAACCTCCGGGACCCGGCCTTCGAAAGTCGCACTGGTCATTAAGAGCGCTATACGGCATCTGAACCCAGTCCGATCACCGGAGAAACTAAAAACAAGTAACAAATCATTGTTATGTCACGTATAGGAAAAAAATCGATCGCCCTGCCGGAAGGAGTGACCGTTACCGTTGGAAAAGACAACGTGGTCACCGTAAAAGGTAAAAAAGGCGAGCTCAAGCAAACCATTGACCGCGATATCACCATTGAGGTGAAGGACGGTCTGGTACACATCAGCCGACCCACCGATCAGATCCGTCATCGGGCGATGCATGGTCTGTATCGTGCCCTGCTCGCCAATCTGGTGAAGGGCGTGACCGATGGGTATGAGCGCAAGCTAGAGTTGATCGGGGTAGGTTTCAAGGCCGCCAATACCGGCAACCTGTTGGATCTGTCCCTTGGATTTTCCCACAACATCATTTTTGAAGTTCCGAAAGAACTGAAAGTGGCTACCGCCCAGGAAAAGGGTCAAAACCCGATCATTACCCTGGAAGGGATCGACAAGCAATTGATCGGTCAGGTGGCTGCCAAGCTGCGTGGCCTGCGCAAGCCGGAGCCATACAAGGGCAAGGGTGTGCGTTATGTAGGCGAAGTGGTTCGTAAGAAAGCCGGAAAAGCAGCTGGTAAATAATCATAAATCGTAGAAGGACCCCGGTCCAATAAAATAGACAAGATGAACCCGAAAGTAAAATCCCAGAAGAAGCAGAACATTCGCTACCGTATTCGCCGGAAGGTGAGCGGCACTACGGCTCAGCCTCGCCTGGCTATCTATCGCAGCAATGCCGATATCTATGCACAGCTGATCGATGACACTACAGGACAGACCCTGTGTGCGGCTTCTTCCCGTGATAAAGATATCGCCGCTCAAAAAGGTACCAAATCGGAGAAAAGTAAACTGGTGGGTGCTGCAATCGCTCGCAAAGCGGTTGAATTGGGTGTCCAAACCGTTCGGTTCGACCGCGGTGGTAATCTCTTCCACGGACGAGTGAAAGCCGTTGCTGACGGTGCACGTGAAGGCGGACTCAAATTTTAATTAATCGAATCAACACAAACCGAATACATGTCAAAGCTTACGCTGAACCGGGTTAAAGCCGGTGATTTGGAACTGAAAGACAAGGTGGTTGCCATCAACCGCGTGGTCAAGACCACCAAGGGTGGTCGTACCTTCAGCTTTTCTGCCCTCGTAGTAGTGGGCAATGAGAATGGAGTGGTAGGTCACGGACTGGGCAAGGCCAAGGAAGTCCAGGAAGCCATTACCAAAGGCATCGAGGACGCGAAGAAGAACCTGATCAAAGTGCCGGTCATGAAAGGGACCATCCCGCATGATCAGTGGGCCAAGGAAGGTGCTGCTAAAGTGCTTATCAAGCCTGCCGCACATGGTACCGGCGTAATCGCCGGAGGTTCCATGCGTGCCGTATTGGAAAGTGCCGGTGTAACCGACGTACTGGCCAAATCACTCGGATCTGCCAACCCCCACAACGTGGTAAAAGCTACGTTCAAAGCCCTGGCGCTGCTTCGTGAGCCGATCCAGATAGCCAAGACCCGTACACTCGGACTCAAGAAAGTTTTCAACGGATAATCAGCGCTAGCGCGATAAAAAGAATCGTATGAAAAAAATCAAGATCACTCTGGTTAAAAGTCCCATCGATCGTCCTGAGCGTCAGAAACTGACCTTGCAGGCGTTGGGTCTGAACAAGACAAACTCCTCCAAAGAGGTGGAAGCGACTCCTCAAATATTGGGTATGGTCCGTAAACTGACCCACCTGTTGAAAGTGGAGGACGTAAAATAAAAAACTGACCGGGTAACCGGTATTTCAATCACAAGCGAGGGGAGCTAACCCCGTTGAGTAAAAAACAAGAAATGAAACTTCATCAAATTCGTCCCGCGAAAGGCGCGACACACAAAGAAAAACGTATTGGTCGTGGAGATGGTTCCGGACATGGTGGAACCTCCACAAAAGGTACCAAAGGTGCCCAGAGCCGTACCGGTTACAAACGCAATTTGGGTCACGAGGGTGGACAGATGCCCATCCAACGCCGTGTTCCCAAACGCGGGTTCAAAAATCCCCATCGTATCGAATACCGAGTGTTCAACCTCGGTCAGCTCCAACAATTGGCCGACAAATACAATTTGAGCGAGATCACCTTGGAAAATCTCTACATCCACGGACTGATCTCTCAGACCGATCTCGTGAAGCTGTTGGGGAACGGCGAACTGAAAGGCAAGTTTACCTGTAAGGTCAATGCCGTCAGCGAAAAAGCGAAAGCAGCCATTGAAGCAGCCGGCGGAACCGTAGAGGTCGTAGCCTAAGTTTTACTATATTGGCCGAACGCATTTACCCGTTCGACCGGTTAACAAACTGAAACCAAGTGAAGAATTTCATACAGACGCTAAAGAATATCTGGACCATCGAGGAATTGCGAGGCAAGATCCTCTACACGTTGCTGATGATCCTGATCTATCGAATCGGTGCGCATATCGTACTGCCGGGTATAGACCCCCAGGCTATGGAAGCCGGTGCCCGTAATAATACCGGTATCCTGGGCCTGATCGACGCCTTCTCCGGTGGTGCCTTCAGCCAGGCTTCGATTTTCGCGCTCGGTATCATGCCCTATATCTCTGCCTCCATTTTCATGCAGTTGATGACCGTACTGGTACCTCAATTCCAGAAAATGCAAAAGGAAGGGGAGAGTGGGCGTAAAAAAATCAATCAATACACCCGCTACCTCACAGTAGCCGTTACACTGGCGCAAGCCTCCGCGTATGTCACCTACTTGCGTGGCATGACCCAGCAGACCAGCGCGATCCTGCCCGGGTTCGAGCCTTACTTCTGGTTGACGACGGTTATTCTGCTTACAGCCGGCACCTTGTTTGTTATGTGGATGGGTGAAAAGATCACCGACCGTGGCCTTGGTAACGGAACCTCACTGATCATCATGATCGGTATCCTCGCCCGTCTGCCTCAATCCTTCTTGCAAGAATTGAGTGCCAAGTCGGTCCGAAACGGACAGATCCTTCTTTTCATCGTTGAGATCGCCATACTCATCGCGATCATCCTCGGTTGTATTCTTCTCATCCAGGGCGTTCGAAAAGTACCGGTCAACTACGCGAAGCAGATCGTTGGCAACCGCCAGTTCGGTGGGGCTCGTCAATTCCTGCCGCTGAAAGTGAACAGCGCCGGCGTCATGCCCATCATTTTTGCGCAAGCCATCATTTTCATTCCGACCATCTTTGCAAACTACAATACGCAGTCAAACGGGTTTTTGCAAGTCATCACCGATCATAGTAACATTTGGTACATGGTCATCTACTCAGTTGTGGTGATCGCGTTCACCTATTTGTACACGGCACTTATCTTCAACCCCAAACAGATCGCAGACAACCTGAAGCAGAGCAACGGGTTCATTCCCGGTGTCAAACCCGGCCAGCCTACAGCCGATTATATCGGTGCCATCATGGACAAGATCACACTGCCTGGAGCACTGATGCTGGCTTTCCTGGGTATTTTACCCGGTATCGCCCAACGCCTGGGTGTCACGCAGCAGTTTGCCACCTTCTTCGGCGGAACTTCCCTCCTGATCATGGTGGGTGTCATCCTCGATACCCTTCAGCAGATCGAAACGCAACTGTTGATGCGCCAGTATGATGGATTGATGAAGGGTGGACGGATCCAAGGCCGTCAAACAACGTCAGCCACCCAGATGTGATGAGATAACAAACTTCTTATAAACCCGGCCTTGGCCGGGTTTGTTTTTTCAGATATTTGAGATCTTATGATGTACTGTAAGACCGAGGAGCAGATCGAAAAAATGAGGGCCAGCGCTCAATTGGTCAGCCATACCCTTTCGCTAATCGCAGCCGAACTACGCCCCGGCATCACTACACTTTCCATCGACAAACAGATCAACACGATCATTCGTGACCATGGAGCGATCCCTTCCTTTTTGAACTATCATGGGTATCCCTTTCATTCATGCATCTCGGTCAATGATGTGGTGGTACATGGTTTTCCCTCGAATGCGGTACTGAAGGAAAAAGACGTCGTGTCTATCGACATTGGTGTGATCCTCGACGGCTGGCACGGCGATCATGCCTACACCTTCGTATTGGGCGATCCGGGCCCTGCCATCATGCAGTTGATCCGTATCACTAAGGAATCGCTTTATCATGGTATCGACAAATGCATTACCGGTAATCGGGTAGGGGATATTTCATTCGCCATTCAAGAACATACCGAAAAGAAATATGGTTACGGAGTGGTGCGGGAACTGGTCGGTCATGGATTGGGAACCGCCCTGCATGAAGATCCGCAAGTGCCCAACTATGGGAAAAGAGGAACCGGACCAAAGCTTAAGGACGGATTGGTTTTGGCCATTGAGCCTATGATCAATTTGA
Source organism: Bacteroidota bacterium (assembly GCA_046081925.1). Taxonomy (GTDB): domain Bacteria; phylum Bacteroidota; class Bacteroidia; order Chitinophagales; family Chitinophagaceae; genus JJ008. Next base: position 75,079 of record JBJTWV010000004.1, on the reverse strand, counting down.
GAAAGAAGGAAGTGTTCACAGATTCAGACGGTTGGACCGTTCGTACAAAAGACGGCTCCGTTTCAGCACATTTTGAACATGATGTTTGTGTGCGCAAAGAAAAAGCCGACATTCTATCCGACTATAAACCCATTGAAGCTGCCGAACAAAAGAACCCGCATCTCTTCACGATCGCATGAGTACTCAATCTGTTTGCGGCAACCAATATAACAAGGCGCGAACCGTAAAAGGAGCCAACAGGCCGATGACCAACCCGGCTATTCCAAAAAATCCGAAACCGATACATAGGAGTGCTGCCCAATAAATGGGGGCAAGTAAAAATAACAACCCGGCCATGATCGAATCGTAGTGGTCATTGTAGTGGGTAGTGAGGGTCACAAATAAGCGGATCGGAGAATACAAAGGGGCATGAAGGATCCAGCCCAGCAGCGCCGGGAGTAACGTCCAGGCGCGTACATGACGAGGTACCGGCACATGAAAAGTTTTTTTTCGGCCTTCCGAATCATTTCGATTTAATTCGATCACGCCCGCCCGAAGCGAACGTTCCAACTGCTCATTGAACCATTGATGACGTTTACCCTCTGATGCCGACCAGGGAACGTCGGCTGATTCGATCACCTCTCCAAACTCAATGACCAGGTTCTTACCGTAGCGATGAAAGGAGCTGTAATTGATCGATACGGGCAACACACGTAAGGGAATGCCGGCCGACCAAGCCTGCATGGCCAGACGTGCCGTTCCTTTTCGTAAAGGGCGCAAGCGCCATTCGTTAACACATTTTGCCTCACTGTAGATCGTTACGATCCCATCTCTTTTGAAAAGCCCTATGCAGGATTCAAATGTTCGGTAATTGATATGCAAATTCTCCGGGCCCTCACTGGTTCGGTAAACCGGCAAGATCCGAAGCGAATGAAGGATGCGACCCACCCATTTATTGCCAAAAGCATCCCCTCTGGCCAAGGACCAGATCGGCTTTTCAAAAAGGGTATCCAGAATGACCGAATCCAGAAATGAATTCGGGTGATTGGAAGCCAGTAGGAGCGGCCCCTTCCATTGCAAACGGTCTATTTTATTGATCCGGATGCTACGCGCATATAGCGGCATCAGTAAACGGGTCATGAACTTTAGAAGGGCATACAACAAAGCGGAGGTATTTACTGATTTAAAATATTGAATATCAGTTGATTATGATAGGATTGGTGAGACGGATTATATCGATAAAACTCCCTGAGAATCAATCGATTTTCACTATCTTTGCCACCCCGAAAATAAAACCCTTTCGGGAAACAAATATGTTTCAAAATTTGATTTTCAAACAACTAAACGCTGATGCACAGGAGACCGGTTCGGCCGCTACAGCGACAACAACTGCACCTGTGACCCCCACGGCTCATGACGATTTCGATTGGAGTGTGGATCGTCGTAACCTGATCTCTTACTCGGATGCCGAGCGCGAGAAGTACGACAAAGTGTATGACAACACATTCGTTCAATTGAACGATGGTGAACTGATCAGAGGATTGGTCGTAGGTCTTACCAAGACCGACGTCGTTCTGAACATCGGTTTCAAGAGTGATGGTCTGATCTCCTTGAATGAATTCCGTGACATCCCGGGCCTTGCCATCGGCGATGAAGTGGAAGTAATGATCGTGGAAAAAGAAGATCGGGATGGGCATTTGAACCTCAGCCGTCGTCAGGCCCGTATCACACGTGCCTGGGAGCGGATCGTGGAAGTATACAAGACCGGCGAAGTAATTACCGGTACCGTTACCTCTAAAACAAAAGGTGGCTTGATCGTAGATGTATTCGGTATGGAGACCTTCCTGCCCGGATCGCAGATCGATGTTAAGCCTGTTTCTGATTACGATCAATTTGTTGGGAAGACCATGGAGTTCAAAGTGGTGAAGATCAACGAAGCCATCAAGAACGCGGTCGTATCGCACAAGGCGCTTATTGAAAGCGATATCGAAGCACAGCGTGCGGAGATCATGAGCAAGCTCGAGAAAGGGCAGGTGTTGGAAGGAACCGTGAAGAACATCACCGATTTCGGAGCCTTCATGGATCTGGGTGGTCTGGACGGATTACTCTACATCACCGATATCTCTTGGGGACGTATCTCGCATCCGTCCGAGGTGCTCAAACTGGATCAAAAGATCAATGTGGTGGTGTTGGATTTCGACGACGAAAAACGCCGCATCAGCCTTGGCTTGAAACAACTCACACCCCATCCGTGGGATGTACTGGGTGACAATATCGCCGAAGGAAATGTAGTAAAAGGAAAGGTAGTGAACATTGAGGATTATGGTGCTTTCCTGGAGATCCAACCGGGTGTAGAAGGATTGGTACACGTATCTGAGATCAGCTGGTCAAACTCACCGATCAACGCGAAGGAGTTCTTCAAGTTGGGTGATGAGTACGAAGCAAAGATCGTGACACACGATCGCGACAGCCGTAAGATGAGCCTGTCCATCAAGCAACTCACCGAAGATCCGTGGAATAATATCGAAACTCGTTTCCCCGAAGAAAGCAAGCACTCCGGCCTGGTGAAGAATATCACCAACTACGGTGTATTCGTGGAACTGGCCCCTGGTATTGGTGGCATGATCCACATCAGCGACCTCAGCTGGCTCAAGCGTTTCAATCATCCGACCGAGTACACCAAAGTAGGTCAACACATCGATGTGATGATCCTGGGTATCGATAAAGAGAATCGCAAGCTGCAACTCGGACATAAGCAACTGGAGGACGATCCTTGGAATGCACTGCAGGAAACCTTCACCATCGGAAGCGTTCATGAAGGTCATGTTACCCGTCGCGACGACAAAGGTGCGGTTGTTCAACTCCCTTACGGATTGGAAGGCTTTGCCCCGAACCGTCACCTGAACAAGGAAGATGGTAAGAGCATCGCCGCCGACGAGACCGCCAACTTCATGGTGATCGAATTCGATCGAAATGAGAAGCGCATCGTTCTTTCTCATACCCGCATCTGGGAGCAAGGAAAGATCGAGGAAGTGGAGGCCGTTAAAAAAGATGCCCGTAACGAAGCAGAGAAAACCAAGAAAGCCGTTAAGAATATCCAAAGTAAAGTGGAAAAGGCAACCTTGGGTGATCTGGGCGTTCTGGCCGATCTCAAGAAGAAAATGGAAGGTGGGGAAGGCAATGATGCCCCTGCCGCCGAATAAATTCGACTTCTTTTCAATGCATAAGGCTGCCCATTTGGGCAGCCTTTTTTATATCCGGTCGGATGCGATTCTTAAGTACATTTGATATCCGCAGTTTGATATGGAACCTCAAACAAGTAAATGGCAGATCCGAAAAAGACTGGTGCATTTGGTCATCGGGTTACTCAGCTTTCCCGGGCTAGTATGGTTCAATCGGATGCAGATAAAAGGGATGGATATCTTGGCCAAGCTTCCAAAGAACCGGGTACTGTTCGTCAGCAATCACCAAACTTACTTTTCCGAGGTCATTACATTTCTGCATATTTTTTCTGCAGTTAAATGGGGATACCGTAAACGTTTGGGTTTACCTTTTTATCTACTGGCCCCTTTTCTTCGGGTAAACTATGTGGCGGCGGCGGAGACCATGAAGAAGAATTTTCTCAGCCGTTTGTTCCTGTTGGCGGGTGGGATCACCGTCAAACGAGCTTGGCGCTCTGCCGGCACAGAGAAGATCCAGGGATTGGATGCATCCGACAGCCGCAAGATCCACAGGGCCTTGGAAGAAAACTGGGTCATCAATTTTCCGCAAGGCACCACTACGCCTTTTGCCCCGGGCCGAAAAGGAACGGCTCGTATCATGAAGCAATTACAGCCCATTGTTATACCCGTCGTGATCGATGGGTTTTCCCGCGCATTCAACAAAACCGGCTTGAAGATGAAAAGATGGGGAACACCCATTACGGTTACGTTCAAGGAGTCGTTGGCATACGATCCGGAATCTACGCCCGAGGATCTGCTCCAATTGGTCATGGATGCCATCGGCCAATCCAGCCGATTTCATCCGAAACATAGCGTCTGACTCAGTCCTTAACGAACAAAGCCTTTAATTCCGCCGCATCATCAGGATGTAGTTTACCGCCCAGGATCAAACGAAGCTGTCGTCGACGCAACGCGCCATCAAATAGTTTGTTCTCTTCCGTCGTTTCAGGCGATACGGGCGATACGGGCCGAGGTTTTCGGTTCGGGTCCAGCGCTACAAACGTATAATAGGCTTCGTTGCTTTTGTATTTGAACTGTTGGGTTAGATCTTCCCCCCAAACCTTCAGGTGGATCTCCATGGAGGTGTTGAAGGCACGGGTTATCTTGGCCTCGATATGAACCACGTTTCCGAGCTTAATGGGATTCTCAAAGGATATATTATCGACGGAGGCGGTAACGACCGGAGCATTGCAATGTTTTTGTGCCGATAGCGCGGCGGCAATATCCATCCAGTACATGAGGCGCCCCCCCATAAGATTACCGAACAGATTGGTATCGTTGGGGAGCACAAGCTCCGTCATGATGGTTAAACTTTCCGAGGGGGCTTTGGAAGACATGCGATAGATTTTCGCAAAGATAGTTATTCGGCCACCGTGAGTGCCTTGCCCTTTCGTGAAAACATCTTCGATGCCGATCGCTCGGCCTGCTTCCAAAAGCGAAAGAACGAGGTGTGATTGACCGTCAATGCCGGAAACATCCAGTCTCTTTCCTGCTTGATGCCCGGATAATGCCTGAAGGCGGTGTGTTCTTTCGAGACGATGCGCGGAAAGGAACTCAGTCCTTGAATGGAATTGACCTCGCCTGTATACACTTGTATTCCCTCAATATTTTTGGATAAGGCCAGTATAAAATCGATCACTCGCTGACTAACGGGATACCGATGGAAATGCGATGGCTCCAAAAGCAATAACCGGTTAGCATCCACTTCAAGATCCCAGTGTGGATCCAGGTTGTAGCTATTATAGATGTATAGCGGTTTGTTGGTATCGAATTGAGGCAACTCCGTAATGGGGAGTACCGTAGTTTCTTTGAAAGCTTGTTGTGGAATCAACGCCTCTGGGGTCGATAGTTTCGGAATCACATCGTATGGGTGGTCCAAAAAGGTACCGGATTGGTTTGTTTGAAAATACCGGTCGATGTTCTGCTGATTGCAATAATATTTTCTTCCATTGAAGCTTCCGGCTACCCATTGCCAACTGCAGGCATTACTGGCTAGGTCGCCATCCAACAAATGATAATAAAGCCAGGATGCAGGCATGGGCCAATGTGAATGCCCCAGGTTACAGGTAATACTGGCCACGTACATGCGAAGATGATTATGCATATAGCCCGTTTGCTCCAACTCGCGAATCCCCCGGTCGATGGCCTCAATTCCCGTAGTGCCCTCGAGTACCGATGTTGGCATCAGGCGATTTCGCACACCGGAGCGTACCTGTAAAATGTCGTCAAACACGTCGTCTTCCAGCGTCTGCCATAGCCGTTGATAAAATTCACGCCAAGCGAGTTCCTGTATAAATTTTTTTACCGTTGTCCATTCGAATCCGCTGTTAACCAGTGAAGTGAGAATTTGACGAGGACTGATCACCCCACGAGAAATATAAGGTGATAGTCGGCTGACAGCACCCTCCTTGAAATTGCGGGTACGTGCATAGGCCTCCGGATCGATCGAATGGATCCTCTCCAAAATGGCTTTATATTTTGTGGGGAATAGCTGACTCACCCTTATACAACAAGCTATTTAGTGGATAGTTTAAGCGGATGGGTATTGTTTTTCGGCTGGCGACGGCAACGCTCGCTGCAGTAGATGACCTGCTCCCAGTCCCTGGCCCATTTCTTTCTCCAGGAAAAGGGGCGTTGACACACAGGACATGTCTTTTGGGGCAACTGGCTTTTCGGAATGTTTTTCATGTGTCCAACCCTTTCAAAAATTCATCAGCCAGAAGCAGGTGCGAATTCTTTTTGGCGGGGTCCATCTTATCCCACGTTTTTAACAGCATACCCAATCGTGGGTTTTGTGAAAAGAAGTCGCGGTGCACAGATAAAAACCGCCAGAATAGTCCATCCCAAATGGCTTGCCAGTTCCCTTTTTCCCATTTCCCCATCTTCATCAAATAGTTACTGCCACTGATATAGGGTTTGGTGGTCATCAGCCCCCCGTCAGCAAATTGTGTCATGCCATATATGTTCGGAACCATTACCCAATCGTATGCATCTATGTATAGGGTCATGAACCAGCGATACACCTCGTCCGGATCGAATTCACATAGCAACATAAAATTGCCCAGTATCATCAATCGTTCTATATGGTGTGAATAGCCGGTTTGCAACAATTTTCGGATCACCGCGTCTACGGGCACGATTCCCGTCTCACCCGTCCAGAAAGACTCCGGGATCTTTCGGCTGAATCCCCAGTAATTCCTTGTACGTTGCTTGTTTCCCGCCTGTTCGTATACCAATCGGATAAACTCTCTCCAACCGGCTACTTGTCGTAAAAATCCTTCCGTGGAGGCCAGTGGTATCTCATGCTTTTTGGCGTACGACAGTGTTCGTTCGATCACGTCCGTTGGCGACAATAGACCCGTGTTGAGCATGGGCGTTAGGCCACTGTGACAAAGAAAATGTTCCGTCGGATGCATGGCATCTTCATACTGTCCGAACGAATCAAATCGTTGGGAAAGGAATTCGTCCAGCCAAGTCAAGCTATCGGCTCGGTTGATAGGGAATGCCTGGGTGTGCACATCTCCGTAATTATTTGGAAAATGATGCTGTACGTATCGTATTGCCTCTGCCAGATAGGTATCGGGTTTGGGATAATTGACCTTCGGAAAGGTGATCCCTTTGGGCAGGGGCTTTCGGTTATCGGCATCATATGACCACTGTCCGCCCATTGGTTTGCCGTTGGTGTCCATCAGCCATCCGTACTTCTTCCGTTGTCGGATATAAAAATCAGTCTGGAAATACATGGGTTGTTTTCTTCCCGCGATCACTTCGACGGCCGCACCCAGAAAATTAGGAGAGGGTAGGATCGTGAACTGAATATCATTGTCGGCGCAGCCCTTCTCCATCCGGCTCCGTAACCAACGGTCGGTGGGGTCGCAACAGGTAATCTGTCGCACGCCTTTTTTCCGAAGCCAAGGGATCAAAACACGGATGTCTGCTGGCTTCTGATGGGATTCTATGTACTGAATAGTATGCCCCTTCGCTTTCCATTCAGCAGCATACTGGCGCATACTGGCTCGGTGATAGATCAATTTAGATCGATGAAAGGGGAACTGTTTGAAATACAGGTCTTCTTCGATCAGGTATATGTCCTGACCTTTTTGGATCGCAGGATGGTCGGCATATAGCTGATGCGGGAATATTAGGCAGGCCTTAGACACAGAATCAGAACAATTCCATCTGTAGTTTGTTCTGAAAAAAATTGTTTATGGAGAGTGTAAAAGGTAAAAAAGTATTGTTGGTTGGGGCCACAGGTGGTATTGGGGGGCGAACGGCAGCCTTGCTGCGTCAGAGTGGAGCCGACCTGTTTTTGGCTGGCAGAGATGCGGACCGTCTCTCCCGGGTGGCAGGCGATCTGGGTATTCCCGTCAATCAAACGGCGGTGGTGGATCTATCGAATCCCGACAGTATCGATTCTCTTCGTCAGAAATATTTCACGGTGTTCTCTTCGCTGGACGTACTGGTAAACGCCTCCGGCATTGGGATCATCAAGCCCATGGATCAATTGACCGAAAGCGATTTTCGCAAAACCCTGGACGTGAACCTGACCGCTCCTTTTCTGTTGATGAAACATTTTTTACCCGTGATGAAAGAGGCCGGCAAGGGATTGGTGATACATATTCCCGGTGTGTTGGGTAAAGTGCCCATGGCCGGTGCGGCGGCATATAGTGCCAGTAAGTATGGATTGGTGGGTATGATGCAAAGTTTACGTGAGGAATGCAAACGCACCCAGATCCGCTTTACGCTCCTCTATTTGGGGGGTGTTGATTCTCCTTTCTGGGATACCATCGACTTGCGTGTGCAGCGAGATAAAATGATCGTGGCAGAAGAGGCTGCCAAAGCGATCTGGTTCCTTTGTCAGCAGCCTGCCTCCGGCGTTGTCAGTGAAATGGTTTTGCAGCCATTCAATCACCAGGCGATATAAAGGGTTGGTGAGCAATGACTATTTTTGCGTCCAACGATTCCATTGCTCATGCCTACGCCCATTCCGGACATTCATTTTGATAATACGGACATTGCCTTTGCCAGCCGATCAGATAAGGAGTTGAATCAATCCCTTTTCCTCTTTCGATTGATGTCGTTTCCGCTTCTGGTCAAAATAGGTACCTGGGTCACTCCCTGGGCAGTACGAAATAGACTTCCCATTCTTTCCCTGTTGCGCAATACGATCTTTCGTCAATTTGTCGGCGGGGAGACCCTTTTGGAAACACGTACGGTATCGGACGGATTACATGCCTATGGGGTGGATGTTATTCTTGACTATGGAGTGGAAGGAAAAGAGGGGGAGGAGAGCTTTGAAGAGGCCACACGGGAATTCATTCGGGTGATCGAGCATGCGGCCACCTGTCCCAACATCCCATTCATCAGTATCAAGGTCACCGGACTCGCCCGCTTTGCTTTGTTGGAAAAGCTGCACGCATTGATGCAAATGCAAAAAGGGGAACTAACAGCCCGATACCCGGACGCGATCGATAAATTGTCAAAGCAGGAATCGGAGGAATGGTCCCATGTACTGGCTAGGCTGGAAATGATCGCCGCCGCCGGGTCAAAAAATCGAATCGGGGTATTGATCGATGCGGAGGAGTCCTGGATCCAAGATCCCATCGATGCGGTCTCGCTGGTGTTAATGGCAAAATATAACAGGGATCGGGTGGTGGTCTTCAACACCTACCAATTATATCGGCACGATCGGTTGAGTTTCCTGCTGGATTCTTACGGATGGTGTGTGAAGGGTGGTTTTCTATTGGGAGCCAAGCTCGTGCGTGGTGCGTATATGGAGAAGGAACGTTCCCGAGCCAAGCGCATGGGTTATCCGTCTCCCATTCAGCCGGACAAATTTTGTTCGGACAGGGATTATGACGCCGGATTGGCATTTTGCGTAGAACATCTCGATCGCATCTTCCTGATGGTTGCATCACACAACGAATCGAGCAGCCTCTATGCCGCCAAGCTTCTGGGTGAACTCAATCGCCCCATCGATCATCCGCATATCCATTGGAGTCAGTTATACGGGATGAGCGACAATATCACTTTCAATTTGGCCAAGGCCGGTTGTTCCGTCAGCAAATACCTGCCTTTTGGTCCTATCACGGATGTCATTCCGTATCTGATGCGAAGAGCACAGGAAAATACATCGGTCCGCGGCCAAACGTCCCGGGAATTGAATCTTTTGAAAAAGGAAAAAGCTCGGCGTCGTCATATGAGCCGATGAGTATCCACAGTTTCCCAACATACCACCGGCCATAGGGTTCGATCGCAAGGAGGATTGGTTAACTTGCCGTCATGCAAGCCTATCACGATCTGCTACGGCATATTCTGGAAAACGGTGTAGAAAAGTCCGACCGGACAGGCACGGGTACCCGGAGCGTTTTCGGATATCAAATGCGGTTTGACCTGCAAAAGGGTTTTCCCTTGGTCACCACTAAAAAGCTCCATCTCAAAAGTATCATATATGAGTTGTTGTGGTTCCTGAAGGGAGAAACGAACATCGCCTACTTGAAGGAGAATGGTGTGTCCATTTGGGATGAGTGGGCGAGTGAGTCGGGCGATCTGGGTCCTGTCTACGGAAAACAGTGGAGAAGTTGGGAAGGGAAGGACGGAAAAGTGGTCGATCAGATAAACGAACTCATCGGACAGATCAAGCAAACACCCGAGAGCCGCCGGCTGATTGTGAGTGCCTGGAACGTAGCCGATCTTCCGCAAATGGCACTGATGCCATGTCATACACTCTTTCAGTTTTATGTAGCCAACGGGAAATTAAGTTGCCAGCTTTATCAACGAAGTGCGGATGTTTTTTTGGGGGTACCTTTTAATATCGCATCGTATGCTTTGCTGACACTGATGATCGCGCAGGTCTGCGGACTCGAACCCGGTGACTTCATTCACACCTTCGGCGATGCGCATATCTATAGCAATCATCTGGAACAGGTGAATACCCAACTGTCCCGCGAGTTTTTCCCTTTGCCGGTCATGCGAATCAATCCCACGGTCACGGATATCTTTTCATTTCAGTACGAGGATTTCACGTTGGAAAATTATCAATGCCATCCAGCCATCAAAGCACCGGTGGCCATCTAATATATGCCCATGAGAATATCCTTGGTTGTAGCAGCGGCCCGCAATGGCATCATCGGTTCAAATGGTAAAATGCCCTGGCATCTGCCCGGGGATTTGAAGCATTTCAAAAACATTACCTGGGGTCTGCCCATCATCATGGGTCGAAAGACGTATGAGTCGCTGGGAAAACCACTGGCCGGACGTACCAATATCGTGATCACACGAAATCCTTCGTTTCAGGCCGAAGGGGTATCGGTTGCCGATGGGCCTGAGCAGGCATTGGAGATCGCATCCCGATCGGACGTAAAGGAAGTATGTGTGATTGGCGGCGGGGAGATCTACAAGGCGTTTTTCCCAAAAGCGAACCGCTTGTATCTGACATCCGTTCAAGCGGCGTTTGATGGCGATACGTATTTTCCGTCGTTCGATCGGACGGATTGGAAGTTGACAAGCCAGTTGCATCAGCCGGCCGATGAAAAAAACAAGGTGGACGTGGTTTATGAACAGTGGGATCGCATTTGAACAACATCTACATGAACGATTCCCTTCGTTTGCTCGGGCAATATGTGAAACATCGCTGGAGTTGCGCTGACAAAAATGGACATGGGGTTCATTCCCCCTTTTTTTTTGATTTCATTACCCGGGTACTGCCGGATACCGGCCATCTGCCCGCCTTTGACCTACCTGAAAATTATCGATCCGATTTGCTGAATGACCAGACAACATTCGATCGCGTCGATCTGGGAGGTGGTTCACGAAAATCAATGCGGGTTGCAGATGTGCGAACTGTCGCCTCGCGCTCGTTGCAATCTGCCAAGTGGTGCCGGCTGCTGAACCGACTGATCCGATACTATCGTCCGGGTTCGGTATTGGAATTGGGGACCTCCTTTGGGGTCACCACGGAGTACCTGGCCTTGGCCGATCCTTCTCAGCAAGTGTTTACGATAGAGGGGGATCCATTTATTGCCGCTAAGGCCGCGGAGAGATTTCGGTCAGATGGGTTCAGTAATATCGAATCGATTACTGGTGATTTTGATGACAAGCTGGCCCTGACATTATCCAACCTGAAACAAGTTGGCTTTGTATGGCTGGATGGGAACCATCGGAAAGCGCCCACGCTGCAGTACGTGGACCAGATCCTTCCTTACATACAAAATGACTCCATATTGATATTGGATGATATTTACTGGAGCAAGGGTATGCAAGAAGCATGGGCCTTACTAAAGGCGCATCCAAGGGTTCATGCCTCCATTGACCTTTTTCGACTGGGCATTCTTTTATTCCGCTCCGAATTCATGCAGCCGATTCATATCCGGTTGGCCTATTAATTCCGTAACTTTCGACCATAAACCAGCCTACATGTTCACCATCGGTGTTTTGAAAGAGCCTAGTTCTGAGTCGCGCGTTTCGTTGTTGCCGGAGTCTGTTTCCGCGTTGGTGAAAAAAGGGTGCAAGGTTTTGGTCGAGTCGGGTGCCGGACTTAGTGCGTATGCTTCAGATGATTCGTATATCCAGGCGGGTGCCCACGTGCATGCCCGAAATGAAGTGATCCGATCGTCACAGGTATTATTATCCATTCAACCACTTACGGATTTGGATGGGCAAGCGTGCAGTGGGAAGACATTGATCGGTGTATATCAGCCACTTTTCATACGTGACCGGGTCGAATCCTGGGCGCAATGGGGGGTAACCTGTTTCTCGCTGGATATGCTGCCAAGGACCACCCGCGCGCAATCGATGGATGTACTTAGCTCGCAAGCTAATATTGCCGGCTACAAGGCCGTTTTATTGGCAGCCTCCGTATATGGCCGTTATTTTCCGATGTTCATGACCGCTGCCGGCAGTATTGCACCCGCCAAGGTTTTGATCTTGGGCGCAGGTGTAGCAGGATTACAAGCCATTGCCACTGCTCGTCGTTTGGGGGCCGTGGTGGAAGTATTCGATACTCGTCCGGCTGTTAAAGAAGAGGTTATGAGTTTGGGTGCCAAGTTCATTGAGGTGGAAGGTGCGGCCGATGCCAGTCAGGCAGGAGGCTATGCCGTCGAACAGTCCGAAGATTTTAAACAGCGGCAACGAGCCCGTATTGCGGAATCGGCGTGTAAATCCGATATGATCATCACGACCGCTCAGATTCCCGGAAAGCAAGCCCCCTTATTGATCACGGAAGATATGATCGATGGGATGCGGTCCGGCTCAGTCATCATTGACCTGGCGGCCGCCACCGGCGGTAATACCCCTTTCACAGAAAATGATCGCACGGTAGAGAGGAAGGGTGTTCGGATCATTGGTAACTCTAATCTGGCTGCTTCCATGCCGGCAGATGCTTCAAAGCTCTATGGTAAGAATATTCAGAATTTCCTTCAATTGCTCATGGGGGCCGAAGGAGAACTGCATTTGAATTGGGACGATGAACTGGTCAGCGGGTCCTGTATCACCCACGAAGGGAAAGTGGTACATCCGCGTCTGATCAACTAAAAAAGAGGATATATGCAAATGATACTTCACTGGATCGAATCCAATCAGTCGATCCTCTACATTGTGATCCTGATGATCTTCGTTGGGATCGAAGTGATCGGTCGAGTGCCGGCCGTCCTGCACACGCCGCTCATGAGTGGGGCCAATGCCATACACGGCGTAGTGATTATCGGAGCCATCATTGTGATGGGGAAAGCTGAATCTGATAACTACCTCGCGCTGGTACTTGGTTTTTTGGCCGTGGTATTGGGTACGCTCAATGTGGTGGGTGGCTTTGTGGTGACGGATAGAATGTTGGAAATGTTCAAAAAGAAAAAATAATTCCTCCGCATGAACGCTTCGTTGCTTACACTTATTTACCTCATCGCATCGGTGACATTCATCGTTGGATTGAAAATGTTGTCACATCCGGCCTCCGCCCGAAAAGGGAATGCCATTGCCGCGATCGGGATGACGCTGGCGGTGATCGGGACCATCTTTCTGTATGAGGAAGAAGGACGAACACTGGGTAACCATGGTTGGATCTTTGGTGGTATACTGGTGGGAACGCTGGTAGGTACATTCGCTGCCAAAAAAGTTAAAATGACTGCCATGCCCGAAATGGTCAGTTTATTCAATGGCATGGGCGGTGCCTGTGCCGCATTGATAAGCCTGGTGGAATTCGATCACTTGCAGGCTAACACTGCCGTAAACTCCGGTACTCTACTCATCATTTTATTGGGGCTCATCATCGGCTCGATATCCTTCGCGGGAAGTGTGATCGCGTGGGGGAAGTTGAATGGATCGATCAAAGATTTTTCCTTTACGGGACAACATCTTTTCAATATACTCTTACTGCTGGTGATCTTAGGACTTGCGGGTTATCTCCTCGTTGCTTTGCCGGTTTCCTCCGCTTACTTTTTCTATGCAGTTTTTGTCCTTTCAATTTTGTATGGGCTGTTTTTTGTATTCCCGATCGGGGGCGCTGATATGCCCGTAGTGATTTCGTTGCTGAATTCCTTTACCGGCGTGGCAGCAGCCTGCGGCGGATTTTTATATGATAATAAAGTGATGTTGACCGGAGGTATTTTGGTTGGAGCCGCCGGCACATTGCTCACTATTTTGATGTGTAAAGCTATGAACCGCTCATTGGCCAATGTGCTGATCGGTTCCTTTGGCGGCGGGGCCAAAGCGGCTGCGGCTGCCGGAACGGGTGGTGCCTATAAGGAGATCACGCTCTCCGACACCGCCGTACTGATGAGTTATGCCAATAAGGTCTATATCGTACCCGGGTATGGATTGGCCGTGGCACAGGCGCAACACACCTGCCATGAACTGGAAAAGTTATTGGAGAGTAAAGGAGTGGAGGTGGTCTATGCCATACATCCGGTGGCCGGTCGTATGCCGGGTCATATGAATGTATTGCTGGCCGAGGCAGATGTTCCCTATGATAAGTTGCGTGAGATGGAGCAGGCCAACGATGAGTTTGCCACCACGGATGTGGTGTTGATCTTGGGAGCCAATGATGTGGTCAACCCTGCTGCTAAATCCGATCCCGCTTCACCGATCTATGGTATGCCTATTTTGGACGTTGAGTTGTCCAAACACGTGATCGTGAACAAACGAAGTATGAAGCCCGGCTATGCCGGTATTGAAAATGATCTTTTCTTTCGGCCCAAAACGTCGATGCTTTTTGGAGATGCCAAGAAGGTCTTGCAGGATCTGATTGCGGAGATCAAATCGCTCTAAGCTCGTGCGGTTACATGATACATTTCTGGGGCATCTCGATGGACTGCCAGGCTTTTCCGAATCTGCATTTGTCGATGCCCACCTTCGGCCCCCGCCAACCTCCATTCGGGTCAATCCCTATAAGCCGGTTTCGATACCTTATGAGCGGGAACCCATTCCTTGGAGTTCGAACGGTTTCTATTTGACCAATCGGCCCTCTTTCACGTTCGATCCGTTGTTTCATGCAGGCACCTATTATGTGCAAGAGGCAAGCAGTCAACTACTCGAGCAGTTTCTTATCCAATCCGTTGATCTCGAGAAACCGCTACGCGTTTTGGATCTGTGTGCAGCGCCCGGTGGGAAGTCAACGCATTTGCTTTCATTGCTGAATAAAGACAGTTTACTGGTATCCAACGAGGTCATTCGAAGTCGAGCAGGGATCCTGTCCGATAATTTGGATCGTTGGGGATGCAGCAATATTGTCGTAACGCAAGAAGATCCGTCGGTGCTAGGCCGGTTATCCGGTTTTTTTGATGTGATCGTGGCGGATGCCCCTTGCAGCGGAAGTGGTTTGTTCAGAAAAGATGAAGAGGCGATGGGGCACTGGAGCCTTTCGGCGGTGGCTCATTGTGCCGCCAGACAAAATCGCATTTTGCGAGATATCTGGCCCGCCCTTCGGGAAGGTGGCATCTTGATATACAGTACTTGTTCATTTTCCCGGGAAGAGGATGAAATGATCGTCTCCGATCTGCTAACTGAATTCGATGCGGAACTTATCCCGATCAGCTATCCGGATCAGTGGGGGATTGTTTCCACAGAAATCGGGTATAGATGTTGGCCACATGCCATTCGAGGGGAGGGCTTTTTTATATCGGCTATTCGGAAAAGGTCGGCGGCCAAGGGGGCATCGTCCCGAAATCGACTAAACCTGAATGAACTTTCTGTGGCCGCAAAACTGGAATTATCCTCGTGGTGGCAACTCAACGAATACGATCTGTTCGAATGGAATGACACTTGCTGGGCCTTGCCCATTTCTCAAGTGGGATGGGTTCATCAGATCGGATCCGTTTGTACACCGCTCCGGATCGGGACAAGGTTGGGCGCTTGGTCGCGAAAAGATTGGATACCCGATCACGCGTTAGCACTCAGCTTGCACCGCTCCTCCTCCATACCAACACATTCATTGGACCGGGATGAATCGATCCGCTATTTACAGAAAGGGGTGATTGATCCGTCGGGGTTATCAAAGGGGTGGCAGGTGGTTACCTATTTGGATCAGGCTATGGGATGGGTGAAGGGGCTGGGGAACCGAGTCAATAATTACTATCCCACCCATTTGCGGATCCTGAAGCAATCGATTTCATAGTATGAATCTAAAATGCCCAACTTTGCATCTATGCTGACCCAATGGATTCGACATATTTTTTGTTTTCTCTTTCTGGTGATGGGTGCCACCGTTTTTTCTCAATCATCGGGTTTGCGCCTACAAAAATCAGCAAAGGGGTTCTATTTGGAGCATAAGGTTTTGCCCAAGCAAAGTTTGTTTTCGATCGGACGTATCTATTCGGTTCATCCCCAAAACCTGGCAGCTTACAATGGGTTGGATATGAATAAAGGGATACAGATCGATCAGGTGATCCGTGTTCCACTATCCGACACGAATTTTCAACGTAAGCAAGGAGAGGGGGTGCCCATCTTCTTGTATGCCTCCACGGATGATATTCTATCGGATATGAGTCAATTTGTAGGTGTGGACGTACGGGAGTTGCAATGCTGGAATAAATACAGTGGTACAGATGTTAAAAAAGGAACGAACTGGGTGGTTGGTTTTCTGATGACCTCCGAGCCATCAATGCAGAAAGTAAATCTGTCTTGTGGTTTTGTACAGCCGGATTCGACCATTTCAAAGGGGACTGAAAAGCCACCCACCAGTAAGCCTTCCTCCTTCTTTGCAACGGAGTTTGCCAAGCAGATCAGTAAGTCACCTCTTACGCAAGAACTGAGTGTACTGTGTGCAGTATTCAAATCTGAAAGTGGCCATACAGATGGGAAGCACTATGTACTGATCGACAATTTGATTCCGGGTACCGTGGTGCGTCTATACAATCCTGGCAATAAGAAAGAGGCTTTCGCGAAGGTATTGGGAGAGATGCCTAGAATAAAACAGAATGAAGGATTGGATATTCGTATCAGCGACGCAACTGCCTCTTATTTGGGGCTGCTGGCCAATGACAGGTACACCTTGCAGGTAAGTTATTGAGTGGGCAGTCGATAGCCTCTTAGCCACGACGCTACATCCATTCTTTTCTTTCCGGGGATTTGCAGTTCCTGTACATGGATCCAGCCATCAGAGGCGGCAAAGGAAAATCTCGATTTGTTGTCTGATTGCCAGGTGCCGGGAGCTTGGTCATGTTTACATAATTCGAGTTCAGCTCGAAAGATCTTGATCGTTGTTTGATTCCACTCTGCAAATGCGCCGGGGTAGGGGCTTAGTCCTCTGATCAAATCATATACACGCTCGGCGGGCTGATTCCAATCGATCCGACAGGTTTCCGTATGGATCTTGGGGGCGGTGGGCAGTGGGTTTTCTGCGCTTACTTCCATTTGTGGGTGTTCTGTAAGTGTTCCCGCTGAAATGCCTTCCAGTGTTTGCACGACCAGCCGGGCGCCCACAAGCATCAACCGATCATGTAATTCACCTGCGTTCATAGCCGGGTCGATCGGAACCGTTTCCTGAAGCAAGATGCCGCCTGTGTCTATCTCATGCTTCAACCGGAAGGTGGTCACGCCGGTTTGTGTTTCACCACGAATGATCGCCCAGTTGATGGGCGCAGCCCCTCTATAGTTAGGAAGTAGGCTGGCATGAAGGTTGATGGATCCGAATGATGGCATGTTCCATACGGATTCGGGCAACATACGAAACGCCACTACCACCTGAACATCTGCTTGCCAGGAGCGCAATTGTTCTTGAAAATCCGGGTCTTTTAATTTCTCCGGCTGCAGGAGCGGAAGTTGGTGCCGAAGGGCGGCTTTTTTGACTTCGAAATGTTGTAATTGAAGTCCTCTGCCCGCGGGCTTGTCGGGCGCCGTGATCACTCCTACGATGTTGGCACCTGCATGCAGCAACGCCTCCAAACTGGCCACGGCAAATGCCGGGGTGCCCATAAACACTATGCGCAGATCAGATAGGCTCCGATTCACCTTATTCAAAATCTTTGTATAAGAGGTATTTTTTGCGAATGGCTTTGTATTGATTCAGTTTAGGCTGCCAAGAAGCGCGAATCTGTTCTTCGGTCATGCCTTTTTTGATCTGTTGCCACAGCTCATTATTCCCAGATAATTTAGTAAAAAATGATTCTTCCATCTTACCGCTTTTGGGTACGAGGAAAAAACTGTCTTTGCGTGGAAATTGCTTGTATGCCTGTATGATCCATTTGAGTTGGATGCGGTCATTGATCGACTTTGCCACTTGCTCCGGTGTGCCGCTCAGGTCCCAGCCATAACATTTCTTGCCAAAGTGTTTGGAATTCTTGGCACCTTCATTGGGGTTAGGGGTAAAAGAGAAGAGCGTGTTAGGAAGATCGGGGTGGCCAAAGACTTGAAAGGGCTTATCAGTGCCGCGGCCCTCACTAAGTACCGTACCCTCAAAAAGACACGTGGAGGCATAGAGATATATGGATTGAATATTGGGCAAGTTGGGGGAGGGTTTGACAGGCAATACGTAACGAGACTTATGATCGTACCCGCTACAGGTGATCACCAGCAATTGAAATTCTTTTTCTTTCAACGGTACCTTGTCCAACTGTCGGTCTTCGATGTAAAGCGGCTCCTGTTTGTCATTTCCATTCGCCCGGTTTGGAACTTGTTCGATGGACGCTTCTATGACATCTGTTGGATTTCCGGAGGCTTTCAGCTTGTCGACCGGAATCCACTTTTCACCAAGTAACAGGCAGGCATATTCCCCAACCGTTAAGCCATACACGGTGGGAATGGGTTGACGGCCAACAAATGAGCGATAGCGGGTGTCGAGTACCGGACCATCCACATAATGTCCATTTGGGTTGGGGCGGTCCAACAAGATCATTGGTTTTTGGAATTCAACGGCGGATACGATAAATTCTTCCAAGGAAGAAATGAATGTGTAAAACCGAACGCCCACATCTTGAATGTCGAAGAGCATGATATCTACTTCCTCGAGGTCTTTGGCATCGGGTCTTCTCTTGGCTCCATAGAGCGATATGACCGGAATCCCAGTTTTTTCATCTATTGTGTTTCCAACTTTTTCACCTGCATCCGCCTTGCCTCTGAATCCGTGCTCCGGTCCAAAGATCACGGTGATATTTACTCCTTTCGACAGGAGGGTGTCGACCAAATGAGTTTTTCCGATCAGGGAGGTTTGGTTGGCAAATACGCCAACCCGTTTCCCCTCCAACAAAGGCAGGTAACGGTCCATTCGTTCGGCTCCCGGAACTATTTGGGCATGGCCTTGGATGGAATGGCAGATCACAGCGACCCACAGGAAAAATGGAAGTAGTTTTTGAATGGTTCCCATACCTCAAAATTGCGGAAAAAAGGTTGTTTCACCCGCAATCCCCTGTGGCCGAATTCACCTACCTTGTGCTAAATTGGCCAAGTCCGATTTTTCTATTCTTTATAAACATTCAACCCCTTATTTATGTCCATTGCCAAAACAGGAGATACCGTACGAGTTCATTACCATGGTCGTTTGCATTCCGGAGAAACATTCGATAGCTCCGCGGAGCGGGATCCGCTTGAATTTGAATTGGGCAGCGGGCAGGTCATTGCCGGTTTCGACTTTGGGGTAACGGGCATGACCATTGGTGAAAAAAAGACCATTGAGATTCCTATTGTCGACGCCTATGGCCCCCGAAACGAAGCTATGATCATTGAAATGCCCAAAGATCGATTTCCAAAAGATATGGAGATCGAATTGGGTATGCCCTTGATGATGTCTGACGGACAAGGACAAAATATGCAAGTAGCTGTAACAGCCATACAGGAGACATCCGTTACTCTGGACGCCAATCATCCATTGGCCGGCAAAGACCTCATTTTTGACCTGGAGCTGGTTGAGATCGTTGGAGGCTCCCGGATCATCTTATCCGAATGATTTCTTTCTATGTTCGATCAGTACCATTTTACCGCCGCTGAGCGGTTCTGCCGTTACGTACAATATGATACCCAAAGTGATCCGCATTCGATCACTTTCCCCTCTACCGAAAAGCAAAAGGACTTGAGTCGTTTGCTCGTGCAAGAACTATTGCAAATGGGGATTACGGATGCACAGTTGGATGCTCACGGGTATGTGTATGCTACCATCCCCCCGACAACGGATCGGCCGGCTCCGGTGATTTGCTTTTGTGCGCACGTAGATACGGCGCCCGATTGCAGCGGGAGTGGGGTAAATCCCATCCTGCATGCAAATTATGATGGAGGGGATATCGTATTACCCGATGATCCGACACAGGTCATACGTCTTTCAGACTATCCGTACCTAAAAAACTGTTTGGGAAAAGATATCATCACGGCCTCGGGCACAACGCTGTTGGGTTCCGATGATAAAGCAGGTGTAGCGGAGATTATGGATCTGGCTCATTTTCTGATGAAACATCCACAGGTCGAACATGGCACGATCAAGATCTTGTTTACGCCGGATGAGGAAGTAGGTAGGGGAGTGAATCATGTCGATCTGCAAAAATTGGGAGCCGATTTTGGATACACCTTGGATGGCGGTGAGCCGGGTATGTTGGAGGAGGAAAATTTCAGTGCTGATGGGGTAACGATCACGATCCACGGCGTCAGTGCACATCCGGGTGCAGCAAAAGGCAAGTTGATCAACGCGTTGAAATTGGCGGGCGAGGTATTGGCGGCCTTACCCCGTGAACTGTCGCCCGAACATACCAGCGGTATGGAAGGGTTCATTCATCCGGTACAGGTAGACGGTATCGCCGAAAAATGCACCATCGATTTTATCATCCGGGATTTTGTCACGGCCAACTTGGAGGAAAAAGAGGCTTTGCTCCGATCCATTGTGGATGCCGTGGTATCAGTTTATCCGGCAGCCCGATACGAATTTCAGGTAAAGGAGCAGTACCGGAATATGAAAGAAGTACTCGAAAAACATCCTCGTATCGTGGCTTTTGCCCGGGAGGCGATGTTGCGGGCTGGCTTGCAACCCAATCCGGGCTCCATACGTGGTGGCACCGACGGCAGTCGGCTTTCCTTTATGGGATTACCTTGTCCAAACTTGTTCGCAGGTCAGCAGGCCATTCATTCCAAGCATGAGTTCATCTGCGTGCAGGATATGAACAAGGCGGTAGAAACCCTGGTTCACCTGGTGCAAATTGCGGCAGAGAATCATTAATTTCATTAAAACAACATACATATGCTAGCAGAACTTCTTTCCAACTGGTGGATATGGGTATTACTCATCCTTTTCTTCAGTTCTCTCTATACTGTCAATCAGGGGTACATCGCGGTCATCATCATGTTCGGCAAATATCGTCGCGTTGCCCGTCCGGGATTGAATATGAAGCTCCCGCTGCTGGAGACCGTGTTTAAAAAAGTATCGATCCAGAACCGATCGGTGGAGTTGGAGTTTCAGGCCGTTACGGCCGACCAGGCAAATGTCTATTTCAAAAGTATGTTGCTCTATTCCGTTCAGAACTCGGAAGAGGAAACCATCAAGAAAGTGGCCTTCAAGTTCATTACCGATAAAGACCTGATGCAGGCGTTGGTGCGGACGATCGAAGGGAATATTCGTTCTTTCGTGGCCACCAAAAAACAAGCTGAGGTACTGGGCCTGCGACGGGAGATCGTGCAATATGTTAAGGTGGAGGTTGACCACTCCCTCGAAGAGTGGGGCTATCATTTGCAAGACCTTCAGATCAACGACATCACCTTCGATAAAGTGATATTGGATTCCATGAGCAAAGTGGTTGCTTCAAACAATTTGAAAGCCGCTGCCGAAAATGAGGGTCAGGCCTTGCTGATCACAAAAACAAAAGGAGCCGAGGCGGATGGAAATGCCATCAAGATCGCTGCCGAGGCGGAACGGGAAGCAGCTCGTTTGCGTGGGCAAGGCGTTGCGCTCTTCCGCAAAGAAGTTGCAGCCGGTATGACGGAAGCTGCCGAACAGATGAAGCAGGCAAATCTGGATACCAATGTCATCCTTTTCAGTATGTGGACGGAAGCGGTGAAAAATTTTGCAGAGTATGGCAAGGGAAATATCATCTTCCTGGATGGTAGTCCCGACGGAATGGAAAATACCATGAAACAGATCATGGCGTTGATGGTGAAGCAGTCTGGGGATACCGAGTCGAAGCACCGAGGCTAGCGAAACGCTGTTAAGATTATTTTAAAACCGTTGTTCAGGGATGACTTTGACAACGGTTTTTTCGTTATTAAGGTCTGTTGAAAAAGGGATTGACCGGACCAACACCGGGCGGCCTAATTTTACGTACAAATTGATGCTTTTATGCTCTATCTGTTACAGATGACCGACTCTTTGTCAAAAGCCATCACTCGCATCCCCGGGGATCGAAATGGTGACGGATATATCGGGTTCGGTGAATTATTGTTGACCGGTGGCTGGATCATGATCCCGCTGGGCATCATGCTTTTGCTGGCTGTCTATTTTTATTTTGAACGGAGCTTAGCCATTCGACAGGCCTCTCGGCTGGACAATAATTTCATGAACATCATTCGTGATCAGATCATGACCGGAAATCTGACGGCTGCAAGAAGTCTTGCCAAGAATACGGATAATCCGGTCGCTCGTGTAATCGATAAAGGACTGCAGCGGATAGGAAAGCCCATCGACAGTATCGAAAAAAGCATGAATAATGTCGGGGCCCTCGAAATGTATAACCTGGAAAAAAATCTGGGTGTACTGGCCGTCGTATCCAAAGCGGCACCCATTTTTGGATTCGTCGGTACCTTGGTGGGGATGATGCAACTGTTTTCCGGAATCACCACTTCGGCTGAGTTTACACCGGCCTCGATCGCCGGAGGTATCTATACTAAACTGATCACATCCATTGCAGGTTTATTGATCGGGCTTGCCGCCTACCTGGCCTACAATTATCTGAATACCCAAATCGATAAAGCGGCAAACCGGATCGAGTCCGCCACGGCCGATTTTTTGGATATTCTTCAAGAACCCACCCGCTAACCGAATATGTCTCGTTTACGTAAGAAACAAAAAGCGGAATCGGAAGTATTCACCGACACGTTGGTGGATATCCTTTTCATTGTGCTCATGTTCTTTCTGATCGTGTCCACCATTGCCAATCCGAATGTGGTCAGTGTCAACAATCCCTCCGGTTCCAAGGACACTAAGGCAAAGCAACATATCATGGTTTCCATTGACCGCAACCAGCAATTCTTTTTGGGTACGACTCCCATCGCGGGAAATGCCTTCGATTCGGCCCTGGTAGGAGAGATCCGTCGCTACCAATCGTTGGTGGATACACCCACCGTAGTCATCAATGCCGATACGGCTGCCCAGTACGGGGAGGTTTTTCGGGTGATGCGATTAGCAAAAAAAGAGAAGGCCAGGGTGGTCGCTCGGGTCGATTGATCAGCGGGTACGGGTTGCCCGGATCATTCGTTGTTTTCCCTGCATATCCTTTCGGATTTCCGTAACGTAGCCTGATTGAATAAAAATCTCGTTGGTTTGTTCCGACCTGTCTTCGTGAATTTCTACAAAAAGTTTGCCGTTGTTCACCAACTGCTTTTTCCCGAACGCCGCCAGTAGTCTGTAAAACAACAGCGGATCGTTACCCGTTACGAACAGGGCAGGGGCCGGTTCGTAGTTCACTACATGCGTGGCCATTGACTCTTTCTCTTGCAAACTGATGTAGGGCGGATTGCTGACGATCAGATCGTATTCTCCGAGGGAATTCCAGGCATTTGTATCCGTGAAATCCCTTTGCAAAAAGATTATGTCAATATTTTTTTTGTCTGCATTCAATTGAGCGGTTCTGATAGCGGAATCGCTGATGTCGATCGCAGTTACAATTGCGTTTGGGTAGCATCGTTTCAGGGAAATAGCCAGGATCCCGCTACCCGTTCCAACATCCAGTATCCGTTGGGGTGCAGGGGATGGGGGCGTATCCTTCCGTATCCAGTCGAGCAACTCCTCCGTTTCGGGCCGGGGGATCAATACCGATGCGTCTACGTAAAACGGAGTTCCATCGAACCAGGCCTCTTGCAAAACATATTGCAAGGGTTCACCCTGTTTCAAGGACAACAGGATCTTTTGCGAGCGGGCAGTGATTTCGGCTGACCATCCGATGGCCGGATCCATCTGCATGGGGCTGATTCTCTCTAGATGATCCAATATGACTCTGCCGATGGCAGCCGTCTCGGATGCGCCATAAACAGCATCTAATGCAACATGTAGCTGAGATAGATAATCGCGTGCATTCACAGTCAGTGCCCTGCTTTGAATCGGGGACTCACGGAAAGCTCTTTGCTTCCGGACGTGTAAACGTAGAATCCTTCACCCGATTTTACCCCCAGTTTTCCATCCTTCACCATTTCAGTCAGTAAGGTGGCAGGCTTGTATTTTGGGTTGTTGAATCCGTTTTCCAGCACTCGCAAGATGGAGAGGCAAACATCCAGTCCGATGAAATCGGCCAATTGTAAGGGGCCCATTGGATGCGCCATCCCCAATTTCATGATGGTGTCGATGGATTGTACGCCCGCAACCCCCTCTTCCAAACTTAGAATGGCTTCATTGATCATGGGCAGTAAGATTCGGTTGGAGATGAATCCGGGGAAATCATTCACTACACAGGGCACTTTTCCAAGCTCCGTGCTAAGTGCAACGATCGTCTGGGTAACCTCGGGATCTGTCTGTTTACCTTGAATGATCTCCACCAGTTTCATAACGGGAACTGGGTTCATGAAGTGCATTCCGATCACCCGGGAGGGTCGATTGGTGGCACTGGCCAGGGTGTTAATGGAAATAGAGGAGGTGTTGGTAGCCAGTATCGCTTTTGTATCAGCTGCGGCATCCAGCTGCACAAAAATACTTTTCTTGAGTTCGATGTTCTCGGTGGCTGCTTCAACGATCAATCGGGCATTGATCACGCCTTCTTCCAGGGAGGTGTGCGTGGTGATCCTATTCAGGGTCTCCTCTTTCAATTCCTTTCGGATGATCTCCTTTTTGATCAGTCTGTCAAGATTATTGCCAATGCTTTTCAAGGCGTTGGCCAGCGCATCTGCCGATACATCAATTAGCGAAACGTGGAATCCATGTTGAGCGAACACATGAGCGATCCCATTGCCCATCGTACCGGCACCAATGACTGCGATTTTCGAATTCAGGTCCATTCGAATTGAATTTTGACAAAGTTACCTGAAAAAAAATTTAGGGCTTGCGCTTGAAATCACCCCGCTTCCAAGCTTGAATGAATTCGCCCCAGGCGGCGGGGTTGAAGATGTTCATAGGGGGCATTTGCCCTTGGTACACGGCACGCGTGGCGATCTTATTGAGTTGCATGCGGGTGGCCTCACCGCCATCACCCGGGGTCGATTGCATCCAGGCCCGTCGTTTGGCCTCCGACATATTCTTTCGGGCGATCTCATAATCGTCGTCCGGGATCGGATTGTTCACAAAATCTCGGAAAAATTGCTCCGGTGTGGGGCGGGGCTTGATGATAGTAGCGGGTAAGTACACCGTATCGGCTACCATGAGCTGAACGATGCTATGTTGATTTCCCACCAAATTGGCGGGCACTTTCACCGTTTTGGTTTGGTAGGAAACGTGGGTGAATTCAACCATATCTCCTTTCATTACAACAATGGAGAATACCCCCTGGTTGTTGGTAAGTGTACCTCTATTCTGTCCTTTCACTTGAATGCTGACCGCCGGGATGCCTACCAAACTGTCGGCTGTCATCACAATACCGTACAACTGCACGATAGAATCGCGGGTAGTTTCAAATTGAGCATAACTATGTTTCATCCCCAGAAGGGCACACGCCAGTAAAAGAAGCAGGATCTTACGCACGGGCCAAAATTACTCGCTGCCTTTCGATTTTATCCAACAAATTGACCTCTACAGCGTTTAATTTTGCGTTGTATCAGCCTTTTAACATTTTATCCATGACCCAAGATCAAGTTTTAGATGCCCTTCGTAATGTTCAGGAACCCGATCTGGGTAAGGACCTCGTCACATTGAATATGATCCAGGATATTCGGATCGATGGAAACAATGTGTCGTTCACGTTGGTATTGACCACCCCGGCCTGTCCCATGAAAGAGCATATGCGGCAGGCCAGCACGAATGCGATTCGACTCCTGGTAAACAAGGATGCCCAGGTGGATGTTCAATTCACCGCAAAGACCACCACCAAGCGTCAGGACACAGGCAGTATGCTGCCCGGTGTAAAAAATATCATTGCGGTTGTCAGTGGTAAAGGGGGAGTCGGAAAATCAACCGTGTCATCGAATCTGGCCATCGCATTGGCAAAGGGCGGGGCATCGGTGGGGTTGATGGATGCGGATATTTATGGACCCAGCGTGCCCATCATGTTCGGTGTACGAGGTGAAAGACCACTCATGAAAGAGGTAAATGGTAAGGGAGTGATCGTGCCGCTGGATCGCTTCGGGATACGGTTAATGAGTATCGGATTGCTGGTGGATGAAAAAAATGCGGTTGTGTGGAGAGGGCCCATGGCCAGCAGTGCTATCAAACAATTTGTATCGGATGTGGATTGGGGTGATTTGGACTACCTGATCATTGATATGCCTCCGGGCACCGGGGATATTCACTTGACCCTTCTTCAAACTGTGCCCGTTTCCGGCGCAGTTATTGTCAGTACCCCGCAGGATGTTGCACTTGCTGATGCCAAAAAAGGGATCGCTATGTTTGGTCAGGCACAACTCAATGTGCCCATCATCGGGTTGGTGGAGAATATGAGTTACTTCACACCGGCAGAACTTCCGGAAAATCGATACTACATCTTCGGAAAACAAGGAGGCCGTCGGTTGGCCAGCGAATATGATCTTCCCTTCCTGGGGGAGATTCCGATCGTGCAATCCATTCGTGAGGGAGGCGATCAGGGAATACCGGTGATGATGGGTGATGATGAGATCACACAAAAAGCATTCATTGATTTTTCGGCACAAGTCGTGCGCAGCATCGCTATGCGAAATGCAAACCTAAAATCGGAGGAGATCGCTCAACAACTTTAACCGTTTGGGTCGAATAACCAACGCATCGCATTTTCCGATCGTACTTTTCGAATCAGCGCCTCGTCAAAGATCGTAGTGTCGAATAGGGCGCCTGGAATTTGCTCGCCCAGAGGGAACGGGTAGTCACTGCCTACACAAACTGCATCGGGGCCAACCTTGTCAAGTAAAAAGGAAAGGGCCTTTTGGTCATGTACCAGGCTGTCTACCCAAAACTTGCCTACATAGGAGGCGGGGGGTATGTGGTTATCTTTTGCCACCAGATCGGGACGTGCATCAAAGCCATGTTGTATTCGCCCCAGAGTATAGGGGAACGAGCCACCGCCGTGTGCAAAGGCCACCCGTAGTTTTGGATAGGATTCGAAGACGCCCCCAAAAATGAGTGAACAGATGGCTCTGGTAGTTTCGGCAGGCATGCCCACCAGCCAAGGTAGCCAGTAGGCCTGCATCTGATCTTCTCCCATCATCTCCCAGGGATGAATGAATACCGCACATTGTAATTTTTCCGCCTCGGCAAAAAAAGGTCGAAACCTGTCTTCTGACAAATTCAGCCCATTTACATTGGTGCCTATTTCGACACCGGCCAGCCCCAGTTCCTTCACACATCGTTGCATTTCCTTGATGGCGAGATCGGTGTCCTGCATGGGAAGCGTACCCAGGCCAATGAACCGATCGGGGTGAGTCCGAACGGTCTCGGCAATATGGTCGTTAAAAAATTGAGCTGTTTGTAGGGCATCAGTTGGTTTAGCCCAATAATTGAAAAGCACCGGAATGGTTGACAGTACTTGTTTGTCCACGCCGGTTTGCTCCATATCCCGAAACCGATCTTCCGCACGATAACAATTGCTTTCTATTTGACGAAACACCCGGTCACCTTTCATCATGCAGGCCTGACAATTTAGATGTTCCAAATGAATGAAATCGCCATAGCCGAAACGCTGCGCCCAATGGGGCATGTGCTCGGGAAGGATATGCGTGTGTATGTCGATCGTCACCGTCATCAGGATTTCCGTACCGGTGGTTGCATCACCGATCCGCATTTTTCACAGGTGCGTTTTTCCTCCGATTGGTAAAAGGATTCCATTACCGGCGGAAGTTGTTTGACGATATCGGTCACTACCAGTTTGGATTCATGTAGCAGATGTCCGCAGTTCTCGCAGAACCACTGAAATCCATCTTTTTCTTCCTGTCGGATCTTTTCGATCACCAACCCCACGGTATTTGGTCCGCGTTGTGGTGAATGCGGTGTGCGAGCCGGAAGCAGGAACATATCGCCTTCCTTCAGGTGAATGTCTTTGGGAACGCCTTCGTCAATGATCTTGACCGTGATATCGCCTTCGATCTGATAATACAACTCTTCCGTTTCATTGAAGTGATAGTCTTTTCGCGCGTTGGGTCCGCCTACGACCATGACAATAAAGTCGGATGCTTCTTTGTACACGCACTGATTGCCGACCGGCGGTTTCAACAAGTCTCGGTGTTCATCGATCCATTTCTTCAAATTGAATGGGGCGGTTACGGCCATAGCAGTGATTTTACATGAGTGTTGGGGTCGAAAAATTACAACAATTTGACGTAGGTTTGACAGTATGAATCTTTCGCTTGCCGGCAAAAGAGCCTTGGTGGGAGGCAGTACACAAGGAATCGGACTCGCCATTGCTCAGGAACTCGCTACGCTGGGAGCTTCGTGCGTGCTGCTGGGACGATCTTCCTCAGCACTGGAAGCAGCTCGATCCTCTTTGGATCAGTCTTTCGGACAATCCCATAGCATCGTCCTTGCCGATCACACCGATCCGGATGCTCTTCATAAGGCCCTGGATTCAGCCTTGTCTACCGGACCGATCCATATCCTGATCAATAACAGCGGTGGTCCGGCATCTGGTCCCATTCTCCAAGCGACCGCCGAGGCATTCTTGCTGACGTTTCAGCAACATCTGTTGGCCAATCATCAACTGGCGCAGCTGCTGATTCCGGGCATGCGAGCCGCCGGTTATGGTCGAATCATCAATATCATCTCCACATCGGTGCGAATTCCGCTGAAAAATTTGGGCGTGTCCAATACCATTCGAGGCGCTGTGGCTTCCTGGGCCAAGACCTTGGCCAACGAGGTTGGACCCGACCAGATCACGGTAAATAATATTTTGCCCGGGTTCACCCGTACTCAACGGTTGACTTCCTTACTTGAGGAAAAGGCGAAGAAAGAAAATAGATCAGCTGAATCGATCGAGCAAGAATGGAGATCTGAGGTGCCCCTGCGTCGCATCGGTATGCCGGAGGAGATCGCTTCTTTGGCTGCTTTTCTTGCCTCACCTGCCGCCTCCTATATATCGGGAGTCAGTATTCCTGTGGATGGAGGTCGCACCGGAAGCATTTGATCTATGTTCAACCTCGAGACCCCATATCGATTAAAGCATTGGATAGGAGGGGAAGCCTATGTTGATGAAATTTCTGAGCATCTGCCCAATGTCAATCCTGCAACCGGTTCTGTTCGGGGCGAGGTACCGATCGCATCCGCTGAAATAATCGATCGGGCCGTAGAGGCCGCCCGTGCTGCATTTCCGGGTTGGTCGGGGCTGGCTTCTGAAGGAAGGGCGCTCTGGTTGAACCGATTGGCGGATGCCATCGATTCGGCACAGGATTCGTTGGCATTGACCGAAACATTGGATTCGGGTAAACCCCTTTGGCTGAGTAAAAAAGTGGATATCCCTAGGGCCTCCTCCAACTTTCGTTTTTTTGCTGCCGCAGCCACTCAGTTTTCATCCGAGTCTCACAGTGGTGCTAACACGATCGACTACACGCTTCGTCAGCCACTGGGCGTGGTTGGATGCATCTCGCCTTGGAATCTCCCCCTTTATTTATTTACCTGGAAGATCGCACCGGCGTTGGCAGCAGGTAATACGGTAGTGGCAAAACCGAGCGAGGTCACGCCTGGCACCGCGTATTTGTTGGGCCTATTGATGAAACAAATTGGATTACCTCCGGGTGTGCTCAATATTGTTCAGGGAGATGGACCCACCACAGGGGAGTCGATCGTCATGCATCCGCAAGTGAAGGCCATTTCATTCACCGGAAGCACACGGGCGGGTCAGCGAATAGCTTCGTTATTGGCTCCGCAGTTGAAAAAATATTCGTTGGAGCTGGGAGGCAAAAATGCCGCTGTGATCTTCGCCGATTCGGATTGGGAATCCATGCTTACTGAAACCATTCGATCTTCCTTTACCAATCAAGGGGAGATCTGTCTTTGTACCTCTCGTATTCTGGTAGAGGAATCCATTTACGATCGTTTCCGGGAGGCTTTTGTTGAACGGGTTCGTCAATTGACCATTGGTGATCCCTTGCACGATGCCAACAAGCAAGGGGCATTGGTGAGTCAGGCCCATTTTAATAAAGTTTGCGCGTGTGTGGAGTTAGCCAAAAAAGAAGGGGGCGTTGTGCTGGCCGGCGGGGAACCCTTTTTGGCTTCCGGTGAATGTGCCAACGGTTTTTTCTTTTTACCAACGGTGATCGAGGGGTTGGGTCCGGATACCAAAACGAATCAGGAAGAGATTTTTGGTCCGGTAGTGACCCTGCAATCTTTTCGCGAGGAGTCCGAGGCGATCGAATTGGCGAATCGATCGGGCTATGGGCTGGCAGCCACCGTTTGGACCAGCGAATTAAAAAAAGCGCATCGGGTAGCGGCCGGTTTACAGGTCGGTATCGTATGGGTCAACAGTTGGCTGTATCGCGACCTGCGCACTCCTTTTGGAGGGGTGAAAAACAGTGGGCTGGGGCGCGAAGGGGGCTGGGAAGCCATGCGTTTTTTCACTGAACCCAAAAACATCTCCATTCGTTACTGAGCTATGTCCGATCCGATCATACATACCAATCAAGCCGCCAAACCGTTGGGTGCTTATCCGCACGCACGCCGTGTGGGGAACCTTTTGTTCTTGTCAGGAATTGGCCCCCGCAATGCGGTCGACAACAGTATCCCCGGGCTCGTCTTGAATGATGATGGCACCATCCGCAGCTACGACATCGAGGCCGAATGCCGGGCTACCTTTGCCAACGTAAAAGCAGTGCTGGAAGCCAGCGGATCCGCTTGGGAACACATCGTGGATGTGACAGTCTTCCTCACCAATATGAAGAACGATTTCCCCATCTACAACCGGGTGTATGCAGATTTTTTTTCCAGTGTTCAAGCTTGTCGTACGACCTTGGAAGTGAAAAGTTTACCAACGTCAATTGCAGTTGAATTAAAAGTGATCGCCTTAATCCCTTGATATGAATCTTGCGACCCTTCACGAGCAGGCGCGTCAACTGGATGAGTTGGATTCATTGGCGGATTTCAGGGATTCCTTTCATATTCCCGTTCTTTCCGGCAAGGAGGTACTTTATTTCACGGGTAATTCTTTGGGGCTGATGCCCAAAGTTGCCGGCAGCTATGTGCAGCAGGAATTGAATGATTGGGCCACATTGGGGGTGGAGGGTCATTTTGATGCCAAACATCCGTGGCTGTCCTATCACGAAATTTTCCCATCGCTATTGTCGCCACTATTGGGGGCGTTGGAAACAGAGATCGTGGTCATGAACCAACTCACCGTCAACCTGCATTTATTGATGGTCAGTTTTTATCGGCCCACGCCAACGCGGTTTAAGATCTTGTGTGAAGGCAGGGCATTTTCCTCCGATCAATATGCCATGGAATCTCAAGTTCGTTTTCACGGGCTGGATCCGGATGCCGCGATCGTGGAAGTTTTTCCCAAGGAGGGGGAGACGTATATCCGTAAGGAGGACATGATCGAGGCGATCCATCAACAGGGGGATTCGCTGGCCTTGGTTCTGATCGGAGGAGTGAATTATTATACGGGACAATTATTCGATATGTCAGCCATCACGGCTGCCGGCAAAAAAATGGGGGCGGTGGTCGGGTTCGACCTGGCACATGCCGTTGGCAATGTCGCCCTTCAGTTGCATGATTGGGATGTGGATTTTGCCACCTGGTGTTCTTATAAATATCTCAATAGCGGTCCAGGTGGTGTGAGCGGAATATTTGTACACGAGCGGCATCATAGCGCCAACCTCCCACGGTTCAACGGTTGGTGGGGCTATCGAAAAGAAGATCGATTTCAAATGACCAAAGGATTTGAGCCGATACATACCGCCGAGGCGTGGCAATTGAGTAATGCCCCGGTGATCAGTATGGCCGTTCATCATGCATCCTTGGATATTTTTCGGCAGGCCGGAATAGATCGGTTGCATGCCAAGCGTGATCAAATGGCCTATTTGATGATGGCTGGTTTAAATGGGATAGGGGAAAAATTTCCTCGACTATTTGAAATACTGACACCGAGTGCGATGTCAGAGCGTGGTTGTCAGACCTCCCTTTATTTTTCGCAGGGCGGTCGGGATATTTTCAATGCATTGGAGGCCTCCGGCATGCTAACCGATTGGCGGGATCCGGGCGTCATACGGTTTGCTCCCGTGCCGTTGTATAATCGCTTTTCCGACATTGCCCGTTTTCTGGAACGGTTTGAAGAACTATTACAATCATAACTACAAGCATGGGAAAGAAAGTCATTATTGTGGGGGCAGGGCTGGTGGGTTCATTGCTGGCCGTCTATATGAGACGTAGGGGGCATGAGGTGTCGGTGTATGAGCGTCGATCCGACATGCGAACTCAATCGGTGGGTGCCGGGCGATCGATCAATTTGGCACTCAGCGATCGGGGCATTCGGGCATTGGAGGAAGTAGGGGTGATGGATCGTATACGTCCTATCGCAATCCCCATGCACGGAAGGCAGATCCATCAGGCAGACGGCACCGAGATCTATCAACCTTATGGGAAAACCGGCCAATACATCAATTCGGTATCCCGCGGCGAATTGAATAAAACACTGATGACGGTTGCTGAGGAGAAAGGGGCACGACTGTATTTTCAGCATCGTTGTAAATCGGTTGATTGGTCGGCCAACAAAATTGTCTTTGCTACGGGAGATGGGAGCGAATGCGTGGTCGAAGCCGATCTGATCTTTGCTGCGGATGGCGCTTTCTCTGCAACGAGATTGCAGTACCAACTCCACCACGACCGATTCCAATATCAGCAATCCTACATCGATTTTGGATATAAGGAATTGACCATTCCGGCCGACTCCTCGGGGGGATTTTTGCTCGCGCCGAATGCGTTGCACATCTGGCCCAGAAAGAACTACATGTTGATCGCTTTACCCAATCCGGATGGCAGTTTTACCGGAACGTTGTTCTTTCCCTTCGAAGGAGATCCCTCCTTTGCGAGTTTGCAGACCGATGCGGATGTAATGGATTTTTTCCGAACGAATTTCCCCGATGCAGCCGAGCATATCCCCGACCTTCTTCATCAATACCGAACCAACCCGACTGCATCGCTGGTAACGGTAAAATGTTTTCCCTGGGTGCACGGCGTTCGT
The DNA here is from genome assembly GCA_046081925.1 of Bacteroidota bacterium. Lineage (GTDB taxonomy): Bacteria > Bacteroidota > Bacteroidia > Chitinophagales > Chitinophagaceae > JJ008. Next base: position 41,994 of record JBJTWV010000004.1, on the reverse strand, counting down.
TTTGCACTGATCGGTGACGCGGCGCATGCCATTGTGCCTTTCTTTGGTCAGGGGATGAACTGTGGATTTGAGGATTGTTTTGTGTTGAATGAGCTGATGGAAAAACACGATTCGGATTGGATGACTATTTTGGAACAATACCAAGCTCTGCGCAAGCCGGATGGGGATGCCATTGCGGAGTTGGCCCTGAATAATTTTCTGGAGATGCGTGACCGGGTGGCGGATCCCATGTTCCTGTTGCAAAAAAAGATAGAATCGAAACTGCATGCCAACAATCCCGATCGTTGGATCCCGGCCTATTCGCAGGTAACCTTCAGCCCCCAAATCCGCTATTCAGAAGCATTGATCAACTCACTAAGACAAGAGGCCATCATGCAAAAAGTGATGGCGCGTCCGGATATTGAAGCCAATTGGGAATCCGAAGAGATTCAATCCTGGATCCTTGAAAACCTTCACAAAGGGTAAATTCGCGTTATGAATCGCATTCAACTCATCGAACGGATACAGGCCAGGCGATCTTTTTTATGCATTGGCTTGGATACGGACAGATCCAAACTGCCGGCTCATTTGATGCAGGAGCCCGATGCGGTGCTCGAATTCAATAAAGCGATCATTGATGCCACCCGGGATCTTTGTGTTTCCTACAAGATCAATACCGCTTTTTATGAGGCGGAAGGGGAATTGGGTTGGAGCACCATGAGAAAGACATTGGAATATATCGGTCAGGATCATCTGGTGATCGCCGATGCCAAACGAGGGGATATTGGCAACACATCCGAACAGTATGCACGTGCCTTTTTTAATTCGCTCGCGTTTGATGCGCTCACAGTGGCTCCTTACATGGGATCTGACAGCGTAAAGCCCTTTTTACAATGGGAAGACAAATGGACGATCGTTTTGGGCCTGACTTCCAATGAGGGAGCCGCTGATTTTGAATTACTGCCATCAGGCGATCAATTGGTTTATGAACGGGTTTTGCATACGGCAGCATCCTGGGGAACAAAGGAGAACTTGATGTTTGTGGTTGGCGCCACCCGTGCCGAATCGTTCTCCAATGTAAGACGTATTCTGCCGGATCATTTTTTATTGGTGCCGGGTGTGGGCGCGCAGGGGGGCAGTTTGTCGGAAGTTTACCAACATGGAAGTACTTCGGACGTTGGCTTATTGGTCAATGTTAGTCGGGCCATTATTTATGCATCCGGCGGAACCGATTTCGCTCAAAAAGCAAGAGTGGCGGCGTTGGTTTATCAAAAAGAAATGTCGGCCCTGATGGCTTAATGCCAACTCGCTGATATCCTTACCTTTGCTATCACAAAATTGCTTGCATGGCAGCCAGAACCGACCTCTTTATCAGCCCCGATTATTTTGCCGTTGACGAATTATTATCGGAGGAGCAAAAATTGATCCGAGAAACGGTTCGTGCCTACGTGAAAAAAGATATCTCTCCGATCATCGAAGAGTATGCACAGCGGGCAGAGTTCCCAAGTCAGATTGTATCCCAGTTAGGCGAATTGGGTTGTTTTGGACCCACCGTTCCGGTTACGTATGGTGGGGGCGGGTTGGATTATATCTCGTACGGACTGATGATGCAGGAACTGGAACGAGGTGACAGCGGGGTTCGTTCCACGGCCTCCGTGCAGGGCTCCCTTGTCATGTTTCCCATCTATGCTTACGGAAGTGAAGAGCAACGAAATAAATATTTGCCCAAGCTGGCAAGTGGCGAATGGTTGGGTTGTTTTGGGTTGACAGAGCCGGATCATGGTTCGGATCCAAGCAGCATGCTTACAAATTACCGGGACGCAGGTGATCACGTAATACTGAATGGCGCAAAAATGTGGATCAGTAATGCCCCTTTTGCACAAGTGGCCGTAGTTTGGGCAAAGGACGAATCGGGTGAAATTCGAGGCGTGATCGTAGAAAGAGGGATGGAAGGGTTCACCACCCCCACAACGCACGGGAAATGGAGTTTGCGTGCTTCTGCCACCGGGGAATTGGTCTTCGACAACGTGAAAGTTCCCAAAGAAAACATATTACCCAACATCAAGGGATTGAAAGGACCCTTGAGCTGTTTGACCAAAGCCCGTTATGGCATCGCGTGGGGTGTAGTGGGAGCGGCCATGGATTGTTACGATACCGCCCTTCGCTATTCAAAAGAGCGTAATCAATTCGGAAAACCGATTGGTGCTTTTCAACTGCAACAGAAAAAGCTTGCCGAGATGGTTACTGAGATCACCAAGGCACAATTGTTGAACTGGCGGCTTGGCGTGTTGATGGATGAGGGAAAAGTGACGCCTCAGCAGGTAAGTATGGCCAAGCGAAATTCATGTGAGATGGCTACCCAAATATGCCGGGATGCCAGACAGATCCTGGGCGGCATGGGCATTACGGGGGAATACCCTGTCATGCGTCACATGATGAATTTGGAAAGCGTCATCACCTATGAGGGTACGCACGATATCCACTTGCTGATCACCGGTATGGATATCACCGGTTTCAATGCATTTAAATAGAGGATAATCATGTATCCCGATAAGATATTTCTGATCGGATTCATGGGTGTAGGTAAATCCTATTGGGGAGTCAGGTTGGCTAAAGCCCTTTCATACGAATTTGTAGACCTTGACCTGGCAATTTCAAATCAGGCAGGGGGGCTTAGCGTTTCTGAAATTTTTGATGCACGTGGGGAAGCCTCCTTTCGGGAGTTGGAAGCGAGTTGTTTGCTCTCGTTCATTGAAAGTCCGCAAAAAGGGGTGATCGCTTGTGGTGGTGGAACGCCTTGTTTTTTCACCAATCTGGAACGAATGAAAGACGCAGGATGGGTTATTTGGCTTCAGGCAAGTTTATCGGTGCTTATACCCCGTTTGTTGCTGGAGCGTGAACAACGCCCACTGATCCGGGAAATGGACGAAGAGCAGCTGAGGAAATTTATCGATCAAAAGATGGCAGAACGGCTCCCTTTTTATAGTCAGGCACATAAACAGGTGCAGGAGTCGGCCCTCACGGATGTAGATCACTTACAAACTCTTTTACATGAATAAACGCGTGGTGGCTTTCGCCGTTATATCCATTGCCGTGGGTATAGCATTGGGTGCCTTTGGTGCACATGGACTAAGACGGTTAACAACCAACGAGGACATTCTCCGGGGGTATCAGACCGGTATCGATTATCATCTATTTCATTCTCTCGCCTTTTTGTTGGTGGGCGTATTCTCTTCCACCATCTTGAAAACGGACTTCGCTAAAAAGGCTTTTGGTCTGATCGTCATCGGCATCATCTTATTCGCCGGGTCATTGTACCTGTTGACGTGCTTTCGTGTAATGGGTTGGTCGTACACCTGGATCGGACCGGTAACTCCCTTGGGTGGCCTATTGCTAGTATTAGGTTGGTCTTGGTTAGGGTATTCGTTCCTTCGGACCGAAACAGCAAAGTGATTATCTTTGTTTCGATGGCCAAATCCACCAAAAGCAGCTCCAAAAAGACAAAAAAGTCAACAAAAACTCCCTCTGGATTTGAACCGGAAAAAGAGGAGTCCATCGACCTTCGATCAATTATTCGGGACGAACGAACCTGGAAGATCGTTGGGGTATCCATGGTCTTTTTTTCTTTGTTTCTTTTGGTCGCCTTCATTTCTTATTTATCCAACTGGCAGTCTGATTCCTCTGTGGTCAGCACTGGACTTTCAGCACTTTTCAATAGCCAATCCGTTCAAAATGCAGCGGGCGTGTTGGGAGCGTTAACGGCCTCTTTTTTCTTTGAAAGTTGCTTTGGTTTCGCCTCCTTTTTGATTTGCACATTCTTTTTTGTCGTGGGCGTGAATTTATTGTTTCGCAGACGCGTATTCTCCATTTGGAGAAATGTCAAGTATGTTACGATCGGCATGCTGGTGGCTTCTGTTGTGCTTTCCTATCTCTTCCCGGCAAGCAAACCATTCGGTGGCGGTGCTGTTGGGTTGATGATCAATCAGAACCTGGATCAGGCCATCGGTAAAATTGGTACCGGGGCTGTGTTATTCCTGTCACTGGGTGGTTACCTGATCTGGCAATTCAACCCATCGCTGCAATGGCCTTTTGCCAAAAAAGAAACAGATGTAGAATCGGCACCTGAAACGATCGAGGAGGAACCAGTTGAAGAGGACGAGCAGACGGCAACCAGTGGTGCCTTGGCAACCGCTGGCGGTATGACCGTTAATGACATGTATGGGAATTCCATTGCTGGGGAAGAAGGCTCAACCGGTCCGGTGGTGGTGCAGTTCCCGATCGAAGAGGAAGCTTCCGACGAGATGACCCTGATCGAAAAAGAACCCGAATTGTCAGAGAACGACCTGGATAAAGCAGCCGTTACAGAGACGGCCCCCGTTGACCTTACCCCAGCCGTGTCGGTAACACTACCCATTGATACAACCACCGGTATGCAAGAGGTGATAACAACTGGTCAAACGGTTTTGTCGGATGAAGAGGGAGATGACCTGGCCCTGGAGATCAAAACGGTCCCGGAAGAACCTGTCGAGGAGTCGCCAGCGCTTTCCAAAGAAGAAATGGCTCCTTATGAGCCTACATTGGATTTGCGCGATTACAAATATCCAACCTTGGATCTGTTGGAGCAGCATGGAAGTGAAAAGATCATTCAGGATAACACAGAGTTAGAGAATAATAAGAATCAGATCATTTCCACCCTGCGCAATTACTCCATCGAGATACAGAAGATCAGTGCCACAGTGGGTCCAACTGTTACGCTTTATGAAATCGTTCCGGCCGCAGGTGTTCGTATCTCCAAGATCAAAAATTTGGAGGATGATATCGCGCTCAGTTTGGCTGCCTTGGGAATTCGCATCATTGCCCCCATTCCCGGTAAGGGTACCATCGGTATCGAGGTGCCCAACGTAAAGAAAACCGTCGTGAGTATGAAGACGTTGCTAAGCAGTGATCGGTTTCAGAACAGCCCGCATAGTTTACCCATTGCCATCGGAAAACGGATCGATAACGAGAACTTTATCGTTGATCTGGCTGCCATGCCTCACTTATTGATGGCGGGGGCAACGGGTCAGGGTAAATCGGTGGGGTTGAATGCCATTCTGGTTTCGCTCCTTTACAAAAAGCATCCTTCGCAGCTGAAGTTCGTGCTCATCGATCCCAAGAAAGTGGAATTGAGTATATATCGTCATATTGAGCGTCATTTCCTGGCCAAGTTGCCCGGCGAGGAAGATGCGATCATCACGGATACTAAAAAAGTTGTCTATACCCTCAATGCCTTGTGTATTGAAATGGACAACCGATACGATCTTCTCAAGGAGGCCGGTGCTCGTAATATCAAGGAGTACAATGAAAAATTCATCAAGCGGAAATTAAATCCGCAGAAAGGTCATCAATACCTGCCATTCATTGTGCTCGTAGTGGATGAGTTTGCCGACCTGATCATGACCGCCGGCAAGGAAGTGGAAATGCCGATCGCTCGTCTGGCTCAGCTGGCCCGCGCCATCGGTATTCACCTGATCATCGCCACCCAGCGTCCCTCTGTCAACATCATCACCGGTACAATCAAGGCAAACTTCCCGGCTCGTATCGCCTTTAAGGTTTCCAGTAAGATTGATTCCAGAACCATCCTGGATACGGGAGGAGCGGAACAACTCATTGGTAAAGGGGATATGCTCATCTCTTACAATGGGGAACTGACCCGATTGCAGTGCGCTTTCGTGGACACGCCGGAAGTGGAGCAGGTGGTGGAGTGTATCGGCGACCAACGGGGCTATCCGCAGGCTTTTTTGCTACCTGAATATGTAGATGAGAAAGATGCTGAAGGCTGGGATTTTGATATGTCGGAAAAGGACCCTCTTTTTGAGGATGCAGCCCGTCTCATCGTTCAAAACCAAATGGGTTCTACCTCTCTTTTGCAGCGTCGTATGAAGTTGGGTTATAACCGGGCGGGTCGATTGATGGACCAACTGGAGTCGGCGGGTATCGTGGGGCCCAGCCAGGGAAGCAAGGCTCGCGAAGTGCTCATCAAAACCGATGCGGACCTGCAACAGCACCTCGATCAGATGGGCTGACGTTAGGGGCCTGTTAAATCAGCGATCGTCGACCAACGAAACCGTCCCGGCATTCGTCCTATTCGAGACCCGCTTATCTTTGCGCCATGAAACATTACCTGCTTGCAACCTCCCTGTTATTATCAGGCCTTATTGGACTGGCACAGGGGAATTCCACCACCAACGATCCTGCCGCCACCAAGGTATTGAATGGGGTGAGTGCCAAGTTCAAGACCTACAATTCCGTTCAGGCCAATTTCAGCTATAAAGTTGAAAATGCCTCCGGTAAGGCATTGTCTACAAAAACAGGCACCATCCTAATGAAAGGTACCAGCTATAAACTTTCATTCAGTGGGTTGGAGGTATACTGCAACGGTAAAACCGTCTGGAGTTATGACAAAGCAGCCAAAGAGGTTACGATCAATAACCTGGATGCCTCCGGCGGAACGATCACACCCCAAAAGCTTTTTACCAACTTTTACGATAAGGACTTTTATTCTCTATTGAAACCGGACACAAAGGTTGGATCCAAAACGTTGCAGGAAATTCAAATGACACCGGTTGACAAGTCAAAGAATTTTCACTCGGTCGTATTGCTGATCGACAAATCCGCACAGTCTATCTATAGCACCAAGGTCATGGAAAAAAGCGGAAACCGCTATTCCTATACAGTGAGCTCGATGAAAACGGATGTGGCAGTGACAGATGCGATGTTCACATTTGATCCCAAGAAATATCCCGGGGTCATGGTTGAGGACCTTCGATAATCGATTGAAAGAACTTTGCATGGGGCCTTGCAGGCCCTTTTTTATTTTGTGACTGCTTGTCTGACCGCCATGGCTTTTTGTAACAGACTCTCCATCTTGTTCAAGGAGAGCATATTGGCTCCGTCGCTTTTTGCCTGAGATGGGTTGGGGTGGGTTTCAATGAATAGTCCATCGGCCCCAGCCGCCAGCGCGGCCAATGCGATCGTTTCGATCATTTCAGGCTGACCACCCGTAACCCCGCCGGCTTGATTTGGCTGCTGCAGGGAGTGTGTCACATCCATGACCACCGGTACCCCGATCTGTTTCATCCACGGGATATTCCGAATATCTACTACCAGGTCCTGATAGCCGAAGGTGGTGCCACGTTCCGTGAGAAGTACCTTCTCGTTACCGGCTTGTTTAACTTTATCCACGGCAAATCGCATGGCCGGGCCACTCAGAAATTGTCCTTTTTTGATATTTATGATCTTTCCTGTTTCAGCGGCCGCCACCAACAGATCAGTTTGACGACATAAAAAGGCGGGTATTTGCAGGATGTCGGCAAAGGCTGCTGCCATGGCCGCTTCCTCGGGAGAATGGATATCCGTGACTACCGGGATGTTCAGCTCGTTTCTGACCGCTTGCAAGATCTCTCCGGCGGCTTTGTCCCCCAAACCGGTGAAGGAGCTTCCGCTGCTTCGGTTGGCTTTTCGATAGGAGGATTTGAACACGTAGGGGATACCAAGACCTGCACAGGTTGCTTTTAGCGAAGAGGCCACCTCAAAAACGCATTCCCGGCTTTCCACCACGCAGGGGCCAGCCAGCAGAAAAAAGCTATTCGGGTCGTAGGATTGCGAGTTGAACAGGGACGTCAGGTGGGTATTCATATCCTCAAAAATAACCCGAAATTCCTCCTCAATCCACATCTTTGCATGCATTAACCGATTGCATGCCCACAGAAAGGATCCTTGTCATAGGTGCCTCCGGACAAATTGGCGTAGAACTAACCCTGGCCCTACGTAGTATCTATGGTAATCAAAATGTGTTGGCCTCCGACCTGCGGGAAATGAATCCGCTTTTGGAAGGGACCGGACCATATGTTTCATTGGATGTCATGAACAAGGAAATGCTTCATGTTCAGGTGATCCGACAAAACATCACGCAGATCTATTTGCTGGCTGCTATCTTATCGGCCACCGGTGAAAAGAATCCGGCGCTGGCTTGGAACCTCAACATGCAAGGGTTACTCAATGTATTGGAGATCGCAAAGGAGGAGAAACTTTCGAAAGTGTACTGGCCTTCCTCGATTGCAGTATTCGGACCTACTTCACCCAAAGTGAACTGTCCGCAGCATACCATCATCGAACCCTCCACGGTTTATGGCATCAGTAAGTATGCGGGTGAATTTTGGTGTCAGTATTACCACCAAAAATTCGGGGTAGATGTCAGAAGCCTTCGTTATCCGGGGTTGATCTCGTACAAATCTGCACCGGGGGGAGGCACCACCGATTATGCCGTGGACATCTTCCATCAAGCCATCGCAAAAAAATCATACGCCTGTTTTCTGAGCGAGAATACATTTCTGCCAATGATGTATATGCCCGATGCTATTCGCGCTACATTGGAGTTAATGGAAGCGCCGGCTGATAAGATCAAGATCCGTACCTCCTATAATGTATCGGCCATGAGTTTTTCGCCCGCTCAGATCGCTGATTCAATTCGGACGCATATCCCCGATTTTTCTATTCGTTATCAGTCCGACTATCGTCAGGCGATTGCCGACAGCTGGCCCCAAAGCATCGATGATGCCTGTGCCCGGGCCGACTGGGGATGGAAGGAAGAATATGGTCTGTCGGCGATGACATCCGACATGATCGAAAAACTTACGGGGTAAGCCAACCAACGACTTCTTTCAAATAATGTTCATCGATTTCGTCAAATGTTGCGAGTTCCACGCTATCGACATCCAATACGCCCCAGATAGTTCCGTTGTGTAGTAGAGGGATGACGATCTCAGACTTCGACAAGGAGCTGCAAGCAATATGACCGGGAAATTCTTCTACATCCGGAACGATCAAGGTTTTCCCTTCTTTCCAAGCCGATCCGCAAACGCCTTTTCCGAAGCGAATACGGGTGCAGGCGACAGGACCTTGAAACGGACCGAGTACCAACTCATCAGATCCTTGCTCATTTTTTTTGACCAGATAAAATCCCACCCACAGCCAACCGAACTGCTCTTTGAGTGCTGCCGCTACATTACCGAGGTTGGCCGTTACATCCGTTTCACCGGTCAGTAATCCTTTGATCTGTGGAAGCAACGATCGGTATTGTTCTTCTTTGCTGCCGGAATGGAGATGCAGGTCTTCAGCCATGAGAATTCTTAATAGATAAAGGTGAGTCTTTGTTTATTCTTTTTTCTTGCGTTTCCATCCCGGATCCACCTTTCTGCTTTGTCGGTTGCCCAGGCACTTGCCGAGCCCAGTGCAGCCCCGGCCAGCACATCGCTGGGGTAGTGGACACCTAAATAACAACGTGAATATCCCACCAACGAGGCATACACGAACGCAGGAGCGACCACATACAATTGTGGGTGATCCATGCTGATCGAAGTTGCCAAGGCAAAAGCTGATGATGTATGTCCGGAGGGAAAGGAATGAATGCGAACGTCTTCCAATGCCACCAGTGTTGGGTCGGCAGCCGCCGGACGAGCCCGATTCACGGCCGCTTTCATTGCATAGGTGAATGCACCGTTTACCAATTGGCTTATGGTCCAGGTGATTTCTTCCCGTATCGCACTGTTATTTTTATCTAACAGGCCATAGGCGAGCCAGCCGATCGGAATCGCAACTGTTAGCGGCCCATTGGCATCGGAGATGGCATGATAGAATTTGTTTTTTCCGGTGGTGCGGTTATCAGCCAATTGGTGTAGCCAATTAAACTCCCAGGTTGCCTGTCCCTGGATCCGTGACGGATTCATCAAACCGACCACCAGTAAAAGAAAGAGACAAAGATTTGTTGGATGGAATATCCGACACCTCAAACTCTTCGAACTTTTCAAACTCTTCAAACTCAGAGTTGTTTGAGTGTTTCTTCGATCAATTTTATTTTCTCCTCCGCATCTGCTTTCTTCTTTCGCTCATTCTCTATCACGTCCGGTTTGGCATTTTGAACAAAGCGTTCGTTGCTCAACTTTTTATCTACCGTAACCAGAAACCCTTGCAAGTAGGCCAGGTCTTTTTCGAGCTGTGCCCGTTGGGATTCGTTGTTGCCGGTGTTTTCAGCAACCAGATAAAACCGATCGGTATCTACGACCACCTTGATCGATTTGGCTACCGGGTCGGTAACAAATTCAACGATATCGGCGTTTACTTGTTTCTTTAAAAGGGGCAGTGCCTGTTGATAGGCTTCTTTCTTGCCGGTTTGGATGTAAAGTTGGATAGGGTCCTTGGGCTTCAATTGATTTTTGGTTCGGGTATCCCGGATGCCTGTGATGGCTGCTTTCAATTGCTCGCCCGACAATAATATGGCCGGATCGGCCGGAACCGATGCGGGATAGCGTCCGATGGTTAAATCGCTTTCTCTGGATCTCAATTGATGAAAGATCTCTTCGGTGATGAACGGCATGAATGGGTGAAGGAGTTGCAACAGTTCATCAAAGAACTGAACGGTATCGTTATAGACCTCCCGATGCATGGGTTGTTCAAAACCGGGCTTGATCCATTCCAGGTACCAGCTACAGAAATCATTCCAGATCAGCGAATAAATGGTTTTTAGCGATTCGCTGAGACGGAATTCGGCGAACTGAGTGTCCAGCTCACTCCGTACTTCATTCAATCGATTTCGGAACCAGGTGCGGGCAAACTCACAAGTATCACCCTCGTTGTCTGTTGTTCTTGCCTCCCACATCTTTACCAGGCGCATGGCATTCCAAAGCTTATTGTTGAAATGCGATCCTTGCTCATTGGTCGATTCATCCCACAACAGATCATTGCCGGCAGGGGAGGAGATCAAGATACCGAATCGAACGGCATCAGCGCCATACTGATCGATCAGGGCGAGCAGGTCGGGCGAATTCCCCAAACTCTTACTCATTTTACGTCCTTGCTTGTCGCGGACGATACCCGTGAAATATACCTGTTGAAATGGCTTTCCCTTTTGATATTCGAACCCGGCCATGATCATCCGCGCCACCCAGAAGAATATGATCTCCGGAGCGGTGACAAGTGTTTGGGTGGGATAATAATAATTGATCTCGGCGTTTCCGGGTTGACTGTAGCCCTTGAATACTTCAATGGGCCAGAGCCAGCTCGAGAACCAAGTGTCCAGGCAATCCTCATCCTGATGCAAGACAGTGGCTTTCCCGAACTGTTTCAAATATTTTTCACCGGCCTCTTTTTCGTCTGTTGCCACGACGAAATTTCCATCCGCATCATACCAGGCCGGTATGCGATGTCCCCACCAAAGTTGACGCGAGATGCACCAGTCTTTGATGTTTTCCATCCAATGCCGGTATAAGTTCTTGAATTTGCCGGGATAGAATTGGATCTCTTCCTCCATTACGGCATCCAAGGCGGGTCCCGCGATCTTTTTCATATCAGCCCACCACTGCAATGAGAGTCTGGGTTCCACTACGGCATCTGTTCGCTCACTGTAGCCCACTTCGCTGGTGTATTCTTCGGTCTTGACGATGAATCCTTGAGTATCCAGTTCTGCGGCTATTGTTTTCCGTGCTTCGAATCGATCCATGCCCACATGGATCTGTGCCTCCGGGCTTAGCGTCCCGTCGTCATTGAATACATCCACAACTTCCAACCGGTGTTTTTGGCCGAGCTGATAATCATTGGGGTCGTGCGCGGGCGTGACTTTCAAGCATCCGGTACCAAAATCCATGGCAACATAGTCGTCGGAGATGATGGGAATTCGTCGGCCGATCAGGGGAACGAACGCAAATTTTCCGTGCAAATGCTTGTAGCGCTCGTCTTGGGGATTTACGCAGATCGCTGTATCGCCCATGATGGTTTCAGGTCGAACGGTGGCGATCGTGATGTATTCTTCTCCGGGAAGGTCTAACCGGTATCGAATATGAAATAATTTCTGATTGGTCAGTTTGCGGATCACTTCCTCATCACTGAGTGCCGTTTTTGCCTTGGGATCCCAATGGATCATCCGTTTGCCCCGATAGATGCAACCTTTTTCATATAGGTCGTTGAACACCCCGATGACCGACCGGTAATAGTCAGGGTCCATGGTGAAATGTGTTCGGGACCAATCCAAACTACATCCCAGTTTTTTCAGTTGCTGCAGGATGATACCTCCATATTTTTCCTTCCATTCCCAGGCATAGGCAAGGAATTCCTCGCGAGACAAAGAGGATTTTTGAATTCCCCGTTCGCGTAGCATCTGTACCACTTTTGCTTCGGTGGCGATGGAGGCATGGTCGGTACCCGGCACCCAACAGGCGTTCAGGCCTTGTAAGCGGGCACGGCGGATCAGGACATCCTGAATGGTGTTGTTAAGGCAATGGCCCATGTGTAACACGCCGGTCACATTGGGAGGCGGAATGACGATCGTATAGGGCTCCCGTTCGTCGGGGGTACTCTCAAAATATTTTCGCTCTAGCCAGTGGGGATACCAATTGGCTTCAGCAGCTTGGTGGTCGAAGTGTTTTCCGGTCTCCATGAGGGGGCAAATTTACCTTATTTTCGTTCAAACGGCTTCATGGAACGAACGCTTACCGGCTGGTTCAGTCCCGCCCTTCAAAAAGAGATGCCCATTGCGGTGTACGGCCATTATGGCTTTGCCCTTTTGTTGGTTCCAACGGCCGCGGCCGACTTCCTGGAATATGAACGCTTTCAGCTGATCGATGCCCTAAGGCCTCATATTGAGGGGGGAATGGTAAAAGTATTTTCCATCGATAGTATCAATCGGGAGAGTTGGATGAATGATCATATGGATCCCCGCCACAGATCGATCCGGCATCAACAATGGAATGAGTATGTTTTTCAGGAAGTGGTGCCGTTCGTTCGTGCCCAGACCAGCGAACAAACGCCCATTATAGTCTGTGGCGCCTCTTTTGGGGCCCTGCACAGCATGAATTTGTTCCTGAAACGGCCCGATTTGATACAGGGCATTATTGCGATGAGTGGGGTGTATGATTTGACAGAATACACCAAGGGATACTTTGATGATGATGTCTATTTCAATAGCCCCTTGCACTATATGGCCAATCTGACCGATCACTCCATTTTGGAAAAGATCCGGGAGAGCAGACATATACATATTCTTAGTGGGAGAGGGGCTTATGAGGATCCGGGTGCGGCGGGTCGGTTTGCCCGATTACTGTACGATAAAGGCATCCCATATGAACTTGATCTGTGGGGATCGGAATGGCCCCACGATTGGAACACGTGGCGGACGATGCTTCCTCAATACCTGTCTACAGGATTTTGATCCGAATCACGCTGCCGTGACCTCGATGGTGGCCTGAATGCCTCGGTCAAGTATGGCCTCGCAGGCGGGCTTTAGGTCTTCGTAAAAGCCGTTTTTCACCGCATGTTTCCCGCCGTAATGGATCAGGTAAGCACACTGCTCGGCCTGTTCAAGGGTATGATTGCAGATCTCTACCAGGGTTTGGATGACCCAGTCAAAGGTGTTTACGTCGTCGTTCCAGACGATCAGCTGGCAGGGGGGCTCCTCCGTCACTTCCGTGACCACCTCAAATTGGTCCTGTATGCTGGGGTCCCACCAAGGATTCATGGGGCAAATTTACCTTTCATCCCTGAAAATTTGCAAAAGAAACGGCCCAACCTTATCTTTGCCATCCCCAAAAGGGAGCTTAGCTCAGCTGGTTCAGAGCATCTGCCTTACAAGCAGAGGGTCGGCGGTTCGAACCCGTCAGCTCCCACATCGCCCGCCCAAGTTCAAACGAAGGCGGGCTTTTTTATGGGCTTCTTTCCTGTGTACACACATCTTGTTAAAATTAGAGTTCGGGACATCCTTTAAGCAGAGTGCCAATTCAACAGGCCTACTCTTTTGGTACCTTCCTTTTATGTTTTTCTCTATCCGGACCTGGTTTTTCCTTCTTTCATTCTTTTACATTGAAGGACTCTTTGCGCAACCCTATCTGTCGGCGATAGAATCGGATCAGGATTTTAAAAAGCTCGAAGGGACGCCCCTTTCTGGTAAATATGGTGGGATTTCATCCGTCAAAATTGTGTATGATACCCGCCGCAAAAAAGTATACTATATCAATAGCCATGATTATCGATTGCATTTTAATTTTTGCCAGGAAGTTTTGCGGGATGAATCTGATTTGTACGCCTTCAATCAAGTTAATTATTCCGGTTCTGAGGATCGGGTGTATCTGCTCGCCAATTTGAATCGTATTGCCGATAAAGGGGGATATGCACTGGAATTAGCCGCTGTCGATCTAATGAGTTCCAAACAACTTCTAACGTTATTTCAATCCATTCAGCATACCTTTTTTGCATCAAGTGAGGTCAAATTATTGCTATGTAGCCTGCATTTGCAAAGTCAGAAATCCTTTTTGGGTCAGACTATGTCCCTATTGGAGCCCTCAGAGCTATATGGGTCGATAACGTATCAGGCGATCAGTAAGCAAAAAGGACATGGACGATTGCGTATCATCGATACATTAAACAATGAGGGGAGAGGCTATTCAATTCAGGACATCTTGGTATTGCCGGAAGCCCCCTTGACCTTGCCTCCGGTAGCCGGTGTAATCGTTGCTACTTTTCAAACTCCATTAAGTCATCTGAGTGTTTTAGGGCAAAACAGGCGTATACCGGTATGTGCGGACAAGCTTGTTTTCTCAGATGAAAGGGTAAGGAAGTTAAATGGGCGAATGGTCACTTTTGATGTGAATGAAACGGGTTATAGGTTGATGGAGGCGGTTGCGGTGACAAAAAAAAGCCGGCCCTCAAAAAAAATAGTACTCCCATCCGATCTAAGTGTTGATTCTTTGATGAACGTCGAACAAATGGGAAAACGTGCCAGCCAATATGCCGGAAATAAGGCAGCAAACTTCTCGCTGCTCCATAAACTTAGCAAATCAGCAAGTTTCAAAACACCTGAATCGGCTTTTGTAATCCCATTCTATTTCTCGGATCAGCATTTGAGAAAATGTGGTGCCTATCTCCGCCTGGATAGCTTATTAAGTATGCCAACTGGATTTTTCAATGATTCTGTTATCCGTAAAAAACTTTCGCAGGTTCGTAAGTCGATCCTGACTCATCCGTTGGACAGTCTTTTGCTCCAATCGGTTACGGGTCGAATTCGCTCGCTGGGTTCTTATCGACGGATGCGGTTCCGCTCCTCTACCAATGCGGAAGATGCCGATGGATTTTCTGGGGCGGGCGTATACACCTCTAAAACCGGTGAAGTTGATAACGATAGCCTGGCCATAGATCGAGCGATCAAGGGTGTGTGGGCCAGTATGTGGACTTATGACGCATATATGGAGCGAAGTTATTTCGGTATCGATCATCGAAAGGTATACATGGGGGTGCTCGTTCATCGTTCTTTTCCAGATGAAAAGGCCAACGGTGTAGTCATCTCCAAAAATCTCTACCGAAAGGAGTATTATGGATTTGTGGTCAATGCTCAATTTGGAGATGAGTCAGTAGTGAAACCCAAGCCCGGGCAAGTGGTAGATCAATTCATTTGTTATCCGCCGATCGATGGAGAAATTAACCCCGGCCAAAATAAAGTTGATATCATAACATTATCCAATCTCGACCAAAACCGGCTTGTACTTAGTGATAAAGAGATTCAGCAATTGGCTAAAGAAACCGAACGAGTAAAATATTTCCTTTATCGGCGGAAATCACAATCGAAATCATATTTTGATTATGGATTGGATATTGAATTCAAGATCGTAGGGGTAGATCGAAAGCTATACCTTAAGCAGGTCAGACCATTTAATGACTGACGGACGTGCTCAATTCGGATGCACTTCCGGCAACCGATATTGCTGACCATCCAATACAAACAACTCATCGATCTCCAGGATCCAAAAAGGAAATAAGGGCGACTGGGCCAGCACCTTTCGGGCGGCATCCCGGTCCTCCGCATTTAAGGTGATCCAGGCCCGCTGGCTCTCCATGCTTACCGCATAGTGTTCCACCACCCCCTTTTTGATCAGAAAATTGATATAGGTGCGATGCGGAGGCACGCGTTGCATGAACTCCTCACTCATTTCAAATTTTATAATGGCCTGAAACGATTTCATGGTCAGGACAAATATAAACGCCTGCCATCACCGATTTATTCGTTGTGGAAAACGATCCGGCGATAAAATATCCCCATTTCGGTCCTAGCCCGGACCAGAAAGATTCCCCCGGTAGGGAGGGTAAAACGGATCATCGGTGACGACAACTGTCCAAAATGCAGAACTGCTTTCCCGCTTGCATCCAAGACGGTAATTTCTTTGAACATCCCACGCAACAGCTTGACTGTAATTCCCGAGCTGGCTGAAGCAGGATTTGGGTAAGCCTTTATAAGTTGGTCATTAGGGCTAAAGGGTATGGACGTAATTACACAACCCAATGGATCGCTGCTGCAGGTGCGTTGGGCCGTTGCCCCAGTGAGCGCCGTAAAGACCGCTTCAAACTGGTTGGCCGCCACACAATCGGCTTTCAAATAATGTTGAAGAAAAGGCCGTAACAGACTGATCGTCTTTTCAAAAACAACTGAAGCCTGGATGGGGGAGTTATTGCAACCCGATGAGATCTGTCCAAGCACGCAAGTGCCATCGTTATTACCGAACTGGCAGTGAAGTGCCCCTGTAATGTTCACATACGATTTGCATCCATAGGGGATATTGGAATACATAACCTGTTGTTCAGAAGGAGCCACGATACAGTCCTGACTACCGGAAAAGATAAGGGCAGGTTTCTGGATGGTTGCCGCAGCCGATTTGGCGGAGGGATTGGTCTCTGCCGCCGCAAAATTGAATACCGCTTGTACCTGCGTGTTATAGGTCATTCCCAAAAAGCTACATCCGCCGCCCATCGAATGGCCCCCGATGGCCGACTTGCCCAAAACCCGTCCAAACAAAAAATTGCCCGAAGAATCGGTTAGGGAGGTGATCCGTTGAGCCAGAAAGGCCAGATCCCTGCCAAATTGTTCATGACTTGGCGAGAAACCGCTCTCTGTATTGGGCATGGCCACAATAAAGCCCCATTTGACCAGGGAATCGGCCAGCCAACCGTAGGCGGTCGGACTCATCACAAATCCATGGCCAAACACCACTACCGGATATTTCTCTGTGCCTGCGGCCAATGGCGTATTTGTGCCCGTACTGGCGGCCGGATAAAACAGATCAGTTGAAACAGGGCGGTTGGATCGGCTCGCATCCACGTATGTAATAGTGCGTTTGCCAACAGGTAAATTTTGAGCCATACCGGTCAGCACACTCAGAAAAAAAACAACAAAAGCCGAGATACGCATCTCTCAAAGGTAGCATACGACTAGTCCTGAAATCGCTTATTTTTGCTTCCCCCGGAACGTTAGCTCAGTTGGTTTAGAGCATCACGTCGACAACGTGAGGGTCACTGGTTCGAGTCCAGTACGTTCCACAGGCCTCAACGCAAAGCGTTGAGGCAGTTTAAATAGTTTGAACAGTTTGGGTAGTTTGGGAGTTAGTTCCCAGTTTTTAGTTACCAGTTCAAAGTTTCCAGTCAATGAGTTGATTCACCCATTCCGCCCGGTAGGGAGTGGAGACACGGATGTAATTATCAGTATAGCCCTCCATCATTTTATCCTTTTCAGTCTGTTCAAATAATACGGGACGGATGCTTCCCTCAAACCTCCTTGCAAATGCTTGCATTTTATGATAGGATAGCTGCCGAAGGATCTTGTTGCGTTCCTGCCGGACGGAAATGGGTACTACCGGTTTAATGTTCAGCGCATGTGTATGTGCCCGCTCGCTGTATGTAAAAACATGTAAATAAGAGATGTCCAGTTCAGTCAAAAAGTCGACTGTCTCCTTGAAATCCGCTCCGGCTTCACCGGGCGAGCCCACGATCACATCCACTCCAATGCAGGCATGGGGCATACATTGTTTGATGCGGCTCACGCGCTCCAAGTACAGATCTCGTCGGTAGCGACGACGCATCAACCCCAATATCCGATCACTGCCGCTCTGCAATGGAATATGAAAATGGGGCATGAATTTCTTGCTGGTCGACATCCAATCGATGATCTCATTTGTGAGCAGGTTCGGTTCTATGGAAGAGATGCGAAAACGTTCGATGCCCGGAATGCTATCCAGTGATTGCACCAGCTCAAAAAATGTTTCTTTTCGCACGGATTTTCCGGCTTCATCGGTTCCGGACAAACCAAAGTCGCCCAAATTCACACCGGTGAGCACAATCTCCTTCACGCCGCTCGCCCCCAGTTCCACCGCATTGGCCACCACTTTTTGAACGGTATCGCTTCTGCTTCGTCCCCGCGCCAGCGGAATGGTACAAAAGGAGCAATTGTAATCGCATCCGTCCTGCACTTTTAAGAACGTTCGGGTGCGGTCGTTCACCGACCAAGACGCATAAAATCGGTCTACTTCCTCAATGTCACAACTGGAGATCCTGGCCGAATCGCCCTTGGTAAGTGTGCGAAGATGGGCGCCCAAATTGAATTTTTCGGCCGCACCCAGCACTAGGTCCACTCCCGGAATCTCGGAAATTTCTTTGGGCTTAAGCTGTGCATAACACCCTGTTATCACCACCATGCTTTCCGGTGCCCGTCGCTGGATCCGTCGAACCAATTGACGACATTCCTTATCTGCATTTTCGGTAACCGAGCACGTATTGATCACATAAACATCCGCCTGGTCTTCAAATTCCCTCTTTTCAAAACCTTCGGTTTCCATCATTCGGGAAAGGGTGGAGGTTTCAGAAAAATTCAGTTTGCATCCCAGGGTATGGAAGGCGACCGTCTTGGTGGACGAATCCGTCATGTACGCGAAAATAAGCCGAGTTGGGAGAGTCGGCAGGATGTGTTGAGAATTATTATCTGCCCCAATTCGGCAACTCTGCTTTCGAAACCTCAATTTTGCTGTCGTGAAATTCCTCCGATCTGCTTTTCGTTTTCTTTACAGTGTTTACGCCTTTATTGTTTTCCTGGCGTTGCTGATCCTTTTATTCCCTTTTTTCATGCTGTCGGCACTGGGCGGGAAAATAAGAGGAGGCAATGCCATCATGCGCCTTTGCCGTTTTTGGGGCGATTGCTGGCTCCTGCTGATCGGTATCCAGCATCAGGTGGATGCCGATAACCGTCCCGATCCAAACAAGTCATACATTTTTGTCGGGAATCATATTTCGTATATCGATGCCGCCCTCATCATTACCAGCGTGCGTCAGCCCTTTCGGGCATTGGGCGCGGCGGAATATGGCCGCTATCCCATCTTCGGATATGTGTATCAATTGGTGGTCATCTGTGTACACCGAAAAGATCCAGAGAGTCGGGCCAGGAGTGTGGAGGCGCTGCGTCGGTTTCTTCGGCAGGGGATTTCGGTGCTGATCTATCCCGAGGGCACTTTCAACATGGGGAAAACAGCTTTGTCCAATTTTTATAACGGCGCCTTCCGCTTGGCCATTGAAACCCAGACCCCCATCAAACCCCTTCTTTTTCTGGATGCCTACGATCGTATGCATTATGATTCCCTGTTCTCCATGAATCCGGGCGGGAGCCGTGCCTTCTACTTGGAGGAAATTCCGGTGACCGGCTACACCTTGGATGACCTGGAGACATTGAAAGACAATGTCTATGCCCGGATTGAAAGCGCTCTGTTGGAGCGAAAGGCAAGTTGGGTTCGTCCATAGTTCCTTTCCTTGTCAACGATGATTAGATTTGCTATCCAATGCCCGCCAACGCACAACCTTTTCTTTTTCCAGGCAATGAAACAGGCTCATCCTTGTATGCGGAAGTGATCGTTCCGATCGCGGTGCCACAAAACTTTACATGGTCAGTACCCGAGGAGTGGCGCGAGCAGATCGGCGTGGGTAAGCGGGTGGAGGTGAATTTGGGAAATCGTCGTCGATATGCCGGCATTGTCAAAACCCTGCATACCCAGAAACCCGTGGGATTTCATCCAAAACCCATTTTGCAGGTATTGGACGATGAACCAATCGTGTCTCAACAGCAGTTGGATTTTTGGACCTGGATCGCTCAATACTACCTGTGTACGGAAGGAGAGGTGATGGCTGCAGCCCTTCCTACCAATTTTAAACTTTCCAGTGAAACATGGGTAAGATACCGATCGGATCATTCGTTAGATCTGACTACGCTGGACGATCCTGAATTTCTGTTGGCGGAGGCGTTGTCGGTCAAAAAACAACTTCGAATCGCCGAGGTGCAGTTGGTGCTCCAAAATCGAAAGGTACTTTCCACCATCGATCGGTTAGCTGCCTTGGGGATCGCTGAACTGGTGGACTCCCTTCAGGAGAAGTATACCAATAAGGAAGAGGTATTCATTGAGCTGGCCCCTGTTTATCGATCGGAAAAGACATTGCAGGAACTATTGAATGGTAAATGGCGTTCCGCTAAACAGCTCGAGCTGCTTTTGTTGTTTTTGGACAACAATCCGACCGGTGATCCCATTGAGCGATCTTCTTTTATCAAGAAACATTCTGTCAGCACCGCTATTGTGCAGGCATTGGTAGAGAAGGGAATCTTGGTAGTGTCCTACCAAAAAGTCGATCGGATCGTTCGAGCCGATTCTTTTATTGAGGTCGGCTTTTCTCTGAGTGCACAGCAACAGCAGGCGTTAGCGTCCGTTACGGCAGCTTGGAATGATAAAGATGTCTGCTTGTTAAAAGGGGTTACGGGCAGTGGTAAAACACATATTTATATTGAATTGATCGCCGATGCTCTTCGGAAGGGGAAACAGGTGTTGTATCTGCTACCGGAGATCGCATTAACGGGTCAGATCATTCGGAGATTGCAAAAACATTTTGGTGGCTCTGTTGGAGTGTATCATTCCAAATTTTCAAGTAATGAACGGGTAGAGATCTGGAAAGATGTGTTGTCGGGGAAAATACGTGTATTGCTTGGCGCTAGATCCTCTCTTTTTCTGCCATTTACCGATCTGGGTCTGATCATTTGTGATGAGGAGCATGATGCTTCTTACAAACAACAGGACCCGGCTCCTCGCTATCATGCCCGGGATGCTGCCATTTATTTGGCTACGCAGCAGGGGGCAAAGATCTTATTGGGTAGTGCCACGCCCTCTTTGGAGACATACTACCAATCTGAGCAAGGTAAATACGGACTGGTTGAGTTGACCGAGCGATTTGGAACAGGCGTGTTACCGTCCTTACGATTCATCGACACCCGTGCCATTCTCAAGGAAGATCGTACGCGAGTTTCTTTGAGTCCGCTGTTAATTAAGAAGATGACGGCTGTATTGGATCGCAAGCGTCAGATCATACTATTTCAAAACCGGAGAGGGTATTCACCTTACCAGATCTGCACGGTGTGTGGTTGGATCCCTCGTTGTCAGCATTGTGACGTGTCATTGACCTATCACAAAAAAAATAATCAACTCCGTTGCCATTATTGCGGCACCCAATATCCGCTGGTCAGCCGATGCATTTCATGCGGTAATCACCGGTTTGGTCAACGAAGCTTTGGTACGGAGCGCATCGAGGAGCAGATTCAGCAGTATTTTCCGAAGTCAAAGGTGGCCAGGATGGATGTGGATACGGTAAGAGGAAAAGAGGCCCATGATAAACTGATCCGTCAGTTTGAATCGGGGGAAGTGGATATACTGGTCGGAACCCAGATGGTGGTAAAAGGGCTGGATTTTGATCGGGTGGATCTGGTAGGCATATTAGATGCCGATGGTCTTTTGCATTTTGCAGATTTTCGTGCGAATGAGAGGGCATTTCAATTGATGGAACAGGTGAGTGGACGGGCCGGGCGAAAGGATGCCGGGGGAGAGGTGATCGTTCAGACATCCGAGCCCAACCATCCCATTTTAGCACAGGTGGCGCAGCATGATTATGCAGCCTTTTATTCGTCCGAATTGAAAAAGCGATCCGATTTTGGCTATCCGCCTTTTTTTCGGTTGGTTCGAATATTATTCCGTCACAAGGATGCTGGAATCGTGCAGCTGGCATCCATAGAGTGGATGAAGGCAATGGGAGAAAAATGGAAGTCTTTTCTGTTGGGCCCTTCAGAACCACTGATCGCACGGGTACGGGATCAGTACCGAATGGAGGCCTGGTTACGATTGCCACGGTCATCGGCTGGCTGGCAAGAGGCCAAACGGAAGATCATACATGCCTCTGAGGAGATCAAAAAAAACAAACTCTTGGCGCGGGTGGATATTGTTCTGGATGTAGACCATGTCGGTTAAAAATAAACCCGGAATGTTCTTCCGGGTTTATTTTCTATCTGGGCTCAGCTCCTTTGACGGGCTCGGGGGCCACTGGTTTCGGACTCTTATATTTCATTTCTATGTTCTCGAGCGTTTTGAGCATGGCATCGTTAATGCGATCGTCTTGATCGGCGTTGATCGATGACTGGTTGAAAATCCGATTATTTGTATTGTATTCACGCTGTTGCAAGAGATCGGCTCGCAATGATTTACCGATGCGTTCGGCCAGGTCGGTTTTCTTGGCTTTATGGGCCGCTTCCAGGAACAATAAACCTTTTTGATTGTGTTGATTGTATCGGCTGGGCATTGCGTAAGGCATGTTCGATTCCTTCATCCCTTTGTCTATAAGGTCCAGTAGTTTTCCGGCCAATTCCAGGTTACCTGCATCGGCCATATTGCCGGCTGCTTCGGAGTATGCCTCGCGCATATCCATCAGGTGTCGACGGTTTTCCGCATCGAAATACACACCCGGTTTTTCAGCGCCTGCCAATCTGAAACGTTTTGTCAACAACTCATAGGTAAAGGGCAGGTTCATGTTGGATATGCCACTTGCCCAAAGCCCCTCTGCTCGCAAACTGTTGTCTAATTCCCATGCGGAGTAATTGAATTTGTTTGCCACCGGCGTCAGCTGATAAACCAATCCGTTTTTCCGGTAGTAGGGGTTCCATCCGAACTTACTGTAGGGAGAGGTAAAGCAGACAGGTCGTTTCCATTTGGTGGTGGCTACAACACTTAAGATGGTCAAATCGCTGCGACTGAACGACACTTGTTCGCCGGGGATGGTAAACTTCACTTCGTTGACAAGACTGTCTTGTGGGTTGATCCAGCTGGATTTACTCACCACCGAGGTGTCGACCGGTATCGATAAGTTACGGGTCGGGAATATCGGTTGCGGCGTACCACGGCTATTATCCATCTTTCCCGGATCGTCCGTTCCCACATACAACCGCAGAATTTCTTCCAGATAATAATATTGGGAGGGGGAGATCTCAGGTCGTTTTGCATAGCCGATCGTGTAAAGATTCGTACCGGCGATCTGATCGGGCCGGTAGATCACATCCATCGAGTCGGACTCATTCGATTTGTAACGAAGCTGATTGATGTAATAATCGCTTTGCAATAAACTGGTGTTGATGACGCGCACATCCGGACGTACCCCTTCCACTTCCTGTGCATACCATAACGGGTAGGTATCATTGTCTCCAAAAGTGAACAGGATGGCGTTTGGCGGACAGCTTTCCAAGTAGTCTCTGCCCAAGTCAGGGGCGGTTGTTTTTTGACTTCGGTCGTGATCATCCCATTCTTGCTGTGCCATCAACGCCGTTACACCCAATCCGATCGCCGTGGCTAATGCAGTGGCCGGTATAAGCTTGGTTCCTTTAGCAGATACCCATCGACCCAGCATCACGACCGTGAGCGTGGTGGCAGCAAACAATGCAGCGGCGAATGCGCCGGTGAAGAGTGCCGTACCACCGGGTGCGGGGAAACAGCTCATCAGAATGACCAAAAAGCTTACTATGGCTCCATTGTAAAGAACAGACTTGAGGGCAGTCTGTAGCTGTGCACTTCGAATCAATTGAACAATGGCTACGATAGACAATCCGATCCAGATCGCAAAGGCAAAGAATGAACCCACATAGGCATAGTCCCGTTCGCGTGGTTGATTTCCGGGTTGATTCAGATAAAGTACGATGGCGATACCTGTGAAAAAGAAAAGCAGGAAGCTGACGATCCAATCCTTTTTATGGTGGAGGTATTGGTAGATGCAGCCCAAAATCCCTAACAGGAATGGAAGCAGGTATAATTTGTTGTTCGCCTTATTATTTTGAAGGGTTTCGGGCAATTTGGATTGTTCGCCCAACCGTTTGTCATCTGCAAAAGAGAAGCCGGTTTTCCAATTTCCGTCACGATAATTTCCGAAGCCCTGCACATCGTTTTGTTTGCCGGCAAAATTCCAAAGAAAATAGCGCCAATACATGAAGCTCATTTGATAGCTGAAGAACCAATTGAGGTTGTCTCCGAAAGTGGGTGCTTCGTATTGTCCTTTATTATCCCGTCCAAGCCCAAGCCAATCGGCGTAGAAATCGGCATGGCCTTGTTCGTTGCTATTATCCCATACTCTTGGAAATAACATTTTAGCTTCCGATTTAAAATTGTATTCCAACACACCCTTAATGGATGCGTATTTATCTCCCAAACGGATATATTTATCCGGATTACGGATGGTCGGTTCTTCCGGATCAAGATCATCTTGTGTGGCTGCGAAATGGGGGCCATAGATCAATGGGGCGCTACCGTATTGTTCGCGGCTTAAGTATTCGACAAGACTGATGGGATTATCGACATTGTTCATGTCGATGGGCGGGTTGGCGTTCGAACGGATCAAGGTGGTGAAATACATAAAATATCCCAGCATCATGAACGTGTAGCACCAAAGACCGAGTTTGAGTGAGGGTAAGGCGCCGGCTCGAAGTTTCATACTGATAACTATGGCAAGCGCGATCACCACGATCAATGATAGAATTTTCCATCCCTCTCCTGGAACGATAATGAAGGGAAGCAAGGTCAGGAATAGAAAGCCCACAAGCCAGCCAATCATTTTATTGCGAGTGAATGATTGCGAGGAAAAGGATAAGGCCCAGCCAATGAGACCGGTTAGCAAAAGGAAGTAAACGGCAAACCCGCTGAAGAAGGGAAGGCCCAGGTCGTTCACGAAGAATACATCAAAAAGGCTGGCAGCCCTCATGGAGTATTGGATCACGCCCACTTGCACCACGCCGGTGATGGCACATCCGATCAGGAATGCATAGATCGCTCCTTTGGTGGTGACCTGGAATCGGCGATAGTAATAGACCATCACAATGGCCGGAATCGTCAACAGGTTCAGCAAGTGTACACCGATGGACAACCCCATCATAAAAAACAGCAACACAATCCATCGGTCGCTGCGTAACCGTTTTTCGGGATCATTTCCGGCCAACTCATCCGCTTGTTCCCATTTCAGGATGGCCCAAAAGACCAGTGCTGTGAAAAAAGAAGAGAGTGCATATACTTCGCCTTCTACGGCACTGAACCAGAAAGAGTCGCTGAAGGTATACGCCAATGCACCCACCGCACCGGCACCCAGAACCGTCCACCAGTGACCCGTCTCGATCTCTCGACGATCATTACGAACCAGGCGGTCGGCAAAGTGCGTGATGGTCCAGAAAAGAAACAGGATAGTGGCAGCACTGGCGAGTGCGCTCATAAAATTGACCGCGCTGGCAATGGTATCGGGCCTGTCTCCAAAAATTATGATGAAAAACCGTCCGAGCAGGGTGAACAGAGGTGCACCGGGCGGGTGAGGCAATTCTAACTTAGCGGCACAGGAAACAAATTCTCCGCAGTCCCACAGGCTACCTCTTGCCTCTCGGGTCAGGTGATACGTGATTAGGGCGATTGAAAATACGATCCAGCCGGTGAGATTATTCGCTTTTTTGAAGGTCATATCTGGTGAGTATTAAAGAATCGGTTTGATTGTATGGAATTCCCCGTTCTGCTGGTGTGAACAGTAGTCGGGAAGGCATACAAATTTAGCGGGTTAGGCGAAACTGTGGCGTTAAAAAAGAGGTGGAATGACCCTATTCAAACACGATCCGAACCGTCTGATAGGCCAGTTGACTTTGCTGGCTGTTTTCTATATACCCTTTTAAGCCGAATAGGCCGGCTGCATTGGCCTTATTCAGGGCGATCTCCAAGTAGCCCGCACTGTTAAAAAGCGCCAGTTTTCCGGTTGGACCTACATCCGCATAGCTATCACTGATCCGGTCGATGGTCTCGTCCCGTCGAAAATGGATCCGGAATTTTCGGTCTTTTCGTTGTTCCTCGAAAAGATCTTTCTGGATGTTCACCACGATATTTTCAAAACTGTCGATGAATATGATCTGAGCATCTATATAATCGGCGTGGATGCTGGGTCGGAGCGGATGTCTTTCCAGGTAGGGAACATCGGGAATGCCCACAGAAAGGATCGACTCTCCCTCAGCAAGTTGCTGCACGGTTCCTCCCATCATATCAGCGATCTCCAGGGTATTGGGCGTTCGGTTGGCAGGGAAAGGGATCCCCATTACGATTTCAGGTCGCTCGCCCAGCATCATGGTCAATAACCCATTGTCGGCACTGAGATAATATTGCTGTTTGTGATAGGCTAATAACAGTTTATCCGTCTTTTGTTCATATAAACTCACCAGAAGCAGGTGATAGCTGAAATCGGGGAAATGGCGAGTGGCGGTACCGCACACATAGGCGGCTTGGGTAAAATTGAAGGGTGGGATCTGATGCGTGATGTCAACCAGTTGTGAATCCGGATTTATTTTCCACAAAACCGCTTTGATGGCTCCCACCAGGTAATCCGGCTGGCCGATATCGGAACAAAGGGTGATGAGGGGTGCGCGCATGCTGTCCTTGGATTACTTGACGAGTTCTCCGTTTATAAAGAAGAATTTATGAGCCAACCGATCGGCCCAAGCGGGAAAGAATTTATTGAGAAATACGGTTCGTTTACCGGTGAAGGTCAGTACCAGGGTTCTTTTCTTTTTGGCCATAGCTTTCAGAATATGTCTCGCACATTCGGCAGCAGGCATCATCTTGGACTCATCCATGGGGGTTTCACCCTGTTGGCGTGCGTCTTTGTTCAGGGCTACCTGACGGATGTTGGAGGTCGTGAATCCTGGGCAGACCCACATGACATGCACATTCGATTGCAACAGCTCGGTACGAAGGGCTTCCATCCATCCTTGCAACGCGAATTTACTGGCCGAGTAGCCACTTCTGCCGGGAAGACCCCGATAGCCTGCGATGGATGAGACCCCGACGATCGTTCCCTGCGTTTTCAAAATGGAAGGCAGTGCATATTTGGTGCAGTAGACGGACCCATAGAAGTTGATATCCATGACCTGTCGGATCACATCGAGGCTGGCCTCCATGAACAACGCCCGCATCGATATACCCGCATTATTGATCAGCACATCAATTGAACCAAAGGTTTCCAGGGTTCGCTCGATGAAGAGCCGGCAATCATTTTCGACGCTTACATCGGCGACGTGTGTGAAAAGGGAGGCCCCTGCAAAATGCGTTTGTAATTGATATAGCTTGTCGGCGTTTCGTCCACAAGTAGCCACCCGTGCGCCTTGGAGCAGGCACTCCTCCACCAACGCGCGACCAATCCCGTCGGTGCCGCCGGTGATCACGATCACTTTATCTTTCCACGATACCGGCAAAGCGGGGGAAAACAAGTTGCTAAAAGACGACAAATACATATCTCCCTTTTTACAAACCTACCTCAAATTCCGCAGGCCTCCCGCTAGAATCGTCTCCACAATTGGGTAAAAACTTTTTGGACTATAGGCTAGGGGGCGTTATTTTTGCACTCCCTAACGAAAACGGTCGATCTCGTAGCTCAGTTGGTAGAGCAATACACTTTTAATGTATGGGCCCTGGGTTCGAGTCCCAGCGGGATCACAGACTAGTAAACCCCTCGCACGAGGAGTTTTTTATTGGCGTGTTAACGGAGCGGTGGGTATCTCTTTTTCCCGCATCAGAAAAAGCAATAAATGCTGAAGCATACGCAGGTATTGCTCTTTGCGGCCATGCTGCGTTTCGATATTCACATATCGCCTTCCTCTGAGTGCTGCGTAAACACTCAATGAGCCATCTCGTTTCACCTTGGCCGAATCCTGCCAGATGGTATTGAAACAGGCCTCCGCCATGTGGGCATAGATCAGGCTGTCAGTGGTGAGTACAATGTCATCGGGGTCTTGCTGCGCATCCACAAAAACCTGTCGTGCATCTCTCGAACGCTTTCCACCTGGCAGGTAATCCCGAATGGTGAAATTCTCCTCTGAATTATTATGTAGAGCAATGATGCACGCGGTCGTATCAGGGATCAGCGATGACAGCTGTTCTCCAAAGGAACGGATCAACTCGACCGCCTGCTCCGGCGCTTTGTTTTTATTTAATTCGCGTAAGTTCATTCGTATACCGGTGTCTGAATAGATCCGGTTGGGATCTATCTTCCATTTGCGCTTCTGCAATGGCAGTACCAAGTTCCGGTTGCTGCGATTCTCCAATTTGATCAAGTGACCACCCGCATAAGGCAGTATCTCTTCAGCGGCCTGCAGTGAAGTGGGTTCACTGCCATGCAAGTGAACAAAGGTCCATTGCTTGGTTCCGCCATACGTTGATTCCTTTACGGATATGGATTGGTCGGCAAGTGTGAAACCGACGGTACGGGTGTCCGGTATAAAAGGAGGTAGCAGGAGAGGTGGCTGGGAGCTGTTCTGCCCTTGTAACAACAGATGAAAAAGTAGCGCCAGGAGCGTGGTGATCGAACGCAAGACTTTTTTTGCAATCTAACGTATTTCGGAGGGACTTATTTTATTCATACGGGCAATTTCCGCAACCATTTTGCCCAATATGTCCGTCTTTAACATTTGTTCTGCTAATCGGATCATATTACTAAATGCCAGCGCGCCGGAAATGCCATGGCCCACGATCACAGGTTTGCGAACGCCCAGCACAGGTGTTCCACCATAATGCTCAAAATGAAAACGATTCAAGAAGGGATGATCGATGCCGGTTTGCTGTGCCATATCATAGAGCGACTCGGCCATTTTAAGTACGATATTGCCGGTGAACCCTTCGCATACCATCACGTCGGCCTTGTCTCTCATCAGGTCTCTGCCTTCGATATTGCCAACAAACTCAATCGAGGTGTTTTGTTTCAGTAGCGGATAGGAGGCTTGCGCCAGCAGGTTTCCCTTTCCTTCCTCTTCCCCAACATTCAGCAGTCCCACCTTGGGATGCTCGATACCCAGCATATGTCGGGCATACACAGCGCCCATCACGGCAAATTGATTCAATTGTTCCGGCTTGCAGTCGGCGTTTAACCCAACATCCAGGATCAATCCGGTACCACCCCCGATCTTGGGCATCACAGTACCCATGGTGGGTCGGATCACGCCTTCCAGCGCCTGTATGCTGAAGAGTGTGCCCACCAGCATGGCACCGGTATTTCCGGCACTGAGGAAGGCATCTATTTCGCCGGCGGCCAGCAGTTGGAAACCTTTGGCGATAGAGGATCGGGGTTTTTCCTTCAATGCACGGGTAGGATGTTCGTGCATACCAATGACCTCCTGGGTACTATGCCAGGTATGGGCGTCGGCGGGAATGCTGTACTGTTCAAGCAGGGGCTTACCCTGGGTTTCGTCACCCAACAAATGCAGGTGTGCCGGTTCGGGTGTATTGTCCAGATAGCGACGTATGCCCAGAACTACCTCGGCAGGGGCGTGGTCGCCCCCCATCAGGTCTATACCAATGCGGGATGGCATAAAAGCAAAAATCCTGTTACGGCCGAACGCCGGTTGCGGGATTACATGCAAAAGGTTTGATTAAAGCGCGCGAAGAGGTGCTTTCTCAGCTACCAACTTTCCTTTGTAGTACAGCTTGCCCTCATTCACATGTGCGCGATGACGGACATGCAGTTCTCCGGTCGTACCATCGGTGCTGATGGTTACCTCGCTGGCTTTGTAATGCGTGCGGCGCTTGGCACTGCGTTGCTGACTGTGGCGTCGTTTTGGATTTGGCATATCAATGAATATTACAAGGTTATTATGATCAATTTTCGGTTCCTTTACTTTTAAAACGTTCCAAACCTTTCCAGATGGGATTTTCAGCCGGTGGGGCAGCAGGGGAGTCTTCTCCGCGTTGCAGCCACTCACGCGCTTGGGGATTGCAATGAGGACCATCCATCTGCTCAAAGTCGCAAGACTTTTGCATGGGCAGACTCAAATTGATGAACTCATAGATCCAGGATCCCACGTCAATATGACTCTCCGTGCGGCCGATGTAGAACACATCCGGATCTTCCTCCTGATCATTCATGAGCTGAGGATCTTCCACCATTTTGACGGTGATGTGAAACTCATCCCACAAATCAAGCGGCAAGTTGCTGTTGCACCTGTCACAGGTAACTTCCAGTTGGCCCCCTACCTCAAACGTGAGACGCAGGAATCCATTCTGTTTGTCCAGTGACAGTTGCACCCTTGCCCGGCATTTTCTGAAATCGGGTGTTTGGAATGCTTCAAAGAACGAGTCGTCAATCTCATATAGGAACACATGAATACCGGGTTTCAGGCCCACAAAAGCGATCTGGAAATCTCTCCGACGGCTCATGGCTCACAAATGAGTGTGCAAAGGTAGTGAATAGTTTCAAAAGAAACGCTTGGCAATTGGGTTATTTTTGGCTGTTCATGCTTGCCTATTTGATTGATAATGAGTAACTTTTGTTCATGAGGAAGTGGCTGACCGTATTCTATGCGCGCCTGATGCGTCAATGGAGCTGGGCCCTGCTGATCTTATTGGCATTGGTCATCCGGTCGCTGGTGTATTTTCCCGATTGGGTCGAGGCGTATTACAGCAATGGGGTTTTTCCCTGGATCGCATCGGTTCAACGACTACTGTTGGGATGGATCCCGTTCAGTATTGGCGATCTGTTGTATGCCTTTCTTTTTTTGGCACTGATCATTCAGTTAGCACAGCTCATCGGTGGCTTGATCCGTAAACGACTGACCCGTGCCAAGCAGGCCGAGTTATTGCAACGGATCCTTTTTCTGCTGCTGTTCGGTTATGTTTGTTTCAACCTGCTCTGGGGGCTGAACTACAACCGGCCCTCACTTGCCGGCCGCTTGGGGATAGAAGCGCGAACGCCCGCTATGACTGAATTGGATACGCTGGCTATGGATCTGCTCAAAAATTTGGATCATTATGCCGGGTGGGTGACCCCCGCCCAGCGTGACTCATTCAATCAAAAAAAACGTCTGTTTGAAACAGCCTCGAGTGCCTATGCTGCCGCCTCCGCACTGGATCCCGCCTTGCGTTATGACTGGCGATCCATCAAGCCCTCTCTATACAGTTACCCCGGTAATTATTTAGGTTTTCAGGGGTATTACAATCCTTTCACCGGAGAAGCACAGGTCAACACTACCATCCCTCGTTTTTTGGAACCATTCGTGACCACACATGAGATCGCTCATCAGCTCGGCTACGCAAGAGAACAGGAAGCCAATTTCATTGCGGTGCTGGCTTGCAACCGATCAACTGAACCTGCTTTTCAGTATTCCATGTGTCTGGATCTTTTCTTGTACACGCTGGGAGAAGTGGCCGGAAGAGATACCGCCCGGGCCCGTTTTTATTTGGAACGTGCTCCCAAACAGGTTCGGGACGACATTACCGCCTATCGAAAATTTATCCGTCAACACCGAAATCCGCTGGAAGATGGCATTATGTGGTTGTATGGCGAGTTTCTTCGCGCCAATAATCAGCCAAACGGAAAACATACCTATAATGAGGTTGTGTCCTGGGTAATTGCCTATCGGCGTACATTCGGTAGAAGTTCATTGTTATGACAAACTATCAAAAGATCGGTGCCTTTATTGTTTCCCTGACCATACCGCTGGCGGTGGGAGGTATCAGTGCATTTTTCACTGTATCTGCCATTCCGGGTTGGTACAGGACAATATCAAAACCCGAATGGAATCCGCCCAATTGGATCTTTGGCCCGGTGTGGACCTCTTTATACGTACTGATGGGTGTAGCCTTCTTCGCCACTTGGATAACCCCTCAAACACCGAAACGACAAAAGGCGCTTTATTTGAATGCCGGACAATTGGTTCTGAATTTCTTTTGGTCGCTCATCTTTTTTAATCTGCATGCCATTTGGTGGGCATTGTTGGAGATCGTATGCCTTTGGATACTGATCGTGCTCACTATGATTGCGTACGACCGCGTAAACAAGCTTTCGGCATGGCTCATGTTGCCTTATATCGTATGGGTAACCTTCGCCACGATCCTCAATTTCGCGATCTGGCAATTGAACTGATCAAAAACGATTCTTCCACATCATAGATTCGATAGGTCGATCAGGCTGGTTGCTGTACTTCGCATTTGATTTGCTTTGGTATGCGGTCAGGATCTCACCCTCCACCGGAAAATAGATCAGTTGTCCAATGGGCATTCCTTTGTATACCCGCACAGGCTGTTTGACCGATATCTCCAATGTCCAGTTGCCGCAAAAGCCCACATCGCCTTTGCCAGCGGTGGCATGGATGTCAATGCCCAATCGTCCGGTAGAGGATTTCCCTTCCAAAAAAGGCACATGGGCATGCGTTTCGGTGTACTCCTCGGTCACCCCCAGGTAAAAAACATGTGGATGCAGTACGTATCCATCATCGGGTATTTCAAAATAGGTGATCGTGTTGTGCTTTTTTGCATCTAGCTCGGCGTCTACGTAGGTGGCAAGCATTTTGCCCAAATGAACATCGTATGAGTTGGAGCCCAAACAATCTTGTCGGTATGGCCGGATCAGGATGGTGCCTTTCTCGATTTCTTGCAGGATGCGGGAATCTGATAGGATCATGGGGGAGTTTCCGTTATTTCGTTGTGCCGAATATCCGAACGGAAAAAGGATTTGGGCCCAAACATGCCTGTTTTTTTTCAACATAGATCCGATCAAGCGCAACTGATCGTATGGAATATGCAGGAGCCGGAGCTTTTTTTTCGCGAAGGGCTGCCTATACGATCTATTACTTCTTTTCCCGCCCATCCGGTCAAGCGTCTTCAATTTATCGCGGGTCGTTTTTTGCTGAAACAACTACAGGCAAATTTTGCATTCGATCAGCTGGCCGTCACCGACGCCGGCAGGCCCTATCTGCTCGATCGATCCCTCCAATTTTCTATCTCCCATGCCGGCTCGATGGTGGCAGCAATCATCCATCCTCAATCACCGGTGGGCATTGATGTGGAAACGATCTCCCTGCGCGCGTATCGGATTCGCCATAAATTTTTAAGCAACCAAGAGACAACACTGATCGAACAGGCAGCCGCAATGTACGAGCAGGCAGAAATATTTCCAGTCTATACATTGGCCTGGTCGGTAAAGGAAGCCGCTTTCAAGGCACTTCAACAAACGGGTGTCGATTTTATCAGGGATTTGCCCATTGTAGCAGTCAACCATGCCGGGTATGAATGGTCGGTAAAACTGGGAGGGAAAGGAGGCGGATTGGAGATAGTAGCCCGATTTTTGGACTCAGTGTGCGTAGCGTGGGTGGAGAGTAGAGAGTAGAGAGTAGAGGGTAGAGGGTAGAGGGGTGAGAGTAGACAGTCGAGGGCTTAATTTTCAAAAGGGCAGGTCGCTTACTCTCTTTCCTCTGCATTTTCTTCTCCGTCTTCCAGCAGGTTCAGGTTCACGTCGCTTCCGGAGATTCCTTCGATGGATCCGCGAATATGGGCGGCGTTCAGCAGTACTTTTTCCAATTGTTTCTCTCGTTGTTTCCAAAGTTTTTCCATGGCATCTCGTTCGCGTTGTATGGATTGTCGCATGGACAGGAATCCTTCCCGAATGGCTTGCCATTGGGCCCCGAACTCCTGGCTGTTCAGGTAGTCGTACAGCAAATGCATTTTGTCGCCTTTGTTTTCATGACTCTTGGCGGCGTTGTAGATACGGATCACGGCATCTCGCAACAACTGGACAACCGCTTTTACGTCCTGAAAAGTGCAAACCCAAACGCCCTCTTTTTGTCCGAAGCTGGTCATATCCTTGGGTAAGGTTTGCGAAACGATTACAGCCACTTCCGCCCCCTGGCCACGCATATCACTCTTGATCTTCTCGATCCATTCGGCAGAGAACTCCTTGGTGCGTTTACTTTCAAAAATGATCTTACCGCATTCCTGCCCAAAGGGGTTGCGGACAATCTGGATGCAATCGGCGCCGCGCACGCCTTTACCTACTTCTTCCACTGTATCGTAGGGGAACGCGAGTCGAAGCATTTCTTCCAATAATAATTCCTGTGCTTCTCCCTGCGATTGCATACTGCCTTGTTCTGCTTTTCGTTTCATTTCCTCCGCCAACCGGCGTTGGGTATCCAGTTGTTCTTTCATTTCCTTCATGCGCAACTGGAAGTCCGTTTCCATGGAGGCGATCCGCTGATTTTCCTGTTTTCTGATCTCAGCACTTAACGCTTCTCTTTCTTCCAACAGTTTTTTATGCAGGGTGATCTCGAGTTCCTGTTCTTTGTCCTTCAGCGCTTGTTCCTTTCGTAAAAATTCCAGTTGTTGCTCGCGAGCGGCTTTTAATTTTTCCTCGTTTTGTCGATTGGTTTCGGAAAGCGTTTGCAGTTGGGTGTCGTAGTCCTGCTGTAATTGCTGGCGAAGCTGGGTGGATACTTGTTCGCGTACTTGCATCCGTTCCTTTTCGAGTTGCGACTGGAATTCAGCTATTTTTTGTTTTTGCCATTCGATGGCTTTGGATCTAGCCTCTTTTTCTACCTCCTCGCGAAAG
Organism: Bacteroidota bacterium; assembly: GCA_046081925.1. GTDB lineage: Bacteria > Bacteroidota > Bacteroidia > Chitinophagales > Chitinophagaceae > JJ008. The sequence continues at coordinate 7,452 of JBJTWV010000004.1, read as the reverse complement.
GCATCTCCCGGTGCAAAACTGTGCTGACATTTCGGACAACGGATCTCTGTGGACATATCAAGACTTTGAACAAATGTACCAACTCCCCAAACTTCCAAACAAACCAAACTAAAAACCCGACGCCATGCGTCGGGTTTTTCAGTGCCCCGGATCGGAGTTGAACCGATACGGCCCTTGCGGGCCACAGGATTTTAAGTCCTGCGTGTCTACCAATTTCACCACCAGGGCATAGTGGTCATCGTGTTTGCCCGTTCACTCGCAACGGCTGCTAAGGGGGGGCAAAAAAAATCCTCCGCCAGAGGCAGGAGGATCGTGGAGCGGAAGACCGGGCTCGAACCGGCCACCCCGACCTTGGCAAGGTCGTGCTCTACCAAATGAGCTACTTCCGCTTGTAAAGAACGATCCGATTTGTACCGGGCGACAAAAATACTGTCAGCGGTCAAATCAAAAAAATTTTAAAGGTCCTATTTGTACTGAGGGGTATAAAGTGAACTCTCCTGTACAGGAGCCTTGATCTTTTCGAAGCGTTTGGATGTAAGCATGATCACCGCCCCAAAAAGAAAAGCCACCAGGCAACCTACATGCAAATAAAAAAGGAACCCGGAACTGGACACCCAACTATGGGTAAAATCGCTCTTTTCGGCTTTGGCGAGTTCCTGCTGGTATTCTTGCTCGAGATTCATGGATTTAGTTTGTGGCGCAAAGATAAGTATACAGGAATTTTCAGCGGGCAGGTTCGGAAAAAAACTCGGAAAACTTGTTTCTACCTCTCACAAAATGTTGCCACACTACATTTTTAAAATACAGGCCGCGAAGCGGATATTTTGAGCCGCCCGAAGTCCAATACGGACCACTTCGGGTGAACAACCAACCCACAAAAGCCATATGGGCTCGGAAGATGGCAAAAAAATACCCCGGATCGCCTCCAAACAGCCCTTTCCAGGCCGACAAACCGTCCAAGGCAAAGCGCATAGGGATGACACCTATTTTTTGAAGAAACGACAGGTTCTTGAACAACATAATGTGGTTATTCCGAAAATTCAGATAGGTCTTCAATGAGTTACCCCGGGGCAACGTGCCACCACCCAGGTGATGAACCACTGAACCGGGGCAGGAGTGGATCTGATAGCCTTTTCGTTGTATACGCCAACAAAGGTCGATCTCCTCCTGATGGGCAAAGAAAAAGGGATCGAAACCGCCTACCTCTTTAAAAACAGACGATCGAATGAACAGGGCGGCCCCACTGGCCCAGAAAATGGGGGTGGAGTCGTCGTATTGTCCGGTATCCGCCTCGCAATGATCAAAAATTCGCCCCTTCGCAAATGGATAGCCGTATATATTAAGCCATCCGCCTGCTGCACCGGCATAGTCAAACAGGTCGGGTTGTTGTAACGACAGGATCTTAGGCTGGCAGGCGGCGATCTCCTTATTTGACTCCAGCAAGGACACCATGGGACCGAGCCAGGGAGGGGACACGAGCACATCCGAGTTGAGGATCATAAAATAGTCAGCCTCCACCTTCTGTAAAGCCAGGTTATATCCTTCGGCAAACCCGTGATTACGATCTAATTTTATAACACGAACAGCTGGAAATTCATTATGCAGAACGGTCAGCGAGTCATCCGATGAACCGTTGTCTGCTACCACGATCTCCACGTTGGGATAGGTGGTTTTTTGCACAGCAGGTAGGAATCGACGCAAATGGTGGGCGCCGTTCCAATTCAGTATGACGATCGAGACTTTTGGAGTTCCGTTCACTTGTTAAATATGGTTCAAATGTAAGTCACCTGCGTCAGGTTCCTTAATTTGTAGGCATGATTCCCGCTTGGCTGAACTGGAGAATTTGGGTGGCTGTGCTGGCCATTTCCATTGTTTTTGGCACTGTATTTTATTCCCAATACCTGTCGCAAAAGATCGCAGCCGATGAAAAAGCCTATGTGGAACTTTGGAAAGAGGCTGTGAGCTATAATCTCCTCTCAAAAGGGGACGATCGCGGATTGAATCTGACGAGCCGGATCACCGGACAGAATGACCGAATCCCCATCATCCAGACGGATGCGAATGACCGTCCATACGGAACTCCCATCAATATGGGTGATTTGGATCTGCAAGCCGATTCGGCATTGATACGACAAAAGATCGCTGAATTCAAAAAATTACACCCCCCCATTCAATTGGTGATCGAATCAGACCCTCCGCAGGTGATCTATTTTTATTACGGCGATTCGGCTTTGCTGAATCAAGTACGCTATTATCCCTTGATCCAACTGGCGATCGTTGGGCTATTCATCTTCATCACCTTGAATTCGCTGCGTACACGTCATCGTTCTCAACAGAATCAGGTGTGGGCCGGTATGGCCAAGGAAACCGCTCATCAGCTTGGCACCCCCGTTTCCTCTCTCGAGGCCTGGGTGGAGATGCTCCGGGAAGATCCCCAGCAGCAGATATTGGCCGGTGAGTTAGGCAGGGATGTCGCTCGTTTGCGATTGGTTTCTGATCGATTTGGCAAGATCGGCAGCAAACCGCAGCTGGAAGCAATCGACATTGCACCGGTGATCGGTGGTGTGATCGATTACATGAGGGGCCGATCGTCCGACAAGGTCCAATTGCGAATGACCAATGCATTGACAGGAAAGGAAGAGGTATTGCTCTCCGCAACACTTTTTGAGTGGGTGATCGAAAATTTGATCCGAAATGCGCTGGATGCGTTGGATGGAGTGGGAACGATCGAGGTCTCGCTTTCGGCATCCCAAAACAAGGTCATGATAGATGTTTCCGATACCGGAAAGGGAATCGCTCCATCCATTCAGAAGCGCATTTTCGATCCGGGTTTCAGTACTAAGAAGAGGGGATGGGGATTGGGACTTTCACTGGCTAAACGTATCATCGAGCAATATCATGGGGGCGAGTTGTCGGTGGTATCGTCCGAGATCGGAAAAGGAACCACGTTTCGGATCGTACTGAATGCAAAAACGGCTTAAATTTGCACCCCCTGCCCAGGTGGCGAAATTGGTAGACGCACTACCTTGAGTTGGTAGCGCTGGAAACGGCGTGCTGGTTCGAATCCAGTCTTGGGCACTTTGTTGAACTGAAGCCGATTCTTTGATGAATCGGCTTTTTTATTTTTCGATGAATCGCTTGATAGTATTGCAATTGCTTCAAATAAACTGTTCACTCTCGGAGTTCGAACCACCCTTTTTGCTTACTATACAGGATTCCCTCCGAAAACACCAGTTTTTGCAACCGCTGCTTCTGCTCATACTCTGCTGAAACCCACGCCTGGCTGAGGTTCTGCGCAATGGTCAAACATTTAGAAACCGCCAATTCCAAGTTCGAACCCTCTATCTGGCTCATGTCTGTTTCTTTTGAAAATGCAGCGATCTCTGTTCGTATTTTCTCACTATGCTTTTGATAGATATCCTCACTGATCTGATCGGTGATGAACTTGTGTTCAATCTTTTCAAGCAAGGCTTTTTTCTCGGTGATCTTCTTTTTTATTAGTGCTGCATCTCTCGCAACACCGGCAAGCTTCTGTTTCAATTTGGTAGTCATGGCGGCCTCGATCTTTTTTCTTAGCTGCGGTTTATATTCATATTGCGTGAGCAATTCAGTAAAAGCGCCATTTAGATATTTCGCATTTACATTGACGGGTGTTGGGCCATCTTTTGTCTTGTAGTACCAGATACCCTTTGTTTTGTATCCGGTAAATGGTTTCCTGCTTGCTTCATCGCAAGCAAATGTTTTTAGCGGTACTTCATCGTGGCGAGATACTTTAGGCACTCCTGCAATTGGATTATCGTTTAGAATATCTTGAACCCTCATGAATGTTTTGATATCCACTAGTGGCGGATGCAGTCCTTTGATGAGTTTACCTCCGACAAGCCTGCCGGTAACGAAGCCGGCATAGAAGGGGTTGGAGAATACGTGTCGAAAACTGGTTTTAGTGATGCGTACCCCTCTGCGGCTAAGATGATCGACGACATCTTTGAATTGAAACTTTTGTTCAGCTACCATCTGAAATCCTTTCCTTAGTTGTTTCCCTTCCTCTGTAATCACATACTCATGAAAGCAGGCCCGGTGTTTGGGTTTTAGGTTTTTGTAACCCATGGGAGTGGCATAGGGCCAGTACCCCTTTAGCATTACCTCTCTTGTATTGATGCTTGTTCGATCACTTTTCAGGCGGTTGTCGAAATTGTTGAGCATGTGAAAGAAGTTCTCCTGCAGCCGCCCTATGGCGGTGGAGGTATCGATATCCTGTGTAACAGATTTAACTATAATCCCCTCTGTTCTCAGTTGCTCGCTTAATTGAGAGGCTGCAGCTCCTGTTCGGGAAAATCGGTCGTAGTTAAATACGATGATGTAGGAGATGCTTTTATTTTTTCTGACATACTCCAGCATGCGCTGGAACTCTTTTCGGCCATCTGTCTTGGCACTTTCAAAGGAGCCACCAAAATATTCTCTGATGGCAATGACATTACTGCTAGCATAGTTATCGCAGTATTTGCGCTGCACTTCCAAGCTACCATTGTTCTCAGCTTGCTCTTTACTGCTCACTCTGGTATATACCACACCCTCGCCACCACGCTTTTTGGAACTATCCGAGTAGCGGTTTTGGGTTAGTTTTTCAAGGGCGGTCAGTGCATTTTCGTTTTTCATAATGTAGTTCAATTTCTAAATAGATATCAATTATTATTTCTGAAAATAATTCAATTTGATCTTCAAGGCTCCGGTCATCATCAATATTATTTTTAAAAATAATTTCCTCCTTGCCAGCAGCCGGATTGCTGGCAGTTTGGATAGCTTTTCCCCCTTTCATTATTAAAATGATTGGGATAGCCAACGGGTGATTCCCGTATAGCTTTCATTTTTACAAGCGGGCTGAGGGCTTCAGCACCAAATAAAAGAGCATCAGAGCTTAATAATCTCCGTATGTTCAAAGTACTTGACATCACCGTCACGGGTTTTTACAAGGATGTCAAAGTAGTTTCCTTTTTTGCGCACTTTTCGTACCTGTTTTTCAAGATCCGCCATGCTCATCTCCCTTTTTATGATGGCTAAGGGTCGACCCGTTTCGTTAACTCGCAGGATGACCTCTCGTACCTGACCATCTTTGAACAGGCCTTTTAGGAAATCCACGGAGGAGTCCGACATGATTTGCCCGAAGTTCAATTCCTTGGAAAAATGCTCATGGGTGCCTGATAGGTCAGCGATGATCTTTCTGATATTTACAAAAAGAGCGGATTTGTTACTTAGTAATTTATGGAAGTCCATTACACCAAGTAACGGGTCTTTAAATAGAATATCCAAATCTACCAGATCAATCTTACCGCTGCTGTCAATGTAAAGCGTGTAGTGTCTTTTAGAAAGCATGGTCGCATACAGAAGGCATGAAAAAAGACTAAACTGCAGCTCCTGAAAAAGCTCAATCACATCATCCGTTATCACTAGCTGATCACCTTGTAAAAGATTTTTTTGCTTAGCTAACTCTAAGGTCCGCGAATCAAGGGAACCACTTAGGTTATCAATAGGCTTTGAATAGAATTGCTGAACAAAGCCCTTGGGGTAAAGAGCGCCGGTCAGCTCCTGTAGCCTTTCTATGCTAATACCAACCGCCCTATATTCCATTAGTACCCGAATCCAGCAGAGTTCAATAAAGCTGAACCTGCCCCAGTTTTTACCCTTACCCCCTTTTTTGGGAAGTCCTGAGTATGGCAGCAGGCCTTGCTTTTTCCAGGCATAAAGGCTCTTACGGTCTATTCCTATTTTGGCATCTGTCAAGGTCAGCTCCTGCTGCGAAAAAGCGCTGAAGTCCTTTACAAAGCCCTCAGCATCGGTTTTTAGCCGCAGGACTACATCTTCCATAACAAAGGAAGTAATTTGAGAATTTAATATCATTTGTCTATCTTTATAGACAAATATACATATCTTTGACCAACCCACAAAATTTCTGCCCATTTCGGAATTCCCGGCAAGCAGATATCAATCTTCAATTGTGGGGAATCCATGTGTAATCTCTTGGATGAAGGAAATTACTGCCTCCTTCAAGTGCTTACTCTTAATACCTTTTAAAAAAAATAAAATGTCAACAATTGAATCAAGCAATCTTTCCGTTCCGTGCCGATCGAGTACGCTATGCGGTAAACTACTTTACAAATCAAGGAATACAGCGAGAGGTTTCTGTCAGCCAGGAAAACGCCTGGCAGCGAGAAGCAGAATTGCATTGTTTAACGCAAAAAATAACGCCCATGAAAAAGAAAGTAATTGACATCACTGGCAGGCCGGTGAAAACCTACAAATTAGGCCGGACCTGTCAGTTCTGCGGAGAGCCCATCGCGGATCAGGAGCGGGCATCAAAAACGCATTGCACTAGATACAAGGACGAATTTGGTATCGTTCATGACTGCAAGCGAAAAAAGCATCAGCTAAAGACCCAGTTGCAAGAAGACGTCTTGCTTGATTTTTCTGCAAGACATCGTGAGTACAAGAGGCAGATTGAGAAGGTAATCGCTGCGCACGGCGACCTGGTAACAACAGAAGTACTCGTAGCTTATAACGTAAACCCGGGTGATAATCTTAGTTACAACTACCACTCAGGGCTACTATATGCTGAAATGCTCGGCTATAGAATTATATCAAATCCCAATTTAAATACTCACAAAATTGAAAAACATGACAATTCATGAACACATGGCCATGGGCCGAAAATTATCTAAGGCAGATGACAAGAGTAATACAGTACTCTTTCTGACTCTTACCGTTGTTGGATTTGGAGTTGTTTATTACATTCAACTAAAACATCTCAGAAAATATAAAAGCCAAAACCTGTGGCTACACCAAGACAATAGTAGGCTCAAAACCCAAAATAGGCAAAAGGGCGAGGCTTATTCTTCTCTTGTGCAAGAAAATACATCACAGCATGAGAGAATTACCATACTTGAAAGAGAAAAACAAGCTATGGCTAACCAATTGATGGAGAAGGATAAGCAACCACCTCAGGCATAGATTTTTTGGATTTTAATCGCCCAAGGGGCCGTTCCAGAACGGTATTGGCTAAGTGCTGTTTACCGTTCCGGAACGGTTGTAACGGTTCTGGAACCTACTGGAAACTTCCAGGACATTCAATAACATCCTGCATGGTTCTTGAATGTCCTGGCTCGCTTTCCAGACGGGAATTGCAGCCCTATTAATCTATCCTACGAGGAAAGCTTTCGATGTCCTAAGCTTTTCAATAAATGTATAGCAACAAGTACCTTCGGAGGAAATGGCAATTTACAAGCACGTCCTGATTTTATCTATTGTCATGGGACTTTTACCTACCACCTACGCACAGCATACCTTGGGGGTACAGGAGAAGCTTGACAGTCTGGTAAATGCAAAGAAAATACCGGGCATTATAGTAGGCATCAGCCAAAATGGCCAACGTAAATTCATTTATTCCGGATATGCCAATAA
>JBJTWV010000003.1:0-40407 GCA_046081925.1 Bacteroidota bacterium | reverse complement strand
TCCAATTTTTCATGTCGAAATGTTGGATCTGCTGGCTTCTGTTGTTGCCAACCCTCGTATTTGCCCAGAACGATCAACCCGACCTGCTGATCATCAATGGTCGGATCGTAGATGGCACGGGCAACTCCTGGTACCGGGCCGACATCGCCATCCAAAACGGAAAGATCCAGTCCATCGGGAAAAATTTGCCGCGCCAAGCCGCCCGGATCCTAGATGCACAGGACCGCATCATCGCACCGGGATTCATAGATGTACATACACATATCGAAGACGATGAAGACCGCGATCCACTGGCACAAAGCTTCATCTACGACGGTGTCACCACCTGCATCACCGGCAACTGCGGTCTGTCAAACGTCGACATTGGAAAATACCTGACTTGGATCGATTCGCTCAAACCCGCCATCAACGTGGCGAGTCTCATAGGACAAAACGATATCCGTCGCGCCGTCATGGGTCGCGCCAACCGGAACGCCAGTGCCGATGAAATGAAACGAATGGAACTGATCACCGAAAAGGCCATGCGCGATGGTGCGGTCGGATTATCAACCGGACTGATCTACATACCCGGCACCTTCACACCCACGGAAGAGCTGATCAAGTTGGCTCGCATCGCCGGAAAATACAACGGTGTATACGCCACCCACATGCGCGATGAAGGACACAGTGTCACCCAAGCCATCGAAGAGGCACTCCGGATCGGAAAAGAAGGAAATCTGCCGGTGCAACTCTCGCATTTCAAACTAAGCGGACAACAGAACTGGGGAAGAAGCTCCCAAACACTCGCAATGGTGGAAGCCGCGCGCGCAGCGGGACAAGACGTCACCATCGACCAATATCCATACACCGCGAGCAGCACCTCCATCAGCACGCTGATACCGGATCATATTTTGGCCGACGGACAAGATTCGATCCGTGCCCGCCTGCAGCGACCCGAGATCAGAAAGGAAGTGATCGCCAGCATCAAAGCGCGATTGAAAAAACGTGGACTCAAACACCTAAACTATGCAGTAGTTGCCTACTTCAAACCCGATACCTCCTACAATGGGAAAAGCATCGAGCAGATCAACTTGATGAAAGGGCGCAAACACAAAGTGAAATACGAAGCGGAGACCGTGATGGACATCCAAATGGCCGGCGGTGCCAGTGCCGTTTTTCACGGCATGGGCGAATCAGATGTGCGTCGCATCCTGAAATACCCCTTTAACATGATCGCCAGTGACGCCACGATCCGCGTCCTCAACGAAGGCATGCCACATCCACGGGGATACGGAACCAATGCACGCGTGCTGGGTAAATATGTGCGAGACGAAAAAATCATATCACTGGAAGAAGCTATTCGCCGCATGACCTCCTTGCCTGCACAAAAATTCAACCTGAAAGACCGCGGACTGCTCAAAGAAGGCATGGCCGCCGACATCGTTGTGTTTGATGAGAAAAAAGTTCGGGATCTGGCAACCTTCGAAAAACCACACGCCTACTCCAACGGTTTTGAATATGTATTGGTGAATGGCGTGCTGACGATCGATCAAGGAAAACACACACATGCCAGGGGCGGAAAAGCCCTTCGAAATCAGGCACGCTGATCGATCAATAGGATAGTAATTCGTTGAGCGATGTCGCCAACCTCGACTTAGCCAAAAACTGCTGCTCCAACTCAATACTGAAGGGAACCGGCGTATCCAGTGAGGCACAACGCATAACCGGTGCATCGAGGTAAGTAAAACAATGTTGTCCGATCCAGGCACTGATCTCACCACCAATTCCACCGATCAGCGTGTCCTCATGCAGGATCAGCACGCGGCCCGTACGCAGAACCGATGCGCGTATTGCGTCATAGTCCAACGGTGATAAAGAACGCAAGTCTAAGATATCTATGGATAACTCCGGATGCGCTTGCGCATATTCGATGGCCCAATGTACTCCACTTCCATAGGTGATGATGGAAACATCTTCGCCTTCTTGCACCAGGCGTGCCTTGCCGATCTCGATGGAATAATAATCCGTTGGCACGAGTCCGCTCACCGAACGATACAGCGCCTTGTGCTCAAAGAACATCACCGGATTCGGGTCGTTGATCGCGGCGATCAGCAACCCTTTGGCATCGGCCGGCGTACTCGGATAGACAACTTTCAAGCCGGGTGTGTGTACGAACCAAGCCTCGTTGCTCTGCGAATGAAACGGTCCGGCGCCTACACCACCGCCCGTCGGCATGCGAATGACGACATCGGCACTCTGCCCCCAGCGATAATGGATCTTGGCGAGGTTGTTGACGATCTGATTGAAGCCCACGGTCACAAAATCCGCGAACTGCATCTCCATCATACTCTTGAATCCTTCCAACGATAAACCCAATGCCGTTCCAACGATCGCACTCTCGCATAAAGGCGTATTGCGCACGCGCTCCTTTCCAAAGGTTTGAACGAATCCCTCCGTGATCTTGAATGCGCCGCCATACTCCGCTATATCCTGTCCCATCAACACCAGGTTCGGATGCTTCTCCATGCTCTGCTCCAACCCCTGTTTGATCGCATCAATCATCCGCAACTCCGAAGGCACAACTTCAAATGCAGACGATCCGCCAAGGCGGATGTCTGCATCCAGACATGTGCCTTCGGCACATCGTCTGGACTCCTCAAACTGCGTTTTCGCATACACATCCTCCAATTCAACGGATTCTTCCGCGAAAACGCCCCCCGCTTGAAACCCGATGGCCAACTCCGACTCGATCAGATCCTTGAATCCCTGTCGGATCTCAGCCACCTTCATTTCCGTAAGGATTCCCTGCTCGATCAGCCAGCGCTGATAATTCTTCACCGGATCTTTTTGCTCCCACTCGTCAAATAGATGCGCCGGCACATATTTGGTGCCACTGGCCTCCTCATGTCCGCGCATCCGAAACGTCATGCATTCGATCAGATAGGGCTTCTGCTCGCGAATACAATACTCCCGAACGCCCTGGATGGTATCATAAACGGTGAGCAAATTATTTCCATCGATCTGCACCCCTTCCATGCCATAGCCCTTGGCCTTGTCAACCAAGGACGCGCAACGATATTGTTCATTGACGGGTGTACTTAACCCATACCCATTATTCTCAATAATGAAAATGACCGGCAGATCCCAGGTGGCCGCTACATTCAAGGCCTCATGAAAATCCCCCTCGCTGGTGCCACCATCGCCGGTGAAAGCAAGAGAAACCTTGCCCTCTTTTCGAAGTTTGTGAGCCAACGCCACGCCATCGGCAATGGCCAACTGCGGACCTAAATGCGAGATCATCCCACAGATGTGATGCGCCCGATTTCCAAAATGAAAACTGCGCTCACGCCCTTTTGAATAGCCGGAAGGCAACCCCTGCCACTGAATGAAAAGTTTACTGAGTGGCATGTCGCGAGTCGTAAACACCCCCAAATTGCGATGCAAAGGCATGATCCACTCGTCCGATTGCAACGCCAACGTGGCGCCCACGGCGATCGCCTCCTGCCCAATACCACTGAACCATTTGGAGATCTTTCCCTGACGCAAGAGCACCAACATCTTCTCCTCGATCATCCGTGGCCACAAGATGGCACGGTAAAACCGGATCAATTCTTCATCTGAAAGTTGCTTGCGATCGAAATGCATAATGCGAAGATAGTTGAGAGTAGAGGGTTTAGAGTAGAGGGAAACGGAAGTCGGTTTGGAATAATATGCGTTACGAATAGGCGGTATCTTTTACATCTCAACCCTAAACTCTCAACCCTCTACACTCTACTCTCCACCCTCTACACTCTACTAAACTACCACCAACTCATAAAAATCCTCCTCGCGCAGGTAACGTCTGGACAGATCCAGCAGTTGCTCCGCGGTAACGGATTTGATCGTTCGGATCGAATCATAAAAATATTGGTCGGTGCAGCCATGCAGGATCAGATTCTTCCAACGGCCAATGATCTGAAACGGGCCATCCAGATCCCCGAGCAAGGACCCCATCAGATAATTCTTCACCAGCGACAACTCCTCCTCATCCACCAACTCCTCCCGCAGCACAGCCATTTCCTTGTATACCTCTGCAATGGTTGCCTCACAAACATCCCTTCCCGCCTCGGTACTGATCATCCAGCCCGATGATTGCATCAAATTCAGTAAGTAACTATGAATGCCATACGTATAGCCTTTGTCCTCCCGGATATTGCTCATAAGCCGCGAACCAAAAAATCCGCCAAAGACCGTATTCAGCACGATCGACGATTGAAAATCGGGATGCGTGCGACTCGGAAACGGACGAGCCAACCGGATGGCACCCTGCACTCCATTCGGATCATTGGTCACTCGATACTTCTTCTGCTCGGCAGGCCGGAACAAATGAACCGGCCGATCCACTTTCCGGTTGGGCAGATCCCCAAAATAGCGATCCAGCTGCTCCCTGAAATTCGCGGGCAACTTCCCGGCCACGAACAACATGAACTCCCCATTCCGATAATACCGATCGTAAAATCGCATCAACTGATCGGTCGACAGGGAATCAAAATCGTCCGCCTTGGTATAACGACCATACGGATGCTCCTCCCCAAAAAGATATACATCGATCAAGCGCCCCGCCACAAAATCACATTTCTTCAGACTCACCTCCAATCGCTGCTTCATGTTCTGCACGTAGGTCGACAACTCATCCGCGGGCATAGTGGAATCCACGATCAACTCCCGCACCACGGGCAACAACGTGTCGATATGCTTCGACAACCCATGCAAAGAGATCGTAGCCGTTTCATTGAAACAGTTCCGCTGCAAAAAAGCCCCGTGATACTCGAAGAATTCATTGATCTGAAAAGCCGTTCGGGCAGACGTCCCATTGCGTAACAAAAAATTAGCGGTGGCGGCTTCCAGATTGGCCGACTCATAACTATTACCCGCCCAAAACACCCACTCGACCGACATCACCTCCTCTGCACCACCATTGAACGCATACACCTGTACCCCATTGCGTAAAGTAAAGGTCTCGATACCCGGCAAGGTCAAGTCAAAATCCACCGCATCCACGATCCGGGGCGAACGACTTCGATCGATACTCATGATACCACCATTTTAGACCGGTAATGCATCACATTCAGGTTCGTGGGACGGAACACCTGTTTCGCCTGCGCAACCAATTCCTCCACAGATACTGCCGCATAACGGGCAAACTCCGTATTCATCATACTGGCATCGCCCAATAATTCATAGTAGGCTAAACTGTTCGCCCGATTCATCAAGCTCATATCCTCAAACGCGATCATGCTCTCCGTTTTATTCTTCGCCTTCTGCAGCTCCGCCTCCGTAACGCCCGAGATCAAAAGTTGGTCGATCTCTTTCTGTACCGCACGCTCCGCCACTTCAAACGTTACCCCTTTCACCAATTTACCCTCGATGGTCAGCAATCCGCGATCCGTTGAACCAAAATGATAACACTCAATATTGCTGAATAATTTCTGTTCCTTCACCAGCGACTGATGCAGACGAGAAGATGCACCGCTGCCTAAAATATCGGTGAGCATGTCCACCGCCTGATAGCCGGGTTCCATCCGGGCCGGCATATGCCAGCACATATATAACGCATCGAGCGGTACATCCGCCTCCACCACCAAACGGCGAGCTTCCATTTGCGCAGGCTCATTCGGTAAGCTTCGATCATATTTTGTGCCGGCAGGGATATCACCGAACCATTTTTCTGCCATGGCTCTAACCGCTTCTGTTTTGACGGGCCCCGCCACCACCAACACGGCATTGGACGGAGAATAATGCTTCTGAAAAAACGCCTTCACATCCGCCAGCGTGGCTTCTTCTATATGTGCCAACTCCTTACCGATAGTCATCCATCGATACGGATGAGCGGTAAAAGCCAATGTGCGCATCTTATGCCATACGTCACCATAGGGCTTATTGATGTAATGCTCCTTGAACTCCTCGCAAACCACTTTCCGTTGTACCTCCAAGCTTTTTTCGCTGAACGCCAACGATAACATACGATCACTCTCGAGCCAAAAAGCCGTTTCCAGGTTAACGGCAGGCAGGGTGATGTAATAGTTAGTGAGGTCGTTTGTCGTATATGCATTATTCTCCCCTCCCGCCCGCTGCAACGGTTCGTCGTATTCAGGGATGTTCACAGAACCCCCGAACATCAAATGCTCGAATAAATGAGCGAACCCCGTACGTGCTGGATCCTCATCCCGAGCCCCTACATCATACATCACATTCAACACCGCATTGGGGGTGGTGAAATCGGGGTGTACGATCACCCGCAATCCGTTCGACAATTGAAACCGTTCAAATGAGATCATAGAGATAATGCGCAAAACTACCGAATGCGAAGCACCCGAAACTCCGCTTCCCCCATCTTTTCCTCGCGACGGTAGATGACCCGTGTCTTTTCGCCCGCTTTTTGCAGTTCCAGCTTATAGTCATTCAAAATGCCTGAAAAGTTCTTATTGACCGCGATCACCTCATCACCCACCTTTAATCCGGACAATTCAGCAGGCGAACCCGGTGCCAAATAGCCCACCCGGATCTTGTTGGCGATCAGATACAATTCCATCCCGGAGTAAGAATAATCAAAGGGATCACTGAAAAACCGATTGGGGACAAGATGCATCTCCTTATTCGGATAATTGATCACCACCTGAAATCGTCGAAGCAGGTCGTTTCCGATCAGTCCGGCCCAATCAGGATAATTGGTCACGTTGTACTCATCGTTGAAAACACTGACGGGTACATGCCTGAATCGATACGGTCCGATCCGAACCTGTCGCATCGTGGTCAGCTCCATCTCAATGCGCCCGCCGATGCCTTCGCCCGACTTCAGCCAGCGTTTACGGCCGTTATCCAACACGCCCGACTCCTTCACATAGCGCTGCGAGAACAATACATTCAGCCCAGCACCCAGATCTACCAGAAAATTCGGCTGATCCGTTCGCATATCCTGAATATACATCGGGTGGCTGGGCAGTTTGTCCAATGTCAATTTCATCCGATAGCCTTTCCGTGGATACACCGTCGCACCGGGCAAATACCAATCCATCTGTAATTGCTCGTTATCAATGCCGATCACATACCGACTCAACAATGAATACCCGATGATCCCATCGATGCGAACACCATATACCGAGGTGAGCACCGAATAGTCATTCACATGAAAATCCAATAAATCGGCTCGCAACGTTCCGATTTGCAGGGAACGTCCAAATACAAAGGGAACCTTTCGAATGCCACCCACGCCCCGGATGGCAAAACCACCACTCACTGGCTTGAGTCCCAAGTAGGCCGCCGTGGATGAATCCAACGAAATACCACTGCTGCCCGTATCGAAAATAAACTGAAGCGTATCCGGAAAAGGAGGCATTTGCGCCGTGATGATCATCACACCCCCGGTCACTTGTAAAAAAGGAATACGCGCCACCGGTCGTACTGCCATCTCCTGCGCCCCCACTGCGGCAACGAAGATCAGGCTGATTATCCATAAAAATGCTGCCCGCATTTTGTGAATGTACAATAGAATGATGAGGAGAGCTGGGATGAGAAGACGATCGTTCCGTGTTAGATCAGTACCGTTTAATCAATGGCTGTGGGTTCTTTCAAAATAATCAACGAAAGAAAGCACAGCCAATCAATGCGCATCTTATCATCTTCCCCCTTAGTCAACTACCTTTGCGATATGAATCTCCAAGATCTTTACGCCAAAGCCGCTCGCTTCGAGTTTCTGACACAAGAAGAAGGCTTGCATCTGTTTCAACACGCGCCACTGGCCGACCTGATCCACATCGCCGACGAATTACGGAAGCAACAAGTGCCACACGGAAAAGTGACCTGGCAGATCGATCGGAATGTGAACACCACCAACGTCTGTATCGCCAATTGTAAATTCTGCAATTTCTATCGCATACCGGGTCACCCCGAATCCTATATCACCGATATGAATACCTATCGGGAAAAGATCCGGGAAACCCTCCGCTATGGAGGTGATCAACTTTTACTGCAGGGCGGTCACCATCCGGAACTGGGACTCAAATACTATGTCGATACCTTTCGACAGATCAAAGAGGAATTCCCCGATATCAAACTGCATGCATTAGGCCCACCCGAAATCGCACACATCACCAAACTGGAAAAGAGCACACATAAGGAAGTACTGAGCGCACTGAAAGAAGCCGGACTGGATTCGTTGCCAGGTGCCGGTGCCGAGATACTGGTCGATCGCGTGCGACGCCTCGTCAGTAACGGAAAATGCGGATCGCAAGAATGGCTCGACGTCATGCACGAAGCCCATAACCAACACATCACCACATCGGCCACCATGATGTTCGGGCATGTAGAAACCTTGGAAGAACGATTTGAACACCTGATCAAGATCCGTGAGGTGCAAGCCAAGAAACCCGCTACCGCCAAGGGATTTCTGGCATTTATTCCATGGACCTTCCAGGACGTCGACACACTGCTGGCCAAGATCCGAGGCGTACAAAACCTGACCACCACCGAAGAATACATCCGAATGATCGCCATCAGTCGGATCATGCTTCCCAATGTGATCAACATCCAAGCCTCCTGGCTCACGGTAGGCCGACAAACCGCCGCCATCTGTTTGCACGCCGGTGCCAATGATTACGGATCCATCATGATAGAGGAAAATGTAGTGAGCGCTGCCGGTGCCCCGCATCGGTTCACATACAAAACCATTCAAGACGCTATCCGGGAAGCCGGCTTTGAACCGCAACTGCGGAATCAGCAATATGAATGGCGCGAGATACCCGCAAACATCGAGGAACAAGTCATTTTATACTGATCATGATCCAAGCGTATCGCCGATTTCGTCGCATCGCCCAATGGGAAGGATATTCTTATCTGGCATTATTGGGAATCGCCATGCCCCTGAAATACCTGGCCGATCTACCCATGTCCGTAACTATTGTCGGTTCAATACACGGTTTTTTGTTCGTAGCGATGGGGATTCTCGCCCTGGATGTAAAAAAAGAAGCCAAACATCCCTCTATGTGGATCATCACGGCATTCCTAGCCTCCATCATTCCCTTCGGAACATTTTATTGGGATAAAAAATGGGCGAGAGAGGTGGAGGGTAGAGAGTAGAGAGTTGAGAGTTGAGATCGTCTGTATCTACGCTGTCTCGGCCATCCAGATAGAACCAATGTCGGTGCGACATTCTTTGATACTACCGCACTGCATCAATCCGGCCAACATTTGATCGGCCTGATCCTCAGACGTGCTGGTCAGAAAACGAAATTCTTTTTTGGTCAAACTGGGATACTCCTTGAACAGGTCAACAGGTGACACCTCTGCCTTGATCTTGTATAAGGTTGGATCGAGCTGCATCACCACCGACTCGAAACTACGCATATCCATACCACCCATCATCCGCTCTACCACCTTTCCATTCTTCAGAAAAATGAACGTAGGCAAGACATGCACTTTCAGCTCCTTGGTCAACTGAAGATCTTGATAAAACAATTGGACCGCCTTTCCGGTAATATCCCTCATCAACCGGGCCGCATCAAGCCCGCTCTCATAGGCCAGTCGTTTGAGTACGTCGGTTCGAGTAATATCAACTTTATGAATAAAGACCATCTCGTTGATCTTTCTCAAAAAAATGATCGCCTTATCGATATTCTGCAATTGAGCTGCTTTGAATGCAATGGATGGCGGGAAAGAGGATCGTAACGGCGAGTCGATCCACAACGAACCATCAATAGGCATGCCCGATTCCCGAGACACTTCATCCCAATGTGCGGCCACATCGGAAGGCCGACGAATACCACCCCGATAAAAAATTTTCCATCCCGGTAATAATCCGGCCATCACATACCGGAAAGAAAGACGATCGCCATACGTAAGCTTGAGCTTGCGCAACTCAGGCTGAATCGTCCAGCAAGTAGAACAAATAGGATCGGTGAAGTACAAGATCTCCACCTTCGCCTTTGATTTCACACTCGATGCCTTGCCGGTAAGATTTCCGATCAGGGGTGTTTCCAACTGATCGTCAGTGATGATCGTTGGATCCAAGAACGAGGCTTTCAGCTGTCGGCCCCAGCGAACATGTTCGCTCACCGGACCGATCCGCTGTTTGTAATAACAAACAAAGGCATCCGACAGATCCGAATAACGCTCCAGACAGCCCACCAATGTTTGCGCATCATAGATGGCATTGGTGGTGCCGGCACTTGTAAATGGCAAAGCCACGTGAGCGGCATCGCCCATTAACACCACATTGTCGCTGTGGAAGCGGGGCAGTGGATTAAAATCGCGGGTTTTCCATAGATACGCCTGGTCAAAATCGGTCTTTTCGATCATCGCCCGAACGCCGTCCGGAAACTCCTGCATCAGTTCCAGACTAGCCTCCTTCAGATCCTCTTTTGTACTCAAATGACAAGGCAATAAGTTTACATCATATTGTATGTACCAGATCAATTCTTCGTTGGTGTAGGGAATATATCCGAACGAAAGCCCTTTCTCACCATGCTGATATTTTTGGAACAAAGTAGGTGCTTGGGCAATTGCCTCCGGATCACGCACCAAACCCAGAATCTCATGTATCTCCACCGGTGAAAAATGTGTTTCCCCCAATATCGTTTCACGCACTTTTGATTGACGGCCATCCGCTCCTACAAAAAGATCGCCCGACTCCACCGAACCATCTTCAAATACGGCCGACACCGCTTTTCCTCCATCATAGATGAAATGCGAAAAATCTCGACCATACCGAATATTCTCTTCCCCCAACACCGGAACCAAATAACGGATCAGATCGGAACGCTTTACACATTGCCAGGGATCCATTTTTATGAATCGAACCTCTTCCTCATTGGGACGCTTCATCAAAAAACTATCGATGGTCTGACCCGGCAACTCGATCGTATCGCCGAGTGAACGCAACAAGGCCAGTCCTTCGCCATGCACCATGAACGCATTACCATGAACCGGAATCCCATCAAAACGCTCATTCACGATCACCTGATGACCGCGACGACGCATCATGATACCGAACACAAGCCCGGCAATACCCCCACCGATGATCACGATGCGCATAAGCCGGTTAGATTTTTTTGTATACGATCAAACGCTTCTGTCAATATCGACTCCGTGGTAGCAAAACTGATACGTATGGTGCCTGCCGCTCCCGGTCCAAACCAACGCTCCAATCCGGGCACCACGGCCACTTTAGCCTCTTTCAATAAACGCATTTGCATGTCCGCCGCAGAAAGTCCGGTCTTTTGTATATCCACCAATGCCACATAACAACCTGCCGGCGTATGAGAGGAAAGCCCCGGTATGGAATGAATGCGAGATACGACGAGATCGCGCATGAGATGCAGATGCTGTAAAAATCCGGCCAACCAATCTTGCGACTCCGTCAACGCCGCTGTACCGGCCACTTGCGATAGAATGTTTACGCCATGAATGGTGGTGCTGTGAAGGGAATTGAGATAAAGTCGCTTGAATAACTCCGGATCACTCGCCATCACAACACCCAACCGCAAACCGGCCTAGCCATAGGACTTGCTGAATCCGGTTACTGTAATGGTACGGTCGGCAACAGACTTATCTAACGAAGCGATGGACGTAAATGTGTGCGGCATGTAAACGATATCACTCCAGATCTCATCCGATAGAATATACAGATTGTGTTTTTCGGCCACGGCCGCCAATGATCTCAATTCCTCCGCTGTAAAAACTTTTCCGGTGGGGTTAAGCGGGTTGCACGGGCAGATCAGGCGCGTACGCGGATTGATAAGCGACTCCATCGATGTAAAATCGACACGATCGGTGCCGGCCGGAATAGAAAATCGGACCGCAATACCGCCCACGGCTTCTACTGAATAGGCAAACAGAAAATCAACCGGATCAAATACGATCGCCTCGTCTCCCGGACGCAAAAGCGTTTTACAGGTGAGGTAAATACCAAACGCTGCGCTATCCACAGGAAGTATTCCCTCTACACCGATCGAGTAGCGGCGTTGATCGTGCATAAAAGAAGACATCGCCTCCCGAAAAGCCAATTGACCTTGCGGTGCGCCGTAAGAAAAATAATTGTCTTTGCTGAAACGGATAATCGCCTCCCCTATGGCAGGTGAGGCAGGAAAGTCCGGATCGGCCGCTGTCAACGGGATCACATCCGCAGGCTGTTCTGCCCAACGCAGATTGTGGGCCCGCTGGGCCAGCACATGCATGTCAATATGGATTGGATCGAACAAGGAGGTGAATTGTTCATTCAAGTAAACGAAAACCCCTGCTTAAACGATGGATTTTCAACGCTTTTTAGGCGGATTAGGGGTTTCCCCTAGGACAGAAAACAGGTAAATACGGGAAAAGAGAAGAAAGTAAAACCGTGGAGATTGCCCTAATACAACAAACTAGAACGAACGTAGTATCCTGCCCGGTTCGTTATCCTTACGATCCCGGTCATACACCAACACACCCACTACCCACTCCATCGGCATTTGAAAGAGCAATTGTAACTCCACCTTGATGGATTCTGTATAACTATTAGAGGGTTCCAGTTCAAAAACCAATGCAGTAAATTTTTGATCCAGATCGGGCACATCATAAGAGCTGCGAAGCTTATAAGAACGATTCCCCAGCTTAACAGATAATCCCTGTAATTGCTGAAAGGCCGCCTTGAATTTCTTTTTTGCCACATCATGCTCCTCCGTGGTGATCAGTTTCGCCTGCCAACTCACCACCGACCGACCAAACTGCGAATGCTGCACAAAGAGGGTACCCTCTGCATCCGGAAGTGAGACCTTGGAAACAAAACTGCTGTCGCCCGGCTCACCCATCAGATTCTTATACCCGTTCGGAAAATCTTCCAAAACCTGCCGCACGGCTGCCGCCAACTCATTCTTCATTCCGGGTATACGCAGCTGCGCGTTCGCGAGCATCGGGACGATCAAGAGCAGAAAGAATGCCTGTTTGATAAGATGTGATTTGAATCAATATTACGAAAGAATGAAGAATGTAGAGGGATAAGGGTTGAGCAAACTCAACGCTCTACTCTACTCTACCCTCCGCTCTCTACTCTCCACCCTCTACCCTCCACCCTCTACTCTCTGCCCTCCACTAGTTCATCCGTACATCCCGCATATTCCGCTCCATGAAGCGGGGCATTCCGGGCATCTGCGATTGACCCCCTTTTCCGCCAACCCGATTTAAGTTGAACAGGAAGCTGACCATGAAATATCGACGAAGCACCATACTGCGCACATCCTCAAAATAGTTATCGCCTGTGTTTCGAGCGATACTTTGATTCTGATTCAGCAGATCATTCACGGTGAACTTGAGTTCCGCATTCTTCTTCTTCAAGAATTGCTTGGCGAAGCTCGCATTCCACAATGGGATGGATTGATTGAAACCGGCCGCCCGACCAGTATTGATGTAATAGTCAATGTCTGAGGACAGAATGAAATTCTTTTTGAACGTGTACGCCACGTCGAACGAATAGGTCTGCGACAGATACGATTCGTTCAAGGCGGTGTTGACCGAATATTTGATATTATAATAGGAAAGTGACCCTTTGAAAGCCAGATCCCATTTTTCTTTCAGATTGAAATTGGCGCCGGCAGATTGTGTCAACGTCCAGGTCTTCCCCACATTCAATTGCTTGTACAGCTCACTCACATCCTTATTGTACAGAATGAAGCTGGTGAAATTCAAGCTGGACCCTTTCAGCTTCGGATTTTTAAAAGGCAATCCAACCGTAATGAAAGCGGATCCGGTCATGGCACCGTTCAGGTTAACGGGCTTGGTCAGCTGCACGCCCTTACGGATCGTATCGATGCTGTTTACGATCTTGTTCTGGGTGGCATTTACATTCACGTTGGCAGCGATATACTTGAATGATACCATGTCGAACGTATTGTAGTTCAAATTCACGTTGTGACTGAACTCCTGCGCCAGATAGGGATTACCCGTCTTGACAAACAGCGGATTGGACACATCCAGCACATCTTGCAATTGCGATACGCTGGGCTGATTGGTACGCCCCCGGTAATTAAAGCGAATACCTTTGGTCCGACTGGGCGTCCAGTTAAAGCTGGCTTGCGGGAAAAAGTTCGTATAACTCTGTTGGGTTACGGAATCCTTAGCCAAAATAGCCTGATAGCTATCGCTGGTCAACGTGGCCCGTTGCACACCCATCCCCAATTGGTAATTGTACTTTTTCTCTTGCACCCGGAAATTGGCACCAAAACGACTCGCCTCAAAAATATTCTCAAATCGATTCGTCAATAATAGATTGGGGACATCGTAATCGCTGGTGGCAGGATTATAATTGAACGTGCGCTTGTCTGAATTGCTCTTATTCAGTGTATACGCATAATTGATCTCTAACACCTTGTTGGCGGCGAGTGGCTCGGTATAACTAGTACTGATCACATTGTTGCGCGTGAAGGTCTTCTGCGTATTCTCCTGATTTTGATTCAATCCGCCTTGCGACGTACCATCGGGCTTATAGAAATAAATCGGAGATTTATTGGCGCCGTTGCTTTCGCTCTCGCCATAAGTATTATTCCACCCCAACGTAAAGGTCCGTCCGATCTTATTGAAGCGGCGACGATACAGAATGTTATTGCCGGCATTCAATCCATCCCGCACATTGGAGTTGACCGTCTTGCTGGTAAGGGCCAGATAATTGTAGTTGGGAGATACCGACCGCGTCCAGGAACTATCCTCGTTATTATTATCGGAATGCTGGAAGGTCAGACTCGGCGTATACAAGATCGAGTTCATGGAATCGATCATATACTCGATGCGCATGTTAACCCGATGATTTTGGTTGGTATTGTTTGAGTAGCTGTTCCGATTCAGATACGCGATGGAATCGCCGGGGAAAAAAGTTTGTCGATAGGTTTCTTGACGCTGCTCGTTGTTGGTATTCGAGAAGAAATAGCTACCGCTTGCTTTCAGCTTGGTCTTGTACTCGGTATTGAAATTGAGTCCGGTTGACAAGGACGTAGTGATGCCTGTTGGGCCGGTGCTTGGACCAAAACCGCCAAATCCACCGCCACCGCCACGAGTTGCCGTAACGGTCATCATGCCACCACCCATGCCGCCACCGCCACCCATACCGCCGCCTCCTCCACCAAAACCACCGCCACCACCTCCACCACCACTCATGGCGCTGAACCCACCCATGGAGCTGATGATATCTGAAAAGGAGAAACCTTGCTTATTGATGTTGTTGGCATTGAACAGCAACGATATCCGGTTGTTGCCATTGAATACGTTGGCACTCATATTTCCTTCGTAACGACCTTGATCGCCGTGTGCGACCAATGCACGACCAAAGACGCCTTTGTTCTTGTCCTTCTTCAACTTGATATTGATCGCCTTGGACCGGCTACCATCGTCGACCCGTGTAAAACGAGACTGCTCACTCATATCATCAAATACCTGTACACTCTCCACCATCTCCGCGGTCAGATTCTTGGTGGCTAGCTTGGGATCGTTTCCGAAAAATTCTTTTCCATCCACATAGATCTTCTGCACCGACTCACCCTGTGCAGTCACGCCTCCATCTTTATCAACTTGCACGCCGGGTATCTTCTTCAACAGATCTTCCACCGTTGCATTGGGACGCGTCTTGAACGCATCCGCCTTGAACTGCACCGTATCGCCCTTGATCTGTACCGGCGCATCCGTATTGATCACGACGCCCGTCAATGTTTTCACTTTCGGCGCGATCCTCAGGTCATTCCATTCTGCCAAGCGGTTCTCTGCACTGATGACCACCGCCCGTTGAAATGGCTCTAAACTCTGATGGGCAATAACGACCTTGTAATTACCGGTCGCAAGTCCCTTGAACTCAAATTGACCATTCTTATTGGAAACCGTGAAGGTGACAAGCGATGAGTCGGATGCCTGCACGAGACTGACCGTTGCCCCAACAACCGGTTGAACGGATGCCGAATCCAGGATCCGACCGCGAATCGAACCATCGGTTTTCTGAGCCTGAACAGAAAGAGACAGGAAAAACAGGGCAAATAAGCTATAAATCAATCTCATAAATATGTTTAACGGGTGCAAGTTAGACGCAATACGAGGTATTTTCCTGTATTGGCGAGCTATTTTAACAAATGGACTTGAAAGAGGTTCAGGGGGTTTCGTAACCGAAACTATTGAGAAAGTTAAGCCTCAACTATCTCTACCCTCTACTCTCTCCCCTCAACTAAACAGGTATTCCACGTCCTCGCGGCTGAGTGATTTAACAAATCCGGTCTCATCCGATACGATATCCTTGGCCAATGCACGCTTTTTCTCCTGCAACTGCAGGATCTTGTCCTCGATCGTGTCTTTACAGATCATCCGGTAAGCGAAAATATTCTTGGTTTGACCGATCCGGTGCGTCCGGTCAATGGCTTGCTGCTCCACCGCCGGATTCCACCAAGGATCGACGATATAGACATAGTCGGCAGCCGTTAAGTTTAATCCCACACCACCCGCTTTCAAAGAGATCAGGAACACACGAACCGAATCATCCTCCTGAAAGCGACGAATGGCCTTTTCGCGGTCGGGCGCCGATGTGCTTCCATCGAAATATTCGTAGGAGATATTCAGTTCTTTCAGTCGGTCGCGGATCAGTCCAAGCATCCCCAAAAACTGCGAGAACACCAGAGCCTTGTGCGTGCCTATCCCCTCCGTCAACTCCCTAGCCAACTCCTCTAATTTGATGGAATGATTCTCGAATTTGTCTTTTTCATTCAGGATCGCCGGAGAATCACAGATCTGACGAAGCTTCATCAACCCCTGTAGAATGGTTAACTGTGATTTCTCTATGCCCATGGATTCGATCGAACCCAAGATCTGATTGCGATAATCATTTCGATACGCGTCATAGATGGATCGCTGCTCCTCTTCCATCTCGCAATACAGGATCATCTCTTGCTTCTCGGGCAGGTCCTTTGCCACCTGCTCCTTGGTTCGACGAAGAATGAATGGATACAACAGCTTACGCAAATGTTCCTTTCGATCCGCTTCTCCCATCTTATCGATGGGGATCGCAAACTCCTGTTTGAAAAACTCCATGGTTCCCAACATACCCGGATTCAAAAATTGCATCTGGGCATAGATATCGAACGTGTTATTCTGCAACGGCGTTCCGCTCATGCACAACCGATGCTTGGCTTGCAGCAGACCGGCCGCGCGGGTCACTTTACTGGCAGGATTCTTGATGGCCTGCGATTCATCCAGCAACAAGTAATCCAACTGCAGCGAACTCAACAGCTTGATATCGCTGCGCAACGTACCATAGGTCGTGATCAACACCTCGGGCTCCGCCAATGCCTCCGCCGTTCGGATCCGGGCGGCCCCATGATGAATTCGATATGTCAGGGCCGGTGTAAATTTTTTGATCTCATTCTCCCAGTTGTAGATTAAGGTGGTGGGACAAACCACCAACGCCCGCAAGGTTCCCTCCGTTCTTCGAAAATGCTCCAGCATCGACAACGCCTGCACCGTCTTCCCCAATCCCATATCATCGGCGAGTATGCCACCCCAGCCAACATCACGCAAATAATTCAACCATTGAAATCCGGATACCTGATACGGACGTAAGATGGGCATCAGCAGATCGGAAGGCTCAATGGACTGTATCTGATGCTGCTCCCGGATACGTTCATATTTTTCTTCCAGTTCCACCTCTTGCATCGAATCATCCCGCTGGGCATACAATTCATCCAATACACTCATGTGGTAGCGAGACAAGCGCAACTGATCGGTCTTTCCCTCACCCACCCGAAACAACAAGGCATATTTCTTCAACCACTCCTCCGGTAAAATACCCAACGTGCCATCATCCAACTGAACAAAAGACTGATTGTTGGCCAAGGCACGCTTCACTTCGGCCACGGTCACCCTCTGATCCCCATACACAATATCCACCTTGGCATCAAACCAATCGGTATGACTGCTGATGAATACACGCGTTTGTGGCTTGGCCGTATTGAATCGAAAATTTCGCAGTGATTCAAATCCGTATACCGGGGTCTTCAACTCCTTCATGGCATCCACGAACAGAAAGAACCAGTTGTTCTTCAGGATCTCGGCTCCTTTCAGCGCGAGGGTTTGGGTAGACTCCTCATATACAAACCCCGAATGCAAGGCACGCATCCGATCGATGAACGATTCTTCTTTTTCCCGACGACGATGGATCACCAAAACTTTTTCACCCTGGGGCACGATCAACTCATCCCGATCCGAGGGCG
Source organism: Bacteroidota bacterium (assembly GCA_046081925.1). Lineage (GTDB taxonomy): Bacteria > Bacteroidota > Bacteroidia > Chitinophagales > Chitinophagaceae > JJ008. The sequence continues at coordinate 22,189 of JBJTWV010000003.1, read as the reverse complement.
TAACCTCATAGCCCAAATACGAAAACCGTGGCTGAAACACCAGGTGATCGTTCCGCTCTGCCAAATACAGACTCAACACCGGCAATTCATCTTTTACCGATTGCATGATCGCCTTATCAAATTGAATGGCATACTGACGTGCCAAGGGCACCAGCTCACTCTTCAGATAGTCGGGCCAAGCGACCACCGATATGTTTTGCTTGCCCCCCGAACGGAATCGCTCAACCATACGGATCCGCTCCTTATCGGGCCACAACCAGGCTTGGTGATTATAAACAAAGAACAAGGGCGTATCAAATTCCTGATCACTTACCGAAAGATCCGTCACACCAGCCTTCATCCGGGCCGTGATCTGATATTGACCGTTCTTCTTGACAGATAACAATAACTGCGCAGGCGTTGATTCCAATTGCAGGGGCTGCATTTTTGCCGTGGTAAAGGATTTACCGGGCGGTAAGCAATACGCCCATCCGGCATCCAGTTCCGAAAACAATTTTTTCAGTTTAGGCAGCAAGTACTCGGTGATCAGATCCCTTGTATCCTCCGGCAAATCCTCGTCCTCCTGCTGCACGATATTCTCCCAAATGCCCGAGAACGGAGAGTTCCGGCTCACGTATTTGTTGATCTCCGGCGCCTGCATCTTACGCAACAAACCGATCAACTCATGATCCGATTCGGAAATATCGATGCCGGAAACATGCCGACTGATGTCAAGCTTCTCCACTTTTCCCGCAAAGCCATCACTCGCTTCATTTGGCTCTCCCAATACGGCTTCCACCGTGAAATACGGATAGATCTTTTTTTGAAAAGCGAAAACAACGCCCACTCGCTTGGAAAAAAGCAGCGACGGCAGCTTCGTTTGCTCCTCCACCACTACCGGTAATGGAGAGATCGGTTTGGGCTGCAGCACACTGCCCCGAGTCGTAGAGGCAACCGGCGTCACCCGCTTGATCGATGAGTCCAATACACGCAAGAACGGTTTACCATCTTTATACGTGAATTCGAACTTGCCCGTAAGATCATCGGTCAGCGAATACCCATAGGCTTCCAATAACTTATTCTTCTCCTTGTCCCAATTGCGGATACTGTCGAAATAATTTGCCCCGTGGGTGTGCAACAACTGCAGGAATACGATGACCTTGGGGAGACAAAGCGCATGTTGTTCATCCACATAATCGCAACTCGTATCGAAATGACGCTCCTCATTCTTTTTGATCATCACCAAATAAGCAGCGCCTTCGATAGTGACCCGCGCCTTCACCATTTCATTTTCGGCAAATTCGATCTGAGCTTTTTGTGTGCGCAAAAAATTCTCGGCAGCCGAAAACACCTCGGGACCACAAAGCATCCGAAGAGTCTTCAATTCGATCTGCTTCATTTTAGCCACCGTGTGCCGCTGATCGAATGAAGCATGACCGGTGCGCAATTGTCCCCGATCCAGTAATTCCTGCAACTGCAACAGCGCCGCCACTTCGTGACGACAGATATCACCGATATTATATGGACAGGTACAACGAAGAGATGTTGTGGACGGATCCTTGAACTGCTGAATGTGTACTTTGTAGGAGGTAGCGTAGTTATCATCCTTCACCCGAAACACCGCCGTACCGAACAGATCATCGTAATCAGACAACTCCGCATACCCAATGGCATGTATCTTTTTTCCGCGACGAATGGTTTCGTCGGTTCCCAGCGTATAAATGGGTTTCAGCAGGTGCGGTAAGGCCAAGGGGTGATGAGTTTTTCTCGCTACCCCTACACAATTGGAGTAACCGGCAAATGTATGCGAAAGAATGTCGGATTACGAAGGAAATTGACAAGAAGTTATGTACGCGATTTCTTGCAAAAATTCACTATCTTGAAAGATTTTGCCTCGGGCTGAACGCCTTACTCCGCCACCAACTTCCCGTCCCGATACACCGCCAGCACCGGAGAGGCATCAATAGTGAGGCAATGCTCAATATCTTTGATGAGCCCAAACCGATTCACCAACCGGTGGTAGTGTGTGAGCTGCGGCGCAAAACCTACCAGATCCACCTGCTGTTGCCGATACATATCCACCGCCATACGAGAAGAGTCGCAATGGATCGTGAAGTGTTCTCCGATCCGATCGATGACCGCCCCGGCAAACAAGGTATCTTCCAAATTGAATCGATCCTTCCACCCGGCACAACCCAAGACCACGGATTTTCCGGTGGCCATTAAAAATTCACAAACCTTGGACAGGTTTGGAAATGATCCGCTGATGATGGTATCCGCATTTCGATCCAACGCCATCTGCAATAGCCGGGTGCCGTTGGTAGTTGTCAATACCAGTACGCGGCCCTCAATGAAATCACGCGAATACTCCAATGGAGAATTGCCATGTTGCAAGCCTTCGGCGATCATGCCATCCCGCTCGCCGGCAGCCAGTCCATCGATACTCTTGGCGATCTCTATGGCTTTGGGAACCGAATCGACGGGCACCACGGACCGCGCCCCATTATGCAAGGCGGCCGCAATGGTGGAAGTGGCCCGAAAAACATCAATGATCACCACCACACTGTTGCTCATATCATACAAATGCAACAAGGCGGGCGAAAGACAAGTATGCAGGGAAGGTTTTGACTGACTCATTTCATTAAATAGGTTTTCCATCGGGGACCTTCAGCCGATCTCCGAATGGCTTCAATATGCAGATTCAGCATCTTTTCCAGATACCTGCCCAAAAACAATTGATTGGCGATCTGGCCCAACCGACCTTGCTTCCATTCATAATGCACGAGGTCAATAAGAATGGATCCGTTTTCACAGGCCTTCACATAACGCTCCTGCCGAAACGATTGGAACGGCCCCATGGCCTGCTCCAGGATCAACCGATCGCCGGCGATCATCTCCAACACACGCAAACGCATCAACCGATTTTGAAAAAAATGACGGGCACGCCATGTGATGGTTTCTCCCGACTCCAGCAACCCAAACCGAGTACCGGCCACGGCTTCTTGCTGATAGTCAGACATGGCATCACGCTGCAACCCCACATGCCGCCCCAGATCGAAAACGATGTCGGCCGATTGGGAAATAAACGTCGTGAGGTGAATGGTGTACATGCCTCGGCAAATGTAAGAAACCGACGCACCAAATTTACTGGAAGGGGATCTTGGCCACCCGCGCCTGCAAATGCTTGTCACGCACCTGGATCAACAAAGGTGTATCGATCGATGCATGCGACGACTTTACATATCCCATGCCAATGGCCTTTCCGAGTGTGGGGGATTGTGTTCCCGACGTTACATGGCCAATGATATGACCATCCACATCCGTAATCACATAACCCTGCCGGGGAATGCCCTTGTCGATCATCTCGATGCCCACCAACTTACGAGCCACGCCCCGCTGCTTCTGCGCCTCCAGAAAATCATGTGCCATGAATGTCTCTTTGCTCAGCTTGGTGATCCATCCCAATCCGGCTTCCAACGGAGAGGTGGTGTCATCGATGTCATTCCCATACAAACAGAATCCCATCTCCAATCGCAGCGTATCGCGTGCACCCAGACCGATGGGTTTCAGTCCTTGCGGACCACCCACTTCAAAAATCGCATTCCAGATCTTATCGGCAGCACCCTCCTGATCCTCAAAATAGATCTCCACGCCGCCGGCACCGGTATAGCCGGTAGCACTGATCAGCACATTGTCGACTCCGGCAAATCGCCCTTTGACGAATGTGTAATATTTCAGATTGAGAATGTCTAGCTCCGTTAGTGGCTGCAGGATCTTGGTGGCATTGGGACCTTGGATCGCCAGCAACCCGGTCTTGTCGGAAATATTATGCATCTCAACGTGGTCGTGATTATGCGATTGGATCCAATTCCAGTCCTTTTCAATATTGGAAGCGTTCACCACCAACATATAAACCTTGTTCTCTTCTACACAATACACCAGCAGGTCATCAACAATTCCACCCATATCATTGGGCAAACAACTGTATTGTGCCATGCCCGTCTTCAATTTGGATGCATCGTTGCTCGTAACAAACTGAATGAGATCGAGCGCCTTGGGACCTTTCAAGATAAACTCGCCCATGTGACTAACATCGAACACACCGGCATTTTTGCGAACGGCTTGATGTTCATCATTGATGCCCGTATAGGAAATAGGCATGTTGTATCCGGCAAAAGAGGCCATCTTGGCGCCCAATGCAAGGTGCTTATCGGTAAAGGGGGTGTTCTTGATGCTCATATGGCTTTATTGCCCGCAAAGGTAACGGAAAGCCAAACGATGCACGTGGCCAGGTTACTTCGGAATGTTCAAATACCCATCGGCTCCCATCACATAATCCACGCCGGGCTTATAATGATCAATACCCACTTGAAGTACGCCATCATCGGTTTGCGGCCGACCGGATTCTGCCACATCCCGAACCCCCATCCAGCGATGATGGTCCAACACAGCCTCCGTAAATCGGACTGCTTTGCCTTTGGGGACCAACAAGGTCAATACCACATGCTGGCCTCGGTACTTATCGGCCTTACCCACAGAAAAACCCGGTGACAAGTCGACCACACTATCTGTTACGGCTACCGCATAATTGATTTTATCAATTCGCGCTTGGGCTTGCTCCTCGCTTCGACCGAATGCATATTTCAACAAGCGAACGTGGTAGGCCGAATCAGGACTCAACTCTACGCGTATGCCCACCGCCGGCACTTTAAATGTATCGCGAGTAAGATCGAACCCGGCGCGTTCCACTTGGATCCATCGGTAGGTTCCCGTGTATTCGTATAGTGGAGCCGACTGATCCAGGATCATTACAGACCGTGTTGAATCCTTCGTCGGGATGTCGATACTGCTGCGCGATTTATGTTCAAAATCCCGCGCCACACTGATGGCCGTCCAAAAAAGAGCGATCCATCCCAGCGTCCACAGAATCCCAAAACTCCATCGAAGCACGGGCGTTTTTCGCCGAATGCGAAACAGACGGCGTATTAACCAAATGAACAGGAACAATACCGGTACAATAAAGAATAAAAAGATCGTGGCCCAAAATCCCCACTGCTGCATTTGGCTGGTCCAGAAAAACTCCTGAGCCGGCAGCGTCACGATTCCGGCAAACAAGATCGCGGCCCCCGACACCAACAAGGCAAAGGCAATAGTACCGAATACCAGATAGATAAAAAATCGTATGACCGATCCGATGGCATACAACATCCGTTTTCCGGTCGATCGTACCTCCGAAAAGGCTTTGTTATTTTCAGAAAGCTTATCAGAAAGATTTTTAGCACTCTCTTCCACTTCTGTTCCCCAATCTTTCAGTTTGCCTTCGAGCCGATCGGCTCCTTCTTTTACATGCTGACGGATCCGATTCAAGTCCACCTTCTCCCCACGCATTTCCATTTTCTGATAGGTGTTCGTGGCTTCGGGTAAAATGATCCACAGAATGAGATAGGCCAGCACGAACGTACCGGTCAGACTCCCGAACCCGATGCTCACAAAAATGGAGTCATCGAATAGATCCAGTACACTGAGAATAATATTGATGAGGATCGGAGCCGCAAAGATCAACCGGAGATTTAGAACCGGAACATGGAAGTAGGCCGCCAATCCGCTGGCTACGCCACCGAGCACCCGATCATCGGGATTTAGATACAGCCGACGGGCCGATTGACCGCGGAGAGATTGTTTGGGCAGCAAGATCCACAAGGCTAGATAGATCAAGAAACCCGTTCCGAATCCGCCAAACGTAATGATGGCAAACAGCAGCCGAACGATGGTTGGATCGATCCCCAAATACGATGCAATCCCGCTGCACACACCACCCAGTATCTTGTCGTCTGTATCGCGATACAATCGCTTTGGAGAAGTGGGAGGGCTGGTTTGATCGGCCGCATTACTCGTATCAGCCGTTTCCGACAAGTCTTCCGGACGTCCGATCGAACCGATGACCTCTTCCAGTTCCGTTTCGGTGATGGCCGCTATTCCATTTTGCAGTTTTTCATACAACAACTCAGCGATGCGACCTTCTATGTCATTGAGGATCTCTTCACGGCTCTCCTCCAATGCAAAATGCTTCCGAAGCACCTGCATATACTGTTGTAATTTTTCATAGGCGGGCTCCTCAATGGAAATCGCGTGGCCGCTCAAATTGATATGAATGATCTTTTTCATCTTGTCGATTTGAAAATAGAATTACTTGATCAGTAAAGAGGCCAGAAACGCATCCCGCAACGTTGGATCAGCTTTGCCATTTCGATTGGTATGTCCATACTGGATCATATTCGTTCCAATAAAAAACAGGCGAAGCGTGAGTTGATTGAGACCCCCCTCCTTGGAAGGTTTCTCTAAATGCATTTCCATGATCTTGGTACCGCGCCAATCCAACATCTCATCCTTGATGAGTTTGGTACCGCCACCGAGTTGAGAGATCAGTCCATTACGAGTTTGTTCCCAAAATTCCGGCTCGGCTTTCAGGGCGATCATAGTCGCCTCATCCAATCCCATTGCACTCATATCGATCTGCATGGCCTGAAAAATCGCCGAACTATCGGCGAGTCGTAGTTGTTGACGCTTGTTTGAGCCCATATCCTCCCCTTTGGGTTGAGCTGGAAAGACCACACTGAACCCATCAAAATGAACAGTATCGGATTGGGCTGCGCTTACAAGTGTCAGGCATAAACTGACCATCAAAAAAAGTGTACGATGTTTCATGTATTGGTTTTTTAAATTTTAAATATGATGTGTAGAACGCTTGGGATCGGTAATGACGATTACCGCATCCGATAGCTCTTTCCAGGTTCGCTCTAGTTCGACGTACGTAGCATGGCCGGATTCGGTGAGCGAAAAATATTTTCGCGGCGGACCCGATACGCTCTCCACCCAGCGGTACGACAACAGGCCCGCATTCTTCAACCGGGTCAACAACGGATATAAGGTGCCCTCCAGGATCGGCAAGCCCGCCCCCCGCAATTCTGCGATCAAGTCGCTGGGATAGGCTTCGCCCCTACGGATCACCGACAAAATGCAGTACTCCAGGATCCCCTTGCGCATCTGGCTCTGTGTGTTTTCAATATTCATTCCTGACGGTTTCGGATGCAAACATATAGAAAGTTAAGTACTAGGCATTACATAGTTCTAAATTATTTTTTGGAAACTGATTAAAACTATAGAAGCAAATCCCCGTTTATCAATAATTAATCCGAATTTTAACCGATTATGACAAAAAATACCTTGTTTTTAGCCGGATTTGCACTGATTTCAGTCATTTCCGGATGCTCCGACAAATACCTGAAACTTTCTAAGAAGTATGCGCCGGTCAGCGAAAATGGCCAGCCCAACTACTCAAATCTGGCCTCCTGGGCTGCTCATCCCGCCAAGTGGGACCCTTCCGACAGCATCCCAAAGCCCCTTCGATCCGACAAGCCCGATCAACAGGTGGATGTATTCTATATACACCCCACCACCCACACTGACAAGGAGACCGCCGGGCAACTGAACGGCGACCTGAACGATGCCTATTTGAATGCGAAGACCGACTACTCGGCCATGCTGTATCAGGCCAGTGTATTCAATGCCTCCGCCCGGGTGTTTGCGCCGCGCTATCGGCAGGGACATATCCAGCAATTCTACGCCACCGATACCGCCCGTGCCCGAAAAGCATTTGAACTGGCTTATGCGGATGTGCGTACGGCCTTCCAATATTATTTGGAGAAAGAAAATAACAACGGGCCCATCATCATTGCCGGTCATAGCCAGGGTGCCCTGATGTGCAACTTATTACTGAAAGAATTCTTCGACGGCAAACCGCTTCAATCCAAACTCGTAGCGGCGTATGTGATCGGCTGGCCCATTCGTGCAAACGAATACACCAGCATCCCACTCTGTGTCACGCCTACGCAAACCGGTTGCTACTGCAGCTGGCGCACCTTCAAAGAAGGATATGAACCGCCGAATAAACTCAAGGAGAATGGCGTAGCGATCGGTGTCACGAACCCACTCACCTTTACCACCGACAACACCTTTGTTTCCCGTAAGCAAAATCTGGGCAGCGTACTTTATAAATTCAACAAGGTTTATAAAAAGACCACCGACGCTCAAATAGAGGGCGGATACGTCTTCACCAAAAAACCGACATTCCCCTGGAGTTTTTTATACAAGACCTCTAATTATCATGCGGGGGACATCAATCTTTACTATATGAACGTTCGGGAGAATGTACGCACACGGATAAATAGTTATTGGAAGAGATGATGAGGGGATGAGAAGATGAGAGTTGAGTTGAGTTTAGTTCAACGTTGAACTCTCATCTTCTCATCCCCTCATCTCCTCAACCAGCCTCCCCGCGGCTTCACGAAGCGTCTCCTCCTTTTTCGCAAAACAAAAACGCAACACCTTGTGATCGTCGCCGTTGCGATAGAAAGCCGATACCGGAATCGTGGCCACGCCACACTCCTTGATCAGCTGTACGGCAAAATCCGTATCGGACATATCACTGATGCGGTTGTACTTCGCACAAACAAAATAACTGCCATGGCTGGGTAAGAAATCAAAGCGACCGCCCTGCATCAACGACAAAAACAGATCCCGCTTCTTCTGTAAAAAAGAACCCAATAATAAATATCCTTCTTTGTTATCCAGATACTCCGCCAACGCCACCTGTGCCGGCGAAAAACAAGTAAACACATTGAACTGATGCACTTTCCGAAACTCCTTCATCAACGCCGGCGGTGCGATGCAATACCCCAACTTCCAACCGGTACAGTGATATACCTTACCAAAGGAAAAACAGACAAAACTTCGCTCGCGCAACTCCGGATACCGAAGCATACTCAAGTGCGGCAGTTCATCAAAGATCAAATGCTCATACACCTCGTCACTCACTATATACAGCTCCGGATTCGTAGCCACGATGCCACGTAAGGCAACGATATCGAGGTCCGAGAGCACGGCACCGGTCGGATTATGCGGCGAATTGATCACAATGGCCCGTGTACGCGAGGTGATCTTACGCTTCACCTCCTCCCAATCAATGTAATAATCGGGATAGATGAGCGGGATCGTTACCGCCACGCCGCCATTGAGTTCGATATTCGGAATGTAACTGTCGTACGCCGGTTCAAACACGATCACTTCATCGCCCGGACGAACAAGCGTCGTAAGGGCCGTATAAATGGCATAGGTACCTCCGGGCGTGATCGTGATCTCCGTATGGGGATTCACCGTTGCACCGTACAGCGTATGCACTTTCTCGGCCAGCTTCTCGCGTAACGGACCATACCCCGGCATCGGCGCATACTGATTGAATCCGTCGCGCATGGCTTTCGCCACGCCCTCCCGCAACGCCTCCGGCATCGGAAAATCCGGAAAACCCTGACCCAGATTCACGGCCTGATGTTCCGCCGCCAAGGCACTCATCGTGGTGAAAATGGTTGTGCCTACACGAGGCAATTTGGATTCAAATGCCATATCAGAGATATTGCTCGCCGAAATTTCGTTTTACCTCCGCCACAAACTCCTTGATCGCCTGCTCCTGATCGCGCTTGCAGATCAACAGCACATCCGGCGTATCGACGATTATATAATCTTTCAGCCCTTGTAATACCATCAATTTATCGGCAGTGGCATGCACCATGCAATTATTCGCGTCCACCACCATCACCTGTTTACCCACCACCGCATTGCCGAAATAATCCTTTTCCATATTATCCCAGGCGCTGTTCCAGGTACCCAGATCACTCCATCCGAAGGAAGCCGGTATCACATATACATTGTCCGCCTTTTCCATCAAAGCGATATCGATGGAGGTGTTCACACACTGAGTATAGATCCGCTCCACCGCTTCCGCCTCCGCAGAGGTATTGAATGCCGATCGCTCCGCCTGAAATAATTCGTTGATCTCGGGCGCATGCTTCTCCAGGGCCGAAAGAATACTGTCGACTGTCCAGGTGAAGATCCCCGCATTCCATAAAAAATCGCCACTGGCCAAAAAAGTCTTGGCCATATCCAGATTCGGTTTTTCCGTGAACGTTTTTACATCATACACCTCACCCACTTTCACTTCCGGATCGAACTGAATGTAACCGTAACCGGTATTGGGATGATTGGGCTTGATGCCGATGGTGACCAACGCATCCTGAGACTCTACGAAATCGAACCCCTGATTCACCGCCGCAACAAACGCATCCGGCTCCATCACCAAATGATCGGACGGTGCGGCCACCATGGATGCTTGCGGATCGATGGCCTTCAACTTATATGCGACATAGGCGATGCATGCTGCCGTGTTCTTTCGATAGGGCTCTGCCAAAATTTGTTTCTCCGCCAGCTCGGGCAACTGCTCCTTAACAAGCGACACATACTCGGCAGAAGTGACAATGAAAATATTTTCAACCGGCACCAGTTTTTTATAGCGATCCACGGTTTGCTGGATCAGGGTACGACCCAACCCCAGCACATCCAAAAATTGCTTCGGATAATTTGCTCGGCTCATCGGCCAAAACCGACTACCGATCCCCCCGGCCATCACTGCTACATAACGATGCTTATTCATATATAGTGATCAATGAAGTCCCTCGCGGACCAGATCGTGCAAATGGATCATGCCCACATATTTTCCCTCCGCCACCACCGCCAACTGCGTGATGGAATATTCTTGCAGCACACTCAATGCCTCCACCGCCAATGCCTCGGGCGCAATGGTCTTCGGCGCCTCCGTCATAATATCAATGGCCTTCTTTCCACTCCAATCGGCCCCGCGCTCCAACATCCGACGCAGGTCGCCATCGGTGATGATGCCCAATAATTTTTCGTTGGCATCCACCACGGCCGTCACCCCCAATCTTTTTTGTGTCATTTCCAATATCGCCTCCTGTACCGATGCATCTGCCTGCACGGTGGGCTTCTCATTGGCATTGGCCAGATCCATCACCCGCAAATACAACCGCTTGCCCAAGGCTCCGCCCGGATGCACGCGCGCAAAATCATCGGTCCGAAACCCACGCAACTTCATCAAGCAAATTGCTAGCGAATCACCCATCACCAACTGAGCCGTAGTACTGGTGGTAGGTGCCAGGTTGTTGGGACAAGCCTCCTGCTCCACCACCGTATCGATCACCACATCCGCTTGCAAGGCCAGATAGGAATCCAATTTGCCCGCCATCGCGATCAGTGTATTTCCAAACTCCTTCACCAACGGCACCAATGTTTTGATCTCGGCACTCTCGCCACTTTTGCTGATCAACACCACCACATCCTCCGACAAGATCATTCCCAGATCACCATGGATCGCATCGGCCGCATGCATGAACACCGCGGGCGTTCCGGTAGAATTGAATGTGGCAACGATCTTTTGCGCAATGACGGCACTCTTTCCGATCCCGCTCACGATCACCCGCCCCCTGGTCTGCGACAATACCTGAACAGCCCGCTCAAAATCGGATCCGATCCGGCTAGCCAAAGCGGCCACCGAGGCCGACTCCATGGCAATGGTTTCCCGGGCAATATCGAGTATGGACTGCGTCATGCTAATAACAGGGCAAAACTAACGGATTTTAATGGGGTAATGCCCTCCGTTAAATCCCGTGTAAAGACCGATTTTCCCCCTTGAAATCAGCCTTTTAGCAGTTACCTTCGCCAACCTTAAAAAATAAACCCCCGGCCCCGATTAATCTTCGTACCTTATTGAGCGAACCTGTCAGACCCCGGATTGTTTAAGAAAATGACCAAAAGCACAAACATAAAGACTACAAAAATCAAGAAGACCCCTTCCGGAACCGGCCGGTTCGACCTGCACAAGTCCCTGCACGAGCATTTCGGGTTCGATCAATTCAAGGGCCAGCAAGAAAAAGCCATCGAATCGCTGATGGCCGGACACGACACCTTTGTGATCATGCCCACCGGCGGGGGCAAAAGCCTCTGCTACCAACTTCCGGCCCTGATCAGCGAGGGGGTAGCCATCATCGTTTCGCCCCTGATCGCCCTCATGAAAAATCAGGTGGACCTGATCCGCGGCTACAGCAGCCAGGACGCCATCGCCCACTTTCTGAACTCCACCCTCAGCAAAAAAGAGATCAAAGAGGTACAATCGGATCTCACGAATGGCACCACCAAAATGCTGTACGTAGCACCCGAAACGCTGACCAAAGCAGAGAACCTCGAATTTTTCAGCGGACTGACCATCTCCTTCTTCGCTGTCGATGAAGCTCACTGTATTTCGGAGTGGGGACATGATTTTCGCCCCGAATACCGCAGGCTGCGCGAAATGATGCACGAGATCAGCGCCACCGCTCCCATAATCGCACTCACGGCCACGGCCACCCCAAAAGTGCAGACCGACATCGTCAAAAACCTTGAACTCCGCAACCCCAATATCTTCATATCCTCCTTCAACCGATCCAATCTCTATTACGAAGTACTTCCCAAGATCAAGAAGGCACAAACCGATGAGAACATCGTTCGCTTCATCAAATCGATGAAAGCGAAAAGCGGGATCATCTATACCCTCAACCGAAAGACCACCGAAGAACTCGCCGATATATTAAAGGCCAATGGGATCAAAGCCGTCGCCTATCACGCCGGACTCGACAGCAAACTGCGCGCCGAACGACAAGATCAATTCCTGGGTGAAGACGTGCAGGTAATCTGCGCCACCATCGCCTTCGGCATGGGGATCGACAAACCGGATATCCGATTCGTGATCCACTACAACATTCCTAAATCCATCGAAAACTATTATCAGGAAACCGGACGAGCCGGACGCGATGGCCTCGAGGGAAAATGTATTCTATACTACTCACATAAGGACGTCAGCAAACTCGAACATTTCATGCGCGACAAACCACTCAGCGAACGAGAAGTGGGCGCGCAACTGATCAACGAGACCGTGGCCTTCGCCGAAGCAGGCGTGTGCCGACGCCGGGTGCTGATGAGTTATTTTGGAGAAGAGTATCCAAATGAAAATTGCGGACAATGCGACAACTGCCGTCATCCCAAAGAAAGACAAGAAGCTAAAAACGAAGCACAGCTGGTCATGAAAGCCGTACGCGAATTGGATGAACGCTTCGCCACGGATTATGTGGTGTCCATCCTGATCGGAAAAGTGACGCCACAAATACAAATGTTCCGACACGAAGGATTAGACGCCTTTGCTTCCGGCAATGACCGCGAAGCCTACTACTGGAACACCCTCATCCGGCAGATGATCCTGGAAGGACTGCTAATGAAAGACATCGAGGAATATGGCCTGCTCAAGATCACCAAAAAAGGAGAAGCCTTCCTCAAAAAACCAAAATCCTTCGAACTGGTCATCAACAACCTCTACAACGACGCCCATGCCGATGACGAAGAAGGAACCGGAGATGGCGGAGAGGCGGTCGCATTGGATGACCGACTCATGAAAATGCTGATGGAACTGCGTCAGCAGGAAGCCAAGAAAAAAGGACTGCCTCCCTTTGTTATCTTCCTGGAATCGTCCCTGAACGATATGGCCACCTTCTATCCGACCACGCTGGAAGGATTGGAAAAATGTCAGGGCATCAGCAAAGGCAAGGCACTGAAATACGGAAAGCCATTCGTTGACCTGATCGCTCAATATGTAGAGGATAATGGTATCGAACCCCCGGACGACTTTGTGATGAAGAGCGTGGTGAATAAGAGTGGGAACAAGGTTTACATCATACAGAATACCGACAAAAAAGTATCCCTGGAAACCATCGCCAAAAACAAAGGCTGGCGCATGGATGAAATGCTGGAAGAAATGGAAAGTATCGCCGCCAGCGGCACCAAGCTAAATCTCGATTACGCCATCGATGAGATGCTGGACGAAGATGACCAGGACGAGATCCTCGAATATTTTAAAGGATGTCAAAACTCCTCCCTGCAAGTAGCCCAGGAAGAACTGGCCGAATTCGATTTCAACTGGGAACAACTGAAGATCATGCGGATCAAGTTCCTGACCCAATACGGGATGTGAGTGAGGGTAGAGGGAAGAGAGTAGAGAGGTGAGGGTTGAGGGGTGAGCCTTTGATCATTTAAAAGAAATTATCATTTTGCAATAGCTTGTTGTCTGTAACGTCCTACCCGACCCAATATTAATTAAAGGTGGCACTGTAATGATTAAATCAACTAAAGTAATTTGATTCTCCGATTACGAACTATGCCTGCTTAAAAATGATAATAAGTATTCTCTCATATAAGTAGTGATAAATAAAATAATATATATTCAATAAATTAAAATAAAAGTCAAAATCAAATAATAATGAAGCGATTAATTGCCCTGACACTTACCTTAATAGGATTAGGGTTAGATGTAATAGGCCAGGATTATGAAAAAATGAGTAAAAAAGAACTCAAGCAAGAAGTTGAAATTCTTAAAAATGATTTTTATACCCTAAAAGGAACTATTTACGACCTGGAAACTGAAAAAAATAAAATTTCTAAAGAATTAAGTGAAATTAGAAACAAATATCAGCAGCTTGAAGTTGAGCTTAGTAAAAAGGTGAAATATAACGCCTCACTCAACGACTCTATATCATATTACCGAAAAGAGATTGTTTCGCTTAGGGAAAAAATTAGAGGTTTAGACAAAGAATCAATCTCCAGTGATACATCAGTAATTAGAGATCGATTTAATGATGATGACGATTTTTTAAACAAGTATTTTTTTACCAAAGAGCCTTTGAACGCATTTTCATGCCAATTACAGCTTTCAAAAATCATCCTTGGTGACGTAAAATACTCCAACAATGACAATTATTACTATAGGGATGAGGAAAACAAGACAAACCCCTTATATGTACCTGAAATATTGGATAATTCTGAGTTATATACATTTAAGGCAGCTCCTGGCAGACAAACAAGAAATGCAGAACTTAACCAATTAGTAATGACATCTAGCATTTCGGAATTCAATTCAAAAATGCCTAAAATCGAAATATTTAAAAATAAACTGTTGACAATAAAATATAATGAGGAGTCAGAGGAAGCCTTCCTTTTTAATGTCTCTACCGGCGCATTAAATAATTCCCGAAATACCCTACAGATAAAATTAGCGTCAGAGGCGGTCAAAGCCGACGGAACTAAAAATGATGCGCTAGATATTGTATGGACTATTTTAGTAATTCAGAACGATTGTTACTTGGCGTTATCTTTAAATCAATTAAGCCGATTGAATATTCCTGTTTTTAAGACAAACGAAACAGAAACAATAAGATCTGATGGCAAAAAATATGTGGGGCAGTTTTGTTACGACTGCACAACAACTGGTAATGGCTTTTATTTTGCCAGAAGCTTGGATAGATTCATGAGCACAAGCCACTTTATCGACCCATCGACTGTGATTTATCTGTTCAAGCTCAAGCAATTAAAATAAAATTCTCTTATTTAGATAAATTTTTACCCGTAAAGAATTGAGACTATCGTTATGCACTTAGGTCAATTACTCATTTTTAAATAATTTATCCCTTTGTCTGCTTATTTCTTTCTCATTCAAGATTTAATAGCCTAGAAAAGAAAGAAGAGAGCAGACGGACAGGTTGAAAGTTTATAGTTTAGATTTCCTAACTTTCCCAAAAACATCCTATTATGAAACAGTTTTATCTGATCCTTTTGCTTGGCGTGCTGATCACCGGCTGTAAAGATGGCGCCGGGAAGTATGGACCCAATCCGTTTTCCAAAAATGACCGCGTAACGGAAGAGCCAACAGAAGAAGTGCAATCACTGACCCGATCAGAGATCGAAGCCTTCATGCAACGCTGGATCAAGGTTTATAATACTCACACGTACGACACCTATGTCAAGTTATACGATCGCGAACTGTTCCGAGGTGTAAAACGCCCGGTGGGTGGATCGAAAAACACCTACGACTATGACGGATGGGTCGAAAATAAACGCTCCGAATTCAGAAAATACAAGCCCGAAGTGCTGATGGACGAACTGCGAATCACCAACCTCAATGAAAACGGTGTATCCAAAGTCAGCTTCCAACAAACCTGGATCAGCTACTCGGCCACTTACGCCGACAGAGGCGAAAAAGTAATGACCCTCCGAAAAGTGAACGGCGAGATCAAGATCATATACGAAGAACTGCTGTACAGCGAACCCGCCGACGAATACTTTTACGGTACCTGATGATCCATGCGGATAGGAATCATCTTGTTGATCCTGGGACTTTGCTCCTGCAAAAAACGACCTCGTCCCACCTTTCCGATCATACACCTCAATATCGCCCTTGACAGCATCCCGGATGAAGGAAAGAGTGGATGTGTGGCCCTGTTGAGTGATCAAAAAGAAGACGTACGGATCAAAACCGGTATCGAATACCGTGGCTCCGCCTCCCGAAAATTTCCCAAGCGATCGTTTAGCCTGCACATCCGCAATAAAGGAAATGCCATCCCCGAATGGCAAGGACTCTCCCTCCAAGGCGACTGGGTCCTGTACGCACCCTATGCCGATCGTACTTGCCTCCGCAACCGACTGGCCCAAGAGCTCTTTCACCAATTGGGCCATTACAGCCCCAAAAGCATCTTCACCGAACTCACCATCGATACCAACTACCTGGGCTTATATGAATGGCGAGAGAAGATCAGCCTCACCACCGGCCGCGTACCCGAAGCCCCCTGCCTGCTGAAATTCGATAAGGCTACCGCTAAAAGAAGCAAACAGGAAAAATCAATCCTGAATCCGCTTGTTTCGATCCGATTTCACGACAGCCAAGCCGGATACCCGGTCGATTCCGCCTTCCGAGCCGTAAGCCGATTTGAAAATGCCCTGCTTCAAAAAAATAATGAGTGGGAAAAATATGCAGACAAAAATTCCTTCGTCGATTTTTTTCTTTTTACCGAACTAGCCAATAGCCCCGACGCCTACCGAAGCAGCTGCTATTTTCAGATACTGCCCGATGGACGATTGCGCATGGGACCCGTGTGGGACTTCGATCTGGCCTTCGGTAACAGTACCCTGTTCCGCGCAGAAGAAACAAGCGATTGGCGATTCCGATTTAATGAAGCAGACTCCTTCAAGAATTTGGCCGCTCCTCCCTGGTGGAGTAATCTGTATGCACGCGCCGATTTTCGACAGGCCCTAATAGTACGATGGAAATCGCTTCGTAGTAGCAGCCTGTCAGACTCCGTGATCTCCAAACAGATCGATAAACTAGTCGCTGAGATCGAACCCGTGGTCGAAAAAAATCATGCCAAATGGCAAGTGATGCAACGAACGATCCTGTGGACAGTCCCCGCACAAAAAAATTACAACGAAGAAATACACAAACTAAAGTCCTGGATCTCACAACGCGCCCACTGGATAGAAAACGAACTACGAAATTAAATCGCTATACTCTCTACTCTCTCCCCTCTACCCTCTACCTCCTCAACCCTTCCTCCGGTTCATTGGTGGTGATCAGATCAAATCCCAACGTAAGCAGTTCGTCCATCTTGGCGGTATCGTTGACCGTCCAGGCGTTGAGAATCAAACCAAGTTCTTTCGCCCGAGCCACCCACTCGGGGTGCTTTTGATAGACACTATAATTGTAGTCCACGCCGCGGATCCCGTCCGCCTTCAACTGATCGGGTGTTTTGTCGCCATTCAAATACTGCACGTGCGCCTGGGGGATGCGCTTCAGCAAGTGCAGACACATGTTGTAGTCAAAGCTGATATATACGATCCGGTACGGTGGTTTGATCGACTGTACCAGATCCACGACGCGGTCCACAATTTTTTGCGCACGCTCGGGCCCCAACCCCGACGGTTTAATCTCCAGCACCAGATCGGTATGTTTATTATTAATCGCTCCTGTCAACAGATACTCGCGTAAGGTTGGCAGCCTCTCCCCGTTCGAAAGCGGGAATTGGATCAGATCGGCATAATTCGTTTTCTCGATCTCCAGCTTATGATGACTGGCATCGTGATTGATGACCAGCGAATCATCGGCACTCATCCGCACATCAAACTCCGATCCGGCACAGCCCAAACGGATCGCTTCCGTCAACGACGCGATGGAATTTTCGGGAAATCCGTTTTTCTTGAATGCACCCCGGTGCGCGACGATGTGATTGGCGGGTTTATATACGGATACTTTCATGGAAATGCAGGATAGGGTGAGGAGGGATAGAAGCAGGATCGTGCGCATATACGAAAATATGGTTTAGGGAGCAGGGAACAGAGTTTAGAGAACAGGGTTTAGAGTTTAGCAGGAATTTGTTGTTCCCTAAACCCTAAACTCTGTTCAATATTTGTTCGTATACTCCACTCTTACATTATTCGTCTTATCGATCAATTCCATCTTCACCACCGGCTCCTTCTTCCATCGAATGGTAAGCAGACCAAAGTGATTGTCCATCACCGGCCCTTCGATCCGGTTCTTGTTTTGCGTCGGAAAATCCCAGGTGGACGTGATCCCGCTCGACGTAATGTCATAGATCGGATACGCGCCCGGATTCTCGATACGGGAGATCTCGCCGTAGTGCACATCACCCGTCAGAAAATAAACACCATTTGCCTTCGTGGTGCGGATCAGATCGAGCATCCGTTTTTGCTCGTGCGGAAAATTGGCCCAGGCCTCATACCCGTTGAATTCAATAGCGAACTGAGAGCCACTGCAAATAAGTCGGATGTCGGCGGGCTTCTGTAGTTCCGTTTCGAGCCACTTCCATTGTTCAGCACCCAACAGGGTACTGTCGGGCGAGGTATGCGGCTTGTAATCGAGCGCGTAGAAATAATGATCGCGGGGCAGTTTAGCGGAGGTATCATAACGCAAAAGATCCGAACGGAACGTGCGCACATCCAACAGAATGATCTGTACGGTGCGATCGCCTTGTTTCAGGTATTCGGCGTGATACACACCCGGGTGTTGGCGACGCGCGCTGTTGGCAGGTTCCTTGAAATGAGTCAGAAAAATCTCTTTGGATTCCTCTTTGTACGGATAGTGCTTGCCAGCGTCGTTTCGTCCGAAATCGTGATCGTCCCAGGTGGCCAGTATCCGCGTAGCCGAATCGAGTTGGCGGTATTCGGGTTTTGCTGCCAGTCGCTGGTATTTGGCGCGCAGCGTATCCATATTGTCGGTATCACCATAAATATTATCGCCCAAGAAGATGAATGCATCGGGCCGGTAGGAAGCGGCCAGCGACAAAACCGGTTGGGGTTCATCCTCATGGCCGCAGGAGCCAAATGCGATGATGGTTTGTTTGGGGACTTGGTTGCAGGCCTGGAGCAGGAGTAGGGAAAGGGGCAGTAGTATTCGAATCATACGTAAATGTAAGAAGGCGATGGGTTTAGGGAACAGTGTTTAGGGGGTTTAGAGAGTTTAGAAAGTTGAGGCCGTCTAAACCCCCCTAAACTACCTAAACCATCTAAACTGTTTACCCCCCCTCAACTCTCATCTCCTCATCCCTAATTCGTATCTTTGCCCCCTCCTTCGGGAGCGGACCCTTAGCTCAGTTGGTTAGAGCGACAGACTCATAATCTGTGGGTCGTAGGTTCAAGCCCTACAGGGTCCACTTTTCAAAACCATCGTTAACCTTTTCTTAACCGGCGAGCCGGTAGTTTTACACCCTTATGAATATGAAGCGCTACCTCCTTCTCGCCCTCACTATTTGTTCGCTTGCTGTTACGGCGCAGGAACGTCCCAAAAAGACGAATCCGAAGGCGAAAGTTGACCTGACGGGTCGCTCGAACGACCACCTCCTGTTTCAGGTTGGGTATACCCAGTGGATGGGCCTGCCCGATACCCTGAAGACAAACGGCCTGTCCAAGTCGATCAACACCTACCTGATGTTCGACTTCCCCTTCAAAAATGACTCGCGCCTGAGCATGGCCTTTGGTCCGGGCATCGGCTCCGATCATATCCTTTTCACCAAGCGAAACATCGGCATCAAGGAACTGACACCAACGCTTCGATTCACCAACGTACAGGACACCAATCATTACAAGAAAACCAAACTGGCAACCGTTTACCTGGAAGCGCCCATCGAATTCCGATACAATGCCGACCCGGCCAATAATAAAGGATTCAAATGGTCGATCGGGGTAAAAGTGGGCAGACTCATGAACGCGCATACCCGCAATACCAAATGGGAAAGCCGCAGTGGCAGTTTGCTCAACGATTATGTGATGAAGGAAAGCAGTAGCCGCTTTTTCAACAAGACACGCTTTGTGGCGCAAGCCCGCGTGGGACTCGGACACGTTAGCCTTTTCGGAAGCTATCAACTGACCACCGTCATCAAAGACGGATTTGGCCCGGCCACACGCCCCCTTACCTTCGGACTTACGATTTCTGGCCTATAGGCCGAAGGCCAAAGGCCAGTTTGAGGAGTTTGAATAGTTTGAGGAGTTTGAATAGTTACCCTACAACTACTTAAACTTTTTAAACTACTCAAACTTTTCAAACTTCGCTTGCGATGATTGACAACAAGAACAAGATCCTCCAGGCCGAACGCGCCGTTTTAGTCGGTGTGATCCAAAAAGACCAGACGGAAGCACAGGTAACCGAATACCTCGATGAGCTGGCCTTCCTCGCCGAAACCGCAGGCGCGATCAGCGTACACCGCTTCACCCAAAAACTTCCCCACCCCGATAGTCGCCACTTCGTAGGCAAAGGCAAACTCGAAGAGATCAAGCAATACGTACTCGCCAAAGACATCCGCGTACTCATCTTCGACGACGAACTCACCGGCGCACAGATCAACAACATTGAAAAAGCCGTCGGGGTCAAGACCATCGACCGCAGCGACCTCATCCTCGACATTTTTGCTCGTCGCGCCAAAACTGCTCAGGCCCGCGCCCAGGTAGAACTAGCGCAATACCAATACATCCTGCCCCGATTGCGCGGCATGTGGAAGCACTTGGAGCGATTGGGTGGTGGCATTGGTACCCGTGGACCGGGTGAAACGGAGATCGAAACCGACCGACGCATCGTGCGCGATAAAATTTCGTTGTTGCGCAAGCGATTGGAGACGATCGACAAGCAAGCACAAACGCAGCGCAAGGAGCGCGGTGAATTCATTCGCGTGGCGCTGGTGGGATATACCAACGTGGGCAAATCGACCCTGATGAATTTATTGAGCAAGCGCGATGTGTTTGCTGAGAATAAATTGTTTGCGACGCTGGATACCACCACCAGCAAGGTGGTGTTCGAGAACATTCCGTTTTTATTGAGCGATACGGTGGGATTCATCCGCAAACTGCCGCACCATTTGGTGGAGAGTTTCAAGAGCACGCTGGATGAGGTGCGCGAGGCGGATATTTTGTTGCATGTGGTGGACATATCCCATCCGCAATACGAGGAGCAGATGGCCGTGGTGAATGAAACGCTGCGGGAGTTGGGCTCGGCCGAGAAGCCGGTGCTGACGATCTTTAATAAGATGGACAAATACGAGGCGCAGACGTTTGATCAGTGGCTGGAGGCTTCCACGAAACAGGAAATTCTGAATGATCTCTATCAGCGCTGGGATCATGAAACGGCCGGACAGTGTGTGTTCATCGCCGCCACCGAAAAACGCAATCTCGATAAACTGCGCGTGACGATTTTGGAAAAGGTGAAGGAGATGTATCGGAAACGTTATCCGTATCGAGCTATATCGGTTGAAGGATGAAGGATGAGAGTTGAAGGGGTAAACGATTCAACATTGTCAACAAAAAACGTAATACAATAAACTTTAAACTCTCATCGTCTCATCCCTCATCTTCTCATCAATGAAAAAAATTGCAGAGCATCCCAACGAACTGAATTTCGCTTCCAACGGAATGGCCGAAATAGTCGTGAATGGTAAAAAGATCTGTGTGGTCCGGGTGGTGGAGGGTTCGGAGACGAAGTTGTTTGCCTGTGCGGCGAGTTGTCCGCATGCCGGAGCGCGGATGGCGAACGGGACTGTGGACTCCTTAGGTAATATCGTTTGTCCGCTGCACCGCTATAAATTCAGTATGGTCAACGGCCGGAACGTGTCGGGCGAGGGGTATCATTTAAAGACCTGGAAGGTGGAATGGCGGGAGGATGGGGTGTGGATCGACCTGCCGGAGGCAGGAGATGGAAGATGGTAGATGGGAGATTGAAGATTGGGGTTGGGGTTCGTCGTTGACCAAAATGTCAAACTTCGATCTCCCATCTTCCATCTCTTTTCGTGTACTTTTTGACCAAATCCTACCTTTTAGACTTTCCCGAAATCCCCAGAATCCCTATTTTTGCTGCCCCAATGGCTGTTTTTCGGTCAAAACGGGGCCCGAAAGG
>JBJTWV010000002.1:0-77929 GCA_046081925.1 Bacteroidota bacterium | reverse complement strand
AATAGCAGTCGAAAAAGGACTGAAATATGCGCAGAACCTCCGCCAGCTATGGGTTTCATCGGATTACCATGAACAGCAACGGTTGCAATATTTGGTTTTTCCGGAAGGAATGCTGTATAGTAAGAAAAATGATGAAGTTCTCATCAAAAGAATCAATACGCTCTTAGGTCAAATCGCCTTGCTGTCAAGGAATTCAGAAAAAAATGAAAAAGGCAAACCAGAAACGGAATGCCTTTTTGGAAGTAATTTAGACTCGATTACCCTTGGTTCGAACGAAGTTAGGGCCGATTTGACTGCCCTAATCGAATTTTCATATCGGTATCGATAAGCTATTCAAGATGATCCGGGCTTATTATATTTTCTATTATCAACTCGGTCGGTTGATGCTGTTTGCTTTTTGGGGCGCCGTGACTGATCGGTTGATCTGGTGACAGTTATCTTATCCTCGTCGAACTAGTTTTATTTTTTGAGTGTCGTGCTACAGATTTGATCATCTTTTCCTAGATTCATGGGCGACGAAACACTGAACACTGGGGGCAAACCAGCCGACAATCTTTTCGCGATCTATCCAGCGGCAAATCATGATTTTATTTCCGCTGAGATCTTCACTGATCAGGTAATTGGTCAATGGAATTTCTTTATTGCCCTCGTTTGCTGTCCAGATTTCATGTCCACCGGTAGGTTTTTTCTCATAGTATACAATGCGGAGCGTATCTTCTTTATCCCGGTATCGATAACATAAAATGCTGTCGGGTATACTAATGAAATAGTCTAACTCGGTCGTACCCGCATCCTGGTACGTGATCGAATCCCTTTTTAAGGCATCGTTGATGTCTGAAAAGTGCTTCGGGTATGAGATGTGTTGAAACCGGTCAATAGAAAAAGTAATTACTTGAGAATGAACTGCTTGGATGGTGCAACATACACCGATTATTAAGTATATAAGTGCTCGCATGCATACGAAACGAGAAAGCGAGGCCTATATTCGATGGGGTGTGTTAAAAAAATGGAAAATCATCAGTTGCCACATCGGACTTTTGGAGTTATTTTAAGGAAGTGTAAATTTGATTTAGTTAAATAAAAAATGACCAAGAAGACAGATATTGAATTTACAACCACAACGATGGAAGACTTATGGCAATTTGCCCGTAGGCTACAGGGAAAAAGGAATTAGAGTCGTGAGAGGTTGATAAAAATGGTAGGTTGATCCACATTCCAAAATATCAAACCGGATTACTTCACGGAAAATTTATGTCAATCGATTATACTTTCAATGTGGAAACTGAAACTATTGGATGTATGCTCCATTTTAATAAACACTATAAGTACAAAAGCAAATGAGAAATCAAGTCTATTACAGCGTATAGTGGATAATCTACATCCATTATATTTATATGTATGAAAATATTTTTAGGTTAAACAGGTTTATCGGAGTCGATTTCTTTGGAAGGAGAAAATATTAAAATTTACAGATTATTCTTTTTTGATTAGTTTAGTAATATCTAATCGTTATAAATTGCTATTTATTATAATTTTAAAATCTTTTAAAAATATAATAATGCTTAGTAAAATTAGTTTACTAGTCACTATAAGTATCAACTTTTTTGTTTCGAGCCTGTTTCACTACAGCGAAATTTTAAATACTAAGAAATTAGTGCCTACTTATTCATTTCAAAAAGCTGCATTTTGTTCCTACTGTGATGTGAAAATAATATACGGGACAACTATCTTTTCTAAAAGTACTTGTGGTAGCAATAAGTATGGTGTACTAAAATTAGATATAAAGCTTTCTCCAAGTCGATATAAGCAAGAGTGGGAATGGCCTAATACTATTAATTTTGAAATTTACCACAAAAAGGAATGTGCGATAGCATCTTTCAAAGCACAGGGATATAATTACGACCCATTTTGTAATGAGACGCCAAGTGATAATTCAAATAATAATACCTCAGCAGATTTTGATGGAGGTTTGAAAATAAAGAATGATGTTTGGAAATGTATAAATATTTATCTAAGAGATAACGGATATGTACTTCTCTCTTATAAATTGAATAAACCACAAACATGGGTTGCAGTAAAAGGTGATGTCAACGGTGAAAAGGTTGAATTTGCTTTCGATAAGGATGGTACTGCTTATTTGAGAACACGAAAGGAAGAGAAGGTAATTAAAAAAGGAAAATGGCAATGCACCTCTGATGGTGTATCATACATTATAAAATGGGATGACGGGAAAATCTATGACCCTATGGAAACTGGAAGAGCTCTAGATGATGACGATTAAACTGGTTCATCTGATACTGATGGAGGAGGTGGTACTGAACCTCCAAAACCCACAATAGTCCCTTGTCGTAGTTATGTTGCGGAAACGAACATTCAAACTGTTATTAACGGTAGAGGTGTTTTGAAAAAATGTATGAAAGGTCCCACAATCGAAAAAATTCAGAACATGCCTGTTTTCCAATCTTATTTGTTTGATGTTTTGAGGAGTAATAAACAAGATGAGATTGTGGATGATATGTTTGGTCCTTACATGGAAAAAGCAGTAAAGATTTATCAAAGTACAAATGGTCTTTATACTTTGAATACCGCCAAGAGTGGTATAATTGATAGTAAAACCTACAAACTTTTAGTTAAACAAGATGAAAATAGACCAGGAGATGGACCCAAACCTCCAACACCTACACCAACACCTTCACCCGTCCCACCTAAACAAGAACTCAAACCTCAATTCTCTAATCAAAAAACTAAATTTTAATTATGAAACGTAGAATTTTAAAAGAACAAGTTGATAAACAAACCAAAACGACAAATCTCACGAAGGCAATTGAACTAGGTTGTTTTGATAGTTTGGATTTGACAATAAATCCTGAAACACCACAAGAAAAGGATGATAATGTTGTATTATTTGCAAAGGGTAATGAATCACAAGCTGATTGGCAAATCACCTTCGAACCTGACGTAAATAAAAAGACACACGTGGTTTACAACAACTTGGTAAGATAGTTAAAACTTTAAATCCACAAGAATCAATACCCTGTTCGGTTAAATCGCCTTGCTGTCAAGGACTTCAAGAAAAAATAAAAAAGGCAAACCTGAAACGGAATGCCTTTTTGGAAGTAGTGTAGTCCCGACAGGAATCGAACCTGTATCAAAAGTTTAGGAAACTTCTATTCTATCCATTGAACTACGGGACCGAAAGGCCGTAAAATTATGATTTTCGTTGCCCGCCAAGCGAACTTATTCAACATTGGTTTGATCCTCAACTTTTTCGGTCGATGGGTGTTTTAAAGTGCCGTGGGTTATTGTGACTTTTGTCACCCAACCCCGCCCCGAATTATCTTAATTTTGCCCTCCCAAAATCAACAGAACGATGGAAAACAATCCCAAAACACGTACAACGTAAATGCCGAAAGCAAATGCCCCTTTACAGCCGGCATGCTCAAAAAGGCAGCCGGCAGCGATACCCGTAATCGCGACTGGTGGCCCAATCAACTTAAACTGAACATCCTCCGCCAACAGTCGGAACGCTCCAACCCGATGGGCGATACTTTCGATTACGCTTCCGAGTTCAAATCCCTCGACCTCGTCGCCGTCAAAAAAGACATCGTTGAGCTGATGACCACCTCACAAGACTGGTGGCCGGCCGACTACGGTCACTACGGTCCCTTCTTCATCCGCATGGCCTGGCACAGCGCCGGAACCTACCGCATCGCCGATGGTCGTGGTGGGGGCGGCACCGGCACCCAACGCTTCGCCCCCTCAACAGCTGGCCCGATAACGCCAACCTCGACAAGGCACGCCTGTTGCTGTGGCCCATCAAACAGAAATACGGTCGCAAACTCTCCTGGGCGGATCTCATGATCCTGGCCGGTAACTGCGCCCTCGAATCGATGGGATTCAAAACCTTCGGGTTCGGCGGTGGCCGCGAAGACATCTGGGAACCCGAAAAGGATGTGTATTGGGGATCGGAAACCGAATGGCTGGGCGATAAACGCTACACCGGCGACCGTGACCTCGAAAATCCTTTGGCCGCTGTGCAAATGGGATTGATCTACGTAAATCCGGAAGGACCCAACGGCAACCCCGACCCACTCGCCGCCGCCCGCGACATCCGCGAAACCTTCGGTCGCATGGCCATGAACGACGAAGAAACCGTGGCCCTCATTGCCGGCGGACACACCTTCGGTAAAACACACGGCGCGGCCGACCCCAGCAAATACGTTGGACCCGAACCCGCCGGTGCTACCCTCGAAGAACAAAGCATGGGCTGGAAGAATACCTTCGGAAAAGGCCACTCAGAAGATACGATCACGAGCGGACTCGAAGGCGCCTGGACCACCACGCCCACGCAATGGAGCAACAATTATTTTGAAAATCTTTTCGGATACGAGTGGGAGTTGACCAAGAGTCCTGCCGGTGCTCATCAATGGAAACCCAAAGGAGATGCCGGTGCCAATACCGTGCCCGATGCACACGTCCCTTCCAAGAAGCATGCGCCGATGATGCTAACTACAGACATTGCGCTACGCATCGATCCGGCATATGAAAAAGTTTCTCGTCGCTTTTATGAAAATCCGGATCAATTTGCAGATGCTTTCGCGCGTGCCTGGTTCAAACTCACGCACCGTGATATGGGTCCGCGTGCCCGCTACCTCGGTGCCGAAGTGCCAACCGAAGAATTGATCTGGCAAGATCCCATTCCGGCGGTCGATCATGCATTGGTCGATGCCAGCGACATCAAGGATCTGAAAGGAAAGATTCTGGCATCCGGACTCACCATATCTGAATTGGTTTCCACTGCCTGGGCTTCTGCGTCCACATTCCGTGGATCCGACAAACGTGGAGGTGCCAACGGTGCCCGCATCCGTCTGGCCCCGCAAAAATTCTGGGAAGCGAACAATCCATCACAATTGTCAAAAGTGCTGGATGCGCTCGAGACCATTCAGAAAGCATTCAATACATCTGCTTCCGGCGGAAAGAAAATTTCCTTAGCCGATCTGATCGTGTTGGGTGGATGTGCTGCCATCGAAGAAACAGCGAAGAAAGCCGGACAGAACATTGACATGCCCTTCCGTGCCGGTCGAACCGATGCTTCCGCCGAACAAACCGATGTAGATTCGTTTGCGGTGTTGGAACCAAACGCAGACGGATTCAGAAACTACGTGAAGAAAAAATTCCACGCACACGCGGAAGACCTGCTGGTGGACAAAGCCCAATTACTTACTCTCACGGCACCCGAGATGACCGCGTTGGTTGGTGGTATGCGCGTGCTGGGTGCGAATTGGGATGAATCCAACCATGGCGTCTTTACCGCAACCCCCGGTACACTTACCAATGATTTCTTTATCAACCTGCTCGACTTCGGGACTACCTGGAGCGCTACGTCGGAGGCTAAGGATACATTTGAAGGTCGCGATCGGAAGACCGGTGCTGTCATATGGACCGGTACCCGTGTGGATCTGATCTTTGGATCGAACAGTGAGCTCCGCGCGCTGGCCGAGGTATATGCTTGCAAGGATGGCAACGCGATGTTCGTGACGGATTTTGCGAAGGCCTGGGATAAGGTGATGAATCTGGACCGATTCTGATCGTTAGAAAAGTTGATTTCGTATATTACTATATGAAACCAACTTTTTTATGCGCCTAATCTGTTTATTAATAGTAGGGTTGATCGGTTTGCAGGCTGTCAAGGCACAATCGGCCCGTTTGAATCATATTGCACTGCATGTGGTCGATCTTTCCAAAAGCACCCGCTTCTACCAAAAATTGGTGGGGCTGGATACGATACCGGAACCTTTTCACGATGGAAAGCATACCTGGTTTCGTATCGGTGGATCTGCTCAGCTTCATCTGATACAGGGGGCACAAGGACCGATACAGCCCGATAAGAACACCCATTTATGTTTCAGTGTCGGCTCGTTGTCCGACTTCATTTCCCGATTGAACAAGGAAAAGATCGACTATGAGAATTGGGTGGGCGAAAAGTATCAGGTTACTCAGCGTGTAGACGGTGTGAAACAGATCTACTTTCAAGATCCCGATCTGCATTGGATCGAAGTGAACGATGCCGTGAATTAATGTTTATACACATAACTGTTTTTTGCATTTGTTCCGTTCTGATTGTATTTCGTAGGTTCGATGTTTGAACGCCAATCGAATTGACTGAACAAGAACTGATTCAAGGATTGAGGGAGCGCGATGAAGCAACGTTCCGCTGGATGGTAGACCAATTTCAGGCACCGGTCTATAACACTATTTTAGGAATCGTTCAGTCGGCCTCTGACGCGGAGGACCTGGCCCAGGAAGTGTTTATCCAAGTATATCGTTCCATCGATCAATTTAAGGGCGAATCCAAGTTGTCTACCTGGGTATATCGAATTGCTACTACAAAATCGCTTGATTTTCTCCGAAATAAGAAAAGCAAAAAACGGTTCGCCTATTTGTTCAGTCTGGGGTCGCCGGGCGAAAACCGCGGGATCGAGATTCCGGAGTTCCATCATCCCGGGGTGGCCGCCGAACAAAAAGAACGAGCGGCTCAACTTTTTCGGGCGCTTGCACAACTGCCACAAAATCAAAAGACCGCCTTTGTTCTCACCCGGGTGGAACAACTCTCTCATGCTGAGGTCAGTGCCATTATTCAGATCACTGTACCGGCTGTTGAATCGCTTTTGCATCGTGCTCGGGTCAATCTTCGAAAAATCTTAGAAAATGAAATGTAGCAGATACACCATGAAGGGTTTTACGTTCAATTTCGTCTAATTCAATTGCTTATGGCAAATCAGTCTTATACAGATCGAATATTGGATAGCTTGGAAGGAGCCGAGCGAGCTCATCCCAAGCCTTTTTTTACCGGTAGGGTAATGCAGCGATTGCAAAATACGCCCATAGCTGATTGGGGATCCGTTCGTTTTACCTGGGCTATTTCGGTGGCAGTTGTATTGATCGCTCTAAACCTGATACTATTTTTCACACAATTCCATTCTAGTGAACAGGTGAATGCTGATTGGACCTCCTCTACGCCCGGATGGGTTGTGGATTACACAGAAAATCCGAGCATCTCGATCTATGATGCACCTGAAAAATGAAAAAATGGAACGAAGTCGTATCCTTCTTATGCTGGTTGTGGGTTTGGTGCTGATCAATATTGGGTTGGGCTATGTTTGTTTTTTTAGCAATTCAAAACGCCCTGATGATGGGGGCCGATCCATGCACAGTTGGTTGGATAAAGGTCTTGGTCTTACGGATGAGCAGGAGGCACAACATGTACGTCTGCGGAGCACCTATTTTGACGAATTAAAGATCCTGAATGATAGCATCCGTCAGATCAAAGCAAGATTCATTGCCCACTCGGCGAATGGTGATTTGAGCGACAGTTTGGCGACCATGTGGACCGATTCCATCAATCGTTGGCACCGTCGGGCCGATGTATTGACTTTCACACACGTACGGGCCGTTCGAAATATCTTGGAGGAGAAACAGAAACCTCTACTCTCTACCCTCTTCCCTTACTGGTAAATGCGTTCCACGGCGTCTTTGTATTTTTCCAGGATCACTTTTCGTTTGACAGATAGTTTCGGCGTCATTTCGCCGGTATCTACGCTCCATTCCTTGGATAGCAGTTCAAATCGCTTTACTTGCTCTACGTGGTTGAAGAACTTATTGAAACTCTCCACCAGTTCCCTGAATAATTCTTTGACGGCTTCCAGGCGAATAAGCTTTTCCGGATCGTTTTCCTGGATACCCTGCTTGTAGGCCCATTCCTGCAAATTGGGAAATGCTGGCACGATCAACGCCCCCACAAATTTTCTTTCCGATCCAACGATCATCACTTGCTCCACGAAAGGGGATTCTTTCAATTTGCTTTCGATGGGTAAAGGCGCTACATATTTTCCGCCGCTGGTCTTGAAAAGTTCTTTTTTCCGGTCCGTGATCTTGAGATAGCCTTCTTTGGAAAACACGCCGATATCGCCGGTGCAAAACCACTCGCCCTTCATGACCTCTGCCGTCAGGTCGGGGCGCTTGTAGTACCCCATCATTACATTGGGGCCTTTGCATAGGATCTCGCCATCCTCCTCCAGCTTCACCTCCACATGATCGATGAGAGGGCCAACCGTTCCGAAGGCACGACCCGACTCCTCATATCTGTTTACGGAAATGACGGGCGATGTTTCCGTTAGTCCATAGCCCTCCATCACCACTAATTTGGCAGCAGTGAATATCCGAATGAGTCGAACCTGACACGCGGCCCCACCGGTGACGATGCATTTTACATTTCCGCCCAATGCCTCTCGCCATTTTTTGAAAATGATCTTATTGGCCAATGCCAATTGAATACGATACCCCAACGGAAGTCGTTGATTGATCTCAAATTTTTCAGCCAGTCCGTGCGCCCAAAAAAACAACTTTCGGGCAGCTCCGGTAAGCTGACCTCCTTTGGCCATGATCTTGTCGTATACCTTTTCGAGTAAACGCGGAACGGTGGTGAACAGATGCGGCTTCACCTCTTTTAAGTTATCTCCAATGGTCTCCAAACTCTCCGCATAATAGATGGAAGTGCCTTTGAATGCGTACAAATAAGTGACGACTCGTTCAAAAATGTGATTGAGGGGTAAAAAACTCAATGCCCGCATACGATCTCCCGGGGGGAAGTACGGCATCGCGGCCATCGTATTGGACATGATGTTTCGGTGCGAGAGCATCACTCCTTTCGGAACACCGGTGGTACCCGATGTGTAGATGATGGTAACCAGATCCTCGGGGTCAACGGCGTTGCGCAGGGGTGCCAGTTTAGCTTGCTCGTCCTCCGTGGATGCCTGCAGTACTTCCTTCCAATGGCGTGCGTTGGCCACATGCTCAAAGGTGAAAATGCTCTGCAGGGCCGGTAGCTTCGATCGAAGACTGCTCACCTTCAGAAATAGTTCTTCATCATTTACAAATACCATTTTCACGGCTGCATCGGAAAGAACGAATTCAAGTTCATTGATGCTGATGGTTGGATAGATCGGGGTCAGCACGGCACCGATCTGCTGAACGGCGAGATCCAGCATTACCCATTCGGGACGATTTTTTGCGATCACGGCGATCTTGTCACGCCCTTCATGTGAGCGGTCGCCGGGTCCGATACCCATTGCGATCAGTCCCGCGCTGAATGTGTCCACGATCTCGTTTACTTGGACGGTACTGTATTTTTTCCATTGACCACCTTCCTTGGCGGCCAGCATATCATCCAGGGGCTGACGGCCCATTTGATACTCCAGGCAATCAAATAAGCGAGTTGGGTTCTGCATAGCAATCGGTTTGGCAATTCGGAATTGTTCAAAATAACGAAAAACTCCCTTTGAAACATTACGCAACCCTTAATCCTATGCATCATAACAAACTAAACTTTCTAAACCACCTAAACCATCTAAACAAATGTTCAGGGGCGCTAGAATAGTCTAGGGAGTTTAGTTTGAACAGGTTACGTTTAAAGCGGCGATTGGTAGTATTGACCCGACGGAATTCGGAACACCCGATTTTGCTGCCACTGTTGAAATTTATTCCAAGTTTCGGTGTTCTCTTTTTTCCATTGTTCGTGTCTGACCAGTGTTTCGGGGGTCAGGAAAAGCCATTGATTATACGCCTGAAAAAGGTCTGCCTGTATCCATTGTCGCTGCACATCAAATAGTTTAAATGGAAATTTTTTCCCTGGTCCATCGAACCACCCCACTAAAAATCGGGTGCGGATCATGGTCAATGTTTCGGGATCAATTCCTCTGGCCGTGATGGCACTGTGTTTGGCCATTTCGGACAGAAATGCCTTTGCGAACGGGTTGGTCGTTTTTTCGGCTACTTGACTCAGGTCGTTATCCGCAAACAATTTCTCCTTGTATCCTTTCAAAAGAAGTTCCCGCATGGAACGTCCGCGCTCACTCATCCCTTCCAGATTCACGAAGATCTCTCCATAGATCAGCCCCCAAACTTTTTCGGTGGTATAGTAATAGTATAAGGCTGCATTGTAATAGTTCCCCCCGTAGCCCGGATCCACCTCGATCCCCTTTTCCCACATCTCAATGGCGCGAGGGTCTTTGGCAGACCATAGTAATTCTCCGTACTCACTGAACAGCGGACCGCTATTTGGAAATTTTTTTAACCCGCGCTTGTAAAACTTGTCGCACTCTTTTACTTCTTCCAAGGCTTTGAAAACATTGCCTGCCAATTGGAAGCATACCACATCGGCATTGGGCCGATCACACAAGCTGATCACATTTTCTCTCGCCCTTGTATAATCCCGCTTGAGGGTGTAGGCCATAACGAGATCCTTGTTCAATTCCAGTTCATCCGGCGCAATGATCAAGGCCTGTCGCAATACCAATACGGCGTTATCGAAATCGCCCGATTGCAAAAACCCTTTGGCCCGCGCGTGCAGGGTGGCCACTGATTCGCCGGGTTGTGCCACGGCCACTGTCGTGAACAGGAAAGCAATTAGGATGGTAGGAAGTAGAATGCGCATGAGCCGAGTTCACTCTAAAAATAAAGAGAATTCATTCGATGAGATGTTAAATACGATGTGTGAGAAGTCCGTCACGAAGTTTGGGTTCAAACCAGGTGCTCTTGGGAGGCATCACGGATCCGCTGTCGGCAATATCAAAAAGCTGATGGATACTCACCGGATACAAACTGAATGCGACGGCCATGTCTCCGCTGTCCACACGCTTCTCCAATTCGCCCAACCCGCGAATGCCACCGACAAAGTCGACCCGCTTGTCCGTGCGCTGGTCCTGCACGCCCAGTAATTTGTCCAGCACCCGGGCCGACAGGATACTCACGTCCAGAACACCGATGGGATCTTCCGTCCAGGTACCTGCCTTTGCCTGCAGCCGGTACCAATTTTTATTCAGATACATGCCAAACTCGTGAAGCGTTGAAGGGCGTACCGATTCGGTTTCTCGTGTGACAACAAAGTCACTCTCCAGGGCTCGCAGCAGATTGGACTCGCTGTGGCCATTCAGGTCTTTTACGACGCGGTTATAATCAAGGATGGCCAGTTGATTGGCTGGGAATAGTGTGGTCAGGAAAAATTTCGCGGCTGCTGAATCGGGTAATTGGGTGGAAACCTTGGCAGCCGAGGCGGCCCTGTGATGACCATCCGCGATGTAGGTAGCCGGCACCTGTTCCGCGAAGATCGAGGTGATCCGATCCACGGTTTCCCGCATATCCACCACCCAAACACGGTGTTCGATCCCGTCATCGGCCGTGAAATCATAGATCGGTGAATGTGTTTTCTTCCAGTCGGCCACCAATACATCCATATCGTTTACGTCGCGGTAGGCCAGAAATACATTTCCGGTCTGTGCCCGGATCGTGCGCATGTGATCGATTCGGTCTTTTTCTTTTTCCGGCCGGGTGAATTCATGCTTTTTGATCCGGTCGTGGTTGTAATCGTCAACCGACGAGAGGGCAACGAGTCCGGTTTGCGACCGTCCGTTCATAACCAGCTCGTAGATATAGTAGCAGGGTTTATCCTCTTGGAAGAGCACCTCCTTACGGATCAGGGCATCCAGGTTCTCTTTGGCTTTTTCGTAAACGGCCTCGCTATGAATATCCGTTCCGGCCGGCAGATCGATCTCGGCTTTGGTAACGTGTAAGAAAGAGTGCGGGTTGCCTTGTGCCTCTTCGGAGGCTTCCTGACTGTTCAGCACGTCGTAGGGTCGGGCAGCGACGGCGGCAGCCAGCGAGGTCTGCGGGCGAATGGCGGCAAAAGGGTTTAGGTGGATCATGAAGCGGTCTTTTCGTTTATTTTTTACGCGTAGCGATCGGCGAATTCCTTCATCAGGGAGGTCAGGGACATAACGCTTTCCATGGGTAAGGCATTGTACATTGACACCCGAAATCCGCCCACACTTCGATGACCTTTGATGCCGATCATGCCGGCCTCTTTGCAGGTTTCCAAAAATTTGTCTTCCAGCCGGGCGTCGGCCATAACAAATACCGCATTCATTCGGCTTCGGTCGGCCTTGGCTACGGGACAATGAAAAACCGGCAGGCTATCCAGCGTATCATACAAAAGCTTGGATCGTTCCACACTTCTTTTCTCCATTTCGGGAATGCCCCCCTGTTGCTTTACCCACCGCAGGGTCAACATCACCACATATACGGCAAAAACGGGTGGGGTATTGAGCATGCTACCCTCTCGAATGTGTTCTTGGTAATCTAACATGGTGGGAATGCGTCGACCGGATTTTCCCAGCAGTGATTTGTTGACGACGACCAGATTTACCCCGGCGGCGCCCATATTTTTTTGCGCGCCTGCATAGATCAATCCGATCCGATCGAACGGAAGGCTTCGGCTCAGGATATCGCTGCTCATGTCTGCCACCAGAGGCATTTCGATATCCATTGGCAGTTGCTGCCACTGTACCCCGTGCACGGTTTCATTGGTGGTCAGGTGTAAATAGGTGGCGGTGGGATCAAGCGTCAATTCCTTTGGTATCGCACGATACCCGTTTTCCTTGGTGGAGCCGGCTATCTCCACGTCTCCAAAAAGTGTTGCTTCCTTGATGGCCTTGGCCGACCAGGTGCCTGTATCAGTATATGCTGCTTTTCCGTTAGCCGACAGCAGATTCATGGGCACTTGCATAAATTGAGTGGAAGCACCCCCATGCAAAAAAAGTACTTCTTGATCGTCGTGTAGCTGCATCAGTTCCCGCACCAAAGCGCGCGCTTCCTCCATCACCGGCTGAAACAAAGACGTGCGATGACCGATCTCCAGTAGCGATAATCCCGTGCCGTTAAAATCGCGGATGGCCTGTGCGGCTTCCGCCAAAACACTGGCAGGGAGAATGGATGGACCGGCGTTGAAATTGTGCAGCGTCATATTATTTGAATTGCAAAGATAGTTCGAAGAAGTTTAGAGAACAGAGTTTAGGGTTGAGCTAAACAATAAACCCTGCTCCCTAAACTTCTCTAAACCCTGTTCCCTAAACATTAGTTGTGTTCCGATTCATTTTGTCTTTTTGAGCGCCAGAGTCGGTCGAGTTGACGAATTAATTCCCGGGTCTCGGGATTGGGGTTGTTTTTGTCGGGAATGGGCAGATCCGGTTGTCCCGCCAGCACCCAGCAGGTGTACCAAATATTGGCAACACTGTGGATGGACAAACGCATTCTCCTTTCCACCATGCCACCCAACATCGAATCATATTGCCTCGTGTAGGTGGCGGAATACTGACGAATGAGTTTCCCCTTTCTTTCTTCGTACGCATATTTTTTTGCCGAATCGGTTTGTGCATTCAGCTCTCTCTCCAATCGCAATACCGAATCAGAGGCAAGGGCACTCTCCAAGATCCTCGACCAACAGTAGGCGGAAGGGTCGTCTATAAAAATGGCCTGTCCGATCCAGAAGTTCCATTTCGCATCGGCCAGCAACTCGGGCACACGGCTCTCCCAAAGTCCGTGAATGCCTCGTTGTCCGGTGTATTGTCCGTTGTGATTGCTGCAAGCATGCAGCGGCACATGTGCATCCGACAGATAGTGTCCGATCTCAGCGGCATTTTGAAGTACGCGAGGTATATCCTTTTCCCGAAAGGCTTTGGTCAACCGATGCATCATGATCTCCAGCCACCAGGGAACAATGCCGTGTTTGTCCAGCGTGTCTTTCGTATACCGTTCAACGGCAATCTTCCACTCACGAGGAAGGGAATCAAACGGATACGTTCCATATCGATCCAGATCAATATAATGCCTGGCTCCTTCTTCCTGTATCGCATAGCGTCGCTTATCCGGATCCGTTGCATGCTTTACCAGATAGGGCTGTTGCGACCGAAATAATTCCTGCAATCCCGGGGGTAGCAGATACACGGCCAGTTCATTGATCCGTTCGTGCGCGAAAAATCCCCTTGGCCCGGGCGGGGGTAGGGCAACAGATCGCCCATCCGCCCAAAAGGACGAACAACCAATGACGCATAAACGATTCAGGATTTTTTCTCTTCCGATTCCAGCTCGGCTACACCTCCGGTAACCGCATATTTCATCGTATCGCCCGAAGGGATCCGGTCGATCTTTTTGATACGCTCCCTGGGAAGGACATATAGTTGTCCCGCGAAATTATAAGCCTGTGGCACGTATACCGCCACATATTCATGTCCGAAATCAAACTTGTCCATTTCCTCATCGGTCAAAAAGCCGATCACCCAAACATCGGGTTCAAAGACACTGGCCAGCACCGGCATTTTGAATTTTCGTTTGTCGCCGGCAAAGGCCTCGAACAACTCTTTTGTGGAGGTATAAATGAACTTGATCCCCGGGGCCCGGTCCAGCCACTGATCCAGAATATTGAAAAAGCTCCCCACCAAAAAGATGGAGCTGACCCAACCGACCAAAATCACACCCAATACGATCAACACAAATCCCAGTCCGGGAATACTCACATACGGCCGCAGGATCTGGTCCACCTGATCGAAAAGCCAGTACATCGCGTACAGCGTGATGCCGATCGGGGCTAATATGATCAATCCTTGCAAAAAATAGCGGGGCAAACGGCGTAAAAAGACGCGGAAAACGAGCTCGGTGCGGGGAGGACGGGGCATTGGTTGAATTGAATGCTAAGGTAAGGGGGAAATGGCGGGTTTAAAATGACACCAAGCGGGGGGAATTTGTTTCAGGAAACTTTGGCTACTAAAAAAGTTTCCATAGTTTTGCGCCTCCAAATGCATTTCTGTGGAAGTGAATGAGCGCATATTGTCCTTTTCGGAGTCCCTGTTCATGCAGCGTGGGATTCGGGCCGTTTCCATGGATGACATAGCGGCCAGGCTGGGCATGAGTAAAAAGACGCTTTACCAGTTTTTTTCGGAAAAGGATGAGTTGGTGGATGCGGTAGTGTCTATGCATTTGTCACGCATGCAGGGGGAGGCGAAGCAGTGGCGCGAGCAGGCGCAGGATGCGGTTCATGAAATGTTCATCACGATGGAACAGATTCAGCTGCACCTGTCGAACATGAACCCCATTCTGTTGCACGATATGCAAAAGTTCTATCCGCGTGCTTATCAGCGATTTCGCGAGCACAAGGAGGTGTTTTTGTTTCAACTGATTCGCGCTAATATGCAATGGGGGGTGACGGAGGGATTTTACCGACCGGATCTGGAGATCGACGTGCTTTGTCGGTATCGCTTGGCATCCATGATGATCGCATTCAATACCGAATTATTTCCGCCACAGCAATTCAATTTGGGGAAACTTTCGCAGGATCTCTTGCAACATTTTGTTTTCGGTTTGGCTACCGAAAAAGGACATAAAAGACTGATGAATTATTATGAAAGTAAAACAGCTTAGTGCAACGATCGCCTTTATCGGTACCATGATTGGAACCGGATGGGCGCAGGCCGACTCTACGTCGGTTCGGCATGACTTCACCCTGAAGCAGGCCATCGAGTATGCCAAGAAGAACAACGTACAGGTCAAGAATGCCTTACTCGACATTCGTCGGCAGGAGCAAGTAAACCGAGAGGTGACGGCCCTGGCCTATCCGCGGATCAATGCCAGTATCGGTACGGTATTCAATCCAGGCATCGCCACCACGGTCATCCCCAACTTCATCTCCCCAGCTACCTATCAGGTGTTGATCGATCAGGGCGTTCGTGATGGCAGTGGAAACCTCATCCGCATGCCGTCCGATTTTGGATTCATCGAAGCCCAATTCGGTACACGCTACAGTGCCAATGCGGCGGTCAGTCTCAACCAGATCCTGTTCGACGGGCAGGTGTTCGTGGGACTACTCGCCCGGAAGGCCATCGTGGACTTTACCACCCGAAATGCCGATATCACGGAAGAAATGATCATGGCCAACGTGGCGAAAGTCTATTACCAACTGGTGGTGAGCCGTACGCAGGTAGAATTGCTCGACTCCAACATTGCCTTGTTGGAAAAGAATTTGCGCGACACGCGGATCCTGTACGAAAATGGCTTTCGCGAAAAACTGGACATTGATAAATCAGAGGTACAGTTGTCCAACCTAAAGACCGAACGCAATAAGATCATGAACCTGATCTCGAATGGATACTACGGACTGAAGTTGTTGCTGGGAATGCCGATGAAGGACGAATTGGTACTGACCGATCAACTGGCCGAGTCATTTGTCATGGAGGGCGCACTGGAAACGACCGAGTATAAATATGAGGACCGAAAAGAATTTCAGTCGGCGCAGCTTGGTAAATTGTTAGGAGAGTACAATATCCGCCGTTATAAATTATCGCAGATCCCCACACTGTCGCTGAGTGCCGTCTATGCCAAGAATGCCCAACGCAGCACCTGGAATTTTCTGGGGCGAGGTGATTGGTTCACCATCTCCAACATCAATTTGAATTTGGCCATACCCATTTTCAACGGGTTTGCCATCAAATCGCGGATCCAGCAAACACAGATCGATCTGCGCAAAACAGAAAACCAGATCGATGCGTTGAAAAATTCCATCGATCGGGAAGTGGCTGCTGCTAAAAATAATTTTGCCAGCGCGCTGGAGCGGTTGAATGCACAGCGAAAGAATCAGGGTCTGGCCGAACAGGTATATCGGCAAACGAAAAAGAAATACGAGATCGGAACCGGTTCTCAGATCGAGATCAATGTGGCCCAAACCGATCTGAAAGCCGCTCAAACCAATTACATCACGGCACTTTACGACGCGGTCATCTCCAAGATAGACTATCTGCAAGCCACCGGAAAACTCAGTCAATCCCTTTGATCATTTTCAATACACATACATTATGAAGCGTCTCTATTTTATCCTTCTTTCCTCCTCTCTGCTCATCGCCTGTGGCGGTTCTGAACGCGGGGGCGACCTGTCCAAACTCCAAACCCAGCTCGCCGATCTGAAAAAGAAAAAAAGTTCGCTGGATCTGGAGATCCGTACGCTGGAGGCACAGATCCTTAAGCTGGATACAGCGGGTGCGAAGCAGGCCAGTAAACTTGTTTCCATTGATTCCGTTCGTTCCGGTGCGTTCGAGCATTACATCGACTTGCAAGGCAAGATCGAAGCGGAAGGAATGGCCTATGTGGCGCCGGCTGGCATGGGCGGTCAGGTAAAAGCCGTGAATGTCAAGTTGGGCTCATCCGTAAGTAAGGGGCAAGTCATTCTCAAGCTCGACGATGCGATGGCCCAGCAGCAATTGACCGCCGCCCGTCAGCAATCGGGACAATTGAAAACCCGACTGGTACAGGCGCAAACGATCTATGAGCGGTATCAAAATCTCTGGAAACAAAATATCGGTGCCGAAATACAAGTGATCAATGCCAAGGCCGATGTGGATGCATTGGCTGCGCAGCTTCGTGCAGTGGAAGCCCAGGTGGGTATGGCGCAGGAGCAAGTGAACATGACCAGTGTGCGTGCGGCCATCTCCGGGGTCATCGACGAAATGAACGTGAAGGTGGGTGAATTCTTCTCTCCCCAATCAGCGGCCACACCCGGTGCCGGGATCCGCATTGTCAACAACAGTAAGTTGAAAGCGGTTACATACGTGCCCGATAATTATGTGGCCCGCGTACGAAAAGGCGATCCGGTGAAAGTGATGGTGGCGGAGATCGGCTGGGATGCCTTTGACTCCCGCATCGAGGTCATGAGTGCCTCCATCAATGTGAATACGCGGTCCTTTACGGTAGAAGCACCTATGCCCTCCGACCCATTATTGCGCGCCAATCAATCAGCCGTGGTGAAGATCCTTGATTACAAAGCCGACAACGCCGTGAGTGTGCCGGTGAATGTGATCCAATCAGACGAAAAAGGAAAATATCTCTTCGTAGCAGAAAACGTGAAAGGCAAATGGTTGGCCCGTCGTCGGGTGGTACAACCCGGACAAGTATACGCGGGCTGGCAAGAGATCCTGAGCGGATTGACTGCCGGCGATCGTATCGTGACCGATGGGTATCAAACCCTTTATGATGGCCAGTCCATCCGCACCAACTGATCCAACCCTCTAAAACGATCCCATGAGTCTCTCCAGTCGCATACAAAAAGCCGTTACGGAATTCAAGCCCACCAGTTGGTCGATCAACAACCGGACGGCCATTTATATCATTGCCATCCTGATCTCTTGGTGGGGATACAATCGGTTCATGACCCTGCCCAAAGAGCAATTCCCTGACATCGTGGTGCCTACGATCTCCGTGACGACCGTATACGTGGGTAATTCTCCGCAGGATATCGAAAACCTCGTTACGCGTCCCATCGAAAAGCAACTCAAAGGAATCAGTGGCGCACGGGTCAATAAAATTCAGAGTACTTCACAAACCGATTACAGTCTGATCGTGGTGGAATTCGACACCGATGTCAAGACGGAAGTTGCCAAACAGAAAGTGAAGGATGCGATCGACAAAGCGAAGAGCGATCTCCCCAACGACCTTACGCAACAGCCCAACGTACAGGAATTCGCCTTCAGCGAGGTGCCCATCATGTTCGTGAACGTGAGTGGCGATTACGACGGGATCAAACTGAAACAATATGCCGATAAGATGCAGGATCGGTTTGAGGAGTTGGCCGAGATCACCCGTGCCGAGATCGTAGGGGCTCCCGAACGTGAGATACAGGTGCATGTCGATCCGTACAAGATGACCGCTGCCCGTATCAGCTTCATGGATATTGAGAATGCTATTGCCCGTGAGAATAATGATATCACCGGGGGCCAAATCGAAGTGGGCGACATGCGCAGAACCCTGCGCGTAAAAGGACAATTCAAATCCGCTGCCGATCTGCAGGATGTGGTGGTTCGAAGTAGTGCCCGTGGCGCAAATGTATACTTGCGCGATATCGCCGTTATCCGCGACACCGTCAAGGAACGTGAGAGTTTTGCCCGACTCAGTGGCAAGAACGTTGTCACGATCAATATCGTGAAGCGCGCCGGCGAAAACCTGATCAATACAGCGGACAAGGTTAAGGCGGTTGTGTCTGAAATGCAGGCCAATGAAGATCTTCCCAAGGACCTGATCGTAAACATCACCGGTGATCAAAGCAAGCAAACACGCACTTCCTTCAATGAGCTGATCAATACGATTGTGATCGGATTCTTACTGGTTCTCATCATCCTGATGTTTTTCATGGGTGTCACGAATGCATTCTTTGTGGCACTCAGTGTGCCGCTCAGTGTATTTGTGGCCTTCCTGTTTTTGCCCCTGGCCGACAGCATCGTGGGTACATCGATCACCTTGAACTTCATCGTGCTGTTCGCCTTGCTATTCGGATTGGGAATCATCGTGGATGATGCTATTGTGGTTATCGAGAATACCCATCGTATCTATGCGAATGGAAAATTACCCATCGTCCAAAGTGCCAAAGAGGCGGCGGGGGAGGTATTCATTCCGGTACTGGCCGGAACGGCCACTACATTGGCGCCCTTCTTCCCGTTGTTATTCTGGAAAGGGTTGATCGGGAAGTTCATGATTTACTTACCCACCATTCTGATTTTGACACTGGCGGCATCGTTGGTGGTAGCCTTCATCTTCAATCCGGTTTTTGCGGTGAGCTTCATGAAGCCGGAGGGACTGGAAAGAGATCTGCCGCGCAACCGAATTTTCCGAAATAAATGGTTTCTATCGGCCTTGATCGCAGGCGTGCTTTTGCATGTTGTCGGATTTCATGGTACCGCCAATTTTGCACTCATCCTGGCATTGTTGTTCGTATTTCATGTGTATGTGTTGAGTGGTTGGATCCATCGTTTTCAGGAAGGGGTATTACCTGCACTGATGCAGCGATATGAAAAACTACTTCGCTGGATCTTGCAGGGAAAGCGACCCGTATATGCGTTGGCATCGTTGTTCGGCTTATTTCTGATCTCGCTCTTTCTGTTGATCCTCCGGGGAAACAAGACCACCTTCTTCCCCAGCGGTGATCCCAATTTCGTGTACGTATACCTCAAGATGACCGTGGGTACGGATGTGAAGCACACCGACAGTGTTACGCGAGTACTGGAGAAGCGAGTGTACAATGTCTTGGCTGCCGAAAAGCCCGGTACGGAAGGATCCATTGTAGAGAGTATCATCTCCAACGTGGCTGTTAGTGCGAACAATCCGCGCGACAACAACCGAAGCGTTCAGTCCAACCTCGGTCGTATACAAGTTTCGTTCGTGGAGTTTGAAAAGCGTCGCGGTAAAAAAACAATGCCTTACAAGGATGCGATCCTGGAAGCTGTGAAAGGTATACCCGGTGCACAGATCGAGGTGACGCAGGAAGATGCCGGTCCGCCCACCGACCCGCCCGTGAACATTGAAGTGGTGGGCGATGATTTCGATCATATCCGTCAGGTAGCCACACGCTTGTTGAATTTCCTGGATACGAACCGAGTGCCGGGTATTCAGAATTTGCAACCCGATATCGACCTCACCAATCCCGAGATCACCGTACGCGTCGATCGTACCCGGGCAACGATGGAGGGATTGAGTACCGCACAGGTCGGAATGGCGTTGCGCACCGCCTTGTTCGGAAAAGAGGTGAGTAAAGTGAAGGAGGGTGAGGATGAGTACAAGATCCAGTTGCGGTATGCCGATGCACAGCGTAACAATGTGACCGATCTGTTGTCGATGCGCATGACCTTCATGGATATGAATACCATGCAGATCAAGTCCATTCCGCTTAGTACTGTGGCGGGTGTGGAGTATACCAGTTCAGCCGGTGCCGTCAAAAGAAAGAATGTTCGTCGTACTATTCAATTACAAAGCAGTGTAACCGATCCCACGCAAGTGGCGCCCATCAACGAGGCCTTGGCTGCGCAGATCGAAACCTTCAAGAGTTTGGAGCGTATTCCGTCCGATGTGACCATCCGTCAGAGCGGTCAAAGTGAGCAGGAAAAACAGACACAGGCATTTTTGGGACAGGCCATGCTGATCGCCATGGGCATCATCTTCCTGATTCTTGTGCTGCAGTTCAATAGTTTGAGTAAACCCTTTATCGTGATCACGGAGATCTTCTTCTCCATCATCGGTGTATTGTTGGGATATGCCCTTACGGGTATGAC
This sequence comes from Bacteroidota bacterium, assembly GCA_046081925.1. GTDB lineage: Bacteria > Bacteroidota > Bacteroidia > Chitinophagales > Chitinophagaceae > JJ008. The sequence goes on along the minus strand of JBJTWV010000002.1, from coordinate 56,960 downwards.
CGTAGCAACGATCATGACCGGTGTAGGGCTGGTGGGTTTGGCCGGTATCGTGATCAAGAACGGTATCCTGTTGATCGAATTCACCGATGAGCTTCGCGGACGTGGCTATCGTACCCGGGAGGCCGTCATTCAGGCAGGCAAGATCCGGATCATACCGGTGTTGCTGACCGCTGTGGCTACGATCCTGGGTTTGTTGCCACTGGCCGTGGGATTCAATATCGATTTCGTGGGCCTTCTGCAGGAATTTCGTCCACATATCTTCCTCGGAGGCGATAGTGTTGTATTCTGGGGGCCGTTGAGTTGGACGATCATCTTCGGATTGATCTTTTCCTTCTTCCTGACCCTGGTGATGGTGCCTTGTATGTATCTCATCGCGGAGCGTTTGCGTCGTCCGATGTCGCGCTTCTTCGGTACCCGCTATGTAGCGCTGTTTGCGTTTACCGGTCCGTTTTTCTTCGTGCTGGTGGGGATCATGTTCGCCATACAGAAAGCACGTGGTAAAAAGGTGTGGATGGGACAGCTTCGTTAATTTTGAGCCATGTCGAGGAATACAGAACAGGTTGCGGATGTAGTGATCAAGTTTGCGGGTGACAGCGGCGACGGTATGCAATTGACCGGCACGCAGTTCACCAACAATACGGCGTTGCTGGGCATCGATCTGGCTACGTTCCCGGATTTTCCGGCGGAGATCCGTGCCCCGCAGGGAACCGTTCCCGGGGTGAGTGGGTTTCAACTACGTTTTTCATCCGATCGCGTGTTCACGCCGGGCGATGCCTGTGATGTGCTTGTGGCCATGAATGCAGCGGCCTTGAAAGTGAATCTGACCTCTTTGAAGAAGGGTGGCAAGATCATTGCCAACATCGAGGGCTTTGATGCAAAAAATCTACGTCTCGCCAATTATCCTGAAGGGGAGAACCCGCTCGAGAACGAAAGTCTCACCAACTATGAGTTGATCCGGATGGATGTGACGAAGATGACGCGCGAAGCGTTGAAGGATATTCCGCTGGGACAAAAAGAAAAGGATCGTGCCAAGAATATGTTCGTGCTGGGGTTTTTGTATTGGATGTACAACCGCGACATGGCCAATACGGAACAATTTCTGCGCGATAAATTTTCGAAAAAGGCGGAGATCCTGGAAAGCAATCTGAAAGTGTTGAAGGCCGGGTTCGCCTATGGTGAAACCACTGACACCTTTACCACCACCTACACCGTGGCTGCGGCCAAGATGCCCACCGGCACCTATCGTTCCATCATGGGTAATCAGGCGTTGGCTTATGGATTGATCGCAGCAGCACAGCGATCCGGCTTACCCTTGTTTCTTGGCTCTTATCCGATCACGCCGGCATCCGATATTTTACATGAGTTGAGTCGGCATAAAAATTTTGGAGTACGCACTTTTCAAGCCGAGGATGAGATCGCGGCCATTACCGCTGCCATTGGTGCCGCCTACGGCGGTTCATTGGGCGTGACCACCTCCAGCGGTCCCGGCATTGCCCTTAAAGGGGAAGCGATGGGGTTGGCCGTGATGTTGGAGATCCCGCTGTTGGTGATCAATATTCAGCGTGGCGGACCTTCCACCGGATTGCCCACCAAGACCGAGCAAAGCGATCTGATGCAAGCCTATTACGGACGTAACGGGGAGTGTCCGATGCCGATCGTTTCTGCTTCCACGCCGGCGGATTGTTTTTCTGCGGTGTTTGAAGCGGTTCGGTTGGCGGTACAGCACATGACACCCGTGATGTTCTTGAGCGATGGATATATCGCAAACGGGGCGGAGCCTTGGCGCTTTCCGCAAACGAACGATCTGCCTGAGATCAATGTTGCATTCATGTCTGAACTACCGGAAGGCGAAACAAAGTTTAAGCCGTACCAACGAGATGAGCGCGGGGTTCGTCCCTGGGCCGTTCCCGGAACCGCCGGGTTTGAGCATCGGATCGGTGGGTTGGAGAAGCAGCATATTACGGGTAATGTAAATTATGAGCCCGAGAATCATCAGCTGATGGTTCAGTTGCGGCAGGCAAAAGTTGATAAGATCGCGGACTACATTCCGGAGCAGCAGTTGGACAGCGGACCATCGAGCGGCAAGATTCTTGTACTGGGTTGGGGCTCGACGTATGGTGCGATCAAATCTGCTGTTGCTGAATTGCAAGCAAAGGGTGCATCCGTCAGTCATGCACATCTTCGTCATATCCGTCCCTTCCCTCGCAATTTGGGGACCATGCTTCGTGCATTCGATCAGGTGTTGGTACCGGAAATCAATAACGGTCAACTCGTGCGAATCATTCGAGATGAATTCCTCATCGATGCGAAAGGATACAATAAGATCATGGGCATCCCCATCACTAAAACGGAGTTGGTGATGAAGTTGGAGGAGATGTTAGGCCACGCCTAAGGTCATCCCTTTGAATATCAATTTTGGCGCCATCCGAGGGTTGGGGTGGGTCTTTAACGTCTTTGTCTTCCCAGCATGACTCCGATCTTCACCTGTACGGTAAAATAGGAGTCTTTGTTACGTGGGTTTCCTCGCTGATTGGAAAAGGAGAAGGCATCTGGCGGATTCATTTCATCGCTTCTAAAAAAGATCTGCGAGGCGATCGCGGCTCGTCCGGGCGATAAATGCTGAAAAAATAAGGTGGGGTCGATGTAGCTATCCTGGCTCACATCATCTAAATAATCGGTGCTGAGAATTCGATGGTCGATCTCCAGTCGGGCCACGATCAGATCGGTCAGTTCCAGCCGAACACCGGTGCCAACATGATAGTTTCGTTGTTGTAACGAATAAGGTTTTCGGTCGCGGTATTGCGGAAATCCTTGCCCCTCGGTTCGAAGGGGTTGGAGTGAGTACCATTGTCCATTCAGTTCGGCTTTTGGTTCAAAGGCAAAAAAACCGATGCCGGCATGGATGTAGGGAGAGATCAGTGGCGGACCATCTTCTCCGGAAATATATCGGGGCAGGAATAGGGGATGAAATTCCACTCCTACTTGGATATCATTGATCTTGCTTCGAAAACTTAGATTGCGTTCGTATCGGCCGAAGGTACTTGCCCGAACATCTTTCAATACACTGTCTGCCCCTTCCACCTTTCCGAAGCATCCTTCTAACCGAATGCCGATCAGGCTACGGTACATACCGGTGAAATAAAATCCGCCACTCAGATTAGTGGTTTCCAGATTCAGGTCTTTGATAAAGGGTTTTCCGATGCCTTTGTTCCCACCCAGATCGGTGAGTGCGTTCATTACGCCAAACGTACCGCCCGCCTCCACGATCCAATCATTATCAAGAAAACGACTGTTCTGAAAATAATACTGCGCCGATATTGTGCCGGGGAAGATCCACCCGAGCAGGTATACGATACAGGTAAAATACACGCGTTTCATCGAGCATACAAGTTACCGCGCTTGCATTCTTTTTGATCGTAGGCTATGTAGATTTTATCCACCCTTACGGGGCGTTTTTCCGGAAATAGGCACAGGTATCGGTGAGGCCGCAGGATTGACATTTGGGTTGTCGGGCCAGGCAGGTATACCGACCATGCAGGATCAGCCAATGATGGGCTTGATGCACGAGTGCTTCGGGGAGGTGTTCGATCAATTTTTTTTCGACGGCCAGCGGGGTTGTTGCGGTGCGTAGAACCAGTCCCAATCGATGACTTACCCGAAACACATGGGTGTCGACAGCCATGTTGGGTTGTTTGTCGATCACGGAGGTGATCACATTCGCGGTTTTTCTGCCTACGCCGGGAAGGGTGACCAATTCCTCCACGGTCATCGGCACCTCGCCCTTAAAATCATCCATTAGTTTTTTTGCCATTCCGATCAGGTGTTTCGCCTTGTTGTTGGGGTAGGAGATACTTCTGATCAATGGAAAAACTTCTTCGAATTCGGCTTTCGATAGTTGTTTCGGGTTGGGGAATCGTTGGAACAGTGCCGGCGTAGTGAGGTTCACTCGCTTGTCGGTGCATTGGGCCGAGAGGATGACGGCCACCAGCAGTTGGTAGGGGTTGTCGTACAGCAATTCCGTTTCGGCCGTTGGCATATGACGGCTGAAGTGGTCGATGACGCGGGCGAATCGTTCTTTGCTGGTCATGCCCGAAAATACAGGGAAGACGGGGGAAGCTTAAGCGAGTGTATGCGTTTTTTCTTGCTGGGCGTAACGCAGGATGCGAAGGATGGTTTCCGTTCGGGGGGCCTCCACCAGCCGGTCCAGCCGTTCCCGAGCGGTTTGGAGAACGCTAAGTTTTTCCCGGAGGGTCCAATCGTTTTGAAGGGCCTCTTCGATGGCCTGGGTGCGGGAGGGATCGGTTTCCTTATACAGGTATTCCAGCAGGTCTTCGGGGGTAAAAAGGTGGCTCATGTTTGGGGTCACGCTTTTGGCGTACTTCCCATATAAACGAGCGTTTGGAGGAATTATTGCGTGGAATCGGACTTCTTTTCGGGTACGAGGAACAGGTCTTCGTCGTCTTTTTTCATGAGGTATTTCTCCCGGGCGAATTTTTCGAGGGCGGCCGGGTCATTTTTCAAGGCTTCCAGTTCCTGTTTCTGTTTGGCGGTTTCTTCCCGGTAATAGTTCTTGGACTGTTCCAGGTTGTTCAATTCACGGGCGCGGTCGATCTGCGTGAACAGATCGTTTCTGTCCAGGAACAAAAGAATGATCGCGAAGGCTACTGCGGCCAGCAGAAATTTATTCTTGAGCCAGCTCGGTATGCGATCGAGAAGTCGTTTCATTCGGGTGGGTTATTTCCCAAATTTAACGGAACCTCTTGGATAGATCGCGGAGCTTCCCAGCAATTCCTCGATGCGGATCAGCTGGTTGTATTTGGCCATTCGATCGGTGCGGGAGGCACTGCCCGTTTTGATCTGACCACAATTGAGCGCAACGGCCAGATCGGCGATGGTCGTGTCTTCGGTCTCGCCACTGCGATGACTCATGATGGTGTTGTATCCGTTGTGTTGCGCGAGTGTGACCGCATTGATGGTTTCGGTAACGGTTCCGATCTGATTGACCTTTACGAGTAAGGCGTTGGCAATATGCCGATCGATTCCTTTTTGCAGACGGGTCACGTTGGTAACGAAGAGATCATCGCCCACCAGCTGACATTTGTCGCCAACGGCCTGGGTCAGCATTTCCCATCCTTTCCAATCGTCTTCCGCCATACCGTCCTCGATGCTGCAGATAGGATATTTCTTTACCCATCCCTCCCAATATTTCACCAGTTGCTCGGGGGTCATTTCTTTTCCATTGCTTTTATGGAAAACATATTTTTTCTTTTTTGCATCCCATAGCTCGGTGTTGGCGGCATCCATGGCAATACGGATCTGTGATCCGGCTTTATATCCGGCTGCGTCAATGGCCACCAGCACGGTTTCAATGGCCTCCTCATTGCTTTGAATGTTCGGTGCGAATCCGCCCTCATCACCCACGTTAGTGCTGTATCCTTTTTTCTTGAGTACGGTTTTCAGTGCATGAAATATTTCAACGCCCCAACGAAGTCCTTCGCTGAAGTTTGTTGCGCCCACGGGCATCACCATAAATTCCTGAAAGTCGATCTTGTTATCGGCATGTGCACCTCCGTTGAGGATGTTCATCATCGGGATGGGCAATACTTTCGCATTGGTGCCTCCGATGTATCGGAACAGGGGCAGTGATGCCTCTTCGGCAGCGGCTTTGGCCACGGCCATGCTTACGGCCAGGGTGGCGTTGGCGCCGAATTTGCTTTTGTTGGGGGTGCCGTCGAGCTGGATCATCATTTCATCGATGCCCGTCTGGTCGGCCACATCGTATCCCAACAGGGCCGGGGCGATGGATTTATTGATGTTGCCGATGGCTTTGAGTACGCCTTTGCCTACATACTTTTTCTTGTCGTTATCGCGCAGTTCAACCGCTTCATGGGCGCCGGTACTGGCACCGCTCGGAACGGCAGCTCGGCCCAGGGCGCCGTTTTCGGTTATCACATCCACTTCCACAGTGGGGTTACCCCGCGAATCGAGGATTTGGCGGGCAAAGATCTCAGCGATGTAGCTCATGTTGGTAGATTAGTTCGTTGATTGACCGGACGTGGTCAGGGATCGAAAGATCGTCTCCAGACGTCGATTTTCGATGTGCAAAGAAACAATGTTGAGACCTTCTTGCAAAGCGAGATGAAGGATTTGTTTCTGTAAGGCATCCGCATTTTCTGTTTCAAACTGCCACTCGTTCGTACCGGAACGGGTTACCTGAAGGATGCCCGTCAGCGTTTGCCATTTGTCGGCGGGTACCTCTTCGCGGAATTGAACAAGGACGGTTGGCCGTCCTGCTCCTTGTCGGATCTTATCCAGCGTGTCGTTCGCGACCAGGTTTCCCTGGTGTATGATGACCACACGTTGACAGATCGCTTCCACTTCAGAGAGTATATGAGAGGAAAACAGAACGGTCTTGTTCTTTCCTTGCTGACGGATCACTTCGCGGATCTCCAGAATTTGGTTTGGATCGAGACCCGTAGTGGGTTCGTCCAGGATCAGCACCTCGGGGTCGTGCATGATTGCCGCGGCCAGGCCCACGCGTTGTTTATAGCCTTTTGACAAGGCACCGATGCGCTTGTGGGCCTCTTTGCTCAGTCCCACGATGCCGATCACTTCTTCTATGCGATGCTTTGGTTTATCTATTTCATGCGCCTCGCCGATGAATTGTAAATATTCGCGGACATACAGGTCGTAGTAGAGCGGATTGAGTTCGGGCAGGTAGCCGATCTTTTTTCGGATCTGCATCGGGTGTTTTGTCACATCGGATCCGCATACTTCCACCTGGCCGGCATCGGGCTGTAAATAGCCGGTGATCATTTTGAGGGTGGTGGATTTTCCGGCGCCGTTCGGGCCCAGGAATCCCACGATCTCACCGGGTGCCACGGAAAACGATATTCCGTTTACGGCCGTTTGGGGGCCGAAGCGTTTGGTGAGCGACTCAATTCGGATCGACATGTGGCAAACCTACGAAATGAAGCAGTCCGTACGCTGACCGGTCGGCGGGGAGAATGTTAAATTACTCAGAGGTTATCGAATTCGTAGATCGGATCGATGTGTGTGCCGGCGGGCATCTCAAACACAGGTTTGATCAATCCATCCTTTAGTCCATACACCCATCCATGTAGGTGCGGGCGCTGCTCGTTGGCCCAGGCTTTTTGAATGATAGACGTCTTGGCCAGGTTCATGACCTGTTCCTGAACATTCAATTCCACCAGGCGATCGGCCTTTTCCTCTGTTTGCGCAATGGTGTCCAACTCATCCCGGTGAATGCGGTATACATCTTTGATGTTCCGAAGCCATTTATTGATGATGCCAAAATTGCTTTTGGTCATCGAGGCCATAACTCTTCCGCAGCCATAATGGCCACAAACGATGACGTGCTTCACCTTCAGGTAATTCACTGCATATTCCAGTACGGTCAACAGATTCAGATCCGTATGAACCACCATATTGGCTACGTTCCGATGAACAAAGATCTCACCGGGCTGGGTGCCGGTGATCTCATTGGCCGGTACGCGGCTGTCGCTGCACCCGATCCATAGATAATCGGGGGTTTGCAAATGGGCCAGGCGATTGAAGAACTCGGGATCGTCTGCGACTTTTTCTGCGGCCCAGGCTTTATTTTCCAGTAATAGCTTTTCATATGACTTGATTGTTAGGTTAAAAATAGGTACTAAGTGTGGTTTCCTTTATATCTGCGACTCTTCGATCAGTTTTTTAACGTAAATATTTTGTTTGATCTCTACGCGGATCTCCTTTAGGGTAGCGGAACGCTGGAAATGTTGGATCACCTCGATCACATCCGGGTCAATAAAATCGGCCCGGCTTATATCGATCAGCACGTAACCTTTCGAAGGGATTTTTTCCAATGCTTGCTTGATGATGGGCTTGTTGAGGAAGCTGACATCCTTTCGGAGCCTTACCAAGTGTCCGTTGGCATCGCTCACGACCATGACGGTCGATTTAAAATTGTTTCGAAGAATAAATACCAATCCCACGCACACACCGATCAATACTCCTTTGAGGAGATCCGTGGCAACGATGGCCAGTATAGTGATGACAAGTGGCAGAAATTGACTCCATCCTTTTTTATAGTATAGTTTGAATAAGGATGGCTTGGCGAGTTTGTATCCGGTAAACAACAGTATAGCGGCCAAGGCGGATTTGGGGATCAGGTTTAGGCATTGGGGAATAAAGGCCACCGAGATCATTAGTAACGCGCCATGGAGAATGGTCGACATTTTGGTTCGGGCACCGGAGTTTACGTTGGCAGAAGACCGAACGATCACGCTTGTGACCGGCAACCCACCGATCAATCCCGATACCAGATTACCTAATCCCTGAGCTTTTAGTTCCCGATTGGTGGGCGTAACCCGTTGGTAGGGGTCCAGTTCATCCACGGCCTCAATACTTAGTAAACTTTCAATACTGGCCACCAATGCCAGGGTGATCGCTGTGATCCAAACTTGTTGGTTGTTTCATTGCGACCAATCCGGACCCGTGAAGAAGGAAAAGAATTCAGTAGCTGAGCTCGCCTGTGGTAATATCACCAAGTGCTCTCCTTTCAGGGCGGGCAACCATTGCATTTTTAGGAACAAGGCATTCAGCGCGATACCTGATATCACCACCAATAGCGGGCCCGGAATGAAACGGATCCAATCGGTACGACCTTTCTGAAATCGTTCCCATAACAATAAGATCCCGATTCCCAGCAGACCGATCAAAAGGGCTGAGCTCTCTATATTCCCCAATGCGGAAAAAGCATTTACGAATAGATTCCCTTTCTTGGGAATCACCTCTTCGTCCGCCTCGAACATGGAATCATCTCCAACCAGATGCGGGATCTGATTCAGGATCAAGATGATTCCAATGGCCGCCAACATACCTTTGATCACACTGCCCGGAATATAATCGCCGACCACTCCGGCTTTGAGAAATCCGAACAGCACTTGCATCATTCCCGCCAACACAACCGCGAGCAAGAAGGATTCGAAGCTTGGTAACAGGCCAATGGACGCCGCTACAATGGCTGTAAGACCGGCCGCCGGGCCACTCACACTTAAGTGTGAACGACTGGCCAATCCAACCACGATTCCACCCACAATACCGGCGATCAGCCCACTGAATAATGGCGCGTTGGAGGCCAGTGCCACCCCCAGACAAAGGGGTAGCGCCACCAGAAACACCACCACCGAGGAAATGCTGTCATAAGGTAATTGACGGATGTAGTCTCTTGTTTTTGGGATCTGTGTCATTCTGTATTTGTTAATTAAAGTTTCCCAGCAGGTGATCGATCGCTGCGCGGGTCTGCTTCCGTTTGATTTTCAATTGCAATAGTTTTCCGGCCGATTCCAACCATCGGATCTCTCTTGTATTGACCAGGAACAGCGAGCTCTCCCCTTGCTTGAATCGCATTGTTTCCAATTCGAGCAGCTTAGAAAAACCCGTTGTCGCTGTTTCTTGTAGATCGATCTGCTCGCGCAGGTTGTTGTATTCGGTCAGGCGATTTTGCAATTTATTCTCCAGGCTCCACTGCTTCCAGGTTCGGTCCAACTGGGTTTCATGAATCTTCTGTTTGGCCAATTGATACGATCCTCGTCCCATCGATAACCGCAGGGGTAATTGCATCTTCAACCCGTACCGGTAGTTGTTTTCAAACATCGGCTGTGAGAAGGTCTTCGAAAAATCATATCCTCGACCCAGTTGGTTATACTGAAACCGAATGTCGGGAAGGAGGTCTTGAAATTTTAATCTTTTCTCGATGTCCAGCTCCTGCAATTTCAGCGGATAACGCTGTAGCAGGGGGTTCTGTGTTTTCAAAAGTTCACTCCATTTGTCGGATGGCGATGGTGGAAAGGAATCGGATTGCATTCCCCTCGAACGGACATCCGGCTCGATCTTCGGCGAGAGCTCATAGGCAACTGCATCGGCCTGCCACAAAAAATTCGACAGTTCACGCAATTGTGTTTGCCATTGCAATTCGGCTTCTGTCAGCATGCCCGCCAATTGTTGCATCTGCGCCCAAGCCTCCAGGGTGTCCATAGCCGGACGATCTCCTTTTCGGAAACCCTCGCGGATCAAATTCAATCGCTGCTCACTGGCCAAATAGGTCTTTTTAATTTGCTGCCGTTGCTCAAAGGATCGTACCCAATCCCAGTACGTATACAACCCTTCTTTGATCAGGTCATTCAGTGCGATTCGTTTTTCAACGAGGCTCGCCTTCTGTAAAACCTGTGCCGTTCGAAGCGTGGCTCGTCGTTTATCCATCAGCAGATTTTTTGCCAACGGAACGGAAACGCCCAGATAGTTCGTTTCCCCTTTGGTATCGGTAGAGAGCACCTCATTGCCTGCGACAAATTCCTGGCCGGCGTAAAAGGTTGCTCCAAACCAAGTGGGCAGACTCAATTCCGGTCGGTTGTAATAGTAATACATCCGGTCGTTCCAGGTTTTTTGTGCGGTTTCGTTCTCCAACACCGGATCAAATCCCGCACGGGCCATTCGGACGGATGATTGTGACTGTTCGACGCGGATATCGGCTTGCAGGGCAATGGGATGATATTTCCGGATCCAATCGATCAACTCCTCCGGCGAAAGGGTGGCGGTCTGTGCTTTCAGTGCAGCGGATGAACACAGCAGGATCATTACCCATCCGGAAAGCAAGATGACAGTTTTGTATATGTGCTTGCTCATTTTTTGGATGGATTGATGGTGGGTACATAATAATCAGGCGGGAAGCCGTTTATATTTCGCCATAGCTCATACCACACCGGAACATCTTTCAACAGGGCCATTCCCTGCGCACCGGCTCCCATACGCAATTCGGCTGGCCAGGGTTTTTCTTTCGGGTCTTCCGCTACCAGAATACGAAACTTGCCTTCCTCATTCACATTTCGCTCCACCGCGGACACCACGCCTCCAAAGGTTCCGTACGACGCTTGCGGCCATCCGCTGAAAACAATGGCGGGAAATCCGTCGAACCAAAATCGGACTCGCTGGCCCACATTCACCAAAGGCAGATCTACGGGCCGGATGAACAATTCCACCGCCTTCTGCATTTTATCAGGTACGATATCCAGTATCCGTTCGCCCTCCTTGACGATCTCCCCGATACCGGCCTTGCGGGCGTTGATCACTTGTCCGTCCTGCGGCGCCAAAATGAAATACATATCATTTCGGATGGAGTAACTCGCATACAGATTTTGCAATTTGGCGCTTTCGGCTTCTCCGCTGGCAGCTTCCGATAGGGCTTGCATACGATCGCCTTGCGTCTTGGCGATCTTTTCGGCATAGGATTGGTTGATTGAGTTCTGCTCGATCTCAAGAATGACACGCTCTTGCCGTTCATTAGCCAATTTGTTCTGCGCCGAAACTTTTTTAGCCAGCGCATTTTGATAGTTCACTTTACGTCGCTCGAGATCGACCAACGAGATCGCCCCGGTTTGAAAAAGATCCTGTCCCGCACTTAATTGGCGTTCGGTCACGGCCACTTCGTTCTGTGCTGCCTGAAGATCCTGCTCAGCGGCCTGGATGATACGCGATTGCTGATCGAGTTTGTTACGGTTCTGTTCCAGCTTCAGTTGCAGTTCTCGTTCCAGAGCCAATAACTGCGAACCCGATGCATCGGCTTTGGATTGATAGAGGGAAACGCTTCGCTGCTTGGCATCGAGTTGCTCGCCCGTGCGCTGTACCAATTGCGGATCGAGGTAGTTTTCTTTGACCTCGGTGAGTTGCAGCAGTGTATCGCCTTTTTTCACGCGGTCGCCTTCCCGAACACGCCAGTTGATGATCTTGCCGCCGATGATGGTATTGATCTCTTGCGGACGTTGTTCGGGTCGTAGCGTGGTTACGCGCCCCTTCGATCGGATATTTTGCGTCCACGGAAAAAACAGAAATACACAAAGGGTGATCACGATGCCCCAGAACCAGTAACGCACCCGGCTCTTTTGATCATATCGGTATATATGTTCCTGTACGGAGGAACTCATTTGAAATGTTTTCATGCTTGTTCATGTTTGGAACCTGAAAAAGTTGCTCCCATCTCGATCGTGTGGTTTACCTGACGAGTAAACTCCGGATCGTTGGTGACGACCACGACAGTGGTGGTGTCCGGCAGTTGCAACAGCAACTCCTGTATCGCTTGACGGTCGGCTGTACTGCAACCACGCCAAGGTTCTTCCAGCAGTAGCAAGCGCGGTTTCTTGGCCAGTGCGCGCAGCAGCAGGATCTTTCTGATCGTGCTACCCGATAGTCGAGCTCCAAGCGGACTCACCTTGGTATCCCAACCAGCCTCCCAGGATTGGATCTGTTTATCGAAATTTATTTTTCGCGCGAGTTCCATCAACTCATCTACCGGCATATCAATTCTGCCCAAGGTGACATTTTCCCATACTGTGCCTTGGAATATGTGTAGGCCGCTGAGCGAAATACCAATTTGCGACCGAAGTGAGTCCAGTTGATAATTCGAAAAAGGAATCCCATCAAATAGTAGTTCTCCATCAAAGCCGGTGTAGATCCCACTGATCAATTGCAACAAGGTCGATTTACCGCTTCCTTCCGGACCAACAATACAGGCTTTTGCTCCCGAGGAAATTTCAGCCTGTTTTACTTGAAGGATAGGCTGGTTATCTTGAAATCCGAATCGAAGATTCCGTATGCCAACAGACATTCCCTGATGGCGCCAGGGCATGGTCAATTTGCCCGTTGACTCTTCGTCTTTATCGGTGAGCTTGGCGATCTTATCAACCGAGGTGAGCACATCGTAAACACTGTCCAGGTTTCCGATCAATTTTTCAACGGCACCGATCACAATGATGATCACGATCTCGGCAGCGATGAATTGTCCGATGTTCAATTGCTGGTCGAGCAACAAAATGGACCCAACTAATAACATGCCGGCTGTGATGATGGTTTTGAAGGCTACCAGGATCCGATATTGAAACAACAGGATCTTGAAGTGCTCGGTCCGCTTTTCCAGATAACGAATGGTCCGGCGCTCCGTATTTTGAGTTAGTAGCGGTCCGTCGGGTTCAAACTTGAACGCTTTGATGCCTCTGCCCATCTCCTCCAGCCACGCGGCCAGGCTATACTTGTGTTTACTCTCCTCTAAGCTGCTCGACAATCCCTGCGCACCGGTGTAGAATAAAATACTGCCCAACACCAGTAGTAATAGGACCCCAAATAGGATGAAGACGGGATGGTAAAAGGATAAAAGAACCAACCCCAGTAGTATCTGGATACTGGCCGTCGGAAAATCCAATAACAATTTTGAGATCCCTTTCTGCAGAGAGGGGATCTCAAAAAAACGATTGACCATCTCCGGCAGGTAATGTTCGTTTGATCTTCGCAGGTCGATGTGCGGAAGCTTATTGGCGATGGCCTGGGTATAGCGAACAAAAAGGGTTTGCTGTATCTTCTCGATCAACTTCATTTGATTGATATACATCAAGCCGGTGGCCAACACACCTCCCACCACAGCGATGATCAGGATGATGAGTGATGTGGAAAAGGTGCCACCCAGCACAAAGTTGATTATGCTTTGGATGCCGACCGGTAAGGACAACTGGATCAAACCGGCCAGGATCGCGTAAAAGTAGATGGAGGAGAAGGTTGATTTCTCTTCCCGGATCAGTTGCCAAATACGGGCAACCGGGGATGTATGTTTCGACATGGAATGAAATTGTTGATGAATGATCGATGATCCCGGTGAATGTCACGGGATTTGACAACATCAACAATGATCGGGAGGCGGCGTTGGCATCTCCAAGCCCCGGTCAACGGGCAATTCGTAGGAAGGCCGATCGATGCGGGTAGTCAATTTCTGAACCACCCAGGTTGTATAGGACGGTAGATGCTCTTCGGTGGCACTAAAACTCTTTCCCTGCGAATCACCCTTTTCTTCGTCTACCAGAAACAAACTCACCTCATTTTCGGCCATGACCGATTGCGCTACCGGCACCAAGATGGTGGCAGCCAAAACAAACAGGGCGATCAGGGCTCTCCATTTCACGGCGCAAAAATATATCTTGAGGTCATTCTTTGGTACGCATCCGACACCCGGGAGGTAAAATTGACAATTCCTTGACGTTCGTGCCATCTGACTTGTTAAATGTTTTTGCTTTTTATGGCTGTGAATAATAAACAAAAGCAAGGCTATCCCAAACGGAGCCTTTTCGCCGATTTCTTTCAAAGCGAAAAAGCCTCGGGTATCGTCCTGATCGTGTTTACCTTACTGTCCCTGTTGATCGCCAATTCGGGCTGGGGCGAGGCCTACCATCACCTGTGGGAGACGAAACTGGGTAATTATTCGCTGGAGTTCTGGATCAATGACGGGCTGATGGCGATCTTTTTTTTACTGGTAGGGCTGGAGATCGAACGAGAGATCTACATCGGGGAACTTTCCACGCCCCGTCAAGCCATCCTCCCGATCGTAGCCGCCTTGGGTGGCATGTTGGTGCCCGCTGCCATTCATTTCGCTTTCAATCAACAAACGCCTACGGCCGGTGGGTTTGGCATACCGATGGCCACTGATATCGCCTTTGCGCTCGGAATACTATCCCTCGCCGGAAAGTCGGTGCCCACTTCCCTGAAGATCTTTTTGACCGCGCTGGCCATCATCGACGACCTGGGCGCCATTTTGGTCATTGCCATCTTCTATACGAATGAACTTTCCTTACCCGACCTTGTCATAGCCCTCGGCATCTTTGTTGCGCTGTTCGTGGCCGGAAAAATGGGCATGCGCCGCTTGATCTTCTTCCTGATCCCGGGACTATTCATGTGGTATTTCATGCATCGATCGGGCGTACACGCCACGATCAGCGGGGTATTACTGGCTTTTGCGATTCCATTTGGCGGAACCGGCAATGATTCGCTTTCTTATCGACTGCAACATGCCTTGCATAACCCGGTGGCCTTTGGCATCGTTCCCCTGTTTGCTTTGGCCAATACCGGGATTGCTTTGCAACCTGCTTTTTACAACAGTTTGCTTTCCGTAAATAGCTTGGGGATCGTGGGCGGTCTCTTTTTGGGTAAACCGTTGGGCATTCTGAGCTTTTGCTGGATCGCCGTCAAGAGCGGTTTTGGCGTATTGCCGGCTCGGGTGGGGTGGAAACAACTACTGGGTGCCGGCATCCTGGCCGGTATCGGATTTACAATGTCGATCTTCATCACCTTGCTTGCATTTGACGATTCGTCCTTGATCGTCGACTCCAAGATCGCCATATTGACCGCATCGATGCTGGCGGCCGTGGTTGGATTATATTACCTGAGACAGACCGTTCGATCGACTCACTCGAGTTCGGTAGAGGAGTGAGGAATGCGATCATACTCTCCTTTCCACGCATACCAACCGAAGAGCATGAGACCGATCGCAATGGGTGTAAAGATTCCTATGATGATCGTCCAGACCACCGGATTATTGATGTCCTTTTTTCCCAGCGGATCGATGAACCGGTAAGCGCCATACAGTAAACCACCGATGATCAGGGGCCCCAGGGCCATCCAGATCCATCCGAAATATTTTTTAGCAGCATTCATAGTTCAATCCATTACGTTCTCATCATTTTTATTGTCGAGGTATAACACACCGATCAGCAGGCAAATGGTGGTGACGCCGATGGGATACCAAAGCCCTACAAGATCATCACCTGGAATAGAGGTGCTTAGCAGTAATCCAATAAAGGGGACCAGTCCGCCAAACACGCCATTTCCGATATGATAGGGTAAGCTCATCGACGTATATCGAATGCGGGTGGGGAACAGTTCCACTAAAAAGGCTGCAATAGGACCGTATACCATCGTTACATAGAGGATCAGCAGAAATACCAAGCCCACAAACTTCCAATACATATCCTGCGAGAGGGTGATGAGGGTTGCGTTCCGATCCAATGCGATACTGTGCTCCAGAAAATATCCGAATATGGGTCGATAGGTAAGAACGGCCAGCAGCATGCCGGTCATCAGGATCCATTTTCGTCCGATCCGATCGCTCAGCCATCCGAAAAAAACAAAGAATGGTGTGGCCGCGGCGATCGCCCACAATAAGATGGTTCGGCTTTGCTCAAAGTCCAATTTGCATTTGGTTTCCAAAAAACTCTGCGCGTAAAATTGGCCGGTGTACCATACCACGCCTTCCCCCATCACGGCGCCGAACAAGGCCAGCAATACCATTTTGAAATTGGCACGATGCTGAAAGGATTCTTTTAGCGGGTTAACGGAAGTTTTTCCGCTCGACTTCAGTTCGGCGAACAGAGGCGACTCGGACATATTCAATCGAATATAGACCGATACGCCCACCAGCAGCAAGGAGATCCAAAACGGATATCGCCATCCGCCCCATTCGGTGTTGAACGCCAGATCTGACATGCTGGACTTTACCAGCAGGATCACACCCAAGGCTACGAAAAGTCCGAGCGTAGCGGTGGTCTGTATCCAGCTGGTATAATATCCTCTGCGGTTGGCAGGTGCATGTTCGGCCACATACGTAGCAGCCCCGCCGTATTCGCCCCCGAGGGCCAATCCCTGTACCAGACGCAACAACAACACCAGCAAGGGCGCCAGGATGCCGATGCTTTTATAACCCGGTACGCATCCGATCAAAAACGTGGATCCGCCCATCAATACCAATGTTAAGAGAAAGGTGTATTTGCGTCCTACTTTATCGCCCAGCCGACCAAATACCAAGGCCCCGAAAGGGCGAATAATGAAACCTGCCGCAAAGATGGCTAGTGTACTCAGCAGGGCGGCGGTGGGATTATCTGACGGAAAGAATTCCAGCGAGATGGTCTTCGCCAACATCCCGAAAATGTAAAAATCATACCACTCGATCATGGTACCCACCGAAGAGGCAGCGATGATGCGGCGAATGGAGAAACTCGACATATCTGAAAGGTACTTAAATCAAGATATACCTTTATCAATCCGTAATTTTAGACGCATCGATTGAATCATACAGCATGAACCATCCTTATCAGATCCGTTCGTTGGAACAATACACGGCCGACTATCAGCGAAGTATAGACGATCCCGAAGCATTTTGGTCGGGCATCGCCGAGCATTTCACTTGGAAAAAGAAGTGGGAGAAGGTGCTTCAATGGAATTTTACCGAGCCACGGGTAAAATGGTTCGAGGGTGCCCGGCTGAACATTACTGAAAATTGCATTGATCGGCATTTGGCCGATAAGGGCGATCAGCCCGCCATCATTTGGGAGCCAAACGACCCTTCCGAGCGTACGCGTGTGGTAACCTATAATATTTTGCACAAGCGTGTCTGTCAGTTCGCGCAGGTGCTGATCAACAACGGCGTCAAAAAAGGCGATCGCGTTTGTATTTATATGGGTATGGTGCCGGAATTGGCCTATGCGGTATTGGGATGTGCCCGTATCGGTGCCATTCACAGCGTGATCTTCGGCGGGTTTTCCGCGCAGAGTATTGCCGATCGATTGGCCGATGCCAAGGCTGAATATATTGTTACTTGTGATGGTGCGTATCGGGGTGCAAAAGATATTCCACTCAAGTCGGTGATCGATGATGCCTTGGTTGGCAATGACACGGTAAAACGCGTGATCGTATATACGCGCACCCTTACGCCGGTGTCGATGATCAAAGGCCGCGATGTGTGGTGGGAAGAGGAGATGGAGCATGCTGCTTCGCAATTGGAGCAAGCGGGCTCCAACCACGTGCCGGCCGAGTCGATGGAAGCGGAAGATCCGCTCTTTATCTTATACACCTCGGGCAGTACGGGTAAACCCAAGGGCGTCGTGCATAGTTCGGCTGGCTATATGCTCTGGACAAATTACACGTTCGTAAACGTGTTTCAGTATCAAGCCGGACAAATCCATTTCTGTACGGCCGATATCGGATGGATCACCGGACATAGTTACATCCTGTACGGGCCCCTCAGTGCCGGCGCTACTTCGGTGATGTTTGAGGGAATTCCCACTTGGCCCGATGCGGGACGATTCTGGGATATCGTCGATAAATACAAAGTCAATATTCTTTACACCGCCCCTACGGCTATTCGCAGTTTGATGGGTTTTGGTGAAGAGCCTTTGGAAGGGAAAGACCTATCCTCCTTGCAGGTATTGGGAACCGTAGGGGAGCCGATCAACGAAGAAGCCTGGCATTGGTATGATGAACACATTGGAAAAAAACGTTGTCCGATTGTCGACACTTGGTGGCAAACCGAGACCGGGGGCGTATTGATCTCGAACCTCGCCGGCATCACACCTGCGAAAGCAGCTTGGGCAACGCTGCCTTTGCCCGGTGTGCAACCAATTTTGGTTGATGAAAAAGGAGTGCCGGTTACGGAGCGGGATGAACACGGCATGCTGAAAGGGAATTTATGCATTCAAGGTCCTTGGCCTTCCATTCTGCGCACGACCTACGGCGACCACGAGCGCTGTCGACAGAATTATTTTGCCACCTATGAAAATTTGTATTTCACGGGTGATGGGGCTTTGCAAGATGCGGAAGGTAATTTTCGAATTACGGGTCGGGTCGATGATGTGTTGAATGTGAGTGGTCACCGCATCGGCACGGCCGAGGTGGAAAATGCGATCAACGCACACGCCGGCGTAGTGGAGAGCGCTGTGGTAGGATATCCGCACGATATCAAGGGACAAGGGATATACGCCTATGTGATCGTTTCCCATTTTCATGGTGATGCCGAACAAATGCGAAAAGATATTTTGCAAACGGTTACCCGCGTGATCGGCCCCATTGCCAAGCCCGACAAGATCCAATTCGTCAGTGGCCTGCCTAAAACCCGCAGCGGCAAGATCATGCGACGCATCCTGCGTAAGATCGCCGAAGGAGAAACCACGAATCTGGGAGATACCACTACGCTACTAGATCCGGGAGTGGTGAGGGAGATTGTGGAGGGTAGAGGGTAGAGAGTTGAGAGTGGAGTGAGGAGGGTAGAGAGTGGAGAAGGTTTAGAGAGTTTAGTTTTACTTTATTTCTAAACTTCCTAAACCTTCTCAACGATTTTTTAGTCTACAAACCGAAATCCGACGGCATATGGCGTCATATTCAATTCATTTCTGAACATGTCCTTCATCGCGTAGCTGCCGTAAAGTTTGATGGGGCCCAGACCAAGCTCGCCAACGTAGGAGAACTTGAACCGCTCCAGGTCAAAATCGCTTCGGATCTTGGTAATGTCACCACTGTTCTTGGTCTTGAAACGTGCTGAGTATAAGAAGCCGCCGCTTACGCCTCCAGCGATCGTGAATGGATTATTCTTTCGATGCGGGGTGAGATTCAGTTTTACTAACAGGGGAACACTGATGTAGTCGGCGGCCAACTTAGCTTTTTTATACGGGGTAGTAGTGGCATAGAGATACGTCGGATTCTTGGCGAAATACACGTTTTTACTGTCGAGGTAATAATTGTTCAGCTCCAGCCCAAATCCATATTGTAATTGAAGCGTTTTTTTGATCAATGGGGCTTCATCCATGATCAGCCAAAGATTTATGTTCCGGGAAGAACCCAGTTTCAGTTTGAGGTCACTCGACGTGATTCCGCTGGCCACATCACCACTGAAAGCGGCTTGTGTATAATTGGTATTATCCTGATAGTTAGACCAGCCAATGTCTATTCCACCCCCATATCCTTTTTTCTTCGTGTGTTTTTGGTGCCAGTTTCTATCCTTTCTGCCAAGATTTGCGCTACCCGGAAGTGATTTCTCCGTATTCCGTTGAATGGTGATGGTCCATTTGGGTGTGTAAATGGTGTCTTTCACCCAATGGCGAGTAGAATCAGATTGCGCAGCCGCGCCTAAACTTGCCGCGATGCCTAGGGTGATTAGCAGGAATTTCATGACTATGATTTCGCGCAAAATTAGCGTCGCTCTTCTAAAGACTTTGTTAATTGAATTGCCTCAACCTTCTCAACTATCTTTGTGCCAAATTTTTTATATGAATCAGGGCATTGTTGACCGGCTCCAAGTTGAGTTGAACGAAATACGAGAAGCCGGACTATTTAAGACGGAGCGGATCATCGAGAGTGCGCAAGGTCCGGAGATTACCGTAGGCGGGAAAAATGTGCTTAACTTCTGTGCCAACAACTACTTGGGTTTATCCAGCCATCCCCGGGTGATCGAAGCGGCTCATCAGGCCATCGACCAAAGAGGTTTTGGTATGAGCAGTGTGCGTTTCATCTGCGGAACGCAGGATATCCATAAAGAACTTGAGGAAAAGATCTCTTCCTTTCTGGGCATGGAAGATACCATTCTATATGCCGCGGCCTTTGATGCGAATGGTGGTGTTTTTGAGCCCCTCTTCCATGAACAGGATGCCATTATTTCGGATGCACTCAATCATGCCTCCATCATTGATGGCGTACGATTGTGTAAGGCTCAGCGCTTTCGGTACGAGCACAACAACATGGGCGACCTGGAAGCAAAACTGAAAGAAGCAGCGGGTTGTCGAAGTCGGATCATTGTGACCGATGGTTCATTTAGTATGGACGGTACCATCGCCCAATTGGATAAGATCGTTGCGCTTGCCGAAAAGCACGACGCCATTGTCATGATCGATGAATGTCATTCGTCTGGATTTCTCGGCAAAACCGGCAGAGGCACTCATGAATATCGCGGGGTAATGGGTAAGATCGATATCATAACCGGTACGTTGGGCAAAGCATTGGGCGGTGCCTCCGGTGGATTTACATCCGGTCGCAAAGAGGTGATCGAGATTCTGCGCCAGCGCTCCCGTCCGTATCTGTTCAGCAATACATTGGCCCCATCCATCGTGGGGGCCTCCATCGCGGTGTTGGACATGCTCACAGAAACCACGGACCTGCGAGATAAATTGGAGCGAAACACAACGTATTTCCGCAAAAAAATGACGGAAGCGGGTTTTGACATCAAACCCGGCGATCACCCCATTGTGCCAATCATGCTGTACGATGCGGTGCTGGCGCAGACCATGGCGGCAAGATTGTTGGAGGAAGGGATCTATGTGATCGGCTTCTTTTATCCGGTGGTGGCCAAGGGGCAAGCACGTATCCGGGTACAATTAAGTGCAGCGCATGAACTAGAACATCTCGATCGGGTTATTGCGGCGTTTGTGAAAGTGGGGAGGGAGTTGGGGGTGGTGAAGTAGATGGAAGATAGAAGATGGGGGATGGAGTTTAGGGTTTAGGAGTTTAACGTTTAGTTTATACTGATTTGTACGTCTAATCGTTATTGAATTATGTCCAAACGTATTCTCTTTTTTAGTGCCATTCTGACGATCCTTTTGGTTAGCTCTTGCGCTACCATGAAGCGCGATTGCTAGGGCCGGAAGCATGTCAGGTTGAAGAACGGGATCTACCTGTAAGGTTGAGGGGATGAGAAGATGAGGAGATGAGAGTTGAGAGGTGAGGAGTTGAAAGTTCAATGTTACACGCTCATCTCCTTCGTATCTTTGCCAAAACTCCCTTATGCGGTTTTTGGTATTGATCTCCCTTTCAAGTTTGATTCTTCTTTCTTCCTGTAGCGTCAATAACAATGTGAAGGAAGATGCTTCCTTGGCCCCCTTCTTTACGGATCAAGGGGTCACCGGCTGTTTTGCCATCATGAACAACGCAACCGGGCAGTTCACCACCTATAATCTGACTCGTTACCGCGATAGCAGTTACTCGCCTGCCAGCACCTTCAAGATCGTCAATTCCCTGATCGGTCTGCAAACGGGTGTCATCACCAACGACAGCATGATCATTAAATGGGATGGAATCAGCCGTGATATTCCCGAATGGAACAAAGACCTTTCGATGTATGAGGCTTTTCGGGTGTCCGCGCTTCCCTACTACCAGGAGGTAGCCCGCCGTATTGGAAAAGATACCATGACCTATTGGTTGGATAGTCTGAAATATGGATTGCGATCCGAAAAAGACAGTTTCCGCATCCGCACGGCTGTCGATTCATTTTGGGTGGACAATTCAGTAAAAGTGACCCCCGATGAGCAGTTGGGAATCGTGAAGCGTCTGTACTTTAATCAACTTCCATTTTACAAGACCTACCAAGAGACCGTTAAACGCGCCATGCTTCGGGAGAGCAATACCAAATACCGCCTTGGGTACAAGACCGGTTTGGGATACACTGAAAAAGGACATGCACTGGGATGGGTAGTGGGTTGGATCGAAGAGAACAATCATCCCTATTTCTTTGTCCTGAATGTTGAATCGGCCGATCCGAACAAGAACCTGAAGGATGTACGAATGAAAATGCTCACGGATCTATTGGATCGGTTGGGCTTCCGAAAGGGTGAAAAATAATCAATGTCCACGCTACAATACTATACGGACTCTTTGACCGGCTATAAGCGGTTAAAGACCCTGCCCGTGCGTATCGGCGATCTTTGGCTGGGCGATGGTCATCCCATACGCGTACAGACCATGACCACCACCGACACGATGGATACGATCGCGACAGTGGAGCAGTCCATACGTTGCATCGAAGCGGGTGCGGAGCTGGTACGCATTACGGCCCCCTCCAAAAAAGAGGCGGAGAATCTTCAGCACATCAAGGATGAGCTTCGCAAGCGAGGTTACCACACGCCCCTCGTAGCCGACATTCATTTTACCCCCAACGCGGCGGAGATCGCCGCCCGCATCGTGGAAAAGGTCCGGGTGAATCCGGGTAATTACGTCGACAAGAAAAAATTCGAGCAGATCGAATACACCGATGCGGAATATGCAGAGGAGATCGAACGCATCCGCGAACGCTTCACGCCTTTGGTTCGCATTTGCAAAGAGCACGGTACCGCCATGCGGATCGGAACCAATCACGGCTCCCTGAGCGATCGCATCATGAGTCGCTACGGCGATACCGCCATCGGAATGGTTGAAAGTGCCATGGAATTTCTTCGGATCGCCCGAGTAGAGGACTTTCATAACATCATCCTCAGCATGAAGAGCAGTAATCCGCAGGTGATGGTGCAGGCCTATCGGCTGTTGGTGAAGACCATGCAAGATGAGTTCGGTGTTTGCTATCCCTTGCACTTAGGCGTCACCGAGGCCGGTGATGGCGAGGATGGTCGCATCAAGAGTGCCATCGGGATCGGGACGTTGCTGGAAGATGGCATCGGCGATACGATCCGTGTGTCACTTACGGAAGATCCGGAGTTCGAGATCCCGGTTTGTAGAGATCTGGTCAAGCGATACAATACCCGACAGGCAGAAGCAAATTCAACCGTGCCGCCCATCGATTCCTTACCGTATTCACCCTTCGAATACAAGCGTCGGATCAGTTTTCCGGTCGATCGGGTAGGAGGCAAACAAGTTCCCGTGGTGGTGGCAGATCTTAGCAAGACCGACTTGAGTACTCCCCAAGCATTGCATTCCGTTGGATACACCTACGATTCGGTTACCGATAAATGGGGCATCGCGGATGCCGCAGCGGATTATGTATTTACCGGAAATCAGATCCTGCCTTATGCCATTCCAGGCACGTTGAAATTGATCGCTTATCCGGCTACTTGCCAACAAGCGAACGATCCGGTTCATTATACACCGATTTATGAAGCCGCTGGTTATCTGCAGGCTTCCGATCGGCATGCTACGCTGAATTGGGTGATGCTGGATTGTTTTTCGGATGAAACGAGCATCAATGACTTTACTCATTTGGAGGAATTGGCGAACGATCCGACCGTGGTGCTTTGTTTGAGCAGTCGCCGCGAAAATGCGATGCAGTCCGTACGAAGGATGTTCATCGAGCTTATGAACCGGAAAATCGAGAATCCGGTCGTGTTACTAACCGATAGTTCGGCCCAAACGCCTGATGAGCATTTGATCCATTTTGCAACGGAGACAGGTGGGTTGTTGTTGGATGGGCTGGGCGACGGGGTTTGCTTGGGATATACCTCTTCGGCTGGCATTGACAATACACAAGTGAAAGGACGTACGTATTTGCCGGTGCAGAACCTCGATCAATTCACGAACAATACGGCTTTCAGTATACTCCAAGCTACGCGAACCAGAATATCGAAGACGGAATACATCAGTTGTCCAAGTTGCGGCCGTACGCTTTTCGATCTGCAAGAAACCACGGCAAAGATCCGATCGGTGACGCATCACCTCAAAGGGCTCAAGATCGCGATCATGGGTTGCATCGTGAATGGTCCGGGCGAAATGGCCGATGCTGATTTTGGGTATGTGGGAAGTGGGCCGGGTAAGATCACCCTGTACAAAGGGAAGGAAGTGGTGAAGAAGAACTTGAATAGTGATATTGCCGTTGAAGAATTGATCAATTTGTTAAAAGAAGAAGGGGCCTGGCACGAGATGTAAGTTTGAATAGTTTGAGAAGTTTGAGTAGTCTTTCCTAAAACAACTTTCAAACTTTTTAAACTTTTCAAACTATTCAAACTTTTAAAATCGCTTCATGAATCGAACGTTTTCATTTTTCCTGTTCTTCCTGATACTCGCCTCCAACATCCTTTCTTCCGAGTCGGGTTGGTTGTTGGGTGTGTACATTACGAAGCCACTGCTCATTCCTTCGCTGGCTTGGATGCTGGCAGGAAGTGAATGGCGTCTGGTTAGATGGGTATGGATGGCCTTGTTCTTTTCCTGGATCGGCGATATTCTACTGATGCTGCCCTATGACTTGTTCATATTTGGATTGGGGTCTTTTTTGGTAGCGCATATTTTTTATATCCGTCATTTTATTGGTATATGGAGATCGAATGGGCGACCGATCAACCGGGTGGTCGCACTGGTGTTGATTGGCTATCTGCTTGCCTTGTTCAGTGTGTTGTTCCCTGTTTTGGGGGATCTCCGGATTCCGGTGGTCGGTTATGGGATCGTGATCTCCACCATGCTGCTCTTTGCTAGTCAAACGGCTCGTATCGGTTACGCCATCGGGGCCACTTTCTTCGTGCTTTCCGACACGTTACTGGCGATCAATAAATTTTATACGCCCTTGCCAATGGCTGCCTTATTGGTGATGAGCACGTACGGGTTGGCGCAGTATTATATTGTAAAAACCGCTCGGACGATTAAGTTTGAATAGTTTAACTAGTTTAAGTAGTTTGAATGGTTGAGTCTTGTTTTAAAGTTGATGATGCGTCTCTTAAACTGCTCAAACTATTTAAACTTTTCAAACTTCTTCCGGTACTCGAATTATAACTAATGTACTATCTTATATACCCCATCCTCTGGCTGATCTCCTTGTTGCCTTTTCGGGTATTGTATGTTTTTTCTGACGTGATCTATTTTTTGGTCTTTCATGTAGTTGGATATAGAAAGTCGGTGGTGTTATCGAATCTGCAGATCGCCTTTCCGGAAAAGACCGGGACCGAGCGGATGCAGATCGCCAAGCAATTTTATCGAAATATGATCGACACGTTCGTGGAGTCGATCAAGTTTATCACCCTAACGAAGGAGGAAGCCTTTCGTAGAAGCACGACGAATATGGAAGTGATGGATCAGGCCATGGCCTTCGGCCGGCCGGTGTATGCACTGGGCTGTCATCAATTCAATTGGGAATACACCAATGTTCGATTTCCGCTGCACCTTTCCGTCCCTTTTATCGGGGTATACATGCCTATCGGTAATCCGGTACTGGAGAAGATATTTTATGATTTTCGTGGGCGATATGGTACGGTGCTGGTGCCCGCCACAAAGTTTAAAGAGCAGCGAGATAATTTATTGCAGGGTCAATATGTCATCGCCTTGGCGGCCGATCAAAATCCCGGTCACCCGGCCAATGCATACTGGATGTCCTTTTTCGGAAAACCCACTCCGTTTGTGACCGGTCCTGCCAAAGGAGCCGTAAAGGCCGATGCCGTCGTGGTGATGGCAGAGATGCAACGAATCAAACGCGGGCATTATCATTTTGGGATGCGTATCATCGCAACGTCCGTTACGGACATGACCCCTGCCCAGCTGGCAGCCCGTTACCGGGATGAATTGGAGCGTGTCATCCGTCAGGATCCCGCCAATTATCTTTGGAGTCACCGACGGTGGAAATATGAGTGGAAGCCGGAATTTGGAAAGTTGGACGATGGGATTTGACGATAGAAGTTAGAAGATTGAAGATGGTGTTTGACGATTTTCGTTTAGGGTTTTAAACCTTTCAACTCAAACTTCGATCTACCATCTTCCATCTCTACTGAGCTAAAGGCGCTTCTTTCACTATCTGAGCACGTTCTTCCTTACTGATCGCTGACCATCCTCCCAGTACATTTCGTAAATGATGAAATCCTTGACGTTTCAACAAGGATGCGGCGATCACACTTCGATAGCCACCGGCGCAATGCACATATAGATTTTGGTCGTCTTCAAAATCGGCCATGGATGCCGGATCGAGGAGACTATTCAGCGGCAGGTTTAGGGCCTCTTTCAAATGGCCGCCGGCAAATTCAGACTCCTTCCGTACATCCAGTACGATCAGGTTCGGATCATGTGGCAGGTCCATCAGCAACTCATCCGGTTCCACATCTATGATCATGTCGATGGGTTCGCCTTCAGCTACCCAGGCTTCATAACCACCTTTCAGATGTCCTTCGATCCGATGAAATCCTACTCGCGCTAAACGTATGATGCTCTCTTGTTCTTTTCCGGTGTCGGTGATCAACAGGATGGGGGCGTCGAAGGGGAGGAGACCACCGGCCCATTCTGCAAATCGTCCCTCAAGTCCGATACTGATGGAGCCGGGTACAAAGCCTTTGGTGAAGTCCGTGGCTTTTCGTGTATCGAGCAGTATGGTGTTGGCCTCTGTGCTTTTTTTGAATGCTTCTACCGAGAGCGCTCGCATGCCTTTTTCGATCACTGCATCCAGCGGATCATAGCCTTCTTTGTTGATCTTGGCATTGATGGGGAAATATTGCGGTGGGGCGGCGATGCCATCGGTCACTTGTGCTATGAAATCCTCTTTGGAACTGGCCTTCATCGCATAATTGGTCGCTTTCTCGTCGCCGATCGTGCTGAAAGTGTTGGGGCCTAAACTTTTTCCGCAGGCGCTGCCCGGGCCATGTGCCGGATAAACGATCACGTCGTTGGCTAGCGGCATGATTTTTTTCTGGATGCTTTCATAAAGCATGGCGGCTAAATCCTTCATGGTAAGGTCTGTTCCTTTTTGTGCCAGATCGGGTCTGCCCACATCCCCCACGAACAATGTATCACCGGTGAATACACAATGATCTTTTCCCGTTGGATCTTTTAAAAGGTAACAGGTTGATTCAAGTGTATGGCCCGGGGTATGTAAAACAACGAATGTGAGGTTGCCCAGCGAAATGGTTTCGCCATCGGTTGTTTTTTGGATGGGAAATTTTGTTTCGGCGTTGGGGCCGTAGATGATGGGGGCGCCTGTGGCCTTGGCGAGGTCTAAATGGCCGCTGACAAAATCGGCATGGAAATGCGTCTCAAAAATATATTTGATGGTCGCGTTCCGTTCGGCCGCCAGCGTCAGGTACGCGTCGATATCACGTAGCGGGTCGATCACCGCGGCTTCACCATTGCTTTCTACGAAATAGGCGGCCTCGCTGAGACAGCTGGTATAAAGTTGTTGAATGAACATGAGGTATGAGATTACCCCACGAAAGTAACACGGATACCCGATATACGGGTTTAGTTTCCGGCGATGGTTTGTGTGATCTGATTGATCTGGCGGATGCGGGACAGGTTCGGGGCATAGTAAATGAACTTCCCGTCACGCTTTGTTTTCACAAACCCGGCTTTCCGCAGAATTGCCAAATGCTGGGAAGCTACCGATTGCTCCAGCCGCAGTTTCACATAGATCTCGGTGACCGTGATCGTACCGTTGTCGGCGATCAGACGCAAGATCTGCTGACGAAGTTTGTGGTTTAGTGCCCGGAGGATGATGGCCGATTTCTTAAGCGCCAACAGGTCGACACGAATAGCGTTCTTGTTTTCCTTTCCTTCCGAAATGTTGAGTATGTAATTGCTCATTTGTAATGACCGGGATTATAGTCAGTATTTCGTTTGACGAAAAATTATCATCTATCCTTCGGGGTTGTATAAAAATCTTTTACATATACCGGCTCGTGGTAAGCAAGGTCCGCAAACGATTTAATAACAAATTTTTTATAAGTGAGTAAGGCGAGATTTTTCAGGGAGTGCTTAGACTCGATTACGAAAAAAGTCTTAGTGCCAACTGGTGCGCTTGTTTTTGCTGCACCATTTCCGGTGAGGGCGATCCGTCGGGTGGTTCGAAGATCCGCGAATGAATCGGGTCCGGGTATCATGGCCAGGTCGGGCTGTATATTGTTTAACGAACGGTCATAGATGCCAGCAAAAACTTCATCTCTTCTGGCATCGATCAGTGCGATGATGAGTTCTTCCGCTTCGTCTCTGGCGCCGGCAGCCAACAGTTGAAGGGTGGAGATACCGATCAATGGAATCTTTTCGGCGTAGCAGATCCCCTTGGCGGCAGCCATCCCGACACGAAGTCCGGTGTAGGAGCCCGGACCTTCCGTTATGCCCACCGCCTCCAGATCAGCTGTGCTTGCTCCGATCTCGGACAACATCTCGCGAAGGGCCGGGTGTAACCAGGTGGCATGATCCTGTTGCTGTGCATTTTCTCGCTGGGCGATCAGCTCTCCATTGCGCGCGATCCCGATATGGGCGGTTTCCAGTGCAGTATCGATCAACAAGTGAAGACTCATAGTGGGTGGTCGGTCTATTACAGGTACTTCGCCCAATGTGGCGCGGGTTGATATCGAGGATCTTCTTCAGATAAACGAATCAATAGTGAATAGGTTTCTTTCCAGCCGATGCGGTTTGTCCACTCGAACGGTCCCCAGGGGTAATTGGTGCCGAGTTTCATAGCCAGATCAATATCCTCTTCACTGGCGGCACCTTCTCCCTGCAGTAAAAAAGCTTCGTTGATGACAGAGGCCAATACCCGGGCACCGATAAATCCGATCTGGTCGGGTACCTCAATCGGTTCTTTTTGTAGCGATGTGCAAATGGATGCTGAAAGTTGTTTGGCCTCTTCTCCGTTCCAGACCATTTCCCATTGTTTGCCGGCGGCAAAACCTGGCCAGGCATTTAGCCGGATCGTGCGGGCTGGAAGTTCTGACAAGGTATGTGTTGGAGCATGCACGACCCACCAGGCGTCCGCCGGCGTGTGATCGGGCCGGTCAAGGGCGAAACGACCGGAAAGATCGAGGTAAACGGAAGCGGGCGGTAGGGGGTGCCCCGCGGGCGCGACCTGCCAATCGGAAAATTGAGCCAGGTCGTTCAAGTGTAGAAGCTCCTTCAAAAAATCAGACGCACCAACTAGCACCCACATGGAACGGTTTTTTGCAAAGAAAGGATATAAAGCTAACTTGAGCGACTTCTATTACCATGACAAAAACCATCATTCGGACTGATCAGGCTCCTGCGCCCATCGGTCCCTACAACCAGGCGGTCGGATACGGCGATCTGCTTTACATCTCCGGCCAGATCTGCATCGATCCGGCTACCGGACAACTCAACAACGCAACCCTGGCCGATGAAACGCATCAGGTCATGAAAAATTTGAATGCCATCCTGCAGGCCGCCGGACGGGATTTTTCACACGTGCTGAAATCGACCATTTTTTTGACCGACATGAACCAGTTCGCGGCGGTCAATGAAGTATATGGCAGTTATTTCACCGGCGACTATCCGGCCAGAGAGACCGTTCAGGTTTCCGCACTACCCAAATTTGTCAACGTCGAGATCAGCATGATCGTCTGTAAATAATTCCAGATGAAAAAACAGTTTGTTGCTTCTGTATTGCGCCCGGTGGCAGTGATCATTGCCTTGGGAGTTTGTTTCCTGTACACCAAGAAGACACCGCCGACCGATGGACAGGATGGATACGACCGTCCCGGTGATGCGATCGCCTTCGAAATAGAACGAACCAAAGATCCGGCCACCGGAAAAGTTCCGTTTTTCGAATTGTGGCAGGCCAAGCTGGCTACAGAAAGTTCCAAGCAATCATCCGCAGGTCGTATCAACGCATTGAGTTGGTCTGAACGTGGACCCAACGGAGATATCAATGGTCCGAGTGGCAACAGCCGTCCCAACCAGGATCAAACAGCCGGACGCATACGGGCTGCCATGGTCGATTCGTTGGATCCGACCCGCAAAACGGTTTGGGTAGGTAGTGTGGCCGGTGGACTATGGAAAACAACTGACATTACGGCTACCCCGGCCACCTGGACGTTGGTCAATGATTTTTTGAGCAATCTGGCTATCGCGGCGATCTGTCAGGATCCCCGACCCGGTTTTCAGAACAATATGTATTTCGCGACCGGAGAATCATTTGGGAATGCCGATGCGGTTTCCGGGGTGGGGGTTTTTAAAAGTGTGGATGCGGGGAACACCTGGACCTATCTTGCCAGCACTTCCGGTTTTCCCAATGGCACTCGTATCGTGTGTGACTACCAGGGAAATGTCTACTTAGGAACGAGAGGACAGGGGTTGCAACGCTCCACCGATGGTGGCGCCATCTGGACCAACATCACGCCCACCGGAGTGGGCACCAGTATCTGTGATATTGAAATCTCTACCACCGACGGCCCGGGCCGACTGCATGTTACGTCCGGTATTTTTTCTGCATCCGGCTATGCCTTCTCTGATGCTCCAGCCACCGCTACCAGCGGAAGTGGTTGGGCATTTCCTACTACGCCATTCACAACGTTCAATCAACGGACCGAACTGGCAATCAAAGGAAATAATCTGGTCGCACTTCCCTCTAACGGAAGCTATCAGGTGCCTACCATTTGGAAAACAACCGATGGGGGAGACAACTGGGCCGCTACGCCGGGGCAACCCACGTCGGGTTGGGCTACGGGACAGGCATGGTATGGTCTGTCTGCAGGTTTCAATCCCAACAATGACCAAGAGGTGATCATCGGTGGGTTGGACAACTACAAAACCATCGATGGCGGAACGACCTGGAGTAAGATCTCTATCTGGGCAGGCACATCCGGTCAATATGTTCACGCCGATCAACACAATATTCAATGGTGGGACGGCGGCAATAAACTTATGTTCACCTGTGATGGTGGGGTACATTTTTCTTCCAACCGAGGATCCACCATTCGTGACCGTAACAAAGGGTTGCGCTTGAAACAATTTTACGGCGTAGCGATACATCCGTTAGAGACGAATTACTTCCTGGCAGGTGCGCAGGACAATGGCGTGCATCGACTCAATCACGTGGGTCTCGATAGTTCCGTAGAGGTGAACGGTGGGGATGGTTGTTATACCGCGATCGATCAGGACGAACCCCAATATCAATTCGGTTCTTACGTGTATAATGTATATCGTCGTACCACCAATAACGGACAAACCTGGTCTACGCCGGTGAATAGTCAAAGCACCGGGCGATTTGTGAATCCCTGGGATTACGACAATCTGAACAATCGTCTATATGCCTGTAACTCGGCAGGTAATTTTCTTCGTTGGGAAAATCCGCAAACCGGCAATACGACCACTGTTGTTTCCGTGGGCGACTTTGCCGGCCAGAACGTATCGGCTGTACATGTATCGCCCTACACGGCCAATCGGGTATACTTTGGAATGGGTGCCGGACGAATTGTTCGTGCCGACGATGCGCACACTGCTGCTCCTACCACTACGGTCATTACCCCTGCCGGGGCAACCGGGTATGTGAACTGTATCGTGACCGGATCTTCCGACCAAAATTTATTGGCTATCTATTCCAATTATAATATCAACAACGTTTGGCGCAGTACTGATGGCGGCGCCACCTGGACTGCTTGTGATGGCAATTTGCCCAATATGCCTGTTCGTTGGGCGCTATTTCATCCCGATTCGGATACACGTGCTTTCATCGCCACTGAAACCGGCGTATGGGATACGGATCTGTTGAATGGAACCAGTACGATCTGGGAGGCCAACAATACCTTCCCGAATGTTCGTACAGACCAGATCAAGTACAGGGCCAGTGATCGGCTGATCGCTGCCGGTACACACGGAAGAGGAATATTCACGGCCACGGTGCCTGCACCATCCGGGTATACATTTTCCAGTCCGGCGCCTGCCGTTGCTGTCTGTCCGGCCCCGACAAACATGTCGGTTACCTTGTCCACGATCGTTGCCGGCGGTTTCACTAATCCCATCAGTTTATCCGCCACTGGAAATCCACTTGGAACCACGGTGAGTTTCTCTGCCAACCCGATCAGTCCGGGCAGTGCCGTTACCGTAACACTCAGTGGTACCAATACATTGGCTCCGGGTACTTATAATGTGACCGTTACCGGTGTTGCCTCGGGTGCCACCAATCAAACCCGCACGATCAGTTTTACGATTCAGCCGGGGGCCGGTCCTACCATCACGGGACAACCAGCCGCTCAATCCGTTTGCTCCGGCGGCCCAGCGAGCTTCTCGGTCACTGCCACCGGAAGTTATCAGTGGCAGATCAGTACGGATGGCGGAGTCTCTTGGACGAATATCAGTGGAGCAATCTCGTCTACATACAATATTGCCTCCGCCACTACTTTGATGAACGGCAATCAGTACCGATGTGTCGTTTCCACGCCTTGTGGATCGACCAACTCAAATGCTGCGTCCTTAACCGTGAGTGCTTCCACTTCCATATCGCAACAACCGCAATCGGCCACGGTTTGTGCCGGAGCCACACAAGGATTTTCAGTTACAGCTACTGGCGGTACATTGAATTATCAATGGCAACGAAGTACTGACGGAGGCTTGACCTGGCCGAACATTGGCGGGGCCAATGCTTCTTCCTATCTGGTGGTGGGCATTACGTTGGCGATGAACGGATATCAGTATCGATGCATCGTAACGGGTACTTGTCCGCCAACCACGGCTACATCGGCTGCTGCAACGTTGTCCGTGACTTCCGCACTCAGCATTACGAGTCAGCCCTCCAATCAGCTCATTTGTGAGGGGTCGAATGCCACATTCAGCATTACCGCCACCGGGGCCAGTGCGTATCAGTGGGAGGTAAGTACCAACGGAGGTGCGAGTTTCTCGACCATTTCTGGGGCGAGTACGTCCTCTTATACATTGGTCAATGCGCAGGCAAGCAGTAGTGGTAACTTGTATCGATGCGTAGTCAGCAGCTCTTGTGGCAATGCTACATCCACTCCAGCCTCATTGACGGTAAATACCTTACCGCTATTTACCAGCTCGCCCCAATCTGTAACGATTTGCGCAGGTTCGTCCAACACATTCACCGCTACCGCCACCGGTACGGGGGTTGTTTATCAATGGCAGTTGAGTACCACTGGATGCGCCGGAACCTGGACCAACATACCCGGGGCCAATACAGGCTCCTACACCGTCAGCAGTGTAACCATCGGAATGAATGGGAATGTATACCGTTGTATTGCCAGTGGTGCTTGTACACCGGATGCCATTTCCGATTGCGCCACCCTCAACGTTGTGAGCACCACCTTGGTTTCCGCTAACCCGAATTCGATTACTGTATGTGATGGTGCCAACACCAGTTTTACGGTTGGTGCAACCGGTAGCAACGTGATCTATCAGTGGCAGATCAATGATGGAAGCGGGTTTGTCAATCTGAGTAATGGAGGGATCTACAGCGGATCCACAACCGCTACACTGAATTTGAGTGCAGTAACAACCGTGATGAATGGGTATCAGTATCGTTGTTTGGTCTCCAATCCAACTTGCACAACTCCCTCCATCTCCAATGCGGCTGTCTTAACGGTCAATAGTCTTCCTTCCGTTGGCACACAACCCATCTCTCAAACGATTTGTTCGGGTTCCAATGTGAGTTTCCAAATTACGGGAGCGGGTACAGGTATCACGTATCAATGGCAAGTAAACAGCGGTAGCGGATTCGTTGATCTGGCCAACACGCCGCCTTATACCGGTGTCAATACGTCCCAGTTAACTATCACATCGGCCGCGGTATCTCTCACGGGTAATCAATATCGTTGTGTGGTCTCAGGAGCCTGCACCCCCAATGCTGTTTCGGCAGCTGCTACGCTGACCGTACATGCTCCGGCGGTTGTTTCCAATTCACCGACCACTCAGCAGATCTGCTCCGGTTCAGATGTCACTTTCAGTGTTAGTGGAAACAGTGTGGCCACTATCAACTATCAATGGCAGGTTAGTACAGATGGTGGCAGCAACTGGTCCCCCATACCCAGCGGCACAGGACCATCGTATTCCATTTCACCGGTAAGCATGTCGTTGACCGCAAATCAATACCGTTGTTTATTGTCAAATGCTACGTGTCCGGCACAGGCTCCTTCAGCAGTTGCTACGTTGACGGTCCGTCAACAACCATCTGTGTCGTTAAGTGCTTCGCCGATCACCGGACTATTACCCGGGCAGGTCACTACTCTCACGGCAACACCATCTGCTGCAACCGGAGGCACGTACAGTTACACCTGGTCGCTGAATGGTGCGCCCATATCCGTTACGGGCAACAGCTTATTGGTGGATATCACGAAGGTGGGTGCTTATCAGACCACGGTGCGCGAATCCTGGCCCGGCGGACTGATCTGTACCGCCAGCTCATCGGTCATCAACATCACTGCGCTCGTGAGTGATAAGTTATTCATCTTCCCTTCACCCAACGATGGAAACTTCCAAGTCTCCTATTATAATGCCGGCGGCACCAATACGCAGCGTCGTGTGATGGTCTATGACTCCAAGGGGGCGTTGGTCTTCGATCGGAAATTTGCCATCACCGGTTCGTACACATTAATACCCGTTAACCTCGAAAGAGCTAGTCGGGGTATTTATTACGTGGTGGTTGGAAATGCGAATGGCGTTAAGCTGGTGGATGGGAAAGTGCATGTGAGATGAGGGTGGGGATGTTGAAAGATGAAGGATGAAGGATGAAGAGTGTGTTATGTTTAGGGTTTGGAGCCTTTTGATATTACTGCTTTTCGTAAAGCAGCAATCAGTGCGGAAGTTGGCTCCATAGAATCTCGAATATGACGATACTCTTCATCTGTTATTCAGCCGAGATCTTGTGCAATTATGACCTGATTCAGGGCCTCTAACAAACTAGCATAGGCCATATTGTAGAAATGAGACTGATCTTTTGCTGAAAGTCTTCCACTTCCCTCCGATAAATTCGACACGACGGAGAGTGCAGCCCTTCTCAATTGCTGAGCAAAACTATACCTCTCCTCCGATGGGAATTTATAAGTTATTCTGTAAATGTTTACGAGCATTATGCGAGCGAACTTCTATGCCTGTAGCTTTTCAAAAGGAAATATGTACATGGACGCAAAATGAATCAAAATAGAAGCCGAAAGAATACCACCTATCGGTAGAACTCTTCCGGCTCCTTATCCGTCATCCTTCATCCTTCAACATTCTTCCTCATTTCTTCTTCCACCCATTATTAATTCTGTTCACATCGGGGAGTTTCTTGTCCGGATCAATGATCACTTCGGTGATATCGCTCGTGGTGGGTACGCGGAAACTCCATTCGCCCCCGCGTTGCCAGATCTCCACGGGTAATTTGATCCGATGAGATTTTCCGTTCGATTCTTTTATGTCGAGGGTAACGGGCATGACCATCTGCTCCAGATTGGAGATGGTGATCATGGAGCCGGCAGCCGCTCCGGCTTTTTCGTCGATCCACTTCACTGATTTCACGGCCACATCCAATTTCCAGCTATTCAACACCCAGGCGCGCCAGAACCAGGAAAGGTTCTCGCCCGATACGTTTTCCATTGTGTGAAAGAAATCCCAGGGGGTAGGGTGTTTATAGGCCCAGCGACGAACATACTCTTTAAAGGCCCGATCGAAACGTTCCTCGCCCAATACTTCATTTCGAAGGGCGTGCAACATCTGTGCAGGTTTCATGTAGGCGGTAATACCCAGGTTGTCTTCCTGGATCACATCCGGAATATTGTAAAGTCCATCCATCTGATCGGAGAAGGTGTACTTGATCATGAAGGAGGAGTTCGGATCGCTGAAAAAGGATTGTTCCTTGTATTCTCCGTTCTTGAACGCCTGCGTAGAAATATCATTGATGAAGGTGTTGAATCCCTCATCCATCCACGCAAATTTGCGCTCGTTGCTGCCAACGATCATGGGGAACCAGTTGTGTCCGAACTCATGATCGGTGACGCCCCAAAGAGCCGATCCGGCCGATTCCCAACCACAAAAAACGATTCCGGGATACTCCATGCCTCCCACGATTCCGGCTACATTCACTGCCGCCGGGTAGGAAAATTCAAACCACTTATTCGAGTAATGCTCTATGGAGCCTTTTACCATTTCGGTCGACAGTTGCCAACCCTTTTCTTTGATGCTCTCGACGGGATAGGCACTCATGGCCATACATTTTTTACCACTTGGTAAATTGATACGAGCGGCATCGAGTACAAACGCCCTGGAAGCTGCCCAAGCGGCATCGCGGGCATTCTGGATCTTGAATCGCCAGGTAAGATTGGGCGCGTTGGGCCTGGACGACTTGTCCTTTACCTCTTTCTCCTCACGGATCTTCACTGTTTGATCGCTTCCCGATGCCTTTTCCCAACGTTTCATTTGCTCGGCCGTATAACATTCTTTGGGGTTGGTCAATTCGCCCGAGCCCACAAT
Organism: Bacteroidota bacterium; assembly: GCA_046081925.1. GTDB lineage: Bacteria > Bacteroidota > Bacteroidia > Chitinophagales > Chitinophagaceae > JJ008. The sequence continues at coordinate 20,465 of JBJTWV010000002.1, read as the reverse complement.
GATCAGATCGGCCGGAGCGGTTATGCTAAAATCAATGTCGCCGTACTCCAAAAAGAACTCACCCGCGCCCAGATAAGGCATCGTATTCCATCCATGCAAGTCGTCGTATACGCAAACTCTCGGATACCATTGCGCTACTTCATAGACCCATCCGTTTTTTGTTTTCAGTCGTCCCATACGGTCGGTGCCGTATTCCGGGACTTCAAAAGCATAGCTCATCGAAATTTTGATCTTCTCCCCGGTCTTCAGGGGTTGCTCCAATGGTATTTGCATACGCGTATCATTCGATTCGGCGGCCGTGATCGCATATTTCCCGTTGAGAGACTCCGCACGCAAATTGCTGGTGGTATATCCTTGTGTGTACGATGCGTTGGCCCATCGTCCCCCTGTTTGCGTGGTGGTTGCTGAGCCACGTGAATCTTTTTGATAGATATTCTGGTCCATTTGTAACCAGAGGAATCGAAGGGCATCCGGACTATTGTTCGTGTACGTCATGGTCACCTCACCGCTCACGGTATGTGTCGTGGTATCGAGTTTGCATTGTACTGAGTAGTCGGCCCGGTTTTGCCAATAGGCCGGTCCCGGCTCGCCGCTGGCACTTCGATATATGCTGCCCGGGTAGGGATAAAAATCCGGATGAAATGCCGCCCGGTGGTCGTAGGACTGTGCCTGTAGGTTTCCGGCCATTAAAAGGATCAGGGTGAAGAGGCTGGTGATGCGCATCAGAAAAAAGATTGAAGATTGAAGAATGTAGATGGGAGATGGATGTTTTCGTTCGAAGCTTTTTGGTTTCGAAGAGGCTATAAAGTTAGTCGGTTTACGGTGTAAAGACCGATGCGAAAAATGTTAATGTATTATTAATCGATCGTTGAGTGCCTCAGTCGTGCAGTTTGCTGCGCCCAGAACTTTTAGTTGAACAGCTCCTCAGCGGTCTTCACGGCTTCCGGCTTACCCACATCAATGAATCTATCGCCTGAGTGATCGTATCCAAGTATGGTATGTTCAGTCGCCAGTCGTAAATAGACATCGGTCAGGGAGAATTTTCCACTGAATCCATACGAACGCATCAGATCGAATACGATCGGTTCAAAGATGGCTACGCAACTGTATGAGCGCGGCATCCATTCAGTTTCGTTTCGCGACATTCGTACCTCGCCGGTCGTGTTGTTTTTCCAGCCACAGAGTTGGTACGATCTGTTGAATAAAAATTGACGGCCAGAGGGGCGGTCACTGACACCAAAACTGATCAATGGTTTGTGGGATCGATGAAATTCTAAAAGTTCGGAAATGTCAAGATCCGTCAGGATATCAACATTGCACGTTAGAAATGGATCTTGATTTCGTAGGAGTGATTCGGCTTTCAGCAACCCGCCACCTGTTTCCAGCACGTCGTTTCTCTCGTCACTGATCTGGATGTAACTTCCCCAGCCTTGGGCTTGCTCGATCGCTATTTCGATCTGATCGGCGAAGTGGTGCACATTCACCACTACCTCTTTTATGTTATATGCTTGCAGATATTCTACGTTCCGTTGCAGAAGTGATTTGCCATGCACGGGCGCCAACGCTTTCGGGTGGTGGTCGGTCCAGGGTTTGAATCTAGTACCCAATCCGGCCGAAAAGATCATCGCCTTCATACGTCTTTTGGCAATTCGTTCACCCAATTCTTGGCGTCCTGAACCATGTGACGCAACTCCACGTTTACTTTGAATTTATTCCGAAGATGCCTGGCCAGTGAATCGGCCGCATATACGCTGCGATGCTGTCCGCCCGTACAACCGAAGCTGACCATCAGGCTTTCAAAGCCACGTTTGATATATTCTTCAACGGTGATATCAACCAGATCATACACACTGTTCAGAAAATCCGGCATCATTGTTTGTTGCTCCAGAAAATCCTTCACCGGTTTATCTCTTCCGGTTTGTGTTTTCATTTCTTCCACACGGCCGGGGTTAACGATCCCTCGGCAATCGAATATAAATCCGCCTCCGTTGGGTGTGGGGTCCGTTGGCTTGTCGCCGCGGTACGAAAAACTGCAGATCTTGACAACCAGGGGTGTTTGTTCAGTGGCGATCGTGGGCGTAAATCGTTTTACGATCTCATCCGATATGCAGAGGTTCAATACTTTTTCAAATTCGGGCAGGGCAATTCCGATGGATTGCTTAGAGAGATATGTTTTTAAATTGGATAAAGCGAGTGGAATGCTGGTCAGGAAATGCGCTTTTCGTTCAAATAACCCGCGAAATCCGTAGGCGCCTAAGACCTGCAATAATCGGATGAGTACGTATCCGTTGTATTGACTTTCGAAAACGGTCCGGTTCACCGGTTTGCCGATCTGATCATCCAACGCGTCGAGATAATCGGAAAGCAGGTTCTCTTTCCATTCGGGGGAGAGATTTGCCTTCGCCTGCCAAAGCAGCGAGGCCAGGTCATATTGCGGGGCGCCTTTCATGCCACCCTGATAATCGATGAAGCAAACATCGTTTCCTTTTACCAGAACGTTACGGCTTTGAAAATCACGGAACAGAAAATACTTGTACTCGGTGTGAGTGAGATAATTGCTGAGTGCATCGAAATCGTCGATCAATTTTTGTTTATCGTACGGTTTTCGTAGGGCATCGAGAAAATAGTATTTGAAATAGAGCAGGTCGGCCAAAATAGCCTGTTTCCCGAATTCCTGATTGGTGAGGCAACGGGTATAATCCAACCCGGCACCTGCTTGCACTTGTAGTTGGGCCAGCGATCGCACGGCCTGTTGGAAAAGCGCGTATACGCGGGGAGATTCACCTTCCTGTTCCAATATACCCAGTAGCGACTCATCTCCCTGGTCAGATTGGAGGTAACATTTTTTATCTTCCGAGAAATAAATGAATTGAGGTACCGGCAGTCCTTTCCGGTTGAAATGCTCCGTGAAATACTGAAAGGTCTCGTTCTCCCGAACGTTCTCTCCATAGGTGCCGATCACAGTCCCTTTTGGCCCATGCAGTCGAAAATACCGGCGCTCACTACCGCTTTCCGGAAGCAGGTCGATGGAGGTGGGTTCGGTGCCGGACCAGCTACGATATAACTGACTGACAGCCTGTGTCATCGGGTGCATGCGACAAAGGTAGCGGACATCCCCGATTCCCGCTCTCTTTTCCAATAACAGTCGTTCGTTTTTGGTAATTTTGGGCCTCTTTTATGGATTCTGTTTCAACCAAGGTTCGGCTCATTACGGCTGCCAGTTTATTCGACGGGCATGATGCGGCCATCAACATCATGCGTCGCATCCTGCAGATTCAGGGTGCGGAGATCATTCATCTGGGACACAATCGGTCCGTTCGGGAGATCGTGGAGGCGGCCATTGAGGAAGATGTACAGGGGATCGCCATCACCAGTTATCAGGGTGGGCACGTGGAGTTCTTCAAATACATGAAGGATCTGTTGGATGAATGCGGATGCGGTCATATCAAAATTTTTGGCGGCGGCGGGGGTACTATTTTGCCTTCCGAGATCGAAGCGCTTCACGCGTACGGTATTGCCAGGATCTACAGTCCTGATGATGGCCGACGACTTGGTCTGGAAGGCATGATCGCGGATGTGATCGATCAATGTAAAGCCGTATCACTTCAATCTCGATACTCGGATTCCAAACGAATTCTAAATGAGTCGGCCGATATCCGTGCCATCGCCCGCAATATCACCCTTGCCGAAAACCAAACCTTTCAAACTTCTCAAACTATTCAAACTGCCCAAAACGCAGTTTTGGGCATCACCGGTACCGGCGGAGCAGGAAAATCTTCCGTAACCGATGAGATCGTTCGACGATTTCTGAATCAGTTCACGGATAAGACCATCGCGGTTATTTCCGTCGATCCATCCAAGAAGAAAACCGGCGGGGCTTTATTGGGCGATCGAATTCGGATGAACGCCATTCATCATCCCCGCGCGTACATGCGCAGTTTGGCCACCCGAGAGGATAATACCGCACTCAGCGGGGCGGTACAAGATGCCCTTCAAATTTGTGGCCAAGCCGGATTCGATCTGATCATTCTGGAAAGTGCAGGTGTAGGACAAAGCGATGCCAGCATACTCGATCATTGTCAGGTGAGTTTGTATGTGATGACGCCCGAATACGGAGCCGCCACCCAACTCGAGAAGATCAACATGCTCGATTACGCCGATCTCATCTGTCTGAATAAATCCGACAAAGCTGGTGCACTCGACGCCTTGGCCGATATCCGAAAGCAATACAAGCGCAATCATAAATTATTCAGCGCCGCCGATCGTGATCTTCCCATTGTTGCCACCATGGCCAGCAAATTCAATGACGAAGGGATGAATCGCCTGTTCACCTGCTTGCTGGACAAGATCGAACAGAAAACCGGCAAAAAATTCGGTTCGTTTCAAAGCAGTGAAACAGCCGCGGTATCTCAATCGGTGATCCCGCCATCCCGCGTGCGGTATCTGTCGGAGATCGCGGAAAACAATCGCGGCTACGATCAATTGGTCGAAGAGCAAGCTACCTTGGCCAGCAAGTGTTATCAATTACAGGGCGCCATCGAATCGATGAAACAATCGAATGCCGCCGACTCGCTGATCGATGCCATGCAGACGCAATACCGTTTTTTCTTCGATCAACTTACACCCGTTGCCCGTAAACTGATCACGAATTGGCCACAGAAAGTCAAAGCGTATCAGGAGGATTTTTATGAATACACGGTTCGTGACAAGAAGATTCGTCAGCCCATGACCTCCACGTCGCTGAGTGGCACACGAATCCCCAAGGTGGTGTTACCGAAGTATAAAGATTGGGGCGATTTACTACGCTGGCAGGGAAGAGAGAACGTGCCCGGACATTTTCCGTTCACGGCGGGCGTATTTCCGCTGAAGCGTGAAGGGGAAGATCCCACTCGGATGTTTGCAGGCGAGGGTGGACCCGAACGCACCAACAAACGATTTCATTACCTGAGTCTGGGTCAGCCCGCCACCCGATTATCAACCGCTTTTGATTCTGTTACGTTGTACGGGGAGGATCCCGATCATCGCCCGGATATTTTCGGGAAAGTGGGCAATAGTGGAGTGAGTATCGCAACGGTGGATGATGCCAAAAAATTATACAGCGGTTTTGATCTCTGTGATCCGAAAACATCGGTTTCCATGACCATCAATGGTCCCGCCCCGATGCTGCTGGCATTTTTTCTGAATGCCGCCATCGATCAGCAGTGTGAGAAAAAGATCACTGACCTCAACCTTTGGCCGGAGGTAGAGAAGAAATTCAGGCAGAAATATGGGGATATAGCTCGTCCCGCCTATCTGAATCTGCTGGCGCCCGATTCCTTGCCCGAGGGGCATGACGGGTTGGGCCTTCGGTTGTTGTGCATGAGCGGGGATGAGGTATTGCCCGCAACTGTTTATGAAGAATGTAGCCGGGCGGCGTTGATGCAAGTACGTGGTACGGTGCAGGCAGACATTTTAAAAGAGGATCAAGCGCAGAATACGTGTATTTTCTCAACGGAGTTCGCCCTTAAGTTGATGGGGGATGTGCAGGAATATTTCATTCAGGAGAAGGTGCGTAACTTTTACTCTGTATCGATCAGCGGGTATCACATCGCCGAGGCGGGTGCCAATCCGATCACACAGCTCGCATTTACGCTGGCCAATGGTTTCACGTATGTGGAGTACTATATAAGCCGGGGGATGAGTATCGATGATTTTGCGCCAAATCTTTCTTTCTTTTTCAGCAACGGGATGGATCCCGAATATAGTGTTATCGGCCGCGTGGCCCGGCGGATCTGGTCGACGGCCATGAAATATAAATACAAGGCGAACAAGCGAAGTCAGATGCTGAAATATCACATCCAGACCTCCGGACGATCGCTGCATGCACAGGAGATCGATTTCAATGACATCCGCACCACGTTGCAAGCCTTGTATGCCATCTATGACAATTGCAATTCACTTCACACCAATGCATACGATGAGGCCATCACCACTCCAACGGAAGAAAGTGTTCGACGGGCCATGGCCATTCAACTGATCATCAACCGTGAATTGGGCTCGGCCACCACGGAGAATTTCATCCAGGGTTCTTTTATCATCGAGGAAATGACCGATCTGGTGGAAGAAGCGGTACTTGCCGAATTTGATCGGATCACGGATCGTGGTGGCGTATTGGGCGCCATGGAGCGGATGTATCAGCGTAACAAGATCCAGGAGGAGAGTTTGCATTATGAGCATCTGAAACATACGGGCGAGTTGCCCACCGTGGGAGTCAATACTTTCTTGAACAAACAAGGTTCGCCCACGATCATTCCGGGTGAGGTTATCCGCAGCTCCAATGAGGAGAAAGAACAGCAGATCCGGAATCTTCGAGCCTTTCACTCACAGCATGCCGATCGCTCGAAGGAGATGCTGCAGCGCTTACAAAAAGTAGCCATCGAAAATGGAAATCTGTTTTCCGAATTGATGCAGACGGTTAAGTATTGTTCGCTCGGTCAGATCACCCATGCCTTGTATGAAGTGGGCGGGCAGTACAGGAGGAATATGTAGAGAGTAGAGGGGAGAGAGTAGAGGGTAGAGGGAAGAGAGTAGAGGGAAGAGGGAAGTTTGTTAGTTAGTTATAAGAGTTTAAATCACCGGCTCTTTCGAAAATTTCTGTTTCCGCCTCCTCTTCCACCGGCTCCGGGTTTTCGGGGTCTTCGTTCCATCGGAGCATAGGTTGGACCAGGTCCCAGTTCGGCGGGTATCGGTAACTTCTCCACTTCTTTTAGTATCAATCGTTCAATGGAGGCGAATTTTCGCTGGTCGGTTTCCGTGATCAGCGTAAACGCAGAACCGGTTGCTTCGGCGCGAGCGGTTCGTCCGATTCGGTGTACGTAATCCTCCCCGTCGTCGGGCACATCATAATTGATCACAAGGTCGATGGTATCGATATCGATTCCGCGGCTCAGGATATCGGTTGCCACCAAGAGCGGAATCCGTCCGCCCGCAAAGGCACTCAGCACATTTTCACGTGCGGCCTGTTCCAGGTCGCTGTGGATCTCTTCCACATTAAACTTTAGTTTCTTCAGATCGCGGGTGAGTTGTTTCACTGTGTGTTTGCGGCTGCAGAAAATCAGCGCGTTTTTATACGGGGTTGTTTTCAGGACATGCGCGATGAGCGGATTTTTTTGAGGCTCGTACACCACATAGGCACCCTGACGGATCTTGTCGGGGGGGCGAGAAATGGCGATGTTCACCTCCACCGGTTCATGTAAAATTCGTCTGGCCAATTGACGGATCTTCTCAGGCATGGTGGCCGAAAAGAGAAGGTTCTGTCGTTTGGCTGGCAGGTGCTGGATGATCTTGTTGATATCATCCTGAAATCCCATATCCAGCATCCGGTCGGCTTCATCGAGCACCAAAAATTTCAGTCCCTTCAGATTTACGTATCCCATGTTCAGGTGAGCGATCATACGGCCGGGGGTACAAACAATGATATCGACACCGCTTTGAAAGGCTTTTTTCTCCGCCACGAAATTTTGCGCATCGCTTCCACCGTACACGGGAATGGAGCTGATATTGGTAAAATAAGATAGACCCTCTATGTGTTGGGCGATTTGGATCGCCAGTTCGCGAGTGGGCACCACGATCATGGCGCGGATCATTCCCTCATCGGTATGATCGGTGAGTAACCGATTCATCATGGGGAGTAAGAAAGCGGCGGTTTTGCCTGTGCCGGTTTGTGCAGAGGCAATGATGTCCTTACCGGCAAGGATCGGGGGGATCACTTGTTCCTGAACAGGAGTCGCATTTTCGTAATTGGAGGCCTCGATGCCCTCTAAGAGGGTAGAATGAAAGTTGAATTCGGTAAAACGCAATAGAAGAATTTGATTGAGTGCAGGAGCGAAGATAATTGATTCGTGCGAAAGATGAAGGATGAAGGTTGAAAGATGAAAGATGAAATGGAGTTCATCCTTCAACCTTCATCCTTCATCTTTTCTTCATTAACTCCCAAATGATCTTCCGGTCCCCATCATGCAATTGCTTAGTGGTATCGTTGGGTGTGAAATGGATCCGGTAGGAGTGGATCGCATTCTTTTCATTGGCGGTGTTATAGCCGATGATGCGCAAGCCTTGCATCATATTGAAGTCAGTCGGCACTTGTGTCTTTGTTGTGTCATACCAGATACCGAATCCGGCTTTTGCCAGGTTCTCCCAAGGGAAGTATCGGCTGGGGTCCACTTTTCGGCCGGGTGCCACATCGGCATGGCCCAAAAAATTGGCGGTGGGTATGGAGTAGGCTTTTTGCAGCTTTTCCAAGATCAACAGTAAACTATTGATCTGTTCCTCGGCGAACGGCTCCTTGCCATTATTATCCAACTCGATACCGATACTTGACGAGTTGAGATCGGTGGTACTGCCCCACTTGCTGACGCCTGCGTGCTGGGCGCGTAACAGGTCGTTGAGCATATGATAAACGGCGCCATCTCTTCCGATCACGTAATGTGAACTTACTTTGGTGCGGGGCAGGGTGAAGGTGCGCAGGGTTTGTTGGGTGCTGTCCTGTGCGGTATGATGAATGATGACATAGTTCGGTTTACGCATCGAAAAGTTGGTGGTGCCAACCCACTGATCGGCGGTTTTGAATGAGTCGCGCAGGGGATATTCCTGGATGATCTTGCTAAAAGCGCGTACTTGTTTTTTGTAACTGCGATTGGTATTGGTATAGAGAGGTCGGGTGCAGGCTCCGCAAATTAGTACTACAAGTATGTAAGCGGAAGCGGATTTGAGAAGAGACATGGGGGATAATAGATGTATTTGCAATTTAGGTAAATGAGCAGACAGTAGCTTACTTCTGCTTTCTCTCGTAACTTACGCATTCATCGAAATTGTTTTCTATGACGCGCTCTTACGCTCTCGACGTTTTCCGTGGCGCCACGGTATGTCTCATGATCCTGGTGAATAATCCGGGTAGCTGGAGTCATATCTATGACCCGCTGGAACATGCGCCCTGGCACGGACTCACGCCCACGGATCTGGTCTTTCCCTTCTTCCTGTTTGCCGTTGGTAATGCCATGAGTTTTGTGATACCGCGACTCCAGCAAGAAGGTGATGCGGCGTTTTGGAAAAAAGTGGTGAAGCGTTCGCTGATCATATTTGGTGTGGGATTATTTCTGAATTGGTGGCCCTTTGTGGTGGAGGTGAGTCGGGTAGTGGAAGGCACGACCGAGTTACAAAAAGTCACCACTTTCAAATCGTTCACGTGGGTGGATGTGGCAAAAAATGAGGCAGGAGCATTTGTGGAAACGATCAAAGGGGTACGTGTAATGGGCGTGTTGCAACGGATCGCGATCTGTTATTTTCTTGCCTCTATTATTGTCTATTATGGGGGTCCGCGCAAGGCTTTTTTGTCGGCGGCTATCCTGCTGCTTGGATATTGGGCAGTATGCCTGATTGGTAATCCGGCCGACCCGTACAGCCTCAAAGGCTGGTTCGGTACGGAGTTGGATCTACGGATCTTGGGTGTATCGCACATTTACAAAGGCGAAGGGGTTCCATTCGATCCGGAGGGGTTGCTTAGTGTTCCGGCCGCCATTGCGCAGGTGGTATTTGGGTATTTGGTTGGCGATTATGTGCGAAAGGGGTTGGCACAGCCGGATGGCATGTACCGGATGCTTAGCGGATTATTTACGATCGGCGTGGGGATGTTGGTGGCTGGCTATTGCTGGGATCTGGTCTTTCCAATCAACAAGAAAATATGGACCAGCTCGTACACGATTTATACTACCGGATTAGCGATCATGGCGCTGTCCACGATGATCTATGTGATCGACGGAAAAAGTAGGCGGGGTGGCCTTCTTAGTTTTTTCGATGTATTCGGGAAAAATGCCTTGTTTGTGTTTGCGCTCAGTGCGTTTTTACCTAAGGGATTGGCCCTGATCAAATTGGAAAAAGGGGTTAATCCGTGGAATTGGCTTTATAAAAAAGTATTGGTACATGTGCCCGGCGCCCCCGAAAATGGTTCGCTTCTCTACGCCCTTTGTGTGATCACCTTCATGTGGGCGATCTGTTGGTGGATGGATAAGAAGAAGATCTATGTGAAAGTGTAATAGGATCAAGGGCCTTTCGTTACGTCCAATCTTCAACTCTCATCCCCTCATCTCTACAGGCTAAAATAATTAGTATTTAATTACTAAAAATATTAGCTTAGCGTAAAAAATATATGGACCGGGACCAGTACGCCAACCCTGCTTATCGGGGTACCAAGAATTTTACGCAGCATCAGGTAAAGACCGCCAATGCCACGGGCTTCGGGGCGGCGGCCGATGATTATTCCGAACGAGGCATCGACCTCAATGAGCAACTCATTCGAAACAAACCCGCCACGTACTTCTTCCGGATGAAAGGAGATGCCATGCGTGAGGCAGGGATTTTCGATGGGGACGTACTCATCGTGGATCGTTCGATCAAACTTGGCAACGGAAAAGTGATCGTGGCCATTCTCAATGGCGAACTGCTGGTTCGACGCTATCACCAAAACTTTTCCTCGGCTTTCCTCATTCCCGAGAACAATCGTTACAAGCCTATCAATCTATCGGAATTCAGCGATTTTTCTCTTTGGGGCGTCGTCACCTACGTCATTCATTCGCTTACATGAAAGCCATTGTCGACTGTAACAGTTTCTATTGTTCCTGCGAGCGGTTGTTCAAGCCGGTACTTCGCAATCATCCCGTGGTGGTACTTAGCAACAACGACGGCTGCGTGATCGCGCGCAGCGACGAAGCCAAAAAACTCGGCATCGCCATGGGCGTTCCGTATTTCGAGGCGCGTTCGCTCATTAATCAACACGGCATCGCTGTTTTCTCCTCGAACTATAACCTGTACGGCGATCTCAGCTGGCGCGTGATGGAAACGTTGCGAAAATTTGCCGGCGAAGAGCAGGTGGAAGTGTACTCAGTGGATGAAGCATTCGTCGACCTCGGCGCAGTCGATCCGGAACAACTCGAACGCACGGCGCGGGAAATGCGCGTACGAGTGGAGAAGTGGACCGGCATTCCTGTCTCTGTGGGCGTGGCACCTACTAAAACACTCGCGAAGCTGGCCAATCGGCTTGCGAAAAAAGACAAACAAAAAAGCGGCTGCGTCATGCTTTTACAGTCCGACGAAGAACGTGTTCACGCACTCAAACAAACTCGATTGGAGGATGTGTGGGGCGTAGGACGTGCCTATGCACGAAAACTGTATGGGTGCGGATATGCCAGTGCCTGGGACTTGGCGAACTTACCCGATGCGTGGGTGCATCGTGAAATGGGCGGGGTGGTCGGACTCCGACTGGTGCGGGAACTACGCGGAGAACCTTGTATAGAGTTGAAGGAAGAATTGGTGCAGAAGCAAATGATTGCCACGACAAGAATGTTTGGTGTACCTGTGACGGAGCTTGCCGATATAAAAGAGGCAGTAGCCAGCTATGCAACGAGGGCAGCAGAAAAATTACGGCGTCAGCAAAGTGCGGCCGATACGGTACAGGTCTTTCTCATCCGAAGGCAAAGCGATGAGGAGGGAGGATGGCGAGGAGAGGTGAGTAGTACGCATACGAAACTGCCCATCGCCACGAGCGATACGTTGTTGTTGATCAAAACGGCGGTGCAATTGGCCGAACAATTGTATCGACGAGGATCCGTATATAAAAAAGCCGGTGTGTTATTAGGTGGTATTGTTCCAGCCGATGCTTGTCAGGGGGATCTGTTCGCGGCTACACCGCCCGATCACCGAAAGCTGATGGATATGATCGATAATATCAACTTCAGTCAGCGCGACGAGCTGCTCGTCTTCGGTGCCTGTGGTACCAAACGACATTGGCAGATGAAGCAACAACAACGAAGCAAGCGGTATACGACGAGATGGGAGGAGTTGCTTAGGGTTGGAGATCCGAGGTTCAATCATTCCGCCTGAGCTTGGTCAGCTAAGGGTAATAATCAAAGCGTAAAGCACAGATTATCAATTGGTTAAAAAAAATGTTTAGTTCCACAAATTCGCTTTTTTTTAGCAGTATTTATCTTATTTTTGTCCGGTGGCCCGGTTTTTCAATTAAAAATATGAAAATCAGCTTGTTGTGCTGATTTTCCGGGACTTACCAGGCGAAGCTATGCCCAAATCTCAAGACAGCACAAAAAAGTGGTTGGCCCTCTACACCCGACCGAAGTGGGAGAAGAAGGTGCACCAATTGCTCACCAATAAAGGCATCGAGTCGTATTGCCCGCTCAACAAAGTGCGTCGGCAGTGGAGCGATCGGATAAAAGTAGTGGAAGAACCTTTGTTTAAGTCCTATGTGTTTGTGCGTATTGCCGAAGGCGAAAGAACGGCGGTTCGACTGACGAACGGGACGATCAATTTCATTTACTGGAATGGCAAACCGGCACAGGTGCGCGATAAGGAGATCGCGAATATCAGGCGTTTTCTGGATGAGTACGAAGAGGTGGAGTTGGTGCCGCTTGAGCTGAAGCTCGATCAGCGCGTAGTCATCAATGCCGGCACCTTTATGGGGCAATCGGCCCAGGTACTCAGTGTCCGCAAGAAAAAAGCCAAAATCACCATCGATAGCTTGGGTTATATGCTGGTGGTATACATGGATACGTCAAAACTCAGTCCGGCTGCCTCGCGCAGTTCGGGATCAAACTAAATAACATGCGACTGGTAAAAGCGATTTTTCTGTTATTGGTTCTTGGATTTACAGCCTGTAAAGCCCCCGAACCCTTGCGCAACTACGTTCAGCATGCGTCTGACTCAACCATACCCAAAACCGTGGTCTTGCCTGAGCTAAAGATCCAGCCGCAGGATCTGCTTTCCATTCAGATAAGCAGCACGAGTTTGCAACCGGAGAAATCGGATGCGATGTTCAATCAGGTGACGGTGTCTTCGTCTGGAAGCGGCACGTCAACAGCCAACGGCTATTTAGTGAACAATCAGGGCAATATTCAGCATCATCGATTGGGCACGATCCATGCTGCCGGGTTGACGCGTGCGCAACTGGAAACCGAGATTAAAAAATTACTGACTAATCCGGTTGAATTGCTATCCGACCCAACCATTTCGGTTCGCTTTCAGAATTTTCGGGTGAATGTGTTGGGGCAAGTAGCCCAGCAGGGTCCGGTAACCGTGCCGGGCGATCGATTGACTATCTTGGAAGCAATCGCGCTTGCAGGGGGAGTAACCGATTATGGAAAAAAAGAGAACGTGAAGATCATTCGAGAGATCGATGGCAAACGCGAGCTGGCCACCCTGGATCTTACTTCGGATAAGGTCTACAACTCGCCCTATTTTTTGCTGGCTCAAAATGATGTGCTGGTGGTGGACTACAATGGTCGGAGACAACGAGAAGAAGAAAATGCCCGAAATTTTCAACGACTTTCCATTGCATTCTCACTGATCACCGTGGCCGCTACCTTGGTGAACTTCATTGTCCGGTGATAAATCAACCAAGTTTCTTTTTTTATTACCCTAAGTACTTTTCATGGAAGAAAATATAAACCTGCCGTTTAATCAGAGCAAAACAGAGCTGGCCAGTCTGAGTGTGCGCGATCTGTTCTTTAAGTACGTTCGCTACGCGCCACTGATCATCGTTTCCGTTTCCATTTCGCTGTTGGCCGCTTATGTCTATCTCCGGTATGCCGAGCCCGTGTACAGCGCCTCAGGCATCTTGTTGATCCGGGATGATAAAGCCAAGAACACGCGTGTTGGCGATAAGGTGGAGGAATTGTTCGGCAGCAGCGCAGGCAACAACATTCAGGCCGAAATGGAGGTGTTGAAATCAAGACCCTTGATGCAACGGGTGGTGGAGAAATTGAACTTATCCATCGAATACTATGGCGTAGGGAAGATAAAAACAGTCAATGTTTACAAGAAGGCTCCCTTTGTATTGATGCCTGTCTCCATCAGCGATTCCACGAAGGCCTTTACGGTGGATGTGCTTCAAAAAACTGCCGATGGTTTTCAGGTCGATGGACTGAAGGACTTAGTGGGCTACGGCCAAACATTTACACTTCCGGAAGGGAGTTTTCGTTTGGGAAAAATCGGCCAGCCGACAGTAGGCAGTTTATATCGATTCAGCTGGCGTCCGCCATCGGAAGTGGTTGCGGAATATGCGGCAGCGATCAAGGTGGTGCCTAAAACTGTCGGAACCGGCATTCTCAATGTTTCTATAGAATCCGGCAACGCGGAGCTATGTGCCGACATCATCAACACCCTGACTGCAGAATATGCCCAATTCTCGATCGAGCAGAAAAAACTATCCAACGATCAAATCCTGTCGTTTGTAGATGCCCGCATCAACGATATTGGTGTGCGATTGGACAGTGTACAGAATCAATACCTCGATTATCAGGTACGCAACAACATCATCGACCCTGAGGCGCAGCTGGCTGCGTATTTCGAGAATGTGGTAGAAGCGGATAAGGTCAGTGCCGAGCAAGGGGTCAGGATATCCGTATCGGGCATGCTGGACGATTACCTCTCGGATAAGAAAAATGAATTCAACAAAGTGGTGGTTCCTTCTGCCTTGGGCCTGGAAGACCCCACACTCAATGCGCTCGTGGCTGCTTACAACCAAGCCCAGCTCGAACGCAAAGCGCTGGTAGACGGAAACGTACCCTTGGCGAATGAGTCGGTAAAGCAAGTTGCGGGGCAGTTGGAGAAACTGCGACTCAGCATCCGGGAAAACCTGCGCAATATTCGTTCGGCCACGCAGTCTTTGATCGGTGAAACCCGCCAACGGGGGGCGAACAATCAGGCCAAACTGAATGCGATGCCGCAACAGATCAAGGAATTGGCGGAGATCAAACGCAAATTAGATACTTATCAGGCCCTGTATAAGCTTTTCATTGAAAAAAGAGAAGAAACGGCGATTGCCCGGGCCTCCACAGTTTCCGGCTCTTCATCGATCGATCTGGCAACGGTCAATGAAAAGCCGGTTTCACCAAAACGTCGCTCGGTGCAATTGATTGCCTTTTTGATCGGCATAGGTATTCCGGCAATATTCATCTTCGCCACCGAACTTTTCAACGATAAGATTCAAAGTCGGTTCGACATCGAGAAGTACACGCAAACGCCAATCCTCGGCGAGGTCGGGCACTCGCATGGCGAAAACACGCTGGTGATCCTTCGCAATAGCCGCAGCATGGTGGCGGAGCAGTTTCGGATCATTCGGACCAATCTTCAATATTTTCTGAATAAAAAAGACAGGTTCACCATTTTGGTTTCCTCCACATTCAGTGGCGAAGGCAAATCATTTTTATCTATCAATGTGGCGGCTGCTCATGCCCTGGCCGGCAAGAAAACCATTTTGTTGGAGTTTGACATCCGGAAGCCCAAAGTGATCGCTGGCTTGGGGATGGAGAAAGGCCCGGGTATCACCAACTTCTTGGTGGGTAAGATTACCGATCTCAGCCAAGTCATCCGGCCGGTACCGGAGATCGAGAATCTTTTCGTCATGGGTTGCGGCCCCGTGCCTCCCAACCCCGCGGAGATTTTACTCGATTCGCGCGTGAAGGACCTGTTCGATTATTTACAAGCGCACTTCGATGTGCTGGTCATCGACACGGCTCCCGTTGGAATGGTCAGCGACGGAATCACCCTCGGTAAATTCGCCGATTGTACGATCTATATGTTGCGTCAGAATTACAGTTTCAAGCGGCAATTGGCACTGGTGGAAGATTACTATAGCCAAAAACGACTGCCCCAAATCTCCATCGTTTTGAACGGTGTCAAAACACAAGGTGGTTACGGGGCTTACGGCTATGGTCGTTATGGTTATGGATACGGCTACTCCAGTTATTTTGAAGAAGAGAAAGCCGGACCTCTGGAGGCCAAGCGGGGAGTTCGGGGTTGGTGGAAAGGGCTTTGGGGGTGAAGAGTAGAGGGTAGAGGGTAGAGAGTCTCAATCTAAGCCCTCAACTCTCTACAGCCCGAAGGGCGCTCTACCCTCTACAGCGCTCTTAGAAGTAGGTTTAAAAATCAAGCATAAAACTTGATCCATAAAAAAAATATTCTCGTAACGGGAGGTGCCGGTTTCATCGGTTCACACATCGCGGATGCGTTGATGAACAATAAGCGCGTTGGAAAAGTGCGGGTACTGGATAACCTGGCTACAGGCGCCAAGGATAATATTATTCATCATCTCGGCAATCCCAAGTTTGAATTTATTGAAGGCGATATCCGAGACTACGACACTTGTTTACACGCTGCAGATGGAATGGATTTGGTTTGTCATCAGGCCGCTCTGGGTTCGGTGCCCCGGTCGATCAACGACCCAATCACCAGCAATGCGGTGAATGTAACCGGTACGCTGAATATTTTTACAGCTGCAAAAGAAACGGGGATCAAACGCGTGGTGTTTGCGGCCAGTTCTTCCACCTATGGAGATCATCCCGGATTGCCTAAGGTGGAAGACAAGATTGGCAATCCGTTGTCTCCTTATGCCGTGACCAAATTGGTGAATGAATTGTACGCGCGGGTGTATGCAACCGCCTATGGAATGGAGTTCATCGGACTTCGTTATTTCAACATATTTGGTCCGCGGCAAAATCCCAGCGGGCCTTACGCAGCGGTTATCCCATTGTTCGCTCAAGCGCTGATCGAGGGAAGATCTCCCGCCATTAATGGCGACGGCTCCGTCAGCCGAGACTTTACATACGTCGATAACGCCGTACACGCAAACCTCTTGGCCTTGTTCACGGAAAATCCAGAAGCGGTCAATCAGGTTTACAATATCGCTTGCGGGAAGCAGAAGAGTCTGTTGGAGTTGTTTGAAGGATTGAAATTGCATACCGAAGCCGACATACGCCCAACTTTCGGACCCGAACGAAAAGGGGATGTAAAGCATTCGCTGGCCGATATTTCGAAGGCGCATCGGTTGTTGGGATACGAAGTGTTGATGAATGTGGAGGAAGGACTTAAGCGCACAATGGATTGGTTTAGGGAAAAGGTTGAGGGAGTTTAGGAAGTTGAGCGAGTTGAGATTCTCTAAACTTTCTCAGCGTTCTCAACTGTCTCAACACTTCCTACTCCTGATAGTAACAATAATTTGAATAAGGTAAAATGCATTTTGCACGCACAATCATAATCACAGGCGGTGCCGGCTTCATCGGCTCGCACCTCGTTCGCTTGTTCGTGACCAAGTATCCCGATTACCGCATCGTGAATCTGGATGCACTCACTTACGCGGGTAATTTGGAAAACTTACGCGACATCGATCAGTTGCCGAATTATGTTTTCGAGAAAGTGAACATCCTGGATGCGGCCGAGCTAAAAAGGGTATTCGATGAATACCAACCCGACGGCGTCATCCACCTCGCCGCCGAAAGCCATGTCGATCGTTCCATTCACTCCCCGCTGGATTTTGTTTACACCAATGTGATAGGTACGGTCAACATGCTAAATGAAGCCAAACGCATCTGGGCCTCTAAACCCACTACTCTCTACCCTCTACGGTTTTACCATGTGAGTACTGACGAAGTCTACGGGGCACTCGGCGACACCGGCTTCTTCACCGAGCAAACCAAATACGATCCACACTCTCCCTATAGCGCTTCCAAAGCCTCCAGCGATCATTTCGTTCGCGCTTATCACGATACCTACGGCCTGCCCGTTGTGATCAGCAATTGTTCGAACAATTATGGCCCCAATCATTTTCCGGAAAAACTGATCCCGCTTTTCATTAACAACATCATCGACAAAAAGCCTTTACCGGTATACGGCGACGGACTCTATACCCGTGATTGGCTCTATGTGAAGGATCATGCTGCCGCCATTGACCAAGTTTTCCACGCGGGTAAAAATGGCGACACGTATAACATCGGTGGGTTTAACGAGTGGCGAAACATTGACCTGGTGAAGTTGTTGTGTATGCTGATGGATGAAAAGCTGGGTAATGCCCCTGGAACGAGTGATTCCCTGATCACTTATGTGAGGGACCGCCCCGGTCACGATCGGCGATATGCCATTGATGCTTCCAAGATCAATCAGGAGCTTGGTTGGATACCATCAGTAACCTTTGAGGAAGGATTGTCGTTGACGATTGATTGGTATTTGTCCAATGGGGATTGGCTTTCGCGAGTTACCTCGGGGGAGTATCAGGCGTATTATTCGAAAATGTATTCTTGATGAATACCCCTGTCCCTTTAGGGTTGGGTGATAAAAAATGAACTTTAATAAATTATGAAAGGCATTATCCTAGCTGGGGGATCAGGAACAAGGCTATATCCCATCACCAAGGCGATCAGTAAGCAGCTCATGCCCATCTACGACAAGCCGATGATCTATTATCCCTTGTCGACCTTGATGATGGCAGGTATTCGAGAAATCCTCATCATCACCACCTCGGAAGATCAAGCTTCCTTCATGCGCTTATTGGGCGACGGTAGTGCGCAGGGCTGCCGGTTTGAATATGCGAAACAAGCTGTGCCTAATGGGTTGGCCCAAGCTTTCGTGATCGGTGCTGAATTTATCGGATCCGATTCCGTAGCCTTGGTATTGGGCGATAATATTTTTCACGGCGCCGGATTGGACAAGCAGTTGCAATCGTTGCAATCGATTCAGGGTGGATATGTATTTGCCTATCAGGTTTCGGATCCGGAGCGATATGGGGTGGTGCAATTTGATTCGGAAATGAAAGCCATCAGTATCGAAGAGAAGCCTGTGAAACCAAAATCAAACTTCGCGGTACCGGGTCTTTACTTCTATGATGATGAAGTAGTGCGAATCGCCCAGGAGCTAAAGCCCTCCGCCCGTGATGAATACGAGATCACAGATGTGAACAAAGCCTATTTGGAAGCGGGTAAATTAAAGGTTGCCGTATTGGATAAAGGAACTGCCTGGCTGGATACTGGAACCTTTGACTCGCTGAGTGATGCCTCAGAATTTGTTCGGGTGATTGAAAAAAGGCAAGGGACCAAGATCGGCTGCATCGAGGAGGTGGCGTACCGAAACGGATTCATTACCCGCGAGCAGTTATTAGCACTTGCTGAGCCTTTGAAGAAGAGTGGATATGGGGAGTATCTTAAAACTGTTCTCTCTTAAATAATTAAACTCTGTTCCCTAAACTCTAAACTGGTAGCGAACAGAGTTTAGGGTTTAGCACTCAAAAACAATGTCATTACGCTTCGCCCTCGTTGGTTGCGGCCGCATCGGCCAGGTTCACGCAAGAGAGATACGCCGGGTGGGACATTTGGCAGCTGTCTGTGATGTGGTTGCAGAAAAAATGGATACGGTAGTTGGCAACGATCCGATCACTAAGTATCCATCCTTGACAGCACTCTTGCATGCTGAAAACGAAATTGATTTGGTGGTGATCGCTACGCCGAACGGGCTGCATGCCCAACAATCCATCGAGGCCTTGAGGGCCGGCAAACACGTGCTTTGCGAAAAGCCCATGGCTATACACGTTGAAGATGCGCATGATATGATCTTGGCTGCCCAGGAATTCGGTAAGCAGCTGGTGGTGGTAAAGCAGAACCGATATAATCCGCCGGTACAGGAATTGAAACAGCTTTTGGATCTCGGCCAATTGGGGAAGATATTAAGTGTACAGGTGAATGCTTTCTGGAACCGAAATGCAGCCTATTATTCAAACGCGGATTGGCGCGGTTCCAAAGAGTCGGATGGAGGTACGCTGTATACGCAATTCAGTCATTTTGTCGACTTGATGATCTGGCTGTTCGGTGATTTGAAGCGGGTCAAGGGATTTCGATCCAATGCTAACCACCAAGGAGTTATTGAGTTTGAAGACCAAGGCGTTGTTGCCTTGCAATTCGAATCAGGCATTTTGGGCACCTTGCATTATACGGTAAATGCCTACGAACAGAATCTGGAAGGTTCGATCACGGTTTTCGGCGCGAATGGGACCGTGAAGGTGGGAGGGGCGTATTTGAATGAGGTGACCTATTTGAAAGCTGAGGGAGTTGAGGAGGTTGATGAGGTTGAGGCCAGTTCGGAAGTTGTTGGCCCCAATCTCTATCCCGGCTATCAGGGGTCGATGTCGAATCATCCGGTGGTGTACGATGACCTGGTACGCTTGATGCATGGGGAGCCTACTTTACTGCCCCTGCCGGAAGAAGGACTTCGGACGGTAGCGGCGATTGAGAACATTTACAATTCCGTTGATGTCATTTGATCCGATCATCAGGCAATCCGGCATTCGAGATGTGCAATTTGGCAAGGGCGTACAGGTTGTTGAGCCGGTAAACTTATACGAATGTGAACTTGGGGCTGAGTGTTTTGTCGGTCCTTTTGTGGAGATACAGACCGGGGTGACCGTTGGAGCCAGAACCCGTATTCAGTCGCATAGTTTTATTTGCTCAGGCGTAACCATTGGTGAAGACTGTTTCATTGGTCATGGGGTGATGTTCATCAATGACCGTTTTTCGACGGGTGGCCCCGCTGGCGGAGATACTTCCAAATGGGAGCAGACTTTTATTGGCAATCGCGTTTCCATTGGATCCAATGCCACCATT
>JBJTWV010000001.1:0-2745 GCA_046081925.1 Bacteroidota bacterium | reverse complement strand
GTTCTTTGTAATTCCGCCAGAACTAGCAGGCCTAGACAC
Organism: Bacteroidota bacterium; assembly: GCA_046081925.1. GTDB lineage: Bacteria > Bacteroidota > Bacteroidia > Chitinophagales > Chitinophagaceae > JJ008. The sequence goes on along the minus strand of JBJTWV010000001.1, from coordinate 2,706 downwards.
TATGATACCCCCGCCAATCTCATTTGCGCTCTTTATTGTAGTGGCTCTTGCAACTCAGAAAAGGTGGCCAGGCAAGGAAAGACACGATGTCAATGACTATGTTCCACCGGAAGAAGACATCATATCTGGCGAAGACCTAAAACACTTCAAGTCAGCTTCAAGTGGGACAACTCATTCCGCAATCTAGTTATCCAGAAATGAATTTTTTTATAAAGTGACTCTTTTTGCCACGTTCTATTTTGTCTAGTATTTTGTTCTTGTAGTGCAGAGCCCTTGGGTTGCTTGGATCGGTTTCTAGCGCCCTGTCATAGTATTTCAGAGCCTCATCCAGTTTGCCGCACTCAAAGAGCAGGTATCCCTTGTAGCTTAACGCATAGGTGTTTTCCGGCTCAATATTTAGGGCTCTATCGCAATAAATCAGTGCGCCGTCATACTTTTTTTGATGAGCCAAAACCCAAACCATTGTGCATAATGCCTTGACATGCCCAGGATCAATCTCTAGGGCTTTATCGCAATATGATATTGCTTCTTGGTGTTTTTTTAAAAAATGTAGTGAGACTCCCTTACTGTACATGGCGCGAACATTTGCGGGATCAATTTTGAGCGCTTCTTCAAAGCATGATACTGCTTCTTGGTATTTTCCTATTCTGTTTTGTATGAAGCCCTTGTGAAGGTGTGCCTCTGTACTCTTTGGGTTAGCTTGCAGTGCCATGTCAAAAAATGGCATGATTCCATTTGGTGGCATTCCAAGCAAATCAAGAACAAAGCCCTTGGAGATCAAGGCACGAACGTTGCTTGGATTTTGTTCTATGGCCTTGGAGTAAAAAGAAAGCGCGTCTTGGTATTTTCCTTGCCTTTCAAGCTCAATTCCCTCGTCATAGAAACTTGATGAGTTGTTGCGATGCAATTCTGAGGCTTTATTGAGATGTACTCTGGCTTCCTCAACCCTTCCGAGATTATCCAGTACGAGTCCTTTGTTGTATAGCGCGGAAGGGTTTTCGGGCTCTGCCTCCAGAATTTCATCAAAGACTGCTACTGCCTCCTCATTTTTTCCTAGTCCTTTGAGGGCCAATCCCTTTTGCAATAATGCCAAAGTGTTGCCTGCATTTGCTTTTAGGACTCGATCAAAGCACAGTATTGCCTCTGCAAAATTGCTTTTTGCGGCTAAAGACATGCCTTTGCTAATTAATCCGTCAGAGTCTTTTGTAAAGCCAAAAAATCCTACCATTTGGCTTGTTGAGGATTTTTACAGATTTATTTTTGTCTATTGGGCATATTCGTCTCTTTTTTGCAGAGATCGCCTTGGAAGTTTTATTAGCTTGGAATTGTCCTGCTTTTCAATGGTAAGCAAGCAAAACATGATTGCAGTGGTGATGATTTTGCTTGGAGTGGGACTCACTCAGATCAAACCATCACAACCGTTCACTATTGGTCTTGGCGTGGGAACGATTGCTATTGCCTCATTCTGGATTATTCTTCTCATAATTAAGGAACTAAAGAAAAAGTAATTTTTCATCTAACAATGATTCTTGATTTTAGTAGATGTTGCAAATCCAAAATTAGTCTCTGACATAATACCCTCCTTCAAATTTTTTTGTATTGGTAATATCAAAATTAATATAAACTTCTGGCCCAAGTTGCCATGTGCCAAGCCAAGGTTATTCTACAATCGGATTAAAGCCCGACATTCTAGCAAGACTGCAAAACATGACTAATGTGTATTATCCCGGCATGTTTCTTCCAAGCACCATGATAATTCTGATGAATGAAGTCAAACGTGGATATTATTCCGTGAGCCTTCATAATCTCAAGCTAGATCTGTCAGGACACTACAATTCCATCACAATACGATTGGATGTATCGGACTGGCTCAAGGAAAACTACAAAGATCTCAAGGAAAAATACGAACAAAAATACCAAGTAAAATGCTTTAGCAAGTTCATTAGTTATTTCCTGGCAAATCTATTCGAGTCTAAACTTGACGCACAAAACCGGGTAATTAGGCTAAATGAATCTGATTTTGAGTGGCTTCAAGTTGAATACAAAAAATTCAAGGCTGATGGCAAAGTTCGATATCCAATACCGACATTTGAAAAGTTTGCTGATGCCTACCTAAACGAGCTGTCTGGCAAAATCAGGGCAGCAAGAGAAATTCTAACACTAACGAATTTTTCTAGCAAACTAATTTTTAATGATACTGAAAAAAATTAAAGTGGAGTCATTGTATCAAGTAATCTTGCATTAGTTACTTGGCCGTCCTTTTCCTGCATCTCAAGATCCACCGTGTATTTCAGACCGTTTAGCATGAATCTCACTTGAATATCCCATGCGACTCTGGGCCCTTTTTCTGGAATTTGAAATGTTTCATTGACTCGAAAATCACTTACATTTCCATATAGGGCAGCAATCACTCGTTTTGATTCTCTTTCAATATCTTCTTTTGAGCTGACCTTGGTCATGCCTTTGTAATGTGCTTAACATGTATAAAAATTTTGTAAATTTTTTATCAGAATTATTATCTCAACAGAATAATTAAACATTCCAAGTAAACTACGCATTATATCGTATAATTTCGCGGAAAACAAGTTGAGGATCTAGTAGAAGCGCAACTAAGTATGTGTAATTTACTTTTTCTTGATTATTTTTTGTTAATTCCAAAAAAAAATCTCAGCAACAAAAATAAAATCAATGCGTCTGAAAAAAATT